>NZ_OEPV01000016.1 GCF_900240225.1 Dysgonomonas massiliensis | reverse complement strand
GGCTGATACGTGTAAGTTCGAAAGCTGCGCTAAGATCTGTATAGATACGAGCATTAGCATGAGCTTGTAAACATGAAGCGGGTGTAGCATCGCTCAATACGCCTTCTACGACGTTTTTGATAGCTTTGGCTTTGTCTTCTCCCCAAGCAATCAATGCGATTTCGCGGGCACGCATCAGTGTTGCGATACCCATCGTGATAGCACTCATAGGTACGTTATCCATTGATCCGAAGGTGTTAACGGCTTCTTTGCGCGACTGAACGTCCAGAATAACCATACGGGTATTCGAGTTCAAGCTCGAACCGGCGATGTTGATACCGATGTTTCCGGCACGGCCAAGGCCTAGCAATGCATAGTCGATACCGCCTGCCTTGTCGATCGATTCTTCGAAGTTGCGGCAGTGGTCAAGGATATCGGACTGTGGTGCTTGTCCATCGGGAGAGTAGATATTTTCGGGCTTGATATTGACGTGGTCAAGGAAAGTCTCTTTCAAGACAGCAAGGTTGCTAGCCGATTGAGGTGAAAGCGGGTAGAACTCATAGATGTTGAAAACGATAACGTTCTCAAAGCTCAGCCCTTCTTCTTTGTGCATACGGATCAGATCCTGAAAGATGGTCTGCGGTGAGTGCCCGCCGGGCAAGGCAAGTACAAACTGCTCGTTCTTAGCCTGCTTGCTGCGGATACGCGAAGCAATCTCACGGGCTACTTCCAATGAAGCTTCAACGGATGATTCGTAAATATTAGTGGTGACTTTCTCGAAACGAGACAGAGCGGAAAGCTCAAACTCATTGTCAGATTTGTAGTAGCGCTGTGGGACGCGGTCTAATACAATCTGGGAACTTAAATCTAATCGCATAATTAATACTATTTGGTGGTTGTTATACTAGTTCTTTAATAATACTTTCCATTTTATCGAAATTCTCTTCGATGGACTGTAATAGTTTATACTGAGCATGCGTACGTACCAGATTATGCTTGTCGTATGCTGTTCTGTAATATGTATCACCATCAATATAATCCATCAGAAAACGAAGAGTTTGCTCGTAAGTGATGTATTTTGCTGAAAAAGCAAGATTATCAATTTCCGGTTGCGTCAGGAACGCTTTAGCTTCCGATAAATATCCTTTTGTGTAATTTTCAAACACATCCATTCTTAAGAATACATTATTTGTATCACGGTCATCTTCCAGACCGGCATTGGCATAAGAACGAATAGCATCGCCGTAATCGTTCAGACAAGTACTGTTCAGTACTGTATCCAAGTCGATAACACATAATACTTCGTCATCCTGATCGAAAAGGATATTACTGATCTTAGTATCATTGTGAGTAACGCGTGTAGGAATAATTCCTTTCTCTACTTTTACCCAGAAATCAAGCATTTCAGCTCTGTACTTTTCAATCCAGCCGATCTCTGTTGCCAAATCTTTAACTCGGCCTGCTTTGTCTTTACTTACTGCTTCATCCCATTGGTCAAAACGAAAGCGTATGTTATGGAAGCCCGGCAGGATATCTTCCAGCGGCTCTTTCATATCCGATAGTAAAGCCTGAAACTTACCGATACCTTTACCACCCTGATAAGCCAGTTCCAATGATGAAGCATATTGATGAGTTATGGTATCTTCGATGAATACACATGCTGTCCAGTATTCATTTTCTTCATCGGTATAGTATAGTTTGTTATCCGTTGTATGTGCTAAAGTCATCGCCTCACGCATAGGATCACCACCAACAGCTTCGATTTTCTTCTTCAGATGGCTGGTTACTTTATGAATATTATCCATCATGGCAGGGATATTCTTAAAGATATTGCCATTCTTGCGCTGAAGGATATAATTGGGCGTATCTGCTGTTGTCTCAACAAAATAAGTATCGTTGATAAGTCCTTCTCCGAGTGGACGCACATGCTTGACTTCGCCTTCGAAGTTAAATTTACTTGCTATTTCAGCCAGTTTGTTATTCATAATGATTGATTATTTTCCGGTTAACGTTTTGATTACTTCGATAATTGCTTTGCCTGCATCTTCTGCTTCCTGTACGCTGTGCGCTTCAGAATAGATACGGATAATTGGCTCTGTATTTGATTTACGCAAGTGTACCCATTTATCAGGATAATCGATCTTCACGCCATCGATATCTGTAATCTCAAATTCTTTGTATTTATCTTTGATGGTAGCTAAGATTGTATCTACATCAACATCCGGCGTCAGTTCAATCTTCTGCTTAGCCATGAAGTATTGAGGATAGGAAGCACGTATTTCGCTTACTTTTTTGTTCTCTTTAGCCAGATAAGTCAAGAAAAGAGCAATACCAAGCAATGAGTCACGTCCATAGTGACTGGCAGGGTAGATGATTCCGCCATTGCCTTCACCACCGATAACTGCATTGGTTTGTTTCATCAGCGTAGTTACATTCACTTCACCTACGGCTGATGCATTGTATTCGCAGCCGTATTTACGTGTCACATCGCGCAATGCGCGGCTTGAACTTAGATTCGATACGGTGTTGCCCGGTGTGTGTTGCAATATATAATCGGCTACTGCTACCAAAGTATATTCTTCGCCGAACATCTCGCCGTCTTCACACATAATTACAAGGCGGTCAACGTCAGGATCAACGACAAAACCTACATCGTAGTTTCCTTTTGCCATCAAAGCAGATATATCTCCCAGATGCTCTTTCAATGGCTCGGGATTGTGAGGAAATTGTCCGTCAGGGGTACAATACAGCTTCTCAACGGTTTTAACACCCATAGCCTCCAATAGTTTAGGAATTACAATTCCTCCAACTGAGTTAACGCAATCGATAGCAACTGAAAAGCCTGCATTTTTTACAGCTTCTACATCTACTAGCTCCAAGTCAAGGACAGCTTGTATATGTTTGTCGGTATAATCTTTCTCTGTGATTTTACCCAGTAAATCAACTTCGGCAAAGTTGAAATCTTCCGATTCAGCGATTTGAAGAACTTCTTCGCCTTCCTTAGCATTGAGGAATTCGCCTTTTTCGTTCAGAAGTTTAAGGGCATTCCATTGTTTGGGGTTGTGGCTGGCTGTAAGGATAATACCTCCGCTGGCTCCTTCCATCGCTACGGCTACTTCGGTTGTAGGTGTTGTGGCAAGGCCGATGTTGACTACATCGAAGCCGCAGCCGATAAGTGTACCGACTACAAGTTGTTCCATCATTTTACCCGAGATGCGGGCATCACGACCAACTACGATTTTGTTGGAACTTACTGTCGTTGTCTTCTTGATAAAGGCAGCATAGGCTGATACAAACTTAACTGTGTCAAGGGGAGTAAGGCCTTCCCCTACTGATCCGCCAATGGTTCCGCGGATGCCCGATATGGATTTGATTAATGTCATTGGTTTATTTAAATTGAAGTTTTCCGAAAAAGTTAGATAAATGAAAATTTGGAGTCGGATTGTCTATCGGATTCCATGAAAGGAAATGCGGTTGTTTTAAATCGTCTCCGCATTTATAAAAATTAGCATGAGCAGTAATACCTGATAGGTCATTAATTTTGTCTAAATAGAAAAGCTCTTTAGGTATAATCAACGAAAGTTCCCAATTTCCAGCAGTTTGGTGTACAGCTTTGTTTCCAAGGCTAGAGTAACGTTGTACCTTATCCAGATATTGAGCAGGTACTGGTGTCCTGTCATTTCTATCAATACCCGTAGCTACTAATGTTTTACCTATACAATTGCTTTCTATATTGTAATATATAGGAGAATCATTGAATGAGACAAAGAATTCGGCACAAGAATCTTTCCATACTTCGCCTTGGTCTTCTTCGCATACAGCCTTGATTTCTTCTTCATTAATTTTCCAATTGATATATATACTCTCTCCATCATGAGCTATACGGAATTTTACTTCCGGTTTATAGGGGTACTCATTCCAATTAACTATTGATACCAAATGGCTCTCGAGCGATTTCTGGTCAAAATATCCAGATATCTCTGAAGCATGAGCTATCGTAGCTATTTTTTCGACATTTAGTGTTTTCATATTAATTCTAGTATTTTGTCTTTAATTCTTCTCTATTCTGTTCAATTCTACATTAATTGATGCAGCGTCTTTGCATTTGAATGTGAGAACTGTTTTGCCTTTTTGCATATTTACGATAATAAATCCGTCATTCTCTTTTACAGCCCATTGACCATTCAGAGTTATAGTTACGGGAATCTCTTGACTCTCGTTACTGATCCATGGACGAGAATAGATACTTCTTTCGATTCTTTTTCCCTGATCATCGTATATTTCATCCGCAGTTCCTCGATATAAAGCTAAATCAGGATTCGAAACTGTCATATTTATAGTGTTCATATCAATCTCTTCTAGCATTAGCAGACATGTTGTGTCTACGGCTGTAATAATTGATTGAGGTAATGCCTTAGGAGTCTCAAAAAAGGCGAAAGATGTTATGTTTGATAATTTATCTTTTACTATATGTGCATTTTGATCTTGTTGCATAATTTCATAAGAATTTCTTATCGCTTTTTTATCTTTCAGCTTGAACTCAGTCTGAGGAAGAACTACATATTCGTATGATGCTCCTTTAGGTCCTTTACCATGATTAAGAACCAAATTTACCCAATTTCCTGAACTTATTTCGCCTGAATTTTGAAATCTTGATATTTGAGGGAAATTTTTCTCAAATACTACAACATTCGTCTTGTTATTAGGTATAAAATATCCTGTACCAAGTTGATCAACCCAATATTCGTTATCTATTTTATAATTGTTCCAATATTCTTTATCAGTTTCATTTGTTGCTGCAACTTGAAACACTGTTGTCTCTGTATTATAATCTGTATTTGTATTCTCAATATCAGATCCTAAACAGATTATGCGATTACCGAAAAAGTGGAATGATTTACGAGCACGATGCGAACCATTATATTTGTCGTGTTCGTGTAATATCATTGCAAATAAACCGTTCATATTTCTATGAGATAAACCTCCGGTAAAAGATTCATCGGAGAATAGCATCTCTTCGTAACCAGAGTATTTGTCAACATTCAAAACATTGGCTTTTAGCTGTTCAATTGGGAGATGAATCGCTGTAGTTCCAGGAATTCGGCCCCAATCGAAACCTTCCTGAATCCATCCACTGCTAGCTGGTGTTACACGTTCGTTTTCTTTGGCGGTTAATATTTGCATACTGCCATGAGCTAAATAACGTCCATACAGATTTGCTCCTCTATAATGCTCAGCAGCCCATAAATAGCGAGAATGACCTCTAACGACAGCCGACCAATTATTGCGACGTTGAACAGATACTGCTCCGTATCCCAAAGCTATATTTCCTTGTGGATTATCCTCTGCTACAATTCCATTCTCAGCGAACAGTTTTAACATCCTTTCCTGCTCTTCTTTATTAGATTTTGGCATATATTCAGGTTGCTCTTCTGTATTCGATGTTGCAGTAAGTCGGATGTATGCCGCTGCCATATCCCGATCTATTGGCTGTTTTCCATCAGGTGTACCTGCTGTAGCCATTCTTGCAAAATGAATTGGCACAAGTTGTCCTTTTCCATCAGGATGTCGTCCAGACATAGATAACGGGAAATGAGTCGTGTTGCAATAGAATCGCATAGTTGACAATACATTTTTTACAGTTTTATGCCCTAATTCAGAAACAGCGAACGAGGTTCTACTTAATATGTAAATCATATTGGTTGCGCCATCCAGTCCTCCAACTGCATAAGCAGGGTAGTTGTTGCGATGGTGAAAGGCACTGCCATCTGCTTTGAAAGCTCCATCTAAACCCGGAGCCGGTTTACAGCCTGTGTCTATCCATCTACTAAAAGCTCTGATGTATTGAGCCTTTTCTGGAGAGTCTTCCATAATCAAAATGCTACATATGCGCCCCATAGAGAGGGTGTTGAATGAATCCATATCAATTCCATTTTTTACTGGTCTGATAAATGTTTCATTCGTTTGTGCATACCATTGTAGAGCTTTTGCCGACTCGTTAAGTCTATTCGTTTCTTTCAATACTTCTTTCATAAGAAAATAAGATGTGAAAAAATTACGGAAGCTATATCCATAATGAGTGAAATTACCCATGTTACTGCCATAATATACTCCCTGATCTTTAGCATGATCATACATCATAAGAAATATATTCTTTAGTTTTTCTTTATGATCCGCATTCTGAGTATTGGAATAGGCATTTGCTATCTGTAGCATTAGATTAAAGTAATCTCTGAATTCCTGACCTTTTTGACGATGATAGGAGCTAGAATAGTTTGGTAAAATGCGTTCAAAAATCTCTACATAATATATGTAAAATAGTGGAAGTCCTGTAATTACACCATTATTATTTTTAATTTGGAATTTACTGAATCGCCCTTCTAAAGTTGAAACAAGTTTATCCGTAACTTTTACAGGAGTAATAATTAACCCACGTAATCTATTTTCCATTTCTGCTATTTCTTCTCTTTCTTGAGCTGAAAGCTGCGCTTTGTATAGAGCTTCATCTGGCTGTATTTGTGAGTTTTTATAGATAGTCAGCCAGTGATTCATACTTGTCTTATTAACAAATGGTTGGTGAATATCTGCAGTATGATGACGATGATCCGCTTTAGCAGCAGTAACTAGCATATCGAAATATAGCTTGCCTGATTCTTTGGGAGCCTTGATGATTATTTCATTCATCCCTTCTTCAGGTGTGCCTTCCATGTCTCTTTCGTATGACACATAAACCGCTCTCCATCCCTCAAAATTGATATTGTATGAAAATGAAGTACAAAGCTTTCCATTTTTTAGAAATTCGAATTCAAGTGTATTTGCATTTGCTTTCGGGTTATATATCCATACAGTAAAAGTAGATAGATATGTGTCAATACCTTTTGGATCTTTATTTTCGAAATGAAGATCTTTTTTTAAAATCAGCTCAGAATTTGCTTGGTAGTTCCATTCTAACGATTGGTTACCATCTTTATAATGCGCCGTGCTGATATTAACTTTAGAGTCTTTAGCTGTAATATATGAAGGAATATATTTATCTTCAAAGGACAGTAAACGATCATGTTTAATTATATCCTGAATATTTGTTCCAAATATATTTACATAGCTAAGCAGTAGTATTGAAAGTAATATAGTAGATCTGTATTTCATGGATGGCAATCAATTTTAAGCTTAATTATAAGGTATAATATCAGACAATATTTTTTCTCTGTACCAAGCATCATTTGTTTCTTTCAGCAAATCAGCCATATTTGCGCATAGCTTTTCGAAAACGTCTTTGTTTTGCTTGATATCCAAATTCTTCATTTGATATGGATCTTTTTTATCATCGAAGAAAAGTGTTTTTGTTATTTTTCTTGTCTCTTTATCTATGTAAATAGCTAAAGTATAATCTTTTGTCTTGATGCCTCTGGCATTTGGAAAATAATTGATGACGTAGCCTTCAGCATTTCTTTCTCCATTAATATTCTGCATATAAAGAGCTTTATCCGGACGTTTGATATCAACTTTTTCTCCTAGCAATATTGATGCATAGTTTTTCCCTTCAACTGATTGTGGTATACGTTCGCCCAATCCACTTAAGCCAAGTATTGTAGGCATTATATCGGGTGATGAAAGTAATAAGTCGTCAACTTTTGGCTTTAATTTATCAGGATATCTGACAATAAAAGGAATGTTGATCGCTTCGCTATAAGGCGAATTTTTTGGGTCATCAGTACCCTGACTACACATAGTTTCCCCATGATCGGATGCAAAAATAACAATTGTATTTTTGTCTAATCCCTGTTCTTTTAGTGCTTTCAGAATTCGGCCGAATTCGCGGTCTACGCCTGTTACTGATGCAAAATAAAATGCAGTGGACGCCTTTGCCTTATCCATTGATTTATCAGCATTTGGACGTACTAATAAACTGTCAATAGGCATGTCTTTATATAGGTTGTAATCCTCTTCCATGCAATCGTCCAGTGAGCTGTATGGCCCATGAGGAGGATTCATAGACACCATTAAGAAGAATGGCTTCTTAGAATCTCTTACATTACTTTTATTTGCAATATATTCTATCGCTTTATCAGCTTCGTGCTTTGGCGACCATTCCCGAATTTCGTGCCTTTTACCTTCTGTATCCCAATAATGAGGTTGTTTATGAACATCGTACGTCCCATAGCTGTACCAATAATTGAAATTATGGCGATCTTCAGGAGCTGTATATGCATCCCATGCAGGAATCTGGTCTTCAACATACTTGCCTGGTCTGTCCGGATCGTTTTTAGTAGGAGTATCAGCGTGTAATTTTCCTATATATCCACAATCATAACCCGCTTTAAAAAATACATCACTAATAGTTTCAGCTTCTTTGTTTAGAGTCGAATAGGGGCGTTCGCTATTGCAATTTAGAGTAATTCCACTACGATCAGGATACATACCAGTCAATAACATTCCTCGGTGAGGACTGCTTAGAGGGAAATTACTTATTGCAGAGCTTAATACTACGGATTCCTTGGCGAATTCATTCAGAATAGGTGTATGTGTGGGATCAGCTCTAAAACTTACTTTGTCATTAAATCCATCTTCATTCCAAAAAGACAAAGCGCTATTTCGGAATTGATCCGGGAATACATAAATAACATTTGGCATAAGTTGTTCTTGTTGAGCTGGTTTATTTGTACAAGAGGCCAATGATAGTGCACCAAGACTTCCGAATATAGCTTTTTTTATTGTAAGATTGTTTCTCATTCTACGTTGGTATGTGAAAATATAATTACGGTATTAAATCTAACCAAATTTATTCGACATACTAAGGTACTATATTATAAAAGTTATGCTTGTGTAAAATAGTACAACATTTGTATAATATAGTATAAGTGCTTAGATGACAGTAAATATAAGTACTTTGTTTAAGACTGTTTTATAAAGCTTTCTCTATACTCTGTTGGCGTTTGTTTGTAGACATCTTTAAAACATTTACTGAAGTAATGAGATGTATTAAATCCTGTAATAATTGATATTTCGGATATATTTAGGTCATGACGACTCTTCAATAATGAAGCTGCTTTCTTTAGTCGCATAGTCATAATGAATGCGTTTGGAGTTTGCCCTGTAAGTGCTTTCATTTTAGTGAAGAGATTTGTTCTGGACATACCCATTTTTTTCGAGAAATCGACAATACTAAAGTCAATATTATCCATATTCTCTTCGATTATAGCTTTGGCTTGCTCTATTAACTTTTGGTCTAGGGTGTTAGATGCCAGTTGTACCGGATCTACATCTTCATCTAGTCGAGTGCTAAATATTTGTTGTAAAAGTTTACGGCTATTTATCAGATTATTACATCTTGATATAAGTATTTCTACATCGAAAGGTTTGGTTATGTAGTCATCAGCACCTATACCAAGACCTTCAAGATTATGTTCGATAGAGGTTTTTGCAGTAAGTAGTATTAGCGGAATATGGCATATATTGATGTCCGATTTAACTATTTTACAAAGTTCTATACCTGTCATATTTGGCATAACAATATCGCTGACAATAATGTCCGGACTTTCATTATACACAAGGTCAAGCCCGGTTTTTCCATCGGGAGCATCGATGACTGTATAAAATGGAGCAAATACATCGACAAGCATATTTCTTAGATCATCGTTGTCTTCTACTATCAATATTTTCGAATTAGAAGCATTTTTTAGGCTAGTAGATACCTCTGAATTCTGATACGAGAAATTCTTTAAAATATTTATAGCTTCTTGATCTATTGTGTTTTGACTTGTGTCTTGTACAGCTAATTGTTCTGGTAAGAAATGTTTATTACCTAGCTGTAAGACAATTTTAAAAGTAGACCCTTTTTGTATTTCACTTTCAACTACAATAGAGCCTCCATGCAGTTCAATTATTCCTTTTGATAAGGCTAAGCCTATGCCACTACCTGAATTTTCATAATCGTCAACTTGGTAAAAACTATTGAATATTTTATCTATATCTTTCTGTTTGATCCCTATTCCTGTGTCAGAAACTGAAATCATACAATTATTATTTTCAGATTGTACACTTAGTTTTATTGATCCTTGATCAGGAGTATGTTTGAATGCATTTGATAAGAGATTATTTATTACTTTTTGCAGCTGTCTATTATCGTACCAAACATTTAATCTTTCGACATTTGAATCGAAGGTGAAGGTTATGTTCTTTGTTCTTGCATATTCTTCGAATAATATATAGTTTTCTTTTAGAAACTGAACGATATCATGTTCTGATGCAGATATGGTCATATGCCCCAGCTCTTGTTTTCTGAAATCTAATAATTCAGAAATCAAGTCTTTCATCTGTATGCTGTTTTTATAAGCACTAAGTATCTTATTATAAATATCACTTGTGAAGTTATGGTTATTAATCAGATATTCAAGCTGCCCGACAATGACCGTTAATGGAGTTCTAAATTCGTGTGATATATTAGTGAAAAAACGTAGCTTCGATTGGTTTAACTTTTCTACATCTTGCAAGTGCTTTTGTTCGTATGCCAACGAAGCTTGTAGTTTAATACGTTTGTCATGAGATCTAACGAGGTAAACTAGGATTAAGAAAAATAGTATTACATAACATAGATAGGCCCATGGACTCCTATATATTGGAGGTAATATATTAATATCCAATTCTATCATCTTTGTATGCGATTGCAACTCGTTATTACTCTTTACCAAAAGCTTGTAATTCCCCGCATTTAGATTTGTAAATGTAATTCTAGAGCTACGTAAGGGCATCCATTCATCAGAGAAACCCTTTAGCTGATAGAGCAGCCCCTCTCGATTGGAAGGAATATAGTTTGTAGTTGATACTTCGATCTCAAAGATGTTATATTTTGATTTTAGTTCTATAGCTGATGTGTTTAAAAACGCCTGAGTCAGGATATTGGTATTATCGTTGGCTTTTACTTCTTTGTTGTTTACATATAGCCGACTAAAACGAATGTCGTATTTTTTAGGACTAAAATTTAAATTTTTCAGATAAAAAGAAACCAATCCATCAACGCCTCCCAGGAAAACTTCTTTATCGGATGTCAGAAATATCGCATTGTCATTGATCATTGATAAAGGGAATCCGTTTCTTTGATTATAGTTGTGAAATTCACCTGTTTGTGGGTTTAGTCTCGAAAATCCCCGATTGGTTATAATTAGATAATCGTCAGGGGCTGCTTCTTGTATATTGTAAACAAAGTCGCCAATTAAATTATTCTTTTCAGAATTATAGTTTTTAAATGTTTCGGTTTCATAATCGAAAACATCTATGCCCCTGCCAGATGTACAGAAGTATAGTAGATTGCGACTATCCTGAGCAATACTATTTATATTATTGTTGCTTAGGCTTTTGATGTCATTGGGCCTGTGCCTATAGTTAGTTAGTTCTTTCGTTTCTAGATTATATTTATATACACCTTCGCCAGCAACCGAAATCCATAGATTATCAAGGTGATCAAGATGTAAATCCAATACATCTTTTATCGTTTGGTTTTGTTTACTTTCATCAAAAAGGGGGACGCATTCTCCTGATTTTATATCGAATAGTCCAATTCCATTGTCAGTTGCAAGTAATAACTTATTATTATATGGTACTATATCCCTGACAATATTAGATGGAATAGATTTCGGATTATCATAGTTGTGTTTGTAATTCGTGAATCGATCACTGTTTAGATCTAGCCTATCGAGTCCTCCCAGATGTGTTCCAAACCACATTGCATTATTTTTTTTATCATAATATATGGCTTTTACATTATTGTGAGATATACTGTTTTCTCCATTACTTTTAGGAAGATACCATTTGAATGTACCCGTCTCTCGATTTAGTACATTCACGCCAGCTCCTTCGGTGCAAATCCATAAATTATTCTTTCCGTCTTCAGTCATCCTGCCAACAATCGGTGAACTTAATCCCCCTTCTAGAACGTCGCTTTGTTCATATTGGGTATATATAAGGTATTCGGGATTAAAATAATTCACTCCTCCAAAATAAGTTCCTAACCACAATGTGCCTTGATGATCTTTGATAATGCTCCAGACAGAAGAGTGACTTAAGCCATCGTTTTTATTATTTGGTTTATAGTGTGTTATTCTTTTCGTTTTTTTGTTGTATTTATCCAGTCCATGGAAGGTTGCAATCCAAATATTACCCTGGTTATCTTGGCAGCAGCTTCTTACAAAGTCAGATGCGATGCTGTTCTTATTATTCGGATCATGAGTGAGTTGGAATGTTTTGTTGTCTGTTATGCAGAATAGACCATCATTCCAGCTCGAAACCCATATATCGCCATCTTCATCTTTGTATATGTCTGAGATTAAACTGCTCGTTTTTATTTTGTATTCAATGTGATTGTCTTTTCCTATTGTATACAGCCCAACATTAGTACCAGCATAAATTTTCTCTGTTTTGCTATCTATGAATAGGCTAGATATCGAAGAAGCTTCACTCGGTAAAGTGTATACTTGGGAAAATTCATTTTTGTCATTATTGTATAGGTAAATGCTTTTACCTCGTCCTACATATAGTTTATCAGAGTGGTAAAGTGACTTTATGTCGCTATCTTCCCATAGAATCGAAAATTCATCTTTGTTGATATGGTACTTGCTTATTCCCTCTGTAGATAATATATACAGTTTGCCATTTCTGTCTCCAGTTATTTTTTGGATATTATTCGAAAATAAACTACGAGGGTTATTCTCTTGCAACTTATATGATTCAATGTTTAGACCATCGTATTTATTTAGTCCTTCTCTTGTACCTATCCAAATCTGGTGATTTTCGTCCATGAAAAGTGTTAAGACAGAAACATGAGATAATCCGTCATTTGTACTCAAATGTCGAAACTTAATATCTTGCCCTTTCAACCCAATAGAAAGAGAAATCAGTATACAGAATATTATAAGATGATATTTTATATTCAATTGTATATAAATTGGCTTATTCTTTTACATCTTTCAAATAGTATAACGAAGATAGTAAATGTATAGGACTTATACCCGATAATAAGAGTGAAAAAGTGTAATAGTATCTTTTGTATGTAAAATATAGGCCTTGGTAAATATTTATTTTGTGTTTTGTAAATTGTTGATAAATAAGTTGTTGTATTTTATTGGTAGTTAAATGTACGCTCTTGTACAATGGTTTTATTTAAGCGAATTACATTCGTTAATGAAAAACAGAGTACTATCTATTATATGAATAGTATAAAATATAACCATGAAAAATTATTCCGAAAGAATATGTTGTATTTGATCTGCAATCAAAATGAATGATGATAGATAAATATACAAGTATATAAAAAAACGACAAAATGAAATTAAACTTTAAACTAATGAAAAAGTATTTTTTTATTTTATTATTGACATTTCTTTCAACAATGAGTTTTGCTCAAGAAAATCTGTTGAAAGACGGAAGTTTTGAAAATCAAAATGTATATCATGAAAATGAAATAGCACGAATTGCTGCATTTTCCGATCTGGGAAAATCTGTTCAGGCTGCTAATCCTAAAGTAGAACAAGGAGTTGAAGTACAAGTAGGAACTTGGTACAAAAAATCAGCAAATTCTGGATATCTTCGCGCAACTATTGTTGAAGATGATTGTCTAGATGGAGAAAAAGCTATATTGTTGGCAATACGCCAAAATTCTCCGCAAGCAGGGTTGGATAAATGGTATGGTACAGTTTTAACTCAGTATGTAAAAGTAAAACGCGGAAAAACTTATGTTTTGAAATTTGCAGCAAAATCCACAGAAAATTGTGAAAAAGTATATGCTGGTATAATAGGTGAGTCTGGAGATGCAGCTAAAGGTTCAAAATGGGTAAATATTAATACTGAATGGAAAGAGTATGAAGTTATCGTTACACCTGGAGCAAATTCTTCGGCTGTTATTATTGGTATATCTACAACATATAATAGTGAAGGTAAAACAAATCAAAGTTCAGTTACAATTGATAATGTAAGATTATATGAAAAGTGAAACGTCATCCAAAATTAAAAAATTAACAACATTTTTAACATTTAATAAATTAAGCCTTATTTATTGCTTATGAAAGCACATGAAAAAATTAGATTAGTATGCATGTTGATGCTAGTACTATTGTTACCAACAGTAGTATCAGCTCAGAAATTGGCAAAAGGTGTAGTTAGTGCACCTGACGGAGAGCCTCTTATTGGTGTTGCTGTAAGTTTAAAAAGTGATGCAGCCAAAGGAGTGTTTACGGACCTTGATGGACAATTTTCTATTGAGGTGAAAGACGCGAATGAGGTTTTGAAATTCACTTATATGGGTTTCAATACTATTGAAAAGAAAGTTGATTTAGCAAATCCAATGAAAATTGTGATGGAAGAAGAATCAAAATTCTTGGACGAGATAGTGGTAGTAGGTTATCAGGAAATCCGCCGTAGAGATTTAACTGGATCTGTTGCTAAAGCGAATCTAGGTGATATGCTTAAAGCTAGCGCCTCTAGTTTTGACCAAGCGCTTGGTGGACGTTTGGCCGGAGTTCAGGTGTCATCTGGTGAAGGAACTCCCGGTTCTGCGATGAACATTGTTATTCGTGGAGCTAACTCTATCAACTCGGATAATAGCCCTCTTTATGTGATTGATGGATTTCCAGTCGAAGATCCTGAGGTAGCATCAACTATCAATCCAAACGATATTGAATCATTAGATGTTTTGAAAGATGCTTCAGCTACAGCTATTTACGGTGCTCGTGGAGCAAATGGAGTAGTGATGATTACTACTAAGAAGGGTAAAGCTGGTGCACCTAAACTTACCTACGATTTTGATGGTGGAGTTCAAAGAATTTCTAACAAAATAGATCTTCTTGATGCATATGAGTTTGTAAAACTTCAAGAAGAAATTTATGCAAGCTCAGAGATGACTGGCGATAATGGTTACTTTCAAACTTATAATGGACATAAATATGGTTTGGAAGACTATCGTTATGCTGAACAATATGACTGGCAAGATATGATCTTTGAAGATGCATTCCAACAAAGTCATAATCTTTCCTTGACAGGTGGTTCTGAGGGTGTACGATACAATGTTTCAGCTTCATACTATGATCAGGATGGTGTTGTAATGAGATCAAACTATAATAGACTTCAAGGGCGTGGAGCTTTAACTATCAGAAAGAATAAGTGGCATAGTTATTTAACCGTAAACTATTCGAAAGCAACTCAAAGAGGAGCAAGTCCTTCGCAGACATCTTATAGTGGTATGAATAACCTATTCTATAGTGTTTGGGGTTATCGTCCTTTGACTCAGCCAAATGTGCCTTTGAATAGTTTGATGGACAATATTCGTGACGAGTCAGTTGATTCAAATAACGACTATCGTTTCAATCCTATTTTGGATCTTCAGAATGGATACAACAAACGTATTACAGATAACTTACGTACAAGTGGTTTTGTAGAATACGAAGCAATCAAAAACTTGAAGATTAAAGTCTCAGGAACTTATACTACAGATTTAAAAAGATACGAAGACTTTAATAATTCGAAAACAAGATATGGATACCCTGGATCTACATCAGGTGTAAATGCCAAATTACGCACATATGATAGAAGAACATGGTTGAATGAAAATACTATAACTTATCAGACTACAATTGATAAGAAACATAATTTAAACTTGTTAGGAGGTATTACATTCGAAGAAAGTCGTGATAAATTTAATTCAATAAGCTATTCACATATTCCTTTCGAGTCTCTAGGAATGGCAGGAATTAAAAATGGTACACCTGGTACACCTCAGGGACATGTTAAAGAAGAATCGACTATGTCGTATCTAGCTCGTGCAATTTACAATTTCGATAGTAGATATTATCTGACAGCAACTATGCGTGCAGATGGTTCTTCTAAATTCGATAAGAAAAATCGTTGGGGATATTTCCCTTCATTTGCACTATCTTGGAATCTGTCAGAAGAAAACTTCTTCAAACCTTTGAGAAACGTTATCTCAGAGTCTAAGTTCCGTGCAGGTTGGGGTGTTACTGGTAATAATAGAGTAGATCCATATGCAAGATTCTCTGAGCTAATGATGAAAGATGCTTCAGAAGGTCTTTATGTGAATCAAGAAGGAATAGGCCATGGTGTATATCCATTTGGAGAAAAACCAGGATCAGTAGGTGTTATACCAACGAGACTAGGTAATAAAGATCTGAAGTGGGAGACTACAAAGCAAGTAAATGTAGGATTAGATTTAACTTTATTTGGAGATCGTGTGAGCATTGTAGCAGACTGGTATGATAAAATTACTTCAGACCTGCTTATGGCTCAGACTATGCCATACTCTTCAGGATATGGTCAAGTTTGGAGAAATATCGGTGAAGTCCAAAATACTGGATTCGAATTTACTTTGAATACAACAAATATTTCTACCAAAGATTTTGAATGGACATCTAGCTTCAATATTTCATTCAATAAAAATAAAGTAAGACAACTTGCAGATGGAAGAAACTCAATGACTTCGGTTGCTACGTTTGACCAAAATTTCAATGGTATGTCAAACTATATCGCTAAGGTTGGAAATCCTATTGGTATGATGTACGGTTATATTTATGATGGTACATACAAATACGATGATTTTAATAAGAGTGGAGGTTCGTATTCATTGAAACCTGGCATTCCAAGTTTTTCAGGTGAAGCAAATACACAACCAGGTTATCCTAAATATCGTGATATAAATGGTGATGGAGTTATCAACTCTGATGATAGAACTATTATTGGTAAAGGTGATCCAAAACATATCGGAGGTTTTACTAATAACTTCAGATATAAAGATTTCGATCTAAGTATTTTCTTACAATGGAGCTATGGTAATGATATCCTGAACGCTAATAAGCTAATGTTCGAAAGTGGTTTTAACAAGAAAAAAGATTTGAACCAATTTGCATCATTTGCTAACCGTTGGACTCCTGAGAATCCAGAAAGTAATATCCCTAGAGTAAGTAACTCAAACTCTAACAACGTAATTTCAACTCGTATTATTGAAGATGGTTCATTCTTGAGAATCAAGAATATAACATTAGGATATAATATCCCTGCTAAGATGTTGAAAAAAATACGTATAGATAGAGCCAGAATATATGTAGCAGTTCAGAACCTATATACATTCACTGATTACTCGGGTTACGATCCGGAAGTGTCAATTAAAAATTCAGCACTTCAGCCAGGGCTAGACTTCTCGGCATATCCACGTGCTAAGACTTTTAATTTTGGTATCAATTTAGGGTTTTAATCACAGTAAAAATTAAAAGAGCATGAAAACAATTAAATATTATATATTTTCATTATTTATATTACTAGGAACGGCATCTTGTAGTGACTTCCTGGATAAAACTCCTACAGAGCTAACTCCTGAGGTGTATTTCAACAATGACGAAGAAGTAGAGCTATTCTTAATAGGAGTATATAGCCCGCTAATGCAAGAATATTTTTATGGTAATAATTACGCATATACTCTTGCCGGAGGTGATGACTTAGGGTTTTATCAACGTTCAACTCCAGTATCTGGAGGTAGTATGCTATGTGCTAATGCAAGTAGTACTACAACAGATATTTCTAACTATTGGCGAGTATTGTATGATGGCATCAATCGTGCAAATATGTTATTAGAAGGCCTGGAAAATAACAATAATATAACAGAGGCTTCTTCTAAAAACTTCCGTGCTGAGGCTTTGTTTCTACGAGCATTCTACTATTTCAATTTAGTTCAAGGGTGGGGTGATGTACCATTTCGCCTACATAGTGTGAAGAGTGCTTCTGATGCATATATGCCTAAAACTGATAAGCAAGAAATTTATGACAAAATAATTAGTGATATTAAAGAGGCTTTGCCAAATCTTCCGAAATTTACAAAAGGAGATAGCTCTTCTTCTGTTACTCAGTCTGCAGCTCAAGGTATTCTAGCTCGTATCTATATGTTTAGAGCAGGAGAGCACTTTAGAGATAAAAAAGCTCCGGATGCTGATAAAGTAAAAGAATATTGGGAACAAGTACGTTATTGGTCAAATGAAGTAATCCAAAGTAATATTCACAGCTTATCTCCATCATTCAGCAGAGTATTTCTTGATTATGCTGAAGATAAATACAATACTGGGGCAAATGAAACTATTTGGGAAGTAGTAATGGCTGGAAACCGTATTTCTTCGCTAGAGTATAGTGCTGGTCGTATCGGTAATACTATAGGTTTTGGTTCGAAGAATGATTATTCTGCAATACCATCTATTAAAGATGATACCGGTATGAAAAACCCAGGATATAGCTATCGTTTTATATATGGAACAACTAAGCTATTCAAAATGTATCAAGATGAAGAAGATACAGAAAGAGGTGATTGGAGTATTGCTCCGTATGAATATACACTAGGGACAGATGCTAACAAATTAGTTATAGGTCGTGAGTATTTTTATGGAAAAAGACCTGCAGGCGAAACTGAAGTCGATGGAATGCCATCAACTGAGTTAGCGGCAGATAAGAGTAAGAGTGAAACAAGAAGTGCCGCTAAATATCGTCGTGAGCACGAAAAAGTAACACCTAAAAATAAAAACTATACTCCGATCAATTTCCCTATCTTGCGTTATAGTGATGTGTTACTGATGTATGCTGAAGCTGAAAACGAATTGAATGGACCAACAAATGCAGAATGGGCTTTGAATACTGTTAGAGAACGTGCAAAAATAGCTCCTAAAACAGGCTTAGATAAAGTCGCATTCAGAGAAGCAATTAAAAACGAGCGTGCTATGGAATTATGTTTCGAAGGTATCCGTCGTTGGGACTTGATTCGTTGGGGTGAATTCTACAAAACAATGCGTGCTATGATTCCATTAACCGCAGAAGCAAATTGGGGCTCTTATCCAGAAGCAGCAGCAGAATATTATAAAGTAACTGAAGCTTATGTTTATTTCCCTATACCTGATACCGAGATTTCTGGTAATCCAATAGCTCAAAATCCAGGTTGGTAATATCTAATACGTTAAACAAAAAATAAAATAGCAAATATGCGAAATAATATATTTTCATTATTAGCAGTATTCACACTTATAGCTTTCGCTAGTTGTAATGATGAGCTAGATAAAAAAGTGAGTATGGATGTGACTGCAACTGCTGAAAATGCAGAGATGGATGGCAATACACTAGTTGTTGAGAAAGGAAGAATGGTAACATTCAATATTTCTGGTAATCCTGATTTCATAACTTTCTTCAGTGGAGAGAGTGGACATGAGTATGAAAAACGTAATTTGACTGAAACTCCAATCGAAGAGATTGGAGATTCAAGATTGGAATTTTTCACTAAAACTCAGTATGGTTCAGCACTTACAGTTCCAGAATCTTTCAAGGTTTATGTATCAACAACATTCGAAGGACTGTATAAAAATGATAAAGTCAAAGATTCTACAATTGTTGCCAATGCTTTAGCAGATGGTACATGGATCGATATTACAGATCAATGTGAGATTCCTCAAGCAGCAGGGAAAACTTCGGATACTATAAGCGTTTCGATGACAGAGTATCTGGGGAAAAGATTTGCGATTGCATTTAAATACGAACCTCTAGATAATTCGGCTGCTCAGCCAAGATGGGAGGTACACAATCTTAAAATTGTAAATACAAGCAAAGAAACGGGCGAAGAACTTGGATTTGTTGGAGCTTCCAACTTTGGCTTTACTCCTTTAAATATGTTTGCTACAACAAATGATGATGCATATAAGACTGTTACGAATAATACAGAAGGTGTTTGGAATCTGAATAATCTTCAAGGTAATTCACCATATATGTTCGTGCATTCTTCGGGTGCAGGTAAAGATCTTAAACACGTTTGGCTTATTTCTAGTGCAGTTGTGATTAATGGTCGTCAACCAGATGCTGGTGTTGGTATCAAAACAATATCAAATAATCCAGTAACTAATTATAGTCATACTTACGAGAAAGCTGGTGAATATACCGTAACCTTCATTGCTAAGAATGCGAATTTCGAAAACACATCTGAAGTGAAAAAGGAATTAAAAATAAAAGTAATAGAGTAAAACGTTAAACATGAATTTGAAAAAGACAGGCAAAACTATAGCCAATCTGGGAATCGCTCTTATGCTGTTTTCGTGCGCGGGACATCCTCCTCAAGCGGAAAAAGATATCTGTGAAATTATAGACGAGACTGTAAAGGTTGCTGAGCAACAAATAGGTTTTCAGACAAAGCTCATCGAGGAATCTGGTAAAATACTGAATCCAAGAACAACTTTTAATAACAGTATCGAATATATACCAAAAGATGATTGGACTAGCGGATTCTTTCCGGGAACAATGTGGTATATGTATGACTTGACCGGTGACCAAAAATGGATAGATCTTGGAATTAAATATACTGAAGATCTGGATACGATTAAACACCTGAAATGGCATCACGATATAGGTTTTATGATCAATTGTAGTTATGGTAATGCTTTGCGTGTAACTAAAAATGAAGCTTATAAAGATGTAATGGTTGAAGCTGCAAAATCTTTGGCAACTCGTTTCCGTGAAGTTTCTGGTGTATTCCAGTCTTGGGATGAAGATCGTGGATGGCAAGGAGAACGTGGATGGATGTGTCCAGTTATCATCGATAATATGATGAATCTAGAACTTATGTTCGAAGCTTCTGTTATCTCAGGAGATGACACTTATCGTAATATGGCTATCAGTCATGCTGATACGACAATGAAATATCAATATCGTGCAGATAATAGTTGCTATCATGTTGTAGATTACGATAAAGTAAACGGAGGTGTTCGTGGCCTTTATACAGCTCAAGGATATGCAGATGAGTCGGCTTGGGCTCGTGGACAAGCATGGGGCTTATACGGATATGCTACATGTTACAGATATACGAAAGATGAGAAATATCTGGAGATGGCAAAGAAAATTTATGACTTCATTTTCAATCATCCAAATATGCCAGAAGATTTAATCCCTTATTGGGATATGGATGTGCCAGAAATCCCTAATACCCCGCGTGATGTGTCTGCTGCTTCTGTAACAGCTTCAGCGCTGTATGAACTGAGCGAATTTATACCTGAGTATAAAGAAACTGCAGATAAAATTGTACGTTCTCTATCTAGTGATCGATACAGAGCAATTGTTGGTACTAATGGTAATTTCTTATTGATGCACTCGGTAGGAAGTATACCTCACCATAATGAGATCGATGTTCCTTTAAACTATGCTGACTACTATTTCTTAGAAGCTTTGGCTAGAAAAAGGACATTAGATTGTATCAAATAATAAAACATTTTGATAAGGAGCTTTGCATGAGCAGGGCTCCTTATTTCTTTTAGAACTCTTAAGTTTTTAACTAAAAACCTAACAATATGAGAAAAACATTACTCTTAAGTTTGTTTCTATGTTTGGGCTATATTTTGAATGCCCAAACAAACCTCATTCAAAATCCGGGATTTGAAGATACTAGTGTAACTTACAAATCGCAAACTACAAACCTTAAGACAGGTGAAAACCCAAACACGTGGGTACATCTTCTTAAAGCTCCGGCTAGTAACGCGGGCTCTTTATCAATCGTTTCAGATGATAAGTATGCTGGAGAAAATTCATTGAAACTCCAACTAGAGAAAATTAATGCTCGTTATAATTTTTATATAGCTTATGAACTAACAGATGTTAAACCAGCTAAATATACTTATAGTTTCTACGCTAAGACAAATCTTACAGATTCTATAAACTTTAGAGTCGAAGCTTATGCTGTAGGGCAAACTAATGTTGAAATAAATAGTTCTCCCATATATTTGATTGGAGGAACTGTCAAAGGTGCGACAGAAACGGCGAAAAATCAATGGAAGAAATATACTTTTACGATAGATGCTAGTTCATATTCTGAAGCTGAACTCAAACACGTTAATCTGGTAATTAGACCTAATTGCTTAGCAAATGATAATATCGTAAATAAGCCAACTACTTATTGGTTAGATAACTTTGAATTTGTAGCTGAAAATTCAGTTGTAGAACCTGAAGTTTCTCAATATCCTCGTTTTGCGGCAATTTCAGATATTCATATTGGACGTAGTGGTTGGGAAACAAAAGTTACTAAGACTTTAAACATACTTAAGAATCAAACTCAAAAACTAGATGCTATCTTTATTGTTGGAGATATTACAGAGAATGGTAAGGAATCAGAATTCCAACAAGTAAAAGAAACAATTTCAAATATTGTACCAGCTGATATTCCTGTATATTATAATCTGGGTAATCATGACTGGTGGCAAAATAAACACGGAGAAACAAGAACTGGAGCTGAATTATTTACTTCAATTATTGGCCAAGACGTAAATCAATACATCGAAATAAAAGGATATCCATTTATTTTGATCAGTATGGAAAATCAATCTCAAGCTACAGCTTATCAAGCTGCAACAAGAACTTTCTTAACCGAAAAACTACAAAAGGCAGCAGCAGATTATCCAGGTAAGCCAATTTTTGTATTCCAACACGTACCTAATAGTGGAACAGTATATGGTTCATACGAAATAGGAGGTGGAGATGCATGGGGTACAGCTACCGTTGAAGATATTTTATCTAAATATCCTCAAGTGATAACTTTTTCTGGGCACTCTCACTACTTTTTAGCTGACGAACGTTCAATTCATCAAGATAAATATACTTCAGTTAATGATGGAAGTATAGCATATGCTGAAATTGAAAATGGATTAGAAGGAGGAAGCCGTCCTACTGATAGTGAGAAAATTCAAGAAGGTGTAATCGTTTCACTTGATGATAACAATGATGTAACGGTAAAACGCATTGACTTTTATAATGATAGAGAGATTAAACAACCATGGGTTGTAAAAGCTCCACACGATGGATCAGTATTCACCTATAAGAATCGTACAGGAGGTGAAAAACCTACTTTTGATTCAGGTGCAAAAGTTACGCTGGGATTAGTTACAGATGTATCAGTACAAGTAACTTTCCCTATTGCTAAAGATGATGATGATGTTCAACAATACAGAGTTGAGGTTTTAGATGCTGATAAAAATGTTTTGGACAAGCCTAAATTTAAAATCTTGTCAAAGTTCTACTTATATGGTAACACTGAGACATCTTTCAAATTAGATATAGCAGATCTAAAACAAGATACAGAGTATTATATTCAAGTTACGGCATTGGATGCTTTTGGGCAAGAATCAGCACCTGCTTTATTAAGTGATAAATTTAGAACTGATGCATATATTCCACAAGAAGTTGAAGCTCCGAAAGCTAATCTTATTGATGTTAAATTTGCTACAGATACAACTCTGAATGTAGTTGAAGGAACTTCTCTTATTGTAGAGAAAGGTCCAACTGCACCGACTGTTAAATATGATGCAGATATCAAACAATATGTAAGTTCTTTTGCAGGTTCATCGGCCGGTAATACTACTTATTATAAGATAGATTATAAAAACAATGATGACTTTAAGACTAAAGTTGCTGCAGGATTTACATTCGAAGTATATAGCCGTACTAAAGGTAAAGGAGCAATTAGTTCGGTAAGTTCACTTCAATCTGGAGGTATTGGTCTTGAGCAAGTAAAAGATGGAGGTGCGACTCAACTTTGGATGG
The DNA here is from genome assembly GCF_900240225.1 of Dysgonomonas massiliensis. GTDB lineage: Bacteria > Bacteroidota > Bacteroidia > Bacteroidales > Dysgonomonadaceae > Dysgonomonas > Dysgonomonas massiliensis. The sequence goes on along the minus strand of NZ_OEPV01000016.1, from coordinate 55,820 downwards.
GTAAGAATCCTTCAGGAAATGAAATTATAGGTCTTAAATCAACATATAGTGCTACAGATTATTATCATATTGTTGCTACTTTCGATGGCACGAATGTGAATGTATATTATAATGGAGAACCAGGTGGTTCTGCTACTCTACCAAACGGTATGCGCTTCTCTGCAACTGCAGCTGCACAATGGTTTGCTATTGGTGGTGATGCTAGTGCTAAAGAAGAAGTACAAGGTGTTTTTGAGGGTGAAGTAGCATTGTTTAGAATGTATGACAGAGCTATCAGCCGCGATGAAATCAATGCACTATACAAACAATTGAATAGCCGTAAGGACATCAAGGTATTTGATGACCTAAATAATATGATAGAGAATATTCTTCCTGCATATATTGCTGGATTAGCAGAAGGAACAGCTTCCTCTGCTGAAGCAACGTTGGCAGAAGGTAAAGCGCTTATGGCATCTTATGCAACTACTGAGAAACAAGTTGAAGATTACATGGCTCGTGCGAATACCTTGACTGGTGCGCCTACTATTGTTTATGGGGAAAATTTGATTTTGAATCCTAATTTTGAGCTATCTACTAATATACCTGAGAAAATTACAGTAAACCCAGCGGTTGGAGAGTTTCCTGATAAATGGAATTTAACCGTAGCTGGAGATGTTTCTGATGGAGAGGTAGAAGTTATATCAGGTAATGCTCAAGATTTAGAAAAATCAATGCAACTTTCAGCTAAAGCTATTGATTATCGCTATCGTTTTTATTTATCATATGACATGATAAATGTAACTCCGGGTGTATATAAATATAGTTTTTATGCGAAGGCTGATAAAGCTAATGTACCTTTCAGAGTTGAAGTAATAGCTTATGATGGTGATAAGACAGAACGTAATCTAGTAGGAACAACTGTACCTGTAGACGGAGTTTATCCTCCTATTTCATCAAGCAATCTTGGCGTTGCCGAGGTTACATCTGCAGAATATCGCAAATATACTTACACTATTGACGCTAGTAAATTAACTGCAGATCAGTTACAGCAAGTAAGACTATATATCAGACCAAACTGTCAACAAGGAGGAGGACTTAATAAAACAGATCTGCCAATTAATTATTACTTTGATAACTTTGAATTCTCTGAAGAAATGGAGAAAAAAGATATCGAGACTATCGTTCTTGGAGAAAAATTAGTAGCAGGTCTTCAACTTACAGAAGGAGATCCTGATTATAGTATAGTTGCTCCAATGCACTTTACACTAGAGCCTAAAGGTGCTGTGAAAGAAGAAGTGGTTTATACTGTAGCTGATACAAATATCATAGAGATTGTTGATGGAGTAATAAAAGTAAAAGCTATTGGTTCTACAACTGTTGTTCTGTCATCGTCGAAAGATGCTAATATCAAGAGCGAACCATTTACAGTAACTGTAAAAAGATCTGGTGATGAACCGAACTTATTGGGAATTACTTTAGACAGTAAGCTAACAAAAGGCTTGAACTTTATTCTTGGAGATCCAGATTATAGCCTTGTTGAACCAATGCTATTTACTCTTAATCCAGCTGATTACCCAATGAGTGATATTACTTATTCTTCTTCTAATGAGGATGTAGCAGTCGTAAAAGATGGCGTTATTCAGTTAGGAACAGTAGTCGGAACGACAGAGATTACTATCTCTTCGAATCTGAAACCATCGATTAAAGCTACTTTCAATGTAACGTTAGCTAAATCTAAAGATGTATCGTTTGCTTCAGTAACTGTAAACGGAAACGATTGGTCAGATCTAAGTAAAGTATATGCATTAGAATGTGGAGAGTCAAAATATTTGACTATTAATGTCGAGACAAATCATCCTGATGCTACAGTAGATCTAGGAAATTCATTTGGCGTTCAATTGCGCGATCTGGCTTTTGCCACTCCTAATGAAGTTCGATTCGTAATAACTGCAGCAGATGGTGTCACTACGAAAGCATACAACTTACAAGTGATTAATAACAATTATGCGTTTGAAGATGTCGTTCATCAAAAATTCAATAGCCGTTTGATTGTAAATAATAACAAAACGACTAACGGAGGTTATACATTTAAGAAATATTATTGGATCGTAGATGGTGTTGAAACAGAAGGAACTCAGATTTATTCAACAGGCAATGATAAGCTTTCAACAACTGCTACATACGCAGCTCGTTTGATTACGACAAATAATGAAGAGATGAATGTTTGTCCTGCTCAGATAACTTTAACTGCAGCAACTTCTATCGAAGTTTATCCTAATCCGGTAGTAGCATCTAATACGATTAATATTCAAGTAAATAATGCAACACCAGATGTGAACTTAAACAACTCTAAAGTTGAAATTTATAGTCTGTCAGGTAATCTAGTTACTAGTACTAAACTAGCAGGTGATGTAACTTCGATAAATGCACCGAGTCAATCTGGTATGTACGTTGTTAAAGTTGTATGCGACGAATTGGTACGTGAATTCAAAATCAATGTAAAATAAATGGATATTAATTTAAATGAAATAACCATGAAAAATATAAAGAAATATTTAGCAACAGCAGCTTTAGCACTTGTTTTTACAAGTGCTATGGCTCAGGATAATAAGCACGAAATATCAGTATCAGTCGGTGGTGGAACGGCAGGTTTCAATCCTAAAATGATAAGTAAAGGTGTACTTGATATCAAAAAAGATAATGGAAATGGAGTAAACTTCGGAGTAGGCTATGCTTATAACTTTAGCGAGTCATTTGCTTTGGTGTCGGGTATTCATATTGATATGTTCAAATCTGAATTCAAATTGAATGAATTCGGAGGAAACTACATGAGTGTTGATAGCGAAAATGATGGATTCTTGTTACAATATTCGGCAAACGGATATAAAGAAGAAATAAAAGCTACTTATCTTAATATCCCTTTGATGGCCCGTTATACATACAATCTAAATGATTCATGGGGCTTGTTTGTATCGGGTGGTGCTAAAATAGGATTTATACTAAGTTCTAAGTATAACAACAAACTCGAGTCGGTTACTGCTCAAGGAGCTTATGTACAGTGGGGTAATGGCTCAGATATTCCTACCATTGATGATATAGAACTTGAAGGTTTTGGTACTTTCAAAGGTCTTTCATCGAGTGATGATCTTGACTTAAAAACTAAATTTACGGCAGCTGCTGAAATCGGAGCTCGTTATAAAATAAATACTAAATACAGTATCTACTTTGGTGGTTATATTGATTATACCCTTAATAATATTAGAGGTAGTGAAGCCAAAGATCTGATTCAGTATGATGGTTACGAAAGTCAAAAAATTAATATCAACAGTATGGCTGAGTCTTTATACAAAGATGAGTATCAATTAGTCTCAGCAAAAGCAGTTAGTAAGCTAAAACCTCTAAGCTTAGGCATAAAGGTTCAATTTGCATTTGGTTTATAGGTCTTGGGGAAAGTTGTACTGCTGGCAATAATTATTTTGTCAGCAGTACTTTTTATTTGTATGCAAATATCACTATGAAAAACTAATCTAATTATTATGAGAAAATTTTTATTAGCCTTCCTTTTTTTAGCTATTAGCAGTGTATTTAACCTACATGCTGCAGATAAAATTGATGATATAATGAATACCATACGAAGTAGAAATGAATCGGGAGTATCATCAGCCTCGTTACAAACAAAAGTAGCTTCTTATCTAACAAGCTTCAATTCAACTACAGGAGAATTTAACGATATCGATTATACTAGTACAGCCACAACCAATTGGGCACCAGTAACACATTTAGATCGTATTGCTATTTTCGCTTTAGCTTATACTAAATCAGGAAATAGTTATTATCAGGATACAAACTTATACAATAATATTATACAAGCATTAGAATTTTGGAATGCGGCACATCCTACTAGTACAAACTGGTGGAATATTAAAATCCTAGTGCCTAAAACTCTTGGGGTAATATTAATTCAGATGCGCTATGGACAAAATAAAGTGTCAGCAGATTTAGAAAATAGACTGATGGCTCAGATGGAAGCTGATTATACAGTTGGACCTAATACGCTAGAAAATCAGGAAGGTGCAAATCTTACTGATTTAGCTACTGGTTTCTTTTATCGTGCTTGCCTCAGAAAAGATGAAACAGCATTAAATTCGGCATTAGAAAATGCTTTCAAACCATTGACTATTGCCTCTGTTGGACAAGAGGGTATTCAGTACGATAACTCATATACGCAACATGGCCCTCAATTATATATTGGAGGTTATAGCGAAGAGTTAATTAAAGGTATAATAAATTTTGCATTGAATGTTGCAGGAACAGAGTACGCTTTAGGAGGGGAGAAACTAGCGACATTAAGCAACTACGTTCGCAATACATACTTGAAAGCTTTACGTGGACAATATATACACTATAATGCGATGGGGCGTAGTGTGAGCCGCAACGGAGCTACATTGAAGCAAAGTTTTGCTACTAATATTAACCATATGGCTACGATTGATCCCGCAAACGCTGCAGAATATAATCTAGCAGTGAAAAGAATGAGAGGTACAGAAAGTGCGTCCTCGGGAATTCAACCGATAAATATTCTATATCCTATATCAGATTATGTTCTGCATATCCGTCCGGCATATACTTTCAGTGTACGTGCAGTATCGGATCGTACAGCGTATATAGAAAGAGGAAACGGAGAGAATCTCAAATCATATTTTATGACTTTTGGTAGTACTGCTCTTACATGCAGTGGTGATGAATATACCAATATCTTTCCGGCTTGGGATTGGACTAGAATACCAGGAACTACCAATATGCAAACAGCAACAATACCTCAAAGAGCTCAGTGGGGAGTAAAAGGTATTAGTAAATTTGTCGGAGGTGCGTCTGATAGTTTATATGCTGTAACAACATATATGCACAAAGATGTAACTAATGGAAGTACGACATCTGCAAATAAATCGTGGTTCTTTTTCGACGATGAAATTGTTTGTCTTGGCTCAGGTATAACAACAGACTATACAGGAGGAATAACTACTAGTATAGAACAATCTTTGAAGAAAGGAGATATCACGGTATCCAATGGAGATGTAGAAACTGTATTGTCCGAAGGTTTAGTTCAGTATAAGGATAATATAAGCTGGATACACCATAATAATGTAGGGTATTTCTTCCCTAAAGGAGGAGATGTTCGTATAGATAATGGATCGAAAACTGGAAGTTGGAATGAAATCAATACAACACAAACTGCAGGAGATATAACAAAAGATGTATTTAGTACTTTTTTCTATCATGGTGCCACTCCTCAGAATGAAAGCTATGCATACATAATTGTACCAAATAAAAAGACTCCTGTTGAAGTTGCAGCATACAATACTGAGAATATCGAAATTTTAGAGAATAATGCAAGTATGCAAGTCGTTCATCATAAAACTCTGGATATTTGGCAAATGGTGTTTTTCGAAGCTGGTACATTTACTAGCCAAGAATTGTCGGTATCAGTAGATAAAGCATGTGTTTTGATGCTAAAAGATATAAAAACTCCTAAAGCAATAATGCATATTGCAGATCCAGCACAAAGTAAGTCAGTTATTACAGTGAAAACTAAGGTGTCGAGCATTTCATCCGAATGGGTAGAAACTATATGTAATTTCGCAGGATTAAGTGATGAAGAAGCTGGTTTTACTAAGAAATATATAATTAAAGGTCCAAAACCTACTTTATATACTCGCGAGTCTGGACTAACGGCAGATACATATGTTCAAGGAGGTAGCAGCGCTGATCTAAATTATGGAAGTGTTGATAATATACTGATTAAGAAAGGTACTGGAGCCTACGATAGAGCTGGATATATAAAAATGTCATTGCAGGACATGACTAATTTAACTAATCCTAGACAAGAAGAAGTAGGAAAAGTAGAGTTGGCTTTGATAATTACTTATACAAATTCTACGGCTGATCAGGTTGATTGGATACTTAATTCGATAGACGATACTACATGGGATGAAGGTGAATTGACTTATGCGAATAAACCTACAAATAGCGAGGATGTTGTAGCTGCTGTCAAAGGACGTTTAAAACAAAGTACTATTGCTGATAATACTGTTTACTTCAATATTACAGAATATGCAAAAGCGCAGCTTGCAGAGGGTAAGACAAATATAGCATTTCGTTTGTATAATGCAGATGTAACAGTCGGTAGTCATGATACTAAATTTGCGACAAAGGAACATGCGAATACAGCAATGCAACCTCGAGTGATCACAAGTATTGTCGAAAGAGATCCGGCTCCTGAATACTCGTTAACCGTACCTTCATTGACTGGAGCAACGATTAATTTACCAGAAGGTGGAGAAAGTATTATTGAAGGTGATAAATTATCTTTTTCTTTAGTATTGGATACATTATACTCAGGATCAAAGCCGATTGTTAAAGCTAATGATATAGAACTGCCTCATATTTCTATTGATGAAGATGGTTTGACCTATAGATATGAGATAGCAACTGTAACCCGAAATATTGTACTATCAGTCGAAGGATTGAAAAAAAATCCGGTCGTATTATATACACGTCAGTCAGTGATAACCGGAGATACTTATGTACAAAACGGTGCAGCCAATCAGGATAAGAATTTTGGAAGTGCAGTAGATATGTTGATCAAGATGGACGGTGTTGGCTATAACAGAGAAGGCTTTGTGAAAATGTCTTTAGCGGATATGGATAATTTAGTTGATCCGACGAAAGAAGAAGTTGGAAAAGTTGAATTATCATTAGTAACTACTTACACTAATGCAGGAGCCGATCAGGTGCTTTGGGTTCTAAACCCCATAGAAGATACCGAATGGAATGAAATGCAGGTCACTGCAGCTAATAAACCAGTACATCAAGAAGTGGTAGTAAGTTCTTTACAAGGTGCGCTCAAAGGTTCGGTTGCGAATGACAGATTCTATTTCGATATTACGGAATATGCAAAAGAACAATATGCTAAAGGAAAAACAGATATTTCATTCCGAATATATAATGATACTAAAGCTCCAGATAATAAACACGATGCTAAGTTTGGATCTAAAGAAAACGTTGCAGCAAAACATCCTATGATAATAACTACCATCATAGAGAAAGCTCCTGCAGTTGAATATTTAGTGAATATTCCGGCTCTTACCGGAGCAGCATTTGATTGGCCTGTTGGTGTTCAATCAGTTGAAGAAGGAACTAAGTTTAACTTTTCATTGACACTGGATGCTGATTATTCGACTTCAGTTCCAGCAGTAACAGCAAATGGAGTAGAATTGAAACATATTTCTGTGGATACAGATGGAGTTACTTATCGATACGAAATTGAAAAGATAAAAGAAGATATTAACATCTCGGTAACTGGGCTAGTTATGCATAATTGTCGATTAACGTCGTTATTTATTAATGGAGAAGAACATGATGTAAATGAAGCTTATATAGTTCCTTGTAATCAAAATATACAACAATTGACTATTGAGTTCAAAGTCGCAGAGGATGTTTACTTGGATGTAGATAAAGTTTTGAAAATAGATGTTAGTTCGCCTTCTAAGCAAGAGGTTAAATTTAAGGTTGGAGCTTCGGCTAATGATATAAAGAAAGAATATTCTCTTACGATTAAGAAAAAGTTTGATTTTGAAGATATCATTGTTCAAAAATACAACAGCCGTCTAATTGTAAATAACAATAAAGATACTAATGGAGGTTATACTTTCAGAAAGTATTATTGGGTTGTTGACGGAAATGAGACTGAGGGAACTCAGATATATTCATCAACTGATGAGAAATTGTCAACAATATCGGAATATTCAGCGAGATTGATCACAACAAATAATGACGAACTGGATGTTTGTCCTTCAACATTAAATCTGGATGGGGAGATAGCAATTAATGTATATCCTAATCCTGTATATACAGGTCAAGCAATAAATATAGAAGCTAATTTAGAAGGCGAGTTTGAAAGTATAAAAGCCGATATATATTCTATAACTGGATCATTAGTAAAGTCATACAAACTAAATAATCTTAATAGTCAGATAATAGCACCATTAGTAAAAGGTATGTATGTATTATATATTTATAATGGTAAGATAAAACGAGAATTTAAGTTGCAAGTAAATTAGTTATCTTTATAGCCTAGATATAAAATAGAATATTTAATTATTAATTATGAGATATAGATTAATCACTTTTGTCCTACTTATAAGTCTAGGATTTAACTTACAAACTCATGCATCGAAAAAGAATGAGTTTGATAAGGTTATGAAAACTATTAGTAAAAGATACGAAACAGGTCAGGATCCAGTTAAATTGGAAAAAAATGCCAATAAGAATATGGATCTAATGTCTGCCGAAGGGGCTTTTTCGGATATAGACTATTCTGATGTTTCTATAGCTAAATGGGAACCGATAAAACATTTGGATCGTACTAATGAGATGATTCTTGCTTATACTACATTGCGATGCAAATTATTTGCAAATAAAAACTTGTACGATAAAATCGTGATGTCATTAGAGTATTGGTATGCCAAAGACCCTAAGAGTGATAACTGGTGGCACAATCAAATTGCTGTGCCTCGGGTTTTAGGTCTATCTTTGATTCAGATGAGACAAGGAAATAAAAAACTCTCAGCTGAATTAGAAAAGAAACTTATCGATCGTATGGCTGAAAATGCTGGAGATATAAAGAAACATGTAGGTGCTAATCTAACTGATATTGCTACAGACTATTTTTACAGAGCGTGTTTAACCAAAGATGCCGAAGGGTTGGAATATGCGATATCGAGAGCATTTACTCCTCTAAAACTAGTCAAGGCTGGCGAAGAGGGTATAAAATACGATTATTCGTATCAACAACATGGTGTGCAATTATATATTGGCGGCTATGGTGAAGAACTGATAAAAGGAGTGACAAATTTTGCTTTGAATCTTGTAGGTACCGATTATGAGTTGAAAGGAGAACAATTGAATATCCTTAGTAACTTTGTTCGTAATACTTTTCTAACGACTATTCGTGGACAGTTTATGCATTACAACGTAATGGGGAGAAGTGTTAGTCGTGCCGGATTATCACAAAAAACATCATTCGCAAGATTTATCAAAGATATGGTCAAAATTGATGCGGCAAATAAATCGGAGTACGAAAGTGCTTTCCAGCGAATGACGAATGAAAAAGCATCAGACTTTAAAGTTACAAATCGTAATATTTTATATCCGATTTCCGATTATTCAATTCATATACGTACGCCATATTCATTCAGTGTTCGTACAGTGTCTAATAGAACTGCTTATATAGAACATGGAAATAATGAGAATTTAGATGCTTATTTTATGACGTTTGGTGCTACTGCAATGATGCAAAAAGGAGATGAGTATAAAGATATCTTTCCTGTTTGGAATTGGACGAGAATACCAGGAGTAACTAATCCTCAGGTAGAAGAAATTCCTCAACGTAAAAAATGGGGTGTTATAGGCGTTGATAAATTTTCTGGAGGTGTATCTGATAGTTTGTACGCTGTAATGGCTTACTCACATACAGATACAATTAGGGGTAAAGCTACTCGCGCAAAGAAATCGTGGTTTATGTTTGATGGTGAAATTGTTTGTCTAGGAGCTGATATCAATTCAGAATCACCATACGCTGTGAACACTACTATCGAGCAGTCTTTATTATTGACAGATGTTAAAGTGTCGGAGAATAATAAAGAGATTAGCGTTGCTAAAGGGGAGCATCAGTTTGCGAAAGGTATTGATTGGGCTTATCATAATGGCATTGGTTACCTTTTTCCATGTGGAGGAAATGTTATAATTGGCAATCAAACACAAAAAGGATCGTGGAAATATATTAATACTAGCCAGTCTGATAAAGAGATTGCTCTAGATGTGTTTACTTTATATTTTGATCATGGTATTAATCCTCAAAATGCAAAATATGCTTATATAATACTACCGAATCAGAAATCGAGTTCGAGTGTCAATGCATATAAATCGGAAGTCGAGATAGTATCTAACACAGCTGAGATACAAGCTGTATTCAATAACGGATTGGGTATTTTGCAAACAGTATTTTACGAGGCTGGAGAATTAGACTACAATGGGATTAAAGTGAAAGTTGATAAACCATGTGTTCTGATGCTTAAAGGTACTGATAAATCTGAAGTATGCATGTATCTAGCAGACCCGGCTCAGACAAGATCGATTATTAATGCAGAAGTGACGATAGCTGGATCTAAAACTGCAATAAGAGCAGACTTTACGGATGTTGAACCTGAAATTGCAGGGTTTAATAAATACTTCAAATTGAAAAAATAGTATATCTTTATATAAAAAAGAGGATGAGTTGAAAATTTAGCAAGAAAGAGGTGTAGTCGCCTCGTTGGTTCATGCCTTTTTCTGAGATTCTGTAATACCTTGATTGTATTACCTGAATCCTTCAGATTCTTAGGTATAAATCAAGGTGTTACAGAAAGTAAATACTCATCCTCTTTTTATATAAGAGCAATGAATACAACCTTAATCATATTATTAATCTGTCTTGGCCTTTGGCTGTTATATAAAGTTCTTAATTATCGAGGTGGTGATGTAGATAACTACAATAGAAACATTGACAGCTATGATAAAGGTGAAAAGAACAAAAGTAAAAGCCGTATTTTTTCTTCCCGAAAAAGTGATTCAGATTTTTCGTCGAATCCGGCAAAGAAACAAGGCTTTTTTGCGCGACTTTTTTCAGTACAATTGCCATTCGATGATGAAGCTATAACTTGGTGTGCTAATTTCCTTATAATTGAAAAAGATGTATTAATCGGTATTCTAAGAAATACATCACAACATTACTCACATTTCAGAATAAGCAAAAGGAGTGGAGGAGTACGTATAATATCGGCTCCGAGTCCTGCTCTGATGAGTTTACAAAAGACTATTTATAAACGAATATTAGTATCAGTCAACATCCATCCGGCTGCTACTGGCTTTCGCTCAAATACATCTATAGTGCAGAATGCCAAGGCTCATTTAGGGAAAAGTCAAATTCTAAAGGTTGATATAACTAATTTCTTCGGATCGATAAAGAAACGAAAAGTTATCAAAGTATTCGAAAATATTGGTTATCCACCTAACATATCTCAAGTGTTGGCAGAGTTGTGTACGCTTGATAATAAGTTACCACAAGGAGCGCCGACAAGCCCCGTACTAAGCAATATAATTGCTAGCGATGTAGATGTTAAATTAGCTGCTCTCTCGCAAAAGAAAGAATTATCATATACTCGTTATGCTGATGATTTGACATTTTCAGGAAGCAATATTGATTTCGAAACAACTTTAGCTGAAATTGACGAGATTCTATTCAAAGAACGATTTATTATCCAGCGCAAGAAAACCCGTCACATAACAGAGAAAAGGCGTAAGATCGTAACTGGTATTTCAATCAGTTCGGGAGAGAAAATGACAATCCCAAAATCAACGAAACGAGAATTACGTAAAAATGTTTATTTCATCCAGACAAAAGGTCTTGCAGAGCATCAGCGATTTATTGGCTCAACGGATCCGACCTATTTGAAACGTATTATAGGCCAGCTTAGCTTTTGGCATATGGTAGAGCCAGATAACGATTTTGTGAAGAAGTCACTTTCAGCATTAAAAAAGTTATAACTATAAAATTATTGCTCGGTCGTTATCGATCTTTAAAAATCCTCTTTTCTCAGCCTTTCTTATCCCCCTATGGATGGCAGCATCTACGTTGGTACCGTTTCTTGCAAATCCAAAAAGTTGTGCGCATAATCTGGATAGATCCGCCGTTGGTAGGCTGATTTCATCGGTTAATACATATTTCAACGCATTAGCTACTTCTTCGGGAGGAAGATCTACAGCATCTCTTTCTCCAGTTCTGTAATAATCAAAATTGTGATATTGATTTTCGTCTACCCAATAGAAACTTAAATTTTCGGATTCAGATATATAGTAATTTTTCCAATCAAATAATTCTTCTAAATAGCTATCGATGCGCGGTCCTAGCCGAGAAATATTCCAAGCAGATAATATTCTCCTGCATAGAAGTGTCCGACTTATTGGAGCTTCGGTTTCTATAACTTTGTTTATTTGATCTAAAATAATTTTTCTATTTTCCGAAAAGAAAAATTCCTCGCTGTAACAATTGCTCGAGTCTAAGATTGTTGCTTGATATTCTCTCCTAATTTTTTCTCTATTGTCTTCTTTTACGTTTTCTTCTAATATTATATGCTCTGAAGAAATATTTTGTGTTTCGATTTCCTTATTTTTCGGATCTTCGTTGATTTCATCACAAGAATTGAGCGCTTTCTGAATTGATTCTATAACAGCATCTGGATTTTCAAACCAATCGAGAGTCCATACTTTGTAGATTTTCCATCCAAGCATTTTCAGTACACTATTTTGCACAATTTCGCGATCTCTTACCATCTTGGCTTGTCTATAATTTTCGCCATCGCATATAATACCTAATTTATATTTTGCGGGATTATTTTGATCGACAATTCCTATATCTATTTTATATCCAGATGAGCCAATATTAGTGTGAACAAGATAGCCTCTATTAGTTAGTTCTTTAGCTATGATATGATTGATAGATTCTTCATTAGAAGAAGATTGTACTTTACTTGTAATCTGTGTACCTCTTTCGGCATATTCCATGAAACGTTTCAACCCTGCTACGCCTATAGCAGATGTTCTGTTTAAATCGATCTGATCTGATCTTAATGTGGAGAATATGATCATCTCATATCTGGCACGCGAAACAGCAACATTGAGGCGACGTTCTCCTCCGAGTCTGTTTAGCGGGCCAAAATTCATGCTTACTTTACCATTCTTATCCGGACCGTAGCCTATCGAGAACAGAATTATATCACGTTCATCTCCTTGTACATTTTCCAGATTTTTCACAAAGAGTGGCTCCTCACATTCGTAGGCAAGACGCTCTAATTCGTGATCAAAAATAAAGAGATCGGACAACATATCTTCAATAAGGCTTTGTTGTACTATACTGAATGTAACGACACCAATACTTCTTTTTCTTAATTCTTTATCTTTCAGCCGACGAGCTATTTCATTGACAATTGCTTGTGCTTCAGATTTATTCTGTCTTGACTTCCCTTTGTCATAATGTCCTTCTATAGGAACAAATCTTACTTTCGATTCAATATTATCAGGCGAAGGAAATGTAAGAAGTTTATTCTCGTAGTATTCAGAATTGCTAAAAGCAATAAGACTTTCGTGTTTACTCCTATAGTGCCATAGTAAATGTTTTTCAGGCATGGATAGTGCAAGACAATCGTCAAGAATACTTTCCAGATCTTCCATTTCTATATTATCTTCATCAACAGTATTCACTGTAAAGAAGTTAGTCGGAGGCATTTGTTTGGGATCTCCAACTATAACTACATTTTTACCTCTAGCAATAGCTCCTATAGCTTCGTATGTAGGCATTTGCGACGCTTCATCAAATACAACGAGATCAAATTTATCAGCATCTACATCTATGTATTGAGCAACAGAAATGGGGCTCATCAACATACAGGGACACATTCGAGGTAAAAGGGTAGGTATTAGGTCGAATAATCTTCTGATTGATGTTCCTCTGGCATTATTTCGGATATTTCGTTGTAATATTCCTACTTCCGAGTTATGTGTCGCCTCTCTGGTAAAAGATGGAAGATTTGCGGCTAATCTGGCAAAAATTTCTTTTCGAGTTAGATGTTCGAAATCAGCAACTAATCGTTTATATTTTTCAATAGTATCATTGAATATTTGCCCATTGAATAGATCCAAACTTGGTTCTTCGGCCAGGATATAATCAATAATAGACCTGTATAAGCTCTTTTTGAATATATCTGATAGCTTCTCAGTATTAATATTCTCATTCTTGTATTGATCGGCTATGAAACCAATCTGTAAGTCTTGCATTCTTTTATGCACCAAAAGCCATTGAAACCAGTCTTTCAGTTTATCTAGGTTATTGTACCATAAATTCAATTGATACAATCCGCGCTCTAGCCAGTTATCAGATCCATTATATAAAATCTGGTTATCTATCTTTAATGTATCGAATAGTATCCCTTCTTGTATATTTAGTTTAGAGAAAAGATCAACTAATTTTGTCAAATCTGAAGCATACATGTTTTTAAATGTAGCAATTCCATCTGTAAGTTGTGAAGAAAGAGTACGTTTGATATTCGTTGCTTTCTGAATATCTTTAGTGTGATTTAAGATTAGTGAGTTTATAAAGTCTACATCTCTGACTATTTGTTCTATTATTTGCCAATCTTCTAGGCCCTTACGTCCATATTTTCCGAAAAAAAGAGATAAACTTTCTTCGTGTTTCTGGATGTAATTATCTTCTGATTGATAATCTATAATTTGGTTGAGGATTATTGGAACCCTACTTTTATCAAGTGGTTCTATTGCGTGAGTAAATAGCTGCTTACGAATAGCTCTTTGTCTTAGAAAACGAGGTATGAACCATTTATTTGCAGCTTGATTCCATTCTAATAGTAATTTCTTGGCATCAAGGGATAATAGTCTATCGGAAAAGCTTTTCAGTAATTCTTGCTTTAAATTGTCACGCTTTTTACCATGTGTACATACTTCAGTATATTCACTAGATATATTTTCGAGTTGAGGGGCTGTCAGCAAGGCTGAAGTCAATTCTGGTATTTCTAGTAATTTACCAATTAGTTGGACTACAGTTTCGGCATTTGACTTGCTTTTAGATGGCTCAAATCCAGAAAATAAATTGGAAAGTAGCTCCAGTTGATTTTTAATGTCAGCGAGTATAGAGATTGTCTCATTAATATGATTTGCAGCATCGTCTTTCAATGTTGAAGAATAATTCTCGATAAAGATGCCAGTAAGAGGATGGTTATGAGGATGTCCACAAGCTTTAGATGTTGATATTAATGCATCCAGAGCCTCATGCCATTGAAGTAGTCGGCCTTTATCCAATCCTGATAAGATATATCCAGGTATAGTAAATAATGGTTGACTATCAATCTGCTGATATTTTACGATTGCTTCATAGAGAGATATTCCGAATGGATAAACTTTATGCAATGAATTGATGTACTTGTTCATTTCTGAACGGAGGGCAAAAATACGTTCCGATTCTTGACTGAAATTTTCAGGAAAATTTGTTCTGACAATTTCAGTGGTAGTTTTAAGTTGAGATAGAACTGTTCCTTTCTTTACTTTATTAGAGTGGAGTTCCAGACAGAAAGGCGCTAGTCCAATGGCTTCCAGACGGCGTTGTACAACAGATAGAGCAGCCATTTTTTCGGCTACGAATAGTACGCGCTTACCTTTATAAAGAGCATTGGCGATAAGATTGGTGATTGTCTGAGATTTACCTGTTCCGGGTGGACCATGTAGAATGAAATTTTTTCCTTCAGCTGCTTCCCATATAGCTTCTAATTGTGATGAATCGGCACTAATAGGTAACACGACTTGATCGGGTGTAACATCTCTATCAAGATCTTGAGCGTCTATATTTATTTCGTTCAGATTCCATTCTATTTTCCCATTCATCAAGCTGGCAACTACTTTGTTTTCAATCAGCTTATGCGAATTGCTGTGGATATCATTCCACATTATGAATTTGTTAAAAGAAAAAAGTCCTAATATAGCCTGCTCTTCGACGTCCCATTTGGGTTGATTCTTTATACTATTTCTGATGATCGAGTAAATCAATTTTACATTAACTCCACTATCATCTGTTGGTAAAGGATCCAAACCTCCTATATTGATATTGAAATTTTGACGAAGCATCTCAAGCAAAGTAATGTTCATCATTGTTTCCTCTTCGCGCGAACGTATAACATAACCTTTAGCTGCTGATTTACGTATAATCTCTACAGGAAGAAGAAGTATAGGAGCATATCGTGGACGCTCACTGGCTTTAGTCTCATACCATTTCAATAGACCGAGGGCTACATAAAGTGTGTTAGCACCATTCTCTTCCATAGCAGTTCGTGAAGAACGATAAAGGTGTGTAAGTGCTTTGCTTAGTTCATTTTCGTTGAGATATGAACGGAGTCGCTTCTGCGTTAATTCAGATTTGACCAAATCAATAATGGGATCTGTACCTGATACTGATTGGTAAAGACCATAATCGAATAAAGGATTGTCCCAATCGGTTGGTTTATGCAGGATGCGAAATTCATCGCCTTGGGCTAATGCATCTTCAAATAAATCGACATTGGCTGAAATTAGCTGTAATGTGTTTTTGGTAATTCTGATATTTAGTAGATTGTTGCGTAAACTTAGATCAAGCAGTTTTCGTTCCCATAGCAATTGTTTGGTAATAACTACTTCGGGGCTAATACCCGATAAATCATAAGGATTGATCGTTTGTGGTACGGAAGTTTCGGATTTATCTACGATAGGAGTTTCTTCTTTTATTTCCCAATATTGTCCATTCAATATACGTTGCGGTATCGGTTTAATTCCAGAGAATCGACTCCTTTTTATATCTATAGCTAAAATAAAATCTTGTAGACTAATTTTACTATTTGCAATTTTGATAGCCTGATCGAAATCGGTATTTTTACCCATATTCATGCAAGTAGTTTCGACAAGAGTTATGTCATTAATCCCATCGGCTATTCTTTTACTGATTAGCGATATATCGTCAATTATATTGTCAGGAAATGTTTCTGGAACAAGCCAACCTCCCGCAAAAGCATGCCCTTGAACGACTATTATCAAGGCGTGTATTCCTATTGCCTCCAAACATGAAGCATAGAGTAATGCCATATCAAGGCATGTTCCTAGTTTCTGTGACATAACGGCATCAACAAGTCGAATTCGCTGCCCATATTCTTCAAAACTGGGAGGAACAGTACTGTAAATAATCTGTTGTTCAACAATGGCTGTATATATGGCAGCCATCTGCTTTTGTACTCGATCTGGATTTCGACTTTGATATTCATCCAATGAAGGATTTCCGGTCCATTTTTCCAAAATAAACGCTGCTCGTTTAATGATTGGCAAAACAGCAGGATGATTTGGCGTTACGAAGGCAGAAAGGATTTCGGGTAAAATATTGATACCAGACCATTGGTCATAAGCTAGTATATCAATGGGATATGTTTCTTTTGAAAGTGTTTTTTCTTTATCAACGATTTCTATGGAGATATTTCCTCTAAAACGATCTGTTAGTTGAGCGAAATAATTTGGTATAAGATTTAATTTAGGAACTTCTATTTTGAGAGTCTCTTTTGCTTTAATAGACTCGATAGCAATAGGTGCGGAAGTTGCAAATTCTGGCTCGAAGTTTAATTTAACGATCAAATTAGTCAGAGTCTCTTCTGTTGTATTTTCGATACAGATCTCACGTATAATAGAGATCATATTCTGTTGCATTGAAAAATTAACAGCAGGTAGATAAGAGAGTGTGACCTTAATTTGTACGAGTTCGTTGACCATAGTTATATTCTTTTGATATTGCCCAAATTTAAAGATACTATTTTAATGGGAGTGAATAGCTATAGGTATTTTATTATTTTAGGACTTATTGAGATAAAAGTTTTTTTCTTTGGTCTTGTGATTATATATTTGTATAAGGCTTAATGGTTATACATCGTGCGTTAATTATTTAGACCTATAGTCACTTGTATACTTATATAAATATTCTAAATAACTGAACTTAAAATTAAATGATGAAAGTCAGAGAGAAGACTGTTATCCAATTTTTTTAGAGTTGTGTGTTAAACCGATACCTCTAAAGTGAAGGCTTAGGCAAAGGATATTATATTACTCTTCATTACAAATTTAGAAAAATAGAATTCTATATAGTTTGTTGTCATCCTGATATTCAGCTATAATTAATATGACTCAATTCATATTATAAGTATGAAGTTTGTATTTGCATATTTAAATTGATGAAAGTAGATTAATAAAAAAGAGTTGTGCTAATTAATTAATAACCAATATAATGAAAAAACAAAGATTACTATTAATTTTATTTTTATTCCTTGCCAATATCAATATGTTTGGTTTCGAATACCCTATAGCAGCAAAACCTGATTCGGCATATATATTTGCTTATACAAAAGGTGATAATGAAGGAACAGGAGGCCTTTACTTTGCATGGAGTATTGATAGAAAAAACTGGAATGCCATAGGACCTGAGTTCGCTTTCGTAAAATCCGACTATAGCCGTTGGGGCTCTGAAAAAAGGATGTATTCTCCTGTTTTGTTCCAAGGACCTTCTGGCGATTGGCACGCAGTGTGGAGTTTGAACTCACATGACGGAACTTTTGCTTATGCTACATCAAAGGATTTAGTAAATTGGAAGCCACAATCTTATCCTATTGTATCAAATAATAACTGTTTAGAACCAGAACTATCTTATAGAAATGGAGTGTACACTGTTTCATGGGTTAGTGTATCTGAAAACTCTAGCGATACTACTTTTTATGCTGTAGACTCTAAAGATTTTACTACATATACTGAAGCAAGGAAAATAGCCGAAGGGGAACGTATCGGCCAGCGTCAGCATATATTACTAGCTAACAAGCAGGAGGTCGGGACGATCCACAAAGTGGCTTGGAAAGTTATAGACAATTTGAATATAAAAGTTAGTCTGACAAATTATCGCAATCAATTGTTTGGGGAAACAACAAAAGAAGACCCTATACGCTTTGCGAACCTAAAATCTGTTGATGCACACATTGTAATCAATGCCAATGAAACTAAAAAAATCAGTGACAAACTGATGGGCATTTTCTTCGAAGATATCAACTATGCAGCTGATGGTGGTATTTATGCCGAGCTGATACAGAACAGAGGTTTCGAATATCAACCGTCAGATAGAGAGGGTGATAAGAATTGGAATAGCTATAGTTCATGGAAAACTGTAGGTAATGATGTCGAATTTGTAATAGATACAAAGGATCCTATTCATGAAAATAATCCTCATTATGCTATATTATCTGTTAATAAAGTTGGTAGTGGTATAGCAAACGAAGGATTCGACGGAATTGTGTTGAAAGCAAACGAAAAATATGATTTTTCAATTTTTGCTCGTGTCCTGAAAGGTGAAAAAACAAATTTACTAATACGTTTGATAAACGATTCAGGAGAAGTTTGTGGAGAGGCAAATACAAAATCTTTGTCTCAAAATTGGAAAAAATATAATGTTGTTATTGTTGCAAAAAAAAATACAACTAATGCTCGATTAGAAGTAATTCCGCAGGGAGAAGGTTCATACGCAGTGGATATGATTTCTTTATTCCCTCAGAAAACATTCAAAGGACGTAAAAATGGACTTCGTGCAGATTTAGCTCAGGTTTTGGCAGATATGAAGCCTCGTTTTGTCCGTTTTCCTGGAGGTTGTGTAGCTCATGGTGATGGAATAGGTAATATATATCATTGGAAAAATACAATTGGCGCACTCGAAGCCCGCAAGCCACAACGAAATCTTTGGGGGTACCATCAATCGGCAGGCTTGGGGTATTATGAATATTTCCAATTTTGTGAAGATATAAATGCAGAGCCGCTTCCTATTGTAGCTGCAGGAGTTCCTTGTCAAAACTCTGCTCGTCACAATTGTGCTATCGGTGGTCAGCAGGGAGGTATTCCTATGTCAGAAATGGATGCATATATACAAGATATTTTAGATCTTATAGAATGGGCTAATGGAGATCCTAAGACAAATAAATGGGCTAAGATGCGCGCAGAAGCAGGACATCCAGCTCCATTCAATCTGAAATATATTGGTGTTGGTAATGAAGATCTTATTTCGGATGTTTTTGAAGAACGTTTTGAGATGATTTTTAAAGCTATAAAAGAAAAGTATCCAGAAATAATGGTAATAGGAACTGCCGGTCCATTCTCTGAAGGTTCGGATTATGATAGAGGTTGGGCTTTTGCTAATGAATTGCAAGTTCCGATCTTGGATGAACATTACTATCAACCACCAGGTTGGTTTATCTATAATCAAGATTATTATGATAAATATGACAGAAATAAATCTAAAGTATATTTGGGTGAATATGCAGCACATCTACCTGGCCGTCCAACAAACCTTGAGACAGCTTTGGCTGAAGCACTTTATTTGACTTCGTGTGAGCGTAATGGCGATGTTGTGCATATGACATCTTATGCCCCATTGTTGGCTAAGGAGGGACGTACGCAATGGAATCCAGACTTAATTTATTTCAATAATAGCGAAGTGAAACCTACAGTTGGCTATTTTGTACAGAAACTGTATGGCGAAAACTCTGGAGATGAGTATATCGTATCTAATATGAATGTTGATACTAATGATGATAAAGTGAGAAAGCGTATAGCCTGCTCAGTTGTTCGCGACAATAAATCAGGTGATGTAATTATCAAGTTGGTGAATATCCTTCCGGTAGAAGTAAAAGCCAAATTAGATCTTAGTTCTTTAAAACTACAAAATTCTGAGATCAAGAAAACCGTAATGGAAGGCAAACCTGACGATAGGGGAGTACGTCCGTTAGAAAGTCAAATATCTATTTCGGATATACAAAATTTAAGGATTCCGCCTTACTCTTTTGTGGTCTTAAGAGGAAACTAAATATAGTGTTATGCTAAAGTTATAAAAGAAGGATAATTAATTGGGATTGATTTAATACTAATTATTGAAGTCGTAAATCGGTATAATATGAAGTTTGATATTGAGAGAATAAACTCTCTAAATGTCAATTAGTATAATCATAATAACAAAGAAGCTAGATTACCTTAATTGCGGTAACCTAGCTTCTTTTCTTACTTAGCAATAAATTTGAGAAGACTCTCAAAAAACAATTATATTCTCGGAACATAATAATTTGAATTTAGTATATTTATATTTCATTAGAAAAACACTTATATTATTTACAAGCTTATTATGCTATCTCTATCTCATGAGAATATTTATATGATATTTTAGTTGTAACTATTGTTTTTATGATTGTATTGAATAGGCTGAAATTAAAGTAGATGATACAATTTAAGAAGCTTGGTAGTAACCTTCAATGTATAAAAGAATTTATAAAACATAAATAACATAAGAATATGAGAAAAATTATTTTAGGCTTATTTACTCTTTCTTTTCTTTTGATTAGTTGCGAAAGCCCAAAGAATACTTCAAGAGTAATAGAAACAGATGTACCAAGTAGACCAGCTGGTCAAACAGATGTTCTGCAATTAACATGTGATCCTATTCCTACAGTTCGTGTAGCTTTTATTGGACTTGGTATGCGCGGGCCTGGAGCTGTGAATCGTATGACTCACATTGATGGAGTAGAAGTTGTCGCTTTATGCGATGTTGAGAAAGATCGAGTTGAGAAGGTAAATCAGAAATTAGTTGATAAAGGTTTACCGAAAGCGTTAGAATTTTATGGTGATACTTCAGTCTGGCGCCAAGTTACGGCTTTACCTAATGTTGATCTTATATATGTTGCAACGGATTGGCTTAGCCATGCTACTATTGGTATTCAGGCTATGAAAGATGGTAAGCACGTAGCTATAGAAGTTCCGGCAGCAATGACTATGGATGAAATATGGGGATTGATAAATACTTCAGAACAAACACGTAAACATTGTATGCAATTAGAGAATTGCGTGTACGACTTCTTTGAACTAACTACTCTTAATATGGTTCAACAAGGCTTATTAGGAGAGATCGTACATGGAGAAGGGGCTTATATACATGCTCTTCAGGGCTTTTGGAAAACTTATTGGAATAACTGGCGCATGAACTATAATCGTCATCATCGTGGCGATGTTTATCCTACTCATGGTATAGGTCCGGTTTGCCAGGCTATGAATATTCATCGTGGCGATAAAATGAACTACCTTGTGTCAGTAGATGCAAAACAAATTTCGAGTGTAAACTTTATTAAAGAATCTACAGGAGAAGAAGTTGCAGATTTTAAAAATGGAGAACATACTTCTACACTGATTAAAACTGAAAAGGGTAAAACAATTCTTATTGAGCATAATGTTAATTCTCCTCGTCCATATAGTCGGATGTATCAGTTGACTGGGACAAAAGGTTTTGCTAACAAGTATCCTATCGAAGGTTACGCTTTGGATGGAAATCAACTGAATCTGAATGAAAAACTTGATCATGAGAATTTGGATGCACACAGTTATCTTCCAGATGATGTACGTAAGGCTTTGATGGAACAATATCGTCATCCAATAGTAAAAGACATTGAGGAAAAAGCAAAACAAGTCGGAGGACATGGCGGTATGGACTTTATTATGGATTATCGATTGATCTATTGTCTACAAAATGGGCTTCCTCTTGATATGGATGTTTATGACTTAGCTGAATGGTGTTGTTTAGTTCCGTTGACAGCATTGTCTTTGGAAAATGAATCAGCCCCAGTTGCTATCCCTGATTTTACTCGTGGAGGATGGAATAAGCTGGATGGTCTTAAGTTTGCGATAAAATGATTTCTGTAATGGCTATCTAAAAGATTCTCAACTTTTCAATATAATAAGAAGACGATGTAAATAAATCTATTTACATCGTCTTCTTTATTTCAATCGACAATATTTTATTTAAGAAAATAATATGATTGCTACTCATAATCTTTATTAACTTTGTAGATTATTTGGAGCTATTGGGATAATAAACTTCAAGGCGAAAGACTTGAAATCAACAATATTTTATATATGCAAGTTGAGAAAGATTTATACAACAATACATTGATTAGTCATTTAGGAATTGAGTTTATACCAACCGAAGATTCTGAAATAGTTAAGGCTACCATGCCTGTAGACTTTCGAACATGCCAACCGTTTGGGTTATTGAATGGTGGAGCGTCTATAGCTCTGGCAGAGTGTATTGCCGGACATGGGTCGTTGCAATTATGTTCAGAGAATACTTATGCTGTAGGTTCGCAAGTTAGTGCAAACCACATATCAAGTGTACCGGTTGGACAAGCTGTAACAGGTATAGGGACTTTGTTACATAGAGGTAAATCTTCTCATGTTTGGAATATAGATATTATATCAGAAAACAATAAGCTCGTTAGCAGTGTGCGTATTGTGAATTTTGTTTTTCAGAAAAAATGAATATACTAGAGAAAAAATTTGAGCAACAACTTCAACTATTAATCGAAGCAAATAAAAGTTTTGCAATTTATAAATTATCAAATACACAAAGCATCAACTTTGTAGCTCAAATAACAAATTCGCCATCCAGTGTCAAATGCTTTACAGACTTGAAAGATAAGAAAGGATTTATAATCTGTCCTTTTAATCGAACAGATCACAATCCGATCTTTATAATAGAACCAGAAATAGAAATTGAGGGGATTAGCAGTATCGTAAATAATTTAAGTAATCTATTTCCTGAAGCAGTCATTGCCGAGAAGAATCATATTGCTCACAGTAATGATATTACGGACATATCTAATGCTTCGGATGAATATGATTTATATATAGCTAACTGTAATAAATTTATTCAACCTCTTATTAAAGGAGAGTTACGAAAATTAGTATTATCCAGATCACATTCAATTCCTCTTCCATCTAATTTTTCTCCACTTCAGTCATTTATGAAGGCTACGAAGACCTATCCCAGAATGATGAATTATGTGTTTTATACTCCTCAGACAGGTATGTGGATGGGTAATACTCCTGAAATTATTCTTTCGGGACAAGACAAATTGTGGTCTACTGTCGCAATAGCTGGCACAAAATCATTACAAAGTGTGACAAATAATTCTACCGATTGGGATGCTAAAAATATAGAAGAACAAAATATTGTTGCACAATATATCCGAAATACTATAGCACCGTACGCTAAAGAGACAGAAGAAAATGGCCCTTATACTGCACAAGCAGGGAATGTAGTTCACTTAAAAACTGAATTTAATTTCTCACTTATAAATAATTTGGAAGTAGGGGAACTTCTTAAAAAATTACATCCAACACCAGCCGTATGTGGTTATCCAAAAGAAAAAGCTTTTGACTTCATTATGAGAAATGAGGGATACAACAGAGAATATTATTCAGGAATAATTGGTATACTTGACCCTGAACATAAGACGGATCTGTATGTAAATCTGCGCTGTGCTAAGATAGATAAAAAGCGGATTACGTTATATGCCGGAGGAGGAATAATGCCTCACTCGAAACCCGAACAAGAGTGGAATGAAACCCAGATCAAGATGCAAACACTTTTAAATGTACTATAACTACAATATAGAATATATTAAGATATGTATGCAAACAAACGAAATATATTAGAACTAATTTCACTTATATCAGTTTATGGAATCAGACATATAGTTTTATGTCCAGGTTCTCGAAATGCTCCATTAAGCCAAAGTTTTGCTTCAAATCAAGAATTTAAATGTTATTCGATTACAGATGAGCGTAGCGCTGGCTTTTTTGCTTTAGGATTAAGCCAATCGTTGAAAGTGCCAGTAGCAGTGTGTTGTACCTCTGGTTCCGCCTTACTCAATCTATTACCTGCAGTATCTGAGGCTTATTATCAGCAGCTACCATTATTGGTCATCTCGGCAGATAGACCAACTGAATGGATTGGTCAGATGGATAGTCAAACTATACCTCAATCCAATATGGCTAGTACAATTTTTAAAAAGAGCGTACATCTTCCTGAAATAAAAGATAATAGTCAATTATGGTATTGTAATAGGCTCATTAATGAAGCTTTGCTTAGTCTCACTCATAACAGTGATGGACCAGTGCATATCAACATTCCTCTATCGGAACCTTTATTTGACTTTTCTATAGGCGAATTGCCCACTACTCGTAAAATCACAAGGACTAAATTGGAAAGTACATCTTACCAATTACCAGAGTCTCTCGTAGTAGAATGGCAAAATGCTCAAAGACCACTTGTTATAGTTGGACAGCAACCATATTCAAAAGAAATAAACGAGACTATCCGAGCTCTATCCTATTCCTATAATAATGATTGCGTTATACTAGGAGAACAAATCGCCAATCTATCACCATATGATAATATCATTTGCAATTTCGATTCAATACTTTACGCATATCCTAATCAAGAAGAATTGAAGCCGGATTTAGTTATTTACTTTGGTGGGCATATTGTTTCAAAACGTCTTAAAACCTTTATCAGGAATAATCAACCAGAAAATTTGTGGCTTGTTTCTCCAAATGGAGAAGTTATAGACACCTTACAGTGTCTTACAACAATTATAGAAGCTCAGCCTCTAGACTTCTTGAATGCTATATTAAAAAGCAAAATATGTTCAGGAAAAATGTCATATAGATCAGCATGGAAGTCCTATTCAGCTCAAGTTGAAGAATGTTCAGGACGTTATCGCTTCTCTGATTTTTCAGATTTATATGTGATGAAACAAGCATTAAGCCAACTACCTCCTTGTAATCTACAATTAGGAAATAGCAGTATTGTACGTAATGCTCAACTATTTGATTTACCTGAGATAAAAGAAGTCTTTTGCAATAGAGGTACAAGTGGCATAGAAGGCTCTATGTCTACAGCCGTAGGATTTGCTGCCGCAAAGAAAGAGCTAACTTTCTTATACATTGGAGATCTGAGCTTTTTTTACGACATGAATGCGCTATGGAACGGACATATATCCAAACATCTGCGTATCTTAGTATTTAATAATGGCAACGGACAAATATTCAATGTACTTCCATCCTTAGAAAAAAGCGAAATCCGCGATAAATTTATCGCAGCAAAGCACAATACATCAGTCGAAGCATGGGTAAAAGATAAAGGATTTGAATATCTTTCAGTTAAGAATAAAATAGAGCTCGAAGATTCATTAATGGTTTTCAACGATATCAATATAGATAAACCTCTGATTCTGGAGGTCTTTACCGATGCTGAAATTAGTGAGAACGATTATAAAGCATATTATAAACATTTAAAAATATAAAGTATTATGAGTAAAAGAGAATGGGTATCACTGAAAGAATACAACGATATACTTTTCGATTTTTACAATGGTATTGCAAAAATCACAATTAACCGAGAACGTTATCGCAATGCATTCACTCCGACTACAGTTTCTGAAATTAGCGATGCGCTTCGTATTTGTCGCGAAGATCAAGATATTAGCGTTATAGTTTTAACCGGAGCTGGGAATATGGCTTTTTGTAGTGGTGGCGATATGAATGTAAAAGGCATCGGCGGATATGTAGGAAAAGATGGAGTCCCACGTCTAAACGTCTTAGATGTTCAAAAACAAATTCGCTCTATCCCTAAGCCAGTTATTGCAATGGTTAATGGATATGCTATTGGTGGAGGTCATGTTTTACATGTAGTCTGTGATTTAAGTATAGCCTCAGAAAATGCAATTTTTGGTCAAACAGGACCTCGTGTAGGTAGCTTTGATGCAGGGTTCGGATCATCATATTTAGCTAGAATTGTAGGACAAAAGAAAGCGCGGGAAATTTGGTTCTTATGTCGTCAATATTCAGCTGCAGAAGCTTTAGAAATGGGACTAGTAAATAAGGTTGTTCCTTTTGATCAACTTGAGGACGAAGTCGTTGAATGGGCTGAAACTATGATGCAACATAGTCCGTTAGCTTTACGCATGATTAAGGCTGGGCTGAATGCAGAATTAGACGGACAAGCAGGAATTCAGGAATTGGCAGGTGATGCTACAATGCTTTACTATATGACAGAAGAAGCACAAGAAGGAGGAAAAGCTTTCTTAGAAAAAAGAAAACCAGATTGGAAGAAATATCCTAAACTACCATAATTGATGAGACTCAAAGCTCAAATTATACCGAAGACATTACATTTTAAACGTCCTGCAGGTACATCCCGAGGGGCATATACCACGCGCGATATATGGTATATTCTCCTTACAGATGAAAAAACAAAAAATATAGGTATCGGGGAGTGTGCACCACTTCCCGATCTTAGCTGTGATGCACTGCCTGATTATGAAGAAGTACTCAGATCAGCTTGTGCTGACGTAGAACAGAATGGACAAATACGATATGATAAGTATGAGAATTACCCTTCAATTATTTTTGGCCTAGAAACCGCATTACAACAAATCGAGAGTAACAGTTTCCAGCTTTGGAATACTCGTTTTTCGAGGGGTGAACAAGGTATACCTATCAATGGTCTGATTTGGATGGGCAGCTATGACTATATGCAAGAGCAGATTGAAGAAAAATTAGCAAAAGGTTTCCGATGTGTAAAATTGAAAATAGGAGCTATTGATTTCGATAAAGAGATTGCGTTACTTTCTTCAATTCGTAAAGACTATCCTGCTGATAAAATCGAACTTAGAGTAGATGCAAACGGTGCATTCTTACCTCAGGATGCTTTGTCTAAATTGAAAGAATTATCCAAATATAACATTCACTCAATAGAACAGCCTGTTCGGCAAGGACAATGGGAAACAATGGCAGAGCTGTGTAGGGAATCTCCGATTCATATTGCATTGGATGAAGAGCTTATTGGAATAAAAAAGATAGAGCAGAAGAAAGAGTTATTAGAAAAAATACGTCCTGCTTATATTATATTAAAACCAACTCTACATGGTGGAATAAAGGGAAGCAAAGAGTGGATCACAATAGCAAAGGAACTAAATGTCGGGTATTGGATAACTTCAGCTTTAGAGTCAAATATAGGTCTTAATGCGATTGCTCAATGGTGTGCGACACTTAACTCGCCTTTACATCAGGGATTAGGCACCGGCTTGTTATTTACAGATAATGTTGATTTACCATTGACCATTCAAAGAGACCAATTATGGTTCGATTCGTCATTAGTAAATATAAATGATATTATTAGTTGGCTTTATCAATAAAAATGAATTACAATACTGATATAGAGTCACAAACAATCACTATCAATAATATAACATATAGCAGAAATGATATAGTTGATGTTAGTGAAAAGGATGTTCCATTTTCAGCAGAACTGCTAACTTTTCTGAGAGAATGGTACAATTCTTCCAAATATATGATTGCACATTCTTCTGGTTCCACGGGAACTCCCAAGAAGCTGAAAATCGAAAAACAGCGAATGCTACAAAGCGCGCTACTTACATGCCAATTTCTTGATCTGCAAAGAGGAGACTCAGCTCTTTTATGTATGAATTTGAAATATATTGGAGCTAAAATGGTAGTTGTCCGTTCATTGCTTGCTGGATTAAATCTTGTAGAAGTAAAGGCTTCAGGAAATCCAATGGTTTGTATTGATGCTACCGATTTCGCAGCAATGACTCCGTTGCAAGTTTTCAATTCATTACAGGAGCCAAAACAAAAAGCAAAACTTATGGCTATACGTCACCTCATTATAGGCGGTGGCAGCATAGATGAAAATCTCTCTAAAGAGTTATCAAACTTTCCTAATACGATATGGTCTACGTATGGTATGACCGAAACCCTTTCGCATATAGCGTTACGGCAGATTAACGGAGAATCAGCTTCAGAATGGTACACTCCCTTCGAGAATGTCACCATTAGTCTTTCTGAAAGTCAGACATTAGTAATTGATGCTCCGGCAGTCTCTAAAATAATCCTAGAAACGAACGATATTGCAGAAATCAATGACAAAGGTCAATTTCGTATTTTAGGGAGGAGTGATAATATAATCAATAGCGGAGGTGTGAAAATTCAGATTGAAGAGATTGAAACAATTTTGAGAGACTGGATAGATACCGATTTTATGATAACTTCTGTTCCCGATTCAAAATTTGGAGAAATCGTTGTTCTGCTGATAAAAGGAGAAAATTATCTGGACAAGATACAAGATATTTGTAACGGAAAACTCCCTGAATATTGGATTCCTAAAGCAATATATTCAATACCTGAAATACCATATACGGAGACAAACAAATTGAATAGAAAGGAAGCTAAATTGATAGCAAATACTTTGCATAAGAATACTAAATCAGGCCTCGACCTTAAGTAATGATACTTTACAATTAGACTAAAGCGCAATCGCATGCACTAGCGCTGTGATTTTAACCAGTTTGCAATAATATTTCAAGCAAAGTTTATTCTCTGTGTATTTTTAGAGTATTTAAATTCTATCATTACAATTAATATAAATCTTTCTGTTTAACTTCATAAGCTACTTCGTCCCTTTCTGGGGAGAGAAAAAGTTTCTGTTAAAGAATATATGTATAGATAAATAGCAAAATCGCATCTGGTTTATATTAACTATTAAGGTATTAAAACTTTTGTTAGATCTGATAAACAATATCTAATGAATATATGAAACAATTTCATTAAGTTTGGAATAGAAGAAAATACAGAAGATTCAAAGATAACACAACTAAATATAATATTATGAAGAAAAACGGATGGACTAAATTACCTTTTCTAGTTTTACTCATTGCTTTTACAACAAATATCAGCGCACAAAGTTTGTATCAGAAAGGATGGGATAGTTTCTTAAATAATAAAAGAGAGGAAGCCCGAGGCTATTTTCAAAAAGCATCGAAAGATAATAAATTTAAGTCGGAAGCATATTTAAGCTTAGCGCTATTAGATAATGCTGAAGATCGTGTAGATGAGGCGTTTGAGAATTGGGCTAAATTCTACGAAGGATCCGAAAAATCGAATGTCTTTTTGTATACAACTAGTCATATGCAATTTGCATTTTCAACGCGAAACGCTTTAAAGCAAAATAAACTAGATTTCGTGCAACAACTCGAAAAAACTCCCTCTCTGAATGGGTATCTGAAGTCGATTGTATCCACAACATTAGGATACCATTACGCAGGGATAAATGAATTGGATAAGGCTAATGAATATTTTAAATCTACGGGGGTATTGTATGATTGGCAGATTCTTGGCCAATTCGATAACACATCAGGGGGCGGATTTGACAAAGATTGGGGTGCATTGAAGAAAACAAAAAATAACGATAAGTTTCTCAATACCGTAGGAGCAGAGGTAAGTTGGTTCAATCCAGGTAGAAATAAAATGGATGGATGGTTTCACTTCGATTATTACATGCAACCTTCAAATTCTATTTTGTATGCACAAAGCTTTGTAAATATTACGGAAGATAGAGAAGTTATTCTTAGTATAGGTGTATCAGGTTCTCTTAAAGCATGGTTGAATGATGCACTGATGTTGAGTGTAGATGAAGAACGTAACTGTGGCATGGATTTGTATGCTACCAAAGTAAAATTGAACAAGGGTGCTAATCGGCTTTTATTACAATTGGGCGCTAGTGAAATTACATCAAGCAATTTTTATGTGAGATTTGTTGACGAAGTAGGTAATCCGGTCACAGGAATAACAAGTAGTCATGAATTTGCCGAGTATAAAAAAGATAATTCAGTGAAGATTCCGGAGATGATTGATTTCTATCCAGAAAAGATGTTGAAAGAGATGATTGCTAAAGATGCGGACAATATGTTATACTCTATCTTATTAGCCGAGCAATATCTTATCGCCGATAAATCTGACGAAGCAACAGAGTTATTGTTGTCATTGCAGAAAAAATATCCAACATCATCACTGCTTCATCAGAAGCTATCGGAAAGCTATACAAGAGCTAAAAATCAGACATATGCTACACGTGAGATTGAAGCAATCATGTTAAATGATCCTGATTCGTATTATGCTCAGGTATTGCAGATTTCAGTAGCACAGCAGTCTAACAAAACCAATGAAGTAAAAGAATTACTCGAAAAACTGATAAAACAGTATGGTCGTAGTGAATATGCAATAGGTATTGAACAATGGATAGCCGGACGTGAAAACGATACACAGAAGCGAGTAAGTTTGGCCGAAGAACGTTATAAAAAACATCCGGAGAATTATTCGATGGCAAGCAGCTTGTATTATATTACTGATAATTCGTTAAAAGATAGCAAGGCTGCCAAGAAAATTATAGAGGATTATTATAATACTTATTATAACGATAATGCAGTTCAGACTTTATCGTCGATCTATATGAAGGAGGGAGATACAGAAAAGGCATTAAGTCTGCTTGAAGACAGATTGAAAAGATTACCATTTGCCTCAGGTTACTATCTGAATTATGCTCAGACGCTATTGAATATGCAACGCTACGATAAAGCATTGGAGGTTTCAGATAATCTTCTGAGATTAACTCCATACGAAGCTTCTACATATAATTTAATAGCAAATATATATAAGGCCAAAGGAGATAATGAAAAAGCGATATCAAACTATAAAAAAGCTATATATTATTATCCTGGACATTTCAATGCCTTGGATCAATTAAGACTGCTCAAAGCAAGTAATGAAATGGAATTTTATTTTCCAAAGAACAATTTGGATAGCTTAATTGCAAAAGCAGGATCAGCTGCTGATTTTCCAGATGATAATTCAATAATTGTACTTCTTACCGAAGATATATTATTGCATGAAGGTGGAGCGCACGAATCGCATATCGAAATAGCAGTTAAAATACTGAATCAGTCAGGTATTGACAGTTGGAAAGAATATGTCATTAGTGCTTTTTCGGGACAGAATATTACTATTGATAAGGCTGAAATAATAAAAGCTAATGGACAAAAAGTTAGAGCGGAAAATAATAGAGGGCATATTGTATTTACCGGACTCGAGATTGGAGATGTATTGCATCTGGACTACCGTATGAAAACATATTATTCGGGTAAATTATCGAAAGTATTTACAGGTAATTCAATTTTCCAGTACGCACTTCCTACTATGCAAGTACGTTATATGATGGCTACGCCACATGACTATAAATTTGATTATAAATTCGTAAATGGAGATCTAAAACCATTAATTTCCAAGTTGTCTGACAAAACTTTATACAAGTGGGAGTTAAATAATCAATCATCTGTTAAAGTGGAACCGTTGATGCCGTCAATAGAGGATATAGCTCCAACTTTGTTCGTGAGTAATGTTCCTGATTGGAAATATGTAAGAGAATGGTATGAAGATTTGACTTCAAATAAATTTAAGTCAGATTATCTTCTTCGAACTACGGTTGCCGAGTTGATGAAAGGAAAAGAATCGATAAGTGATTTAGAGAAAGCTAAAATATTTTATGAGTATATAGTCAAAAATATATCTTATCTGAATGTGGCATTCATGCAGGATAATTATATTCCGCAAAAGGCTTCTCGTACACTCTCTACACGTATGGGAGATTGTAAAGACGTTTCTACATTATTCACGGCTATGTGTCGCGAAGTAGGTATTGATGCGAATCTGGTATTGGTATTGACTCGCGATTATGGAAAGAATGCCACCATTCTGCCTGCTATTTCCTTTAATCATGCCATTGCCGAACTTCATGTAGATGGGAAAAGATATTTGTTAGAATTGACTAGTAGCCAGCTCCCTTTTGGTACAGCATTCGAAACAGTACTGGATGCTACAATGTTGTCAATTAAGAACCCTAAAGATGGAAAGACAGATGCTTTGGAACTAATTGATATGTCAGCTCAGACTCCAAATAATGTGATACGTAATGCTAAAGTCGAATTTGATAATAATAATTACAATGTAGATTTTGCAAGTGCCAACTACGGAAACAGAGGAGCTTATCTGCGATATAGTTTTGCTGATATTGGGCAGGAAGAACGAACAAAATCGATGAATGAAAGTGTTGCATCTGATTATAGGGCAAGAACAACTGTATCCGATTTAGAATTTACGAATCTGGATAACCTTAAGGAGCAGGTTGAATATACATATAAACTTGTAGTCGAGAATATGATACAAGATATTGCAGGCATGAAAGTCTTTAAATTGGTATGGACTGATAATTTAGGTACTCTGGAAGAAATATCTATCCAAGATCGCAAGTATCCATTTATGAATTGGGCTTACAAGAGTGGTGATGCGAGCAAAGAAATTATAACAGTCATAATACCGGAAGGAAAGAGCTTGATAGAGGTTCCTTCGGATATAAATTTGGAATGTGCTATTGCAAAATATAGCTTGAGGTTCGATACATCGCAAGCAGGAATATTGAAAGTCACCAGAGAGTTTACCCCTAAAGCAGGTATTGTTAGTGTTGAGCAATATCCTGAATTCTCAAAATTCTTGAGAGATGTTTCAACAAATGACGAAAAACAATATGTGATTAAATAAATATTTATATGATATATTAAGAGAGACCGTTTCTGATAAAGGAAACGGCCTCTCTTTTTTGTGTTGATTAATAAACTTTCAGATATATCAATACGTTCGGAAATTGATTGCCAAGATAAGTACACTTCAAGATAGAGTGGGAGAGTGTAAAGAATAGTTAGAAGTATAATAAAGCAAGGACTACAGATAATCACTACCTGCAGTCCTCTAAAGTGTATGAAAAATTGAGTGTGTAGATGTATATATCTACACCATTGAGTTATTCTTTGAAAATTTCAATATGTAATATCGTATCGTAAGGATCTCCATATCCCATCGATTCACCTTCTTTATTAGTTCCTCTGAGAATAATACCTTGAGTATCACGTTTCCAAATGGACTTATCAGGAAAGCCTTCAGACGAGTGTTTGAAGGTGAAGAGATTCCCATTTCCTACAGGAGTATAAGTTGATGGGTAGAAATACTTATCAGTTTTACTGATACCGCCATATGCTTTACCATGTATTGCTCCTGCAACCTGATTCGCATATATTAAGCAAGTTAAGCTTTTAATCTTAGTATTGACTTCAGGATCTTCGAAATTAGGGTCGATAATTGCCGGAATAAATCGGATTTCCCCTCTGTGGTTTTCATCATCTACGAACTCAAGTGGAATTTCTCGAGGAATTTTGCTCTCGAAAGTACCCTTCAGAGTAAATGTCTTATTCACTTCTCGTTCAACAATTTCGATATCAGTTTCTACACGTTCTCCCGCCGAATTGGTATAAGTCATCTTGGCAGGTCCTAGTATCTCCTGATATCCTAGGTAGTCGAACTGATTGATTTTTATTTCAATCGTTTTTTCCAAGTATTTGAAAACTACTTTACTTTCACGTCTGTCTGTAGCTTCTTTCACTAGAATACGATGTGTATTATTCTCTAAATTTTCTACAGATATCCAACTTTTGTCTTCTTCAGCAATTACGACTTCGTAGTTAATGTTGGTTAGAAGTTCAGTAGTTCTCTCTCCACCCGCAAGGCTAAAGTTGTATTGAATTATCTTATCTCCCAAAAATTCGAAGAGAATTCCTGTCTGAGTCACTGGTACTCGATATTCTGTATTCCCAGAAGTTATAATGACCTCGATCGTTCTATTATGAAAGTCATAATTTGCATCGGCCGCAAGTTTCAAAATATTGCCATCTTTAACTATTTCGCACCAATCGCCATTACTCTTGTATTCGAAGTCGGCTGACGAAAGCTCAATTTCTCCGATTAATCCCTCAGGATTACCATCAATTGTAGTTTTTACAATGCGAAAGTTTTGTCCTTCTTTATCATCGCTACAAGCAGTTATGAAAAACACTAGTAGAGGGATAAATAATAAGTATATACTATTTTTATAGGATTTCATAATTCTATTGTTTTACAAAAATTGGGTTACTTATAACAACTGTTTTATTTGATATTACATCACTGCTACTCAAAGACGTTTCGTTTTTGAATACAACAACACGTATACCTACAATATATGTAGGGAAGAACAGACCTGTAAAAGATGTTTGTAAGAATCGCAGTTCAGGCTTTTCTTGAGAATATCTATACCAACTGCCGCTGTATGGACGAGTAGCATTGTATCCGGCTGATGCTGTCCATAGAATATTTGTTCTGGTTGCAACTGCTAGCTTTGTAACATATCCAGTTTCGGGATCTTTATCTAGAATCTGAGTTTTTATTCCAAGCGCATTATTTTCATATACTTCGATGTCGAATTCATAATCAAGATCTTCATCGAATTTGCGAAGGAAATCACTGGATACTCGAATTGTCTTGCCATCTCCTTTTTCCTTGAATTCAACTTCTACTGGATCTTCAAAGTTATCGGTTGTTACCATATATTTGCCAATCAGTTGTTTGTATTGGATAAATGTAGGGACTAATTCTACGTTTGTACTCTTGTCCATATCAACGAATTTACTGTTGATTTTGTCCCATACTAATCGCTTAATAGTATTATTGTTGACACTTAAAGAATCGTATAAGTTGATACCAATATTAGTAACAGCATATTTACTGATTTGTATATCAGGTCTGTCTGTATCATGTATCTCATTATCTCCTGCCCACAATGTCATAAATCCTGCATGTTGACCTGCCTTTTCTACAGAGAAGCGTGTGTAATTAGCAAGAGTTTCTTTTAGCTCTACAACCTCAGCACAATATTCATTCCAATCTTTATTTACTTCCATTGGGCGCATGACAATGACTTGTTTTTGTTTGATACCTTGCATAATGATTTCTTCCTTCGTAGCTTTCATTATTACAAACTCAAAGTCGCCACCATATCCATATGGATCAGAAATACTACCTGGATCGGCGAAAGGATGTAGAACAGTATTGTATGTATTGAAACTCAAACAAGGGCCTTGCATACGACTGATAGTGTAAGAAGATTCAATAACCTCGCCTACTTTTTCGTATTTACCCATCGTAAAGGCTCCGGCCATAGTAGCTTTGCCTTCATTGAACTTACACATAATTTGATAGCCACCTAATCTGCCATCTTCGAAACCAGCATAGTAATCCATTACCCAACCATTCTCGGGAGAGCTTAAAAGCTTCTCATACTCAAGCTGCATTTCTATTAATCTTTCAGCAGAAGACTTACCGAATATGTTTTCTTCTTCTTTTAAGCAAGATTGTAGAAGTAGCAAGCTTACTATAAGTGTTATATTGAATATAATTTTCTTCATGATTGATTAATTTGTAAATTCTTTAAATGTAATGAAGTCTAATTCTTCGGCTTTTTTTGATCTTCTTTGAGCACTTTCTTTGAGCTTTTTAAAATCAATGTCCCATGCTTCTTTCATGTAATCTGATACCATTTTCAATTTCTTTTCAATGGTTTCTCTACCGTACGAATCCACAACGTTTCCGTTGTCGTCATATTCAGTCGCATTTTTAAGGATTTCTTCCCAACCTTCGTCGGTAGTAGTTAAATAGATTGAATATACTTCAGCAAAATCTTCATCAGGCTCAGACGTTGCATATTCAGAGACAAAGCCAAGCTTGTAGATGTCTCCAAGTACTTTGTCTGCTTCTGTCCAATTGTCTCCGATGTAATTTTTTTCACTGATTGCTCCAAAAGAAAGGTCTTTTTCTTTTTTCTGATCTAATATATGAGAAAACTCGTGATGCATAAGATGCATATACCCAATAACTGATTCATAGTTGATTGTTTTAACCAAATTCAATTCGTATACTACAACGCGTAAACCTCCGGCTGCCGTTGCTAAAACTTTAGAATTAGTCGCAGGATCCAAGCCTTCACTACCTATCAGATAGATTTGTTTAGGCGCAGTTTTGCGAGTGAAATGCATACCAGCTACTTCGTCATAACATTCGAACCAACAGTATTTGATAATTTGAGTGAATTGTGTCGAAATATCAAATTTGGCAGGAGTAAGGTTGTAGCTGAAGTCGGTATCCATATAGTCGAATTGATATACCACTTGTATATTGTACGGAACTCGGAAATTGTCCTCTAGCCAATTATCAAATTCATTTTTCTGAGGAAGATTTTCAATGTCAAAAACACTGTTTTTATTATCTACATCGTCGTTGTCACAGCTTACGAAGAATGCTGCTAACAGTGTGGCAAAGCAATATATTATATATTTTTTCATAATAATTAATTATTGGTGTTATTTTCTTGGATTTGCTTTCACTCCAGCTACAACCATTTGTTGAGGTATCTGGAATACACGTCTAAGATCGTCTACTTCTAACTTATCAGTCGGAACTGGTGTCCCATCATAGATTTTACGTCTGTAGATTTCAATTTTGTATCTGTTGATATCAAACCAACGAGTTCCCTCGTGCACTAATAACGCACGTTTTGCAAGTAAGATTCCTTGTATCACATCTTTCTGATCTTCTGTAAGACCTTCCAGGTGAATTTCTTTCTTGAACTTCCCAGTTTCTACCGATCTTGGATCATAGTCATGCTTAGTTTTCTTACTTGGATCGTTAGGATCTTTTAATCTCATAAATTCAATCAGCTTTTCAGGACTTTCAGTATGTCTTGCCGAAGCATTATAGTAAGTGAAAGCTCGGATAAAAGTATCCAGATCCTTAGTTGCTGATACCAAGTCGCCAGATAAAGCATGGGCTTCAGCTCTTGTTAGCAATGTTTCGTCGGCAGTGAATAATGCTTGAACGATGTGTGTCCATCCAATACCAGCTACTTTATCCAGGTATTCAAAATATTCATCTATTTTTGGCATAAGAGCAATAGCTCCTTGCGAATACACAAGGCATCTGTATCTTAGCCATCCACCAATTGGAAGAGCATCTTCTGGAGTTACTTCATTAACTGTAATCTTTTGCATAGCAAATTTTTTACCAACGCTGTATGGACCAGAAACGCGTCCCCAGATTGATTCAGCGGCAGTCAATAGGAAGTTCGCTGTTTGTGTAGGTTCGATATATCTGTTGAACGCAATATCTAATTTACTTACACTTTCTCCATCTTTAGCCCAATTGCGCAGCATTGATGCCGGATTGTTTCCTAAAGCTGTTGTAGCATATTTAATTGCTTCGTCATATTTCTTGTAATAAAGGAAGAAACGTGCCGCAAATGCATAAGCTGCTTCTTTGTTCCAGTGATATTTCTTAATACCACCTTTATCGCTGCTTGACGTAGAAATTTTGATCTTACCTACATGTGGTAGTGCTTCACGTACATCTTCTTCGATCATTTTGTAAACATTCTCTACTGTTCCTCGATCGTAAGACACTAACAAGTTCTTTTCAGCTTCTAACACATATGGAATACCCATGTCGGTGTTGCTAGTCTTCGGATCGTAGCTTTTCGAGAACAAATTGACAAGGATGAAGTGTCCGTATGCGCGGCATAGTCTTGCCTCTGCTTCGATACCTTTTAATGCATCCTCGGTAACTTTACCTTCCTCGTAAATCTTGTTGATAGCCTCTATTGCAGCACAAGCTGTCTGGATGGCATAATAATACTTTCTCCAAATATCGTAAGTTGTATCAATATCGTCTCCAACCACATCTTGCCATCTATAAGCTTGTTCTTGACCAAGGTTCAGAGGCGAATATGCGGTAGAAGCATTCTCTTCAGTATTATCTGACGCCATTTCTGTTAGGTAAAAATAGCTAGATTGAGGATAAGCAGAGACTAACACTTTTCTGATTTTTTCTTCAGTGTCTAGATCTAGACGATTGTCTGGGTTTTCGGCTAAGTAGCCATCGAACGTAGAATCTAATGCATCTTCACACGAATAGAAGGAAAATACACATCCAAGGATGAGGATGTATAAAAAACGCATGTTTATATATTTGTTATTCATAATCTTTTAGTATTAATTGTTTGATTATAATCCTAAACGTAGAGTAAATGTAAATTGTCTTGCCATAGGCAAGGCAACACCACCACTAGCAAAGAATTCAGGGTCGCTACCATTTAGCTTCTTATCAGCATAAAGTAAGAATAGGTTTGTTGCTTGCAGTTTCAATGATAGATTGTTGAAGCTTTTAGGTAGAATTTTCTTGTCAAATGTATATGTCAGAGATAGCTCTTTTAGTCGAACGAAATCTCCTTTAGCAATACGTTCTGTCGAATAGTTATATAAGTTATAAGCTGTTCTTAGGTAACTGTTTTCTGCATATTGATGCTTGCTGGCAACAACTGGAATTGTCGTGAATTGTTCATCACCAGGCATTGTCCATCTATTTTTGAATTCCTTAGGAAGTGCATCTAGATCCGAGTAGCTATATTTGAAGAAAGGATCTAGTCGTAAAACGTTTCCAAACGAATAAGTAAGGAATACGTTTAGTCTGAAGTTTTTATAATTTAAAATGTTACCTAAACTACCTGAGTAAGGTGGGTTTGTTGGACCTTCGTATTTCAAGAAAGTTTGATGATCAGGACGAACTTCTTGTAAGTTAACGTCATTAATTGTAATTTCTCCATTTTCATTGTAGAATGTTGGGATACCTTCGCTGTTCAGACCTGCAAAAGGTATAGAGAATACAGCTCTGTCAGCATATCCTTGTTTAGCATAACCACTACCACGAACTAGCTTAAGTATTGAAGATTGGGATAGCAGTTTGGTAATCTTAGTTTGATTATATGAGAAGTTGAATGTAGTATTCCAAGAGAAATCCTTATTTTGGATGTTTCTTGTATTGATTGATACTTCAACTCCATGAGATTTCATGGTCGCAATATTACCATATTTCATACCAAGTAATTCTGTAAATACTGGGCCTATTAGGTCATAATTCTTTCTTGTATACCAGTCTGTAACAACACTTACTCTATTGTCGAAAAGTCCAAAGTCGACACCAATATTTAACTCTAATTTTTTCTCGTAAGTAAGGTCTTGGTTTTGGAAACCAGCTAAGTGAGGAATACCATATTTTGCTTCTAACGAGTTGCCATATCCGATCTGTAACCCAGTTTCTAACAAGCTAGAAGTTGGTCTCCATGGAGTATTACTCATTACCATCATAGTTGCATTGTTGATATAATCGGGTCCTGTCTCTCCAGTTAAACTGTATGACCCCCTAAACTTCAGATATGATAATGTTTTTTGAATAGACTTCATGAAATCTTCTTCATGAGCATTCCATGAAAGTCCGATATTCCAAGTAGGCAACCATCTTGTAGCTTTAGATTTACCTAATTTGTTACTTCCGTCGTAGCGTAAAGTTGTAGTTAGAGTATATCGTTGTTTATATGAGTAAGTTGGGTTAGCATACATACCAACTTTTCTAGAATAAGAATTTAGTATTGTGTAATATTTCGATCCTTCTTCGTTACCTTGTTTAAAATATTCGTATGGATAGTATGCTATATCGCCTAATTCGTATTGACGTCCCCATTGCATAACCCAGTTTTTTTCTCTGTCATAAGAGTTAAATTCAGCTCCGGCATTGATGTTCAGATAGTGATCTTCGTTAAATATTCTTGTAAAGAAGATAGAAGAACGGAAATCGAATGCAAACATCTTATTGTCAGTCTTCTGGAAAAAACCTCCTTCTGGCAGAATTGATACTGGATGTTGGTATGGATAATCAGGGTCATCATAAAGATACGGATTGTTCGTTTGTGTCAACGAGTTCCCCATAGCGCGGTATGCATTTGCTTGGTTCGAAGCATCTTTGATATGGTGTTCTGTAGATGCAGCATCGTATTTGATAGCTCCAATGTTTGACCACTCTAAACCAGGTATAATGCTCCATTTTACTTCACCTTGGAACTTAAATCCTGATACACTCAGGTCCATGTAGTTGTTGTTCAACTCGTGTTTGATATTGAATCCAGTGTAGTTACGTGTATAAAAAGTATTTGCATCAAGAGTTCTTGATGCGTTCAAGGCATAATTGTATGGGTTGATATCAAACGATCGAGTTACTTCACCAAATACAGGATCGTTTTCTTGAGACATAGCCCCTGGCGCTGTTTGCTTTCTGAATGATCCATTAGAGAGTATTGAAAGAGATAGATTTTTTGCCAAATTGAATGTAGCATTAAAGTTTGCTGTGTAACGATTGGCTTTATTTTTCATAGTCCATCCCGGATCAAGCATAGCACTTAACGAGCCATAAAATTGAGTTTTTTCTGAACCAGAGGAAATACTAACTGAGTGATTCTGGCTGACATTATGATTAAATAATTCATTGAACCAGTTTGTATTTCTCATTTCAGCTTCTTGTAAATATGCATATTGTGCTTCGGCTGTATTAGGAAGCCCAAATATTCCTGATGTTTGATCATATTGGTCTAAAAGTCGGTACATATGTCCATAGACTCCAGAGTTTTTTCGAGTATATGTTTCTGCAAAACTTAACCAACCTTTATCCTTTAATTCTTTATAGAATCCCATTTGTTCTTGAGAGTTCATAATGTTGTAATTACTATATGTCGGAACCATTCTGTATGAGAATTCACCTGTATAGTTTACACTATGATGTCCGGCTCTACCTCGTTTTGTAGTCACGACAATAACTCCGGCCATAGCTCTTGCTCCATAAATTGATGTTGCAGAACCATCTTTCAATATTTGAAAGTCTTGGATGTCATCAGCATTCAATCCTGCAATAGCAGAGCTGATTAGAGTTAAAGCATCACCTGATGACAGGTCGTCAGCATTTACTTCCTCTACATCTTCCAATATTACGCCATCTACAACCCATAGTGGTTTTGAGCTACCGAAAATTGAAGTTGCACCACGTACGCGAATTTTAGGTGCAGCACCAAATGTTCCTGAAACGTTTTGTACAGTAACCCCGGCAGCACGCCCCTCAAGCGATCGACTGATATCAGATAAACCGTCGATTTTGACATCATCATTTGTTAATTTAGTTGTTGCTCCGGTAAACATACGTTTATCCATTTTTGTAATTCCAGTTACAACAACTTCAGTTAACACTTGGCTGTTAGACTCTAATACTATATTCATGTTTTCGGATGCTAAGACTTCTTTTGTGTTGAATCCGATGTAGCTGAATACTAGAGTTGTTTTGTTCGATGGTACTTTTATTTCGAATTTACCATCTACATCGGAAATTACTCCAACGGTGGTTCCTTTGATCGAAATTGTAGCGCCAATAGCTGGCTCGCCGGTTTCGTCAACAATAGTTCCTTTTGCTACAAAGCCATTCGATTGCATTACCGACTTGTTGTCGGGCGAATTTGCAAAAGCTTTATTCGTCACAGCGGGAAGTAGATAAAAAATGGCAGATAAAATCAAAACGTTTATTCTTCTTATCCGATAGAATAAAACTGTTTTGGATTTCCTTTTTTTAATTTGTTCCATAAACATGAATTAAAATGTTAATAAATAAAATGTATTAATTTTATTCTCTAGCAGACTTATGAACTTGATATTTTTTGAATGAAGATATACCTAGAATGAATTATAATACCTTGTTATTATGAGGCCTATATTCAGTTCTAGCGAATAATAGAAATAATAATCGGGGCATTTCTCATCCTCTATACAAACAAGAATGTATAGTAGTATAATCTATAATCAGATCATATTAACAATATAAGTTAGCTTGAGATTTTTTGATTTTCCTTTTATTAGTAGTCTTTATTGACTCTAAGTTCTATTAATTATTGACAAAGTATTTATAAATTGATGACAAAGTATTTATAAAATGGTGATATTTTTATTTCTTAACACATAGTGTTGTATAAGTATAATGGATTCTTCATTATTGTTCTGTTTATATTTTTTTAAATTATTATTATTTGTAAAATCAAAATATTTTATTTTTGGACTTTATAGGGTGCTAAATTAATTAAATATTTATTAATCCTATTAAAAAGTAAGTATATCTTTCTATATTATATTTAAATGTTTTGTAATTTTATTTTAGTTGTTTTGTCTA
The DNA here is from genome assembly GCF_900240225.1 of Dysgonomonas massiliensis. Classification (GTDB taxonomy): domain Bacteria; phylum Bacteroidota; class Bacteroidia; order Bacteroidales; family Dysgonomonadaceae; genus Dysgonomonas; species Dysgonomonas massiliensis. Next base: position 13,403 of record NZ_OEPV01000016.1, on the reverse strand, counting down.
CTAAAAGTAAAAAAGATACTTTTGTTTGCTTTGTTTTGAATTTTATTATTGATTTACCGATTTATGTGCCTTCTATCTCGGGCTGTATGTTGTCATAATGCTATTTTTTTTTGTTTCTTTTGTGTCATATTTCAATATTGTTAAATAATGTTTTAAAACATGCTTTGCATTCCTGAAATTTATCTTTTGTAGAGATTAGTCTATAATAATAGTTAAAATTTTATTTGCTACTGTGAAATGCTTTGTAGAATTTATTTTATTGATCCTTATATCTGAATTGCTAATCAGTATCTTACTTATGTAATGTAATTGCTGAAATTGATTGAATCTAAATTTTGACTAATAATAACAGTTTAAGGTTGTGATTTTTAGTATATTTGTATCATACAGTCTAGACGTTATCATGGAAAAATACAAATAATTATATAAGTATATTTGGCTGTTTGTTACTTATTATTACAATGTTATACGATGAGGTTAACTTTTTTCTTATTGTTGTTTTTTATATCAATATCGAAGTCGTTTGCTTCCGATGTGAAGTTTTATAGCGTTAACTCGCTTTTTGGAACATCAATCAGGGAAGTATGTTCTATATGTAAAGATGCGAACGGATTTGTATGGGCTTCCTCTAAGATGGGGATACTTAGGACAACAGAACGCGATTGTCATATATATACTTTACCATATGCTACAGCAGATGTAATAACTGTCAAATTAATATACAAGAATGCCTCTTTGTATGCCTACACTAATAATGGTCAGATATTTATTTATGAAGAATTACAAGACAAATTTAGGTTGGTCGTCGATTTACGAAAATCATTACTAGAAAACTATTTTTTGCTTGTCAATAGTCTGATAGTAGATGATAATGGTGGATTCTGGATTAGTACATCAGTCGGATTATACCTTTACGAAGACGAAAATCTTACGTTGGTTGACAAGAAAGTATTGCCGGCATATGGTTTAACTCCATACATCAATAATCAGATATTTTACACTACAGACGATGGTATTAGTATATTGGATGTAACTAGTATGAAATCTAGTTTGTTGTGTAAAGTTCCAAACGGTAAGATGCCACATGTATCGACAATTTGGTATGATGAAGCAGAAAATAGGTTATGGATAGGTACCTCATCACAAGGCTTATATTATTGTGATATTGAAGAAAAGGTTCTCAACAAAACGTTGTTACCAGATTTTCCAATACAACCAATATTAACAATAGAAGAAAGTAGTGATTCAACTATTTATGTTGGTATTGATGGTCGTGGAATATTGGAATTGTCGAAAAGGGAACAAAAATTAGTAAATATTTATAATGAAGATGTTGATAATCCATATTCATTGCCTGGTGATGGTGTCTATGATATTTTCTGCGATTTAAATGATAGAGTCTGGGTTGCAACATATAGTGGAGGCCTTTCGTATTTTGATAGGGGATCTTCTGTAGTGATGCAGATTGCACATAAGATAAATTCATCAAACTCGTTGGGGAATAACCATGTCAATCGAGTCTTAGAAGACAGCCGAGGAAATATTTGGTTTGCAACAAATAATGGAATTTATAAGTGGAATATAACTTTCGATAAGTGGGATACATTTTATAAGAATAAAGATAAAGAAGGTCAGGTTTTTCTTGCCTTGTGTGAGGATGATGATGGGCGTATATGGGCAGGTTCTTATTCATCAGGTATTTATATCCTAGATGGGCAGACGGGCAAAGAGTTACATCATTATTCGCAGTCAGTAGCTGATACTGAATTTTCAGGAGAATTTATTTTCGATATCATGAAAGATGCTGAAGGCGATATTTGGATTGGTGGTATGATGAGTGATGTAATCTGTTACCGAACCAAAGAAAAACGTTTTCGTATTTATCCCGAACAACCAGTTAAATCGTATGCCGAATATGTTCCTGGTAAACTTTTGTTAGCTTGTTCCTATGGTTTGCTGATGTTAGACAAAGAAACAGGAGAAGAAAAAATTTTGCTTGATACTTATCTGACGCAAGGATTAGTTATTATAGATGATAATATATGGATTGCTACAAGTGGTAATGGGTTGATATGTTATAATTTGAAAACGAAAGAAGAAAAGAAATATACTGTAGATTCAGGTTTGCTGTCAGATTATGTAAATAGTATTGTCTACGCAAATAGTTACCTTTGGATCGGTACAGAGAACGGGCTTTGTAGATTGAATCCGATTGACGAAACCATTGTAACCTTCCCTTTTGTATATTCACTATCCAATCTGTCGTTCAATGTAAATTCAAGTTGTAAGTTGAAAAATGGAAGTTTGATATGGGGTACCAATAACGGAGCGATACTATTCGATCCCAATATGTTGTACCATCCTCGTAATAAAGGGCATATTTTTTATCAAGATATAATTGTTGCCGGGAGATCTATCAAAGAAAATCCGAATCTGTTGAAAGATACTCCTGTAAACAAACAGTCGGATATATATTTAAGCTATAATCAAAATACTGTATCAATAGAACTGATACCTATTGGTGTATATTCCTCAGGGGTTAAATTCTCATGGAAACTAGAAGGCCTAGATGAAGAATGGAGCTCTCCATCGAGTCTACAGACTATTGCATACACTAATATTCCCTCAGGAGACTTCAAGCTACATATAAGAATGTATGACGATTCGAAGTCTCATATTATAGATAATCGAACTTTGACGATTCACGTTATACCTCCATTTTGGGGTACTTGGTGGTTTAAATTTTTAATATATGTTTTAGGAATAGGCATCTTATTTGCAGTGTTGAAAATATACACAAATAGACTAAAACAATTCCATGCCGAAGATAAAATTCGTTTTTTTACAAATACAGCTCACGATATCAGAACATCTTTGACTCTCATTAATGCTCCGATAGAAGAATTGCATAAAGAAACCGGGCTGTCTAAGAAAGGACAATTATATCTAAATATGGCTACTGAACAATCAAAGAGGCTCTCTTCGGTAGCAACTCAATTGTTAGATTTTCATAAAGTAGATATAGGAAAAGGACAGCTCTTTTTGATTAAGATAGACATCGTTGCTTTGATAAAGAATCGAAAATCGATGTTCGAAAGTGTAGCCAAAAAAAATAATATTAAACTTAAGTTTAGCACTAACAAAGAGTTATTCTTCACTGCAGTAGATGAATTGAAAATAGAGAAAATTGTAGACAATCTGCTGTCGAATGCAATAAAGTACTCTTATCCAGATAGCATAGTCGAAATAAACCTAATATGCACTGCTAGCTCGTGGACATTGGAAATAAAAGATTATGGTTTTGGAATATCTGCTAAAGCCCAAGATAAACTATTCCGAGAATTTTATCGTGGAGATAATACTGCAAATTCCACAATGATCGGATCGGGCATAGGATTATTATTAACTAAAAACTATGTGGTGATGCACGAAGGGAAAATTGCCTTCGAGAGCAAAGAGGGTGAAGGGTCACTTTTTAAGGTGACTATTCCATTCAGAAATATTCCCGAAAATTTGAACGCGTCATTGATATCTGACCATAATGCAAAAAATAAGACTATGGATGATCGCGAGTTAGTAGAACCCAATGATGATTCATTACTTGAAGTAGAGGATAAAGATCAGACATTGATGATTGTAGAAGATAACGAAAACTTACGGCAATTCTTAAAGCTTTCTCTACAAGATAAATACAACATAATAGTTGCCGATGATGGAGCAATAGCTTGGAGTCTGATTCAAGAACAAGTTCCGGATTTGGTAATATCAGATATAATGATGCCTAATATGGACGGCTTCGAATTGTGTAGGCTTGTGAAGTCTACATTCGAGACGTCGCACATACCAGTTGTGCTATTGACGGCTTTATCCGATAAAACTAAGGAAATGGAAGGGCTTGGACTTGGTGCTGACGACTATATAACAAAACCCTTCGATATAGCAATTCTAACTCAGCGCATTCATACAATAGTCAAAAACAGAAAAGCAATACGGAATAAAACCTCGAAAACATATCAGAAAGAAAGCAGTGAAGAACCTATTTTTAAGAATGAATTGAATGATGAATTCGTGAAAAAAGCAATAGAAGTAGTAGGTAAAAATATTGCAAATACACAATTTGGAAAAGGAGAATTTGCTTATGCTATGAATGTGAGCACATCGTTACTCTATAAAAAGATGAAAGCATTGACAGATCAGTCACCGACTGATTTTATAAAACATATACGTTTGAATTATGCTCTAAGTTTATTGCAAAGCCAGAAATATACAGTCACAGAAGTGAGCGACCTTTCGGGATTCTCTAGCATTACATATTTTAGTACCGTATTCAGAAAACATTTTGGGAAATCACCGACTGATTTTAGAAATTAATATTCTTCTATAAAACAAGCTTGAGTGGATAAAGTAATATGTATACAATAAGCATATTTTTTATCCACTTTTATATTTGTAAATATTGAGAAGATAGTTTCTCGTCAAATATACTAGTCAGATTTTATACAGATGTCTAAAATAGTATCTTTTAAGGTGTCCAAAATCGAAAATTATGTATCTAAAATTGAAAATTACTTCTATATTTTAATCAAAATATTTGTTTGTGTTTGTCTTTTAATTTGCTTGTTGATAGTGTTTTGTTTGTTTTTTATAGAGATGATGTTAAGTGTCTTATGCTAAGTATATCTATTTTTTAAAATTAAATATCTAGTACCAAGAACTCTGCGATACAGAATCTTCTATATTTATATTTGTTTAAGTCGATTTATTATGAATAGCAAGGCAACGAATCTAATATAAAAACAATAAGTATAAACAATATTTTATATTATGAGTAGTCTAATTTACTCATTGTCTATACTTCTTAATTAATTTATCTATGAAAAAAAACTGTTTATAAATTTATTGAAGACTTGTGCTGATCTGATTTTAGATTTGCTCGAGTCTATAATATATTTAAAAAAAGAATCCATTTAAACTCATTTAACTTCTGATATGAATATTTTAAATCACTAATATATAATGTTAACAACCATGAAGAAACAATTTAATATATATATTATACTTATGGCATTATCTGTTTTTATGTCTTGTCACGGTAAAGAGAGAAGAGGTATGAAACCTTTGGATAAAGGTGCTTTCGAAACCCAGCAATACCGAAATGTTTTTGTAGAAATGGGATATGATGAAGATGAAGTCAATGCAAAGTTGCATGGTATCTTTAATAATTTGTTCGAAGGTCCTAACAAAATCTATTTCGAGGTTGAAGATTCGATGGCATATATTTCGGATATAAAAAATAATGATGTCCGTACAGAAGGTATGTCGTATGGTATGATGATAGCTGTTCAATTTGATAGAAAGGATATTTTCGATCGTCTATGGCGATGGAGTAAAAAATACATGCAGCATCAAGAAGGAGCTTTCGAAGGATATTTTGCCTGGAGTTGCAAAACAGATGGGACGCGTAATGCTATGGGACCGGCATCGGATGGAGAATTATATTATGTTACTTCACTTATATTTGCTTCCAATCTATGGGGTAATGATACAGGTATCGATTATTTACGTGAAGCACAATATATACTTGACTGTTCGATGGCAAAAGATGGTACAAACAAAGGGGTAACCAATTTGATTAATATGGATCATAAGCTTATTACATTCGTGCCAGTAGCTGGTGCGTCAGAGTTTACGGATCCGTCTTATCATATTCCTGCTTTCTATGAAGTTTGGGCGCTTTGGGCTGATGATGGGCGCTCCGATTTGTGGAATGAGTGTGCTCGTGTAAGCCGGGAATATTTGCATAAAACTATTCATCCTAAGACAGGATTAAACCCGGATTATTCTAACTACGATGGTTCGCCGTTCAAAACAAAATACGGAATTATAGGTGAGGCATTCCGATTTGATTCGTGGAGAGTGCCGATGAATATTGCTCTTGATTACTCATGGAGCTGTGCAGATAAGGAGTGGCAACAAGAGTATGGACATAAAATTCAAAACTTTCTTTATTCTCAAGGAGTCGAAACTTTTATCGATCAGTACAATATCGATGGTTCTATGGTTACAGATACTCTTCAGGCAGGTAATTATCCTAAAAAATTGCGTCATTCATTAGGACTAGTGGCTAGTTCTGCGGCTGTATCGTTAGTTTGTTCGCACGAGATAAGTCAAGATTTTATAAAGCATTTTTGGAACTCGAAGCATCAACCTGATGACGATGGTTACTTTGATGCATATTACGATGGTTTACTGCAGCTATTTGCATTTATGCATTTAAGTGGAAATTTTAAAATAATATTTCCTCCTGAGGCGTAATCTTGATTTAAAAATAATAGGATACGATGTGATTCGATTTAAATAATAGGAATAAATTATGTATAAATAAATATGAATTTTCAGATGAAAAATTTAAAGTTCTGTTACTTTGCTTTAATGGCAATATCTGTTATCTTTTTATCAGCTTCCTGTAGCTCAGAAAATAAAAAGAATGCCTATGAAGCTAAATTTGGATACTTCAAGTATGAAGGTAAGGATAAGTGGTTTGATCAAAAAATTAATCACAAGTCAGAATACTTCAATCCGATTGTTGCGGGTTTTTATCCGGATCCATCGATCTGCCGCAAAGGTGATACTTACTATTTGGTGCACTCATCTTTTAGTTTTTATCCCGGAGTTCCAATTTTTACGAGCAAAGATCTCGTTAATTGGAAACAAATTGGACATGTATTGGATAGACCATCACAATTGAATCTTGAAGGTTTAGACATTTCGGCCGGAATTTTTGCACCTGCAATTGAGTATAATAAGCATAATGATACGTTTTACATGATAACTACAAGTACATGGGGTATTGGTAATTTTTATGTGAAGACAAAAGATCCGTCAAAAGGTTGGAGTGATCCAATTTTATTGCCCGAAGTAAAAGGAATAGATCCTTCATTCTTCTTTGATGAAGATGGTAAAGGGTATATTGTACATAATGATGAACCCGAAAATGGACCGGATTGGAGTCAGCAACGCACCATACGCATTCATGAGTTTGATGTAGAGAATGATCGTACTATAGGTAAAAGTAAAGAGATTATCAGAGGTGGTGTAAATCCTGCCGAAAAACCTATATGGATTGAAGCTCCACATATCTATAAAATCGGTGGACAATACTATTTAATGTGTGCCGAAGGCGGAACAAGTGACTGGCACTCTGAGGTTATATTTCGCAGTAAAGATCCTTGGGGACCATACACTGCTGCACAATATAATCCTATTTTGACTCAGAGAGATTTACCTGAAAACAGAGATTTCAAAATTACCAATGCAGGCCATGCTGATATGGTTGAGACTCAGGAAGGTGAGTGGTGGGCAGTATTTTTGGCTTGCAGACCATATGAGGATAATATGTTCAATACCGGACGCGAAACATTTTTACTCCCGGTTCAATGGGAAAACGGATTTCCTATAATCTTACCAAAAGGTGAGCAGATTCCTATTGTAGTTAAAAAGAATAACCTTACAGAGAAAGAAAATTATTTAGCTGGTAATTTCGTTTATAACGAAGAGTTTGATGCTCAAGAACTAGATTACTCTTGGATTTATATAAGAACGCCGCAAGATGATTTTTATTCGATTAATAACGGTAAACTTAATATTAAGGCATTGCCTATTAGTATTGAAGAGAAAAAATCTCCGGCTGCAGTATTGCGTCGTCAGCAGCATACTAATTTCTCGTTAGAAACACAATTAGAGTATACTGCTTCTACTAATAATGATTTTGCCGGTATTACTTTATTTCAGAATGAAGAATACCAGTTCTTGTTCGGAAAGACTGTAATTGACGGAAAAGAAAGTGTAGTACTTTATCGTCTTGAGAAAAATAAAGAAATATTAGCATCCATACCATTGACATCAGATAGTCCTCTAAAATTGAAAGTAGAGGGGAAAGGACGTTATTATGATTTCTTATATAGTCAAGACACTGAAGACTGGAAAGTAATTGCTGAAAAAGTTGATGCATCAAATCTAAGTACTGAAATAGCAAAAGGGTTTGTTGGGACTTGTATTGGTTTGTATGCAACTACTAATCATAATGTGGCTAAGTAAGTAATTATTTAGTTCAATTGTTTAATTTCTTAAATAAAAAATATGAATAGTTTATCGGGTTTATTAATGTCGTTCATGATTATATGTTTAGCTAATTTACAACTATCAGCTCAGAGTAGAGTAGAAGATGGTGTCTTGAATAGCAAAATACTCAGTGCGGATCGTTCTTATACAGTATTGTTACCGAATGATTATGATAAAGAACCTGATAAAAAATATCCTATTTTGTATTTGTTACACGGAATGACCGAAACAAATCGTATTTGGTTTGACCGTGGACATGTGAAAGATATAATGGATCAACTGACTGCATCGGGTGAAGCTATAGATATGATTATTGTAGCACCCAATGCAGGCGGACGATTCGAAGATGATGCATGGAATGGTTACTTTGATATGCCGGGTTGGAAGTACGAGACTTTCTTTTTTGAGGAATTTTTACCTTTCATAGAAAGTAAATACAGAGTGATCGGGAATAAGCAAAACCGCGCTATTGCAGGTCTCTCGATGGGTGGAGGAGGAGCAACAGGTTATGCACAGCATCATAGTGATAAGTTTTGTGCTGTTTATGCTATGAGTGCTTTGATGACAATTCCAGGCTCAGCAGCACAGCATTTTGATAATCCGAAGGACAAGTTTGCAATTCTGACAATGTCAGTGATTGAGAATTCATGTGTGAAATATGTAGATGAGGCCGACGATAATTGTCGTCGACAACTTTCAACTATCAATTGGTATGTAGATTGCGGAGACGACGATTTCCTTTTAGACCGCAATATCGAATTCATACACGCTATGCGTAAAGCTCAAATCCCTGTCGAGTTTCGTGTTCGCGATGGTGGGCATACATGGGAATATTGGCATTCGGCACTCTATAAATGTTTGCCATTTGTTAGCAATTCTTTTAGGGATAATTAGTTGATGCTTTGAATTAAAAAATAGCATTACATGAATTAGACCCAATTGTTATCCTATACGAACTATTGAAAATAATATCAAATGAAAAGAAAACTAATTGTTTTATTTTTAGTCCTATTCACAGGTTTTATAAATGGACAAGAACTGAAATTAAAATACGATAAACCTGCACAGCAATGGGAGGAAGCTCTGCCATTAGGAAATTCTCGTTTAGGTGTTATGGTTTATGGAATTCCTCAGCGCGAAGAATTACAGCTCAATGAAGAAACTATTTGGGGAGGGGCTCCATATCGGAACGACAATACGAAGGCTTTAGCTGCTTTACCCAAGGCTCAGAAATTAATATTCGAAGGCAAGGCTCAAGAAGCTGATCAGCTGATCAACGAAACATTTTTTACTAAAACACATGGAATGCCTTATCAGACAGCAGGTAGTCTTATCTTAAATTTCGATGAGCATACAAATTATCAGGATTATTATCGAGAATTGGATCTCAACCGAGCTGTAGCGACTACACGATATGCGGTAAATGGTGTAAATTATAAACGCGAAATTTTCTCATCATTTGACGATGATGTAATTATAATGCAAATTACTGCGGATAAGCAAGAAGCTTTAAACTTTGATGTCGGATATGCTAATAGTTCGGATCATAAAATTTACAAAATAGATGATGTCTTGGTCCTAGACGGTAAAGGTGCTGATCACGAAGGTATTTCAGGTAAAATACGTTATCAGATACATACGAAGATTATAAATGAAGATGGTCAAGTTCAAATTTTGGATGATAAAATAAAAGTAACGGGAGCAACAGTAGCTACGCTTTATATTTCAATTGGAACTAATTTTGTCGACTATAAAACATTGGTTGAAAAACAGGGTGAAGAAGCTTCAAGAAAGCTTGATACTGCCTCCACCAAGGAGTATAATAATGCAATAAAGAACCATACTGATAAGTACAATAAACAGTTTAATAGATTCAGATTGTATTTGGGTGAAAAAGGTGATGCGTTACATAAGACAACAGATCGGCGAATTGCTGATTTTCATATTGATCAAGACCCTTCTCTTGTGACACTTTTAGCTCAATTCGGACGTTATCTACTGATTTGTTCTTCGCAACCGGGTGGGCAACCAGCCAATTTGCAAGGTATATGGTGTAATAGTATGTATCCGGCTTGGGATAGCAAATACACGATCAATATTAACACTGAAATGAATTATTGGCCGGCCGAAGTAACCAATTTGTCAGAATGTCATGAACCGCTATTTAAAATGCTCAAAGAACTAAGTGAAAGTGGCAGTCAAACAGCTAAAGTGATGTATGGAGCCGATGGATGGGTTGCTCATCACAATACTGACCTTTGGAGAGTTACTAGTCCGATTGATTTCGCCGCTGCTGGAATGTGGTCTACAGGCGGAGCTTGGTTGTCTCAGCATCTTTGGGAGCACTATTTATATACCGGAGATAAAGAGTTTTTGAAAGAAGTATATCCAATAATGAAAGGCTCAGCCGATTTTTATTTAAGCACATTGGTCGAACATCCTAAATATGGATGGATGGTTGTCTCGCCTTCAGTTTCGCCTGAACATGGTCCGCTGTCGGCTGGATGTACCATGGATAATCAGTTGGTGTTCGATATTCTTACAAGAACAGCTAAGGCAAATGAAATATTGAATGAAGATTTATCATATCGAGATCGTCTTTATAATATGGCCGACAGATTGCCTCCTATGCAGATAGGAAAATATAATCAACTTCAAGAATGGCTAGAAGATCTTGACGATCCTAAAAATGAACACAGACATGTGTCTCATTTATATGGTTTATATCCAGGAAGTCAAATTTCTCCCTATCGGACACCTGAGTTATTCGAAGCGGCTCGCAATTCGTTACTATACAGAGGTGATATGGCCACAGGATGGTCTATAGGTTGGAAAATTAATTTATGGGCAAGATTGATGGATGGAAATCATGCTTATAAGATAGTAAACAATATGCTGACGATTGCTAATCGCGAAAATGGAGATGGCAGAACTTATCCGAATATGTTTACTGCACACCCTCCATTTCAAATTGATGGTAACTTTGGTCTGACAGCGGGTATTGCAGAAATGCTGTTGCAAAGTCATGACGGAGCTGTACATTTACTCCCGGCTTTACCCGATGTGTGGAAAGATGGTGAAGTATATGGTATTGTTGCTCGTGGAGGTTTCGAACTTTCTATGAAATGGAAAAATGGTGAAGTAGCGGAAGTTACAGTATTGTCCAAAAATGGAGGTAATTTACGCATCCGTTCTTACGTACAACTTGTAGGAAAAGGGCTTCGAGTAGCTAGTGGCAAGAATTTAAACGTTTTGCTTGAAGATGCAAATGTTGCAAAGCCGTTGATTTCAAAAGAAGCCTCTCTGAAAGGCAATGTTTTGAATGAAATCTTCGAATATGATATTAATACAGAAGTAGGCAAGACTTACAAATTTAAAAATATAAAGTTCTAATTCATTACAATGCAGTTTTGACGCTCAATGGAAAGTCTGGTTCTATATTCCGATGCTCTATCTTTATTATGACGAAGAAGAGCGCGCGAAGTATATCGTCTAAACAAGAGTAAAAATGAATTAATCTTAATAAAAAATAAACCATGACAACAAAATTCTTATTATTTTCTTTGGGACTATTAACAATGATAGGATGTAGTAATAAATCTCCTGTTGTAAAAGAAACTTTTCTTAATCCAGTTATCTATGCCGATGTTCCTGATGTTGATGTAATAAGGGTCGGGACTGATTATTATATGGTCAGTACGACGATGCATCTAATGCCAGGAGCTCCAATTATGCGATCTAAAGATCTTGTAAATTGGGAAATTATCAGCTATCTTTTTGATGAAATAAAAGATAGCCCATTATATGATCTAGAAGGAGGAGATGTTTATGGTCAGGGACAGTGGGCATCATCCTTACGTTACCATAAAGGGAAATATTATGTTTTCTTTGCTACTAATACACCTCAAAAATCGTATATCTATTCGACTGATAATCCAGCTGGTAAATGGGAAAAAATAAGTGAATTTGATCGTACATATCATGATGCATCACTACTTTTTGATGATGATGGTAAAGTATACTTAGCCTCTGGAAGTGGAGAAATCCGAATAACAGAGTTGAATGAAGACTTGTCTGATATAAAAGAAGGAGGTGTTGACGCGGTAGTAATTAAAGGAGACAAAGATGGCTATCCAGGTTTGCTCGAAGGAACTCATCTTTGTAAATATGATGACAAGTACTATATGTTTCTGATCTGGTGGCCTGCGAAAGGTATTCGTACCGAACTTTGCTTCCGGTCTGATAAAATTGATGGACCATACGAATCGAAGGTTATTCTTTCTGACTTCATGGATAAACCAGGTGCAGGAGTTGCTCAGGGATGTATTGTTGATACTGAGGATGGAAATTGGTATGGATACTTATTTCAGGATAGGGGAGCTGTGGGGCGAGTTCCAGTCTTGATGCCGTGTCGCTGGGAAGATGGATGGCCTATATTGGGTGATGAGTCGGGTAGAGTTGCTAAAGAAATGGAAAAACCGATAAAAGGACATAGTGCTATACCATTGGTTATCAGTGATGATTTTGATTCTGATAAACTGGCTTTTAATTGGCAATGGAATCATAATCCGGATAATAATTTGTGGTCTCTGACAGAGCGTCCGGGGTATATGAGATTGAAAACAGGTAAAGTGGTTAAAACGATCTTTGAAGCACGAAATACTTTATCTCAGCGAACTGAAGGTCCTTTGTGTAGCGGTATTGTAAGCATGGATATCTCGAAGATGAAAGATGGTGACGTTGCTGGCTTTGGAGCCTTTTGTGCTGAGCCTGGGCTTATTTCGGTAGTAATGGAAGGAGATAAGAAGTATCTCGTGATGACTGATAGAGACATAGAAAAAGCAAGAATAGAACTCCATGAGAATATTGTATATCTACGAATGGATTGTAACTTTTATACGGATAATGCAAATTTTTACTATAGCCTAGATAAAAGCAATTGGACCGAATTTGGAACAGAGTTTCATATGATATATAATCTGAAACATTTTATGGGAAATCGTTTTGCTATCTATAATTTTGCAACCAAATCAGCTGGAGGCTATGTTGATATTGATTCATTCGATTTTTCTAAAAGTGAGTAAAGAACCATTGATAATCAATTTTAAATCTAGATGAGTTGTTTTAGTAATGTCATAAGTTGGTTATTCTTATTTAACGTGAGTTCGATATAAGAAAATGATTTTAGAAGATAGTCAATTGGCTATCTTCTATTATATCTACCCTAATCGAAGGCTTTTTCGGTAAGAAACTATATGCTAATAATCCGGCAATCAGATTGG
>NZ_OEPV01000004.1 GCF_900240225.1 Dysgonomonas massiliensis | reverse complement strand
CTTCACAAAGACTTAGCATAATAGAATGTTTTTTGATTTAAAACTTTGAATGTTAGAGACTTAAAGTTAATCAACTTTCTTCTATTATGCTAGTTATTAAGAACTTATCTTATGTCGAACTCACGTTAACCTAAGAAAGTTACAAAGAAACTGTGCTGCATTTCTCGTTGACCCGTTCAAAGCTAGCGAGCCAAAATGTAAAAACTCGCTTCGCTCAAACAGGTTACATTTTTCACGTTCTCTTTGCCAATCGGGTTTCCCAACTGCGAAATTAATGCACTAAGCGATGAAACATGTAGTAAAGTGTTACTTTTTGTGGGCTGTTCGATATAATTCGCTAAATTTACCTCAGTCTATAGCGATAGACGGAAAGGGTAGCATTGAGTACTTGTATTCAGCATCGGGCCAGAAATTACAAACTGTACATAAAACAGTTGTAGAAACACGCAATTCTCCTGTAAATTCGGTAGTAGCTTATAATGCGGTCAACAATGATCCTAAAACGACAGACTATGTAGGCAATAAGATCTACGAAGACGGTTTTTTGAAACGTATTTTGGAAGATGGTGGTTACTACGATGCAATGGTTAAGAAATATTATTTCTATCTGACGGATCATTTGGGTAATAATAGGGTTGTAGCCGATCAGAGTGGGATAGCTATACAAAAAACGCATTATTATCCTTTCGGCTCAGCATTTGCGGATAGTGAAAATCAAGGAGAGCAACCTTACAAATACAATGGAAAGGAGCTTGACAAGATGCATGGTTTGAATATGTACGATTATTCGGCTCGTCACTATGATGCGGCAATCGGCAGGTTTACGACGATAGATCCCAAAGCAGAGAAATACTATAATATTTCTCCGTATGCATATTGCCTTAATAACCCTCTTATTTATACGGATCCAAGAGGAGACACTGTTAGGATTTATACTGAAACAACTGGTTATGGTCATAGCTGGTTTAGTACAGGAGATGGAGACGATTTAACGGTATATACATATGGAAATTATACTCAAGATGATAAAAAAGAGGGTATATTGTATGTGCTTAAAGGCGAAAAAGCTCAAAAATATTTAGATTCTAAATCAGAGACAAAGTATGAAACCTATGAAATAACAGATGCTACTGATAATACCGTAGAGGCAGTTATGGATGAAATAATAGGTTCAGTTAAGAAAGATAATATATTGGAGCAAGACAAATCATCAGGATCAATGAAGATAAACCTAGATAAATATGATATGTTTGCGAACAATTGCACCACTTTTACTGTCGATGTTATGAAAAAAGCTGGATCAGATTCTATGCAGCGTGAGGTGTCACATCCAAAATTTGGAACTGTAATCGAAAAAGTACGACCAGTTGCGCCATCTGCTTTACAAGCCCATCTAAATTATCTGTCTAGACAACCAATTACCGTTGTAGTAAGAAAATGATGAATATGAAAACACTAATTAGGATATATATGCTTTTATCAATTGGAATAGTTGTTTTTTTAATTGAAAGGCTTTTTGTTTGCTATAGAGATTTCAAATTTAAAATAACAATGGTAGCTATTCCTTTTGAAAGTACAGACGCTGCTAGTATATTAAGACAAATACTAGAAGAGCAAAAAGACTGTATTTATATTATGCTTTGTTATGTAGTAATAGGTATTATATTACAAGTAAATATATTGTTAAGGTTAAAGAGTAAACCTTGATTATTAGCTTGATATTAGTGTATTATATTATCTTTAAGTGAAATTAGATATTTCTAAATTTAAGCTTTACATTGACTTGGTTATTTGTAATCTATATACAACGAACAAAGCCCACCGTCACAAGTGGGCTTTGTTCGTTGTATTATAGGCAGTCTTTTTTTACAAAGTCGCAATATTTTTAGAGAAAAAATCTTTAAACTTTTTATTTGTCAGCATCTTGTCGATCAGTTTGAAGATTGTCTGCTTATCTTCATCATCAAGCTGCTGTATCATCTTCATTTGCTCGATGGTTGACTTATCCTCGATTGTAACCTCTTTGGGTATCTCACCCTCGAAGTTTACCAGCTGATCGATAGTCATATGGAAAACTGTTGATTGGTATGATAGATGAGAGGCTATCGTGTTTTACGTACTTTCCTATCAATACTTTGAGAGTATGAAAAATGATGTAGCAATATTTTATAAATTTATAACAATAAGAATCTGACATGTTACTAATTATGCTACATGATTTGTATATATCACTGTGTTACAGTCTATAATATAGTCCGATATGCTCCACAAATTCAAATCAAATCCCTGCATTTGCTATATGTAGGGATTATTTATTATTTTCCACTCTATTAATTATATCCATAACTATAATATTATCAGCATAAACCTGCCATTGATTTACTTGATTGTTTTTAATAATTGCTGTCCATGCAGCAGGAATTCTCCAATAATTACTGTTTTTTTTATTTTTAAAATTCTTATATGTGCCACTAGCATACCCAAGTATACAAACTAAATCGTCTCTTTGAAGGATGTCTACTACTTCAATTTTATAATCAGGAAACATGATAAAATAATCTATCCATGATTGCTTCATATTCTCTTTGCCTTTGACATTATTATCGTGAGCATCTATAAATAAATGATTTTTTGTCATTAGTGTATATAGTTCTTCAATATTAGCCATATTGATAGCATTTATATAAGCTAATGCAATATCTACTTTGGTCTTCATTTGTCACAGTCATTAATTTCAATAAAGTTAACAATATTTTCCCAATCCTCACAAAAAGAGTTCGAGACTTTGGTGTTGTACTCCACAAAAAGCAGAAATCCTCAAGCAAAAATGTTTTGAGGAGATATTGTTCTATAGTTTACGATATGAATTTCAGTAATCGAGTAAAAGGGTATAATCTGTCAAATTTTTTTTCGGATATAACTCTCCATATGCAGCTATTTCTAAAGTTTCTATAATGCCATGATTGCAAAAGACAAGAGCTGTAGCACCTATTTCTAATTCTTTTGATTCAATATTTATTCCTTTAATAACACTTTTTTTAGATAGATAATCTTCTTTGATGTTTTCAGTAGCCTTAAAGGTTATATAAACGCCAGCTCCTGTATAATTATAGTCTGCATCCGTTAAGTACTGAATCTGATTTTTAGCATTTTCAGTTCCTTCTTGGTCTAAGAGCAGGTTTAATATGTCTAATATATATTGAGATTTAATCATATATAGAATTCGTTTCTATAAAGTTAGTTATTATTCCCAGTATACATAAAAAAGGAGAACTATTCGATTCTCCTTCTATATATGTTTTTAGAACTATATTACCATTTAAATTGGACTCCAAACTCAAGAGAAAATCTGAGCTGATGGTAAGAGTGATTTCTACTTTTCTTTGCTACAGTTTCATCATCAAACCTATAGTAAGGCATCAAAATAACCCCCAAGTATCTGTTCAAACTGTATTTTAATATGTTCTCCCATTCAAACATAGTATAGCTGTAATTTGAGAAATATTGCATTCTAGAGTCCCACGAACAGAAACGATTGAAATTGATTGTAGACTTCAGTTGTACCTGTGTACCTCGTTCCCACTTATAACTTTTTATTCTCTCTACTATTCCAAAATCATTTTCTGTCACTGTGGCTTCCATTCCGTAGTCTTTGTAGTTTACAGCATCGCTTCTTATCGATCTGTATTTGAAAATAAATGGCTGTATATCTAGTGCCAACTTCAAATTACGGTACTTATCATTTGATGATTTCTTTTCCAACGAATAGCTCATACCGGGACCGATGTCGAAATCGAATGGGGACAAGAAAGCTCTGACACGATAATTTGAATTCGTATTCTTATAAGCGTTAAACAAAGGAGTTTTTGCATTTATTTTCAGTGAGTATGCCCATTTGTCAAACGCATCGTATCCCATTGTTGTTTCCAATCTTAAATAATCTTCGTTAATCTCATAATCGCGTTTCTCATTTTCATCTCCTGCGCCTTTGAGCTTTTGCATTCTAAGACGCCATTCAATAGTGTTTTTAACTGATAAGCGATTATGTTTGTAATCAATATTTAGAACTTGGCGACTAGTAGCACCATACGAACTATTACCTCCGCCATTCCAGTTTCCTGAGATGTGATTAAAAGATGCACTCAAATTATGATCTCCAACAATTTTCCATTTAGATGTCTTTACTGCTAATTTTTCTAAACTGGGACTACTCAAAGTAATAGGATCATCCGTCTTCAGAAGTTTGTCGAAAATACTTACTTTCTTCATCGTATTTTCTTTAATAATCGGATGCTCAGCAAATTCGAAGGCGTTCAACTGAACCGATTCCGGATTATTCATGTAATACGAACGACGACGATTATTTACATCTATGGCTTTTTCATAATATTTAGCAACAGATGCTGATGGATCAATAAGTCTAAAGGAAGGTTTTGTATCCTTTTTTTGATAAATACTATCCCCAGATAGGAATGATAGATTATCAGGGATAATTTTTCCATCAAATACGATTGGAAGGAATGCCGGATCGAAAATAACAGTGTCTCTAAAACTCATGTAATTATCAAAAGGTACCCAGTTGTCTTTTGGAGCTATTAATAAACCATTAGCATCTCGAGGTGCTTTATAGCTGATTTCGTTTAATAAAGAATCAACCATATGTCTGAAGGCTATTCCGCCAACGGTATCTATTTTTATATACTCTTTTATATTGGTATCAATATCAGTCATTCTTTCAAGAATGCTATCATTTTTTTGTCTTTCAATATTTTGGCCATAGGATGGTAGGCTGAAGAGACAGACTATGATGATTGTAAAGAAATGAGAGGCGTATTTTATTTTCATTTACCTAATTCTTTTCGATATAAATCAAGGCAAAAACAACTATTTATTATCAATTAAAGACAAAAATACTAAAATATCTTCTGATATTGAATTTATGCATTTAACAATTTATTAAAATATGATAATTGTTACTGGATTTATATTGTTTTGCCAATGGAAAAATTAACAAAAAGGCTTATATTTGCATTTCCTTAATGAACGCGATGTTAGCGTTTTTATTATTTATCAAAAAAAACTGAAAAGTTTTAAATTAGATATGCAAATAATAAAGATTATATAATTTAATTTCCACTAAATGAAACCAACACTATTTATTTTGGCAGCCGGAATGGGCAGTCGCTACGGATCATTAAAACAACTTGACGGAGTTGGCCCTAGCGGAGAAACTATCATGGACTATTCAGTATATGATGCTCTTCGTGCTGGATTTGGCAAACTTGTATTTGTTATTCGTGAATCATTCGATAAAGAATTCCGCGAAAAAATTATATCAAAATATGAAAATCATATTCCAGTAGAGGTTGTATACCAAGAACTTCATAACCTTCCTGAAGGATTCGCACTTAACCCAGAGAGAGTAAAGCCATGGGGGACAAACCATGCTGTAATGATGGGAGAAAGTGTTATCAATGAGCCATTCGCTGTTATAAATGCAGATGATTTTTACGGTCGCGAGAGCTTCAAAATACTAGCAGACGAATTAAATAAATTGGCAGGTAAAGAGAACCACTATTGCATGGTTGGATACAGACTGAGCAATACACTTTCAGAAAGTGGTGCTGTAGCTCGTGGTGTATGTAAAGCTGATGAAAAAGGATTTCTTGCAAATGTAGTAGAACGTACACATATAGAACGAGTTGACGGCGTAATTAAATATAAAGATGCAGATGAGAGCTGGCATGAATTAGAAGAAAATGCACCAGTATCGATGAATATGTGGGGATTGACTCCAGATTATTTTGCCCACTCTAAAAAATTCTTTATTAATTTCTTGGAAGAAAATAAAGATAACATCAAAGCTGAATACTTTATTCCACTAATGATTGAATATCTGATCCAAAACAACATTTCGGATGTAAAAGTATTGGATACACCATCTAAATGGTTTGGAGTAACATATGCACAAGATCGTCCATCGGTAGTCGAAAAATTACAAAGTTTAGTTGATGCGGGTGAATACCCAACTCCACTTTGGTCAAAATAAATATAAAGGATATCTATCTATGATAATGTAAATTCATTATCATAGATTCATTTTATTTTGTTATTTTTGTATCGATATATTATTAAAACCAATAAAATTACTTATAAAAACAAATACAATGGTAAATTACAAGGATTTAGGCTTGGTTAACACAAGAGAGATGTTTGCTAAAGCTATTAAAGGTGGATATGCTATCCCAGCATTCAACTTTAACAATATGGAACAATTACAAGCAATTGTATCAGCAGCAGCTGAAACAAAATCGCCGGTAATCCTACAAGTATCAAAAGGTGCACGTGAATATGCTAATCCTATTCTTCTTCGCTATATGGCTCAAGGAGCTGTTGAATATGCAAAAAGCTTAGGATGGGAAAAACCACAAATCGCACTTCACCTTGACCATGGTGATTCATTCGAAACTTGTAAATCTTGTATCGAAGCAGGTTTCTCTTCAGTTATGATCGACGGTTCACACCTTCCATACGAAGAAAATATCGCACTTACTAAAAAAGTAGTAGAATTCGCTCACCAATTCGATGTTACAGTTGAAGGCGAATTAGGAGTATTAGCTGGTGTAGAAGACGAAGTTTCTGCAGAACACCACACATATACAAACCCTGAAGAAGTTGTAGACTTCTCATCAAGAACAGGTTGTGATTCATTAGCTATTTCAATTGGTACATCTCACGGAGCTAATAAATTTACTCCAGAACAATGTACAAGAGACGAAAATGGCATCTTGGTTCCACCACCATTACGTTTCGATATCCTTGAAGGAGTTGAAAAAGAACTTCCAGGATTCCCTATCGTACTTCACGGAGCTTCATCTGTTCCTCAAGAAGAAGTTGCTACAATCAACAAATACGGTGGTGCATTGAAAGATGCAATCGGTATTCCTGAAGAGCAACTACGCAGAGCTGCAAAATCAGCAGTATGTAAAATCAATATCGACTCTGATAGCCGTCTAGCAATGACTGCTGCAGTTCGTAAAACATTTGCAGAAAAACCAGCTGAATTTGACCCTCGTAAATACTTAGGTCCAGCTCGTGATAATATGAAAAAATTATACAAGCACAAAATTCAAAGCGTGCTTGGTAGCGAAGGTCAAGCTCAATAATTGATCTTTCCATAAATAAGAAAAGGATAATCCATTCGGGTTATCCTTTTTTCATCATCTATCTAATATTTAATTAAAATTATTCATTCATGTAGAAATAATCAGCTCTGTTCTTTATATTATTAGGTAATTCTCCATAACCTACACGATCTTTCAAGATAATGAGCTTTTCAACATAAAAATCATTATCATAATGAAAATAATCCTCTCCTTCATACTGTAGTGTTAAAAAGCTCTGAAAAGCGAAAGGCGTCTCGTTTTCCGAAAATGAAGCCTGCTCAGCTCTAGCATATTCCGAACCGCCAGATAATCCAATCTTCGTTCTTGTAAATTGCTTCGTGTCAATATTTTGAAATTTAACTTTTAGGGATAGGTGTGTCTCTTTGATCCTAGATTTGGGAGGAATAATACTAATTGGCACAGCTAAATCAACATTTCCAACGAAATTAGCCCTTCCCCAACTATAATTCTCGGTTCCATATGTAGATCCCGTAGCACGACCGTAAATCTTAGTTGTTTTACCAATATAATTTGTAGCAGTTCCGTTAATTACTATGGCTGATCTATTCCAATCTACATAAAGAGGTTTTGATAGTTTATTGTATACTTCAACATGTATAGGTGCATTTATACCATTGAAATTATATATTATCTGCAGGCTATCGTTGTCAACGATAAATTCTCCAATTTCACCTTGTTCTACGCCTTGTGTAGAACTTTTAATTGTAGATAAATAAGACAAGGACGAGCAGGAACAAAAAAATATGCAAATTAAAAACAAAAATAGGTTGAGTCTTTTCATAATACTTAAACTTTATGATCATATCCAAATGTAGTTAAATTGCAAATAATATCAAAATACTAATGAGTTTAATTGCTTTTGATATTGAGCCAGAAGATAGTATATTTACTTTTTTGCAAATCAAAAACATTAGAAGCATAAAAGATTTAATATAAATGTGTAACTTCGTACGTATTTTTTATCCAATATAAAGATGTCAACATTAGAAAAAGCTATCGAAAATCTACCAATCAAAGGGTATTTAGATATTGAAATTCCTCAAGGAATAAATCTCATAGAGGAAATAAATCGCATCAGAAAAGAAAAGAATGCTATAATTCTGGCTCACTATTATCAGCCAGGAGTAATACAAGACTTAGCCGACTTTCTTGGTGATAGTTTGCAACTTGCTCGTGCTGCAGAAAAAACTGATGCAGACATGATTGTATTTTGCGGAGTACATTTTATGAGCGAGACTGCTAAAATTTTAAATCCAAATAAAAAAGTAGTTTTACCTGATTTATTAGCAGGATGCTCATTAGCTGATTCATGCTCGGGTGAAGGCCTGCGCGAACTAAGAAAAAAACATCCAAAAGCAATTGTAGTAAGTTATATAAATTGCGATGCTGGTGTTAAGGCCGAAAGTGATATTATTGTAACATCTTCTAATGCAGAACATATAATAAATTCCTTACCGGAAGATCAGGAAATAATTTTTGCTCCGGATCGTAATTTAGGTCGCTATATCAATCAGACAACGGGTCGCAATATGATATTGTGGGACGGAGCTTGTATTGTTCACGAAGCTTTCTCTCTTGAAAGAATAGGCCAACAAATGATCGATCATCCGAATGCAAAACTTATAGCGCATCCTGAGACACCTAAGCCTATCTTAAAAATGGCTGATTTTATAGGTTCTACATCTCGACTCTTAGACTATGTGGTAGAAGATGATAGCACTGAATATATTATTGCTACAGAGGAAGGTATACTTCACGAGATGCAAAAGAAAGCTCCTAATAAGAAGTTAATTCCAGCACTTGTACAAGACGAATCATGTAAATGCAGTGAATGTCATTTCATGAAACTTAATACTCTTCAAAAGCTATATCTGTGCATGAAATATGAATTGCCTGAAATAATAATGGATGAAGAGCTTAGATTGCAAGCGTTGAAACCGATAAATAGAATGCTTGAACTTTCTCAAAAGATTAAATAGATGATTTATACAGATGTTCTAGTTATTGGATCAGGAGTTTCAGGATTGTCGTACGCTCTGAAAATAGCGAATAAACATCCACAAGCCCGAATAACAATAGTAACAAAAGGCGATAGCGAAGAGTCTAGTACGAAGTATGCTCAAGGAGGCGTAGCTGTAGTTACAGACTTTACGAAAGATAGTTTTGAGAAGCATATCCAAGACACATTGCGTGCCGGAGCAAATATGTCGAAACTAGAAACTGTAGAAGTTGTTGTCAAAGAAGGCCCTGAACGTATCAGAGAAATGGTAGAGTGGGGTGCTAATTTTGATAAAAATGATGCTCAAACCTACGATCTTGGTCGTGAAGGTGGACATACCGAAAACCGCGTGGTTCATCATAAAGATATTACCGGGTACGAGATTGAGCGAGCTTTGCTTACCGCTATTCAACAACTATCTAATATTGAGTTGTTAAGTCATCATTATGTGATTGACCTTATAACAGAGCATCATATTCCTAACGAGGAATTTAATAAATATAACCTGAATTGCTATGGTGCATATGTTCTTGATATCAAGACTCAGAAAATCGTAAAAATGTCGGCAAAGATTACGCTGATGGCAACCGGAGGATGTGGACATGTATATAAGAACACTTCGAATCCGACTATTGCTACCGGAGATGGAATCGGGTTGGCACATCGTGCTAAAGCTCGCATAAGCAATATGCAATATATACAGTTTCACCCGACTGTATTCTATAGCAAGCATCCAGGGCAATTGCCATTAATATCTGAAGCTGTTCGTGGCTTTGGCGCAAAATTACGTACCAAAAGCGGCGAACCATTCATGCACAAATATGACGATCGTGAAGAACTAGCGTCACGCGATATTGTAGCTCGGGCTATAGATAATGAAATGAAACTACGAGGAGATGATTATGTTTGTCTTGATTGCAGACATCTGGACAGAGACAAATTTTTAGCGCATTTCCCCAATATTTATAAACAATGTCAGGATGAAGGTCTTGATATGTTTAAAGACCTTATTCCGGTTGTTCCTGCAAGCCATTATTTATGTGGTGGAATTGATGTCGATCTTTATGGACAAAGTACTATTACAAACATGTTTGCAGTAGGTGAATGCTCGAATACGGGACTTCATGGAGCAAACAGATTAGCTTCAAACTCATTGCTAGAAGCATTGGTTTTTGCTCATCGAGCAGCAATGAAAACAATTGAAAGACTAGATTTGGATGATTTCAATTATGAGAAGCTGCATAGCATACCCGAATGGAATGAAGAAGGGGTAAGACCAAATGACGAAAAAGTTTTACTGACTTATCTACGAAAAGATCTTCAACAATTGATGAGTGACTTAGTAGGTATCGTTCGCAGTAACAGACGTCTAGAAATCGCAAAACAAAAAGAAGAAGATATTTATAAATCGGTGAAAGAACTTTATAAATTCTCAAAGCTTTCGCCTGAATTATCAGAACTTCGTAATCTGACAAGTGTAGCTTGGCTTATTATAAATCAAAGTATTGAACAAACCGAAAATAAAGGTGCATTCTACAATAAAGATTTAGATAAGGATTCTGAATAGCTTTAAAATATTTATTTAGTCAAAAAAAATAAGAATATGAACAGACCTCCATACGTAACAGACGAAAGACTATATCACTTTATTAGCCAAGCTATAAAAGAAGATGTTGACGATGGTGATCATTCTACACTAGGAAGTGTTCCTGAAAATTCGGTACAAAAAGCCAGATTGATCATAAAAGATGATTGTGTCTTGGCTGGAATAGATTTGGCTAAAGAAATCTTTCATTATTATGATAGCTCACTAGAGATTGAAATATTCAAGCATGATGGTGAAGAAGCTAAAAAAGGAGATATAGCTTTTATAGTTTCAGGAAACGCCAGATCAATTTTGACAATGGAACGCCTTGTTTTGAATTGTATGCAACGCATGAGTGGCATTGCAACATCTGCCAGAGAGGTTGCAAACCTTGTGAAAGGTACTAATACGGAAATGCTAGATACACGAAAAACAACACCAAACTTCCGCATGTGTGAGAAATGGGCTGTGTATATTGGTGGTGCTACAAATCATCGTTACGGACTTTTTGACATGATAATGCTGAAGGATAATCACAACGATTATGCAGGGGGTATAACTCAATCTGTAGCTTCTACTGTAAAATATCTTGAAACGATAGGTAAAGATTTGAAAATTGAGGTTGAAACTCGCAATTTGGATGAAGTGCGCGAAGCATTAGCTACCAATGTGGTAGATATTATTATGTTAGATAATATGTCTGATGAAGAGATGAAAGAAGCTGTTAGAATTATAGATGGCAGAGCTAAAACTGAAGCATCTGGAGGCATTACAAAAGAAGCTGTTTCTCGCATTGCTGCTATAGGTGTTGATTATATCTCATCTGGTGCAATAATCTATAATGCTAAACTGAAAGATATGAGCCTGAAAGCTGTAAATTAATTCCGCAGCTTTATCTATATTATATACGTTCGAAGAAGTATGGAAGAGTACCAAAATTGATAAGTACTACTTTCGTTACTTCTGTTACTTTTTATCAATAAATAAAACGAAAACCAATGGCATATCGTAAACTTACGCAAGAAGAAATTAGTAGGTTGATACAGCAAAATTGTACTGCCGATGATTGGAATACTATTCAAGTAGAAGATCGTTTTAACTCAAAATTTGTTACATCTGTTACTTTTTCAGGAAATATAAAACTTGGACTTCTGGACGAGACTCACGACTTCCCAGGAGGATTGCAAAAACACTCATGCATTCGTAATGTCTGCTTACATAATTGTTCTCTAGGAAATAATGTTTATATAGAAAATATACACAATTATATAGCGAACTACGAGGTAGGTGATAATGTAAGAATACAAAATACAGAGTCGATATACGTAGAAGGTGAAACTTCTTTCGGAAATGGAGTACAAGTCGCAGTACTGAACGAAACCGGAGGTAGAGAAGTTACAATAAGTGATATTTTAAGCGCTCACTTCGCTTATATACAATCTTTTTACCGCCATCGTCCTATATTGATCGAAAAGATGCAAAAAATAGTAGATCAGTACACTAAAAAGAAACTTTCCACTATCGGTAAGATAGGAAATAACGTTAAAATTGTAAATACAGGAACTATTCGTAATGTTTGTATTGGCGATGATGCTGTACTAGAAGGAGTACGATATCTGTATAATGGAAGTGTAAACAGTAATAGTTCCGACCCCGTTCATATAGGATATAATGTGATGGCCGAAGATTTTATTATAAGTTCGGGATCACGTGTTGAAGATGGTACTATGCTTACACGTTGTTTTGTAGGACAAGCTTGCCATTTAGGACATACTTACTCTGCTAGTGATACTTTGTTTTTCAGTAACTGTCAGGGTGAAAATGGAGAAGCTTGCGCAACTTTCGCAGGACCATATACTGTTACGCACCATAAATCTACATTATTGATTGCAGGTATGTTCTCGTTTATGAATGCAGGTTCAGGTTCCAATCAGAGTAACCACATGTATAAACTAGGGCCTATCCATCAGGGTGTAATGGAACGAGGAGGTAAAACAACCAGTGACTCTTATATCTTATGGCCAGCCAAAATAGGAGCTTTTTCTCTTGTTATGGGACGCCATACTGGACACTCAGATACATCTAAACTTCCATTTTCATATCTCATAGAATGTGATAATGGAACGATGGTTTATCCTGGTCTGAATTTGAAAAGTGTAGGAACAATTCGCGACGCTCAAAAATTTCCAAAACGTGATAAAAGGAAAGATCCCAATCAGTTGGATAAGATAAATTTCAATTTATTGAGCCCATATACAGTACAAAAAATGTTTCAGGCAATTGAAGTTTTGACAGGCTTACAAAAAGCTTGTGGTAAAAGCTCGGGAATGTATACTTATCAAAATTGTGCGATTAAAGGCACTGCAATAGAAAAAGGATTAAAGCTATATCATACTGCAATTATTAAATTTCTTGGGAACTCTATTATTTCACGTCTCGAAAATTATCCATTCAAGACAAATGAAGAAATAAGACAACGTCTACAGCCAGATACAGAAGTTGGTTTAAATCTGTGGCGAGATCTAGCAGGACTACTAGCACCAAGTACTGAAATCGACAGATTGATAACAGATATAGAGACTGACAAGATTACAGATATAGAAGAAATAAATGCAGTCTTTGATCAACTACATAAAGACTATTATACACTCGAGTGGACTTGGGCTTGGGATAAGATTCAATCTTATTTTGGTTTAACTCTGAAAGATATTACAGCACAAGATATTATAGAAATCGTAGAAAAATGGAAAGAGGCTGTAATCGGTCTCGATAAATTGATTTACGAAGACGCTCGCAAAGAGTTCTCATTACCTACGCATACAAGTTTTGGTATGGATGGGGATAGCTTTGATAAGAAAAATGACTTTGAGCAAGTGCGTGGAGTTTTCGAAGAAAACCCTTTTGTTAAAGCCGTTATAGAACATATCAAAGCTAAATCTGAACTAGGAGACAAAATGATTGCTAAGTTATCCCTGATTGAAGAGTAAGCTAGCGCAGTAAGTTTAATAATTTATCAACAGTCATTCCGTCAAAATTAGGAATGATAGCTTGGCATTTACCATGTGCTTCAAGCTTTTCTTTTGGTAATGTTGTAGCTAAACCTATTACTTTCATACCTGCAGCAGTTGCAGCATCAATTCCAGCTAGTGAATCTTCGAATACTAAACAACTTTCGGGTTTAACATTTAGATGCTTAGCTGCAATAAGGAAACACTCGGGATTCGGTTTCCCTTGCTTGACATGAGCTGCAGTTACGATATCATCGAAAAGTAAATCCAGATGAATAGCATCATTTACTGCTTTCATTTTACTATCCATTGAGCTAGTAACCAGTCCAACTTTAAATTGCGAGGCTTTTAATGTTTTTATAAATTGGATTGATCCTTTTATTTCACGAAAATCCATATTAGCCTCAAAGATATCAAGATCATTAACTAGCTCTTTTAATTGAATTTCCGATAAATTTTCAAAGTGATTCTTCAGTATATTCGGTAGGGTAGTCCCTTTAATTACTCGCTCGAAATGATCAATTTCAGGTTTGTACTTTTTTCCGACATTTCCCCAAAAAACATCATATTGTACTTCAGTGTCTAACACGACACCATCTAAATCAAAAAGGACGCACTCTATATTATTCATTCTATTATATATATTATTGTTGCAAAGCTAAGTAATTATAATCGTCTAGTAATTTAACGAGAAAGGAATGGTTGTCACCATCAAAGCTATATCCCGTTATTGTTTTAATCCGATCTACAAGCTTAGTGGTAAAGTATTCATTATCTTTCATTTTATTATCATCTAAAATCGAGCGTATCATCTGTATATCCCGGTCTGATAACTTATCTAAGACGTCATAATACACAACTTTATAGTTATCATTATACTCTAAATTCGGAATCTCAAGTTTATTCTTCTTGTCTATCATCAAGCTTATAACAGTAGTACCAGCTAGAATATCGCCAATACGCTGTGAATTTTTAGTTGAAAGGATTGATATAATACCAGGCATTGCGTAGAAAAGGTCTATATCTACCAGCCTAAATAACCAACGCATTAAGTAGCTGCCAAAGCTCGGCATTGATCCATTGATATTAACTACACGAATTTTAAATATCTTTTTGCCTGGACTTTGTCCTCGGTTGAAATATTCAAAAAGAAGATCGTAAAAGATTATTGGTACAGCCAAAACTATGATATAGGTATACAGAGAAAAGTAGTCATCAAAAAAGTCTGTTTCGTCTAGTTTCAACATTCTGAATGTAATATAGAAACATAGAAGAGCCCATGCCCCCTTGACCAATAAATCAACGATATATGCCAATGCTCGGAAACCTAATCCTGCTGGTTCATAATCAATAGTTACATTTTGCGGAGTTTCGACTTGAATTGACATATTATTATGTTGTAATCTTATATTTATAGCAAATTTAATTTTTTTATGATAATTGTCCTCATTATTTATAAAATTTAAAGGAATAGTTTATCTTTGTTATGCATTCCAAACACTACAGAATATATCGATGAGAGAAGCTGCGTTTATTAAAGAGAATAAAGATAAATGGCAGGAAATAGAAAATCAAACTGCAAACAAAGATATTTCGGCTGAAAATTTGGCTGAAAACTTTGTTGAACTCACTGATGATCTAGCCTATGCCAGAACATTCTATCCTCAGTCGCAGACTGTACGATATTTAAATCGATTGACTGGAGGATACTTCATAGATATCTATCAGTATAGAAAGAAACAGAAGAATCGTTTAATTACTTTTTGGACAACAGAGTTGCCACTTATCATGTATAAACATCGTAAGTGTATGTTGTATTCATTTCTCACTCTATTTGTAGGAGTATTATTAGGAGTCTTTTCTCAATCACAGGATTCTAGCTTTGCTGATAATATCCTTGGGCCTGATTATGTAAATATGACAATCGACAATATTGAGAGTGGAGACCCTATGGCTGTATACAAAAGTTCAGATGAAGCTCCTATGTTCTTTATGATATCGACCAATAATATTCGTGTCGCTTTCATAGCTTTTATTTTCGGAATATTTTTGTCAGTTGGGACAGCATACATTCTCTTCAGTAATGGTGTCATGTTAGGTACATTCCAGTATTTCTTTTACGATCAAGACTTATTATGGACATCGGTTGCCTCCATATGGCTACATGGCACTTTAGAAATATCGGCAATTGTAATTGCAGGAGGAGCAGGCTTTATTATTGGCAATAGTATCTTATTCCCAGGAAATCGTAAAAGGATTATTTCACTGCAAAATTCGGCAAAAGATGCCTTAAAGATAGCTGTAGGACTGATTCCAGTTTTCATTGTAGCTGCGTTCATCGAAAGCTTCTGGACTAGATTAACAGATTTACCAATTATCTTCAATATAGTGGTTATTGGTGCTTCAGCTTTATTTATATTATGGTATTTCTTTCTATATCCATCAATTTTAAACAAAAACTTAAATGGAAAACAAACAGAAAATTAATTTAATCAAACAAAGAGACTTCTCTGAGACATTTGACGTTTCATTCGCTTTTCTGAAGCAAAATATTGGTTCGATTCTCAGAGGGCTAGTATTTAGCCTTCCTATTATAATGGTCGGACTTTTTCTAATGCAATCCGGTCAATCCGAATTCATGGAATCATATGCGAATTTAGGAGCAATGAGTGATCCTACTGAAATATGGTCCTTATATGCTAAAATGTTCACACCTATTGCTATCATAGGATATATATTCCTTTTTTTAGGAGGTATGATAATGGCACTTTATCCACTTTGCTATGTAATACTTTACGTAAGATCTGAAAATGGGAATATTAGCCAGTCTGAAGTATGGAATCTAGTAAAAAAAGTTTTTTTACCGCTGACTGTATGCCATATTATTTTCGGATTTATCTTGAATCTGGGCTTTCTTTTATGCATTATACCAGGAATAATTGTCGGAATATATCTAGCCTTTTTCCCATATACATATGCAGCAGAAAATAGTTCTATAACTGAATGTTTTTCGAGAAGTGCTAAATTAGTAAAAGGTAATTGGTGGATTACATTTCTAATAGTATTAATAACCATCTTCTTACTTGCAATTATATATATGATTACTGCTATTCCAAGTTTTATGACTGGTTTTGCAGGAGCGTTAGGGCTCTCCGCATTTAGTAATCCAATTGCTATATATATAACTTCACTAATACCTTATTTAGGAAGTTTATTTACAACTCCATTTTTTGTAATCATAATTGGAGCTATGTATTATAGTCGAATTGCTGAGACTGGAACTGAACCGATGGAGCAGTTTATTGAAAATATAGGTACGAAAGACAATCAATCACTTTAAATTGCTAAAAAACAAAGAATATATAAAGCAGTCTTTAATAAGGTGTATTTTTATAATACACCTTATATCTATATCTCTTATTGCTAAAAGCCAAGAGGAATTTATCTCTGCACCTAACTACAATGATGAAGAGTTGGTTGTAGGCCTTGATGATTCACAACCAATAAACAATGAATTATACTCTGTACCAACTACTCGTTATCCTGATCCTGATAAAATAGATGGTTTCCGATCGGATTCTCGTTTTGAGTATGTAAAACCTGAAGCTGAAAAAGCTGATCCAACTTGGCTCGATGATTTTTTACTCAAGTTTTTTGGAGCAATCGGGAAGTTTTTTGAGTGGCTATTTGGAAGCGGAGTTCTAACATTCATAGTTATAGTCCTTTTTGTATTTGCAATACTTGTTATCGTAATGAGGATTGCAAAAATTGATCTGAAACAAGTCTTCGCTAAGAAATGGAAAGAAGAATTATCCGAAACCGATATTCTAACTGGAAATGATGAGAATATTGGCTTTAATAAATTGATACAAGAAGCTTTATCTGTAGGAGATTATAGACTTGCAATAAGATATATGTATTTACGTAATCTAAAATCATTGTCAGATAGAAATTACATCGCGTGGGCTGAGAATAAAACAAATTATAGTTATCAGTCGGAGATACAAGACAAGGATATCCGAGATCGTTTTCTTGCTACAACTATACTCTTCGATTATATTTGGTACGGGGAGTTCCCTATTAAGGAAGCTGAATTTGCTATAGCAGAAAAGAAAATGAATGCATTCAATAAAATGATAACAGATGAAAGATAAACTAAACATAATATTTAGAATTGTCACAGTCTGTATCTGTTTTATTGCACTGTGTTCTTTTCCGTCATGTACTAAAAAGACAAACTGGAAACCTACTCTGAAGAATACAGATAAAAATCCTTATGGCACTTTTATTCTTTTTGATTTACTAGAAGATATATTCGAAGAAGATAATATTATTGTAAGCAAAGATCCGGTAGGCGAGGCCATATATCCATATCTTGATGGATACATAGACTACTATGATCTGGAAGAAGGTGAAGTACAAGATTCTCTAACAATGGCATTTTATGACACTATTGTAGACGTTGAAGTTGTATCGACCTACTTATCAATAACTAAAAGCTTTGATTTGTATCATCATGATGAACTTGTATACTTGTTGGATTTTGTAGCCGTTGGCAACAATGCTTTTATAGCTGCAGAAACTTTCGATTCGAAGCTGCTTGATACCTTGGGTTTAGATGATATATACCATATCCAAGATACAGCGTTTATTCTTACTGATTATGATACTGCTAAGGTCTATAATTACAAAAGCATAATTCTAAGCAATCACAACTTAATTGATACTGATTCTTGCAAACTTCCCATACGGACATTAGCTACAAACGAGAAGCTAAAACAAAGCTCATTTGTAAAAATTCAATATGGCAAGGGATTTATATACCTTAATACTTTACCTGTAGCTTTTACAAATATCAGTTTGTTAGATAAAGAAAAGTATGATTTTGCTTTTCGTTGCTTGTCGTACATACCTAAAGAGAGCCATATTATTTGGGATGAATATTCAAAAAAATCATATAAACGCAGATATGGCGAAGACGCTAGTATGGGAGACGGACTATTTAAAGTAATGTTGAATAGCCCACCTCTTTTAGCTTCTCTTATACTTATATTTCTAGGATTTATTCTCTATATGATATTTGCTTCAAAAAGAAAGCAGCGTATTATTCCTGAAATAAAACAACCCATAAATTCGTCAATAGAATTTATGAGTACTATCAGCAATTTATTCTATAAGAAAAAGGATTATAAAGCAATCGCATCAAAGCGACATGCTTATTTCCTTGAATTTATTAGAACTAATTATTATATACCGACAGAGAATATCAATGATGAATTTATTGATTTATTACATGCAAAATCGGGTATGGATAAAAACGAAATTTCTAAAATATTTAATCTTCATAATGATATTATGTTATACTTGCATATCACAGAAGCACAGTTTATGCAGTATAATTCATTATTGGAGAAGTTTTACGATTGTGCCAAAAACAAATCAAAATAGCATACTACTATGTCAGAGGATTTAAATTTTGAATCGAGAATCGATTTCACACAGTTACAAGATAGTGTACAAAAGATAAAAGATCAGATCGGTCGTGTCATTGTTGGACAGCATCAGCTAATCGAGCAGTTGGTTGTAGCAATATTATCGAATGGGCATGTATTGATTGAAGGTGTTCCTGGTGTAGCTAAAACATTAACAGCTAAACTCCTATCGAGAACTATCAATGCACAATTCAAACGAATACAGTTCACTCCGGATTTAATGCCTTCAGATGTTCTGGGGACGAGTGTTTTCATTCCTTCTAGTGGAAAGTTTGAATATAAAAAAGGACCGATTTTCTCTAATATTGTATTGATAGATGAGATTAATCGTTCTCCGGCAAAAACTCAAGCGGCTCTATTTGAAGTAATGGAGGAAAGACAAATTACCAATGATGGAGAAACCTATACATTAGACTATCCTTTCTTGGTTATTGCCACACAAAATCCTATAGAACATGAAGGTACTTATCGATTGCCTGAAGCACAGTTAGATCGTTTTTTATTTAAAGTTCTTGTCGATTATCCGAATATTGTAGATGAAATCTCAATTCTTGAACGTCAGGATAAAGGTGAGTTAGAATCAAATTCCAAATTTGAGCCAATCGTAAGTAAAGAGGAGCTTAATTCTCTTCGACAAGATATCGAAAAAGTTATCGTAGAACGCCACCTTTTAGAATATATTGCACAAATTGTAGTTTCTACACGCCAAAGTCCGTGGATCAGCTTAGGGGCTTCGCCTAGAGCTTCATTGGCTATATTCAATGCCTCCAAAGCATTAGCTGCAATCAGAGGACGAGACTTTGTCACACCTGAAGATATCAAGGAAATGGCAGTGCCTGTGCTGAGACACAGAATTATTTTAACACCGGAAAAAGAAATGGACGGCACTTCGGCCGATACTATTATATGGCAGATTTTAGACAAGACTCAAGTTCCAAGATAGGCTTTTTTAAAAGTTTATTCTTATCAAGACGTTTTTTTATCGCATTAGCTATTTGTGTGATAACACTTTTTATGTGCTATCCGTTTCCAGCTCTTATATTGGTTGCAATCATTGAGATTATCACTTTTATAATATTAATTGCGATAGATATACTTTCTGTATACAGAATAAAAAATGGAATACAAGCATATCGTATCTGCCCAGAGAGACTATCAAATGGCGATCAGAATGAAGTTTCTCTTCATATAAGAAGTAACTATACATACACATGTTCAGTTACTGTTATTGAGGAAGTTCCTTTCCAATTTCAGCAAAATGACACCATCTATAAATTTAATTTATCACCAAATGAAGAATATGAACAAAAATACAACCTCCGTCCAACTCAACGAGGAGTATATTCATTCGGATACATAAATATATTTGCCGATGGAGTATTAAGACTTATTACACGTCGATATATATGTGGTAATGCTCAACAAGTAGCAGTCTATCCGGCTTTTATTGAGATGCATAAATATGAGCTATTAGCAGCTTCTAATCGGTTGACTGATTATGGAGTAAAACGAATACGCAGGGTAGGGAATGCTTCCGAATTTGACCAGATTAAACATTATGTTTATGGTGATGATCCGCGTACTATAAATTACAAAGCCACAGCTCGCACCAGTCAATTAATGGTTAATACTTATGAAGAAGAGAAATCTCAACCTATTTATTGCTTAATAGATAAAGGCAGAAGCATGAAAATGCCTTTCAATGGAATGACTTTGCTCGACTATGCGATTAATTCATCATTGATGGTCATCAATACAGCATTACATAAAGGTGATAAAGTTGGACTAATAACGTTTTCGAAAAATATTGATGATATTATTCCAGCCGACAAAAGCCGTAAGCAACGCAATATTATTTTGGAGGCTCTATACGCTCAGAAAACTGACTTCAAAGAACCGAATTACGAGCGTCTTTGTATTTACGTGCGTCGTAAATTGAATCAAAGAAGTCTAATTATTCTATACACAAATTTCGAAACTCTAAATGCTACACGCCGACAGCTTAGATATCTGAAGACATTAGCTAAGAATCATTTGGTTTTGGTTGCGTTCTTTGAAAATACAGAATTTGAAAAAATACTGGATTCGTCTATTGATAATGCTGAAGATGCTTTCCGTAAAGGTACTGCTGAAAAGATGAGTAATGATAAAAGACTTATTGTAAAGGAGCTTAATAGGAATGGAATTCATACAATATTGTCTAAACCAGAAGAACTTACAATTAATTCGATCAATAAATATTTAGAATTCAAAGCTAGAGGAATATTATAAAAGAGAGCTAGATAACCTATCGGTCTATCTGCTCTCTTTATATAGAAGTAAAGTAGTGTTTGTATGATTTTTTACTTCTTTGTAGTTATTAATATTGCTCCATCTTTAGCTTTTTCTCCATATTTTTCTGTGGCTGATTCACCTTTTAGTACTTCTATTTTCTCAATCTGCTTAGGGTCTAGCGATTTAAGAATATCATTTGATTGCTCTTCTCCATCTACTATTATTAATGGTTTTGAATCACCATTTGTTGAAATTAGCTTTATACCTTTTTTACTGTCAGAGGTTACATCTAGTCTATGAATCTGAACAGCATTATTGCTTTTGTCTACAGTTAAATTGAGTCCATCAGTTTTGGTAGAAGTGATTTTTATATTACTTTTCTCACTATCTGCATCTTGAATAGAAATTTTATATTCTCCCGACTCTCCTTTGCCCAAACTATCATCATTTATGGTAAATACATGAATCTTGGTTTTAGTCGTATCAGCTGAAAGCTTATTGTTTTCTATTTCATATACATAGTTCGGCTTTGCCGAAATCCATACGAAAGTACCTATTAATGGTAGGACTACCAGTGCTGTTAATTTTCTCCAAGGAGAAGTTCTCGTTTTTGTAATCATTTTCAATCGATTTAATGGTTTAATAACATTGAACGAATTAGAAAAAGAAAATATGGGCCCTTGAAGTTGTTGGTTAATTAAAATTGCGCGATACAGAGCCGGCGATATTCCTGTATCTATCACAAATTGGTCAGCCAAAAATTCGTGATTCTCTTTTTGTCTTTTTATATATTGCCACGCAATCGGATTGAACCACTGTGTAGCAATCATTATTTCGCTTATGATCAAGTCTATCCAATGATATTGGTCAACATGTGCTTTCTCATGTTTAAGAATCAAATTATATTCATCTTTAGTAAGAATATGACTATTGATAAAAATATAATTTATTACACTGAATGGTACTTCAACAGATTGATCATCAATTATTTTATATTTATTTATCAAAGTGATCTTTTTATTCTTAATTTCCTTTCGGAATTTGATGATTGAATAAATTGATCGGCAAATAATAACGAAAGCTCCAATTATATAAAACACTCCTAAAATATTCCAAATATTCATATCATTTTCAATATTTTGGGATGTTGTCGTAGCATTAACATCAGTTACAAACTCTGAAATTGGAATATATACGTCATATCGATAGTTGATCAAAGGTAAAGTAAAAGATGCTATTACTCCCCAAATTAGATATATTCTATTGAACCTGAAAAAGGTTGTTTTCTGCATTAGAACAAGATATATCAACCAAAAAATAGTGATATAAATTCCAACTTTACTAATATATATAATTAGAGTTTCCATCCTTATTTCAAGTTATTTTGTTTCAGTATCTTCTTCTGCTAGCATTTTACGTGTCTCCTCTATAACTTCATCTAGTTCATTTAAAGAAATATTCTTTTCTTTCGCAAAAAATGAGAACATAGATGAAAAAGAACCATTAAAATAATCACGAGCCATGCCAAATAACTGTTTTTTTGAGTATTCTTTCTTTGAAACAATCGCCTTGTAAACATTTGATCGTCCATCGGTACGATGAGTTACAAACCCTTTATTTTCGAGAATAGACAAAATTGTAGCAATCGTTGTTCTTGCTGGTTTATCGCTTTCAAAGCGCCTCAGAATATCTTGGACTGTTCCTTCTCCTATCGACCAAAGGATCTGCATTATTTGTTCTTCTGCTTTTGTTAGTTGCATAGTTTTTATGATTTTACAATACAAACTTATGTCTATTTTTTTAGACAACAAAATAAAATCCGTTAATTTGTCTAAATAATTAGACTGTTCTGTTTTTTAGAATCAGTTATATAATTATACCTTTGCATAAAATAAGAATAATGACTGAAGAAGAAATATTTCCAATTGTGGACGGGGAAGGTAATATTATTGGCAAAGCTAGCCGATCGCAATGCCATGATGGTAGTAAGTTACTACATCCAGTTGTCCATCTTCATATATTTAATAGTAAAGGGCAACTTTTTATGCAGAAACGTTCATCTAAGAAAGATGTCCAACCCGATAAATGGGATTCATCTGTTGCCGGACATATTGATTTTGGAGAGACTGCCGATATAGCTGTAAGGCGTGAAGCAAGGGAAGAAGTCGGTATAAAAGAGTTTATCCCCGTATATATTACAAAATATATTATTGAGACTGATAGAGAAATCGAGCTTAGTTATTGTTATTATACAATATATGACCACAAACTCAATATAGACAATGATGAAGTTGCTGATGGAAGATTTTGGGATATAAAAGAAATTAAGGAAAAAATAGGCAAGGATATTTTTACTATAAATTTTGAATCTGATTTTCAATTATTCCTCAAAGATGGGCTAGCAAAACTAGTGAAAGAATAATATAACTTCAGTTTTTTTGCTACATTTATATAATAATTAGAATCTTAATATTACTTATTACATGAATTTAATATATCTCATTGGATACATGGGAGCTGGCAAAACGACGTTAGGGTCAGCAATTGCTCAAGTATTTGATGCCGAATTTATTGATCTCGATCATTATATTCAGGGACTACACAATAAAACCATTAATGAACTTTTCGAAGAGTATGGTGAATCGGGTTTTAGACGTATCGAAAGTGATTCTTTAAAATCGCTCAGTAAGTCTGATAAACGAATTGTGATTGCAACTGGAGGTGGTGCTCCATGCTTTTTTGATAATATGGAAATTATGAATGGTAGCGGAATTACTATTTATCTAAAAGCAACTCCTAAGGCTCTATGCCAAAGATTAAATATTCCTGAACATAAAATGAAAAGGCCTCTTATAAAAGATAAAAATGAGGTAGAATTATTGGAATTTATCGAAATCAATCTCAAAAAGAGAGAGCCATTTTATAATCAGGCGAAAATAATTTTCGAGACGGAGTATTTAACTTCTCGAGAGAATGTTTCAGAGCATATAGAAAAACTACAATCAATTATCAGCTTTTAGAGTAATATGAAAATAAAAATCTCAATACTACTACTCATTTTCTCATTTGTTAGTTCAAATGTATTTTCCCAAATTAGTGAAGGAGGAGTGCCTCCCAGCTTTAAATTAACAAGTGCAAGAAGTACTAGCTCTAGCCGAATAAATGAATATAAAGTAGAAGCTAATAAAAAACAAATAAATAAATTACTTCGTGAGGAAGCTTTTAATATTAGCCAAACGAAGCCATCGCCAATAGCTACAGTTTTACCAGTAGATTATAATTTGACTGAAGATGGTGATTGGATAACGATTCAGGACGACATACGCATTTGCCGGCTGAAAATTAATGCCCCAGATGCTCTCGGAATAATATTAACTTATAGCAAGTTTTTCATTCCAGAGGGTAATAAACTCTTTATATACAACAAGGACAAAAGCCAAGTATTAGGAGCATATACAAACATAACGAATCCTGATGGCGGCAGTTTTTCTACTGAAATAGTATATGGTGATGAACTAACTCTAGAATATGTTGAATACAATAATATTCCTGCAAATATTCGAATTTCAAGTGTAGGATATGGATATCAAGGTATTGTGAATTATACCAAATTGGCTGACGAACCTGAAGGATTTAACAAATCTAATTATTGCCAAGTAAATATTAATTGCACTGAGGGAACGGACTGGCAAACTGAAAAAAGAAGTGTAACTCGTATTTATGCACTAATAGGAAATATATGGTACAGAAGTACAGGAAGTTTAATAAATAATACGAGTAATGATAAAGATCCTCTTTTGCTTACTGCCGCACATTGTATAAAGGATAGAGGTATTATAGCTGATATGTCTAGTATTCAATTTTATTTTAATTATGAATTTTCAGGTTGTGTCAACGAAAAAAAAGTACCGGAAGGTTATAAAACAATTGTTGGTGCAAACATATTAGTATTAACTCCTCTACAAGGTGGTTCTGATGGTGCATTGTTGAGATTAAACGATCATATACCTGATGATTACGATGTATATTTCAATGGTTGGGATATTTCGGAGCAAATATCAAAAAGCGGAGTAGTAATTCATCATCCTAGCGGTGATGTAAAAAAAATATCTACTTATAACACTCCTATTCGAAGTAACACTTATACAGATTCTGATGGTGCAGCAATGAATAACGCACATTGGGCGGTTCAATATACTGAAACATTAAATGGTTTTGGTTCTACCGAAAAAGGCTCCTCTGGATCACCACTATTCAATCAAGAAAAATTAGTTATTGGAACTTTAACTGGAGGTAATACTAGTTGCAGCAATACTTCAGGAACTGATTATTATGGTAAATTATCATATCATTGGGATAAGAATATTAGCGAAGTACATTATATGAAACCTTTTTTAGATCCAATTAATGCAAATGTCAAAAAAATGTATGGACTCGCCAATATTGATGGTAAACCGATTGATCCAACTCAGCCCGATGAGTCTGCACGAGATGCTTTTTCATTCTGGTCTGAATATAATAGCGATATACTAAAGATTAGGCTTAAAGATAAGACTGATTATATAAAGCATATATCTATATCCAACCTGGCTGGATATAACGTCTATCGTAATCCAGATGTTAAATTTGAAGGAAATGTAGATCGGAGTTATTCTATACCAACAATAGGTTGGACAAATGGTATATATATTATACA
This sequence comes from Dysgonomonas massiliensis, assembly GCF_900240225.1. GTDB lineage: Bacteria > Bacteroidota > Bacteroidia > Bacteroidales > Dysgonomonadaceae > Dysgonomonas > Dysgonomonas massiliensis. The sequence goes on along the minus strand of NZ_OEPV01000004.1, from coordinate 267,591 downwards.
ATTAGAAACGACAAAAAATATAAAATACAGCTTCAAAATAATTAAATAATGGCTAAAATAAAGGTTGCATACTTCTGCAACAACTGCGGAAATGAATCGCCTAAATGGGTTGGAAAATGTCCTATATGTGGCGAATGGAATACCTATGTGGAAGAATCTGTCATCAAATCAACTCCACAAAATAAACGTGGACATTTATTTGAAGCTGATAGGACGAAACCTCTTCGTCTAAAAGATGTTACTACTGGCGACGATCCGCGAATAGATATGGGTGATAGCGAGTTTAATAGAGTTTTGGGAGGTGGTATGGTACCAGGCTCACTTATATTACTCGGTGGTGAACCCGGAATCGGAAAATCTACTTTAATATTACAGACTGTATTAAACCTTGATAAAATAAAGACTTTATATGTTTCGGGAGAGGAAAGTTCAAGGCAATTAAAAATGCGTGCTGATCGGATCAAAGAAAGCAGCGAAAATTGTTTTATTTTATGTGAAACAAATCTTGAACAGATATTTACTCATATAAAAAACGTCGAACCCGATTTTGTTGTTATCGACTCAATACAAACTATATATACTGATACTGTCGAATCATCACCCGGCAGTGTATCGCAAGTAAGAGAGTGTGCAGCTGGTATTTTGAAGTTTGCAAAAGAAACGGGTACTCCCGTTGTACTTATTGGCCATATTAATAAAGAAGGAAGTATAGCTGGTCCGAAAGTATTGGAACATATTGTTGATACAGTACTTCAGTTTGATGGTGATCAACATTATATGTATCGTATTTTGCGAAGTATAAAAAATCGTTTTGGAAGTACTGCTGAACTAGGAATATACGAAATGCGGCAGGATGGGCTCCGCCAAGTTAGCAATCCTTCCGAACTGTTATTAACGCAGAATCATGAAGGGCTAAGTGGTGTAGCGATTGCAGCAGCTATAGAGGGGATACGTCCGTTCCTTATTGAGACTCAGGCATTAGTAAGTACAGCAGCTTATGGGACACCGCAGCGATCAGCTACGGGATTTGATATCAGAAGGATGAATATGTTGTTAGCAGTATTAGAAAAACGAGCAGGATTCAAATTGATGCAAAAAGACGTATTTTTAAATATTGCAGGTGGTCTACGTGTTAATGATCCGGGAATGGATCTATCGGTATTGAGTGCCGTGCTTTCATCGAATCTGGATATAGCTATTGATCGAAACATCTGTATCACCGGAGAAGTAGGTCTATCTGGAGAAATACGCCCGGTAAATAGAATAGAGCAGCGAATATTAGAAGCAGAGAAACTTGGATTCAATAGAATACTTATACCTCAGAATAATTTGAAAGGTTTCACTTCTAAAACTAAAATTGAGATTGTTCAAATTCGTAAAGTTGAAGAGGCGTTTAGGGAGCTGTTTTCGTAAATAGTTAAAAATTAAATAGCAAATCGCTATATAGAGAATAATATTTCCTAACTTGCATAGTTTAATACTCTAATTTTGGAACAAATTATTTGATTTGATGAAATATACTAAGACAATTGAATATTTATATAATCAGCATCCTGATTTTCAAAGAGTAGGAGGGAGTGCTTATAAAGAAGGACTAGACAATAGTTTGGCCCTCGATAAATTGTTTGATCATCCTCATACCAAATTCAAAACTATACATGTAGGAGGAACTAATGGAAAAGGTTCTACATCGCATACTTTAGCTGCAATTCTTGAGCAATCAGGATATAAGGTTGGCTTATTCACATCGCCGCATCTAGTTGATTTCAGAGAAAGAATCCGTATTAATGGAGAGAAAATATCTAAGGAGTATATCGTTGATTTTGTAAATACATATAAAGACGATTTTGAGCCAATTAAACCATCATTTTTCGAATTAACAATGATGATTGCATTTAAATATTTCGCTGATGAAAAAGTAGATGTTGCAATCATTGAAGTTGGTTTGGGTGGGCGTCTTGATAGTACTAATATAATTACTCCTGATCTTGCTATAATTACTAATATAAGCAAAGATCATACACAATTTTTAGGGGATACACTTGAGAAAATAGCGATAGAAAAGGCTGGTATAATCAAGAAAAATGTGTCTGTGATCATTGGAGAAGCTCAGGATAGTATTCGTCAAATATTTCAAGATACAGCGGAGAGAGTAGGGGCACCTATTATTTTTGCTGAGGATCAAGATCTTATTTCTTCTTCAATAAAAACAGCTAGCGGATGGCTGTTTTTAACTCGTGACTTCGGTTCAATGAAAGGTGAACTTCGTGGTTTAGCCCAGCAAAAAAATGCTTCAACAATTTTAGCAGCAGTAAATGTTTTACAACAAAAAGGTTATCATATCTCAACTAAAGCTGTTCAATCGGGTTTCGCATACGTAATGGAGCTTACCGGATTACAAGGAAGATGGCAGATATTGCAGCAGCATCCACGTGTAATATGTGATACGGCTCATAATGAGGGGGGGATTAAATATATTGTAGAACAATTAGCCACCGAAAGATATAACAAACTTCATTTCATTATCGGAATGGCTGGAGATAAAGATGCATCAGCAGTTATCCATTTATTACCTAAAAATGCTACGTATTACTTCACGAAAGCAGATAGTCCCCGTTCGCTCAATGAAGTAAAGCTTCAGGAGATTGCGATGGAAAATAGTCTTCAAGGAAAAAGCTACGTATCTATTAAGGAAGCTATAAACAAAGCTCGAGAACAAGCATCGATAAATGACCTAATATTTATTGGCGGTAGTAATTTCGTTGTAGCAGAAGCTTTAGAGTATTTTGATAAATAGCAGTTTAGTTTTTGAAGTAAGGTATTTAGATTGATTATTGAACTTCTTCAATATCAATCGCATCAGGTAATATCTCGAAAACTTGTTTCATTTTTTCTTTCTCATCGATAAATATCTTCTTAGCTACTTTTCCTATTATACGCGTTGATACGGCATCTAATGATCCCCCGACAACACCACCTAATACAGGGACAGCTTTACCTAAAGAGGTTGCCCCTTTTTCGCCTATTTTTGTGGCAAGCTTTGTACTTAATTGATTAACTAAGGAATTAACTGTTCGGATTAAAACTTTTTCACTGATTCTGACGCTAACATTTTTGAGAAGTTCTTTTGCACCATTACCTACCATGCATAAGTAAATAAATGTCTTTACTTTGTCACTTCTTATATCATGTCCTCCCATATGGGCAATAGCACATATCATCCGTATTTGGACATACATCACACTGGCGATATTGGCCGGAACAGCAACAGGTAAAGTAATTAAACCTCCAATACCGGTAACAAATCCGCTGGCTGCCGATTTAGCTACTTGCCATTTGATCAAAGAATCAACTTGCTCACTCAATGATTCTCCTTGTGATAGATACTCATTGGCTAATTCATATGCAGAGTCAACTCCGGAAAAGCCGGTAACCGCTTTTGTATAAGACCAGTCTAAAACTTTTCCTATAATATTCTTATCTGGTAAATTATCGTTTTGTTGTGTCATGTTATATTTTTCAGCCCATGATGAAATACTTTTTTCCCTGGGACATTATTTCAAATATATAATAAAAAAATAAAACGCTCTACTTTTTAATAAAAGTAAAGCGTTTTTAATAATTCATTTTGAAATTTAGTTCAAATACTCATCAATATTCTGCGGTGACAGATTCATAGCTAAAATCTTACCTTCTTCATCCAGTAAATAGCTTTTAAATCCTTTTGTCAAACGATAGCGCTTTTTTAATGCATCTTTCGAATCTTGATCTGCCCAAAACTGATTGGCTATATCAACCTTATCAAATGCAATTGTTTTTTCAAAAACCGCTTCACTTTCATCCAAAGAAACAGAAATCAATTGTATAGCATACTCAGATTGCTGTAATTTCTTTGCCATCAGAACATTTTCAATGTGAGAGGCTGCATCATAGGCTGCCCAAAAGTTTACCAATACTTTTTTTCCTCTCAATTCAGATAAATTCAGTCTAGTTCCTTTTTCTCCTTTAAGATTTTCAATCAGAGGAAATAAATCTCCTGGAGAAATACCTTCCGAAGGTCTAGTATTCTTTGATGTACTGAATGCTAATACTGCGAATAACAATCCAGCTATCAAAAAGTACTTTAAGTACTTCATAAAATAATAATTAGGTTCTCACTGAAGTCTGAAAATAAAATGATCAGACTTTCCCAATTTTTGGGAACAAATAAGGCTCAACTTCGCCAAGTATAATTACACATATTTGTTTTTCGGTCACAAAATTACTATTTTCTTTTGAAATATGGAAATAGTCGCCAAATTATACCTCTACGGATTAGACTTATTTCATTTTTTTTACTTTCTTTGTATATTAAGATACATAATAGAACTTACGCTCATTTTCAGGAAAATACAAATAATTTTAGTTATATGCTAAGATTGATCTTCATATCATTAGGGATTATTTCTCTTACAATCGGATTAATTGGAATAGTTACACCGGGGATTCCAACGACTCCATTCATACTATTAACAGCGTACCTATTTACTAAAAGTTCACCTAAATTACTTGAAAAACTAAAAGCAAATAAAATCACTAGTAGGTACTTGAATAAAGTGAATGGAGGACTCAGTGTTAAAGAAAAGTTAATTTCGATTGGATTGATGTGGTGCATGGTTTGTTTCTCTGCATTTGTCATTTTCGACTATGGTAAATGGCGTTTCATTATATTGACAATGGGACTTATTGGGACTATTGCACAATTGATAGTATTGCGCAGAAAAAAAACAGCTTCATTAGCTATTGAAGAAAACCTTATTAATGAGAATGAAAAACACGTATAAACAGCATCAATACTATTATTTGGCAGATTGAAAATTTTGATTTTAGTTTTTTTTTACTTTCTTTTGTAATAAAAGTAAAATTGTTTTAAAATGGAAGATAATAAAGAGCAAGATAATCAGGTGCAAATTGAATTGAGTGAAGAAGTGGCACAGGGTACATACTCAAATTTAGCAATCATATCTCACTCATCATCCGAATTTGTTATTGATTTTGTTAGAATATTGCCAGGATTACCTAAAGCAAAAGTTAAATCAAGAATAATATTAACACCCGAACATGCTAAAAGACTACTGTTTGCGTTGGGTGAGAATATAAACCGGTTTGAAAGAGTGTCAGGGCCAATAAATGTTAGTGATCCGGAAGGTTTCTTACCTCCAATAGGGGGCACAGTCGGAGAAGCTTAATTTAAAAAAAACGATATCGAAAAAATAATAAATTAAAAATCATCAATTAGCAAGTATCATCAATGAATAGACTATGAGAGTAAAAAAACATTAAACTTTTATCAGTTTTTGATATTCATCCATTCTTCTTTTCTGACTATTGAACTTGAATTTTGAGATAATGAAGAAAAGCGAATATTATGTAAATGACCGACTCTATGAGAGATGAAATTAAATTTAATGAATTATCAACTATTATAAACAAACTTTAGATTAATCATTATGGAATTACTTAGTGCGTCGTTAATTGACTGGTCGAGAGCCCAGTTTGCTATGACAGCAATGTATCACTGGTTGTTTGTCCCGCTAACTCTAGGTTTGGGGGTTATTATGGCAATCATGGAAACAATGTATGTCAGGACAGGAGATACGCAGTGGAAACTCACTGCTAAGTTTTGGCAAAAAATATTCGGAATCAACTTTGCTATTGGTATAGCTACAGGGTTGATTATGGAATTCCAGTTTGGTATGAACTGGTCGAACTATAGCTATTTTGTAGGTGACATTTTCGGTGCACCTCTAGCTATCGAAGGTATTGTTGCATTCTTTATGGAAGCAACGTTTATTTCAATTATGTTCTTTGGTTGGAACCGAGTAAGCAAAAAAATGCACTTGGCTTCAACATGGTTAACAATTCTAGGAGCTACTATCTCAGCATGGTGGATCCTTGTAGCAAACTCATGGATGCAATATCCGACAGGTATGGAGTTCAATCCAATAACTAGCCGTAACGAAATGGTAGACTTCTTTGCTGTAGCATTGTCTCCAATGGCAGTAAACAAATTCTTTCATACTGTTGTTTCTTCTTGGATTTTAGGTTCAGGATTTGTAATTGGTATTGCTGCTTGGTATTATCTAAAAAACAGAGATACTAAATTTGCATTGCAAAGCATGAAAATTGCTGCTGCTTTTGGACTAATCGCAACAATTTTGACGCTATGGTCTGGACACGGATCAGCTGTTCAGGTTGCAGAAAAGCAACCAATGAAATTGGCTGTAATGGAAGGTCTATATGAAGGAGGTACAAATGCAGATCTTATAATGTTTGCTATACCTAACCCGTCTAAAGAAAGTTATAACGATGGTAAAGATCCTTATCTTTTCCCTCCAATAGCATTACCAGGTGGACTTTCGTTCTTAGCTTATTCTGATTTTGATGCTTATATCCCTGGTATTACGAATATCATCGAGGGTGGATACAAACTACCTGATGGAACAACAGCTTTATCATTTGAAGAGAAAAAGGCTAGGGGAGAGAAAGCTAAAGAAGCTTTGAAGAATTTCCTAGCTGCAGAGAAAGATGGTAACGAAACAGAAATGGCTGCTCAGAAAGCTATTCTAGACGAGAATTATTCTTCATTTGGATATGGATTCTTAGAAAAACCTGAAGAGTTAGTACCACACGTAGGTCTTACATTTTGGGCATTCCATGTGATGATTTACACTTGGGGAGCATTATTCTTAATATTCTTACTTGTAACTTTCTTTGCTTTCAAAGATAAGATCTCAAATAAAAAATGGTTACTACTATGTGCAATACTGACTATTCCGATTGCATATATTGGAAGCCAGGCAGGATGGATTGTTGCTGAAGTTGGTCGTCAGCCATGGGCTATACAAGATGTATTACCTCTGAAAGCTGCAGTATCTGCCATCTCAGCAGGAGCCGTACAAACTACGTTCTTCGTCTTCTTAGGATTATTTACGTTGCTACTTATCGCAGAAATCGGAATCATGGTGACTCAAATCAAAAAAGGTCCGGCAAAATCTGATGACGATAAATAAAAAGGCTCTAATTTGTTCACTTAAATTAAAAAGATACAATTATGTTTACATATGAATTTCTACAACACTATTGGTGGTTCATTATTAGTCTTTTAGGAGGTCTATTAGTGTTTCTGCTATTTGTTCAGGGAGGACAATCAATGCTGTACTCTTTACCGAAGAATGATAAAGAAAGTATGATATTGGTTAACGCCCTTGGACGTAAATGGGAATATACATTTACAACTTTGGTTACTTTCGGAGGTGCATTCTTTGCTTCATTCCCATTATTCTATTCGACAAGTTTCAGTGGAGCTTATTGGGTTTGGGCATTAATCTTATTATGCTTTGTTGCTCAAGCTGTTTCTTATGAATATATGAATAAGCCGAATAACTTTTTAGGCGCAAAAACTTATAAAGGTTTCTTATTTGCTAATGGAGTATTGGGAACATTCTTGATAGGAGCCGCAGTAGCTACATTCTATACCGGTTCTGAATTTACAGTAGGTAAAGGAAATATTGCTAATGTATTGACTGGAGATGCAACACACACAGTAGCTATCAGTGCATGGCAAAACTCATTGCATGGACTTGAAGCTCTAGCTAGCCCTCGCAGCTGGTTATTAGGTATAGCAGTTCTTTTCTTAGCTCGTGTACTTGCTTGTCTATTCTTTATCAATAGATTGAAAGAGGAAGAGTTAGTGAAAAGATCACGCAAGCACCTTATTATAAATACAGTTCCTTTCCTTGTAGGATTCTTGGGATTCTTGATATGGACACTACTTGCTGATGGATTCGGTGTTGATCCTACAACAAAAGATGTAATAATGGTTCCTTACAAATATTTCATGAACCTTATTGAGATGCCTATTGTTGCTGCATTCTTCTTACTTGGAGTTGTAGCTGTGCTTTGGGGTATTATAAAAACTGTTTTGGATAGCAAATATACAGCTGGTATTTGGTTTGCAGGAGTAGGGACAGTACTTACGGTTACATTCTTGCTTGTTATTGCAGGCTGGAACAACACAGCATACTATCCATCTGTAATAGAAACAGCACCTGGTGTTTTCAATAATTCATTGACTATTGAAAATTCTTCTTCAAGCTTATTTACATTAGAAGTTATGTCTGTTGTATCACTTCTTGTTCCGTTTGTGCTAGCATATATATTCTATGCTTGGAATGCACTAGAGAAGAAGAAGTTTGATGCTAAAGACCTTAAAGAAGATGGACACGTATATTAATTCTTCTTTAATCGAACAATAAAAATAGACCTCGAAGTGTGTACTTCGAGGTCTATTTTTATATGCTATATTTGATTATTTTTTGACCAGAACTACCATTTCCGAAAATCGACCAATAGCTCCTGCAAACATTGCTTTCAATATATTATACTCACCTGCCGAAAATATATTCTTATTCATTTCATATCCTGCTTCAATGATAATTTTATTTCCATCTACCTTAGCATCATAATTAATAGCCATTGTCTCATTTTTAGGGTGAGAAGATTTAGGAATAAACTCAACTTCATAGCCATCTGGGATTTCAATTACAGATTTATATTTCTCACCTTGAATGAAAATCATATCAATAGGTAAATTCCTTGAATTTTTCTTAAATGGATTTTCTTTTATAGATAGATCACAGAAAGGTTTTATAAATATTTTATCAGAAGCGCCTTCGATCTGCTGATTAAATTGGAAACTAGCTATGAATTCTTTATCTCTTTCTTTGTAATTTTCTACTTTTACGCCATTTATAGCATCAATATTATGCTCCTTTTTAAAGTAAGAGGACAAATCTTCTTTATTAAATAAATATTGTTTCCTATAATGGAATGCATCATTTCCAGAAGCTGTATATTTAGTGGCAACAGTCTGCTGCCCCTTATCTAGATCAATTTTGATATTAAATTCTTTTGTTGTTGTAGATATTCCATTTTGAACTATAAATGTCCAAGATTCAGCATTTTTAGGTTTTACAATTAATCCCGACACATTTACGCACCTAGAAGGTAGCTCATTATATGCAAGTAAAGACTCTGTTGCATCGACGAAATGTTCTTCTTCGCCAATCTTTACAACAGCCAAAACATAGTCAAAAAAGGATATAAATGGGTGATTTTTACTAACTGTACCATTAGATCGTGTGCTAATAATCACCGGATGTGCGTCTAAATTAGCAGCACGTAATAGACCGATAAGATATAGATTCAAATTAGCAGAGTTTCCAGTTTTTTGTTTTATAAAATTAGATAGTTTTTCACCATCAATATATCGTCCACGATAACCATTCCAATTATACATCATTTTAACATGATCGGAAATTATCTTTACTTTTTCAAGGTCTGATTTACCCTCTAATCCTAGAGTAGGGAGTACTTTTTTAGCTTCTTTTTCAGTTGCATTAATATATTTTCCAAAGTATTGAGATTTAATTAATTCATTACAAATTTCTGGCCATGTACTCATGTAAGTCTTTTTTACTCCATTCATTTGAGTATACTCAGAGAGTTGCATATTCAATCTAATGATATAATCATTAATAGATGTAATAAATTCTTCATCCCGAAAAGCAGGTAAATCCCTCATTCCGAATGTATATTCGACCTCTCTATATTCTGCAGGCCCAAGACGCTGTGTATTATTTAGAACCTTGGAATTAAAATTGTCGAATTTATTTCTTCCGGTAAGAATATAAGTATAAGTATAGAATGGTATCGCCTTGTATTTGAGTTCACTAAATAAAACTGGTATCTTCCTTTGGAACCTCCATTCACGCATTCTGAAAATATGAGGTGTCCGGATAGTATAACTTACTTCTATGATTGAGCCTTCTTTTACATTAGGTAGAGTAAATGTCTTTGATTTATAATCGTCTCTATGTTTTTTTTCGAATATAGAGTTTTTTTCTAAAGTGGTCGTCCTTAATTCTCCATTTTCAAAATTATAGGTAACGCCTTTAATATCCATTACTTCTTCCCATGATTGAAAATCATCATAAAAAGGGATATCGAATGTAGCATAATCTATTCCGGCTTGTTTCAGAATCTTTATTTTCACTTTATTTACCATATATATTTCGAATCCTCTACGGTCATCGTAAATAAAAGAATAGTGACCATTATGGGAAATAACTAACGCTTCTGCTTCAGGATCTTTATCATAACTGGTCATATCCATTTCGTATTGGGTTACTCGCCCTAAATCGAAATTGAAATTTTCTTGTCCATGTATTTGTGTAAAAAAGGAAGATATTCCTATAATATAAATAATTAGCTGTGTGTGTTTCATAAAATCTCTATATAAAAGTTTTTTAATTCACTATTAGTAACATGTGTTATGAATCGATGGAATTCATCGTATTCTTTTAAACTATATCTACCATTATATAGCTTAAATTCTTTATTAATTATTAAAGTGTGTTCGTTTTCTATATGGTATTCAACTTTATAAATACCATAAGGCGTATCAATCAATATATTATCAGGAACTTTATTTATTTTAAAATCATTGATATGATAAATGATTGAATCCGATTTATATATAGGATTATCGATTTGAAGATTCTGCGTCCTGTTTACAGGCAACTCGAATGCTGTAAAACTCCAGCTAAATGGTGTTATAACTAGATTATTTCCGTATTTCTTTACTGCATTATCAATTCGGAATGATGTATTTAACTCTGTATAGCTACTGTCTCTATCAGTATCTTTAAAGTTTAAATTGTCTAAACTATATGACCCTATAAGAATATTCTCATGTATATAGCTGTCTGCTATATTTTTATTTATTCCTTTTTGAATAACTTTATAAAGTTCATAATTACGGCCCCGTTGTTGCGAATATAACTTTCCATTAACATAAACATTGTTTACTTGTACATCAAATAAACGTGTACTATTCACATCCTCAATATTAGCAGTAGGTATATCAATCAAACAACTATTATCTTTATCTACAAGCAAAGCTTTTCTTCCTTGATTGGATGTAGGAATATAACCGAAAGCTAGATTTTGGCTTGTACACTCAAGAAATATAGTGTCCTTATCAATAGGTAATGTTAATATTACATGGTTAAAAGGATCGTGAGGGAAACTTGTGTCAAAATCATTTACCGAATCATCAGAATCAATCAAAGTATAATAGGATCGGATTCCCACATATTTTAGCATTGCCTGCATATAGTTAGTTAGAGCTTTGCAATCGCCATATCTGTTTGTACACACATATTCTGCAGGATGCGCCTGAAGACCTCCGATTTTTGTAGAGATATTGATATATCTAGTATTATCTTGCATATAGTGATAGAGTATTCTGGCTTTTTCTTTTGCCGATGTGATATCTTTAGTCAATTCATAAATTTTTATTTTTTCAGAATTTGGCAATTCATCACGTCCTTCGTTTAATCTCCACATCCAGTTTCCAAAAGATTGCCAAGTATCAAAGCTACCTGCTAAGCCCACTTTGAAATTTTGAGGTACAATCTTCAGTCGCGGCGCAAGTATAGAATTTCTATCAGCCCATGCTTCATATTTCATAGGAGGGTCGTTATTAAATCTCCAAGTATACTTCATCCATCCTTCAAACGATTCTATTTCAGGCTCATTTATATTTTCTTGGGTAAATTTTATTGGCTGACTTGTACTAGTCTCTACTATTAATTCATAATTTTTAATTTTTTGTAAAGTTCTCGAACAATCAATATCTGCAATTGTTAAGAATTTCGATCTCTCACATTCATAGTTATAAACTAACTGATACGGCCTTTGATTATGAGTTAATTCAAACGTTTTTAAATATCTATCAGTATAAAGGCTTGAACTGCTAACAGCACTTATATCCACAATCTCATTCTTTTTTAACTTGCGAATCACATTACCTGATATATCTTGTATCCAAGCATCTTTAATTTTCACTTTATCACCCCTCGAATAATAAATATGCACATTGGCATCATTATCACCCATGCGTGTATTTATCTGTATTATTCTCGAACCAGATTCAACGATTTTATCTCCCCTTAACTGATAATAGGTCTTTGATTCTATAATCTCACTTTTATATTTCTGAGCAAAGCTTGAATTCAAAAATACAAACAGAAATAAGCCAATAATGATTGACTGCAGCTTGTTCTTCATTTATATTTAGATTTATTAAATCAAATGTAAAAAAATGTTTACGTATAAACAAAAAAGACGATAAGTAAAATCAATAAATAAATAATTTTAGAAAAATATTGATCAATACTATTTAGAAACCTTAAATTCACTATAAAATAGCCATATTAATTACTTTAAACTGTTTCAGAATCGTTATAGTTTTGCTAACTTTGTTTGCTCAAAAAATCAAGCAATAACTAATAAATAAATCATCAGTGAAAACGATAAAAAAAGCCTTAGTATCAGTATTCCATAAAGATGGATTGGATGAAATTTTGAGAGAATTAAATAACCTTGGCGTTGAATTTATTTCGACTGGAGGAACTAAAGATTTCATTGAATCTTTGGGCATGCCATGCCAAGCCGTTGAAGATCTAACTAGTTATCCATCAATATTTGGAGGTAGAGTAAAAACTTTGCACCCTAAAGTTTTCGGAGGAATATTATATCGTCGTGATCTGAATGAAGATGTGCAACAAGCTCAACAATTTGAAATTCCAAACATCGATTTGGTTATTGTTGATTTATATCCTTTCGAAGCTACTGTAGCTTCAGGAGCAAGTCATGAAGATATCATTGAAAAAATAGATATAGGCGGAATTTCATTGATTCGCGCAGCCGCTAAAAATTATAATGATGTAATAATTGTTGCGTCAAAACAACAGTATCAGCCATTGTTAGATCTTATCAAATCTAAGAAAGGATCTTCTGAATTGGCTGATCGTAAATGGTTTGCGAAAGAAGCATTTGCGGTATCTTCTGCTTATGATTCGGCTATTTTCAATTATATGGATTGCGGAGAAGAGTCTGCATTCCGTTATGCCGAAAACAATGCGATGCATCTTAGATATGGAGAAAATCCACATCAAAAAGGGACTTTTTATGGAGACTTCAATAAATTATTTGATCAAATGCATGGTAGAGAGATATCATATAACAACCTTCTTGATATCGAAGCTGCTGTTAGCCTGATCAGTGAATTTGAAGAGACTACAATTGCAGTATTGAAACATAACAATGCATGTGGTATTGCATCTCGTCCTACGACTCTGGAAGCTTGGAAAGATGCATTAGCTGGAGACCCCGTTTCTGCTTTTGGTGGCATTATTGTTTCGAACAGAAAAATAGATAAAGATACAGCTGAAGAAATAAATAAAATATTCTTCGAAATAGTTATTGCTCCCGATTATGATTCAAATGCTTTTGACGTACTAGCACAAAAGAAGAATCGTATTATCCTTAAACAAAAAGGCCAAATAGAAGGAACTAAACAATTCAGATCTTTATTGAATGGAGTTTTAGTTCAAGATAAAGACCTAAGTATTCAAGCTGAAAATGATTTGCAATTAGTAACAAATCGTCAATTACAAGGATCAGAATTAGAAGATTTATTATTTGCCAATAAATTGGTTAAACATACTAAGTCTAATGCTATTATCCTTGTGAAAAATAAGCAGCTATGTGCAGGAGGTACAGGACAAACTTCTCGTGTTGATGCTTTGAAACAAGCTATTGAAAAAGCTGCTGCATTCGAATTTGACTTGAATGGAGCTGTGATGGCTTCGGATGCATTCTTCCCTTTCCCTGATTGTGTCGAAATAGCAGGTAATGCGGGAATTACAGCCGTAATACAACCAGGCGGATCAATAAAAGACGAATTGTCTGTAAACTATTGTAATGATCATAATATTTCGATGGTCATGACAGGTGTCAGACATTTCAAACATTAAGAAATATTCAAAATTAGAATTATTATAAACAAATAAATACATTAAAGCAAGGATGGGATTATTTTCTTTTACACAAGAAATAGCTATGGACCTAGGAACTGCAAATACCATTATCATTCATAATGGTAAAATTGTAGTCGATCAGCCATCTGTAGTTGCTATAGAGCGAAAAAGCGGTAAGTTGATTGCCGTGGGAGAACGAGCTCGACAAATGCATGGAAAAACTCACGAAGATATACGTACTATTCGCCCACTAAAAGATGGAGTAATTGCTGACTTTACGGCAGCTGAGCAAATGATACGAAGCATGATTAAGATGTTCAATAAACGTAGCCGTTTATTCTCGCCACAGCTTCGCATTGTTATTTGTATACCATCTGGAAGTACAGAGGTTGAAACCCGCGCTATCCGTGATTCGGCAGAGCACGCCGGTGGTAGAGACGTATATATGATATATGAGCCAATGGCTGCAGCATTAGGTATCGGACTTGATGTTGAAGCTCCGGAAGGACATATGATTGTGGATATAGGTGGTGGTACTACCGAAATTGCAGTTATTTCATTAGGAGGTATCGTTTCTAACAAATCTTTAAAAATTGCAGGTGACGACTTGACTGAAGATATTCAGGAATATATGGGACGTCAGCACAATATAAAAGTGGGAGAGCGTACTGCTGAAAATATCAAGATAGCGATTGGTGCTGCGTTGACAGAGTTACCTGAAGACGAAATCCCTGAAGATTTCGTTGTACATGGTCCAAATCGTATGACGTCATTGCCAATGGATATTCCTGTTTCATACCAAGAAATGGCCCATTGCTTAGACAAATCACTTTCGAAAATTGACTCGGCTATACTTAGTGCACTGGAACAAACTCCACCAGAGCTATATGCAGATATCGTTAGAAATGGTATCTACATAACTGGAGGTGGTGCTATGCTAAGAGGTATTAGTAAGCGTTTCACCGATCGTATTGGAATTCAATTCCATATACCAGAAGATCCTTTACATGCTGTTGCTAAAGGGACAGGTATTGCTCTTAATAATATTGAGAAATTTAACTTCTTGATACGATAGTTGCTTAATTCTTTAATAACAGTTAAGCAAAATAGAATATGCAAAATCTGATTGAGTTCTTAAGAAAGAACACTTCGTGGTTCCTCTTTTTAGCTCTAGTTTTGATCTGCTCATACTTTATCTTCTCGGGTAATGCATACCAAAGAAGTGTCTTTTTCAATTCTTCAAATGAAATATCTGGACGCTTATATGCAATAACTGGGAAGATAAGATCTTATTTTGGCCTAACTGAAGAAAATGATAAGCTGTTACAGCAAAATTTAGAGTTAAAAGGAGAAGTCTTAGCTCTAAAAGAACAAATTGCAAAAATCGAAGCTGATTCTGCTCAATTAGATACATATCTAGAAAATCTTAAGATTGAAAATTCTGATTATAAACTTTCAATAGCCAGAGTTATCAATAGTAGTATTTCATTAAGTGATAATTTTATTACTATTGACAAAGGAAGTAATCAAGGCGTTAAGATAGATATGGGTGTAGTGTCTCATAGTGGGGTCGTCGGTATTGTTACCTATACTAGCCACAATTTTGCAATTGTACAGCCAATATTAAATACATCAACAAAGATAGGATGTAAAGTGGCTGGTACAAACGCCTATGGCACATTAGTCTGGCAAGGAGGGGATCCGCGATATGCTAACCTAGAGGATTACCCAAAATATGAAAACTTTGCGAAAGGAGATACAATAGTGACTAGTGGCTATTCGCAGATGTTTCCTGAAGGTATTATGGCCGGCACTGTAGAAGATTTTGGAAGTCAGACAAACGATAATTTTTATACTCTTAAAGTAAAGTTATCTACTGACTTTGCGACTCTTAAAAATGTTATTTTAATTGATAATTCGAAATTGAAAGAACAATACGAATTAGAAAAACTAGCCAGAGATGCAAAAAAGTAATGTGCTAAAGTTAACAATTATGTTTTTTGTACTAATACTTTTACAAGTATTGGTACTTAATCGCATTGCTATCTTCAATTATGCAACGCCTTTTTTGTATATATATTTCATTATTAAACTACCTATCAGTTTAAACAGAAATATATTACTCCTTCTGAGTTTTACATTCGGATTTATTATTGATATATTTTGTAATACTCCAGGGATTAATGCATTAGCTACAACTATTGCAGCATTTATACAGCAGCCTTTGAGAAGAATTCTTTATGCTACAGATGACTATGCTGAACAAATACCTAGTTATTCTGCTTTAAGAAATGTTTTCATTAAATCTGCTCTAATCACGGTGTTACTACATCATACAATACTGATTGTTATTGAATCACTTTCTTATGTCAATATGTCGATGGTCATACTTAGAATTATAAGTTCTACAGTTCTTACTTTTATTTTGATATTTGGTTTAGAAGGTCTGTCAATAAATAAAAAAGTAGCGTGACAACAAATAATCTAGATTTCGATAAACGAAGATATATTTTAGTTGGTATAATTTGTTCGATTATACTTATATATATATGCCAACTATTCTATCTGCAAGTAATGAGCAACCACTACAAAGACTCAGCAGATAATAATGCTTTTTTCAATAGAACAATATACCCTGCACGTGGTACTATTAAAGACCGCTATGATAGGTTACTTGTATATAATCAGCCAACATATGATCTTGTTTACATCCCCCGCGAAGTACAGCCTTTCGATACATTGGACTTATGTAATATATTGGATATAAGTAAAGAACAATTTCTTAATCAAATTGCGAATATTAAAGACAAGAGAAAAAATCCAGGCTATTCGCTATATACGCAGCAAACCTTTATGACACAACTTAGTGTAAAAGAAGCTGCATTAATACAAGAGAAAGAACACCGCTTTCAAGGATTTTATATACAAAAAAGAACTATTCGTCAGTATGACTATCATAGCGCCGGACTGATTCTGGGCTATGTTGCAGAAGTAGATAGAGATAAAATAGCAGAAGACCCATATTATAGACAAGGCGATTATGCTGGAAAGTCAGGAATTGAATATGCTTATGAAAATCATCTCAGAGGTGAAAAAGGTGTCGAAATATTATTACGAGATGCTCGAGGACGAATTCAAGGTAAGTACGAAGGTGGACAACACGATATAGCTCCCGTTTCGGGTAGAAATCTTACTTTATCGCTAGATGTTGATTTACAAACATATGCTGAACAGCTTTTGACTAATAAAGTAGGGTGTATTGTTATGATAGAACCTGCGACCGGTGAACTCTTATGCTTAGCTACTTCGCCAAGCTATGATCCTGCTTTGCTTGTTGGACGTGAGTTTGGGAAAAATTATTTAGCTCTAGAGCGTAATCCACTTAAGCCACTATTAAATAGAGCTCTACAAGGTACATATCCTCCCGGATCAACCTTTAAAACAACGCAGGGACTGGTTTTCCTTGAAGAAGATATTATAACTAAAGATACTCATTATTCGTGTGCAATGGGCTATCCTCCTCTTGGCGGACGTCCTAAATGTCATGGACATGGCTCTCCTCTGCCTTTGATCCCTGCTTTAGCTACTTCATGTAACTCTTATTTCTGTTATGGGCTAACAGCCATGCTATCAAATAAAAAATATGGTGATGTGAATCAAGCTTTCGAAGTATGGAAAAACCACATGGTAGACATGGGATTTGGATATAAATTAGGTGTTGACCTTCCTTACGAAAAAAGAGGTTTTATACCTAATAGTGAATTTTATTCAAGATATTTAGGCAAAAATTGGAAAGCATCTAATGTTATATCCATTGCAATAGGGCAAGGAGAAGTCTTAGTAACTCCCTTACAAGGTGCCAATTTAGCTGCAACGATAGCAAATAGAGGGTATTTTTATACTCCTCACATTGTAAAAGCAATACAAGATACAATTCTTGATGAACAGTATACAACCAAGCGATATACAGGAGTTAGAAAAGAACACTACGAAGTGACAGTTCAAGGTATGGCTGATGCTGTAACAGGAGGTACTTGTCGCGGGATAAATATCCCAGGTCTCGATGTATGTGGAAAAACTGGAACGGCTGAAAATCCTCATGGTAGAGATCACTCTTTGTTTATGGGATTTGCACCTAAAAACAATCCAGAAGTAGCAATGTTTATCATTGTCGAAAATGGAGGCTTCGGAGCATCAATGGCTGTACCTATGGGACGCTTGATGATGAAGAAACACTTCAAACAAGAATTGACAGAAGACGAAATCTGGAGAGAACAATCGATTATTAATACTTCAATACTTCCATCGATGTTTTATCAATGGCAACGTAACAGAAATTAAATAAAATGCTGCAACGTAAAGAAGAAACAAGTGTAGATTGGATCACAATAGGACTGTATATTGTGTTGATGCTTTGTGGCTGGCTTAGTATTTATGGAGCAAGCTACGATTACGAGAATGTAAAATCGATATTTGATTTTGACGGCCGTGCCGGGATGCAGCTAATATGGATAGGTACAACTCTGATACTTGGTTTTATTATCTTGAAATTAGATAGTAGTACATTCGATACTTTCGCATATCTGATTTATATTGCTCTGATTGGACTTTTGATTGTCACGATATTCATTGCTCCTGATATTAAAGGCTCCCGATCTTGGCTAGTACTCGGCCCAATAAGGCTACAACCGGCCGAGTTTGCTAAATTTGGAGTAGCTCTAGCGTTAGCTAAGTTTATGAGTAGCTATAATTTCAAACTTCTGGAGGCAAAAAATATACTTACAATTGCCTTGATCATAGTACTCCCAATGGTACTTATCCTTTTACAGAAAGAAACCGGATCGGCGCTTGTATATACCGTATTTGTACTTGTTTTATATAGAGAAGGATTGCCCGGCATTATCTTATTTATCGCTGCAGCTGCAATCGTAATGTTCGTGTTCGGATTAAAATACTCTGAGATTGATTGGGGACTCCTTTCGCAGGGTGAAGTTATTACATCAATCCTACTAATTATATGCAGTGCAGGTTTAATAAAAGTGTATACTAAATATAGTTACAGAATACCTCAAAATATATTACTCGGCTGTATTGCAATATTTGGCATTTCGTATTTATTAGAATTAAGCGGAGTAATAAATGTTGATTGGGGAATCGTATCTATTATTGCATTGGTTGCTACAGTAGTCTACCTGATCTTTGCCTTGATTAAGCATTGGTCGACTGTTTATTTGTGGGTTATTGCTTTTATATTCTTAGGTTTTACATATGTTGGTTCGATTGACTATATATTCAACGATGTGCTTCAGCCACATCAACAGCTGCGAATAAAAGTAGCACTTGGAATGGAAGATGACCTTATGGGAGCCGGATATAATGTTAATCAATCGAAAATAGCAATAGGATCGGGTGGAATTATAGGAAAAGGTTTTTTAAATGGTACTCAGACTAAACTTAAATATGTTCCAGAGCAAGATACAGACTTCATATTCTGTACAGTGGGTGAAGAACAAGGCTTTTTGGGTTCATTCACTGTAATCATTTTATTTTTGGCTCTAATTCTCCGACTTATATACTTAGCAGAAAGACAACGCGAAGCTTTTGGTCGAATTTACGGGTACAGCGTTGCGTGTATTCTTTTCTTTCACATTGCCATTAATATAGGAATGGTTATAGGACTTACTCCAGTAATAGGTATTCCATTACCATTTTTTAGCTATGGAGGTTCTTCATTATGGGGATTTTCTATCCTTCTCTTTATATTCCTGAATTTGGATGCAGCGCGGAAGAGACGCTAAAATATTTTCAGTTACTCTTCTTTCTAAGCCATGATGAGAACTGGCTATAATCGCTAAAATGGTGGTAGTCATTATTTGTCTTTACATGAATAGATGAAGGGGATACTATTTCGACATCAAATGATACTTCCTCCTCAGAATCCATCACAGACACATCATTGCGTTCTAAGAAATTTTTAGTCCAATGATAATAAAGATCACTATTGGTGTTAATCGAGGCTTTTATACGCCCTTTAAATCGCGGAATAAAGTTTCCAGTGTCTTTATTAAATTGAATATTTTCACTCTTAAAGAACCCATCTAATTTTCCAGACAGAACAATATCTTCAGTTACTCCACTTTCTAGACCAATATGTGGAGATAACAGCCATAATCTATCAGCTAATAATAATGCTAAATCAATATTATGTGTTGACATGAGTATTGTCTTTTCTTTCTCATGAGCCAAAACACGTAATAAATTCATTATTTCAATATTACTCTTAATATCTAAAAATGCAGTAGGTTCATCCAATAATATAATGGGGCACTCTTGTGCCAATACCTTTGCAATCATTGCTTTCTGACGTTCTCCATCTGATAATTCAGCAATGTATGAATTAGCTTTATGAATAATTCCAACATCATTTATAACCTGATCGATGATTTTTTGATCATCTTTACTCAGTTTTCCCCAGAAACCGGTATATGGATATCGGCCTAATTCGACTAATTCTCTGACAGTTAAGCCACCAACAGATGTTTTATCTGTCAGAACTAATCCTATAATTTTAGATAAATCTTTCTCAGTATAAGATTTCACAATTTTACCATCGAGAAAAATATCACCATAAACAACTGGCTGAGAATTGCTTATAGAGCGGAGTAGGGTAGACTTACCTGCTCCATTTGAGCCTAATAAGCAGACTAACTCACCTGGAAATAACTCGAACGAAAGATTATCATATAAGCTATTTTCTGTATTGGATTTCGTCCTAGGATATCCGATACTAATATTTTCAGCTGATATTACTGACTTTCGTTTCATGGATTAGTTGAAATATTGAATTCTTTTTTGATTAATAATAATGTAAATTATTACCGGTGCACCAAATACTGCAGTTACAGCATTAAGCGGCAGTACACCTTGTGACCCAGGTAATATGCATATTAAGTTACATAAAAGAGCAATAGCTGCTCCAATAAGAATAGTGATTGGTACCAGACTTTTATGATTTGATGTACCTAATACTAAGCGTGCAATATGAGGAACTGCAAGTCCTATAAATCCAATTGGACCACAGTATGCACATGTTATAGCAGTGATTAATCCTGCACAAAATAAAAGTATAAAACGAACTAAGCGAATATTCACTCCTAGATTAGCTGCATAGCGCTCGCCTAGTAGCAATGCATTCAATGGTTTTATAAGCAATATCGATATCAATAGTCCGATTGTAATGATTATACAATAAAACGGAAGTTGCTCTATTGAAATAGCTCCAAAAGTGCCCATACCCCATACCATATAGCTAAATACATCGCTGCTATCACCCCAAAATTTAAGAATCGAAATGATTGAAGAAGTCAAATAACCAACCATAATACCAATGATAAGGAGCATTAGATTATTCTTAACAATGGAAGCAAACCCCATAATTATACCTAATATTAGAGAGGCTCCAAGAAAAGCTCCAAGTACTATTGTCATTGAGTATGACAAATCAAAACTGCTAATACTCCCAGCTGAAGATCCTAAAAGTAGCATAATGATTGCTACTCCCAAATTTGCCCCTGCACTAATACCTAAAATGCCGGAATCGGCTAGGGGATTTCGAAAAGAAGTTTGTAATAATAAGCCAGAAATAGCTATTGCAGAGCCGGTAAATAGTGCTGTTATAGCTTGAGGAAGCCGAGACTCGAGCACGATATAAGTCCATGCACGTTTCTCGGCTTCTTTACCTGCTAATATGTCAATCACAGCTTCTGCTGGAATAAATACAGAGCCAAAAAATAGATTTAAAATAAACAATACTATGATTACGATAAGAAATATAAAACTATATTTCAGCCCCTTAGACATATTAATTATTCTCTATTACTTTGTATTTATCACCTGTTTCTTTGATCAATTGTCTGTAATATTCAGTAGAATATCCTTGACGAATTGGCGATGATGGTTCTCCATACTCATTACGAATGAATTCTCCATTTTTTTCTTTACGAGTAATGCCATCCATGTATTTGATCAATAGAAATTCTCCTAATTTTTTCCAACGGTCGAAAGCAAATTGAGCTTGATCTTTACTATATTCAGTAAGATATTTTGTTACTTCTTCTTTAGATCTGCTATTAAGTTCCAATGCAAATTTCTCAGTTGCCTCTTGCTCTCTAATGAATTTAGCTTCTAATTCACCTTGAACTTTCTTCATATCAGGGAACATTTGGTTGTAACGATTGTATACCATATTTGAAACCCAGTTATGAATCCAAAAGCTTGAAGTCCACGAGAATGTATAAAGGTCACCATTACCTTTTTTGAAGCATTCTGGAACATCAGTTATTGAGCTGTACATTGGAACGAATACAGATTGGGCAGCATCATCTACACCAAACCATAGTATTCCACCAACTGGATCAGGCAACCATGAGCGCATTTGAGCAACGAAAGTAAATCCAGTTTGCTGAGTAGCAATTGGACGCTCATTACAATATTCAACTGAGTCAACAGACCATGTTAATGGTGCCCAGCGATATGCTGATTCATATGGATTAACTGTTCCATCATAACGCCAATCAAGTGCTGTACCTTCATAGTGATCACGCATCATATCGCGTACATCTTCAAAAGAAAGTTTTCTGTCAGGTTTGATGTATAATGGCATTGGATCTTGGGTTTTACCTTGAGCATAGGTAACATATTTAGCCATATCTTTGTTGAATTTATTGAAGAAACTCCATGCACGTGCTTCACAGAATCGCTGGCCTCCAAAATCGAGTGGGTTATATGCTTTAGCAAAACTAAATTCAACATCAGATTTATCGAAATATCCTTTTTCACGAGCAAAAGTAATCACATCTGGTGAATACAAGCAGTTTTCAGGATCATTTAAAGGAAATTGTTGGATACGAGCTTGGTTAGCATGTGCCGAGATACAATCATCTGGTATACGAACAGCAACCCATACTGCCCCTTTATTACCTTCTCCTTTACCTATCATCTCCATGACCCATACTTCATTCGGATCAGCAATAGAAAATGATTCTCCACCACTGTAATAGCCATAATTTTGTACTAAAAAGTCCATTACCTTGATAGCTTCTCTAGCTGTTTTAGCTCTTTGAAGTGTTATGTATATAAGACTTCCATAGTCAATAATGCCTTTAGGATCCTGAAGCTCTTCGCGGCCGCCAAATGTAGTTTCAGCGATTGCCAACTGATGCTCATTCATATTCCCAATTACATTATAGGTTTCTGCAGCCTGAGGAATTTCACCTAAAAATTTACCGGTATCCCATTCGTGCACTTTCAGCATATCACCACTTTTATATTTACGAGCTGGCCAATGATACAGTTCGCCAAATAAAGTGTATGAGTCTGCCGAGTAGCTAATAAAAGTAGAACCATCTTTTGACGCAGCCTTTCCTACTAGAAAATTAGTACATGGATAAGCACATAGCGAAAATAAGATAGCAATTAATAATAAGCTAATTTTTCTCATGTATTCTTTTTGATATTAAACGATATTAAAATTATAGGTAAAGATAAGATTTTATTAGTATAAAATAAGGCCTTTTATATACGAAAGTATAAAATTGAATATTCTATACACTAATCCTATCGAAGAATGAATATTATAAAAATACAGAGTTTGAGTTACAAATGTAAAATTCACAGTAATCGCATAATAATTTACAAATGCACACAATCAAATAAAGAAAACATTTGTATACATACACCTATTATTTAATAATGTAATTTATACTTTAGTGTTAAATACAATTGAATACTTTAATGTAGTTATCATATGTAAATTACATATTAAGTATAAACTATTTAATTCTAATTACATAATAATCAATGAGAATATAGAGTATATATAAAGTATTTATTTAAATATTATATCAAACTTAGAAAAATCACCCTAAACCTATAGTTCAACAACAATAATTATAATATTAATTACATATATATCATTAACTTACGATAAAAATATAAAGTTATAATATAATGCAATTTCTAATTGTATACAGAATGGACAATACATTTCTATTTGCTGTTTACTTTTGTTGAGATACAAATATAAACAACATTTGTTTTGATGTTTAATTTTGTTTATTTACATTTGTCTCTATGTAATTTACAAAAATCACTAGATGAAAGATCGTATTCGAGCCATAATGGAGAATGAACAACTAACTCCTTCAGCTTTTGCTGATATGTTAGATATTGGTCGTGCAGTTGTATCACATATTTTGAACGGTAGAAATAACCCCAGTTTAGATGTCGTTACACGCATTTTATCTAAACTACCATACATCAACCCCGAATGGTTGCTGTCGGGCGAAGGAACAATGTATAAAGATGGAATTGAACCAGATAAATTACAGCTTGAGCTAGAAAATTACTTTCCAGCATCAAACAGAAATGTTCATCAACCTAAAACGCCCGATTTATTCTCTCAGACTTCAATAAATCCAATCGAGGGTACGGAAAAAAATGAATATCGCAAGGAAAATATAGTTGAGCAACCAGATAACACACTTAAAAACTCTATAAATCAGCAAATTATATATCAAAAAGCTCCTGATAAGAAAATTGCTAAAATAATTATTTATTACAACGATAATACATTTGAAGTATTCAACGCTGACAACCGACCACTTTGAGTGGTTTCTAAAATCTCTTCATAGATTTTCCTTATATTACTCTGACTTAAGAGAGGACTTAATTATGCATGACTTTTGATGCTTTTTCATTAACTTTGCAAAGTTTTATTATTCACACCCAAAAATCGACTGAATGAAAACAATGCTTGATTTAGTTGTTACCGAAAATAACGAACTAAACCAAAATTACTCCCTTCTAAAATTGACTACACAAGATGGTAGTATTTTACCAAAAATGTTGCCAGGTCAATTCGTTCAAATCAGAGTTGACGGAACAAACAAAACTTTTCTTCGCCGACCTATTTCTGTAAATTTTGTTGATGAATCTAAAAACGAATTATGGATACTAATTCAAAAAATTGGAGATGGAACAAACAAAAT
The DNA here is from genome assembly GCF_900240225.1 of Dysgonomonas massiliensis. GTDB lineage: Bacteria > Bacteroidota > Bacteroidia > Bacteroidales > Dysgonomonadaceae > Dysgonomonas > Dysgonomonas massiliensis. The sequence goes on along the minus strand of NZ_OEPV01000004.1, from coordinate 242,615 downwards.
TTCTGAAGCAAAGAAAGGTTCATTTTTGAATCTTTTACTACCTCTTGGAAATTCATTTTCTGAGCCTCAAAACTCAAGTTCTAAAATCTTATTAATTGGTGGTGGTGTAGGAACTGCACCAATGTTATTCCTCGGAGCTTACCTAAAAGAAAAAGGATTTACTCCAATTTTTTTACTAGGAGCCCGTTCAAAAAATGACTTACTCCAATTAGATGAGTTTGCAAAGTATGGTAATGTATTTTGTACAACAGAAGATGGTAGTTTTGGAGAAAAAGGATACGTAATCGATCACTCAATACTAAAAAACAATGATATTTCAGCTATTTATACTTGCGGTCCGAAGCCTATGATGGTAGCTGTAGCAAGGTATGCAAAAGAGCATAATATTTGTTGTGAAGTATCACTCGAAAACCTTATGGCATGCGGATTTGGAGTATGTTTATGTTGTGTGGAGAATACGCGCGAAGGACATGTTTGCGTATGCACAGAAGGGCCCGTATTTAATATAGATAAGTTGACATGGATAGACTAGCAATAAACATAGGTAAATTACAATTGAAGAACCCGGTTATGACAGCTTCGGGTACTTTTGGCTATGGAAAAGAGTTTTCTGACTTTATAGACCTATCGCGAATAGGTGGTATTTTTGTAAAAGGAACTACTATTCGTGAACGACAAGGTAATCTTTACCCTCGTATGGCCGAAACTCCTATGGGCATGTTAAACGCTGTAGGACTGCAAAATAAGGGCGTTGATTACTTTGTTTCTGACATTTATCCTGAGATAAAAGACATCGATACAAATGTTATCGTTAATGTATCTGGATCAACCATTGAAGATTATGTTGCATGTACCGAGAAATTGCTTGATTTAGATAAAATTCCAGCAATCGAACTCAATATTTCTTGTCCAAATGTCAAAGAAGGAGGTATGGCTTTCGGCACATCTGCATGCTCTGCAGCTGATGTAACTAGAGCTGTCCGTCAAGTCTGGGACAGAACATTAATAGTAAAATTATCACCAAATGTAACCGATATAACAGAAATAGCTCGTGCAGTAGAAGCTGAAGGAGCAGATTCTGTTTCGCTGATAAATACTCTTTTAGGGATGGCAATTGACATCAAAAAGCGCCGTCCTATTTTGTCAACTGTGACCGGCGGATTGTCTGGCCCTTGTGTAAAACCAATCGCTTTGAGAATGGTTTGGCAAGTATTTAATGCCGTAAAAATTCCAGTAATCGGACTAGGTGGAATATCATCATGGGAGGATGCTATAGAATTTATTTTAGCTGGATCCAGTGCCATACAGATCGGAACTTACAACTTTATAGATCCAACAATTTCGGTAAAGGTAGTTGAAGGAATTGAAGCATATCTGGAACAAAATAATATTGCTTCAATACATGATCTAATCGGAGCTTTAGAAGTCTAAATTTTTACTTATAATATAACTTTATGGCAGATGACAAGAACCTTTCTTTCGTCTGCCATTGTTGTTCCGAATAAGTAAGTATCACCACCATCTTTTATATTTAGCTTTTTGCCTAATTCTTGTGTACTTATAGGGAAATTTCTAGTAGATAGATTTCCTTTCTTAATATCACCAAAGTTCTTGCGAAAGCTTTTTTTCTCGGGCGAGCAAACTCCATCTATAGAAAATACACGTCCAGGAAAATTTTCCAGCAGTTCATCAGATGTATATAAATGACTATTTGGATGCAATTTTAGCAACTTAAACTTTTTTGATACAGTCTTATATGCTCCAGCCTTTAAAATCGAGCTATTAGGCTCATATAGGTGTTTGCCAAGTTCTTTTGCATAAGAAATATTCAGTTCATCTTCTTCAGCTCTAGAAAAACAGAAATTATCAACTTTATTTGAGGTAATATTTACACAATACAAACGGGTTTGAGTCGTAGCCTCTTCTGTATTGTTTTTTATAAAAAGAAGCTCTTTGCATTCATTGTTATGGCTGATTACATATACATCCGAAATATTTCGAAGAGTATTGATTGCTAAAGAAATATCCAGCATTGGAGATAATTTGATCATCGTCTTTCTTGACTTCTTCTCCAACAAATCTTCTATCACAACTAAATTGGGTGTACAATCTTCGATTCGAACTGTCTTACGACCTATATCGTCTCGGCGTGCAGGATCAATATAAATCATATCTACAGTATCCATTTCATTTAAATATGATTCAGAAGTACTATTTATGACATCAATATCCAGATTTAGAGTACGAAAATTATACTTTGCTATTTCACAAAGTTCTTCTTGTTGTTCAACATATCTTGCAGAATTAAATCTGGCAGAAAGAAATGCCAAATCGACACCAAAACCGCCAGTAAGATCGACAATAGAATCTCCTTCACATAAACTTGATTTAAAGTGGGCAGTATGTTCGGATGAACATTGTTCCATCGACAAATGCTTAGGAAAAATTATATCTGCATTATCATACCATGTAGGAATCTTCAATTTTGCAATCTGTCGTCCTCTGATCTGCTGAATAGCAATCTGAAAATCAATATTTTTATATTTTGAAGCTTTCAGAGCTAAATCGTGAACATTTGCTTGTTCATGATCTAGAATAAATTGCTTCAATTTCTCATCTAAAATCATTTTTTCAACTTAATAAAACTACCAAGGCTACTACCTTTTACTGTTGAGTCAGGTAAAACTACTTCTAATGAGTCTTTCTTATGCTCAGGCTTGAGCTTAATCTTATTCAGCCATGGTAGCAATTCATGCAAATTATCAAAGTCTTTCTTATACTTAATACCTACGCCTTGTGTTTCAGTAGCACTTCCTGTATAATAGTATTTTTCGTTATAGCGGTTATACGCCTTGATACGCCATGTGCCAGAAGGATTAAGCAAATATTCTATTTCTACATCTCGGATAAACTCATCGTTTGTCTGAGTTGATGGATCATCTCGATATCCAAAATTACCATTTATGAGTAGACGGTCATTCAATAATTGGCTCGATAGAATCAATTCAACCTCGGTTGATGTCAGTTCGGGGTCACTAGTTCTGATATTTGTACCTAGCTGGAAACGATTATCTATTTTACTAACAATCTTACTCAACTGGCTAGACAGAGTTGCTGAAGCTAACGCTGCAAAGTCTGATGTTTTATATTCGCTTGCACTATTATCTTCGGGCGTATAGAATTTACTTAATAACAATAAATATGCAACTTGTCTGTTGATCATATCCTCGCTGTTAAGCAATACTTTCAATTGACGTTCAACTTCAGGTACTGCACTCGGGAAGTTAAGGTCAAGACCTACGTTCGGATGTTTCAATGGCCCTGTCAGATGTAATATACATTCTACTGGAATATTAGTTTGTCCTGCAGTTTCGGCAATCATGCTATTCAAGTCATTCAGATTAGCCGTAATTTTATATGTTGCAGATACATCAAGTTCAGCTTCAAAAGGATCGCCTTTGAACAAAACAGTACTTCCGTCTTCGATATTGAATTTTCGCTCCATTATTCGTTGGAAGGTAAACAGATAACTACCTCTATTGATCGAATATGTACCATATAATCGCGGTGCTGCTTTTGAAGACCATGTAAAGCGTAAAGCACCACTTCCTGAACCTCTCAATACGTCTCCTCCCACTGGGTCCATTACAATTTCGGCAACTGCTGTAGGCGTAGCATCAATATAGAAATTCATATTAATTTCCATCTCAGATTTTGTCTGAATTGGCTGAGTCAATGCATCCATGGCTAATTCCGCAATTGTGTCTGTTGCTGGCTGTTCTTTAGTTTTGTATTCGATAAAATTGTAATCATATGAGCTTTCTTCCATAAAATTCATACGAACAAAAGTATTATCCTCTGTACGCATGCCAATATTTATGTCTACTACATTTTCATCGCCACTAATCGATCCTTTACCACTACCAAATACACGTCCAGACAAAATTGGATTTTGTTTTTCACTAACATTATATAATAAAAGCTTATCAGCATTGAGATCGATATAGTATGATATATCCTTAAATCTATCATGGGCAACTTTTCCACTTACAACAGCTTTATTTCCATTGTTGTCATACATGCTCAAATCATTGAAATATATCAGATTATCTTTCATATGAATATAATCGCTGAAAGTATAATCTGTGTTCAGGAAAGTAATACCCAATATTCCATTTTTTATGTATGCATAACCTTCGACTGTTACGTTTGAGAAGTCTCCATGAAGTCGAACTTTACCCGTTCCACGACCTCCAATTTGACTAAATATTGTCTGAGTATATTTATGCAAAAAGCTAACATCAACGCTATCAGCATCAAAATTGAAAGATAGTTTCTGATTAATTGGATCGAGGCTACCTTTTACGTAAGTCATCTTAGTTTCAGGACTAGTTATTTTCCCGTCCATCATTATGACATTTGTTGTTTCGTCCAATTCGCTGAAAAGATCTAGATGACCAAGAGGTGTTTTGTTGAAACTGAAGTTTTTCACATCAAGGCGAGTATTTGCGTATGGCTTTCCTTCAATACTTGACAAGAAAACATTTCCTTTTGCTATTCCTCCAAAATGTACAGCATCAATTGCTAATGTTTCGAATATATAATCAAGATTAATATCGTCCAATTCTATTTTCAAGATACTAGAAGGATCAGCAGCCGAATATTTACCCCCAATTCTTAGCTGTTGAGAACCATCTTTATTTCTTCCATAAAAATTCTCAACACGAACTTCTTTATTCTCTAAAAATATTTTAGCATTTCCCATTTCCCATTCCTCACCATTCAGCATCAGGGAGCTTGGATTGATAGCAAAACTCATTTTAAGAGGGTCTGTATCTTTTTCTTTATCAAATAATGTGGTGATACCAAAGTCTCCTTTTGCCTTTTTCAAATCATTGACAAATGATATTTTAGTATCTACTTTATTCATTGTTGCAGTCGATGAAATCTCTACTTGATTCTTAGATCCATTCTTATTCAACATTACACCTTCAATCTTAGATTTCATCTCTTCGAAAGGATTTTCAACGAGAACGTATCCTGAACGAATATTTGCCCCTCCTGCAATAATGGCTGGTACAAAAGCTTCGATTCTGAGCTTATTCGATAGATTATTGTAGAATCCTGTAATTTTTGCTTGACTAAGTACCGTTACCGGAAGATTGAATACCTCTGTTAAATTCTGCGTATTATTTATTCTAAAATCGAATGTCAAATTATTCTCTTTTATTTCAGAAGCTGTTCTTTTATCTTTTCTAACCTCTTTAATCAGAGCTGGAAAATACGTATATAAGGTTTGCTGAATGCTATTGGCCATAGTTGTAAATGAGTATGCACCTACAATTTTTCCATTCAGAAAATCGGACTTGATAGTCAATTGTCTATCCGATGATTCTCCCAGTGCTTCTATACTTAGATTATCAATATTAGCTCTTTTATTATTTTGGATAATATTGATTGAATCAACAAGTACGCTTCCGTGTGCATCATCAATTGTCTTACCCTCGAAATTAGCTTTCATATTGAAAGACATATTGAATTGGGTAGCATCTGTTAACTGAAGTTTATTTAACTGGACACTTCTAACTTGAGCTTCAAAATCTAACTTCGGTCTATCTTTGTCGGTTAAATCAAATAATCCATTCAACGCGATAAAACCATACTCGTCATCTATATCAAGGCTGCCTTCAAGCTTTAGTCCATCATAACTCATATCCAGATTGAGATCTGCATAGCTATATCCTTTATAGTCAAAATCAAATAAAACACCCTCTAGCTTTCCTTTTGGATAACCATGCACAGGCATACGCAAATCAATAGCCAAATCTAGCGAAGTCTTATTAAGATCTTTATTATTTGCCAGTTTACCAATCTCGAAATCAGATGTAAAAACTTTTCCTTTATAATATGCTTTGGTATGTTTATCAGGGTTGAAACCAAACAACACGTCTGTATTTATAATACCAAAGTCCGACTCAATAGTTCCAAATGCTACTAATTCAGTCAAATAACCAGATATATCACCTTGAAAAGAGATATGTTTTAAATTTGTAATTGATTCAGGAAGACGAATATCGTTCTTTGAAAAGTTCCTGATAAAACCTTTAAGTTCTTTTCCATTGGTTGTCAGGTTATCTACACTACCAAGAATGTACATCTGATCTTTATCACGTAAGCCTTTTACCTCAATATTGGAAATGAGGTGTAATCCTCCTTTATAGTCGAACGTGAAATCTGAAACGGTTATATCATCTCCTGTACCTGATATTGAAGCTTCAACACTTATCAAATCATTGAAATACTGTAATTCAGGTGCTATAGCGGCAATATCTTTTGGCGATATATATGAAGGTGTTATAATACATTCATAAGCTATATTATCCAAAATATTCTTGCTCTTATCTGAGTCCGTTAGATCTACAACAAATCTATCAAATTGCAGGAATGATTCCGGTAGATCGAGTCTAAATCCTTTTAGCCAAGCCTTCTCTTTCTGAGTAATAATGCGTGTAGTAAGATTTTTAATCTTTAATCCGCTTTGTTCATTAAGGCTTAATTTTTTGACTTGTATGTTTAGCGAATCAGGCGTTAAAGATTTTAATGATAATCTAGCATTCAGATTAGAAACAGCAATATGGTTCGGATCGAACTTATTCTGTTTATCTTTATCTTTAACCGAATATTCGAATGTTCCATTTGTTAGATGAACAGTACTTATCTTTAAATCGATTTTTGGATTTTTCTTCTTTGGCTCCGGAGATTTGAATGCGTCAATAATATATTGGATATTAAGTGGAGCTGCTGTACTGTCTTTAGATAGATATACTCCAAAAGAATCAATATTCACAGAACTAATTACTAGTTTATTTTCAAGTAATCCTAAAAGATCTACACTAGCATAAACATCTTTGGCCAAAAATACTTTTTCTCCTGACTGATCATATAAGTATACAGAATCTAATTCCAGCCCATTGAAAGGTGTAATACTAAGTTTACTGATACCAAATTCGGATCCTATTTGCCCTTTCAATTCTTCTACAATACGATCTTTCACGTAATTTTGTACCGATGATGAATTGAGCAATAGAAACAGAGCTGTTATCAATAAGATTATAATACCCAATAAACTGAATATGGTGTATTTAAATCTTCGTATATATAATATTCGTTTTATATTCCCTTATTCTGATAATTATACCATACAAAAGTAAAAAAAAAACAGCACTTAATGCTGTTTTTAGGTTGCATGTACAAGCGTTTATAACGCTATTAAGAATATTTAATTACTTGGCACGAGACTGAAAAAATTGAGTAGCAATCAAACGATCATAATATTGGCCAATAGGGCAATAATATACATAGGCTACATATTCATTCTCAGCCTCATAATAGTTACCTTCAATCACAGATGTAGTAAATTGTCCTTTTTCTGAGTAGACCAGATATTGGTAATTGTATAACCCTTGTTTGAGAAGAAGACTAAGGCGATATTCTTTATTCAGAGGATCGTATTTCATCTTATATCTATCAGAGAATGTGTTATATGTGAAATCACCATTTATAAATATTGGATATGGCAATTCTTTTTCCATCGGCAAAGTAAAAATTGTCATAAAATAATCTGCCTCTGTCTCTGTATAATCTGTATCTGCACTTCGAATCATAAAACGTCCATTCTGATCCTGATCATAACTATAGGTACTATTACTTCTGATTTTTTCATCATTTATGTACATTTCATAATACGGAGGATTATATTTCAAGCTTGCTACACGATAACCATTAGATCGATAAGAGGAGGTTTCGAATCGACGATATTCATTTCCGGCTTCAAAAATTAAGTCTAAATTTTGATCGTATGTTACCTTTTGAGGAGTTACTAAGAATGGTTTTAGATTACTACGTTCAGTATCTAGACGATCATTTTGTAATACAACAACCTTCAACTCATCTACCGGATTTCGAATATCAAGAGAATTATTAACCGTTATAGATAATTGCTGATGCTCTTTATTGGCATCTATGTTAGTTATTGTAGATAGTTTGTACCCGATGCTTGCTAGAGCTTCATTCACAGAGAAACAAGCATTTAAGAGTATTTTACCTGGATTATCCTCGTCATAAACTTCTACCAAATAATTACCTGACACTTTAAAACTTACATCCTTATTCGGAATTTCTAGCTTATAATGAGTATAATCTACTGTCGTGTTGTTTGACAACTCGTAATCTTCGATTAAGCTATGATTAAAGCCATTTAAATATTCAATTTCAGATATTCTATCACTTTTTCTCCAGCTAGCATCACAGTGTGTTACTTTATAGCGTAATCTATTAAAAACCTCTTCTGACAGATAATCAAATTCAATAGATACATATTCGTCACTACCTAGTCTAATTATAGGATAAGATCCCCATCCTGAGTTTGTCATGACTTCTAAAGTTGCAATTTTGTCAGTCAGAGGGGTAGTTTTATATCTTTGCTGCGAATAAAGTACAACACTCTGTATAACAATAGATAATATTATAATAAATTGTCTTATCATCAGTCTAAATTTTGCTTTATAATATCAAAAATACATTGATTTTATTTAAGAATGAAATAGATAGGAATTTATTAACTTTATCTATACTTCAAAAGAAAAGGCTCTTTGACATTCTATTTCTCATACCTGGAATTTATAAAAGTGCAATATTTGAATAATAGCCTAAAAGTGTGCACAAGTGTTACTTTTTAACAAATAAGGCTGTCAAGATATAGATCCTAACAGCCTCGTATATAATCGGATGAATTGTTTTATTCTTCGTCTTCTTCTTTCATATTATGGAAGACATTTTGTACATCTTCATCATCCTCAATCTTGTCAAGTAATTTCTGAATTTGTTCTCTTTGTTCAGGTGTAACATCTTTTATATCTTTTGGTAGACGAACAAACTCAACGCTGTGAATTTCGAAAGCATTGTCTTCCAAGTATTTTTGAATATATGAGTTTGATTTAAAATCTCCATAAATCAAAATTTCATCTTCATCTTGCTCAACTTCTTCTACGCCAAAATCTATTAGCTCAAGTTCAAGATCTTCTAATTCTACACCTTCTTTTGGCGCAATTTTAAAGATACACATATGATCGAACATAAACTCAAGACTACCAGATGTACCTAACGAACCTCCATATTTAGTGAAATAGCTACGAATATTAGCTACAGTTCGGTTTGTATTATCTGTTGCAGTCTCTACCATAATGGCAATACCAAACGGCCCATATCCTTCGTAAAGCATTTCTTTGTAGTCTGCTTCATCTTTCGATGTTGCTCTTTTTATAGCACGCTCAACGTTTTCCTTAGGCATATTTTCCTTCTTCACTTGCTGCATCAGCATTCTCAAGTGAGGGTTAGCGTTTGGATCCGAGCCACCTTCTTTCACTGCGATCGTGATTTGTTTGCCTAATTTAGTAAATACGCGGGCCATGTTTCCCCAGCGTTTCATTTTGGTAGCTTTTCTATATTCAAATGCTCTTCCCATGGGTTAAACTATATTATATGTTTATTTTAAAATTAATTTTAATATTCAAATCTGCCAAATTCGCTTTCGATAACCAATTCTGTTTTTTCAGATGCTTCAACTCGACCTACTATTTGAGCATCAATATTGAATGATTTAGATATCTCAATAACTTGTTGTGCATATTCAGCTGGAAGATATATCTCCATACGATGTCCCATATTGAAGACTTTGTACATTTCTTTCCAATCAGTACCAGATTGCTCTTGTATTAATTTGAATAATGGAGGAACTGGGAACATATTATTTTTGATCACTTTTACGTTTTCAACGAAATGTAATATCTTCGTTTGAGCACCTCCCGAACAATGTATCATCCCGTGAATATGAGGTCTTAACTCGTTCAATATCTTTTTAATGACAGGCGCATAGGTGCGAGTAGGGGACAAAACAAGTTTGCCTGCATCAATATCTAATCCTTCAATAGTATCAGTTAATTTCATTTTTCCTGAGTAAACCAAATCAGAAGGAATTGAAGCATCATAACTTTCCGGATATTTTTCTGCTAGATAATTTGCAAAAACATCATGGCGTGCAGATGTCAAACCATTGCTACCCATACCTCCGTTGTATTCTTTTTCATATGTAGCCTGACCAGAAGAAGAGAGTCCAACTATAACTTCGCCACCACGTATATTATCATTAGAAATTACGTCAGAGCGTTTCATTCTACAAGTCACAGTACTATCTACTATAATTGTACGAACAAGATCACCTACGTCAGCTGTCTCGCCTCCTGTCGGATATATATTTACTCCTTGCTCAGCTAATTCTTCGCAAAGATCATTTGTGCCATTTATAATTGCTGAAATAACTTCTCCCGGAATCAGCATTTTATTGCGCCCGATAGTTGATGAAAGAAGAATATTATCAGTAGCTCCTACACATAGAAGGTCGTCAATATTCATTATCAGTGCATCTTGCGAAATCCCTTTCCAAACCGATATATCACCAGTCTCTTTCCAATACATATATGCCAGAGATGATTTTGTTCCGGCACCATCAGCATGCATTATGTTGCAATACTCCGGATCACCTCCCAAAATATCAGGAATTATCTTACAAAAAGCCTTTGGAAATATGCCTTTGTCAATATTTTTTATTGCATTATGTACATCTTCTTTCGAAGCAGAAACTCCTCGTTGATTGTATCGTTGATCGCTCATTATTCTATATTGAAAGGTAAATAAAATTTTGGCACAAAGTTAAGTATTCGTTTCAGTATAAACAAACACAGCCTGCACTGATTTGCAAGCTGTATTCAATAATTTTATCTTAGCGTAACTTATGGATTAATAGTCTTTAACTTCCCATCCAAGAGCACTTGCACCCAAAACGGCAGCATCGCTCTCTTTTAGTTCCGACATCATAAGCTTTACCTTGTTCTGATATATATTCAACAAGTTCTTCTCCATATGCATACGGATAGGATCGAAGATCAATTTTCCTGATTTAGTCAATCCTCCGAATAATATGATAGCTTCAGGGCTAGAGAATGCGACAAAGTCAGCAAATGCTTCCCCTAATAGTTGTCCTGTATACTCGAAAATTTCTTTTGCAATTATATCGCCTTGTATAGCAGCATCATATACGTCTTTTGATGTAATTTCTTCAGGATTAAGATTTCTCAATAATGAGGCATCTGATCTGTTACTCAAAAACTCCCGAGCTGAACGAGCAACTCCTGTCGCCGAGCTATAAGTTTCAAGACATCCTTTGCGACCACAGCCACACAAACGGCCGTCTCTACGAATAGTAGTATGTCCTAATTCGCCCGCAAATCCATCATTACCATATACTAATTGGCCATTTACAACAATACCGCTACCTACACCTGTACCAAGTGTAATCACAATAAAGTCTTTCATCCCTCTTGCGGCACCATATGTCATTTCCCCAATTGCAGCAGCATTGGCATCATTCGTTAGAGCAACCGGAACATTCAGTTTGTCAGTAAGCATTTGTGCCAACGGAATAACGCCTTTCCATGGTAAATTAGGAGCAAATTCGATACAGCCTGTAAAGAAGTTACCATTCGGAGCACCAACACCAATACCTTTAATTGTATCAATACCTCCAACCTGATCTATTACAGACTGAACTGCAATAGCCAAATTGTCAACGTATTCGTTAACTTCCTTGTATTGTGCTGTTTTGATTGATCCTTGGTTTACGATATGGCCACGTTTGTCAACAATACCAAAAACTGTATTTGTTCCACCTATATCAATACCAATTGCATATGGTTTATCCATGATTTTAAATTGTTTTAGTTGGTTATAATTTGGTTGTATTCTATTGTTTTTATTTTTTCATGTGCAAATATAATGATTAAAAGCCAAATTTTAAGGCTTCTAAATACGAAATATAAGTAAGAAAAGGCGGTTAAATTACTTCACATTTTCGAAATAGATATCAAGGATTTTTGTAGCAGCCGAAAAAGAGCTAATTCTCGAATTTAAGACATCCTGTTCCAAGACCTTCAATTGGCTCTGAATTAAATCATTATTGTAAAAATTTGATTTTAAACGGTCATTTATAGTTTCATACATCCAATATTTTGATTGTTCGTTTCTCCGATAATCGAAATATCCATTTTTAGTAACAAAATCGATGTATTTGTCTATCATATCCCATATTTCAGGTATACCTATTTCATAATAACCAGAATATGTCAACACTTCTGGTTTCCAACCTGATTCAGGTAACGGAAATAAATGCAAAGCATTTCTAAAATGCGATTGAGCCAATTTTGCCTTTTCAATATTGCTACCATCAGCCTTGTTTATGACAATACCATCAGCCATCTCCATGATTCCTCTTTTAATACCTTGCAATTCATCTCCAGTTCCGGCTAATTGTATCAATAAAAAGAAATCAACCATTGAATGCACTGCTGTTTCGGATTGTCCAACTCCTACAGTTTCAATTATAATCCGATCAAAACCTGCAGCTTCACAAAGAATAATTGTTTCACGTGTTTTGCGAGCAACACCACCTAAGGAGCCAGCAGAAGGAGAGGGGCGAATAAAAGCATCTTTCTCTATCGAAAGTTTTTCCATGCGGGTTTTATCACCCAAAATACTACCTTTTGTCACTTCACTCGAGGGATCAATAGCTAGAACTGCTACTTTGTGATTTTGCTTAATCAAATGCGTTCCAAATACATCGATTGAAGTACTTTTTCCGGCACCAGGAACACCTGTAATACCAATACGCACAGAATTACCAGAATAGGGTAAACATTTTTCAATAATTTCCTGAGCTAAAATCTGGTGATCAATTCTAGAGCTCTCAATGAGGGTAACCGCTTGACTTAATATCGAGATATTTCCTTTAAGAATACCTTCGACGAATTCATCAGCTGAATATTCCTTACGTTTAAAGCGTTTGAAGTCCTTCATATATGGATTGACCATTGGCTGCTCTGATGTACCTTTATTCACTTGCAAACCCTTGAACTTGCCACTATTCTCGATATGATCCATTTTGTTCGTATTATTAGTTTTAAATATCTCGTTACATTTAGAGTAAAGGTATTCATTCTTATTTGAAAAAAAAAGTTTCGAGCTGGCCTGTTTAATTAATTTCGCATTAATAATTAAACATAATAGTTATTATATAACAATTGCATTCATAAAAAAAGATGCCTATTTACTGGCATCTTTTTCTGAAATTGTATACTTCAACCTTATTCATATTTTAGCTCTTCAAGTTGAGCATCAACATCTTTAAGTTCTTTTTCTTTATCAACATTAAGCAAGCTCAAATTGTAATATACATTTTGTAGCTTCTGCAATGTTTTTTTGATATTTGATTTGCTATCAGCTCTTTCTGTTTGAGTATTATACAATTTTTCAAATTGCTCCATAGCTTTCATATACAAATCTACTGTTTGTTTATCAGCTTCAACTTGCTCTTTACGAGAAAGATTTACGATACTTTCTTTAATATCTTGCGCTTTGAAAGCATATACAAGTCCTAGACCTTCCATTGATCTTTCGCATGAAGGATCATTAGTTAACGTAGTTTGGTAAATTTCAAGAGCTTTATCGTATTCTTTGCTATCAAGATACAATGAACCTTTAACACTAGAGAACATACAGATGTCAGACGTATTTCCTGCTGCAATAGCTTGATCTAGGAAATCAATAGCTTTGTCTTTTTCTCCTGCTTTGATATATTCATTGATCAAATTAGATGTAAAATACTGATTTGAAGGGAATTTACTTGAACCTACTTTAAGCATTTCTAAATAGTTAACAGTATCTCCTTTTGTAATGTACTCATTTGCAAGCAATTCATATGGATCGCTTTCTTTTTGAGTAGCATTTTCAATGTATGGTTCTGATATAATTTTCTTCAATAGATTGATAGTACGATCCTTATCATCCGATTGAAGAGCAGTAATTATAGTGTAATATTTAATAATCTGATATGAGCTATCAGCAGTATTGAATACCTTAGCTTCTTCTGGTGTAAAGATGTCTATTTGAGGTATAGTCCAGTATAGCTCAAACATTGCAGAAGCATTCTTAGTATCTGATTTCTGATTATAATACACACCTCCGTTAGGATAATACTGATATAAAGCAGTGATATTTTTAACAATATCTTTTCTTACTTTATTTTTAACTTTACCTTTCTCATCAGGAAGTTGAGCTAATGAATCTGCTTTCAAATATGGTTCAATCATATTACGCATACCTGTGTATAGCACTTCTTCATTCCACCCTGCCCCTTTGTTGAAGTCTTTCAATCTTTCGTTATCAACTTCTTTATCTGCTGACTTAAATTCAATATCACCAGCTAATTTCCATGTATCAGGGCTAGTTGCAGTTTCAGGATCTGTTAATGCTGGCTTAATAAGTTCTCTTGCTTCATTAAAGCTTCCTTTGTCTAATGCTGACTTTACCTCTTTCAATACTTTCTTTTGAGAAAAAGCAGCTCCTGAAGCCACCAAGCATAGTGATACGACTATTAATATTCGTTTCATAATGGTACTATTTAAATGTTTCAATTTTCTTTATTTATTTCTGTTTCAGAAATATTAATATTATTATCTAATTCTACATCGTCATCATCTCCTTCAGATGAAACTACACAAACTGAGGCAATTTCATCATTTTTCTTACCCAAGTTGATCAATCTCACACCTTGGGTTGCACGTCCCATTATGCGAATATCGGAAACTTTCATCCTAATAGTTATACCAGATTTATTAATAATCATTAAATCATTATCATCTACTACACTATCTATAGAAACTAATTTTCCTGTTTTATCTGTAATATTCAGTGTTTTAACACCTTTACCACCGCGACTTGTAATTCTATAAACAGGCTCTCCATCTTCATCATTTAATCGAGTACGTTTTCCATAGCCCAACTCTGAAACAACCATAATAGATTTAGTGATTTGATCTTCTTTTGACATTACCAGCATTCCAACAACTTCGTCTGTAGGATCATCTTCGTCAATACGCATACCTCTAACACCGGTTGCAGTACGTCCCATTTCACGAACATTCGACTCATGGAAACGGATAGCGCGACCATTGCGATTTGCCATCAATATTTCGCTATCACCATCAGTCATAAGCACTTCTATTACTTTATCGTCTTCTCGAATAGTTATTGCATTTACACCATTTTGGCGAGGACGAGAATATGCTTCTAATAATGTTTTCTTAACAACACCGTTCTTAGTACAGAACATTAAATAGTGGTTGTTCACAAATTCACTATCCATCAATCCTTTAATTCTCACAAATGCAGTAACTTTATCATCAGAAGCGATATTCAATAAGTTTTGAATTGCACGACCTTTTGAGTTCTTAGAACCTTCAGGAATATCAAATACACGTAACCAATAACATCTTCCTTTTTGTGTAAACAGAAGCATATAGTCATGCATAGTAGCTGTATAGATGTATTCGATGAAATCTTCATCACGTGTCTCTGAGCCTTTAGCCCCTACTCCACCTCTATTCTGAGTTTTGAATTCTGTTAACGGAGTACGTTTGATATAGCCCATGTGAGAGATAGTAATAATCATCTCATCATCAGCATAAAAGTCTTCCGGATTAAGTTCTTCTGAAGAATATACGATTTCAGAACGTCGTTCATCACCGTATTTGTCTTTAATCTCAATTAACTCGTCTTTAATCACTTTCATTGCAAGATCATCGTTCGATAAGATTTCATTCAAATAAGCAATTAACTTTTGAATCTCATCAAACTCAGCTCTCAATTTATCTTGCTCGAGTCCTGTTAATTGGCGCAAACGCATTTCTACAATTGCACGCGATTGAATCTCAGACAAGTTAAATCTGGCAATTAAGCTTTCAATAGCTTCTTGAGGCGATTTAGAACCTCTGATTATTTTAATTACTTCATCTATGTTATCTGATGCGATAATCAATCCTTCTAAGATATGTGCTCTTTCTTCAGCTTTTCGCAATTCATATTGCGTACGACGAATAACAACATCATAACGGTGATCGACAAAGCAAGAGATCATATCTTTCAAGTTTAATGTACGCGGACGTCCATTAACTAGTGCAATATTGTTTACGCTGAACGATGATTGCAAAGCTGTTAATTTGTACAATTTATTTAGCACAACATTTGCATTAGCATCACGTCTCACATCCACAACAATACGCATACCCTGACGGTCGGTTTCATCATTAATGTTGCTTATTCCTTCTAAGCGTTTCTCGCTTACCAAATCTGCAATATGCTTGATCAGTTCAGCTTTATTAACTAGATATGGAATTTCGGTTATAATGATTTTATCATGTGAACTTTCTGTTTCGATCTCTGCTCTACCACGCATAATAATACGTCCACGACCAGTCTCGAATGCATCCTTAACACCTTGATATCCATAAATAAAACCTCCTGACGGAAAATCTGGAGCTTTAATATATTGCATTAAACCTTCAATATCAATATCTCTATTATCGATATAAGCAATTATAGCATTAATAGACTCCGTCATATTGTGAGGAGGCATATTAGTAGCCATACCTACAGCGATACCCGAAGCACCATTTATCAATAGATTCGGAATACGAGTTGGCAGAACAGTTGGTTCTTTCAGTGTATCGTCAAAGTTTAGTTGAAAATCAACAGTTTCTTTATCTATATCTTTCAACATTTCTTCGGCTAAACGACTCAAACGAGCTTCGGTATAACGCATAGCCGCCGGACTATCTCCGTCCACACTACCCATATTACCCTGACCATCTACAAGCATATAACGCATACTCCATTCCTGAGCCATACGTACCATCGCAAAGTAGACTGATGAGTCTCCGTGTGGGTGATACTTACCTAGCACTTCACCGACGATTCTCGCTGATTTTTTATGCGGCTTATTAGACGCATTACCTAATTCACTCATACCAAAAAGTATACGGCGGTGAACAGGTTTAAATCCATCTCTAACATCGGGCAATGCACGCGAAACAATTACTGACATCGAATAGTCGATGTAAGCAGATTTCATCTCATCCTCAATGTTGATTTTAATAATTCTATCTTCCTGATATCCCATTATTTAATTAAGTTTTATCTAATCAATAGTCTGCTGTATTTATGCGATTTTCATGCCGCAAATAAAAACATGCTAAGATACTAAATATAATGCAATAGTTAAAATTTTACCATACAAAAAAGCCCGACAGAAGTGATGTTTCTATCGGGCTTTATCAAAATATTATTTTTATTAGAAAACCTTAATTTTTGTTTCAATTAAGCATGTTTTCCATGACAGTTTTTATACTTCAATCCACTACCACAGAAACAAGGTTCATTACGTCCGGGAACTTTATCAACTTTAATCGGCGCCACCTTTTGTGGTTGTGGAGGCTGACCTGGCACACGTTGATTACCAGAAGATCCGTCCTCAGTTCTACCGGCCTTCATTTTACTATAATCAGTTTTCTCTTCTTCTTTAGCTTGCTGCACTTGCTCTGGCTCACGAAGTGGAATTTGACCACGCATTAATACTGTTACAGCTTTACTATTAACTACTACAAGCATGGCACTAAACAGCTTGAACGATTCGAGCTTATAGATCAACAATGGATCTTTTTGCTCGTAACTTGCATTCTGAACAGATTGACGCAAGTCATCCATTTCACGCAAATGTTCTTTCCATGATTCATCTATAGTATGCAATACGATTGCTTTCTCAAATGATTTTACAACCGATTTAGACTCTGTCTCGTATGCTTCCTTCAAGTTGCATGAAATATTGTATACACGTTTACCATCCGTTATTGGTATAAGTATATTCTCATAACGATCACCTTGCTCTTCGAATACTTGTTTGATGACTGGTTTCGTCACATCTGCCAAGCGATCCATCTTTTCTTTGAAGTTCTGAACTGCTCTATTAAACAATTTTTCTACAAGATCTTCAACTTTTGCTGTACGGAATTCCGATTCAGTGATTGGAGATTCGACAGCTAATATGCGAAGTGTATCAATTTTCAATGTCTCATAATCGTTTTCTTCACGGCAACGATTAACCAGTTCTTGAGCTGTATCGTAAAACATATTGACGATATCAATACCTATACGCTCACCCATCAACGCATGACGACGACGAGTATAGATAACTTCACGTTGCGAGTTCATAACATCGTCATACTCAAGCAAACGTTTGCGAATACCAAAGTTGTTCTCTTCTACTTTCTTCTGAGCACGTTCTACCGATTTGCTAAGCATACTATGCTCCAACATTTCTCCATCTTTGAAACCCATACGGTCCATCATGCCAGCAATACGTTCTGACGCAAACAAACGCATTAAATCATCTTCTAGAGAGATATAGAATACAGATGACCCTGGGTCTCCTTGACGTCCAGCACGCCCTCTCAACTGACGGTCAACGCGACGAGACTCATGACGCTCAGTACCAATAATTGCCAAACCTCCTGCTGCTTTCACTTCCGGTGCCAACTTAATGTCAGTACCACGACCAGCCATATTCGTTGCAATAGTTACTGCACCTGGCTGACCAGCATTAGCAACAACTTCTGCTTCCTTCTGATGCAACTTAGCATTCAAAACTGTATGCTTAATTTTGCGAAGATGTAACATCTTACTAAGCAATTCAGATATTTCAACAGAAGTAGTACCTACAAGAACTGCTCGATTTTGTTCAACTAAACTTACAATTTCTTCAATAACCGCATTGTATTTTTCGCGTTTAGTTTTATAAATACGGTCATTCATATCATTACGGGCTATCGGACGATTAGTCGGAATAACCACTACATCCAATTTATAGATATCCCAAAGCTCTCCTGCTTCCGTTTCAGCTGTACCGGTCATACCTGCAAGCTTGTTGTACATACGGAAATAGTTTTGCAGCGTAATTGTTGCGAATGTTTGAGTTGCAGCTTCAACTTTAACCCCTTCTTTAGCTTCTATCGCTTGATGTAAGCCATCGGAGTAACGACGACCATCCATAATACGACCTGTCTGCTCATCAACAATCATCACCTTATTGTCCATAACAACATACTCATCGTCTTTTTCAAACAAGCAGTACGCTTTCAGTAATTGATTTACTGTATGAACACGCTCAGACTTAACTGAGTAATTCTGCATAATTTCATCTTTCTTCTGAGCTTTTTCTTCATCAGCTATAGCCAAGCCTTCTAATTCAGAAAGCTGTGCGCTAATATCAGGAAGTACGAAGAATTGAGGGTCATCCGAACGTCCAGTTAAGTGGTCAATACCTTTATCTGTCAGTTCAATCTGATTGTTTTTTTCATCAATAACGAAGAGCAACTCATCTGTTACGATATGCATATTACGGCTTTGCTCTGCCATATAATGCTCTTCTGTTTTTAGCATTCCCGCTTTTATGCCTGGTTCACTTAAAAATTTAATCAAAGGCTTGCTCTTAGGTAAACCTTTGTATGAACGATATAGCAACAAGAAGCCTTCTTCTTGCTCTTTTTTGTCATCCGAAGCTATTTTAGCTTTTGCTTCAACTAACAATTTAGAACATAACTCACGTTGTGCTCTTACAATTACTTCAACACGAGGACGGAATTCTTCGAATAACTGCTCATCTCCTTTGGGTGTTGGACCTGAAATAATCAATGGCGTACGAGCATCATCAATTAATACCGAGTCAACCTCGTCAACGATAGCAAAGTTATGCTTGCGTTGTACCAAATCATTTGGATTGATTGCCATATTATCACGCAGATAATCGAAACCAAATTCATTATTTGTTCCAAAAGTAATATCAGCACGATAAGCCTGACGACGAGCCTCCGAGTTTGGTTGATGTCTATCTATACAATCAACAGACAAGCCATTAAACATATAGATCGGCCCCATCCATTCCGAGTCACGTCTTGCTAAGTAGTCATTCACTGTTACAACATGAACACCCTCACCGGTTAATGCATTCAAAAACACCGGAAGTGTACCAACCAAAGTCTTACCTTCACCGGTTGCCATCTCAGCAATTTTACCTTTATGCAATACTGTACCTCCAAAAAGCTGTACATCATAATGGATCATATCCCATACAATCTCATTACCTCCTGCAACCCAGCGATTGAAATAAACAGCTTTATCTCCATCTATTTCTACGAAATCATGAGTTTCGGCAAGTTGGCGATCAAAATCGGTAGCCGTTACAACGATTTCTTCATTTTCAGTGAAACGGCGTGCTGTATCTTTTACTATAGCAAATACTTCTGGCAATACTTGTTCTAATATTTCTTCATATTTTGCTGTTACTTCTTTTTCAAGCTTATCAACTTCAGCCCAAACAGTTTCACGTTTATCTATATCTATATTTTCGATGTTGGCCTTCAGCTCAGCAATCTTATTTTTCTCAGCAGCAACATAATCTTGAATTTTTTGACGAATTTCGAGCGTTTTAGCTCTCATTTCATCATTCGATAACATTTTCGTTTTCTCGTACGCTGCCTTTACTTTATCAACATACGGATTAATCTCTTTTAAATCTCGTTGCGACTTGTTTCCAAATAATTTGGTTAGTATGTCATTAAATCCCATATAATAGTTTTTTTATTTCTTTATAAATATTTATTCGTACAATTAAATTAAAATAGTTCTGATAAAGGTTGCCCCATTGCCGCATTTGGCGGTCTTATTCTCAACACCTGAGATATCGTAGGAGCAATTTCTACAGCTTTTATTGTACGTTTTATTCTTTGAGGCTTGATATTGTTTCCAAAGAAGATTACGGGACAAATGATTGCATTATTTCGTACAACCTTTGTCTTAAATTCTGGATTTTGTTCATTTACAATTTTATATCCAGGTTGTATTTCAACAAACAAGTCACCTGATGATTCTTTTGAATAACCATTCTTGTAGAATTCCATTATTGGATTCCATTCACCGTGCTTAAGCTGATATGCAGTATAAACATCCTGAACTCCTGTAAATTCAGCTACAAACTCGGCTGCTTTTTCCTGAACTTCTCTAAGAGAAAGCCCTTTATCCCCAATACGTTTTCTATCTAAATATATCTGATTATTATGATATTTCTTTACCCATTGCTCATTACCATATATAGCCATCAAATACATATTAAGCAATGCCTCGCAACGATTTATATGAAACGCTCCCCTATTTATGATATTATTAGGAGTTTCTTCGCCATCAAAATACCCAGTCGACGTAACAAATATAAGTGTATTTTTCAGTCCTACTGTTTTGTCGATTCCATCCAATAAAGCTTCAATATCTTTATCTAAACGAATATATAGGTCTTGAATTTCAGGAGAATTATTTGCAGCTCCAGGAAATGAGCCCGCATAAAAAGTAAGAGCTAAAAAATCAGGATTGATACGCTTACCCATATCCGCTTTCTCAAGAACTTTCAAGCTTGTTTCGCGCACATATTGATTCATAAATGGCGATTTCTTGAAATTTCGAAATGTCAGATTTCCATCAGCGGCAAGTCCTCGTTGAAAATTAACTACACCCTGTGTATATGGGAAAGCATTATATTTATTTATATCTAACAAAGGTTTCCATATTTGGCTCGAAATAACTTTATATGGATATGAGTTTTGATCTCTATTCTCTTGATCTACCACCCAATAAAAATCTCTATAGAAAGTAGATGATGACCATTTCCCGTTGTACGAGTCTAGCCAGAATACACCATTAGCTAAATGACCACCAGAAATCATTGCTTGCTCGGTTGTAGGAGCAAATGCATATACATCTGAAGCACTATTCGATGCCAATTTAAGTTCATCTGTCACCGTTGAAGCGAGCATAGCTAAAGGCGACACTTTGTCATGCGTGTAGTTTCCTAAAAAGTTTTGATCTTCGAAGATAGATATATCTTTATCTTCTTTGATTGAATACTTCTTATTACCTACAATACCATGATAAAAAGGAGTTGTTCCTGTATAAATAGTAGCAATAGACGATGACGCATCAAGATTTGGTTGATCAAACTTCATATTCTCATAAACTAAGCCTTCGTTTAATAAACGCTTGAACCCACGTTCTGAGAATGAAGATTTGAAAAGCTCGATATAATCTCCTCGTAGCTGATCGATAGTAATTCCAACTACCAGCTTAGGCATTTCTCGAGAGGAAGACACATCATGTTGCTGTGCTTGCAACGAAGATACAGCTATAGCAGCAACAAGAGTTGTTAATATTCTAATCATTAAATTATTTCAATCTGTATTTATTTTACACCAACAACCTTTCTCTGAGTAATTACGTTCATAACCGAACGCACCAATAATATCACCACATAAGGTATAAAGGCTAATTCCATATACTGAGGAATCAAAACCCATGCCAAAAGCAAGGTTGTTAGCGCCACAAAGTTAATAAAATGATAATAATAAATGCATTTTGCTAGTGGTTTTACAAAAAATAACAAACCGGCTATTAGCATTATTGGATTGAGCCAAACTAGATTCCAATTATTATCGACACAAGGATGGGTTGAGTGAAACATTAAGAAATAGATAATACTTCCTAAAATACCGGCAAAAATAAACAATATTGTATCAAATAATTTTACTAAAGTATTGTGATCATATTTATAAGCCCAATAAGAAAACAACAAAACTAAGATTAATGAAATAATACCGACAATCAATGGATAGTCAATTGGTAAATTATCTTCTTTTACTAAAGTACTTGGTGAAGAAAGAGTATTTGTTTCTACAACCAGAGCTCGCACACTATCGCCTTCTATCACTTCTGCTCCATCAATTGCTTGATATAAATAACTAGGCAGAAAGTCTTTCTGTCTGTCAGATATTATTTTATCAGCATCAGCACCTATAACCAAATCTATTCCAAAACGCAACCAAGGCTTTTGGGCAACACATTCGTGAATCAAATTTCTGTAAGTTTGCTCTTTATTAGTAGCTGTATATCGAATCTGGCCCTCTATATTTGCTTCAACTATATCTCTTGGGCGTGTAGCACAATTATCGTATAAGAAATTGTACCTATAGATTCTGTTTTCCGGCAAAGAATTTACAACCAATGCATTCCATACATTTTGTTTTTCCTTTAATGTTAAGTTCAAAACCTGCTCTTTAATTTCAACACCCCTTTCATGATATTCTTCTATTGCAAATCTCGAATTATAGCCAACCACCATGTAATCTGTTGCTCCTGTGACAAAACGCCACATAAAATTGGGGCTATCAAAATCAAATACTCCATAATTAAATGATAAGTCTATCCTATTTATTGGATCCTGAACTCGCAATACAGTGTGTCCAAACATGCTATAGACATATCGTGGTGATGCTGAGTTTGTGAGAACACTTACCTTAGACGAATCACTTAATTGAACAATATTCGATTGTGCATATATCCTAGATCCAGAAAGTAGGCAAATAACTAAAGAAAAAAATAATAGTAGATTCTTATCCATAATTGACAATAAAAAGAGATTACATATCTCCAAAATGACGAGAGCAAATATAACAAAAAAGCTACAATAAAATTATTGTAGCTTTTCGTATGCTTCTTAATCTAAAAAATTAAGCTGGATGTATTGCTTCAGATGGACATGCATCTGCACATGTTCCACAGTCTGTACACACATCAGCATCAATTACATAGATATCACCTTCTGAAATAGCTGAAACTGGACACTCGTCAATACAGCTTCCACAAGCGATACAATCTTCATTAATTACGTATGCCATGATAGTTTAGTTTTAAATTATTATTTTTTAACTTTGATACTGCAAATATATATAGTTTTCATACTTTACCAAAATTAATTTTGTGAATTATTCTCAATTATCACACATTTTGCTACCTGTGGATAGCATAATCAATTAAACATTAATCCTTTGTGTTTGATAATTTAGAGCAAATAGAATTAATCTATACATAATAGACAATTAAAATAAACAATAATTACCTACTCTTTACGTTTAAAAACAAAACAATTATAATATTGAAAACAAATACTTTTTACATAGTTATTACAGTTTTGCTACTACTGTTTTTTTCAAATTCTGTGGCAGCACAATCATATAGGAAAGTACAAAATCAGCCAAATGCAGATCAAAGACTATATCATTTTGGCTTATTCGTAGGCCTTCATGCTCAAGATATGGCCTTGAAAAATACAGGCCATACTTCTCCTGATGGCGAGGTATGGTTTGCAGACATTCCAGCTTATGCACCTGGGTTTACAGTGGGTATTATGGCTGATAGATATTTAAGCCAATATTTTAATCTAAGGGTATCTCCTGCCCTTCATATAGGTGAGAAGAAATACCTTTTCAGAGAACAATCTACCGGTGAAAAATACGATATTACAACCAAGAATAATTATATATCGGTTCCTATACATTTAAAATTTAGCGGCTCGCGTATTCATAATGCTCGTCCGTACCTTTTGGCTGGTCCATATGTAAATATGAGCCTAAACAATGATAAAGATAAGGCGATCCGCATGAAAAAGATGGATTACGGATTGGAATTCGGTATAGGTTGTAATATATATCTACCTCTTTTTAAACTTTGCCCCGAACTACGTTTCACCCTCGGTCTAGCTGATCTAGTTGATACAGATAAGTCTGACATAACAGATTTAGACATCATGAAATATAGAGATGCACTTGGCTCTGGAAAAACTCGAATGATTTCATTAATATTCAATTTTGAGTAGTAAATTTGTATTCATGAATTTACACTTTCAAGAAAATTGCAATAATATCAATTGGAATAAGATTCCTGATTTGCTCAAAGAAGTTGGAATGTCATATATAGATGCTAAAGGACATAAAAAGTCTTTTGAAGCAAGTTATGCTGTAATTTTTGCTTTTGACGATCAAGACTTAATTGGTTGTGGCAGAATGCTGTCTGATGGTATACGTCAGTCTGCTTTGTATGACATAGCCATTTTGCCGGAATACCAAGGTCTTGGAATCGGAAAAGAATTAGTAAATCGACTTATGCAAAAAACTCCGGATTGCAACTTTATGCTATATGCATCACCCGGCAAGGAGAGTTTTTATAAAAAGCTAAATTTCAAGCGAATGAAAACAGGAATGATACTGTTTTCTAATGACGAACGTATGTCTGATTCTAATTTTGTACTTGATGAATAGACAAGAAAAACTCACTGTTGGCAAAATGATATATATTTATTGTAATGCCAAACATGGAACACATAGTTCTTTATGCGCAGAATGTGAAGAATTGAATGATTACGCCCAATCTCGTCTTTCGAGATGTAAGTATGGAAATAATAAGCCTACTTGTGAAAAATGTCCGGTTCATTGTTACAAACCAGAAATGCGAGAAAAAATACGTAATGTTATGCGGTTTGCCGGACCAAGAATGATATATAAACATCCAGTCTTAGCAATAAAACACTTGTTTAAAACAAAATAGCGGGTTGAAAATCAACCCGCTATTTTTATATCTTTTATTAGTTATTGATTTTCAACCAACGCAAAATCGAGCTGCTTGCGCTCTAAATTCGCTCGTGCAACCTGAATACGAACTGGGTCTCCTAAACTAAAAGTCCGTTTTGTTCTACGACCACGCAAACAGTAATTTTTCTCATCGAATTCATAATAATCATCGTCAAGATCACGGATCGGAATCATCCCTTCACATTTATTTTCATTAATCTCTGCATAAAGTCCCCATTCCGTTACACCAGAAATTACTGCATCGAAATCTTCACCTAACTTATCAGCCATAAACTCGACTTGTTTGTATTTAATCGAAGCTCGCTCTGCACTTGCGGCAAGTTGTTCCATATCCGAACAATGCTTACATTTATTCTCGTACAAAACCTTACTCACACTACGCCCTCCATCTAAGTAACGTGTCAACAAGCGATGAACCATCATATCTGGATAACGACGTATCGGTGACGTAAAATGCGAATAATAATCGAAAGCAAGTCCGTAGTGACCTATATTATCAGTTGAATATATTGCTTTCGCCATCGCTCGGATCGCAATAGTTGAAATAAGATTCTCCTCAGGCTTGCCTGAAACATTATCTAGTAAATGATTAATAGATTTCGAAACAGCAGTTTTACTTCCATCAGCTTTAATCTTGTATCCAAATCGACGTATAAACTCCGACAAGTTCTCCATCTTATCCTGATTTGGTAAATCATGAATACGATATACAAACGTCTTAGCCTTCTTGCCTTTTGGCACATCGCCTACAAATTGAGCAACTGTACGGTTGGCCAATAGCATGAATTCTTCGATCAGTTTATTTGCATCAGTCGAATATTTAAAATAAACACTTAACGGCTTACCTTTTTCATCAATCTCGAAACGAACTTCATGACGATCAAAAGCTATTGCCCCATTATCGAAGCGTTTACTTCTAAGTTTTTTTGCTAATTGGTCTAAAACAAGAATTTCATCTTTATAGTCACCATCAGCACCTTCTATCATAGCTTGGGCTTCTTCGTATGTAAACCTACGATCGGAACATATTACAGTACGCGCAATTCTCGATTTCTTGATATTAGCATTTTCGTCCATCTCGAATATTGCAGAATAAGCCAATTTCTCTTCATTCGGTCTTAAGGAACACAAGAAATTACTTAAACGTTCGGGTAGCATTGGGATGGTACGGTCTACTAAATAAATAGATGTTGCCCTACTCTCCCCTTCTTTATCTATAATATCGCCTTCTCTCACATAATGTGTAACATCAGCAATATGTACGCCAACTTCCCAATTTCCATTTTTCAGCTGACGGATTGATAGCGCGTCATCAAAATCTTTTGCATCACGAGGGTCTATTGTAAATGTAGTTATCTTACGGAAGTCTTCTCGCTTTGCAATCTCTTCTTCGGTTATTATATCTGGAATTTTCTCAGCGGCAGCAGTTACCCTATCCGGATATTTATAAGGCAGACCAAATTCAGCAAGAATAGCATTCATCTCACTGTTATTCTCTCCTGCGACACCTAGAATATCCAATACTTTACCTATCGGATTTTTTGCTTTTTCAGGCCATTCTACCACTTCAACCAGAGCTTTATCTCCGCTTTTTCCTCCTTTTAAGGAATCTTTAGGTATAAAGATATCATTTGCAAGTACTTTACTATCCATCAATAAAAAAGCAAAATGCTTTTGCACTTCTAGAGTTCCTACAAATCGGGACTGTTTACGCTCTAATATTTCTTCGACCATTCCCTCAGGCATGTGCCCTTTACGATGTGCCAACACATGAATTTTTACACGATCTCCATCCATAGCATGAGCCGAATTTCGCTCAGCAATAAATATTTTAGTCTCGTCTTCATTATCCGGAACGAAAAAGTTCTTACCATTACTACGACGTTCGAAACGTCCTTCTAAAAACATTCCGCGTACATTGGCTTTATACTTACCTCGCGAAACTTCTTCCACAAACTCATCTTCTTTCAGATCGTCTAATATTGACACTAAAAGTTGTTTTTCCGCAGAAGTTTTTAGCTTTATCTCTGCCGCAATTTGTTTATAATTGAATGAATCCTTTGTATTTCGATTAAAAAAGTTTGTAACGTATCTTACAATATCAGCTTTTGAGCTTCGTTTATCGGCTTTATTAAATTTCTGTTTTGCCATTATTTTAACATTTTGAGTTGTTCAAATATACAAAAGTTTTCCATTATGATATCCTTTATTGAACACTATTTTGAAGAATCTATCAACTTCTAATCCTTTATTATAACCTACTATAAGAACCAATTTATCATCATTTTTGTATATGCAATCAGATAGTTTATCCAACAATAGCTATTTTTATGTAAGTTTGTCATAAGCAAAATAATTACTATTTTGTCAAATAAATTGTATTACATAAAACTATCTTATAAAAATGAGTAACAATAGAATAACATCTCTTTTCGGCATAAAATACCCAATTATTTCAGGTGGAATGGTATGGTGTAGTGGTTGGCGTTTGGCCGCAGCAGTTAGTAATGAAGGCGGTTTAGGTTTGATAGGTGCGGGCTCGCTTCATCCCGATAATTTGCGCTATCATATACAACAATGTAAAGCAGCAACAGACAAACCATTTGGTGTAAATGTACCGCTAATGTACCCTGAAATTGAGTCTATAATGAAAATAATTATAGAAGAAGGAGTCAAAATAGTATTTACTTCTGCCGGCAATCCGAAAGCTTGGACCAAAGAGTTACAAAGTCACGGAATAAAAGTAGCTCACGTAATTTCCAGCTCAAAATTTGCTATAAAATGCCAAGAAGCTGGTGTTGATGCTATTGTTGCAGAAGGATTTGAAGCCGGAGGACATAATGGCCGAGAAGAAACAACAACCATGGTCCTTATACCTCAGGTAAGAAAAGTATGTGATCTACCATTATTAGCAGCAGGAGGTATTGGCACAGGCAGTGGCATGTTAGCAGCAATGGCTTTAGGTGCAGATGGAGTACAGATAGGATCTCGATTTGCTATAACTGAAGAAAGCTCTGCTTCTGAAGAATTTAAGAAAGCATGTATTGCTCTCAAAGAGGGAGATACTGTACTATCACTGAAAAAAGTTAGTCCTACACGTTTAATTAAGAACGAATTTTATAATCAAGTACAAGCAGCAGAAGATAAAGGTGCCACTACTGAGGAATTACGCGAAATACTTGGTCGTGGACGTGCCAAGAAAGGAATTTTCGAAGGAGATCTGGTTGAAGGAGAACTTGAAATAGGTCAAATAAGCTCATTAATAGATGATATCCCATCTGTAGCTAAAGTAGTTGACAGTATTATTTCTGAATATAATAATCAGCTAGATGCTATTTCTACAAAAGGTAAATTCTAAATTTAGAAATCAATCCCAAACATATTTAGGGATACTTATGTTAACTCTTCTACTTTTGGTTTCGTGCAAGCCAAAAGTAGAAGTTCATGACCTAGAACAGATTCAACAAGAAGGTGTTCTTCGCATTATCACATTAAATACATCAACATCATATTTTATTTATAGAGAGGATACTCTTGGTTTCGATTACGAGATAGCTAAGAATTTTTCAGACTCACTAGGTGTCAAATTGGAAGTTATCGTAGCTGAAAATGAGCAGCGTATGAAAGAACTTCTACTAGAAGGAAAAGGCGATTTAATAGCATTTCCTATCAAAGTAGATATCAAACTAAAAGATTCGCTCAATTTTTGTGGACCACAATCTATTACACGCCAAGTATTGGTGCAACGCGCTGGAAAAGGAGATACAATTCTTCATGATCAATCACAATTAATAGGTAAAGAAGTTTACACCCTTCGTGATTCAAAATACAACGAACGACTTAACAATTTCAACGAAGAATTAGGTGGAGGAATCCACATTAAATATCTTGATCGGGATACACTTACTACCGAGGATCTTATTGAGATGGTATCTACTGGTGAGATTCAATATACCCTAGCTGACGAATATGTTGCAAAACTGAATCGTACGTATTATAACAATATTAATATTACTCTACCCATGAGCTTCGATCAACGCGTATCGTGGGCAGTACCTAAAAATGCTCCTAAGTTGGCTGAGACTTTAAGCAATTGGTCTGAGAGAAATAATAAATCACAAAATTTCAAGGCAATTAATAAACGATATTTCGAGCTGAGTAAACGACCATTGATTGATGCATTTGAATTACCTAAAGGCCTTCCTAAAGGTGCAATTTCACCTTATGATAGTCTTTTCAGAAAACATGCAGAAGGGACAAATTACGATTGGGCATTTTTAGCTGCGATGTCATATCACGAGTCTAGATTTATAAACAACAAGAAATCGTGGGCTGGTGCTGCAGGTATAATGGGCTTAATGCCTAGAACTGCTAAATCGTTGGGACTAAGCGAAGCTGACAGAATGAATCCAGATCTTAGTATAGGTGCAGCAGTCACACTACTAGATAGACTAGATGTTATTTTCAAAAAAGTTGAAGATCCACAAGAACGCCTAAAATTTATTTTGGCTGCATACAATGGTGGTGATGGGCACATACGTGACGCACAAAATTTAGCAGTCAAATATGGAGCAAATCAGTTTATTTGGAATGATAATGTCAGAAAATTTGTACTTTTGAAAAGGAATCCGACATATTTTAATGATCCAGTGTGTAAGAATGGATATTTCCGAGGAAACGAAACCGTTAAATATGTTGATAATGTTTTAAATACAGCCGAACGATTCCGCAAAGGGTTGTAATCTAATTTAAATATTAAATGAAAAGAATAACTATACTGACAATCTTACTTGTAATATTCTTACTTAACAGCTATGGACAAACTCTATCTGAAGTTGTTAAAAGTATGCCTGACAATATTATCTGGGGGTTAACTACTGAACAAAAAGAGGAAATACTTGCCCAAAATACTGATTCTATTGTAACAGTCACGGGGAACAGTTTATATAACAAGTATACGAGAAACAATATTAGTGATACCTTTATCTCAATACAAACCTCAGATGCAGGTAACGTCCAAATCAAATTATTACCATTAATAAATAATACAAATATTATTTGTGTAGTTAAGACTGTGTGTAAAGATTTTTGTGATAGCAATATTTCTTTTTACACACAAGATTGGACTGAAATTAAAGATAAAAGTTTATTTCCTACACCAGAGCTAAGTTGGTTCATTAAATCTAATATTGATAAACATAGTGATGAATATAAAAATGCAATCGCTGTAGTAGATATACTTCCTATAAAATTAAGTTTATCCCCAAATTCAAATTCTATTCAAATTGAACTAAATATTGAAAAATATTTAGATGAAAAGAACTACACAACACTTACAGCCTTTCTTCAAGACTCACCTAAAGAACTGAAATGGGATAAAACAAAATTTGAATAATATTTTCTCCAAATACATATCTTAAGTGTCTTCTATTTCGATAAAAGACACTTTTTTTATATTAAATTTAGGTATAAGTAACAATTTTAAGGTACCAATTCATCAATTTTAATCATTTTTTGTGATTGCAGATACCCTTCGGATTAAAGAGCTTTGCATCTGTTTAGAAAATATAAATTTTAAATAGATGAAATCAATAATTAGAAAATCCACATTACTTATACTAATAGCATTCTTTGCTATTATGTCTGCAAAATCACAATCAATCCAAGGTAAAGTATATGATGAGAATGGTATTACAATACCTGGCGCTGTGGTTTTACTAGAAGGCTATAACAGAAATCAATTAACTGACGAAGATGGTTCTTTTTTATTTCGAAAGCTTAGACCCCATAAATATACAGTAATAGCTCAGATCGTAGGTTATAAGCCGAAATCTGTAGAAGTTGATCTTTCTGACGAAGCTGACCATAAAATCGAAATTAAACTTGAATCGAATGTTGAGCTCAGAGAAGTAGAAGTTTTTGGAGAACGTTACAAACAGCCAGAAAAGCTAGATGCAATTACTCGTATGCCATTACGTCCAAGCGAGCAAATTCAGAGTATATCTGTCATATCAGAAGTTGTAATCGCCGAACAAGGAGCACTAACTGTAGCCAATGTTATACAGAATGTTCCTGGAGTTACTCTATTTGGCTCATACGGTGGTGTAAAAGAGAGTTTTACTAGTAGAGGATTTCGTGGAATTCCTGTATTAAAAAATGGAGTTAGGACTGACTCTCAATTCCAAACTGCATCTATCCTTACAGATATGCAAGGCGTAGAAAGTGTACAAATGATAAAGGGATCTGCTGCTATAACGCAAGGTGTAATAACTGATATTGGGAATGCTGGTGGAGTTATCAATGTGGTAACTAAAACGCCTAAATTCACCAATGCAGGAGAAGTTGGTTTCCGTGTCGGAAGTTGGGGACAAGTACGCCCTACGTTTGATGTACAATCTGTATTAGACAAGAATAGAACAATTGCCTTCCGAATTAATGGAGCCTATGAGCGTAACGATAATTATCGACCAATTGTAAATTCAGATAAAGTATATATTAATCCATCTTTGGAGTGGCGTCCTGATGATAAGACTACAGTTACTCTTGAAATGGATTATATGAATGATAATAGAGTTCCGGTCAATAGTGCTATTAATTTAGCAAATATGGATGTAGAAGCTCTTTACGAAATTCCTAGAAATAAATTCTTAGGAACTAGAGCAGATAATATAAATACCAAAACAATGACTTATGCGGCAAGAATTACTCGCTATCTGACTGATAATATCAGTGTACGTGCTGCATATTTCAAATCTTCTTACAAGTTTGATAATCTTAATACAAGCATTGGCAGCAAAGCTATTAATAATGATTGGGGTACCCGTGCCAGATCGTTAGGTCGTTCATACCGCGATGATGATAACTCAACATTTCAACTTGACTTAATTGGTAGAGACATTTATACCGGACCTATTAAACACACATTCCAAGTTGGTTTCGATTATAGAGTTGCTGATGCTACAAGCAGATCATATAATTCATTATCATTAGGCAATATAGACATCTTGAATGGTGAATGGTCTACCGAAGCTCCAAGTATAGAGGATATTAAAAAGTTTGTAACTTTAAAAGCTGAATCCAGAAGCAAATATTCTACATATGGAATAATGGCTCAGGAAGTTATGACTATAAACAAATATTTGAAAGCAATTTTGGGGATACGTTATAGTTCAATATCTGTAGAAAATGAAGAAGGAGGCAGAACTTTAAATGATGCATGGAATCCGATGGCAGGTATCATGATTACACCTATAAAAAACATTAATATCTTCGGTTCATATACTACAAGTACTAGTCTACGAAATGCAGCGGATATTCTAGAAGATAAAATAAGTAAAGCTGGAGCTGCAACAACCTCGCAATGGGAAGTAGGATTTAAATCTGAATGGTTAAATGAGAGACTCCGATTTAATTTCACTTACTTCAATATACTCACAGATAATTTGACCAATACAAAGTATGAAATTAATGATGAAGGTATCTTCGAAGAAACAATATATAAATATAAAGCCGGAAATATACGTAGGGATGGTATAGAAGTTGAATTAAATGGACGTATACTTGATAATTTACAAGTAATGATCGGCTATGCGTACCTAAATGCTAGATATAAAGATAGTCCTTCGTATGTAAATGGTTCGGCTCCAATGAATGCAGCAAAACATACCGCAAATGCTTGGGTACAATACAAAGTTGACAAATCTTTCTTAAAAGGACTTTCTCTTGGATTAGGGGCATACTACGTAGGAAAACGCCCAGTAAATGAATATAGTACTAAATATGATGGACATGGAACTCCAGTGAATACTAAACCATTCGATATGCCATCATATATCACAGTAAATGCTCAGCTTGGTTATACATATGGAAAAGTAACAGCACGTGTGTTCTTCAATAATATATTCGACGAAATTGGCTACAATTCATATTATCGCGGAGGGTATATCAATCAAATTGATCCTCGAAATTTTGCGGGAGTAGTTACATATAGTTTCTAACAATAAGTTATTATTTAACTTGTATAAAATAGTTATATCTAGCGATTGTATATAAATATTTTTAATATGATTTTTGTACTGAAATAAGTGCTATGAATATCTTTATATATTATTCAAGCGCTAGATTTAATTCATGGTAATACCGCTTTCCGATGTCTTTCGATTATAAGGCATCGGAAAGCTTTTGTAAACGATAACAATAACTCTCTCAACAGCAATGAAATTTAAAAAAGCAAATAAGAAAGTACATAAATGGCTGTCTATACCATTAGGAGCTATTTTACTCATAATCTGCCTAACTGGAGCTATTTTAGTCTTCCAAAAAGAAATCCTTGAGATTTCTAATCCTGAATGGTATAATGTAAAGGAGGTTAAAAGCAAAGCTATTCCGCTAGATCAGCTGATACCTATGGTAAATAGACAATTAATCGACAATAGAGTAGCAAATGTCGAGATTAATAAAAATCCTGCCAAAACTTACAAGATGGGGCTTGAAGAAGGCTTCAGAGCATCCGTTTTTGTAGATCAATATACCGGCCAAATTACAGGAGAATATTCAGTACGTGAACACCCTTTCTTCACTGTTATGTCCCTGCATCGATGGCTATTGGACGGTAGCCATACTTGGGGTAAACAAATTGTAGGATGGAGTACATTACTATTTATCTTGATAGTGATAACTGGTTTGTGCTATCATTCAAAGAAGAAAAAGGAGAACTACATCATCCACTTCAAGAATGGAACGCAACGGATGATGATGGGAATGCATAATACATTAGGAACTTACGCCTCAATAGTACTAATAATATTAGCATTAACTGGATTGATGTGGTCTTTCGAATGGTATAGAAATAGCATATTCTATATATTTGGGGATCGTCAACAAACAGAAGAAAGCCATGGCAAAGGTGGTGGTAGAGGAAAAGGTAAGAACAAAAAAGAAGAGAATACAATTAATTATCAAAGCTGGCAAGCTATTTCTGATAATATCTTAAACCAAGAATTAAAATATGACTATATCAGAATCAGCGATGGATCTGTATCTGCACACCCTGACAACACATATCGTACCAGAGTACAAGATAAGATCGATTTCAATAAAGAATCAGGAGCGATAGAAAAAATATCATATTTCAAAGATCAGGACGTTAAATCCAAAGTTTGGGCTTGGACATATTCCCTCCACGTAGGTGATTATTGGGGTATTTGGTCTAAAATTCTAACTTTTATATGCTGTCTTATAGGAACATCGCTACCTATCACCGGATACTATCTGACCATAAAGAGATGGATGAAAAAGAACAGAAAAGTTAGAAAATAACTGCGAAAGGTTTGATTATTTAATAATTTTAATACCTTTGTCAAAACGAAAAATAAGAAAATGAAGTTTAATCGAGTAAATACAGCATGGTGGTGGCACTCTCAATTATCAAAAATTGTGGGTCAAATCGGTGTGTATTAACTATAGAATAAATATAAATGAATACAAAGCCTGTCGGAGAACTCACGACAGGCTTTTTTTATTGCAAAAAATAACGAAAACATATAACAAAATGAAAAAATTTACGGTTGACGAAAACGGATTTTATGGGGAATTCGGCGGTGCATATATTCCCGAGGTTCTGTATAATAATGTTGAAACACTTAAGAAAACCTATCTAGAAGTTATTAATGATCCATCTTTTCAAAAAGAATTTGATGATCTTTTAAGAAATTATGTAGGACGTCCGACCCCACTCTATTTGGCTAAAAGATTATCAGAACAATATGGGTGTAAAGTTTATCTGAAACGTGAAGATTTGAACCACACAGGAGCCCATAAAATTAATAATACAATAGGTCAAATCCTTATTGCTCGCCGTATGGGTAAAACTCGTATTATAGCCGAAACTGGTGCAGGACAACATGGCGTAGCGACTGCAACCGTATGTGCCTTGATGAATATGGAATGTATTGTTTATATGGGAGCAACAGATGTTGAACGACAAAAGTTGAATGTCGAAAAGATGCAAATGTTGGGAGCAAAAGTTGTTGCTGTAACCAGTGGAAATATGACTTTAAAAGATGCGACAAACGAAGCTATCAGAGACTGGTGTTCGAACCCCAAAGATACATTTTATATAATCGGATCAGCAATAGGGCCACACCCTTATCCTGATATGGTAGCTCGCTTACAATCTGTTATTAGCGAAGAAATACGTAAACAATTAAAAGAGCAAGAAGGAGATGAAAATCCGGATTATTTGATTGCTTGTGTAGGTGGTGGAAGTAATGCAGTTGGAACAATATATCACTATTTGGATGAAGAAAATGTAAAAATAATTCTTGCTGAAGCTGGTGGTAAGGGTGTAAACTCGGGTATGTCAGCAGCTACGATCCATCTAGGTCGTTTAGGAATAATTCATGGATGTAAAACGTTATTGATGCAAAGTGAGGATGGGCAGATTGAAGAGCCTTATTCTATTTCGGCAGGACTGGACTATCCGGGTATTGGTCCTCTACATGCGCATCTAGCTCAAATAGGTCGATCGGAAGTATTGGCTATCAATGATGATGAAGCTATGGATGCTGCATTCGAATTAACCAGATTAGAAGGGATTATCCCTGCAATCGAATCAGCACACGCATTGGCTGTATTAGGGAAAAAACAATTCAAAAAAGAAGATGTAGTTGTATTATGCCTTTCAGGACGTGGAGATAAAGACATGGACACATTCATAAGCTACAATACTCAAAAGAATAAATAATCCTCTATGAGAACTAAGATATCAGTACAAACAAAAAAACTGCTTGCAGATATGCAAACTCCGGTGAGTTTGTATCTAAAAATAAGGGATGAATATGCAGAATCTGCTTTATTGGAAAGTTCAGATTATCATTCATCCGATAATAGTTATTCATTTATTGGTGTTGATCCAATAGCGTACATTAAAGTTGAAAAAGGAATCGTTTCGAAAAAATATCCTTCAGGAAATATTACTGAGGATAAACTTTCAGAGCATAATGAGTTAACAGAAGTGTTTCAATCATTTATTAATGACTTTGATGTTTTAGGTAATAATCAGACCTATTTTAATGGCTTCTTAGGTTATACCTCTTTCGATTCAATATATCATTTCGAAGATATTGTCCCGGATCAAACTAAACAAAGTAAGAAAGCTGTTCCCGAGTTTTATTATATCCTATATCGATTCACGGTAGTTATAAACCATATGACAAATGAATTGACTATAGTAGAGAATATACCGGAAGGAGAAGCATCGAAGATGCATGAACTAGAAAACACATTGTCCAATAATAATATTGCAATGTATCATTTTGAATCACTTGGCGAAGAACAGTCAAATATAACAGACGAAGAACATATCGAAATGATTCATAAAGGGATTAATCACTGTAAACGTGGTGATGTATTTCAAATTGTGCTATCGCGTCGCTTTTCGCAGAGGTTTAAAGGAGATGAATTTAATGTTTACAGAGCATTACGATCGATCAATCCATCGCCTTATTTATTTTATTTCGATTTCGGAGCATTCCGTGTATTTGGATCATCACCGGAAACACATTGTCGAGTAAACAAACAAAGAGCATACATTGACCCTATTGCCGGTACATATTTCCGTACTGGGAATGATGAAAAAGACATAGAATTGGCTGAAAAGCTTCTTCAAGATGAAAAAGAAAATGCTGAGCATGTCATGTTGGTCGATTTAGCAAGAAACGATCTTAGCCGAAATTGCCATAACGTAAAAGTAGACTTCTATAAAAATATTCAATTCTATTCGCACGTTACGCATCTGGTATCACGAGTTAGCGGTACAGTAGATGACAATGTTAGCAGTATTAAACTCTTTGCTGATACATTCCCTGCCGGAACACTATCTGGTGCGCCGAAGGTAAGAGCTATGGAATTGATACGAGATATTGAGCCCAAGCAGCGAGGTGTTTACGGTGGTTGTATTGGATATATTGGCTTCAATGGAGACCTGAACCAAGCTATAACTATTCGTACATTTTTGAGCAAAGGTAATACTCTATATTATCAAGCTGGAGGAGGAATTGTCTCAAAATCAGATCCCGAAACAGAAGTTATGGAAGTAAAAAAGAAATTAGGAGCTCTGAAACAAGCTATCAATTTTGCTAACTCTTTGAAAAATTAATCATCATGAAAATATTAATTTTCGACAACTACGATTCGTTTACATACAACCTTGTTCATCTAGTTAAATCACTAGGATATACGGAAGTTGAGGTTATAAGAAATAATAAGATTAGTCTAGAAGAAGTTGAAATATATGACAAGATTATATTGTCTCCAGGACCAGGCATACCTAGTGAAGCAGGATTATTACTGCCTATAATTGAAAAATATGCACATAAGAAATCTATTTTAGGAGTTTGTCTAGGACATCAAGCAATTGGAGAAGCCTTCGGAGCAACTCTGACGAACCTGGAAGATGTTTACCATGGTATTGCAACCAAAATAACACTATGTAATGAAGATTATATCTTCGATAGTCTAGATCAGAAACTTGAAGTTGGACGATACCATTCATGGGTAGTCTCTGACAAAAACTTACCAGAGTGTTTATCAGTAACAGCAACCGATGCAAACGGCTTAATAATGGCATTGAAACATAATGAGTATGATGTACATGGTGTTCAGTTTCATCCCGAATCTATACTAACACCACAAGGCAGTACGATTATCGAAAATTTTCTAAAGAGTAATATCAAATGAAAAAAATATTAACTAAACTCTTCCAACATCAAGTCTTATCTCGTGCGGAAGCTAAAGATATAATGATACGTATTGCTGCGAATGAGTTTAATCAAGCAGAAATATCAGCATTCATCAGTGTATTTCTCATGAGAAGTATCAATGTCGATGAATTTCTAGGGTTTACTGACGCACTTCATGAATTATGCGTAGATATGCGAGAACTTCAGGCATACGATCCAATAGATATCGTCGGTACGGGAGGTGATAATAAAAATACATTTAATATATCTACGCTATCTTGTTTTGTTGTAGCTGCTGCAGGATATAAGGTCGCAAAGCACGGTAATTATGGATCTAGTTCGGTTAGTGGAGCTTCGAATGTTATGGAAAATCATGGAGTTAAGTTCACTAACGAAATTGATAGACTGAAAAGGTCGTTAGAGGAATCGAACATTGCTTATTTGCATGCTCCCCTTTTCAATGATGCATTGAAAGTAGTTGCTCCTATCCGAAAAAGCTTGGGTATACGCACATTCTTCAATATGCTAGGTCCTGTTTGTAATCCTATTCGCTCGAAGAAAAGTGTACTCGGTGTTTTCAATCTCAAAATGGCACGTATGTATCATTACACTTATCAGCAAACTGACGTAGACTATTCTATCGTACATAATATTGACGGTTATGACGAGATTTCGCTGACAGATAACTTCAAAGTAATAAGCAGATCAGGTGAAAAAATATACACGCCAGAAGAGTTTAACTTTAAAAGATATAATCAATCTGAGTTATTCGGTGGAGATACTCCTGAGGAAGCTGCAATTATATTTAGAAATGTAATTGAGAATCGAGCAACAGAAGCTCAGAAAAATGTAGTCATGGCCAATTCTGCTGTAGCGATCAATACGATTTGCCCTAATAAGACAATCAATGAATGTATTTTCGAAGCCGAAGAAGTTATAAGCAGCGGCAAACTAAAACACACATTCAATAAATTCTTAGTAATTAATTCTTGATAAGATATTTTAATGGAAACAATTCTTGATAAAATAATAACACAAAAGCGGCTAGAAGTCGAAATACAAAAAAAGGAAATGCCTATTGCTACAATGATTCGCATTTTAGCTGATTCGCACCCATTACCCAAATCAAAAGTATTTAGTAAAGCAATAGCTAATTCATCAACGGGAATTATAGCTGAATTTAAACGTAAATCTCCATCTCGTGACTGGATTCACCAAGATGCTAAAATAGAAGATATAATCCCTTATTACTCGCTGAAAGGGGCTAGCGCCATTTCAGTACTTACCGATGAAAAGTTTTTCGGCGGTAAATTAGATGACTTGAGATCAGCTCGCAATTTGACAGATACTCCCCTACTACGCAAAGATTTTATTATTGATGAGTACCAGATATATCAAGCTGCTTTCTACGGAGCGAATGCAATTCTTTTGATTGCGGCATCCCTAACTCTGGATGAAACTAAATCATTTGCCAAAACAGCTAAAGATTTAGGTTTGGATGTTTTACTCGAAATTCATAACGAGCAAGAACTCGATTATATTAGAGACAATATAGATGTTGTAGGTATAAATAATAGGAATTTGAAGACCTTCGTTACTGATATACAAGTATCATATGATTTAGGTAATAAAATTCCCGATACTTATATAAAGATTTCTGAAAGCGGTATCTCTGATCCTCAGACAGTAAAAGATTTACGTCAAGCTGGCTTCAAAGGCTTCTTGATGGGAGAGAATTTTATGAAGACCAAAGATCCGGCCAAAGCTTTGGGCGAATTTATAAAAGAACTAGAAAATGAAGGTTAAAGTATGTGGTATGAGGAATATTGATAACATTGCAGAACTGTGCAATTTATCAATAGACTATATTGGAATGATTTTTTATTCTAAATCGCCAAGATATGTAGAGACTATACCCTCAATTAATATTCAGCTACTAAAAGATATTACAACATCAGCAAATGTACAACGCATCGGAGTGTTCGTAAACGAAGATATTCAGTATGTATTGGACAAGGCGAAAGAATATCAGCTAGATTATGCGCAACTTCATGGAAATGAAAACCCCGAATATTGTAATGAAATACGAGAAGAAATACCGGTTATAAAAGCTTTTAGTATTTCCAGTTCCAATGATTTTATCAATATTGAACAATACTCCGATTGCTGTGAATACTTTTTATTTGATACCAAGACTGAAAGCTATGGCGGATCGGGTAAGAAGTTCGATTGGTCTATGTTGGATAAATATACTGGAATAATCCCATTCTTCCTTAGCGGAGGAATCTCTTTAACAGATGTAGAACGCATAAAAGCTATGACACATCCTCTATTATATGGAATCGATGTAAACAGTCGCTTTGAAAAAGAACCCGGCATAAAAGACATTGAATTATTGACCCAATTTTTAAACAAATTAAAATCATGAACAGAATAAATCAATTATTTATATCAAAACCCAATAACATATTATCAATTTACTTTACAGCGGGTTTTCCTCAATTGCATGATACATGTACAATTATCAAAGAATTAGTTGCAAACGGAATTGACCTTATTGAAATTGGCATACCATTTTCTGATCCGATGGCTGATGGTCCAACTATTCAAGAAAGTGGCACGATAGCATTGAATAATGGGATGACATTGCGTATTTTATTCGATCAACTACAGGATATTCGCAAAGAAGTTTCAATACCTCTTATTCTGATGGGATATCTAAATCCAATTTTACAATTCGGATTCGATAATTTCTGTAAAAAATGTAGTGATGCTGGCATTGATGGGATGATTATCCCTGATCTCCCATTTAATGATTATATAAAAGAATATAAACCGATTGCCGACAAATATAATCTGAAGATAATAATGCTCATTACTCCTGATACTTCAGAAGAGCGTATCCGAACTATTGATGATAATACAGACGGATTTATATATATGGTTTCATCTACAGCTACTACTGGAGCTCAAAACAGCTTCGATGATCAGAAACAGGCTTACTTCCAAAGAATAAATAAAATGAATCTTCGGAATCCACGTCTCATAGGTTTTGGCATTTCCAACAAGTCAACATTGGAATCGGCACAACAAAATGCTAATGGAGCTATCATAGGTAGTAAATTTATTACGCTTCTGAAGGAAAGTTCCAATATAAAAGATGCTATCCTAAATCTGAAAGAAGCACTCTCTAAAAAATTCTCATAAAGAAAAAGCTACAAGTTCTAAACTTGTAGCTTTTATCCTTTTGTCTGATATTTACAGCGAGCTTACATTAAGCTTATATTTTCTTTAATTCTTATTTTTTCAATTTCTTGCTGCGTTTTAGCATCAGTTTTTACTTTGTCACTCTCATTTTTTGCTTTAGCTTTTTCGATGTCTTTTTCAGCTTTTTTTCGAATTTTCTCAATATCCTTTTCTAGTTTTTTATCAAGATTAGCTTTTTGTTTTTCGCCTTTTGCTTTTACACCCTCTATCTTAGCTGCAGTTTTTTCACTTATAATGACATCTTGCGCATTGATGCTAGAAATTGATATTACTAAAAATATAGAAGTTAAAATTAAAATCTTTTTCATTGTGTTTATGTTTCGTTGATTAATAACCTTATTATCGTGTGCAAATATACTTAAAAAATAAGAACTTACTCAAAATAGAAAATAAACTATCAATGATACAGATTTCATAAACCTTTATAGTAATGATTTCTTCAATTGGGGTATATCTAAAAGATGAACTACTTTTCCCTTCATAGAAATTAGTCCTTCTTTTATCATTTTATTAATTTCTTTAGTTAGTGCAGGTCGTGTAACACACAGATAACCGGCTAATTGAACCTGATTATGTTCAATTTCAATAACATCGTTACCCTCTGACTTTTGTTCGAAAAGATAAGCGATAAAACGACTTCTGACATTCTTGTATGACAAAGCTCGTAAACGCAAGACAGTGCATTTATTACAATTACCAGATACAGATAAAAAGCTTTTCAGCAGGTCTGGGTTCTCACTTATCAGTTTAAAAACAGAATCTTTTGTTGCTGTAAATAGTACTCCATCTTCAATAACTGTAAACGTGGCAGGTAATGTAGTGTCCTTTTTGAATAAATGTGGTGTTGCATAAGCCCTTGGAGCAACGATATACTCAATAAAAACATCATTACCTAGAGCATCAATTATATCTACTTCAAGCTGTCCTTCAAGCAAAACAAAAAGATGTCGACACTCTGAATCTTGTTTAGCAACAATATCTCCTTTTTTGATATCGTAGACAGTATAATCTAATTTATCCAATAGTGTCTTTTTTATATTTAACGCAATATCTTTAAATAATGCTGTTTCATATAATAGTTGTTTATGCTGTTCTGTCAGTAAAATTTGCTCCATAATAGGGTTATAACTATTCTAAAATGATATACAAAAGTAGAGATTTATTATAAAATAAACTAATTGTTAAATGACGTAATATTAATCAAGATCAGATAGTCTATTTCTATCAACGATAGTTATTTTACGACCTTCGATCAGAATCATACCTTCTTCTTCCAATTCGGATAGAGAACGACTTAAAGCTTGCCTTGCAACTGCAAATTTATCAGCTAACTCTTGCTTAGTCAAAAGCAGAGTCACGGTTTTATTTCCCCCTTGTCTTTCTTCTTCTTGTAATAGATATTCAGCTAATTTACCTCTTATTGTTTTCAATGATAATGAGTGAATCTTCGTGCTCAAAAATCTATTTATGTCCGAAACTATGCGTATAAAGTTATGCAAAAGTTTCTCATTTTGATGCATCGCTCTTAGAAAGTTATTCTTATGCATAAAGAATACACTAGTTTCGGCATCAGGTATAACATTAACAGGAAATACATTATCAGTAGCGAACAACATCGCCGGAGCAATTATTCGTCCTGAGTCAATTTTATCTATCTGAATATATTTGCCAGATTCAGAAACCATCCGAGCTATAAGTTTTCCTTCGAGAACTAGCATCAGATGGTTCACTTTATCTCCGGCTAGTGCAAATACATCATTTTTTGTGTATTGCTCTATTTTATAATCATTATTGTTCAGAAACAGCTCTATATCTGAATAATCTATATTTGAAAATAGAACAGACCGAGATAGTATATTAACTAAATTATCTTTCATAATCTTCAAATATACGAAAGATATAAGAATTAATTAATTCGAATAATCAAATT
Organism: Dysgonomonas massiliensis; assembly: GCF_900240225.1. Classification (GTDB taxonomy): domain Bacteria; phylum Bacteroidota; class Bacteroidia; order Bacteroidales; family Dysgonomonadaceae; genus Dysgonomonas; species Dysgonomonas massiliensis. The sequence continues at coordinate 199,152 of NZ_OEPV01000004.1, read as the reverse complement.
CAACGATATATAAAATTCGTCTATTCTATTATCATTATTTTATCCTGAAGACTTACCTTGTCATTGTCTTTGACGAAAATTTCGCTAACAACTCCATCCGAAGAAGCTTTTATCTCATTTTCCATCTTCATTGCTACAAGCACACATAACGGATCTCCTTCTTTAACATGATCACCCTCTTTTACATATACTTTTAGTATGACTCCCGGCATTGGTGTTGTAATAATCTGAACCCCAGCATGCTGAGCTTTGTCATGTTGATATCTTGTTCTATCGACCTCATTAACTAGATCAATATGAAAAATATCACCCTTATTAATAACTTCATATGATGCATTTTCAACACGTGTCATCTGAATACCATTCGAACGATTGCCTATTAGAAGAGAATAGATAGTATCACCTCCAACATGATAGTCTACTTCGTACTCTACCCCATTTACCAGAACTCGCTTAATCGGGCCATCTTCAATAATCTCTACTTTATATTCATTATCAGGAAAATCATCTACCTGAGCATAATATGTTGCTAATGTTTTTTTTACTTCACTCATAGTTTTTCCTATTAATAGTTATTCACTGTCATTTTTAATTTACCGTAATGTTTCCACAACGACTCACCTACTACAGGTAATGTTGTTGCTCGGGCTGCTGCTTCTTTTTCTAACTCATAATGTTTCAAAGCTGCTGCAATAACGGCAATCGTAGGATCACTGCTTTTTCTTTTTTTCAAATCTTCTTTATCAAATCGAGTATCAATGAATGTTGTATCATAATCACCACTTTCAAAAGCTTCATTCATTAGTACCCGCTGATGAAACGGGATAGTAGTTTTAATACCTAGCATTTTATACTCACGCAATGCACGGCGCATAGTTGCTATTGCAGACTCTCGAGAACGGCCCCAAGAGCATAGTTTCGCAATCATTGAATCGTAATGTAACGAAACCTCAAATCCTGCATATACAGAACTATCTAAACGGATATTACGTCCTTCGGGAACTTCTCTTACTTTAATGACACCAGGAGATGGCATAAAGTTATTTGCAGGATCTTCAGCATAAATACGACATTCAATAGCTGATCCATGAAAAACAATATCCGACTGCTTGTATGGCAATGCATTACCATCCGCTACTAAAATCATATCACGAACAATATCTACCCCAGTACATAATTCTGTTACCGGATGTTCAACTTGCAAGCGTGTATTCATTTCCAAGAAATAGAAGTTCTGATCTTTATCAACCATAAACTCTAACGTACCGGCACTATAATAACCTATTTTTTTAGCTGCCTTTACAGCCATATCAAGCATTTTAGCCCTTACTTTAGGCTTCAAAAAAGGAGACGGACATTCTTCTATCAACTTCTGATTACGTCTTTGTATTGAACATTCTCGTTCTCCTAGGTGAACAACATTACCATATCTATCGCCTAAAATTTGTACTTCAATATGATGTGGTTTCTCAATATATTTTTCAATATAAACAGCGTCATTACCAAAAGCATTTCCAGCTTCCGATTTTGATAAACGTACAGCTGCTTCTAATTCTTCCGGAGCATGTACTAAACGCATTCCTTTACCTCCACCTCCAGCTAATGCTTTTAGCATAATTGGATAACCTATTTCTTCTGCAACCTTTCGAGCTTCGTCTATAGATGATATTGGCGATTCTATACCCGGAACGATAGGTAGACCAGCTTCTTTCATCACCTTACGAGCCTCGGTCTTTATCCCCATACGCTCGATAATATCGGCATTCGGGCCAATAAAGATCACTCCTTCTTTCTCGCATTGACGGGCAAAGTCTGCATTTTCTGACAAAAATCCATATCCGGGATGTATTGCTGCACCTGTTTTTTTAGCTATTTCTAATATTTTTTCAGGTTTAAGATAAGATGTGTCTTCTGGAGAATCTGAGATACAAAAAGCCTCTTCAGCATAACGAACATGCAAAGCTCCACGATCGACATGTGTATAAATGGCAACTGTTCCTAGTTCCATTACACGGCATGTGCGAAATATACGTAGCGCTATTTCTCCTCTGTTAGCTACTAATATTTTTTTTATCATGATTGTAAAGTCTTTTAAAGTGGTAAATTAGAATGTTTCTTCGGAGGATTAGACTGACGTTTATTTGCCAGCATTTCGAAACTTCGAATCAATCGTACGCGTGTTATAGCCGGATCAATCACTTCATCCATATAACCTAATTCGGCTGCACGATATGGATTAGCAAATTTTTCACGATATTCACCTTGCAGCTCTTTGCGTTTAGCTTCTACATCCTCTGCTTTATCAATTTCTTTCTTAAATAAAATATTTACAGCACCATCAGGACCCATAACAGCTATTTCAGCCGTAGGATATGCAAAGTTTATATCTCCTCTGATATGTTTTGAGCTCATTACACAATATGCTCCACCATATGATTTACGTACTACTACGGTAACTTTTGGAACTGTAGCCTCACAATATGCATAAAGTAATTTAGCTCCATGACGAATAATTCCTTCATATTCTTGATTAATTCCTGGAAGAAATCCCGGAACATCAACCAATGTCAACAGAGGAATATTGAATGCATCGCAAAAACGCACAAAACGTGCTGCTTTCACAGAAGCATTAATATCCAAAGTACCTGCTAATACAGCCGGTTGATTTGCAACAACACCGATAGTTTTACCATTAAGACGAATATAACCGATCACAATATTCATAGCAAAATCTTCTTGTACTTCAAAGAAACGATAATCATCTGCAATTTCTTTTATCATTTTCTTAATGTCGTATGGCTGATTTGGATTAGTCGGAATAAGATCAGCTAATGTAGGTGTTGGGCGTGTTGGCGAATCGAGAGTCGGAACAAAAGGAGGTTCTTCCATATTATTCCCTGGTAGATATGTAATCAGTTCTCTAATTCGATTTATACAATCAATATCATTTTCTGCCGCAAAATGAGCTACTCCAGATTTACTCATGTGGATATCTGTTCCTCCAAGTTCTTCTTTTGTAACTTCTTCCTGCGTTACGCTTTTCACAACATCGGGTCCGGTAATAAACATGTAGCTACTCTGTTTTACCATAAAGATAAAATCAGTCAATGCAGGAGAATATACTGCTCCTCCGGCACAAGGCCCCATAATAGCACTAATCTGAGGTACGACACCAGATGCCATCGAATTTTTCAAGAAAATATCAGCATAACCTCCTAATGATCTCACACCTTCCTGAATACGAGCTCCGCCCGAATCATTAAGTCCAATAACAGGTGCTCCCATCTGCATAGCCATATCCATAACTTTACATATTTTCTTTGAATATGTCTCTGATAATGAGCCTCCAAATACAGTAAAATCTTGCGCGAACACAAATACAAGACGATCTCCAATCATCCCGTAGCCAGTAACGACACCATCTCCGAGAATCTTTGTATCTGCCATACCAAAATCGGTAGTACGATGAGTTACAAATTTATCAAGTTCAATAAAAGACCCTTTCTCAAGTAAAAGTTCGATTCTTTCACGAGCAGTTAATTTACCCATTTCGTGTTGTTTATCAATACGTTTTTTACCACCGCCTAATTCGGCCTGCTGGTTTAGGTCTTCTAATTTTTTCAGAAGTTCTTTCATTGTATTATATAATTTAAATTGTTAAAGTTGTATTAATTACAAAGTACTATACCGCCTGTTTTACAGATTTAGTCTTAAATACTAATACTTATTGTAGTTTATAAAATATAGATAATAAGATGTATTATCATCCAAGGTCAACAAATAGAAAACTCTGGTTCTATTATCATAGTCATGTCATAAAGATATTAATTTTTTCTATCATCTGTCTAAGTATTTCCTTTATTATTGAAAACTATGCAAATTATTAATCTTATAAGATTAACAAAATAATGTTTTAGGACACATTTTTAACATGTGTCACAATTGTGACAATTTAACTCATCACGCTTATCTTTCTTTGTATTAGAATAAAATTAAATCAACTTAAATACAAATGTTATGGATAAAATGTTTTGCTATCAATGTCAAGAAACAGCTAAAGGAGAAGGCTGTATTCTGAAAGGAGTATGTGGTAAAGATTATATTACTTCGAATTCAATGGACCTATTGATGTATTCAGTGCAAGGTATTTCCGTTATTACCACAAAGATTAGAGAGAGTAAACTGAACTACAATTTCGAGAAAGTTAATGCATTCGTCCGCGATGCCCTTTTTTGTACTATTACTAATGCTAATTTTGACGATCCGACAATAAAAGCTAGAGTAACAGAAAGTCTTAAAATAAGAGAAGAATTAATTGCTTTTTGTGTTGCAAATAATATAATATTGCCTCGATTACCACAATTAACGTGGGAAGCTGAAGAAAAAGATTATGATAGTTTCGCGACAACCGTAGGTATTTTAAGCGAAAGAAATGAAGATATACGTTCTCTTGCTCAACTTACAATTTATGGATTGAAAGGTATGGCAGCTTATGCTGAACATGCAGCGAGACTTGGATATAACGACGAAGATGTAGATGCGTTTATGCAACGTGCTATGCACGACCTATCTCTGGGAACTCTAACTGTTGAAGAATTGATTGCATTAGTACTTGAGACGGGCTCAATAGGTGTAAAAACAATGGCTCTGCTTGACAAGGCAAATACAGAAAGTTATGGTAATCCTGAGTTGACTGAGGTTAACATTGGTGTAGGTAAAAATCCTGCAATCCTTATTAGTGGCCATGATCTCAAAGATATGGAAGAACTTCTAGAACAGACAGAAGGCACTGGAGTAGACGTTTATACACATAGTGAAATGCTTCCTGCAAATTACTATCCAAAATTCAAGAAATACGAACATTTCGTAGGAAACTATGGTAATGCTTGGTGGCAACAACGCGAAGAATTCTCTAGTTTTAATGGTCCTATCCTATTTACGACTAACTGTATAGTTCCTCCACTCAGCGATGCATCATACAGGGACAAGGTATTCACTACAAACTCAACAGGCTATCCTGGTTTCAAGCATATTAATACGGATGTAAATGGTAAGAAAGATTTCTCTGAAATTATCGAATTAGCAAAAAAATGTGCAGCTCCAACACAGATCGAAGAAGGCACTATCGTTGGTGGCTTCGCCCATCATCAAGTACTTCAACTTGCAGATAAAGTCGTAGATGCTGTAAAAAGTGGTGCAATTAAGAAATTTGTTGTAATGGCAGGTTGTGATGGTCGTGTTAAAGGAAGAAGCTATTATACAGATTTCGCGGAAGCATTACCTAATGACACTGTAATTTTAACGGCTGGATGTGCTAAATACCGCTACAACAAACTTCCGTTAGGCGATATAGGTGGTATCCCTCGCGTATTGGATGCAGGGCAATGTAACGATAGTTATTCATTGGCAGTAATAGCTATGAAACTGAAAGAGGTGTTCGAATTACAAGATATAAATGAACTTCCTATAGTTTACAATATTGCTTGGTACGAGCAAAAAGCTGTAATAGTACTTCTTGCTTTACTTAGTCTTGGTGTCAAAAATATTCACTTAGGACCATCACTTCCTGCATTCTTATCACCAAACGTAGCAAAAGTATTGATCGAAAACTTTGGAATCGGTGGTATTTCTACTGTAGAAGCGGATATGGAAGCTTGGATTGCCTAATTTTAATAGACTATTTAAATGAAACAATTCTCAAATAAAACTATTGGTGAAATAGTAGCTCAGAATATTGAGTATGCACGAGTTTTTAATTCTTTCGGTATTGATTTCTGCTGTGGAGGTAATATCTTTATCGAAGATGCTGCAAAAAATGCGTCAGTACCTCTAGATAAGATTATTGAAGCTCTGAATAATCAAACTTCATATGGAGGCCTTCCGTTAGCATTGAATTTCGACAATTGGTCATTGGAGTTATTGATCGATTATATTGTAAAATATCATCATCACTACATCCGTAATAATGGTCCTCGTATATACAATCTTTTAGATAAAGTAGTTAAAGCCCATGGTGAAACAGATAAACATCTAACTGAGGTTCTGAATTTATTCAGAGCTTCACTAATGGATCTTGATAATCATTTGGCTAAAGAAGAAAATATATTATTTCCATTGGTATATGAAATCGTAACGGCATCTGAACGAGGAGATAATTTACCCCAATTTCATTGTGGAAGCGTACAGAACCCAATTCGAGTGATGCTACAAGAGCATGAAGATGAAGGTGCAAGATTTAAAAGAATATCGGAACTGACTAATTACTACACGGCACCCAAACATGCATGCAATTCATACAAATTAGTATTAGAAGAATTAAGACTTTTTGAAGAGAATTTGCATATACATATCCATGTAGAAAATAATATACTCTTTAAAAAATCAATAATAATTGAGGATAGTCTGAGCTAGTCAATATTCTTTTTGAATTATAAAAATAGTACCCTATAAAACTTAATCATTTATAGGGTATTTTGATATTGTATAGATTATACAGAGCTATATATAATATAATTACTCTATCCTACCCCATTTCATTTCTTCTCCTTTTGAATCGTATTTTTTACGTTTGGCTGTAATAGATTCAATATCTATTCGATAAATATTTGTCCTCGACAATCCTGATCTAACAGCCATCTCGAAGTACTTCATTTTCGATGGTGTATATTTTTCACATAATAACCGTAATGCATCTATAGCTTCTTGTTTATCATTCACTAGGACTATCCGTCCATAAGTAATAGCAGACTCAAACTCAGTTGTAAAAACTTTACTTGCTAAAGAACTTCCTTTCTTCTCGTCAAGTAAACACGAATCCAGTTCTTCAATTGAGAACAATTCAGGAATCTTGGTTTTACCTACAAATACCACAGTTACAATAGGATTTCTCTTGAATATTTCTACCTTTTTACCTCCCTGCGCTGAATGAAAATATAAACTATCTTCTTTACGAACTAGCGAAAGTGGAAAAGCATATGGAGCACCATCTGCATCTATAACAGATAGTACTCCATAGTCTGAATTATCAATAATCTGAAGCGCAAATTCACGCCCCATTTCTCGGTCTTTTCTTCTCATTTAATCTTATTACGAATAAACATGTATACTATTTTGTGCTGCCGGAAGATAGTTTACTCCAATCCACGTAATCATTAGCATAACGAATGATATTGGCAGCATCCATAGTGTAAATTTAGGATGTTTATTCTGTAATCGCATATGAACATATATTAAATATGCTGCACAAGTAATAAAAGCCCAAGTTTCTTTGGGATCCCAAGACCAATAATGTCCCCATGCTTCTTTTGCCCATAACGCACCCATTAGTAAACCTAGCATCAAAAAACCAAATCCGACATACACTATATTATCCATAAAATTGTAAAGATTATCATCCGGTTTTCCTTTTCCTAATTTTACCAATTGTACAATTGACGCAATTGTTGCAGCACCTAACATCGAATACGACAAAATATAAACCGTAACGTGAGGTACAAACCAATAGCTCTGTAATGCCGGCATCAAATTCGTCGAATGAATTTCGGGCTTAACAATATTAATTATTACGAAAACAATTGCTACAAGATTTGAAAATCCTAATATCCAATTATACTTCCAATGCTTGTATGTACCATATCCGATTAATGCAAGGAAAAACGAATACCACAGACGGGTTTCTCCCATTGTACGTAATGGCGGACGATCTTGTCCTATCCACAAGCCGATTATAAAAGCTCCAAAAATAAGGATTCCAAGTATTGTTAATATATCAACTAAAATAGTCTTTTTAGTTCTAAATGCTAATATTCCTGCCGATAACCAACATAGAATGGCAGGTATAGCAAACCATAAATATTCGTTCCAAGTCATTGTTTTTCTTTTTGCCTGTTTCTATTACCTACCCACAACATACAAATTGATCCTAGAGCGATCAATATAATACCCAAGTAAACCACACGCAGCCAAGGATCGTATACCAGTTCGAAACCACTTGTACGTGATGCCTTACCCAATGCGTGATCGTAATCGTATTGATAGATCATCCAATCACCCATTCTCAATGGACTATTTACTTCTAAAGTCGCATGTATTGGCTCCTGATTATCCTTAGTCATTACAGTGATATCTGAAGCAAAACGTTTAGCCTCTGGCTTTGTCATGACCAATGAATATGTAGAATCCAATTCAAGAGGCATTACAAACTGGTCAACACTTCCACATGTCAACCAACCCGACACTTCTTGCTTTGTTTTATTATTGGTCATCTTTACTCTTGCAGCAGGCATCGAACCCGACATTGGTATGGCTTGAAAGCTTGTATCAGTCTTTCTTACGGCTTCATGAATATACTCTTCTAGCTCTAGATTCCAATCTGCCAAAATCTCATTGCGTCTGCTTTCGTCTATTTGATAATATACAGGTTTACTCTCAGGTTGAACATCTCCCGTAAATTTATTAACTACAGCTAATTTGGGTGGATATTCCTCCATTACGAAATCATGAAGCTGGATTGCAATATCTAGCTCTAAGACGTTCTCATGATTGTCATACACACGCCATTCTACTTCACCTTCTTCTACATACATTACATAGCGTAACATATCTGCAGAACCTAATCCTGCAGCAAAAAAGAATATCCAAAGGCCAAAGTGATTCAGATAAAATGCGTAATCTTTCAGCCTGAAATTATGAAGCCTTCTTGCAATAACTAAGCCTAACACTAGTAAATTAAAAGCATACATTAGCACAAAAGGCCATGATGTAGTTACTTGTTTGAATCCTAAGTTAGTTAGTACATAATCAAATATTTGGTCGAATGAAGCATGATCCCAATGAATGTGTAAATCTGTATTTACACGTGCATACTGAGGAGTAAGCCCCATAATAATAGTCATCACAAATAGCCCCCCTATAAGAGCTACCGATAGGGGGACACTTGACAACCAATTTATGATCGAATTATTTTTGACAAAGGATAATGCTATAATCAATATGATTAAACAAATCCCGATAATAATATTTACAGGTGCATGAAGTAGAAAGAAATCAAAGCTTCCTAATGTTAATTGCAATAAAATACCGACAATCAAAATACCTGCAACGATAGCAATACTCTCCTTGTACTGCCAAGGAAATTGCCACATAGTACGTTTATTCGTTTCGTTCACTTAGAATTTATTTACTTTAGTTTTAAATAGATTCGGGGTTATATTGATCGAAATCCATCCCCAATCTTGCCAGCTTTTGTGATTACCACCTTTTACTACATCCATCGATTTTGTACCCAACATAAACGAATATCCGGCCATCAGCTTAACATCTGGCATAATAGACCAATTAATTTGGAAATCGACTTCTGAACCTAAACCTTTACTAAATTTATGTTCTTCAACTGTAACACTTTTTGCAGACATAAAATAGTGATAATTCAATGACATATCTACTTTTGGCGATGGTTTATAATAAATACCTACTTGATTATCCCACAAACCCGGATTTAAGCCATTAGAGAATGTAGAAGCATAGAAATAATCCATCGTTCCGTAGAATTTATGATGCGTACCATATAACGGATCAAAAGCTTTGTGTTTATCACTGTTCTGATCCGATCCACTCAAATAGTCACTACCGAAACCGACAGCCCATTGAGAAGTAAAATTAGCTTTAGCAAATACGCTTGCCATATAAGCTGAAACAGATTTTCCAGTTCTACTTTTTCCTGATTGATAGTATGCTGAACCATTCAAATCCCACATATCTTTTTTATAGGTTAAATAAGTTCCGAAGGTTTGCATAAAGCCATTCTTTGCATTCTCAATATCACCTAGTTCCCATCCAAGATTCATAGCTAACAATGATATTCCAAACGGTTTTTGTGTACTTCCATAATGATACCAAGCCATCTGCATATTTTTATATGGCTGACCAGTTGGAGCAAAATAATTGCCTCTTTTTTGGGGATTATCACTGTTTTGATTGAAAGCTAATGCTACATGAATTGTATTCAAATTCTTCGAGTAGCCTAGTTTAAGTAGATCGTGATATCTTCCTGCAACATGCCAATCCAAGCCACCTAGAATACGTTCGTCATCATAGCTTAATGCTTGTCTGCCAAGTTGAGCAAAGAATCCATCACCAAAGTTTAGTTTAGCCCAAGCTTCATTCAATACAAAGTCTCCGTCTTTCTTAGATTGAATACTCTCGCCCCATAGTCCGACATGTTGCCCTGACAAACGAAGTTCTAAATTAGAACGCGTATAACCAAGAGTCAAACGGGTACGATTGTTTATGAATGATGCTGAATTTTCGCCTTCATATCTAGGGAAAAGAGCTCCATTACGATATTCACCACGGGCACGGATTTGTGCCGATATTGAAAATTCTCCCTGCTGTTCTTCTTGTGCAGAAAGAACAAATGGGATTAATGCTAATCCCATTAGTATGTTCTTAATTAGTTTCATTTCTTTTTCGATTAGAAAATGAGGGTTATATTTAGTTTACACAAAGCCTTATTTTTCTGCAATCAGTCTTCCTTTAGCTTTTGCTTCTTCCAGCCATTTCGGAACAACTGTTTTGATCCATTTGTCTTTATTCTCACGCTCTTTCTTCATGTCAAGACCAATATATTCCTGAGCTTTTGCTTTTGTAGAAATATCAGGCATAGCAACATCTGTCACTCCATGAGCGAATAATACCTTTTGTACCTCTAGCTGAGCTTGCAATGATTTATCAAGGCTGTGAGCCAAAATTCTTTGGATTTCAACCGGTGCATGGAACGAACCACCGTGTGTTGCTACCGAGAAGTCCCAACGCCATTGTGCCTGACGAAGAAGCTTAAGTGTTTTTTGCATTTCAGCTTCCGAAGCTCCACTATCCCAAGCTTTAGCTGCCATGATATGCGCTTTCGATAATTCAACTTCAATACGGTTACGAATTTCGTTAGCCTTATCCTGAATATCGTAAACATATTTCATTAAGTTTTCTTCGCTATCGCGGTGACATACCTGACAAGTATTTGCTATATTTTTAAGCGGGCTCATAATTTGGTGATCAGAATATTTAATACCACCTTCCGATTTGTATGGCATATGACAATCAGCACAAGACAGACCTCTTTGAGCATGAGTACCTAAAAGGAATACTTCATAGTCAGGATGTTGAGCTTTCAACATAGGAGCACGACTCAATTTATGTGTCCAGTCTGTGAACTGAATACTATCATAGTATGCTTCCATATCCTCTACAGTCATACCGTCTTTCCACGGGAAAGTCACAACTTTGTGATCTCCTTGGAAATAATATTCTACGTGACATTGAGCACAAACCAAAGAACGCATTTCTTGAGGGGTAGCTTGTGTTATATCTTTTCCCATTGCTTCGAAAGCTTGTATTAGAGCTGGTTGTGAAATCTGAAGATTCATTGTTTCACTATTGTGACATGTAGCACATCCTACCGGATTAACTATTTCACTACCTAAATCACCCCATTGATGGTTATAGAATTCATCAATTCCATGCTCGTGCATATAACGAGGTACATCCGGGCTTTTACATACCCAACAAGCTGCCGGTTGTGGTCCATCTCCTTCATTCTCTGGAGTACCTGTACGTAATGTATTTCTATTATCTTCCAAAGCATACATATGTCCACGAGGTGCATTGTAGTCTTTAGAGAATGCATAACCAGCCCAAAGAATAACCATTTCAGGTCTATCTTCCAGAGCATCTTGCATCATATTTCCGTTATATTTACTACGGAAGTCCATGTCTTGAGTCTTTTTCCAAGTATCATACTCACGTCTGAAATTATTTTTATAATTTTCACTACGAGCATCACCCGGTTCAATCTCATCAATACGATTTGCAACAATAGTTGCTATTTCTGCCCTTCGTTCAGTTATAGAGGCTGCTAACAAGCCTAATAAAAATACTACAACCATCGAAGCCAAAAATATTCCCCAACCAATAATAGGTCGCTTTCTTATTGCTTCAGCTAATTTCTTTAACATAATGATCAATATTTAGTTGTTTTTCTTCATTTTATCTTTTAACCATGCAGGAACTGGTGATTCGGGAAGTGGAGCATATGCATTTGGTGCTCCAGAAATGTTACTCACTTTAGTATGAGGCACTTCTTGATGGCAATCCCAGCAAGCTTTTCCCTTTCCTTCTTTCACATCACAGTATGATACCATACCGGTTTCTACTACAGCTGTATTCAGATGTTCATGACAGCGAATACAATTATTCATAATAACTTCATAACTAGCATCTCGTGGTCTGATTGCTTGAGGCTCGCCATGCATTGTAAACACTGCGGCATGATACAATCCATCCATCGCTTTGAATGCATATCCTTCAATCATATTATTTTGAGGGACATGACAATCGTTACATGTAGCCCACTGTGCATGAGAGCTATGCTTCCAAGAACTGTAATATGGTGTCATTATATGACAGTTGATACATGCCTCAGGATTATCCGAAAGATAAGAATGCGCCCTAGACACATACGCAGCATATGCTCCAAGCCCTACAAGTATTCCCCCTATGAGGAATAGCGGAAAGACGAACTGATGCGGTATAAGACTTAAAAGCTTTTTCATATTGTTTTTTATAAAATATCAATCTTCGACTCATAGGTATACATCTATGAATATACAAATTTAAGTATTATTAACCTAAGAATATGTAATCAAAATTACATCTCATAAAAAATATTACATCATTTTATTCAACATATATAATATACTGATTTATAAAAAGAAAGGAGCAAAATTTAATTTTGCTCCTTTCAAATGTCTGTAAAAAATAATTTATATACTGATTTTAGCTCCTACGAAGAAACTTCGTGGTAATGAAGGTCCATAAATATAACTTGATGCTCTATCAGGGCCTTGATCGAAATCTTTTTGATATGCATTGAATATATTTTGTACTCCTGCATTTAGCTCCAGATTAACTATTTTATAAATGGGAATATTATATGCAACTTTCCAATTCATATCGAAAAAGGAAGGGCTTTTCTCTGTTATATTTCTATCTATAACACCTGCTTCGTGTGGCACATACATACTTCCGGTATATGTACCCGATAAAGATGTATTAAATTGTTTTACGGGACTCCATGTTGCAACAAAATATCCATAAAAATCCGGTGTCCGCATCATATTCCTTGTTGCTATTACATCATCATCAATATCTTCTCCAGACCATTTACGAGCTTTATCGTATAAACTCCGCTGAATAGTTGCTCCAACTTGAAATTCTATATTAGCAGTAGTAGCAGCACGCGCTTCTAATGTAATTCCATATACTTTAGCTCCGGAAGCATTAACAACACGTTCAATCTCTCGCCCTTTATCATCGGGATGTGATTCTTTAACTGTTGTAAATGGATCGTTGAGCTTTGTATAGAATCCTTCAATTAAAAAGTTCAATTGATTTCTTCCTAAAAATAAGTAGTAGTCTACTGATCCACTGAAACTATGAGATTTCTCTTCTTTCAGATTAGGATCTAATATCTGCGTGATAGCTTCGCCTTGCGCAATCTTAACATGAAGGTTCTCGTCAAATAATTGCGGCGCACGAAATCCTTGTCCATAACTCAAACGTATATTAATATTCTCAGTAGGATTATATCTAATATTTGCACGCGGGCTAAGAATAGGGCTATCCAGTAGACGATGCTTATCCATTCGCGCCCCAATTAAAAATCCCCACATATCGTTTTTCCATTCATTCTGAGCATATACACTATAGATGCTAATAGCTTGTTTAACAGGAGCTGATCTGTATCCACTGATATCATCCAATTTATTAAAGTTGTATTCTAAACCAGTCGTCAATGTGGATGGCATAAACAACAATTTGTCGATATCGTAAGAATATAAAGCACCTGCATTAAATGTTATATCTTTTGTCTTACCATAAGATTTCAATCGGCTTTCCTTAGCTTTTATACTATCGCTTGGCAATTGGCTAATGGGAACTCCCCCTCCATAATAACTATTTCTATTTGTCAATTGAGAAGCAGTATATACACTCACTCGATGTTTACCATCTGGCGAAAGCCAATCATATTTAATATTACCTCCGTCTATCTTAGATTCGGCCTGCTCGGCTATTTGTGCTTCAAATGGTTGTAAATTTAAACGATCACCACCTCTTCGAAATTCTTGCATATTATGGTATTCCAGAGTAAATTTCGAATAATGGCTAGCTTTTAAATATGAACGTATCCCCCAGGTGCGATTATCTAATTTCGGAATTTCGGAAAAGCCGTCATCGTCATGGTCGTAAGCCGTACGATGACGCTTTTGTCCATAAGCCATTATACCCATTTTATGGTCATCTGATACCAGAGAAACATTGAAGCTTGTATTATTATCAAAGCTACTTTCTCCTCCAATTGAAGTAATACTATGAGATAATTGTCCTGAATTTCTTAGAGGCTCTTTTGTGATAATGTTGATCGTACCGGCTATTGCTGAAGCTCCGAACAAAGCAGATCCGCCACCTCTAACAACTTCAATTCGCTCAACCATATTTGCAGGAATTTGCTCCAAGCCATATACTCCAGCCAAAGAACTGAATACAGGTCGCGAATCAATCAATATTTGCGAATATGCCCCTTCTAAGCCATTCATTCGCACTTGTGTGAAACCGCAATTTTGGCAATTATTCTCGACACGTAAGCCAGGCTGAAAATTCAGGCCATCGCCAACCGAACATGAATGAGTTTTGTCAAAAGTTTTTGCATCGAGAATGCTTACCAACGTTGGCGCCAATTTACGGCTAGTCTCGTTTCTATTGGCTGAGACAACAATCTCGTCGAGCGATACTGATGACTTTTTGAGTTCAAAATTAATTTCTTGGGTTTTATTTTTCTCTATGATGACCTCAATACTCATTGTTTCGTAACCGACAAAACGTGCTTCAACAATTAGTTTTCTTGTCGGCAAATCTTTCAATGTATAATGCCCTGTTGCATCAGTTGTTGTACCAATAGTTGTACCTTCTATTACAACAGTCACATATGGGAGATGTTCTTTTGTTTTTGCATCGATTACATGACCGAATAAGTTTGCATCCGTAACTTGTACGGGTGTATTGTTTGCTACTGCATGTATTGTTACTCCCAATAATAGCAGAAGCAATAAAATATATTTATTCATTTTATTTGCTTTATAGTTTTAATTAAATTGTAAATAAGATCAGACCTATACATATATCGCATATATAAAAGTCTAACAGTGTAAATCAATATAAAACTATAAAACGGGAGGAGCACGGAGCCTTAGCTGCTCAAAACATATTTGCAGTTTCGATGCGCAGTTGGCTTTAATAAGTAGTTTTTTACAATAAGAAGCGAAGAGACCTATCAATACCGCCGAGATTATTATCTCGAAAGAAGAATAGGTAGATAATATCTGTATGAGCTGAAGCTCAACCGTTGTATGTATATGGCTAGGCTTACCATCATCACCTTTATCATAGAAGTGAGAGTGAATGATAGTTAAGCCCTCGACAATATGGCTATGCGTAAAAAAGGTTGTTGAACATGTATATAAGCTAAAGATCATTAATAAAATGATCTTCATCACATTCTGTCTTATACCTTGTCTCAACAATTTCATATGCCTAATAATTATCGCAAAAATAGAGAATAATAGCTTACATCATACTATCTGAATAGAATTTTCACAATAAATTAATCCAAAAACATCTATGATTTTTTCTTATTTTTTAGTATTTTTATAGTGTAACATAAATCTTTGCATCATGGATAGAACAAAAATTACAGAAAAATACATGACTGCTTATAGTTCAATAACAGAACAATATGCAAAAGAAAAGATTCCTAATTTGATTGAAGAAATCAATTCGGCTATATCCAGATCGGATACAAAACATATTAATACAGTATATGAAAAAATCTCTATCTGGAATAATTCTGTTTCAAATCTTCAAGGGAATCGTGATGCCTTAATGTCACATGACAAAACTCTACGCCTTCCTTCGGTTAAAGAGTTCCTGATAATCTATGACCATATAAATAAAGAATGGAGATTCAACACTGAAGCTGATTAAAAGAGGTTTATATAGCACGAGTAATATAAAGATTAAATCGAACTAGAATAGTTCAGATTTAATCTTTATGCTTTTTGTTCTCCTATTTTCCAAGTAGATGTTTGCGGTGATTAATACCCCACTCTACCAGTTTATCTGTTATATCTTTTGCAGTTTTACCATATTCAGTAATGGCATACTCTACAGTCACCGGTTTTGTTGGAACAACCGTACGGGTAATAAGCTGATTCATTTCCAAATCTTTCAGTTCTTTAGATAGCATTTTGGCAGAAATACCCAATATGCCACGTTCTATCTTCTTGAAAGTATTCTTTTCAGATTCTTTTACTGCCAGATAATGCAATATCTGTAATTTCCACTTTCCGCCCAAAATATCTATCGTATCACGCATTGCCATTAGGTTTTCTGTACAAGCTAATGGTAGTGAATCGTTATTTTCGTTCATAATAGTTACGTTAATGTTACTAGTTACCTCGAGTAAACTCGGAACAAATATATAACACTTTGGCCTTTTATTTGATACTATTAAGATAAAGATCAAAATTTATATTAAAAGAAAGGACACTATTATGAAGATTAAAAGAATTTCAAATACAGAAAGCAGATTAGATGTTAGAGACCCATTTATTCTAGCTGCTCATCACCGCGATCAATATCCTGAAGGTAATGGTAAAATGGCACCTAAATCTTATTTATCAACAAGAATTAAAGGTAGCGACTTTAACAATTCAGCACCTTGGAGAATGTATCATGGTGATACTATCCCAGGATTTCCACAGCACCCACATCGTGGATTCGAGATTATAACAATAATTCCTGAAGGATATGCAGACCATTTTGACTCGAAAGGAACTCATGGTCGTTATGGAGATGGTGACGTACAATTAATGAGTGCCGGATCTGGTGTTATGCACTCGGAAATGTTTCCATTGCTAAATGATGATAAGGAAAATCCGTTCAGACTATTCCAAATATGGGTAAATCTTCCTTCAAAGAGCAAATTGACCGAGCCAGACTACAAAATGCTTTGGAGAGATAAAATTCCGACTGCTAAAATCAGTAGTGATTCGGGCGACGTAACATTTAAAATTATCCTTGGTGAATATTACGGAGTGAAAGCTTTGGGTGCTCTAAAAAACTCATGGGCTGCCGATCCTAAGAATCACTTTGGAGCAGCTCTGATCGAAATGGATGCCAATACTGAATTTAAATTGAATGCAGTATCTTCGACAATGAATCGTTTCTTATTTTACTACGAGGGAGAAGATTCCATTAACATTGAAGGGACACCGCTACGCGTTTCTCAGTTAGCAGATTTATATGGAGATCAAGATATAGTTATAAAAAGCGGAAATTCGAAAGCTAAATTACTATTGCTTGAAAGTGAACCTATCAATGAGCCAATAGCAGCTTACGGACCATTTGTTATGAGTACCGAAAGAGAATTACAAGAAGCCTTTATGGAGTATCGACAAACTGAGTTTGGTGGATGGCCATGGGGCGAAAAAGAATCCGATATTGTTATTGACAAAAACGCAGGTCGTTTTGCTAGTTACCAATTCGGCATGGTTATAGACAAACCTGAATAAGCCTATTTTAAAAGCCCTTTACTTATTTGTAATGGGCTTTTTTATTTTATATAAAAGTCATATTGAATCGAATATTATTTTCTTTTGCCATATATTTAAAGAACATATACACTATATATTCAACATCTAAACCATAGTCCAATCGTGATTCATAATCTATTTTCTGTTCATATACGTTTGGGTTATATACCGAAGGTAGGCCACATCTATAATTCCACTCTGAAACTAGGTATTCATTTTTCGCTTTCAAAGATGCTATAGAATAGTAATCTTTTGATTTTTGTGTTGCTAAAAAACTATCGAATCCAACATCAAGAACGATGGCTTCGTATTCAGATTCAATTGAGATATTTCCATCTGTTGATAAATAGATAATACCATCACGTGCCTTATTCCCCATTAGATTAATGGCATTTTGCCCCTTAATAACAACCAATGTGTCAATATCCGAAAGGTCAATCCGGCTTAAGGCATCATTTTCTACAATCTCACCATCAAGTAAAATAATAAGATTAGAAGATCTAAATGGCACTCGTTTTATCGCATGGTTTGGCACCATAACTAATCTAGAAGCAGGTATTCTTTGGGAAATATCATCACTAATACTATCAACATTTAATGATATTGGCAGACCCATGTCATTTTTACTCTTACTTATCTTTTTCTTTTTTACTGCAGATTCATTATCTTCTGAGTTTTGAGAATTTCCATTTTGTTGTTCTATTTCTTTAGTTGTAATGATAATAGCTCCATTTTTCCCTTTATTACCATAAATATATACAGCATATTCTCCCCTTAGGATAGTCAGATCTGAGACATTGCTCATATCTACATCACTAATGTGTACTCCGTCAAAAACCACTCCATCGATTACAATCAACGATTTGTTTGATTTTGAGAAAAGATCATCTAATTCATTATTTATAGTATCATTTTCAACCTGCCCAAGACAAAAGAGAGGTATGAATAATACTATTATAAAAAGAATCTTTTTCATAGCACACACAATTTAAGTTCCTAATAAATAAAGATATACTTTACCTGACTGAAAACAAAAAGCCTGCTGATGTTATTCAGCAGGCTTTATCGGTATTCTAAAAAATCAATTAAGCTTTCACACGCTCAAGATATGAGCCATCAGCCGGACTGATCTTAATTTTATCACCTTCATTAATAAATAATGGCACACGTACTTCAGCACCAGTTTCTACTGTTGCAGGCTTAGTTGCATTAGTAGCTGTATCACCTTTAAGTCCAGGTTCTGTGTATGTTACTTCAAGAATAACACTTTGAGGCATTTCTGCTGTAAGGATAGTTTCTGTTTCAGCATGAACCTGAACATCAACCATATCACCTTCTTTCAAGAATTGAACACCTTCAATTGCTTCTCCAGGTATAGAGATTTGATCGAAAGTCTCTGTATTCATAAAGTTGTACCCCATATCATCTTGGTAAAGATATTGGTATGGACGGCGTTCGATACGAACTTCATCCAGTTTAACACCTGCATTGAAAGTTTTATCAAGTATACGTCCTGTTTTTACATTACGTAATTTTGTACGAACGAATGCTGCACCTTTACCAGGTTTTACGTGTAGAAATTCAACTACAAAATAGAATTGACCTTCAAGGTCTATACACATTCCGTTTCTTATATCTGCTGTTGTTGCCATTAATATATTATTAGTTATTTTTTTTTAGTGCTGCAAAGATAATGTAAAATGATTATTTTACAAAACCTCTGTTTTTCAATAAATATTTAGGGTTAGGTTCTGCTCCTCTGAAGTTTTTGTACAATGTCATCGGATCATCGCTTCCACCTTTCGACAATACATTTTCACGGAATAATTTTGCTGTTTTCTGATCAAAAATATCACCTGCTTCAACAAATGCTTCGTATGCATCGGCATCCAATACCTCCGACCAAAGGTAGCTGTAATATCCAGCAGAATAACCACCACTGAAGATATGGCTGAAGTATGTAGTACGGTATCTTGGTATAATTTCAGAGATTAGTCCGATATTGTTCATTGCATCTTTTTCGAATTTCTGAACATCTAATTTACCATCACCTTCTTTTGTAAACATAGCAAGATCTGTAGATTTCAGAGTGTGCCATTTCATATCAAGAATTGCAGCAGCAACAAGTTCTGTTGTAACAAATCCTTGATTGAAAGTTCCAGCTTTTTGCATTTTTTCGATCAATGCATCAGGAATAACTTCACCCGTTTGATAATGCTTAGCATATTGTTTCAACACTTGAGGTTCTGTTGACCAATGTTCCATAACTTGAGAAGGAAGCTCAACGAAATCGCGATTAACAGCAGTTCCTGAAAGTGAATAGTAGTTACATTTAGACAACAAACCATGTAAAGCGTGTCCGAATTCGTGGAACATCGTTTCTACTTGATCAAGAGTCAATAATGACGGTTGATCTCCTACTGGAGCAGGGAAGTTTTCTACATTATATATAATTGGATGAACAAAGTTTCCATTTGCATCTACATCTTGTTTTTGGAAGCTACCCATCCATGCCCCATTACGCTTAGCACCGCTACGTGCGTAGAAGTCCATGTAGATTGTTCCGATCAAAGATCCATCTGCATCAATTACAGAATACACTTGTACGTCCTCTTGATATATAGGTGCATTTTCTAAACGTTTGAATGTTAATCCATAAAGCTTATTTACTACATCAAACAAACCATCTCTTACATTCTCACATTCGAAATATGGCTTCAATTCTTCTTCGTTCAAATCGTATTTCTCTTTACGAAGTTTTTCTGCATAGTACCACCAGTCCCAAGATTCTAATTTGAAACTTCCATTATTAGTTTCTTTTTTAGCAAGAACTGTCAATTCTGCAGCTTCTTTTTTAGCTTGAGGTAATGCATATTCCCAAATATTGTTTAAGAATCCCATTACATTATCTGGAGTTTTTGCCATTCTATCTTCTAGAACGTAATCAGCAAATGTATTATAACCTAACAAGTTTGCCTTTTCAATTCTTAACTTAACAAGTTTTTCAACGATAGCATTATTATCGTTTTCATTTCCATTATTACAACGGTCGAACATTCCACGATATAGTTTTTCACGTAGTTCACGGTTGTCTGCGAATTTCAAGAAAGGCTCCCAACTTGGTTTATTAGTCGTAAATATCCATTTTCCTTCAAGTCCTTTTTTAGAAGCAACGCTGGCAGCAGCAGCTACAACATCTGCAGGTAATCCTGCCAAGTCTTCTTGTTTTTCGATAACAAGCTCAAACTTATCTGTGTCAGCTAACAGGTTTTGACCGAATGCAGTACTCAATTCACTCAATTCTTTATTAATTGCACGTAAACGCTCTTGTTTATCAGCATCTAAAAGAATACCTGAACGAACATAGTTTTTATAATATTTCTCAATTAGTTTCTTTTGTTCTGTTGTGTAATCTGTGCGCGTAGTATCTTCATAGATTACTTTTATTCTTTCGAACAATTTTGCATTCAAATTAATATTATCGCTATGTTCTGTCAATATTGGTGAAATATTTTTCTCTATTCCACTAATGATACTGTCAGAATTAGCTCCACTAATCGCAAAGAATACAGACGATACTCGCTTAAGCATTTTGCCTGATTGTTCTAAAGCTACAATTGTATTTTCGAATGTTGGTGCTTCTGTATTATTTACAATGGCATCAACTTCAGCACTTTCTTGTTTCATACCTTCTTCGAAAGCAGGCATGTAGTGCTCAACTTTAATTTTATCGAAAGGAGGCAATCCATATTCAGTATCAAACTCCGCGAAAAACGGATTTGATGATGCCTTCTTGTCGTTACAAGAGTACAGCATAATTGCAAAACTTAATAAAAAAAGAATTTTTTTCATGTTAACTAATTGATTAATTTATATATAAAATTAGATTTACGAACCCCATTAAATACAAAAATAAATAAAATAATTGACTCTATTAGGCTAAAAATAGTTCCAGTGCACAAAACATTTTTTTCATGGTAGCTAATCAAATAAAATTTAGTAAACTTGTATAATAAAAGCGATTCAACAATAACAATTAAAATGAGATACCACTTTCTTTCTGCTATATTATTAATTGTCTGCTGTACAATTTTCTTTAATTGTCAGAATAGCAATAAAGTAGAAACAATGCTAGAAAAAGAGGTTGCTACCGAAAATGCACGTTGTCCCAGAAAATTGAATGACAATGTATATTTCGACAGTTGTAAACTTGTTTCTGACAGAGTTATACAATACCATTACCGCTTAACTTTTTCAGGGATAGATTCTTCTAATTTCATCAAATCATCAAAATCGTTGATGATTGAGAATTTGAAAAAGCAACCTACAGCGGCACTATATCAAAAAGAAAATGTTGGGTTCAAATATATTTACAGCAATATTAAAGGAGAATATATGTTTCAAATAAATATTGCACCCTCAGATTACGAATAATTTATATATAAAAATTACAATATGATAATTGATAGTCTTAAAAACACTGCTCCGTATGAGCAAATGAACCCTTTATTTAAAAAAGCATTTGAATATATCAAAACACTTGACTTTTCTAAACTGGAAGTTGGAAAAACAATACTCGATGGTGATAACCTATTTGTCAGTGTAAATGATTCAACTCTGAAATCGAAAGAAGCAGCAAAGCTTGAAGTTCACAATTCGTATATTGATATTCAATTACCAGTAAGCAAAGAAGAAACTTTTGGATGGTCAAGCCGAGCTAATCTAAAATCAGAAGCTGCTCCATTCAATAACGAGATAGATATTCAGTTTTTCAACGATACGCCAAATAGTTATATCACTATCAAACCCGGTGATTTTCTTATTTTCTTTCCTGAAGATGGACACGCTCCATGTGTTGGAGAAGGAAATATTTTAAAAATCATTGTTAAGGTAAAAATATAAAACAGATTCTCTAAATTACCATCATTAACACTTCGATAACTTATGCTTAAACTAATAAAAAACGACCCTTGGTTAAAGCCTTACGCAAAGGCTATAGAAGGAAGGTACAACTATGTTGGACACCGTGAAAAACAATTGACGGGCAATGGTGCACTATCTCTTTCAGAATTTGCATCTGGATACCAATACTTTGGTTTGCATAAGACTGCTAAAAGCTGGATTTTCCGCGAATGGGCACCCAATGCAACAGAAATATATCTGATTGGAGATTTCACAGACTGGAAGCTGTTGGAAGAGTTTAAGTTAAATCGCATATCGAATGGCCAATGGGAAATTGAAGTTCCCTTGAAAGCGATCAAGCATGGCGATTTATTTAAATTATGGATGTGTTGGGATGGTAACGAAGCTGAAAGAATCCCAGCTTGGGCAACGCGTGTAGTACAAGATGCTCAAACTTATCTATTTTCAGCGCAAGTTTGGGATCCAGAAAAACCATATAAGTTTAAAAAGAAAACATTCAAACCGACTATTGACCCTTTACTCATTTATGAATGCCATATTGGCATGGCTACTGAAGAGAGTCGCGTTGGTACTTACGAAGAATTCAGACTAAATGTCCTACCTCGAATAAAAGAAGATGGATACAATGCTATTCAAATAATGGCTATACAAGAACATCCATATTATGGATCGTTCGGATATCATGTATCAAGTTTCTTTGCAGCTTCATCACGCTTTGGCACACCAGATGAATTAAAGCACCTGATTGATGATGCGCATGCAATGGGAATGGCCGTTATTATGGACATAGTCCATTCACATGCAGTAAAAAATGAAGTAGAAGGTTTAGGCCGATTTGATGGCTCTTACGATCTATATTTTCATAGTGGAGAGCGTCGCGAACATAAGCAATGGGATTCATTATGTTTCGACTACGGAAAGGATGAAGTTCTTCATTTTCTTTTATCTAACTGCAAATTTTGGCTCGACGAATACAAATTTGATGGTTTCCGCTTCGACGGAGTAACATCAATGTTATATTACAGCCATGGCATTGGAGACACTTTTGCAAGCTATGAAGATTATTTCAATGGAAACGAAGATCCCGATGCTATCTGCTATCTGACATTAGCCAACAAATTAATTCACGAAGTAAATTCGAAAGCCATAACTATAGCCGAAGAAGTGAGCGGTATGCCAGGCTTGGCTTCTAAGTTCAAAGATGGAGGCTACGGATTTGACTATCGTATGGCAATGAATATTCCTGATTATTGGATTAAGATAATCAAAGAAAAGAAAGATGAAGAATGGCATCCGACTGCCATATTCTGGGAATTGACCAATAGGCGTGAAGATGAAAAGACAATTTCATATGCCGAAAGTCACGACCAGGCTCTAGTAGGAGACAAAACAATCATATTCCGCCTGATAGATGCTGATATGTATTGGCACATGTCAAAACTATTTGACAGTTCGTTTTCTACCGATCGAGGAATAGCACTTCATAAAATGATTCGTCTAGCTACTGTCAGTACTATAAATGGAGGATATTTAAACTTTATGGGTAATGAATTTGGTCATCCGGAATGGGTAGATTTTCCTCGCGAAGGCAATAACTGGTCATATCATTACGCTCGCAGACAATGGCACTTGGCTGATGATCAGAATTTGAAATATCACTGGCTAGGCGATTTTGACAAAGCGATGCTAAGCCTTATCAAAAGTGAGAAAAAGTTTGAAGCAACACCAGTAATACGCCTTTGGGATAAAGATGAAGATCAGGTTCTGGCATATATGCGTGGAGAATTGATATTTGTCTTCAATTTCAGTCCTAACAAATCCTATACTGACTATGGTATCATAACTCCTGAGGGAGAATATCAAGTCGTTCTGAATACTGACAGTATGGAATTTGGAGGAAATGGTCTGTCTGATGACAGTATTATTCACAGAACCCAATATGATGAACTTTATAAAAAAGATAAGAAAGGCTGGTTGAATCTTTATATACCTGCTAGATCTGCTTTTGTGTTAAGAAAATCAAAATAATTTAGATCTATTTTGTAATGAGACTAAAAAAGATTCTTTTTGCATATACATTGAGACATTCTTAAAGTTGAATTAAAACAATTGAAATATTAAAATGAAATTATATCCAATAAAATTTGAACCAATCCTAAAATCAATTATTTGGGGCGGTAACGAAATATGTAAGTTTAAAGGAATACAACCTGAGCAAAAAGGAATTGGCGAAAGCTGGGAAATATCGGGTGTAGAAGGCAATGTTTCTGTAGTTGCTAATGGTGAGTTAAAAGGTAAAACCTTAGATGAATTAATCACCTTATACCAAGGTAAATTAGTAGGTAATTCGGTATTTGAAAAATTCGGAACTACTTTTCCTCTACTAATCAAGTTCATTGATGCTCGCGACGATCTATCAATACAGGTTCATCCCGATGACAAACTAGCAAAAGAAAGACATAATTCGTTTGGAAAAACAGAAATGTGGTATGTCGTAAACGCAAGTGAAGGTGCAACATTATATTCAGGATTTGCCAAACAAATGACGCCCGAAACCTATATCAAGAGTATAGAGGAGAACAACTTCATGGACTATCTAAAAAAATATGAAGTCAAAAAAGGCGATGTATTCTTTCTACCAGCGGGTCGTGTTCATGCAATAGGCGCTGGTACATTTGTTGCCGAAATACAACAAACATCGAATATCACTTATCGCATCTATGATTACAATCGATTGGGTGTAGATGGGAAACCGCGTGAGCTGCATACCGAATTGGCAAAAGACGCTATAGACTATACGCTTCAGGACGACTACCGCACTGACTACACTCCAATTAAAAACGAATCTGTAGAATTAGAGTCATGCCAATATTTCACGACTAATCTATTGGAATTAGGTAGAAACACCGCTCGTTCATATA
The DNA here is from genome assembly GCF_900240225.1 of Dysgonomonas massiliensis. GTDB lineage: Bacteria > Bacteroidota > Bacteroidia > Bacteroidales > Dysgonomonadaceae > Dysgonomonas > Dysgonomonas massiliensis. The sequence continues at coordinate 173,606 of NZ_OEPV01000004.1, read as the reverse complement.
AAGATACAGACTCATTTGTTATATATATTTGTATGGGAGGGGCTTGTCAGATTGAAGATAATAAAGGAAACGTGATCCAAGTAAAACAAGGTGAGTCAATTTTGATTCCGGCTGATACAGAAGACGTATTAATTAAGCCTAATGATAATGTTTTATTATTAGAAACTTACGTTTAGGGATTCTTAATCCATCATAAAACTTATTTATTAAACAAAAACTACATCTTCGATGTTTGAGAGATGTAGTTTTTGTATTTTTACAAGTCTGAACAATTTTATCTATATGCAAGGAATATTATTAGTAAACGTAGGAAGCCCTCAAACAAAAAGTAGGAAAGATGTAAAAGCATTTGTACGAGCAATGCTATCCGATCCCATGGTTATGACTGTACCAGATTGGTTTCGTCCCATATTAGTTGACGGGGTTATCTTACCATTAAGGCAATTTAGCTCTACTAAAAAATATTCTTTAATTTGGGATGATGAACACGATGCCTCTCCCCTAGTCTACCATATGGAGCAACTAGCCTCAAAACTTGAAAATAAAATAGAGAAACCGGTAAAAATAGCCATGCGTTACGAAGAGCCAAACATAGAAATGGCACTTCAAGATTTTTGCAAATATGGTAATATACACGAAGTGGTAGTAGTTCCAATGTTTCCGCACTATGCTGAATCTTCTTGGCAGACTGCAGCAGATGAAGTTGGACGCATATTTATGGAGAAACCTTATCCTTATAGAATAACATTCACACGTCCTTACTATTCTCATGAAGGATATATAGAAGCACTATCCGATAAGATAAGGCCTTTCCTTGTCGAAGACCATGATCTGTTTTTGTTCAACTTTCACAGTCTACCACTTACTCATATAGAAAAGGGGTGGAAAAAAGGTCGTGAGTTTGACTATGTGTATCAGGCCAAAGAAACAGTATTGCTTGTAAGTAAGAAACTTAATATTCCCTTAAATAAAGGGCAAATAGTATTTTCGTCGGCGATGGGAAAAAAATGGATACAACCGAGCCTTGACGAAGTAGTGAAAGAGGCTGCTTTGAATGGAAAAAAACGAATAATAATAACTTCTCCTGGATTCTCCTCAGATAATCTAGAAACAATATACGATATACATATTCATGCGCGTGAAATATTTATGAAGCATGGAGGTGAAAGTTTCATATTCATCCCTTGCCTCAATAGTGACGATTGCTGGGTAGAAGGACTTGCTAAAATCATTACAAACTAAGCAAACTATTACCATACATATCTCTGAAATATAGCTATTTCATCCTTTTTCGCTTATGAGATTATTAACATTTTAAATTATTTATCAACAATCAGTACATAGTTTCACAAAAAATAAGACAATATCCTATTTTTTATTCCTTAATTTGCCAATCGAAAAAACAGAGTTATTAATATATGGGAAAAATTATTGCACTAGCAAATCAAAAAGGTGGTGTAGGTAAAACAACCACAACTATAAATTTAGCGGCTTCACTAGCTACTCTCGAAAAAAAAGTATTAGTGATAGATGCCGACCCCCAAGCTAATGCTTCTTCCGGGCTTGGCATTGATATACGCAATGTGAAAAGTACAATATACGAATGTCTGATCGGATCATCTGACCCTAAAGCAGCAATTATTCCTACTGAATTTGATCATCTGAGTGTTCTCCCATCGCATATTAATCTTGTCGGAGCAGAATTGGAAATGCTCAATATGGAAAGTCGTGAAAAAAGAATGTCAAGTGTGTTACACTCATTACGTGACAGCTACGATTTCATCCTTATTGACTGCTCACCCTCATTAGGACTTATTACAGTAAATGCTTTGACTGCTGCAGATTCGATTATCATACCCGTACAATGCGAATATTTTGCATTAGAAGGAATCAGCAAGTTATTAAATACAATAAAGATTATAAAATCTAAACTGAACCCTAATCTGGAAATAGAAGGATTTCTGCTTACAATGTATGATTCACGTTTGCGCTTGGCAAATCAAATATACGAAGAAGTGAAAAATCACTTTCAAGATTTAGTGTTTGAAACTGTAATACAGCGTAATGTAAAACTTAGTGAATCGCAAAGTTTTGCCCAACCTGTCATAGTTTATGATGCTGCTTCGCGTGGAGCGATAAACCATATGCAATTAGCAAAAGAACTTATCGAGAAAAATTCTTAACTTTGTTGTCTCAATCTAAATAACACGTAATACGAAATGGCTAAAAAACCTGTACTAGGAAGAGGACTTGACGCATTGATACACGTTGAAGAGGTAAAAACCGAGGGTTCATCATCTATCAATGAAATAGAACTAGATAAAATTTCGGCTAACCCAGACCAACCTCGTCATGTTTTCGACGAAGAAGCTTTGACTGAACTTGCTACTTCTATTCGTCAAATCGGAGTAATACAGCCTATTACATTGCGTAAGATTACAGAGGATTCTTATCAGATCATCGCTGGAGAAAGACGTTTTCGTGCATCTCAGCTTGCTGGGTTATCTAGCATTCCTGCATACGTAAGGACTGCTGAAGATGAAACCGTGATGGAAATGGCTTTGATTGAGAATATCCAACGGGAGGATCTAAACTCAATTGAGATTGCATTAGCATATCAAAATTTAATTGAAACATATCATATTACCCAGGAGAAACTAAGTGAAAGAGTTGGTAAAAAACGTACGACTATTGCAAACTATCTACGTTTGTTAAAATTACCAGCTGAGATACAGATGGGTATCAGAGATAAGAAAATAGACATGGCTCACGCTCGCACATTAGTCACTTTAGAAGATGCTGCGGCACAATTAGAGCTATATGAACTAATTCTTGAAGAAGGATTGTCGGTACGGAAAGTTGAAGAATATGTACGTGCTATCAATAAGGGAGAAAAGTTAGAAAACCTTATTTCTGAGGAAAAAGCTGTTGAAAATGTAAAGAAAGCAGGAGTTAGAAAAGCAACGCCTGAAGAATTCAATTTATTGAAAAATCATTTATCAAAATACTTCGGAACAAAAGTTCAACTTAGCTGCAACGATACAGGTAAAGGAAAAATTTCGATACCGTTTAAATCTGAAGAAGAACTGGAACGCATTATTTCAATATTTGATCAATTAAAAAAATAGGTTATTGTCTGTAATATCAAAACATGAAAAAGAATTTATTAATTTGCTTGTTGTTACTGTTTGGAAGTCTACACATAGGCCTGCAAGCTAAAGATTTTGATATTACTATAGAAAATTCTACTGACAAAGAATATATAATATTAATAGATTCGATAAGCAGAGATAGCCTACCTAAACTGGAAATAAAAGAAGAAATTAATCCATACAACCTCATAAAACCTGAGTTCAAACCTAATCCGACAAAAGCAGTTATATATTCAGCTATCTTTCCGGGATTAGGCCAAGCATACAATCGCAAATACTGGAAACTTCCAATTGTTTATGGAGGTTTTTTGGGCGTAGTATATGCTTTCACATGGAATGGACGATATTATAGCGATTACGCAGATGCATTTAGTGATTTAGCATTGGGTAAAGGAGATAGTTGGAAAGACTTTCTTCCTAATGCAAGTAACGACATTCAATTTAACCCTCAAGAAAGACAGCGTTATCAAGATTTATTGAAACGTAAAAGAGATTTTTATCGCCGATACCGCGATCTTTCTATCATTGTAGGGGCTGGCCTTTATGTACTATGCATGATTGATGCGTATGTAGATGCTCAACTTTTCGACTTCGATATGTCGGAAGATCTGTCGATGACCGTAGCTCCTATGGTATGGACACCAAATTCTATTTCGGGCACAACAGTTGGTGTCCAGTTTAGAATAGTTTTTTAGTATACAACTAGTAAACTTTACAATTCTTCGCCTCATAACGAATGAATTAAAATACTTATTAATATGTTTAAACGAATTATATTAATATCAGCGTCTCTATTAATCGGATTTTGTGCATACCCACAACTTTCGCAGATAGAATCTGATATAAAAAATACTACTCAATTTCCGGCAAGCATCGAGAAAAATTATGATGATTTGCTGTTAAAAATGACCCAGAAAAAAATATATGGGAACTCAAACTGTGTCAGTTCGGGCGATCAGCTATTGAATACACACGATTCTATATTCATTAATAGACTCTACTCGCTACCTTCAAAGATGGAACTTTCTTACAACCCCTTGGTAAGAAAATATATCGAAATGTATCTCAAAAAGCCACTGCTAGTAAGTTCATTACTCAGCAAAGGCCAATATTATTTTTCATTGTTCGAGCAAGAATTAGACAAAGAAAATCTTCCTATTGAGCTAAAATACCTACCTGTCATAGAATCAGCGCTCAATCCGAAAGCAAGGTCTCGTGTAGGTGCAACAGGTCTTTGGCAATTTATGCTTCCCACCGGACGCATGTATAATCTTGAAGTAAACAGCTTAGTAGACGAACGTAGTGACCCTGAAAAATCAACTGTAGCTGCAGTTCGCTATCTAAAAGCATTATATGATATTTATAATGATTGGAATTTAGTTATTGCGGCCTATAATTGTGGCCCAGGAAATGTAAATAAGGCTATACGTCGTAGTGGTGGTATGACTGATTATTGGACTATCTATCCGTTTCTTCCTCGCGAGACAAGAGGTTATGTTCCGATATTCATTGCAGCAACTTATGTTATGAGCTATTATGACAAACATGGCATCTGTCCGGGAGAACCAGAGATGCCAATACTAATGGATACATTAGTAGTAAATAAAAATCTTCATTTTCAACAAGTTTCAGATATTCTAAATATTCCAATTGAAGATATACGCCAATATAACCCTCAGTTTAAAACCGATATAGTCCCAGGATTAAACAAACCATACACATTGAATCTGCCTCTAACTAAAGCTACAGCATTTATAGATAAACAAGACACAATCTTTAATCACAGAGCAAACGAGTTACTAACTCATAGAAGAACAGCTGGTGTTGATGTTGTACAGGGTGGATCGAGCGGAGGTACTAGCCGTATTCATAAAGTAAAAAGAGGCGACACATTAGGCAGTCTCGCCAGACGATATGGAGTAACAGTCAATCAGATAAAACAATGGAATGGTCTGAGATCTAACAACATCAGTGTTGGTAGATCACTAAGGGTATCAAATCCATCTCTGGCAGTAAAAAAAGTAGAAAAAGAAAAAGAACCAATAATCACAAAAGAAGAACCTACAGTTGTACAAACTAGTAATGGATTAGTTCAAATTGTAAAAAGTCAAAAAACTGAGACTAAAAATACATATTACAAGATAAAAAAAGGTGATACATTGGCTAAAATAGCTAAAAAGAATAATGTATCTACCTCCGATATAAAGAACTGGAATAACATATCGGGTAATAATCTTATTGCTGGACGTAATTTGGTTATAAAAAAAGTGCACTATGTAGAAATAGTAGACACGCTACGTGTTGTTGAGCCTGAAATATCTGTATTAGAAATTGACAGAGAGTACCTATCATCTATAGTAGATGAATACATTGACAAAAACGAGATAAATAGCATATCTTATTTTCCACGAATAACTCTGGATGGATCAGAACAAAGTGAAAATGAAATTCGGATTCAGGAAATTAATGATAGGACTGTATATCATAAGGTTAGAATAGGAGAAACATTAACAAAAATAGCTGCTAAGTACCATGTTACTCAAGAAAGTATCATTGCATGGAATAAATTAAAATCACCTATTGCAAAAGCAGGTCAAAGGCTGGTTATTTATTTACCCAAAAAGTAAAAGAGCTTAAATATATAACTTGATACAAGTATAATTTTTATTATAGTTTTTTTTATTATTTTTGCTTACTCAGCTTTGCCATCAAGACTATGAGTGATAAGAACATTAAAAGTGAAGAAGATATAATGATCGATAATGAGTTTAACGCTCTTATCAATGATTACCTAAATAGTAACCATCGTCGCAAGGTGGAAATAATTACGCGTGCGTTCCAATTAGCTAAAGAGGCTCACAAAGGTGCTCGTCGACGCTCAGGAGAGCCCTACATTATGCATCCGCTTGCAGTAGCACGTATCGTTTGCGGCGAAATAGGTCTCGGATCTACTTCAATATGTGCAGCCCTACTGCATGATGTGATTGAAGACACCGAATATACAGAAGAAGATATTCGCGCACTTTTTGGAGACAAGATTACACGAATAGTAGTTGGTCTGACAAAAATATCGCAAGGTATGTTTGGAGACCAAGATAACGTATCGGCACAAGCAGAGAACTTTCGTAAACTGCTGCTTACAATGTCTGATGATATACGTGTCATACTTGTGAAAATTGCAGACAGATTGCATAATATGCGAACTCTAGGTTCTATGACTCCTGCCAAGCAATATAAAATTGCAGGCGAAACAATGTATATCTATGCTCCCCTAGCTCACCGATTAGGCTTATTCGCGATAAAAACTGAATTAGAGGAATTAAGTTTTAAATGGGAAAATCCAGAAACATACAAGGAGATAACAGAAAAACTTGCAACAACAAGCCAAGAACGTCAGAATATATACTCTCACTTTGCGAAACCTGTCATAGAGAAATTAGATACCTTAGGGTTCAAATACGAAATCAAAGCCCGAGAAAAATCGGTTTATTCGGTTTGGAATAAGATGCAAAAGAAAAATATTCCATTCGAAGAAATATATGATATATTTGCCGTTCGTATAATTTTTGAAAGCGAACCTGGTATAGACGAAAAAAAACGATGTTGGGATATCTATTCTGTCATTACAGACATCTATAAATTAAGACCAGATAGAATTCGAGATTGGGTAAGCCGCCCAAAAGCCAATGGATATCAAGCATTACATCTTACTGTAATGGGGCCTGATGGGCAATGGATAGAAATTCAGATCAGGAGCCAACGAATGGACGATATTGCTGAAAAGGGCTTTGCTGCACATTGGAAATATAAGGAAGGTAAGATAGAAGAAGATAACGAACTGGACAAGTGGATAAAAACAATTAAAGAGATACTTGAAAGTCCGAGTCCAAATGCGCTAGACTTCCTTGACACAATAAAATTAAATTTATATTCTCAAGAAATATTTGTTTTTACACCAAAAGGAGAAATTCGCACTCTTGCACAAGGGGCTACCGCTCTAGATTTTGCATATGATCTACACTCAGATATTGGTGATAGTTGTATAGGAGCAAAAGTCAATCATCGATTGGTTCCTATAAATTACAAACTAAAAAGCGGAGATCAAGTAGAAATACTTACATCTAAAACACAAACACCTAGTGAAGAATGGTTAAGCATTGCTTCGACAGCCAAAGCTAAAACAAAAATTGAATATGCTCTTCGTAGAAAACGCAGAGAAAAGATAAAATTAGGAGAAGAAATGCTGAACGAGAGTATGAAAGGCTCTCAAATTGAACTAACTCCCGAGCGAATGAATCAGATTGTAGACTACTACAAGATGAAAGATAAAGAAGAACTTTATTTTGCAATTGGAAATCATAATATAGATCTTCCTCACCGAATAGAGAAGCTTCTAGCTATGCGCAAACAGAATTCTTCAGGGCTTATGAAGTATATGAAACAAGCCTTTCAAGTAATGAAAAAGCCTGATAACAGCGCATCTTCCGACACTTTGGACGTTACTAAAAAAATCGACAAGAAAAAGACATATACCCTACAAGACGATGCATTTAAGAAAAACTTTAGAATTGCAACTTGCTGTAATCCAATACCTGGAGATAAAGTATTTGGGTATATTAATAATGATAATATAATCGATGTCCATGGCATTAATTGTCCTATAGGGCTTAAATTAAAAGCAAGCTATGGTGATAAGATTGTTAACCTTCAGTGGGGAGAAGCAACCAATGCCCCGTTTTCGTCTACAATAACAGTAACGGGTATCGATCGGATTGGCATTTTCTCTGAAATATCAAATATAATATTTTCAGCATCACTGAATATAAAAACAATATACTTCAATAGTAACGATGGAATATTCGAAGGTAAAATCGTTCTTGATGTTCACAATATAGAGGACTTGAAGTTAATAGGAAACAAAATATCAAAAGTAGAAGGAGTTCAAACAGTTAGCCGCGATCAGAATATCTATTGATTAATACGCCTATATTGCTATCGTAAAAGTTCTCCTTTGTGCTACAACGTATATAAGTGTCTATTTTATATTTATAAAATAGATACTTTCTTTTATATCATTTCTTTATCTATATTTTATATTATATCTTTGCTCGCGATTTTAAAAAAGACCTAATTATTACACCTACACATTACAATATTATGAAGAGTAGTCCAAAGAGTATGAGAGAAAAGCTCAAATATGGCTTTACTTTGTTTATACTAACCACTATAATAACATCTATTGTTCTTTTTATAAACTTAATACGCAGCGATATAAACAATTATATGGATGTCGATGCATGGATATACTTTATCCTTGCCATAGTGGGTCAATCAGCTATGCTAGCATTTGCAATTTACTTGATTTATATCCTAAATGTAACAATACTAAAACTAAATAAGTCTGCACGAGCTATATTTATTGCTATGGCCATATTACTACAGATATTCATAATCTTAGATGGCTTAGTATTCAGTATATATCGTTTTCATATCAATGGTTTTGTACTCGAATTGATATTGGGGGCTGGTAGTGAAGTTTTTGTTTTTGATTTTTGGCTATATTTCAGATTCATTTTTCTCGTATTTATTACGGCTGTGGTTCCATATTTGGTAGCTAATAAAATTGCATCAAAATTTTATACAAGAATAAGAAAGAAAGGTGTGCTTACAGCAACTGTATTCCTATTAGTATGTCTTGTAAATGGACATGTCACGCATGCTATAGCAGCGGCTGTCAATAAAGCTTCTATTCAGAAATCAGCAACAGTCATACCTTTATTTTTTCCATTGACGATGAATAGATTATTGACTAAAATCGGAATCAAAACACAGGATGATGATCTAGATGATATTAACAAAAAGAATAACACCGACGTACTTTATCCCCTAACTGATTTAAAATTGGAAGATTCGATACCCGAATACAACATTGTTTATTTGCTTATCGACTCATGGAATCCATCGACATTCGATAGTATAGTTACTCCTAATATATACAATTTTTCGAAGAAAGGTCATTACTTCAATAACCACTATAGCTCAAGTTATGGAACTAGAGGTGGTTTGTTTGGTTTATTCTATGGTGCATCATTGACGTATGAAAAAGAGTTTGGCATCAGTAATACAACCCCGATATTAGTGGATCAGTTAATAGAACGACAATACAATATCCAAGCTTTTCCGAGTGCAAATTTCACCATGCCACCATTTCATGAAATGTTTTTCAGGCACGTGAAAGATATCAATACGAAAACAGAAGGAGCAACTCCTTTTGACAGAGATGAAAGGATAACAGAAATGGCTATTGACTTCATAGCTGAACAAAAAAACGACAAACCTTTTTTCTCTTTCATTTTTTATGATTTAGCACATGCTATATCAATTCCTGAAAATTACAGAACAAAATTTACTCCATCATGGGAGCATCCTGACTACATGGCTCTCAATAATGACATCGATCGCACACCATTTTTCAATTTATACAAAAATTGCGTATACCATATCGACCATCTAATAGGACGAGTGTTGACAGAGCTTGAAAATAAAGATATGCTCGATAAAACAATCATAATAATAACTAGCGATCACGGTCAGGAATTTAATGAGAATAAGAAAAATTTCTGGGGACATGGGAGCAATTTTACTGAATGGCAACTAAAAGTACCTTTTATATTCTACTATCCATCAATAGAAGGAAACAAAACATATTCGCATATGACGACACATTATGATGTATCTGCATCTATTGTACACCAGTTCTTAGGCGTAGAAAATCCAATATCAGACTATAGTATGGGCTACGATATATACAGCACTAGTAGCAGATATCCTCATGTAGTAGGTAGCGTTGTCAATTTTGGATTCATCATGGATAATATTATTACTAACACCAATCATATTGGATCTTTGGAAATAACCGATCCAAAATTAAATACACTTCCAAGAAGTGCTTTGGATACAAAAGTCATCAGAGAAGCTCTTCAAAAGAAGAATTATTTCTATAAAAAATAATCCTATATAAAATAAATTTGGAAAAAGAACAAAAATATACTATATTTGCAAACGAATAAAGGGAAAGAGGAGGCATTGGCTTCCTCTTTTTCATTCCAAAAACAAATAATGATAGAAAAAGACTTTATACAACAGATTGTTGAAGAAAATATAGACAATGATTCTATGTTTCTGGTTGACGTACAAATTCGACCTTCAAACATAATTGTAGTGGAGATTGATAGTGAAGAAGGCATATCAATTGATGATTGTATTGCTCTGAGCAAAAAAATCGAATCTCAGCTAAACAGAGATGAAGAAGATTTCGAACTTGAAGTAGGTTCATCTGGTATCACTACACCATTCAAAGTATTAAGACAATACCAAAAAAATATTGGTAATGAAGTTGAAGTCCTTACAAAGAAAGGTATCAAACTTAAAGGAATACTTAAGGCGTGCGACGACAATCAGTTTGTAATAACTATCACTAAAATGGAAAAACCTGAAGGTGCAAAGCGTAAAATAGAAGTTGAAGAAGATTTGACTTTCGGGTATAATGACGTAAAATATACTAAATACATAATAAGTTTTAAATAAAAACTATGGCAAAGAAAGAAGTTATCAGTTTGATTGATACATTTTCAGAATTTAAAGAGCTGAAAAATATAGATAGGATGACTATGATTAGCGTCCTCGAAGAATCTTTCCGTAACGTTATTGCTAAAATGTTCGGGTCTAATGATAATTATGATGTTATCATCAACCCTGATAAAGGCGACCTTGAAATTTGGCGCAACAGAATTATAGTAAACGACGAGGAACTTGAAGATCCAAACACTCAAATTTCGCTGAGTGATGCAAAAAAGATCGACGACTCATTCGAAGTAGGTGAAGATGTTACAGATGAAGTATTTTTCGAAGACTTTGGTCGTCGTGCGATCTTAACATTACGCCAAACTTTGACTTCTAAAATTCTTGAACTTCAGAAAGAAGGCCTTTATGTTCGTTATAATGACAAAGTTGGAGAAATTGTTTCTGGTGAAGTTTATCAAATATGGAAAAAAGAAATCCTTCTTCTTGATGATGAAAAAGAAGAACTTCTACTTCCTAAAACCGAGCAAATCCCTTCAGACTTTTTCCGTAAAGGTGAACATGTTCGTGCCGTAGTTGAACGAGTAGAAAATAAAAATAACAATCCTAAAATTATCTTATCAAGAACTTCACCAGTATTCCTTGAAAGATTGCTTGAACTAGAAGTTCCTGAGATAAATGATGGTTTGATAACAATTAAGAAAATCGCACGTATTCCTGGAGAAAGAGCTAAAGTAGCGGTTGAATCATACGATGATCGTATTGATCCAGTTGGTGCTTGTGTTGGGATGAAAGGATCACGTATACATGGTATTGTCAGAGAACTACGTAACGAGAATATTGATATCATCAACTATACTCCGAATACTAACCTGTACATCCAACGTGCACTTAGTCCGGCGAAGATCACTTCTGTTAAGATTAACGAAGAAGAAAAACGTGCTGAAGTTTTACTTCGTCCAGAAGAAGTATCATTGGCTATCGGTAAAGGCGGCTTAAACATCAAATTGGCAAGTATGCTTACCGGATATACAATTGACGTATATCGTGATGTAGAAGACTTCGACGAAGAAGATATCTATCTTGATGAATTCCGTGATGAAATTGACGAATGGGTTATCGAACAATTGAAACGAATTGGTTGCATGACAGCTAAAAATGTTTTAGCACTCAGCCGTGAGCAACTTATTAACGATGCAGATTTGGAAGAAGATACAGCAGATGAAATTTTAGCTATATTGAAAGCCGAATTTGAAGATGAAAATTAAGATAAAGGGAAAGCCTATGATTTGGTAATTCTGTGATTTCTTAATACTTTTGCCTTGCTTGCAGAGGTTTTTCAGTATAATGTTCGATTTTTTTAGAATTAAAAGAAATATATGTCTATAAGATTAATCAAAATATCAAAAGATTTGAATGTAGGAATCAACACATTAGTTGAATTTCTACACAGTAAAGGTGTTGAAGTGGAATCGAATCCTAATACAAAAATCGATCAAAAGAACTACGAAATGCTTGTAAAAGAATTTGGTAAAGACCAAGATGTTCAAGCATTGATAAACCGCAAAAAAGAAGCCGAGGCTGCAAAAGCTGCTGAAGTAGCACGTAAAGAAGCTGAAGCTGAAGCAAAAAAGATTGAAGTTGAAGAAAAAGAAATAAAAACAGAAGTACCTGAAGAAATAAAACCTCGCCTTCAAGTAATAGACAAAATAGATTTAGATGCTCTGAATAAACCTAAGAAGGTTGTGCAGCCAGCAGCTGAAGAAGAGAAAGTCGAAGTTGTACAAGAAGTTCAAAAACCTATTGAAAAAGAGGTAGTAAAAGAGGAAAAAGTTGAAGAAAAAGCACCTATTATAGAAGCAACACCTAAAGTAGTTGCTCCTGAAGTGGTCCAAGAAAAAGTTGAAGCTCCTCAAATGACGAATAAAATAGAAAATAAGACAGAAACTATCGAAGAAGGCGAAGACGTATTTAGGTTGAACAAACCGAAGTTAGCTTCAAACATTGTCGTAAAAGGTACAATCGACTTAAGCTCGATAAATGATAAAACTCGACCTGCCAAAAAGACAAAAGCCGAAAAGAAAAAAGAACGTCTTGATAAGGAAAATCAAGATGCTAAAAAGCAGAAAGATAACAACGTACGTCTTCTGAAAAAAGAATCGGTTGATGAAAACCGAAAAACTCAGAGTAACGACTCAGACGATGCTGCTAAGAAGAAACGCAATCGCATCAAAAGAGGAAAAGTTGATATAGAAAAAGGCGGGAATGTTCCACCAAACTCTGTAACTAAACGTCCTGCTGGTGCTCATAATGACAACAGAGACAGACATCGCAAACCAATAGTAAAGGCTGGTGTTAGTGACGAAGAAGTTCAAAAACAAATAAAAGAAACTTTAGCTCGTTTGACGACTAAAGGTGCAAAAAATAAAGGTGCTAAATATCGTAAAGAAAAACGCGAGTTAGTATCTCAACGTCAGCAAGAAGAACTGGCACAACAAGCAGTTGAAGACAGAACACTTAAAATAACTGAGTTCGTTACGGCAAACGACCTTGCCAATATGATGGATGTACCTGTTACTAAAGTCATAGCAACATGTATGAGTATCGGACTAATGGTTTCTATCAATCAACGTCTTGATGCTGAAACAATAAATATCGTAGCCGAAGAATTCGGATTTAAAACAGAATATGTAAGTGCCGAAGTTATTGAGGCAATTAATGAAGAGGAGGATAATGAAGAAGATCTAGAGCCACGTGCACCAATCGTTACTGTAATGGGACACGTTGACCATGGTAAAACTTCATTACTTGATACCATCCGCCAAACAAATGTTATTGCAGGTGAAGCTGGAGGTATCACTCAACACATTGGAGCTTACAATGTTAAGCTGAAATCAGGACGCAGAATTACATTCCTGGATACTCCAGGTCACGAAGCCTTTACGGCGATGCGTGCTCGTGGAGCGAAAGTAACAGATATTGCTATCATTATAGTTGCTGCGGACGATAGTGTCATGCCTCAAACAATTGAAGCAATAAACCATGCTTCTGCAGCAGGTGTTCCTATTGTTTTTGCTATCAATAAGATTGATAAACCGGCAGCTAATCCGGATAAGATTAAAGAATCGCTAGCTGCGATGAATTATCTTGTTGAAGAATGGGGTGGTAAATATCAGTCTCAAGATATCTCTGCTAAAAAAGGTATTGGTGTAGATGAATTACTTGAAAAAGTATTACTAGAAGCAGATCTTCTTGAATTGAAAGCTAATCCAAATCGTCGTGCCAGTGGTTCTGTGATTGAATCATCACTAGACAAAGGTCGCGGATATGTATCAACAGTATTGGTTGAGTCCGGAACTTTAAGAAAAGGTGATATTGTAATTGCAGGAACTCATTTTGGTCGTATCAAAGCGATGTTTAACGAGCGTAACCAACCTATAGAAGAAGCTGCACCATCAGCACCAGCATTAATTCTAGGATTAAATGGTGCTCCGCAAGCAGGTGATATTTTTAACGCGCTAGAGACAGAGCAAGAAGCAAGAGAAATCACCAATAAACGTGAGCAATTGCAACGTGAACAAGGACTACGTACTCAAAAACTGCTTACACTTGATGACATAGGTCGTCGTATTGCGATCGGCAACTTCCAACAATTGAATGTAATTGTCAAAGGAGATGTGGACGGATCTGTAGAAGCACTTTCTGACTCGTTAATCAACCTTTCAACTCCAGAAATCCAAGTTAATGTAATCCATAAAGCCGTTGGACAAATCTCTGAATCGGATATCACATTAGCAGCAGCATCAGATGCAATTATTATAGGATTCCAAGTGCGTCCTTCTCAAGCGGCACGCCGTGCGGCTGAGCAAGAAGGAGTAGATATCCGCCAATACTCTATCATATATGATGCGATAGATGAAGTGAAGGCTGCGATGGAAGGTATGTTGTCTCCAGAAATTAAGGAAGAATTTGTTGGAACAGCTGAAATTCGTGAGATATTCAAAATTACGAAAGTTGGAACAATTGCTGGATGTATCGTCAAAGAAGGTAAAATCAAACGTAACAATAAAGTTCGAATCATTCGCGACGGAATCGTTGTATATACAGGAACATTAGGATCTCTGAAACGTTTCAAAGACGATGTTAAAGAAGTTTCTTCGGGTTACGAATGTGGTTTGAACATCGATAAATACAACGATATTAAAGTCGGTGACCTTGTTGAAGCGTTCGAAGAAATAGAAGTGAAGAAAAAACTTTAAAAGTTAAAAATTTATTCGTATATTTGTCACAGAAAGAAATACCAATTGATAGTTGTAACCAAGTCTTATATCCTTGATAGTCGGTGGTATCTAACCACTACCACCGCAAAACGCAACTATTAATTGAATTTTCTTTTGGACAAAGAATCCCAACACTCAAATAGTAAAATAAAAAACAGCGTTATGAAGAAGTTTTTTCTTGTTTTACTCGTAATAGTACCTTTATTCTTCTCAAATCATATATCGGCTCAAACTTCAAATCAAATTGCATTTGTCAATTCGAATGAAATATTTGCTGTTATGCCTGAGCGAATAAAAGCGAGTGAGTCTTTGAACGAATTGAATGATAAGTATAAAGCTGAGCTTGAAGTGATGCAGAATGATTACAATAAAAAGTATTCAGATTTCATCTCATACCAATCATCAATGGGGGAAAATATTCGTCTGAGACGTATGCAAGAATTATACGAGCTGGAACGCAACATCAATAACTTTATGAAAGTTGCAAAAGAAGATGTTGAGGCTCAGGAAGCTGAGATGTTAGTTCCACTGAGACAAAAATTAAAAGATGCTGTTTATCAAGTAGGTGTAGAACAAGGATATATCTGTGTATATGATATGGCAAACCCATCAATCATATTCGTTACTCCCGATGCAGTAGATATTACACCTCTTGTTAAGAGAAAGTTAGGGATAAAATAGGACTCGAATAACTAAAATAAAAACAAAATGCTTCTTATCTTTATGGGAAGCATTTTTCATATTAAATAGACTGTATATGTTAAAACCGGGACCAATCGGCGTATTTGATTCAGGATATGGTGGACTAACAATCTTATCCGAGATACAAAAACTATTACCTCAATACGATTTCTGCTATTTGGGTGATAATTCTCGTGCCCCATATGGTCCTCGTTCATTTGAAATAGTTTACCAGTTTACCAAACAATCAGTTGAGACTTTATTCGATATGGGTTGCAATCTGGTTATTCTAGCATGTAACACTGCATCAGCTAAAGCACTTAGAAGTATACAGCAATTAGATTTGCCAACTATAAATCCAGACAAACGCGTTTTGGGAGTTATCAGACCAACAGCAGAAATTGTAGGTAATATTACAAAATCACGTCATGTCGGTATAGTTGGGACAGTAGGAACAATCCAGTCTGGATCATATCCTATAGAAATAAAAAAACTTCATCCAGATATTCAAGTGACTGGCGAAGCTTGTCCAATGTGGGTTCCTCTTGTTGAGAACAAAAAATTTGATAGTCAAGGTGCCGATTTCTTTATTAATGAAAGCTTGGATAGCTTATTTGATAAGGATCCGCTGATTGATACACTTATTCTTGGCTGTACCCACTACCCTCTTCTGCTCGATAAAATACGCCAATATATTCCGAATCATGTAAAAATCATTTCGCAAGGAGAATATGTAGCCCAAAGCCTCAAAGATTACTTAGAACGTCATGTAGAGATGGATAGCGTATGTACAAAGAATGGGCAAACAAAATATTATACAACCGAGAATCCTGACAAATTTTCGGATACGGCAGCAGTTTTTCTAAATAAAGAAATTATCGTTGAACGTATTGAAATGGAATAAATTGACCCTGCTATGCGAAAGATTATTCACATAGATATGGATGCGTTTTTTGCTTCGATAGAACAACGCGATAATCCCGAATATAGAAGTAAACCCTTAGCAGTAGGTTATGCTGGTGAAAGAGGAGTAGTTGCTGCCGCCAGCTACGAAGCTCGTAAATATGGAGTACGATCTGCAATGTCTTCTAGAATGGCATTAAAACGATGTCCTCATTTAATATTCACACCTTCTAGATTTGATGCATACAAAGAAGTATCTCGTCAAATTATGGATATTTTCGGTGAATATACCGATCTCATAGAACCATTATCACTTGATGAAGCATTTCTAGATGTAACCGAGAATCACAAAAATATTCGTTCGGCAACGATTATTGCTAAAGAGATAAAACAAAAGATCAAAGATACAACTCAATTAACAGCCTCTGCAGGAGTCTCGTTCAATAAATTTCTGGCTAAAATAGCATCCGATTATAATAAACCGGATGGATTATTTGTAATACAACCCAAAGATGCAGAGAAATTTGTTGAATCGTTAGCTATAGAGCGTTTTTTCGGAGTAGGCAAAGTAACAGCAAAGTATATGCATCAAATTGGAATAAAGAACGGCTTAGACCTTAAACAAAGATCTGAAAACGAACTCATTGCTCACTTTGGGAAGATGGGACACCAATTCTATCAATATGCGCGAGGGCTAGACGATAGACCAGTTGAGCCCGATCGAATTAGAAAATCGTTGGGCGCAGAGAATACTTTTGAAAAAGATATAGATTCGTATGAAAATTTGACAATAGAGATGGAAGCTATTGCCCGTGAAGTAATAAGACGAATATCTAAAAGATCATTTTATGGTCGTACGGTTACTCTGAAAATAAAATATGCTGATTTCAAAACTATTTCTCGAAGCAAAACTTTGAGTGAACCAATAGACAATTATGAAATGCTGATTGATATAGGAAAGGAGTTATTGCAAATGGTAGATATTTCACCCAAAGTCAGACTTCTAGGACTTAGTATTAAGAACAATGATGACAATATCTGGAAAGATGCTGTACAATTGGAGATAGATTTTAAATTTGATGACGATAAATCGTCTATTTAGCAGCAAAAGCACAATATATTCCTTTAAAATATCGAATAAAGTCTCTACTTTTGCAAACAATGAAACAAAAGAAGCGAACCGACTGTGTCAGACGAGAAAAACATATTGCGATCTCTCTCAATGAGAAAGAATATGCAATGATCGATGCTTATATGAAAAAATATAAGATTGGTAATCGTACACGTTGGGTACGCGAAACTCTACTAAGTTTTGTTTTGAAAAATTTAGATCAGGACTACCCTACTCTTTTTGACGAAAACGAAATGCGAAGATGAATCTAGTTTTAGATGATGAATATTTTATGCGCCAAGCTCTGCTTGAAGCAAACAAAGCTTACGACAGAGGAGAAATACCGGTTGGAGCTGTTGTCGTTTGTCAAAATCGAATTATTGCACGTTCGCACAATCTTACCGAAGCTCTTACTGATGTAACTGCTCATGCTGAAATTCAGTCTGTTACTGCTGCAGCAAACATTCTCGGAGGAAAATATCTTACCGACTGTACTCTATATGTTACTTTAGAGCCATGTCCAATGTGTGCCGGAAGCTTAGCTTGGGCACAACTGCACAGACTAGTATATGGTGCCAGCGACATGAAAAGAGGTTACTCACTATTCTCCCCAAACCTACTCCATCCTAAAACGCAGGTAAAATCAGGAGTACTGAGTGATGAGTGTACACAGCTCATGAAAAACTTTTTTAAAGAAAAACGCTAATTTTTTATTTTTTGATGCAGCACTTTCCCTAAGTGTGCATCTATGTATATGAATACAGAATGGCCGGTATACGGCTCATTCGCAAAGACCGCAATAAATGAAACGATTTTATTTATTATTTGCTATAGCTATTGCTATACTTTCAACAAGTGTAATCTTCTCTTCATGTTCTGATGACGATGGATATTCATTGGGAGATATATGGTATTCAAAATATGCGACTGTAAATAATATTGGAGAGCCAATACGCTCTTTTACTATTGGCGATAGTACAATACTTTCAGTTGTAGCATCAAATATTCCTAATTATATACCAAAGGAACGAAGAGTTAGTATAACTTATACAATTCTTGGAGATATTGATAATGGACATATTATCAAGCTAAATGGCATAGCAGAAATTCCGACAAAAGATGTTTTAGATATCGAAGTAAATGATTTAGCTAATTTGACTAGAGATCCTATTGATTTTAAATCACTGACTATAAGTGATCAATATGTCAATCTGGATTTTGGATTCCAATATGGCAGTGACAGCAAATTACATCAGTTCGATTTATATCGGATAATACCAACATCCAACAGTTTTGCAGAGGCTGACCAAATTGAAAATGACACAATAGATCTTGAGTTTGTACATAATAAAAATGATGATTCTGAAAAATGGATCAGGGGTACAACAAGATGTTACAATTTAAGAAGTCTTAATCTGGCAAAGCATGAAAAAGTAACTCTAAAAATAAAACTTAATACACTAAAAGGCGAAAAAATCGTTTATGCTGATTATACACCTTTCTAGTTTGTATTTATACAATATACATCGATAAAACTTTATTGATATTCTTTTTTTGATTTCCTTAGGAAGGGCGAGTTCGTGAGAATTTGCTCTTTCGGCTTTTATATCGTAGACAATACAATTAATTGTGATTTTCGTTCTTTTCATAGATAATTCTCTAGACTATTACTCAAAAAATTGTATTTTTGTTTATCAAGCATTTATTTAGCTTTTTATTGAAAATGGACAACTCAAAACTGCAAGAGCAGGTAAAGAATGAATTCACGGAGTATCTAACTCAGCGTAAGCACCGAAAAACTCCTGAACGATTTGCAATACTAGAACATATATATAATATCAAAGGACACTTTGACATGGATTTGTTGTACAATATAATGAAAGGGACGATGTTCCGTGTCAGTAGGGCAACATTATACAATACAATGGAGCTATTGTTGGATTGTGGATTAGTCGTTAAGCATCAATTTGGAGCCAACGTCTCGAAATATGAAAAAGCATATGGTAACGAGAATCACGATCACTTTATATGCCTGGATTGTGGCGAAGTAAAAGAGTACAAATGCAACCAGCCTTTAGATGCTGCACGTGAAAAACGTTTTCAACGATTTAAAGTCAGCTACTACAGTCTCTATGTATATGGTGTATGTGCCAAATGCCAACGAAAAAACAAAAAGAAATCATAAAATAATAAACAACTCATCACACTGAAATGAAAATTGACATCTTGTTAGGATTACAATGGGGCGACGAAGGTAAAGGTAAAATCGTCGACGTTTTAACTCCAAACTATCAAATCGTAGCTCGCTTTCAAGGAGGTCCTAATGCCGGACATACACTTGAGTTTGAAGGAGAAAAATACGTTCTCCGTTCTATTCCATCAGGTATTTTCCAAGGTAATAATATCAATGTAATCGGCAATGGCGTAGTTCTTGATCCGGCTCTTTTCAAAGATGAAGTGGAAAAGTTGGAAGAGTCAGGCCATGATCTGAAGAAAAAGCTTTTGATATCTAAGAAAGCACATCTTATTTTACCGACACACCGTCTTTTAGATGCTTGCTATGAAGCGAATAAAGGAGAAGGTAAAATTGGAACAACTGGTAAGGGTATCGGCCCAACATATACTGACAAGATAAACAGAACGGGACTACGCGTTGGTGATCTTTTCCATAATTTCGACGAGAAATATGAGACTATCAAGGCTCAGCATATGCAAACACTTCTTCACTACCGCCACAATGCAAGCTCTCTTCCTGAAATGGAGAAAAAGTGGTTTGAAGGAATTGAAAAATTAAAAGAATTCTGTATCATTGATAGCGAACAATATCTAAATGATGCAGTAAAAGATAATAAAAAAATATTGGCTGAAGGTGCGCAAGGTACAATGCTAGATATTGACTTCGGATCGTATCCGTTTGTTACTTCGTCAAATACTATCTCAGCCGGTGCATGTACAGGTTTGGGCGTTGCCCCACAAAAAATCGGAGAAGTATATGGTATATTCAAAGCATACTGTACACGTGTTGGTAGTGGACCTTTCCCAACTGAACTTTTCGACGAAACAGGAGACTTACTCCGTGAAAAAGGCTTTGAATTTGGATCAGTAACTGGTCGTCCTCGCCGTTGTGGATGGATAGACTTAGTTGCATTACGATATGCTATCATGGTTGATGGAGTCACTCAACTAATTATGATGAAAAGCGATGTATTGGACTCTTTCGAAACCATCAAAGCTTGTGTTGCATATGAAGTAAATGGTGAAAGACTGGCAACAATGCCATACAACTTAGAAGATAATGTTGTGCCAGTATATAAAGAATTGAAAGGTTGGAAAACTGACATGACAAAAATGCGTAGCGAAGACGAGTTTCCTACAGAATTTAAAGAATATGTAGCTTTCCTTGAAAAAGAACTAGAAGTGCCTATCAAGATTGTTTCAATAGGACCAGATCGCGAACAAACAATTATTAGAAAATAGTTACTATTTTTAAATATATCCAAAGTGTCAGTCATATTGATTGGCACTTTTTTTGTTATATATTTGTCAAATAAACTAATCAATAATATATGGCTTTAGGATGGATTATATTTGGGTTGATAGCTTTAGTAAGCTTTATTGTTTCCCAAACACTACAAAGTAAATTTAAAAAATACTCACAGGTTCCGTTACGTAATGGAATGACAGGTCATGATGTTGCCCTAAAAATGTTACATGATAATGGAATATATGATGTTCAGGTTATCTCGACAGCAGGACAGCTAACCGACCATTATAATCCAATGAACAAAACTGTAAACCTGAGTGAAAGTGTTTATGGGACTAACAGCGTAGCTGCAGCTGCTGTTGCCGCTCACGAATGCGGACATGCAGTGCAACATGCTTATGGATATACTCCACTAAAGATGAGATCGTCGCTTGTACCTATAGTAAGCTTTGCTTCATCGTGGGTTCAATGGATTATACTTGCCGGATTATTATTTTTCAATACATTTCCTGGCCTATTATGGATTGGCATTGCCCTCTTTGCGATGACAACAATTTTCAGCTTCATTACATTACCGGTAGAAATAAATGCAAGTAGCCGCGCTTTGGCTTGGCTTGACAATGCTGGTATTACAGACAATACGAACAATGATAAAGCTAAAGATGCTTTGAAATGGGCTGCATATACATATGTCGTAGCAGCTGTAGGTTCATTAGCAACTCTGATATATTATATCATGATCGCAATGAGTCGACGAGATTAAAAAAACAAGTCTATAAAGTAAATATTCGTTAAAGAGCAATCTCAAGGTTGCTCTTTTTCTATTTTACAATCTGCCGCAATTCCTATATTTTCTATATTTGCACTGCACTACAATATTTTATAAACATTTAAATGCGACAAATGATTTTTGTAATTGTCATTTTACTTTACCTAATCGGTAACTTCTATATCTTTCATCATCTTTGGACAGCCGTTCCAACTAGTACAACGACTAATATAGGAATATTCGCTTCGGCAGCTATAGTCATATTATCACTGATTATGTATTTTGTAGCAGGCGAATCAATGCCAATAGCCATGACTCGCTTCTTCTTCATGATAGGAACATCTTGGT
Source organism: Dysgonomonas massiliensis (assembly GCF_900240225.1). Classification (GTDB taxonomy): domain Bacteria; phylum Bacteroidota; class Bacteroidia; order Bacteroidales; family Dysgonomonadaceae; genus Dysgonomonas; species Dysgonomonas massiliensis. The sequence continues at coordinate 151,297 of NZ_OEPV01000004.1, read as the reverse complement.
TATTTATCATGATATATTTCGTCATTGTATTCCTTGTAAAAGATTTATGTTTAGGTCTGCCAAATAAATTCTTACATTTCATGCCAAGTGATGCATTAACCAGATTTACGAAAGAGAATTGGGTAGGTTTAGCTTTCATGGTAGGATTCATATTCCTATTAATGATATGTGGCTACATGAAATACACATGGAAAGTTAGGGTTGAATTGCCAATAGCCTTGGAAAAACCAATTGCAAACCGAGATTCACTCCGAATAGTGGCTATCAGTGACCTACATCTTGGATATGGTATCGGTAAAAACGAATTTGAAAGTTGGATAGAAAAAATCAATAAAGAGAATCCCGACATCGTTCTGATTGCTGGAGACATTGTAGATAGTAGTGTGCGACCTTTAGATGACCAAAACATTGCAGAAAGTTTCAAAAAAATAAAAGCTCCACTTGGAATTTATAGTTGTGTAGGAAATCACGAATTCTTGAGCGACCTTAGAAAGTCATCAGACTTTATCAAACGATCGGGTGTTAAACTCTTAAGAGATGAAGCTATCCTAGTTGATAGCAGTTTCTATTTAGTAGGTCGTGATGATAAAAGCAATAAACGCCGTAAACAATTGAATACTATTGTTGATAGTTTGGACAAATCGAAACCAATTGTATTGCTGGATCATCAACCATTCCATCTGGAAGAGGCAGAGAAGAACAATATTGATCTGCAATTGTCAGGACATACACATAAAGGGCAAGTTTGGCCTATTTCGATGATAACAAATGCAATGTACGAAATAGATCATGGTTACCTTAAAAAAGGGAATACGCATATCTATGTAAGCTCTGGAATCGGAATTTGGGGTGGAAAATTTCGTATAGGTACACAATCTGAATACGTTGTCATTACATTGAAAGGAAAAGAATGCGAATATTCCTCAGAGCAATAATAGTTCATCTGCTGATAAACATTTACGTTTTTTGGCGAGGTTGGCAAGGTTTGCCTGCCAAAAGAAGCATTCGCGTACCTTATACCCTACTTTTTGTTATTGAACTGATCATCTATCTGATCGGATTTATTTTCCATGAAACAATTCCTCTTGACTGGATGAGTACTATTTCATGGATTGGGGGCTCATGGACTATATTTATTCTCTATATGGCAATTATGCTATTGTTATACGACTTAGTATATATTACGAATAAACGCCTAAAATACCTCCCAGAAAAAATAAACTTTACTTCTCGAAAAACTCGATTCATGCTTTTCAGCTTAGGATTAATGGTAGTAATACCAATGATGAGTTGGGGATCGTATCGTTTTCGGAATCCGGTTATAACCGAGAAAAATCTAATAATAGAGAAAGCTAATCCTAAGCATTCAAAAGTAAGAATAGTGATGGTTTCGGATCTTCATATTGGAGCATTAATACAACGTAACATGCTGGCAAAATATATTGATCTGATAAATGAACAGAAGCCAGATTTGGTACTCATTGTTGGAGACATTATCGACTTCAATCTAAAACCAATACTAGAACAACAAGTAGATGAAGAATTTAAACGTATTGAAGCACCTCTTGGAGTATATGGATCGACCGGAAACCATGATTATATACAAGATAAACACGAAGAATCCGGAGCCAAAATAAAATGGCTTACAGATAATTCAGGGATCCATATACTTCGAGACACCCATACACTTGTGGATAGTTTTTTTTACGTCGTTGGTCGCGAAGATGACAAATGTCTTAATCGAAAACAAATTTCAGACATTATGTCCGGTATTGATCAAACTAAACCAATAATTTTACTTAACCACGAACCTCACCGATTGCAAGAAGACGCTGATTCGGGTGCAGACCTAGCTTTATATGGACACACGCATAACGGACAAATATTTCCATGGAATTATGTTGTAAGTTGGTTTTATGAGAAATCGTACGGATATCTGAAAAAAGATAATACACATATTTATATATCTTCCGGACTAGGTCTTTCCGGGCCTCAATATAGAATAGGTACAGTATCGGAAATTGTTGTGCTAAATCTAGAATTTAGAAACGAATCGATTCGTTAGCCTAAAGGTTTTATGCCTTAAATATACTACCTTTGCTTCTCAAAGTATAAAATAATATGGCAGTATATTTACAAGTAGAAAATCTAACTAAAAGTTTTGGTAGTCTGGTATTATTTCAGAATATTTCTTTCGGAATTGACGAAGGGCAACGAATTGGACTGATTGCTAAAAATGGTTCGGGTAAAACAACTCTTCTAAATATATTGGCAGGCAAAGAACCTCACGATAGCGGCACTGTTACTTATCGTCGCGACCTACGCGTTGCCTATCTTGAGCAAGCACCTCAATACCCAGCTGATTTAACCGTCATCCAAGCTTGTTTTCATTCAGGAAATGAGATAACTGATCTTATATCTGAATATGAACAAGCTATGAGTTCGGGTGACCACTCTAATCTAGAGTATTTACTTCAACAAATGGATGCTCTCCAAGCTTGGGACTACGAGCATCGCGCTAAACAAATTCTTGCCCAGTTAAAAATTAAAGATTTCGATCAGAAAATTTCAGAATTGTCAGGAGGGCAGCTAAAGCGTGTAGCTCTGGCAAATGTACTTATCACTGAGCCCGATCTGATTATATTAGATGAGCCTACCAACCACTTAGATCTAGATATGGTAGAATGGTTAGAAAATTATCTGCAACGTTCGCGCTTGAGTTTATTAATGGTTACTCACGATCGTTATTTCTTGGATCGGGTATGTTCCGAAATAATTGAAATCGACCAAAAACAATTGTTCCAATATAAGGGCAATTTTTCGTATTATCTCGAAAAACGAGAAGAGCGTCTTAGTGCACAAAATGCAGAAGTAGACAGAGCTTCGAATTTACTGCGCAAAGAGCTTGACTGGATGCGCCGTCAACCACAAGCTCGTGGAACAAAGGCTAAGTCGCGTATTGATGCATTTTATGATCTGGAAAAAAAAGCGAAGCAAAATTACGATAGCGACAATGTTAAACTTGAAGTGAAAGGTTCATACATTGGGAAAAAAATATTTGAGGCTCAGCACATCTATAAATCTTTCGGAAGTATAAAAATACTCGAAGACTTCAATTATACTTTTACACGTTACGAGAAACTAGGTATCGTCGGAAATAATGGAACAGGTAAATCTACTTTCCTAAAAATGCTGATGGGTGAAGTTGCTCCTGATAAAGGTCAGTTCGATATTGGTGAAACTGTCAAATTCGGATATTATAGTCAAGACGGATTAACATTCGACGACAATATGAAAGTGCTGGATGTCATTCAGAATATAGCAGAAGTTATCGATTTAGGAAATGGATATAAGCTTACAGCATCACAATTTTTACAACATTTTTTATTCTCTCCCGAAAAGCAGCACGATTTTGTAGCTAAGTTATCAGGAGGTGAGCGCCGTCGCTTGTACTTGTGTACTGTACTTATACAGAATCCGAATTTCCTTGTACTGGATGAGCCTACAAACGATTTAGATATCGTAACATTGAATGTTCTGGAAGAATATCTTCAGCAGTTCAAAGGATGTGTTATTATCGTTTCTCACGATAGGTACTTTATGGATAAAGTTGTTGACCACCTTCTTGCCTTCCAAGGCAATGCTATTGTAAAAGACTTCCCTGGCAATTATAGTGATTATCGTGATTGGAAAGATGAGCAAGATGCCATCATAAAAGCTAACGAAGTTAAGGCTACTACATCTCCTAAGGAAGAACAAAAACAACAACGTACTCAACAAAAAGAAGAGAAACGTAAACTTACCTTTAACGAGAAAAGAGAGTTCGAAGAACTTGATAAGCTGATACCGCAACTCGAAGCAGAAAAAGTGGCTATCGAAGAAGCTTTATCCAGTGGGAATTTATCGAATGATGAACTTATCAGTAAATCACAACGCGTTAGCGAACTCATTGATGAGATAGACGAAAAGACCATGCGCTGGCTCGAACTTAGCGAGTGGGTATAAGACAAAATACTCTAAAATAGGATAAGATTTACCTATATAAAACAAAATAGGCCTAACTAAATGTTAAGCCTATTTTTATATCTGAAAGAATTTCTTATTCTGAAACTACTTCGAAAGGAATTTCAACTGAAACTTCTTTATGTAATCTAGCGATTGCTTTGTAGCTACCAACTTCTTTGACTGCTTCTTTGATAGAGATTACTTTACGATCTACTTCGTAACCTAATTTCTCAAGAGCTTCTGAAATTTGGATGTTTGTAACAGAACCAAAGATTGTTCCTGTTGAGCTAGTTTTCGCACCGATAGTAAGTGCTACTCCGTCCAATTTAGCAGCAAGAGCTTCAGCATTTTCTTTGATCTTAGCTAGCTTGTGAGCGCGTTGTTTCAAATTTTCAGCCAATACCTTCTTTGCCGATTCTGTAGCTATAACAGCTTTTCCTTGTGGTAGAAGGAAGTTGCGTCCGTAACCGTCTTTAACAGTTACTACATCATCTTTATAACCAAGATTTACAACGTCTTCTTTTAATATTACTTGCATAATTTATTGTCCTCCTTAAGTTTTTTGATTATTTCATTAAGTCAGTTACGTATGGAAGCAATGCTAAGTGACGAGCACGTTTTACTGCTTGAGCAACACGACGTTGGAATTTCAATGAAGTACCAGTGATACGACGAGGAAGAATTTTACCTTGTTCGTTCAAAAATTTCTTCAAGAATTCAGGATCTTTATAATCAATATACTTGATACCATTCTTTTTGAAACGGCAATATTTTTTTCTTTTAACTTCTACTGAAGGTGGAGTTAAATATCTGATTTCTGATTGTTGTGCCATGATTTAAGCCTCCTTTGTTTCTTCTGTTTCTACTTTTTTACCTGATCTTAGATTACGTCTCTTTTGAGCGTACTCGTGAGCAAATTTATCTTGGCGGAATGTCAAGAAACGGATCACACGCTCGTCGCGGCGATAGTTAAGCTCCAATTTTGCGATAACAGCAGGATCTGCTTCAAATTCAAGGAATGCATAAAATCCTGTTGACTTCTTTTGAATTGGGTAAGCCAATTTGCGAAGCCCCCAGCTTTCTTCATTCACAATCTTAGCGCCTTCAGCAACCAAAAGTGCTTTGAATTTTTCTACCGCTTCCTTCATCTGAACATCAGATAAAACGGGAGTCAAAATGAAAACGGTTTCGTAATTGTTCATAATTAATAATTAATTGATTATTTATTGTTTAATACAATTTGCATCGAAATGCGGGCACAAAAATAGGCATTTTTTATTAAATATCAAATACTTAAACTCAAAAAATACACAAACGATAAAAAAATCATAATGAAAGCACACACAATAAGCATCATACAATATTGGTAATAAGACAGATAAGGTAAAAACTAATTATTTTACATTGATCAAAACCTCGTCAGCTAAGTCTCAGAGCCATTATTAGTCAATTGTTAATTTACTCAATTTTGTAAATATTTTAATAAAAATTCTCATTTTCATATAGTTACTTTAAGTTAAAATACTTACATTTAGACATTGAGACTCATCAGTTTATTATAAATACCTTAAAAGAACTTGACACTATGGAAAAAACAGAAAGAAATGCTCCAAGCTGTGAAAAGTCTGACAGCGGTCTGAATCGTCATCTTACGAACAGACACATACAGCTTATCGCAATTGGAGGTGCCATTGGTACCGGTCTATTTATGGGATCGGGCAAAACTATCAGTCTAGCCGGACCTTCTATCCTCTTTGTTTATGCTATCATCGGATTTGTAATGTTTTTTGTAATGAGAGCGATGGGAGAACTTCTCTTATCAAATTTGAAATACAAATCATTCATGGACTTTGCAAACGATTTATTAGGTCCGATGGCTGGGTTCTTCATTGGATGGACTTATTGGATAGCATGGATCGTTACTGGTTGTGCCGATTTAATCGCTATTGCCGGTTATGTCAAATACTTAGCCCCTGACATACCATCCTGGTTACCAGCTTTAATCTGTATATTCCTTTTCTTAGGACTCAATCTTCTTACAGTTAAGCTATTCGGCGAAGCTGAGTTTTGGTTTTCGATCATCAAAATCGTAGCTATTGTAGGACTTATTATAATCGGTATCGTATTCATAATAACTGGATTTGAAACACCATCTGGAACAGTAACATCACTTAGCAATATATGGAACGATGGAGGGTTCTTCCCGATGGGACTTTCGGGATTTGTCGCCGGTTTCCAGATAGCCATATTTGCATTCATTGGAGTTGAACTAGTAGGTACAACTGCAGCTGAAACAAAAGATATAGAAAAAACGCTTCCTAAAGCAATCAATGCTATTCCTATTCGTGTTATTTTGTTCTACATTGGCGCATTAATCGTCATCATGTCTGTTATGCCATGGAGATCTATTGACCCTGAAAATAGTCCGTTTATTGTTCTGTTCTCATTTGCTGGCATTGCCGCTGCATTTACTATTACCTATTTTGTTGTTATCACATCCGCGGCTTCATCTGCCAATAGTGGAATATTCTCAACAAGTCGTATGTTATTCGGTTTATCTGTGGGGCACAAAGCGCCTAAACAGTTTAAGAAATTATCGAAAGCAGCTGTTCCTGCTAATGCATTGATATTCTCATGTATGTTCCTACTCCCTGCAGTGGTCCTACTCTATTTTGATAACCAAGGAATTCTTCATGCATTTACATTAGTTACAACTGTTTCTACAATACTTTTTGTTTGCGTATGGTCAGCAATCCTTATCGCTTACATTGCATTCCGCAGACAAAGACCCGAATTACATAAAGCTTCGAAATACAAGATGCCAGGGGGATTATTTACTTGCTATATGGCGCTTGCGTTCTTTGCTTTCATCCTGGTAGCCCTTTGGTTCCGCGAAGACACTCGTATCGGACTGATGTACACTCCTATTTGGTTTATATTACTATTCATAGCTTATAAAATTTCGCCAAAACATCTGAGAGATAAATGGGCGGAAGAAGCTAGAAAGCATAGAGAGGAAGTTGAATCTTCCCATAAGCATTAATATACAATGTGATAACATATCTAATAAAGAGCCATTCCTTATGAATGGCTCTTTTACTTTATGTCTTTAGGATTTTACTTGTCTAATCAATTGTTTTTTTTGCATCTTTTTTTATATCTTTGCACCGAATACAAAGAACAGACATATGGTAAATAAAGAATCTATTGAGAACGAGCTACAAAGTAATCTTCAAGTCATTTTCCCTATTATTAGCGGAAAAGTATCTATGGCAATCAATAGGATGATGTATCGTAATTTCAGAAAAAGTAATTTGGAAATTACTCCCGAACAATGGTCTGTGCTTTCGCATCTTTGGATCGAGAATGGTGTAACTCAACAACGCCTATGCGATGCAACGTTCAAAGATAAACCTAGTATGACACGCTTGATTGACAATCTTGAAAAACAGAAACTAGTATATCGTAAAGCTTCAGAAAACGATCGCAGATCGAATCTTATATTCTTAACTGAAACTGGAACCGCAATCAAAGATATTGCTAACGAAGCTGTTTACAATACGATGGAAGCTGCGTTGAAAGGTGTTGATGAAGAACACTTTGAAACGACAAAACGTGTATTACGCGTTGTATTTTCAAATATTCAAATTGCATTAGACAAATAATCATTCTTTAATTCTGAGATCAAGATATATTGGCAAGTGATCGCTCAGTCCGCCCAAATATTTACGCCATACATACGTTCGAAATGGCTTTTTTCCTCCGTATTTCTCATCATTTTCCAGTAAGAAATCACCACTGAATACTTTTGCTGTATTATTAGTTACAGAAACAGTATTCACTGAGTTCAATAAGTTACCATTGACTACAAATTGATCCATAAATTGCCATTTACCTCTATATTTATAGCTACCCGTATCAGATTCCTTAATCCGATCTAAGAACATATTATATAGATTTTTATACTTTAATGATTCTGACATACTCCTCGCAGCCAGTATTTTTAACATACTATCATCATTAGGAAAATCATTAAAATCTCCCATAATAATCACATTTGCTTTCACCCGTCTCGCCATAACTTTATCTACCTGCTGTCTTAGCAATCGTGCAGCTTGTTGTCTGAATGGACGAGTTCTTTTTATACCATCAACACGAGAAGGAAAATGGCAAATAAAAATATCTAAAGTATCTCCACTAATTACCAATCCAGTAACATGTAATACATTGCGAGTATGTTTATCTGGAGCATCAGAAAAATTCGGGGTATATTCTTTGACCGTAAGTAATTTCATTTCATCACGCTGATAAAGTAAGGCTACATTCATACCACGATCGTCCTTCGATTTCGTTATAATGTAGCGATATTTATGCTTTTTCAGAGGAGATCTTTTACATAGATCAAATAAAACGGAATCATTCTCTACTTCACACAAGCCTATCAAAGCTGGAGGATAATTCTCTCCTATACTATCAATAGCAGCACTCAATCCTTTCAATTTTTGCCAATAACGATAATTTGACCAACGTTGATTCCCTTTAGGCAACCAATCATCATCATCCGTCTCGGGATTATCTTTCGTATCGAATAAATTCTCTACATTGTAAAATACAATTCTAAATGGGTTCTGTGCAGATAGATACGCTGTACACATCACGATAAACAAACATACAACTATCCGCAGCATAATCATCAAATTTTGTTTTCTTCACCCATCCACTCAAAACAACCAGCGTCTGAACTTCCATCCATCAATCTGGCATTACCTCTTAGGTCAAAAGTAGCTTGTTTTGAATATTCTAAATCAGCAATTCCAATTGCATAGGATGTCTCTGACAATCTAAAATCGTATTCATATAGACCGCTTGAATTCAAGTTTAAGAATTCTGGATTTTTATTCCATATCACGTTAACAAAGCCCTTACTATCTACACCATATTTGGTACGAATTAAGCAATTACGAAAGTTAAAATTAAAGTTCTGATTTCCTTTATCCACTAAAGACAGCTCATCAACTCTAGTACCATATATAATTGAATTTATAAAATCACATTGAATAAGAGGAGACTCAACGCTCACCGATTCATTACTCAAAGTCAGAGCAGCTCCTTCACGAGTTGACCATTGATAATAATTGGCAATAGTACAATGTAAAAACGAATAATTCCCCCCTTGTATATCCAAAACAGCTTTACGTGAATTTGAAAACAAACAATTCACTGCATCAATATAACAATCAGAAGCCACTACACAATTATCTGACGAGTTACGAACTTCAACATTATACAATTGCGCTTTCTTCTTTGTTATATCTGAAGAATAAAAATAAAGACCAACTATTGCATTTTTGACAATAACATTCTTTAAAGAATTGTCATAGCTATCAGGATGGAAAACAATACCATTCCATTGACCTGGAATATTAGAATAAGGGATAATATCGTTCATTTTATCAAATCTATCGTTTCGGAAAACTATATTATTAGTCAACTCACCTTCAGCTTTTAAAGTTCCCCAAATATTCATTGAGGCTTTATCATGAAAAAACAATTCAGCACCAGCCTCAATAGTCAATTTGGCTCCCCGAACAACATTCAGAGAATCGTAAATCAAATATGGCTTATCAGCATTAAAATAAGTATCCTCCTTTATTTCTTTACCTTTTATGATATAGACATCACGTCCTATTGCTTCTAATATTACATACTGAACATTTCCATTAGTCACAAAACGTATTGAATCTCTTATCAGAATAGGGCTATTCTCATTCAAAGGATCAACCGTAATACGCAAGAAACCATAAAGACTATCTTTTTTTAAGATATCTACATCTGTTATCCGAGTTCCCTGTTCTCCATCAATATTCATCGTAAAACCGCTTTTCTCTGAATTTACAATTTCAATAGATTCTATAGACAAGGATTTATTATTTCGATTATAGATTTTAAATTGAGCTACCGATGAACCTATAGTTGTAAAAACCGTATCGAAAGTAATTGTATCTTTCGAAAAACTTAGTTTTAAATCTGAGGACGACGAAAAATCATCACTCTCGGCACAAGAAATGCAGAAGCCACCCATTAGGGTGGCTATCAGCAATGTATATACAATATTCTTCACATTCTATAATTTTACAGACTACAAACTCCGTCAGCAGAACATGAACGTCCTCCACTTCGTTTTTCGCCGTCGCCTCGACCTACACCATGCTCTTTCCATTCTGTATAGGCTTTATTCAGCATATCTATATAGTCTTCAACCTCAATTGAGCCCTGAATGATATCTTTATTATTAAAATAATAAAACGGAATATATTCCAGATTCAGTCCATTCTCACTATAATCGATATCTTTTTCAATTTGCTCAAGATACTTATCACTATCGAGCATCTTTACGATTGAAGCTTCATTCAGTCCGATTTCAACACCTAGCTTGACCAATGTAGCTCGATCGCTTATATCTTTCGACTTAACGAAATACGCATCAAATAAAGCTTCTTCAGCTTCATCCGCCAATCCTGACTCATTAGCCAATTTTACCAAGCGTAGAGCATCAGAAGTGTTTGCTACAATCAGATTATCAAAATTAAAGTCCAATCCTTGCTCTTTAGCCAAGGATGTCAACTTCAGACAGAATGCTTTTACGTCCTCTGCCGATGCTCCATTCTCTTTTGAAAAATACTCAGCAAAAGACATGTCTAAAGCTTTCTTTGGAAGATCAGGATTCAGTTCATAGCTATGCCATTCCAACTTGATCTCATCACGATGCTCGAACTGAGCCAGTGCTTTTTCAAATTTACGTTTTCCAATGTAGCAATATGGACAAGCAATATCTGACCATATTTCGACTGTCATTTTTTTCATTATTCCAGTAATCTATTTTTTAGGGATGCTTTTTAGTATATCTAACAAATAATCCCACCATTTAGCAACAGAAGGGATTTCCATTTTTTCTGCCGGAGAGTGTGCCTCTCTGATAGTAGGTCCGCATGAAATCATATCCAGATGTGGATATTTTTCTAAAAAAAGTCCACATTCCAATCCAGCATGGATTGCTTTTACTTCCGGATCTTTTCCGAATAATTTCATATAAGAGTCACGTGCGACTTTCAATATTTTAGAATCCTGATTAGGAGTCCACCCCGGATAACCATCAGCAAATTTAACTTCAGCTCCAGCTAGATCAAATACAGCTTTAAACATATTTGCCGCATCATTTTTTAATGATTCTGTAGAGCTACGAGTACTTACTGTGATCAGAATAGTATTTTCTTCCTTCATTTTCACTGACGCAAGATTCATTGATGTTTCAACCAGTCCTTCAATTTCATGACTCATTCCCAAAACACCATGTGGACATGCATAAAGAGCATTTAACAGCTTAAATGTAGTATTTTTGTCAACTATAACTTTAGGCGTATCAAATGACTGAACTTTAAGCTTTACCCCTGCATCAACACGTTTCAATTCGGACTCCACATCAGCAGCCAAAATATTTAGTTTAACCGCTACACTTTCTTTATCCGTAACAGGTACGCCCGCAATAGCCCATGCCTCACGCGCAATAGCATTATGTAGATTACCCCCATTGAATTCTGCTAAAGCCAGTTCTTCATTTTTATTTAAATCCCAAAGGAAACGGTTTAATATCTTATTGGCATTGCCCAATCCTTTATCGATATCCGAACCAGAATGTCCACCATTCAAGCCATTCACTTCCACTTTAAACCAAAAATATCCGTTAGGAACTTCGGTTGGTGTATATGTAAATTTGGCTGTCGAAGTCTTTCCCCCAGCACAACCGATGTATATTTCTCCTTCTTCTTCTGTATCCAGATTAATAAGAATATCTCCACTCAGGAAGTCTTTTCCTAAAGCAAATGCTCCCGTCAAACCAGTTTCTTCATCAACTGTAAACAGACATTCAAGTTTCGGATGCAATATGTCATCCGAAGCTAAAACTGCCAATGCTGCAGCTACTCCCATTCCATTGTCAGCTCCTAGTGTTGTTCCTTTTGCTTTCAGCCAATCTCCATCAACATATGTTTCAATCGGATCGTTATCAAAATCGTGCACAGTTCCCGCGTTCTTTTCACAAACCATATCAACATGGCCTTGCAGAATAACTGTCGGACGATCCTCCATGCCTGAAGTAGCTGGTTTAAATATCACTACATTACCAACATCATCCTTTTTTGCTTCCAAATTATGTTTTTTTGCAAAATCCATAAGATATGCAACTACTTTTTCCTCTTTTTTAGATGGTCTTGGTATTTGAGTCAACTCATAAAAATAACCCCACACCAATTCCGGTTTTAAATCTTTTATTGTCATAATATATTTAATATTTGTAAAATGATAAGTTTGTCATAACTATCTGTTAACATATCCTTTTGGGTAAGCAGATAAACAAATATAATATTATATTTAGTATTTACAAAAAAATCAGGAATAGATAGAATCAATCATTTTATTCAACACAATAACTCATAATTACCTGATCGTAACTTTGGCTAGAGAAAGGATATTTATTCGATTTTCACATCTTTTAATCATTTTTTTTATTCTTATTCTTAACTTTATACCATATCTTTGTCTGTCATTAGAGAAATGATCAGTAAAACCTCTAATGTCATGAAAACATTTGTGAACTGTAACTAATTTGTATTTTAAATGAAGAATATATCTTACATTATCAACGGCGTATTGGCTGCTGCCATCATTGTTCTATTTGTGTTATTTTTTACATCAAAAAATAATACGCAACAAGGACAAACTCTTGCTTTTTCGAACAGTGATTCAACCAGTGTGCTTCCAGTAGCTTACGTAAATGTTGATTCGTTATTATTAAACTACAACTTTGCAAAAGACGCGAATGACCGCTTAATGAAAAAATTGAGCAGTACTCAAAACACTTTAGCAAACAAAAAACGCAGTCTTGAAACTGAAAGCCAAGAGTTTCAACGTAAATTGCAGCAAAATGTTTTCATCAGTGAAGATAGAGCTCAACAAGAATATGCAAGAATAAACAAACTTGCAGCAGAATACGAAGCAATGGCTCAACGCCTGGAAAACGAACTAGGTACAGAACAACTTCAAATGACAAATCAGATTACAGATTCTATCCGTTCGTGCATCGAAAGATATAATGATGAAGTAAATTATGAAATCATATTCTTGAATAACGGTCATGACAACATTATCGTTTCGAAAGATAAATATGACATCACGCAAATCATTCTAACAAAATTAAACGAGCGATATATCCCTAAAAAATAAGCTTTAGCTTAATAATAAAATAATAAGTATACCGAAAAAGGATGAAGTTATAAGCGTCTCTTTTTTCGGTATATTTTTTGTACTACCTTTATAGTCTGAAATAAACAATATCTATTTATGAATATATCTGAATTAAAAAACGACAATTTCTTTCTTTTGTCAGGACCATGTGTTATTGAAGGAGAAGAAATGGCTCTGCGCATAGCAGACGAATTAGTTAGAATTACTAGCAAACTAAATATACCATACGTATTTAAAGGATCATACCGCAAGGCTAACCGCTCACGTGTTGATTCATTTACTGGAATTGGTGACGAGAAAGCATTAAAAATTCTGCAAAAAGTTGGCAAAACTTTCGGAATACCGACTGTAACTGATATACACGAAACAACAGAAGCCGCATTAGCTGCCGAATACGTTGACGTTCTGCAAATCCCGGCATTCCTTAGCCGTCAGACTGAGCTATTGATTGCTGCTGCCGAAACTGGCAAAATTGTCAATATCAAAAAAGGACAGTTCATGGCTCCTGGAGCGATGAAATTTGCTGCTCAAAAAGTCATAGATTCTGGCAACAACAATGTGATGCTTACAGATAGAGGAAATTCGTTCGGATATTCTGATCTAGTTGTTGACTTCCGAGGTATTCCTGAAATGAAAGAATTTGGTTTTCCGGTAGTCCTTGATGCTACGCATTGTCTTCAGAAGCCAAATCAAGCTTCTGGTGTAACCGGTGGACAGCCAAAATTGATCGAAACTATGTGTAAAGCTGGTATAGCAACAGGAGTAGACGGACTTTTCCTTGAAACTCATTTCGATCCGGCAAATGCATTATCAGATGGAGCAAACATGCTACCACTTGATCAGATGGAAGATCTACTAACTCGTCTAACCCGACTAAAAGCCGCATTGTAAGTGAAAATAGACGTATGCTTCTCCCCTGCCCTCTATTCTTTTTATACGGATGGCAAAGATAAAATTGTGGTGGTTGTAGACATATTCCGTGCATCTACAACTATGTGTACTGCTTTGAACAATGGTGCTAAAAGTATCATACCAGTAGCATCAATTGACGAAGCACAAGAATATAAGTCTAAAGGGTATCTTGTCGGAGCTGAACGCAACGTAAAAAGATGCGATTTTGCTGATTTCGGCAACTCTCCTTTTGATTATACAGCCGAGATTGTTGCTGATAAAGATGTAGTATTTACGACAACCAATGGTACACAAGCCATTGATCAAGCTTCTGACAGTTATTGCCTGTTAGTAGGTGCATTCTCAAACATCAGCGCTATTGCTGACTTCTGCGCAGAAGAAAAGAAGGATGTAATAGTGCTTTGTGCCGGATGGAATAACCGCTTCAATATAGAAGATAGTCTTTATGGAGGTGCTTTAGCTGATTTATTGATTTCGAAAGGCTACGAAAGTAGTTCGGATGCCACAACTATAGCTCTGCAAATGTGGGAAAAAGCTAAACCTGATATAAGAAAATATATGGATGAGACTGAACACATAAAGCGTCTCGAGGCTAATAATCTACTAAGAGATGCAGAATACTGCCTCGAATTAGACACAGTAAACGTTGTTCCGATCTTCGATAAATCAACAAGAAAATTGACAATATACAAACCTTGAGTATGTGAGATGGCTCAACACAATAATCTAGGCAGAAATGGAGAACAAGCCGTTATCAGCTATTTGCAGAAAAACGGATATCGTATTCTTGAAAGCAATTGGTTTTACGAAAAATACGAAGTCGATATTATTGCCGAAAACGACGAATGGATTATTTTTGTTGAAGTCAAGACGCGTACATCATCAATTTGGGGTAATCCGGAGGATGCTGTATCGCCATCTAAAATTCGCAGAATTGTTGAATCTGCCGACAATTACCTGATTGAAAATAATATAGAAAAGCCTGTTCGTTTTGATGTAGCTGCTGTTATATCTGCGAACGGGCAATTTGATATCGAATACATAGAAGATGCCTTTCTTCCTCCAATAATGTAAAACACACAAGCCATGAACATTGAAGATTTTCGCGATTTCTGTCTATCAATAAAAGGTGCAACCGAAAGTTTTCCTTTCGATGATACGACGCTTGTATTCAAAGTTATGAATAAGATGTTTGCCTATATAGGCTTAGAGCCTAAAGATGGTGAATTCTTTGCAAACATGAAATGTGATCCCGAAAGATCGATCGAACTGCGGGAACGTTACGAAGGAGTACAGCCCGGATATCATACAAGTAAAGCACTATGGAACTCTGTCTATATCGAAAGAGACCTTCCTGATGAACTAATAAAAGAGCTTGTCCAACACTCGGTAGACGAAGTAATCAAGAAACTTCCCAAAATTAGACAAAAAGAATATTATAACAGCTAAGTTCCGATTCATGTCAAACTATATCCATCTAGAAGAAATTGATTCGACAAGCAATTACCTAAAAAAAATTCTTTCCGAGAATGAGGTCTCCGAAGGTACTATTGTTGTAGCAGACTTTCAGACTGGTGGACGTGGTCAGCGAGGTAATAGCTGGGAATCAGAAAAAGGACAGAACCTAACATTTAGCATATTACTGAAACCCGATTTTGTTTCAGCAAACAAGCAATTTATCATTTCGCAAATAATCGCTTTAGCAATTAAAGATGTATTAGACAGATACGCGGACGGAATCAGTATCAAATGGCCTAACGATATTTATTGGAACAACAGCAAGATTTGTGGTATATTGATTGAGAATAGTCTTATCGGAAACTATATTCAACAATCCATTGCAGGCATCGGTATAAACATCAACCAGACAGAATTTAGAAGTGATGCATCGAATCCAATTTCGCTTTCGATGGTTACGGGCAATTCATATAATCTTCATGAAATACTAGACAAGATTACAAATAGTATATTGTTTTACTATCAATTAGCCAAAGATGGTAATACTTTTGAAATTGTATCATTATATAAAAATGCTCTTTTTAGAAAAAACGGATATCATTTCTACAATGATGGTATCGAAGATTTCGAAGCAAAGATTAATGATATAGAGCCTAGTGGCATATTAGTCTTAGAAAAGCCTGATGGTAAAATCAGAAAATTTGCCTTCAAAGAAGTGCAATTTGTATTATAATTTTTCATCTTCCATCCATCTATAATATTTACATATTCGAGCCGTAAAAGCATGAATATGCAGAAATCCCTAAAAATTAACATCATTTTAACTATAATGTTTTATAATTATTCATGAATATAGATTGAATATGCATTTTTATGTATATTTTTGCATCAGAATCGTATATTTATACATTATGACTAAACAATATCGCCAACAAATAATAAGAGAACTGATTTCTGAGAATAAAATTGAGAATCAGGATATGCTCCTTACTATGCTTCAGAGCAAAGGCTTTGATATAACGCAGGCGACACTATCTCGCGACATCAAGGAATTGAAAATAATAAAGGTACCCCATCATGAAGATGGATATGTATATCAGTTGACCGATGTAGTCAATCAGACAACAAACAATCAACCTAATATTGCCACCTACGGGTACCTGAGCATCGAATTCTCTGGACAACTGGCAGTCATAAAGACTCGCCCAGGCTACGCAATGGGCATTGCTGCTGAAATTGACGACAAGGCAACCAATACAATAATGGGAACGGTTGCAGGAGATGATACCATATTGGTCATCCTACGCGAAAATGTAAGCCGTCAGCATGCTATTGATTCACTATCTACGTTTATACCAATCAAATTAGCTTGATTAGCATCGTATAAAATGGAAACAACATTATCTATCACAAATAATATTTTAGTTCATCAGAAAGAAATGGACACTCAAATTTCAGAAATATCAGTAGTAGTAGCCAACGATAGCCACATAGGCTATGTACAGACTATATTAGATACTATAGAAGCTGCCGCAAAAGTTCGTGGCACAGGTATCGCTAAACGTTCGCCAGAATATGTCGAACTGAAAATCAGAGAAGGAAAAGCAATCATAGCAACTTGTGGTGACGAGTTTGCGGGTTTTTGCTATATCGAGTCGTGGGGTAACAAACAATATGTTGCGAACTCAGGATTAATCGTTGTCGAAAAATTTCGTCAACATGGGCTTGCTAAAAGGATAAAGCTAAAAGCGTTTTCATTGGCACGTGCTATGTTTCCCGAGGCAAAAGTATTTGGTCTGACATCAGGAGCTGCTGTTATGAAAATAAATACTGAACTTGGATACAATCCAGTTACGTTTGCTCAACTGACCGACGACGAGTCATTCTGGAGAGGCTGTCAGGGATGTATCAACTATGATGTATTGACTCGTACCGATCGCAAATACTGTATCTGTACAGCTATGCTTTTCGATCCGGCAAAGCAAAAAGACAAAAAAGAAGTAAAAGAAACAATCAAAGAAATAAAAAAGATATTGAAGAAATGAAAAAGAAAGTCGTTTTAGCATTCAGCGGAGGATTAGATACTTCATTCTGTGCGAAATATTTGTCAGAAGACCTAGGATACGAAGTTTATACAGCTATAGCTAATACAGGTGGATTTACACCTGACGAACTGAAAGTTATAGAAGAGAAAGCTTATAAGCTAGGTGCAAAAAAACATGTAAGCCTAGATATTACTCAAGAATATTACGAAAAAAGTATTAAATATATGATTTTCGGGAATGTTCTTCGTAATGGAACCTACCCTATCTCTGTTAGTTCGGAACGTATTTTTCAAGCAATAGCTATTATCAACTATGCTAAAGAAATTGGTGCTGATGCAGTAGCACATGGTAGTACAGGTGCTGGTAACGATCAAGTTCGTTTCGACCTTACTTTTGACGTTCTTGCACCCGGTATCGAAATTATCACACCGACACGTGATATGATCCTGACCCGTGAATATGAAATCAATTATTTGAAAGAGCATGGATACGAAGCAGATTTCACGAAGATGGAATACTCAATTAACAAAGGTCTTTGGGGAACAAGCATCGGCGGAAAAGAAACTCTTCAATCGAATAAAACTTTGCCGGAAGAAGCTTATCCTTCTCAATTGAAAAAAGTTCAAGAAGAAGAGCTTACTATTGATTTCGAAAATGGAGAAATCGCTGCTGTAAATGGCATAAAATATACAGACAAAGTTAAAGCAATCCAGAAAATTGAAGAAATAACTTCGGCTTTTGCAATCGGTCGCGATATGCATATCGGCGATACAATCATCGGAATCAAAGGACGTGTAGGCTTCGAAGCTGCAGCTCCGATTGTCATTATCAATGCTCATAAGATGCTTGAAAAGCATACTCTAAGCAAATGGCAACAATACTGGAAAGAACAAACTGCCAATTGGTATGGAATGTTTCTTCACGAAGCTCAATATCTTGAACCAGTTATGCGCGACATCGAAGCAATGCTTGAATCATCGCAACGCAATGTAACAGGTCGTGTGATTGTCAATCTTCGCCCTTATGGATATACTTTAGTTGGAGTAGAAAGTGATTTTGACCTGATGAAAGCAGACTTCGGCGAATATGGCGAAATAAACAAAGCTTGGACTTCGGATGATGCGAAAGGATTTACTAAAATCTATTCAATACCGAACAAAATTTATCATAACGTACAGCAAAAAAACGGAAAGGACGACATTTAAAATGATTAAAGTAGGAATTATAGGAGGTGCCGGATATACTGCAGGCGAGTTGATACGCATTTTATTGAATCATCCGCAAGTAGAATTGGTATTTGTAAATAGTACCAGTAATGCAGGAAATAAACTTTATGACGTACATGGAGGATTGTTGGGCGATACTGAAATGAGTTTCACCGATCAATTACCTTACGATAAAATTGATGTTTTATTTTTCTGTACAGCTCACGGAGATACTAAAAAATTCTTAGATGCCAACAAAGTTCCCGAGCATCTGAAAATAGTTGATCTATCAACTGATTATCGCCACAAAGCTGAAGGAAATAAATTTGTATATGGATTACCAGAATTAAACAAAGATCAAATTGTAAACGCAAAATATATTGCTAATCCTGGCTGTTTTGCAACAGCAATTCAGTTAGCACTATTACCTTTAGCAAAGGCTGGACTTATCAATTCCGAAATACATGTAAATGCGATTACCGGCTCAACCGGTGCAGGTGTAAAACCCAGTGCTACCGGGCATTTTAGCTGGCGTGAAAATAACATTTCAGTCTATAAAGCATTCGAGCATCAGCATTTACAAGAAATAAGTGAATCGTTGATTCAATTACAAAATGACTTCTCACCTTACATAAACTTTATACCTGTCAGAGGTAATTTTACTCGTGGAATCTTTGCTTCGGTATATCTCGATTTCGATGGTACTGAAGAAGATGCTCAGAAGCTATATAAAGATTTTTACGAATCTTGTCCTTTTACTATTGTAACGGATAAGAATCCTGATCTGAAGCAGGTTGTCAATACAAACAAATGTATTGTTCATGTCGAAAAACATGGTAACAAACTATTGATTCTATCTTGTATAGACAATCTGCTGAAAGGGGCATCAGGTCAGGCTGTCCAGAATATGAATCTCATATTTGGATTAGAAGAAACAGCAGGATTGAAATTGAAAGCTTCGGCATTTTAATTTTATACTACTGCAATCGTTCTTTGTATAATTTATCTATATACTATAAAATAGATAAATCAATATTGGGAACAAAGTAATAAAACCAAAACAATAAAAATCTGTACACAAGTGTTACTTTTTAGCAGATTTAAAACTGACAATCAATAAATGAAACCATTTGACGTATTTCCCGTATTCGACATCAATATCATTAAAGGCGAAGGCTGCTATGTATATGATGACAAAGGGAATAAATATTTAGACCTATATGGTGGTCACGCTGTTATCAGCGTAGGACATACTCATCCTCATTATGTTGAGAAAGTTAACGATCAGCTAAATAAAATAGCTTTTTATTCGAACTCAATCGTTAATAAACTGCAAGTGGAGCTGGCTGACAAATTATCTGAACAATGCGGATATCCTGACTACGACTTGTTTCTTGTCAACTCGGGAGCCGAAGCTAATGAAAATGCGATGAAACTTGCGTCGTTCCACAACGGACGCAAAAGAATGCTTTCGTTTGCAAAAGCTTTTCATGGACGAACATCGGCAACGGTAGTAGCTACAGATAATCCTTCATATATATCGCCTTTCAATGAAACGGATCGTATAACTTTCGCTCCATGGGGTGATATCGATTTCGTCAAGAAAGAACTTTCGACTAAAGAATACGCAGCAGTTCTTATTGAAGGTATTCAAGGTGTTGGAGGTATTAAAATACCGACAAAAGAATTCATGCAAGAACTTCGTAAAATATGTACTGAAACCGGAACTATCCTAATTCTGGACGAAATACAATCAGGATATGGACGTAGCGGGAAATTCTTCGCTCATCAGTATATGGATATAAAAGCTGATCTTATTACTGTTGCTAAAGGTATAGCTAACGGATTCCCAATGTCAGCAGTATTAATCAGTCCCATGTTCAAAGCTGTTCACGGACAATTAGGAACTACTTTCGGAGGTAATCACCTTGCTTGTGCAGCTGCAATTGCTGTCCTTGACATCATGAAAGATGAGAAACTTGTAGATAATGCACAGAAAGTTGGCGAATATCTGATGAATGAACTCAAGAAGTTCCCTCAAATCAAAGAAGTTCGCGGACTTGGTCTGATGATAGGAATGGAATTCAACGAACCAATCAAAGAAATACGTTCAAAACTGCTGTTTGATCATAAAATATTCACGGGTGTAACGGGAGCTCATGTAATTCGATTACTTCCTCCACTCTGCCTGACTATAGAACAAGCAGATATGTTCCTTGATCATTTTAAGCAAGTTATAGCATAAACTAACATGAAAGAGCGTCCTACTAAGGATGCTCTTTTTCGTTGGCAATAAATTGACCAATCCACTATATGTTCGAGAAGGAAATGCTATCTTTGCTTAAATTTATAGCCAAATTTGAGAAATAACAAACTTCGGACACAACATATGAAAGGAATAATTCTTGCAGGTGGAAGCGCTACTCGTCTCTACCCGCTGTCTAAAGCAATATCGAAACAAATCATGCCGGTTTACGACAAACCGATGATTTATTATCCATTATCAACACTTATGCTAGCAGGTATACGTGAAGTGTTAGTTATATCTACTCCACGTGATCTACCTATGTTCAAAGAGTTATTGGGAAGTGGCGAAGAATTGGGAATGAAATTCGAGTATATTATTCAAGAAGTTCCTAACGGTTTGGCACAAGCATTCGTACTCGGCGAAAAGTTCCTTGACGGAGAAGCTGGTTGCTTAATTCTTGGAGACAATATGTTCTATGGACAGAATTTCTCAAAAATGCTTCATCAAGCAGCAAGTATTGAGAAAGGGGCTTGTGTATTTGGATATTACGTAAAAGATCCACGTGCGTATGGCGTTGTCGAATTCGATGAAAATAACAACGTCGTTTCGTTGGAAGAAAAGCCTGCTAAACCAAAATCAAACTATGCTGTTCCTGGATTATATTTCTATGACAATACTGTTTGTGAAAGAGCAAAAGCTTTGAAACCGTCTGCACGCGGCGAATATGAAATTACAGATCTCAACAAGTTATATTTAGAAGAAGGATCGCTTCAGGTTCAGCTTTTCGGTCGTGGATTTGCATGGCTTGATACTGGTAACTGCGACAGCTTGCTAGAAGCTGGAAACTATGTTGAAACGATTCAAAATCGACAAGGTTTCTACATTGCATGTATCGAAGAGATTGCATGGAGAAACAAATGGATAACTGATAATCAGCTGGAAGAATTAGGGCAAAAGCTCGATAAAACTGCTTACGGTCAATATATACTAAGTCTACTATCTTAACTTATAATGGAATTTATAAAACAATCTTTGCACGATGTGTGGCTGATTCAGCCAAAGGTATTTTACGACGAAAGAGGCTATTTTATGGAGTCTTTCAGATATGATCAATTCGAAAAACATGTCGGGCAAATCAATTTTATACAAGATAACGAGTCAAAATCCACTCAAGGAGTTCTTCGTGGATTACATTATCAAACCGGAGAATACTCACAAGCGAAGTTGGTAAGAGTACTACAAGGAGCTGTTCTAGATGTAATAGTCGATCTTCGAAAATCATCTCCTACTTTTGGACAACATCTTGCAATCGAACTTTCTGAGGAAAACAAAACACAGCTATTTGTTCCGCGTGGCTTTGCACATGGGTTCAAGGTTATAAGCGAAACGGCTGTCTTTGCATACAAAGTAGATAATATCTACTCAAAAGAGCACGAAGCAACATTATTATGGAATGATTCTAGTTTAGATATCCATTGGAATATAAATGAATCTGAAATCATTCTGTCTGAAAAAGATAAGGTAGGTAAACCGTTCTCTGAAACACCTTTATTCGAATAATCAATGGCTGTAAAGAAGAAAGTTAAGCCTAGAAAAAAGAAGGCTAAAAAACGTATAAACAAAGAAGATCAACTAACCAGACGTGTTGCAATTAGTGCCCTGCTAATTGCAATCGTTGGTATTACAGCATTCTTGTTCTACAAAAATTATTTTCGTGAACCACAAAAATTCGAATCTTCAAAATACATTGTCAAAGGGATCGATATATCTCATCATCAACCGATCATCAACTGGGAAATGGTCAGTGAACAGGATATATATTTCGGATATATAAAAGCTACCGAAAGCGTTGATCATTTAGATCGTAATTATATATACAATTACGAACAAGCACGTGAAGCACAAGTTAAAATTGGGTCATACCATTTTTTCCGATTTGGTGTATCTGGTCGTGATCAAGCTCAGCATTTCATCCGTACTGCCAAATGCCAAAGTGGAGATTTGATTCCGGCAATCGATGTCGAACATTCAACAATCAATACCTATAGTGATGATGCTTCATATATAGCCATGATAAAGCATGAATTGGTGGAATTAGAGAGTGCCTTATATGAACATTACGGAGTTCGTCCATTGATATATACAAACAAAGATTGTTATAAATTGTACATCAAAGGATCGTTTCTCGACAATCCTTTTTGGATATGCGACCTACACAAAGAACCATCAGATGATATAAACTGGAGAATCTGGCAATTTTCTCATTCAGGAAAACTTCCTGGTGTTGATGAGAAAATTGATCTAAATTATTATCGATATTCATTCGACGAATTCAAAGAATTATTACTACCTTAACCATCATTTTGAAATGAACATCATCAAGATAGACAGAGTATACATGAAGATCAGATTACTTTTTTTCATTTTTATCACATTTATTCTTACTTCTTGCTTTCATGAAGATAATTTCGAAAATTCCAAAAAAGGAAATTTCGAAGCTTTATGGACCATCTTTGATCAGAAATATTGTTTTTTTGAATATAAAAAAGATTTCGTTGATTGGGATGAAGTCTACACTCGATATTCAGCTCGTGTTGAAGAAGAAATGACAGATGAAGAGTTTTTCTATGTAATGGGAGAAATGTTAAACGAACTGAAAGACGGTCATGTAAATTTAGTTGCGAAACACGATAGAATCAGATATTTAGCATGGTTCGAAGACTATCCGAAAAACTTTGATGCAAATATACAAGAGAAGTATTATCTCGGTACCGGTACTGATTATCGTATATCTGGAGGAATAAAATATAGAATTCTCGAAGATAATATCGGTTACTTGTATTATGGAGATTTTTCGATATCCACTAGTCTTAGCCAGTTAGACCATATTATAAAATATCTGATGCCATGTGATGGTATCATAGTTGATGTGCGCAACAATGGAGGTGGCGCATTAACCAATAGCGAAAGACTAGCTGAACGTTTTTTTAAAGAAAAGACATTAGTAAGTTATATACAGCACAAAACTGGAAAAGGGCACGATAGTTTTTCGAAACCTTATGCCCAATATATCACACCTCCAAACGACAGATTAAGATATCAAGGTCCTGTTGTTGTTCTAACAAACAGAAGCAGCTATAGTGCAACCAATGATTTTGTCAACTCCATGCGTTATGCACCCAATGCTGTGATCGTTGGAGACAAAACCGGAGGAGGAAGTGGCCTGCCATTTTCATCCGAAATACCAAATGGTTGGTCTGTCCGCTTCTCGGCATCACCAATACATGATGCATCAATGGAACATATCGAATTTGGAATTGATCCGGACTTGTTTGTAGATATGGATACCAATCTACGAGAAATTGATACAATAATCGAAACTGCCAGAAAAGTTATAAAAAACGAAATTCAAGTTAATAAGAAAAGATAGCTAAGCTTAAATTTTAAGCAATATTATACAAACCATTCTAATACGACATTTATGCCCAAAATTACGCGAGAAGAAGCTCTAAAGTATCACGAAGTAGAGCCACATGGTAAAATAGAGGTAGTACCAAGTAAACCTCATAGAACTCAAACTGATTTAGCTCTGGCGTATTCTCCAGGAGTAGCCGAACCATGTCTCGAGATAGAAAAAAATCCGGATGACGCCTACAAGTATACAATCAAAGGAAACTTAGTTGGTGTTATTTCGAATGGTACAGCTGTACTCGGATTAGGCGACATAGGAGCATTGGCAGGTAAACCCGTAATGGAAGGTAAAGGATTACTATTTAAAATATTTGCGGGTATCGATGTATTCGATATAGAAGTAGACGAAAAAGATCCTGAAAAATTCATCCAAACTGTAAAGGCTATTGCGCCAACTTTTGGAGGTATTAATTTGGAGGATATCAAAGCTCCCGAATGTTTCGAAATAGAACGTCGTCTGGAGGATGAATTGGATATTCCGGTCATGCACGACGATCAACACGGTACAGCAATCATATCTGCTGCAGCACTACTCAACGCAGTAGATCTTGCACGCAAGAAAATGAAGGATGTTAAGCTTGTTGTGAATGGAGCAGGAGCTTCGGCTATTGCTTGCACTAAACTATATATGCGCTTAGGAGTACGCTCTGAAAATATATTGATCTGTGACAGCAAAGGTGTTATATCTACGGACAGAAAAGACCTGAATGAAATTAAGAAGCAATTTGCAGTTAAAACTGATCTGAAAACATTATCTGAAGCTATTAACGGAGCCGATGTTTTCGTTGGTCTTTCGAAAGGAAATATACTCACTCAGGACATGGTAAAATCGATGAATAAAAACCCGATCGTTTTTGCTCTGGCCAATCCTGATCCAGAAATTTCCTACGAAGATGCAATGGCATCACGTCCAGATATAATTTTCGCAACTGGTCGTTCTGATTATCCTAATCAAGTAAATAACGTATTAGGTTTCCCATATATATTCAGAGGAGCACTGGATGTACAAGCTACATCTATCAATGAAGAAATGAAAATGGCTGCTGTAAAAGCATTGGCCTCATTAGCAAAGCAACCGGTTCCTGATGTTGTCAATACAGCATATCAGCTCAAAAGATTATCTTTCGGACCTGAATATATTATACCTAAGCCTCTTGACCCTCGCCTTCTGACTTGTGTTTCGATGGCTGTAGCCAAGGCTGCTATCAAAACAGGCGTAGCACGTCGTAAGATTGATGATTGGGAAGAATACGAAAACAAACTTTCGGTTATGATGGGTTACAGCAACACTATCATAAACAACCTGAGTTCTCTTGCCAAGAGCAAACCTAAACGTATTGTATTCTGTGAAGGGAACCATAAGAATATGATTAAGGCTGCCAACATTGTTTATAATGAAAAATTATGCATCCCTATCCTACTTGGTAATCCTGAGAGAGTAGAAAAAATAGCCAAAGAAGAAAACATAGACCTTACGGGCATTCAAATTATTGACCACAGATCAATAAAAGAAGATGACAAACGAAACAGATATGCCGCAAAATTGAGTGAAGAACGTCATCGAAAAGGTATCGGTTTCCAAGAAGCTTTCGAAAAAATGAATATTCGAAACTATTTCGGAATGATGATGGTCGAATGCGGAGATGCAGACGGACTAGTTACGGGGGTATATAGCCACTATCAGGAATTTGCCAAAATTGCAAAAGAAGTTATCGGAATTCAACCACAATACAAGCATTTTGCTGCATTACACATTATTCAGACAAAACGCGGTCCATTCTTCATGGCAGATACACTAATCAACCGCTGGCCTAATGAAGAAGCACTTTTGGATATTGCCAAGATGACATATTCTTCAGTTCGTTTCTTCAATAGCAACCCCGTTATGGCTATGCTTTCGTTCTCCAATTTCGGAACCGAGCAAGATGGTAGTCCAAAGACAATATCAAACGTCGTTAAGCATCTTCACGAGTTCCACCCTGAAATGGATATAGATGGCGAGATGCAGATAAATTTTGCCCTAAATAAAGAACTAAGAGATGAAACATTCCCTTTCAACACGATAAAAGGGAAGGACGTAAATACCTTTATTTTCCCGAATCTTAGCTCGGCTAATGTTTCTAGTAAATTATTGTCGGAAATGGGTATTGCGGGCGATACAATTGGACCTATCCAAATGGGATTACGCAAACCAGTCCATTTCACTGACATCGAAAGTTCGGTACGAGATATCGTAAATCTAGCTGTAGTTGCTGCTGTTGATGCCATTGTACATGAAACAAACAAAGATTCAGACATGAGATAAACATCAAAAATAAAGCTTCAAGTTATACTTGAAGCTTTATTTTTATCTATCTATTTATCAGCGTCATACAATCGTGACTTCTATACCTTTATCACGAATCATTTCAATTACATGACTTGGCGCACCTGCATCTGTAATAATATGATGTATCTTATTAAAATCACATATTTTACAGAATCCTCTTTTACCAAATTTTGATGAATCTGTCAAAACTATAACTTTCTGTGAAGCTTCTATCATCACTTGATTTATGCGCGCTTCGTTCATATCACTGGTTGTTAAGCCATAATCCAAATCCAAGCCATCTACACCTATAAATAGCTTATTACACGAAACATCACTTAAAATATTTGTTGCGTAATGACCTATTACTGAAACCGAATTCTTACGTAGAGTTCCCCCTAACTGAATGATCTCAATATTTGGATTATAACATAACTCAAGCGAAACCTTTACTGATGGTGTAATAACAGTAATTGGCTCACGCGTATGAATTTCTTTTGCAAAAGCTAGCAATGTTGTTCCGGAAGCAATAATTATTTTATCATTTAGCTCTAAAAGTTCTGTCGCTGCTTTGGCGATGTCTGATTTCTCTTTTTGATAAACCTTCTCTTTCTCATCAAAGTGCTTATCTTCTATTATAGAACTTAAACTACTAGCACTTCCATGATTCCGATATAAAAGTTTTTTACTTTCGAGTTGCTTCAAGTCTTTACGAATCGTAACTTCAGATACGCCCAATGCTTCACTCAACTCTTGAACTTTCACGTATCCATCTGCTTTCAATAATTCGAGGATATATGTATGTCGTTTAGCTATATTACCCATATTATTTTGGATATTTATCACATTTTACACTCTTACAAACATATAGAAAATTTTCTACAATAAAACATAAAATCCAAAAATAAATTACTAATCAATATAACATAGACCTAAAATCATTAAGCAAAAGCTATTTAGCTCACCACGAATTCCGATTAATAATGTATTAATTTCGATTTTTTAAAAAATATGTTTCGATTGTTTGCTTTTTTAGTTTTTATATTTATATTTGCGTATGAATAGTTACATAAATCTACTCTTATGATCAATAGAGACCACATATTAAAACAACTTGCAGACAACTCCATAGAATGGGATATAGTTGTTGTTGGAGGAGGAGCAACTGGACTAGGAACAGCGCTAGATGCCGCCACACGCGGATACAAAGTAGCATTACTAGAACAACATGATTTTACGAAAGCAACCTCGAGCAGAAGTACTAAATTAGTGCATGGAGGTGTCAGATATCTAGCACAAGGTGATGTAAGCCTAGTCATTGAAGCACTGCACGAACGTGGTCTTATGCGAATCAATGCCCCTCACCTCGTGAAAAGCCAACGTTTCATTATAGGAAACTACAGATGGTGGGAAAAACCATTTTACACTATTGGGCTTACATTATACGATGTATTAGCTGGTAAAAAAGGTTTAGGTAGATCATTACCTATGAGTAAGAAAAGTGTTATTAAAGAGATTCCTCAAATACAGCAAAATGGCCTACAAGGAGGAGTTGTATACTACGATGGGCAGTTTGACGATTCCAGAATGGGGATCAATTTAATGCAAACTGCTATAGAACAGGGTGCAGCTGCTGCAAACTACGTAAAAGTTAATGACATTGAGAAAGATAAAGAAGGTAAAATCTGTGGAGTCATAGCTCAAGATCAAATAAACGGTACGATATTGAAACTTAAAACGAAAGTCGTAGTAAATGCAACCGGAATATTTGTAGATAATCTGATGCAAAAAGACAATCCGCACATTGATAATATTGTCCGTCCAAGCCAAGGTGTACACCTCGTAGTAGACAAATCTTTCTTAGGTGGAGATTCGGCTCTTATGGTTCCCAAAACCTCTGACGGACGCGTTTTATTTGGAGTTCCATGGCATGGGAAAGTCGTTTTAGGCACAACAGATACTCCTATGAACGAATTCGTTCTTGAGCCAAAAGCTTTAGACAGTGAAATAGAATTTATTCTGAAAACTGCAGGACAATATCTAGCCAAACAACCTAAACGCGAAGATGTATTATCTGTATTCGCTGGTTTACGCCCGCTTGCAGCTCCTACAAAATCATCAAATCCTCAAAAGACAAAAGAAATATCGCGTAGTCATAAGCTTGTCACATCTGAAAGTGGATTAATAACCATAACCGGTGGTAAATGGACTACTTACCGAGATATGGCCAAAGATGTGGTTGACAAATCAATCGAGGTTGGTCATCTTCAAGCAGTAGAATGTAAAACCGAAGAACTACGTATACATGGCTATCAAGAGAATGTAGACCGTTCAAATTTCAATTATGTGTATGGTAGTGATTGGAGTTCAATACTTAAGATTGAAAAAGAAAATCCAGAACTAGCGCAGAAATTACATCCAGAGCTTGATTATACTAAGAGTATGGTTGTATGGGCTGTGAGAGAAGAGATGGCACAAACAGTAGAAGATGTACTTTCGCGCAGATTACGTGCTCTCCTACTCGATGCCAGATTATCTATCGAAATAGCTCCAACTGTAGCTTCGATTATGAGTAAAGAATTAGGGAAAGACGCAACTTGGGAAAAAGAACAAATCAGTCAATTTGTAAATCTAGCTCAAGACTATCTGCTAGAACCTTACAAACCATCATGGCGGACATAAAGTCACAACAACCACGAAAAACATCGACCAAATACCTAGATAAATAAAGAAACAACAATATCATCACTTTTTAATATCATGGAAAAATACATTTTAGCATTCGATGCTGGTACAACCAGCTCACGAGCAATTGTTTTTGATCATTCTGGAAAAATATGTTCAGTCGCTCAACGCGAATTTACACAACACTTCCCACAAAGTGGTTGGGTAGAACATGATCCACATGAGATTTGGGCTACGCAAGCCTCTGTTGCAGCTGAGGCCATTACCAAGATCGGGATCAATGGAACAAATATCTCAGCTATTGGTATCACCAATCAACGTGAAACGGTAATTGTATGGGATAGAAACACAGGCGAACCTGTTTATAATGCTATCGTTTGGCAAGACAGACGTACTGCCGAATATTGTGATAAACTGAAATACCAAGGATTGATCCCAAAGGTCAAAGCTAAAACCGGACTTATAATCGACGCCTATTTCAGTGCTACGAAGATTAAATGGATTTTAGATAATGTTGAAGGTGCCCGCGAACGAGCAGAAAAAGGTGAACTAGTATTTGGAACTGTTGACACATGGATTACGTGGCAATTGACAAGAGGCGAAGTACATGTTACTGATGTTTCGAATGCATCAAGAACCATGCTTTACAACATCAATACTCTTGAATGGGATGAAGAATTACTTAGACTTTTCGAGATACCAAAAAGTATGTTGCCAAGAGTAGCTTCATCTAGTGAAGTGTACGGACATACCAAAACAACTATTTTTGCATCGAAAGTTCCGATTGCAGGTATTGCCGGTGACCAACAAGCAGCTCTTTTCGGACAAATGTGTGTTGAACCAGGAATGGTCAAAAACACATATGGTACAGGATGTTTCATCTTGATGAATACAGGAAATAAGCCAGTAGCATCAAAAAACAATCTGGTAACAACTATCGGATGGCAAATCAACGGCAAGACAACTTATGCTCTCGAAGGTAGTATCTTCGTTGGAGGTGCTATTGTGCAATGGCTGAGAGATGGACTGGGAATCATCAAATCGTCTTCAGAAATCGAGGCTCTTGCCACTCAAGTTCCTGATAGCGGCGACGTATATTTTGTTCCAGCATTGACTGGACTCGGAGCCCCATATTGGGATCAATACGCTCGAGGTACAATTGTCGGCATCTCTCGCGGAACAACTGCCGCTCATATTGCTCGCGCAGCTCTTGAAGGTATTGCCTATCAAACAATGGATGTAATCAATGCGATGATTCTTGACGCAGGTGTAGGTCTGAAAGAGCTACGTGTTGATGGTGGAGCATCACAAAATAACCTATTGATGCAATTCCAATCCAATGTCCTAGGACAACCTGTTATTCGCCCTAAAACAACAGAGACAACTGCTCTGGGAGCCGCATATTTAGCTGGACTAGCTGTTGGATTCTGGGAGAATATTGAAGAAGTTCAAAAACAATGGGAAGTTGATACCAGATTCGAGGCAGACAAAACTATTGATATGCATCTAGCTAAGAAAAAATGGTCGAACGCAATTTATCGCTCTCAAAATTGGGTTAAATAGCTTATATCAATAATCCAAATATCTAAATAGACCAATACCAACAAAAATCTAACATCATGGATACAAATTTATTATACGAATTCTTTGGCACAGCACTTATGCTGTTACTGGGGCTCGGTGTAGTTGCAAACGTATGCCTTCCTAAAACAAAAGGCAATAATAGTGGTTGGGTAGTAATTACTTTCGCATGGGGACTTGCTGTATTCGCCGGAGCCTATGTAGCCCAACCTTCAGGCGCTCATCTTAACCCTTGCGTTACACTTGGGCTTACCTTAGCCGGCAAATTCGACGGAAACGTAATTGGATATATCATTGCTCAAATGCTGGGGGGTATGTTTGCTGCACTATTAACATATCTATTCTACAAACCCCACTATGATGCTGAAGAAGATCCAACTGTTAAGCTAGGTACATTTTGTACGATTCCGGCAATCAGATCATACGGATGGAACCTATTCAGCGAATTTATGGCAACCTTCGTCCTAGTAATGGGTATATTATTCGCAGGACAATCAATGATTGCAGGAGCACTGCCTGTCGGTTTACTTATTGTCGTGATAGGTATGTCTCTTGGAGGTACAACAGGATACGCAATGAATCCGGCTCGTGATCTTGCACCACGTCTAATGTATATGCTGATGCCTATGAAAAACAAAAGAGATGCCGATTGGGCATACGCTTGGGTACCATTAGTTGGCCCATTGGCTGGTGGTTGCCTTGCTGGTTTTTTATACTCATTGTTCTCTTAACAAAAAAGCAACAAATTAGTTGCATAAATATTATAACAAATTTATCACTTTGAACCAATTAAAAGTATTATTATGAAAAATCTAAATTTATTACGGAAGACTTTATTTTTAGTCGCTTTTTCGCTGTTAGTTACAACATTATCGGCTCAAACTTATCGTCCTATCAAAGGCTGGTCTCAAGAGATTAACGATCGTCTTGAAAGTTTCTTGAACTCAACTATCACAATCACTGAAAGAAAAGTTGCTGCTTTCGACTGCGACGGAACCCTTTTTGGTCAAGTTCCTTATTATTTAGCTGATGAAGCTCTTTACGACCATGCAAAAAGAACTTACGAAGGTAAAAAAGATGCAAAATCGAAAGAAAAAATGCAAGTTGTAGACCAGTTACTTCATGGTGATAATGTAGGCCTAGAGTATGTTCAAAACAGAGCTCGCTACCTATCAGGTATGACTGCTGACGAAATCAGAAAGCTAGGTAAAGATATGTTCAAAGAAAAATATCAAACTAAATTTTACCCAGAAATGAAAGAGCTTCTTGCTAATCTGAAAGAATATGGCTTCGAGATTTGGGTTATTACAGCTTCTCCTGAACTACTTTACGAACAATTCGTGGCTGAAGAATTAGGTATCCCTAATGACAGAATACTAGGTATCAGAACAGTTACAACTGTTGATGGAATTTCTACAGATAAACTAGTTCACCCAGTTTCTCAAGACGGTGGTAAAGCTGAAGTTATTCATACTATGATCAAAGCTAGACCTCTATTGGTAGGTGGTAATAGCCGTGGTGATATGGAAATGATGAATGAATCAGCAGGAATCAAACTTATGGTTAATCCTGACAACAAAAAAGTTGAAGGTAAAAGCGGAGGTTTGATGGAAGGTTCAACAGCAAAACAATATTGGGAAAAAGATCCTAATGCTGTAATTGTATATTGTAACGATGTTCCTGAAAATGATTATCGCAACATCAATAAGAAATATACTTATGTTACAGAAGAATACGGCGTTAAATCTAATGCTGTAAACAAAAAATAACAACTTAATTAAATGTATATGTTTAATCGTAAACTAATAATAACAGCCTGCACATTTCTTTGTGCAGGTATGTTATCTGCTCAGTCTGTCGATGTGAAAGTTGGTGACGAAAGCATCAAAATAACACCAGTCGGCCGTATGTATTTGGATGGTGCAGTGTTTATGGAAGATGAAACCTCACTTGACAACGGAGTAACCATGTCTGACCTACGTTTGGGACTGAAAGCTAAATATAAATCTTGGGAAGTCAAGCTTGATATTGGCTATGCCAACTCAAAAGTATCAGCCAAAGACATTTTCGTACAATACAACTTGAATAAAAGCTCATATCTAAGAGGTGGTAACTTTATCGAACCATTCGGATTGGATCACATGGAAAGTTCGAGCAATACCACATTCATTTCGCCCAATGGAAGTTCAAATGTTTTTGCACCTAGTCGTAAGATAGGTTTGGAATACATTGGCTGGAGCAAATTATTCTGGTATGGCGGAGGTGTATTTGCCGATAATGGAGCAATCAAAAACGAGCAAGACAGAGGAGACGATGGCTACTCGGGAGCTGGTCGTTTCGTTTTCACTCCTTTCAAAGAAAGTGGCAAGATATTACACATTGGACTAGCCGGAGCTTTGCGTAAAGCTGATGCCAGTGGTAAAGATGAAGAAGGTAGCGCAAAATATTTGCGTAAATTCAAATTCGCGAGCAATCTGTTAAATACAAAAGATACAAGAAGCGCTATTGGAACAACTATTGATCATGCTGATTTTCAAGCTAAGTATGCAGTCGAACTTATTGCTGCATATGGTCCGCTTTATCTACAGGGTGAGTATTTCCATTCTAATACAAAAAGAAGAGCCGGACTTCCAACCTATAAGGCTGATGGAGCCTATGCGCAAATTGGCTTTCTTGCAATAGGTGGTAATTACGGATACTCATCTTCATGGTCACGTATGGCAACACCACGTCCTGGATCTTTAGAATTTGCAGTTCGTTACAACTATACAAATCTGGATGGAAACGAATTCTCGAAAGGTGGAACAATGAGTGACATTACTTTGGGTGCAAATTATTTTCTAAACAAATATATGGCTGTAAAACTGAATTACTCATATATGTCCCTAGGACAAAATGCAGCTTTAGCTAACGAGAATATCAGTGTATTTAGCGTTCGATATCAAGTCGTATTCTAATCGTTACTAGTCATAATCATAGATACACGAAAGCCACAGATAAATTTATCTGTGGCTTTTCTTTTTCACTAAACTAATAACCAGTAATCTAAATTCACTTATTTCTTCTGAAATGCTTCTTTCATTATAGCACGTCTGTCTTCTCTATATTTTGTACGTAATTCATCAATTTTCTTATCTTGCATAGCTACCGTGATGCGAGTGCTTCGAATGGCTTGTCTTTCTTTTACAAAATTAGCTTCCAACTCCTCCAATTTCAGTTTCACATCCTGAGGCAACTCTTTATTCCCTACTACATTACAAGTTTTTTGGCCCATCATTGGCGGACGATGTTGCATCATTCTATTTGGTCTGTTAGGTCTGTCTTTTCTAAATTCAGCCAACTTAGCTTTCTGATCGGCAGTTAGAATATTTTCAAATTCTGTACGACGTTCTTCACGCAATGCTTTCGATTTATCAGCATATTTATCCTTCAATGCTTTCATCTTCGCTTGCTGATCTTCTGTCAGATTCAGATCTTTCATACAATCCATTCTGCAACTATCACCTCTCTGCATCATTGGCTGACGATGATGTTTACCACTTCTATTGCTGAATTGTCTATTCTGACGTTGATCTTTTCTTGCATCCAATTTTACAATCTGATCAGCCGTCAGAATTTTCTTCATGTCATTGTGTTTTTGGTCGGATAAGTCGCGCATTTGTTTTCTACGTTCATCTTTCGATAAAGATGAATTCTTTCTCAGTTCGTCAATTTTCACTTTATATGTATCGTTCAACTCATTTACTTTAGTCTTTTGTTCATCCGAAAGATTCAGTTCTTTAGCAAAATCTTTTCTTTCTTTGTACTGCATCTTTCCTCCGTTCTGAGAAAATGAAACTGCCGACACACTCATAAAAAATACTATAGAACAAATTATCTTTTTCATATTTCTAAATTTTTAGCGTTTAGAGGTTAGAGTATTTCCAAACCGAAAGGTTTAATACCTTTGCATTTTTTAACAAGATGAATATTTTGACAATCGCTCAAACAGCTCATTATCAAACAAAAAAGGCAGACACTTATCTAGTATCTGCCTTATATCATTATTACAATATGCCCTACTCTATCTATATTTTTTCAATGTTTCAATTACATTATCCTTGTCTTTCTGAAGCTGCTGACGAAGAGCATCCAATCCTGAAAACTTAATGTCGGGACGAATAAATTCGAGAAATTCGGCCGAAAGTGATTTGTTGTATAAATCCCCATCGAAATCGAAAATATTAGCTTCTACACTGACGTTCATTCCGTTCTGAACTGTAGGACGAACTCCGATATAAAGCATCGAATCGTAACGCTTTCCTTCGATATAAACATGAATGGCATAAACACCGAAAGCAGGAATAACCTTATATCGTTCCCACGACTCGATATTAGCTGTCGGGAAACCGATCGTACGACCAATTTGAAAGCCTTTGACGATGCGTCCCGAAATGATATAATTATACCCTAACAGATGATTTGCTTCTTCTATACGCCCTTCTTTCAATAACTGACGTATGTGCGACGAACTGACATATTCATCGGGATAAGCTTGCGCTTGAATAACCTCCATCCCTACCTCGGCCGCATATTGCTGATATTGCTCGAAGCCATCTTCACGGTTGTGACCAAAACGGTGATCGTAACCGATGAGCAGTACCTGAACATTATACTTTCCTTTCAGAATTTGCTGTATAAATTCTCGTGCCGAAAGCTGAGATAGTTCTCTTGTAAAATCAATAGATATACAATAGTCCAAACCCGTAGTTGAAAGGCGTTCTATACGTTCATCATACCCGCACAACAAAGCCGGTTGATAGTCGGTCTGCATCACTTTGCGCGGATGGATTGGGAATGTTATTGCAGCCGAAGCCAAACCTCGTTCACCGGCAACGTGTTTTACCTGATCTATCAGATAACGATGTCCAAGATGTACACCATCGAAAAAACCGATAGTGGCTACTATTGGCTGACCATCTAAAGTATTCGGAGATTCAACTACTCTCATATAGTACGTGCTAAAATTGATAGTTATTTATTGATCTGAGATACTACTTTCAATAGATCCTCATTCTGATCGGTCAGGTATGTTTGGAAGCCAAATTCAATACCTGCATCAATATTTTTCTGAGCATCGTCAAAGAACAAAGTTTCTTGCGGTATCATTCCCGAATCGCGAATAATATACTCGAATATCTCTCTGTCGGGTTTTGCATAACCTACTTTGTATGACATATAACATTTGTCGAAAAAAGCATCTATTGGTTCACCCGTAGGCGAGAATGCCGGAGTGTATGCCCAGTCGATAGCCGAAGGATTGATATTGCTCAGCAGATATACTTTATAGTCCTTGCGCAAGTCTTTCAGCATCTGAAATTTATATTCAGGAATACCGATCAGAAAACCTTGCCATGCATAGTCTACATCGGCTTCGGTAATCTTATCGTTACCAGTCAATTCGCGCAATGCAGCTGCAAATTGTGGACGATCAAGTTTACCTATTTCATAATCCAAAAAAATACCTTTGTGGCGGTACGATGTCAGGTAATCGTTTATATTAGCTACTCCTATCTCTTTGAATCGCGATACGGCACGTTCTTTATCCAGATTCATGATGACGCCACCAAAGTCAAACAGCAGATTCTTTACGTTCTTGTACATATTTTATTTCGATCTATTACGTATTTTTTATCAAAACACGAAGTTAGTTAATTATTCCGACACGTACAGCCTATTCTTATTATTTGTACTTTTGTACAGATCAAAAAAACGTCCGTCGAAGATGCTTCTCAAAACCAAAGGTATTGTACTGAATAACATCAATTACAGCGAAAAGTATAATCTTGTCCAGATATTTACCGAAGTAGCTGGGCAGGTTACCTATATGGTTTCGAAAACGAAGAGTCGTTCGACCAAAGTTCCGCGATCGCTCTTTACTCCACTTGCTGTTTTGGATCTGGAAGTAGATCATCAGCCACTGCGCGATATTCAGCGTATTCGCGAAGCTCGCCCCGATATGCACTATCTGTCTATCACTTCGCATATTGGTAAAACATCGATGGCATTTTTCTTGTCCGAGTTTCTGACGCGGGTATTACGCGATATAAATGATACACGGCTCATTTTCGATTTCATCTACCAATCGATAAACATCTTAGAAATGACCCATCAAAGCATTGCAAATTATCACTTGGTATTTATGCTCAAGCTGACACAATTTTTGGGATTTAGTCCGAATCTGGAAGATTACAATCGTGGCGAATTGTTCGACATGCTGAATGGCGAATTTGTTGGTCGTCATCCGTCACATCCGCATGTTCTGACTGTAGCCGACAGCGAAGTTTTGGCAAGATTGGCACGCATCACTTACGAAAATATGCACTTTTTTGTATTCCGTCAGCAAGATCGTGTGACGATCATAAACCGTATTCTCGAATATTACCGCTTGCATCTCTACGATTTTCCGAATCTCAAATCGCTGGACGTATTGCACGAGCTATTTTAAAATGAACCAACCATGAATTACCACGAAATAAAAGAACAATACGAACATCTTATTGTAGAAGATAATACCAGACTAACTGCTCTGAAGAAACAGATATTCACCATCGGCACAATACGTCTTGCCATTGCTTTAGCCACAGCTATGGGAATTTACTGGGTGTGGAACGATATGCAGTTGGCAGGTATCATATTCGTTGCCGGATTGGCTCTTTTTCTTATTCTGGCAAAATTTCACGACCGGTTGTTTCGCAAAAAACAGTATTTCGAACTGAAGATAGATAATACTTGCAACGAGCTGAAAGCATTGGGCTACGACTTTTCGGCTTTCGATGCAGGTAATGAGTTTGCTTCGGCTACGCACAGCTATGCGAACGATCTTGATCTGTTTGGCAAACGATCGTTGTTTCAATCGCTAAACCGCACAGTCACATTATCGGGCAAAAAACATCTGGCACAATCTTTACTCGATCCGCTGAGTGAAAAGGATTCGATCGGCGAACGGCAGGAAGCCATCGACGAGCTTTCGCAAGATCAGCATCTGATAGATCATTTCCGTGCAACGGGGCAAATGGCCGAAAGTCTAAACACCGAAAATATAGCTATCGGACAACTGTCTGACCAACCGCTGCGATCTACTTTCTGGCGAATTACACCTGTTCTCTACCCTATCCTATTTGTGTCGATGATTGTTTTCTGCGCTTGCGAAATAATTCCTTCCGCTTTGTTTATTATATTTTGGATGGCTATGATTCCTATCTCGCTGATTCCAACCAACAAGATCAATCAAAAATTGGACTCGTTAACCAAAAAGCAGCAGACAATAGATTCGTACACCAAACTACTGCAAATTGTCGAAGATCGTCAATTCAAGAGTAAATATCTGAATGATCTTCAAAAGAATATTCGCGAACCCGAATCAGCATATCAGAGTATCAAAGTATTGAACAAACTGGTACACAATGCCGGACTTTCGCTGACATTTCTCGGGCTACTGTTCTTCAATCCCGTTCTGTCGTGGAACGTGATGTATGCAATACGCATCGAAAACTGGATAAAAAAACGCTCTCTGTCATTCAGTAATTGGACTGACACAATCGGCCGATTCGACAGTTTGTTATCTTTTGCCCGATTCAAATACAATCATCCCGACTATGTTTTTCCTCAAATATCAACAAACTTCGCCTATCAGGCACAAGCAATGGGCCATCCGCTCATTAATCGCAATGTATGCGTACGCAATGATATAGATATCACCTCGCGTCCGAATTTCATGGTCGTTACGGGTGCCAATATGGCGGGAAAGAGTACCTATCTGCGTACAGTTGGTATCAATCTCACATTGGCTTCTGCTGGTTCGGTTGTTTGTGCCGAGCAGATGAATTTCTATCCTTTCCAACTGGTTACTAATCTGCGTACAAGTGATTCGCTGAACGATAATGAATCTTATTTCTTTGCCGAATTGAAGCGTCTGAAAATGATAATCGATCGCTTGGAATCAGGAGAAGAATTATTTATCATTCTCGACGAGATTCTGAAAGGGACGAACTCGGAAGACAAGCAACGTGGATCGTTGGCTCTGATGAAACAGCTTGTTGCGATGAATGGCAACGGAATTATTGCTACGCACGATCTGGAACTCGGAAATCTGGAAACCGAATTTCCTGAGGCAGTCCGAAATTATCGCTTCGAAGCCGATATTACAGACAACGAACTGACGTTCTCTTATCGTATGCAACCGGGTGTTGCACGAAATATGAATGCTTGTTTTCTGATGAAAAAAATGGGTATTGCCGGATTGGATTGAATGCGTAATATAATAGTTACGCACTTCGCCTTTTTTATGTATACTATTAAAAGACAAACAGACTGCCCCAATTGAGGAACAGCCTGTTTTCGATAAAATTAATTGACTATAAATTTATCTATCAGCTTACTTATTTACGCGGAAACGTTCGTTTCCATTCTTCAAGAAATCAACTATTTGATTTGCAGCTGCAAGCCCTGCATTTACGTTTGCTTCGGCAGTCTGCGCTCCCATTTTCTTTGGCGTTGAGTAGTAACGTGTAGGGAATTCTTCTTTCAGAAGACTATAGTTGCTTGGAATAATATCGGTAATATATTTGATATCGGTACGATCTCTCAACAGCTTAACCAACTCTTCTTCGTTGATTACTTCTTTGCGAGCTGTATTGATCAGCATACCATTCTGAGGCATGCGTTTCAGCAGATCGTAATTGATGGAGTTGACTGTTTCGCGTGTTGCCGGAATGTGTAATGATACATATTGGCAAGTCGTATATAAATCTTCAACATTTGCTACATATTTTATGCCTTCGCTTTCGATTTGCTCTTTTGTCAAGAACGGATCAAATGCATATACATCCATACCAAATCCTTTCGCTATACGAGCAACATTTCGTCCAACATTACCATAAGCGTGTATTCCCAGCTTTTTGCCATACAATTCCGATCCGGCCGTTCCATTATAGAAATTACGGATAGCATAAACTGCCATTCCGAAAACCAACTCGGCAACTGCGTTAGCATTTTGTCCGGGTGTGTTCATCACACAGATGTTGTTTGCAGTAGCTGCCTCCAAATCAATATTATCGAAACCAGCTCCGGCACGAACTACTATTTTCAACTGCTTTGCTGCATCCAGTACTTCTTTGTCGAAAATATCGCTTCGGATGATAGCTGCATCTGCTGTGGAAACTGCATCCAACAATTGTTGTTTTTCTGTATATTTTTCAAGCAAAGCCAATTCGAAACCTGCTTGTTCTACTATATCTTTTATACCTTTCACAGCCTGAGCAGCAAAAGGCTTATCTGTTGCAATTAGTACTTTCATTGTATATTTGAATTATAAACGAATAAGAGCAAAATTCACACTTTGCTCTTACTGGTTATTGTTTTATTTTGCGATTTTCTTTTCGAATTCCTGCATTGCATCCACCAGTTGTTGGACTCCTTCCAGAGGCATTGCATTGTATATTGATGCACGGAAACCTCCTACCGAGCGGTGACCTTTCAGGTCATAAAGTCCACGTTCTTTAGCAAAGTCTAGGAACTCTGCATCGTATCCTTCATATCCCGGTGCCATAACGAAGCATACATTCATCAACGAACGATCTTCGACAGCTGCTGTTCCTTTGAATACCGAACTGCGATCTATTTCATTATACAATACTGCAGCTTTTTCTTTATTAAGTTTATGCATAGCCGACACACCACCTTTGGCTTTCAACCATTTAAGAGTTTGTAGCATTGCATAGATAGGCACTACCGGAGGCGTATTGAACATCGATTCGTTTTCGATGTGAATTCTATAATCAAGCATCGAAGGAATTTTACGATTCACTTTTCCTAAGATATCATCTTTTACTACAACAAACGAAACGCCCGATGGTCCTAGATTTTTTTGTGCACCACCATAAATTAGGCCGTATTTCGAAACGTCAACTGGTCTTGAGAATATGTCGGACGACATATCTGCTACCACTGAAATTGGCGAATCCAAATCTTCATGTAACTCTGTACCGAAAATAGTGTTGTTAGTTGTTATGTGAAAGTAGTCGGCATCTAGCGGAATGTTGTATTTTTTAGGTATATACGAGTAGTTTCCATCTTTTGATGATGCAACTTGTACAACCTCTCCAAACAGTTTCGCTTCTTTTTCAGCTTTACTAGCCCATGTTCCCGTATTCAAATATGCAGCTTTTTTCTCTAGCAAATTGAATGGTACCATGCAGAACTGAAGACTTGCCCCACCCCCAAGGAAAAGCACCGAATACCCCGATGGTATATCTAGCAATTCTTTGAATAACTCGATTGTCTCGTCCATGACAACCTGGAAAGCCTTGCTACGATGACTCACTTGCATTAGCGAGAAGCTATTGTCGAAGTCAAGGATAGCTTTAGCAGTTGCCTCATAGGTCTCTTGAGGTAACATTGAAGGTCCTGCACTGAAATTAAACTTTTTCATTAAGATAGTAAGTTGAATTTTTAATCCTTTATTTATTCCTTTAATACAAAAACAAGCTACAAATTTACTAATTTTATAAACAAAACAACATTTTCCATCAATAAAATGTAAATAAAAACGCAATCCTAACATTATGTCAGAATTGCGCTTTCTTATTATTAAAATTGATAATAGCTAATTAATGAAGTTGCATCATTTAGAATCTATTAGCAAAAATATCACTTCACCGAGGCTTTCAATTTATCATTTTCTTTATCAATATCGAATATAATTGTCGCTCCTTCACTTACTTCGCCCGACAGAATAAGTTCTGATATTTCATCTTCGACGTAGTTCTGTATAGCACGTTTCAACGGACGTGCTCCGAACTGAACATCATAGCCTTTATCGGCTAAGAAGTCGATTGCTTTTTGTGACATTTCGACACGATATCCTAACTCTTCGATACGTTTATAGAAACTTTTCAGCTCGATAGCGATGATTTTTTCGATAGAATCTTTCTCTAATTGGTCGAAAATAATGATATCGTCAACACGATTTAGGAATTCGGGCGAGAAAGTTTTGTTCAAAGCCTTCTGTAAAACTCCTCTCGAATATTCTTTATCGATAGATGATTCGACATTGAATCCTATTCCACGACCAAAGTCTTTCAACTGGCGTGTACCCACATTAGAGGTCATTATCAGAATTGTATTCTTGAAGTCGATCTTTCGTCCAAGACTATCTGTCAGATGGCCTTCATCCATCACTTGCAATAGCAAGTTAAATACATCAGGATGAGCTTTCTCGATCTCGTCAAGTAAAACTACCGAATATGGGCGACGACGAACTTTTTCGGTCATCAATCCACCTTCTTCATATCCTACGTATCCCGGAGGTGCTCCGACCAAGCGCGACACATTGAATTTCTCCATGTATTCGCTCATATCTATACGAATCAATGAATCGGCCGAGTCGAACAATTCTTCTGCTATTTTCTTAGCCAAGTGAGTCTTACCAACTCCCGTAGGGCCTAAGAACATGAATGTTCCGATAGGTCGGTTAGGATCTTTCAATCCTATACGATTACGTTGAATAGCTTTCACAATCTTCGTAACTGCATTGTCCTGACCAATAACCGAAGCTTTGATGCTGTCTTTCATACCAACTAGTTTCAAGCCTTCCGATTCACCTATTCGCTGTACGGGAACTCCCGACATCATAGATACTACCTCCGAAACTTTTTCGGCATCCACAATCTCTGGTTGTTCCTTCAATTGATCTTTCCAAGCAGCTTCTTCGGCTTCCAGTTTTTCCATGATCTTGCGTTGTTCGTCACGGAAACTTGCTGCCAATTCGTACTGCTGTGCTTTGACTGCTCCGGTTTTCTTTTCGATCATCAATCTCAATTCTTCTTCAAGATCGATTATATTCTGAGGTGTCTCAATATTCACAATGTGCATACGAGATCCCGCTTCGTCCAAAGCATCGATTGCCTTATCTGGGAAATTACGATCGGTAATGTAACGATCTGTCAGTTTCACACAAGCTTCTAACGCATCGTCAGTATATTTCACGTTGTGATGTTCTTCGTAACGTCCTTTGATATTTTTCAATATCTGAAGCGTTTCTTCGGCTGTAGTAGGCTGTACTACAATCTTCTGGAAACGGCGTTCAAGAGCACCATCTTTTTCTATATTCTTACGATATTCGTCAAGCGTTGTTGCACCTATACATTGTATTTCGCCACGCGCTAGTGCTGGTTTCAGCATATTTGCCGCATCCAGCGAACCTGTAGCTCCACCCGCTCCTACTATAGTATGAATTTCGTCGATAAACAGAATTACATTCGGATTCTTAGCCAATTCGTTAAGAATGGCTTTGATACGTTCCTCGAACTGTCCGCGATATTTTGTTCCTGCTACTACCGAAGCCATATCAAGTGCTATGACACGTTTATCGAACAAAGTACGCGATACTTTTTTCTCGATAATACGCAATGCCAATCCTTCGACAATAGCCGATTTACCGACACCCGGTTCTCCTATTAGTATAGGATTGTTTTTCTTACGACGGCTTAGAATTTGAGCTACACGCTCTATTTCTTGCTCACGACCGATTATCGGGTCAAGTTTTCCTTCCAATGCCGCTTTTGTCATGTCCACACCAAAGTTATCCAATACCGGTGTATCAGTAGCTTGTCGTGGTTGTTGTGTACCTACATTCGATTTGTCATTACCAGTCATCGCATCTTCTTCCTCGTCATCGTCTGTGAAGTCAGCACCCATACGTGGTTGCTCAGATTCCAAAGATGCACCGTTGATCTCTGTTACGCTTTTTATATACTTGAATGCAGTACCGTATTCCAAATTATTATGTTCTAATATTGATGCTGCCATATTGTTATGTTCTTTTAATATTGCCAGTAGCAAATGTTCCGAATCTGTTTCTTTGCTTTTTGTCAAACGTGATTCGAGCATACTGATTTTTAATATTTTTTCTGTTGCTTTTGCCAATACAATTTCATTGATACTATAAGTTGAATCCTGCTGACCTTCAACAGATGAATCTAATTCTTCTTTAAGTTTTAGAATGTCTATCCCGAAGTCTAGCAATGTCTGTATAGCCAGACCTTCTCCGTTACGAATGATACCTAGCATCAAATGTTCGGGAGCCAAATAATTGTTTTGGAGTCGTCCGGCTTCCTCACGGCTATAAGCCATGATTTTACGAACCTGTTGTGTGAAATTATTTTCCATTTTATCTCCTTCCTTTGATGTTTATAA
Organism: Dysgonomonas massiliensis; assembly: GCF_900240225.1. Lineage (GTDB taxonomy): Bacteria > Bacteroidota > Bacteroidia > Bacteroidales > Dysgonomonadaceae > Dysgonomonas > Dysgonomonas massiliensis. The sequence continues at coordinate 106,843 of NZ_OEPV01000004.1, read as the reverse complement.
TGTGTAATCTCTTACAAAAATAAGACTTTATTTACATTTCGCTTTATTCAGCGAACCTTATAATAGCTAAACAAAAACAATGCCACAATGTTTTTGCACTTTCTGTCAATTTTAGATTCATTGTGAATTATAATCATTTTTTCGAAGAAATGCACGAACATTCTTATTATTGTGTTTTAGATTTATACCTTTGATATTACTTATATTTACCGAACAATTCAAACTGAATGAATATGGATAAAAGCAGAGTAGAAAAAGCCGTAGAGCTATTCAACAGAGGATATAATTGTTCTCAATCCTTATTTGTGGTCTATGCCGATTTATTAGGCTTGAAAAAAGAAGACGCTTTGAAACTGTCTGTCCCTTTTGGCGGAGGTATCGGAGGCTTGGGCGAGACTTGTGGTGCTACTATTGGCATGTTTATGGTTTCGGGCTTGGTTAATGGGACAACTTCTCCCGACGATCAGGAAGGGAAACATCGAAACTACGAGAAAGTGCAATTCCTTGCGGGTGAGTTTAATAAACAACACGGTTCGTTATTATGCAGCACTTTGCGAAATGAAGCTGCAGCAACGGCTACCAATCCGAACGAAAAACCTTGTTCGAAATATATCCGCACTTGTGCTGAATTGATAGAACAGCACCTTTTAAAATAAATTACGCCTAAAAATGTACTCAATCCAAAACGCTGTTGCTAGTATTTCTATTTCAGAGTATATAAATGATTATAGAGACACAGATAAATTTATAGGTTTCTGTAAGGCTTGCAATAAATATGGTAATTGCTGGTCGTGTCCTCCCTATGATTTCAGCACCGATGAATTTCTAAGTCATTATAAATACGCATATATAATCGGAACTAAGATCATTCCGTCCAAATCTCTGTCCGATCAATGTCACTCGCTAGAAGATAGTATAAGAATAGGTAAACAGCTAATCAGTGATGTGAGAAAAAATTTAGATAAAAGACTAATTGAGATTGAGACACAGCATTCTGACAGTAAGGTGTTTTTTGCCGGAACTTGTCATGTTTGCGATGTAGATACTTGTACCCGTATAATTGGCCAACCCTGTCGATTTCCCGACAAGATACGTTATTCGCTCGAATCTTTCGGATTCGATATCGGAAAAACAACAAGTCAACTGCTCGGCATAGAATTGAAATGGAGCAAAGACGGATCTTTGCCCCAATACCTGACACTTGTCAGTGCTTTATTATCCAATGACAGAAATATCAGTCTAAAGATTTAATTCGAAGAATTTGCTTCTACGTATTTCTTAAGATGCGAAGTCATTTCCCATTGGCTACCCAAGAAGCGATAAAGAGCTTCTATTTCCTGAGGACTGGCATTTTGTGTAAACTTGTCATCCAACGTTACTTCGATTGTACGTTTGAACAAGGTTTTATTATCTTCAAGCTTCGTAAACTGATAAGTAATTCGTGAATGAATTGGAGCTTTCGAAAAGTTTTCTCTGCCCGACATAATGTAAACTTTGTCAGTTTCGATCTCTTCTACGGTCCATTCATTAGTCCAGTTTTCGATACCCGGTATCGGACTTGCGATAGTTTCGTTAAACTTAGTTCCTTTTTCGAGTACAACATTTTCGGGTGTGATAGACATTGTAACTCCTAAATTGATCTGAGGCCATATATTCACATCTGTCAGCATTTTGAAGACAACATCTGCCGGTCGATCGATCACAATAGACGCAAAGCCTCCTGATGAATAATTCATCTCACTCTGAACCTGACTGTCGTTGTCCGATTGAGACTCGTCCTTCGTATTTACAGTACACATGGTCATCATTATTGCCACACATGCACAAATAATAATAGATTTTAATTTCATAAGTGTATTTATTCTAGTTTTATGCTAAAAACAAAGCAGATGCAATATTCTCACATCTGCCTCTTATATATTAATTCATTTTGTCATTACAATGGATATCCGATTGGATGATTCAATAATAATAGTTGCCGTTCGTTCAACTTCAGAATCTGTCGAAGTTCTTCTTGTTTCATACTAGCACGCGGTCTGGTTCCCAATCCGGTTGCAGCACAGAAAATAGAGATATTCTGTGATACGATTCCCACGTCAATTCGTCCCATATCGGCAGTATGTTCCGCAGGAATATTACTTGGATATTTCGATCCATCAGCTACTAGATAAAGCATACACGGAGGTAAGGTCGAGTTTTTAGGACTTTGAGCTAACTTCCTGCAATCTTCGGACGACACGAAAATCAATTTCAAATTAGCAGCATCATACTTGTAAACACCATTAGCCAATGCTACATAAATATCTACATCCTGACTATTCAATGCCGATGGTGCTGTACGTTTTCCATTATCTCGATTGATTCCGTTTGCTGCCCATAACAGATTTGACAATTGCTGATCTGTCAGATCGGTTTCCTTGAAATTATCTGTCGACTGACGCTTATTCAGAGCTTCCATAACCGATAATCCTCCGGTTTTAACTGGAGTGGGCAGATTGATGTCTTGAGCATACAGAATTGTAGCTACCAACGAAGCAAAAGCTATAAAAAATAGTTTTTTCATATCCTGATTACAATTTTAAGTTTCGAATAGAAAGATATAAAAAAGTAATAAAAAACAGAATTCTAAAATCTTAAAGACTTATAAATTGCAGTTTATGAAGACAGTGCACGCTTCTTTGCTAAGAATTCACGAACGCCACCTATATGTTCTATCAACTTCTTATCTGTAAACTCATATACTTTCGAAACAAGTCCGTCTAAGAAATCACGGTCGTGCGATACTACAACTACAGTTCCGTCGTAATCAATCAAAGCTTGTTTTAGAATTTCTTTCGTACGTAGGTCCAAGTGATTGGTTGGCTCATCCAGAATCAGAAAGTTTACAGGTTCGAGCAATAATTTAACCATCGCCAAACGAGTCTTCTCTCCTCCTGAAAGCACACGTACTTTTTTATCCGAATCGTCGCGATTGAACATGAATGCTCCAAGAATATTTCTTATCTGTGTACGGATATCACCTTCAGCTACACGATCGATCGTTTCGAACACTGTCAAATCTTCATCTAGCAATTCAGCCTGATTCTGAGCGAAGTATCCAACTTGTACATTATGTCCTAACATGATGGAACCATCGTATGGAGTTTGTCCCATCACACATTTGATGAAAGTAGATTTACCCTCTCCATTTTTACCGGCTAAAGCAACTTTCTCACCTCGTTCGATCATCATATTGGCATTTTGGAAGACCATATAATCATCGTATTTCTTTGTCACACTATCCACTGTCAACGGATAATTACCCGGACGAATACCTTGTTGGAAATAGATACGGATACGCGATTTATCTTCTTCGTCAATCTCTACACGCTCCATCTTTTCTAGCTGACGAACACGGCTCTGAACCAATACGGCTTTTGCTGCCTGAGCACGAAATCGTTCGATAAATTCTTCCATCTCGGCAATCTGTTTTTGCTGAGCTTCGTAAGCATGTATTTGTTGCTGGCGGCGTTCTTGACGCAGCTCTAGATATTTCGAATAATTGACTTTATAATCGTATATTTTACCCAATACAAGTTCGATTGTACGATTAGTTACAGCATCTATAAATGCACGGTCGTGCGAGATAAGCACAACAGCTTTTGCTTGTGTCTTGATAAATTCTTCGAGCCATTCAATAGATTCGATATCCAAGTGATTAGTAGGCTCATCCAATAATAGAACATCCGGATTGCGAAGCAATAATTTGGCAAGTTCGATACGCATACGCCATCCTCCACTGAATTCGCTGGTCGGACGATCCAGATCGCTACGCTTGAAGCCTAGTCCAAGCAAAGCTTTCTCTACCTCTCCATCGAAGTTGACACCTTCTGTCATGGCCAATTCTTCATGAGCATGCGAGAAATCGTCAATCAGCTTCGCATAATCGTCCGATTCGTAATCGGTACGAGTTTCGAGCTGACGGTTCATTTCTTCTATTTTCTCCTGAAGTTCGAAAATATGAACGAAAGCTTGTGATGCTTCTTCACGTACTGTTCGCCCGTCTACAATCTTCATTATCTGAGGTAGATACCCGACTGTAGTACCATCAGTACAGCTGACAGTTCCTTTATGATGGGTATTAACTCCTGCAAGGATTTTCAGCATGGTACTCTTTCCGGCACCATTCTTTCCCACTAGAGCAATACGATCTTTATCGTTGATTATAAAACTTATATTATCGAACAAGAGACGATCCCCTAGTTCAACTTTCAGACTTTCTACTATTAACATTTCTAATCTTTATTTTTTCGAAGCTGCAAAGGTAATAAAATTACCTCTACATAAAAGAGTCACAGATTGATAGAGACCACTATTTTACGATCAATTCATTTTGGGTCATGCGCTCCATATATTGCTGAATCATCGATTTCAGTTTCATTTCCAGAGGCAGATAAACAGCTTTATCGGTAGTCGATAGCAGATTATGCTCCAAAAAAATGTCAGTCTTGAATTTATACAAAGCAATTGTTTTTTCTCCATCAAACTGTAACATGTAATCCCCTTGGAAGATCTGATAAGTTCCGTTCAAATTATTTACAGTAAAAGTATCTTCTGTTTTTGTATTAAACAAGTCTGTACCGAATGCAATATATGGGCTATCATATCCCAAATACCCTAGTACACTTGGCATAATATCAATTTGGGAAGCTACCCGCTCTTTATCCATATTTTTCAACGATCCGTCAGGACGATAGAATACAATTGGAACAGAGAATACACCTTGCGATGTTTGATACTCTTCGTGCGCACTACCATTAGTATGATCGGCTGTAATAACGAAAAGTGTATTTTTAAACCATTCTTTATCCGCGATCGATTCGAAGAAACGCTTCAAGGCATGATCGGTATAACCTACACACTGATGAATAGGAAGAGTTCCTTTCGGAAATTTACCTTCATATTCTTCAGGCACTCTGAACGGATGATGTGACGACAGAGTGAATGTAGCACTCATAAATGGTTCTTTGAAAGTACTCAATTTCTTACCAAAATATTGCAAAAATGGCTCATCCCAAATACCCCAGTGTCCGTCATAGTCATTTTTATCTTTAAACTCTTCTTGTCCGAAATAGTCTGTGAAACCTGTTGAAAAAGCAAACGAATCAAATCCCATCGATCCACTTCTTGCTCCATGAAAGAACGATGTATAATAACCTTTCTTTTCCAATTCACCGGCTACTCCTGACAATTCATTCAGTGATGCCGGAGTCAAAATAAATGGCTCTTGAAATCTAGGAATACTTGTCAATATAGAAGGCATCGCATCGATACTCTTCAACCCATTGGCATACGAATATTCGAAAGTAAGACTTTCTTTCATCAACGAATCTAAGAAAGGTGTATAGCCCTTATAGGTACCATTATCCAGATGTGGATTCAAGTATCCGGAATGCTCTTTTCCGAAGCTTTCGATAATCAGAATAACAACATTCGTTGGCTTAAATTCTACACTATCTTTAGGTGTATGTATAGGCGAATAATATTGCAGCATTTCATCTCTATCCGAGAAATATTTAGGTACTACAAAAGCTTCTTTTCCGAATGTTCTGTACATCGAAAATGGTGTATTCAGAACAATAGCAGTTTCAACCGGATTGTCTACATATTTACTGGCATTACTAATTGTTATCGGACGCATCCCCTTGCCTATTCCTCCACGCATACCACTTACAATGAAAAAGCCTGCAATTCCTAGTATAACAAGATGAACTAAATAATAATAGCCTAAACCCGGAAACAATATATCAGTCTTCGGTTTTCTGTAAAGTTTGTATAACAAATACCCCATCGCAATGGCAATCAATACTAAGTACCAATTATTTACGAACTCAATCCCGATAATTCCCAACAAATTATCTTCGTTCTTGAATTCCGTAAAAATAGTAGCTGTTGTTCTTCGTTTGGTATATTGGAAGAATACTGTATCCATCAGGTTTACTATTATCGCAGTAATATTGCCTACAAGGAATATTATTTTAGCAATTTTCTGATATAATGGTGTTTCCTTATAATGAATAGGAAAAAGCATTAAGGCTAAATATAGCACGTTTGTATAAAGGACAGCTGACAGATCGAATGCAAATCCACCTTGAAACATCTTCAGCAATCTTGAAAAGGACAGATGAGTGAAAAAATCATTGTTGACGATAATAAAAATAACACGGCAAAGCATAAAACTAAGCATTGCTAAAATTATATTATAAAATGCGGCTAAAAAGGTATTATATACCCATCTGTAATTTCTCATAAAACTCAATAAAATATTTTATAGTTAGTTGTTTTTATTCTTTCGCGACTCCCATTCCCGTACAGCCTCAAGGTATTTATCGCGTTTGGCACGTCCTTTCTTGCTATCTCCAAAGCCGTCAAATTTGAAAATTTCGTCTAAATTACGTGCTCTATCGATAATATTTTTTTTACCGTCTTTCCCTATTTGAATAGTTAAATCATCGTATAGAGTTCCATCAAAAAGATAAGATTTAAACTCCAGATTTTCTTTAGTCACTTCAATACTTTGATATAGAGCTAGCCCCGAACCTAGACGGTCATGAATCGGATCGAATCCATTTCGATAAAATTTAGGTGAAGCGCTACTTATCACAAATACTGGAGGAATAGTATCTCCATCAGCTTTTGTCGTAATCCTTGAATATGCATGATCATGCCCTTGCAATACTAGATCGGCTCCATTATCATTTAATACAGGTAGGAACAAATAACGCATCATAACATTCATTCTACCCTCTCTGACAGAATATACGCCATGATGGAACATTACTACTTTCCATGGCTGAGTCGCATCCTTTAATGTTTCCTCTAACCAATTTCGATGCTGAAGAACTGCATCAGGCCACTGAATTACATTACTGTCGATAACGATAATTCGCATCAAAGGGAAATCAACATAATATGATTTACCTTTAAAATCGGCAGGTCCATTCTGCGGATAATTATGCTGAGCCACCCAACGTTCATCCAAAGTTTTATTCAGACCTTTAATATATTCATGATTGCCTGCCACATTTACTAAAGGAATAGTTCCAGCCCAGTCGCTCAATGATTTATACCATAAATTCCAATATTTATCCATCGGACGCTCAATCTGATCACCGGCAAATGCGATAAAATCAAACTTCAGAAGCTTCTGTCGTAAAACCATAAACAGTGAATCTGATTCATCTCCTTTTGGATCTTGAACATCACCAACATATAAAAAGCGTAAGGTATCATTCACAAACGGAACATTGAAAGTCCTCCATGTCGAAGTATCATTATCCGATATTACACGGTAAGTATATCTATTTCCACATTCCAAATCCGATAAATTCGCATGATAATAATACGCATGTCCTGCCCGTGTCTCAACTGATTGGCTTGTAGCCGGAATTAAGTTTGTTTCTAATTCAATCTTTGTTGAGTCAATTTTATAATATTCTACAAATGATTTATGTTCTATCGAGTCGTATCGCCAACTTATTACTCTTTCCTTTGTAAAGTCCATACCGGGAGTAAGTGTGATTCGTTCTATTTTCTTAGGAGTTATATATGGATCTTCTGGAATATTAGAAAACCAAGCATCATAACGAATAAACAATAAAATGCTAAGTGCTAGAATAACAATGGTAAGAACTATAGAAAAAATAAAGAAACATCCCTTTTTCTTACGAGCTTTATTTTTATCTTCTTTGACAGACTTTGAATTCATAACCATATATTTTTTATAAATATGTGTTCTTTTCTCTTCTATAAAATAATAAGAAGTACATATAGAATAGATTGGCGCAAAGTTATACTATTTTATTTTACGATTAATCTATTTATCCATAGTTCCATTCGTATTATTATAAAAAATGTCAATGACACACAAATAAGAGAAAAGCGTTATAGTCTTTCCCGACCATAACGCCTTTCATTAGAATACTTAATATTATTTGTACAGATATATTTTTACCAGAAATACCAGTAGAATAAACCGCAAAGTAGAACTACTCCTAACGAAGCGATAACATCCCATTTATCCCAGCTGTTTCTGATTTGTTTTTTATAATCCCCAGTAAATGTGATTGCATCAATTTGCTGAGCTGTTGGCTTCGGTGTGAAGAATGACACAACAACCATCAGCCCCATGATGAATACTAACAACCAGATTTCGAATATAAGCCAGTTAGTTTGCCAGAACCAGCTTGTATATTCCCAATACCAGCCAGACATAACATCCTTGCCCGAATTAGTAAAGATATTAGTAACCAAACGTAGCATACCAACTAGGAAACCTACAATCATACCTACCTCACCTGCTTTAGGAGTAATTCTTTTCGAGAAAATACCTAAAGCGAATACAGCAACCATTGCCGGAGCTAGTAAAGATTGGATACCTTGCAGATAGTCATAAAGGCTACCCAGACTCATCATAATAGGAATCCATACGATACCTAGAATTACGACTACAATCGTAGCAATACGACCTACCAAAACGTATGTACTTTCACTTTTATCTTTAAACTTCGGTTTGTAGAAGTCTTCTGTAAACAGCGTTGCGCAAGAGTTGAAGAAGGCAGCTAAAGAAGCAACCAAAGCAGAAATGAAACCGATAGTAACAATACCTTTAACACCTGCCGGTAACACGAATTTAACCATAGAGCCAAAAGCTGTATCCGGATCGTCCAATGTGAATCCGCTATCAGGACGAGCAGCTAGTGCTGCTGCAACCATTCCCGGAATCAAGAACATGAATACCGGTAATATTTTGAAATAACCTGCTGCAATAGAACCTCTACGTGCACGTTTCATAACGACTTCATTCGATTCACCTTTTTGCTGACCTAGTACACGTTGAACGATATGTTGGTCTGTACACCAATACCAAAAACCAATGATAGATGCTCCGATGAATACCCAAAAACCCGGATAATCGTCATACAAAGGGTCACCAGTACTGAAGTGGAACATATGATTTGTTCCATAAGCAACACCATCAGCACCCACATTCAATGTCTTAGAATAATCGATCATTGCAGTCCAACCTTCAGCAATACTTCCACCTCCCAATGCACTTAATCCTAAAAACAGTACAAGGAATGAACCAATGATAAGGATCGGAGTCTGAATTGCTGATAACGTCATTACACCCTTCATACCTCCAAGAACGGTAAATATACCTGTCAAGAAGATCAAACCGATCGCACCATACCAGAATGGTAATCCAAGAAGACTTTCCATAAAGATACCTCCGGTAAATGCCGTAACACTCACTTTGGTCAATACGTATGCAATTAGCGTGATGATAGACAACCATGATCCGGTTCTGGGAGTATAACGATACTTCAGGAAGTCGGGCATCGTAATGATTTTACCCATTTTGTTGTTCATCAACTGATAGAATGGCACAAACAACCATCCTAAAATAAGAATCATCCAACCTTGCATCTCCCAGTGTGCCATACCTACTCCCGATTTTGCACCGGTTCCGGCAAGACCCACCAAGTGTTCAGATCCAATATTTGCAGCAAAAATGGCAGCTCCGATAATGTACCAAGGCTCACCTTTACCGAACAAATAGTCTTCACTATTAGCTCCTTGTTGCAATTTTTTATCTTTTTGTACCGAACGCCATACAGCCCACGTTACAGCCAATATGCCGACTCCTAGAATAAGCCAGTCGAGCCATATAAATTCATGTGAATTCCAATTCATATTCTTTCTATGATTTTAAGAAAATAGTTCTTTTTCGGTAAACTGTCCTAACGCTTGATATTTTTTGTATAATGACAAATATATCTTATGGTTTTCGGCATTCGGCTGATATTCGTTAGCGAAACCTTGTCCCATTGCATCCTGAGCTTGAGTTACATCTGTGTAAACTCCGGCAGCAACAGCAGCAAACATAGCTGCACCAAAAGCACAAGCTTGTTCAGACTTCGCAACTTTGATAGGCATACCCAATACATCGGCCAGTGTTTGCATCACAAATGGCGATTTCAAGGAAATACCTCCAATACCAATCACACTATCAATTTCAATTCCATTTTCAAGGAAACGATCAACAATAGCTTTCGAACCAAATGCAGTAGCTTCTACCAATGCACGGAAAATAAGCGGAGCAGAACTTGCAAGATTCAATCCAGTTATCGTTCCTTTCACTAACTGATTAGCATCAGGAGTACGACGTCCGTTCATCCAGTCGATTGCTAATACTGAACTCTCTCCTACTGGTACGGTAGCAGCTTCTTTCGACAATTCTGGGATAATTTTATCCAACGCTTCATCAATTAGTTTTTCTTTTGTTTCAGCATCAATCAATGACGATGAAGCAACAAGTTTCTCTAGTGGCCAAGCCAATACTGATTTGAACCAAGCATAGATATCTCCGAAGCCTGACTGTCCTGCTTCAAGACCAATCATACCAGGAATAACAGATCCGTCAACCTGACCACAGATTCCCGGAATCAGTTTATTATCCATGTCTGCATAAGGAGCCACCATGATATCGCAAGTAGATGTTCCGATAACACGTACGAATGTTTTAGGTTTGATTTCTGCTCCGACTGCTCCCATATGGCAGTCAAATGCGCCAACACCAACAGCTACGTTTGTAGTAAGACCTAAACGATCTGCCCATTCTTGCGTAAGATTACCCACCTTAATATCACTTGTGTATGTATCTTTAAATAATCTATCTCTGTATCCTTTCAATAGTGGAGAGATAGAAACCAGAAATTCTTCAGGAGGAAGACCACCCCAGCTTTCATGCCACATTGCTTTATGACCTGCAGCACAACGGCTACGGATGATATCGCCCGGCTTAGTTGTACCCGTGATCAGAGATGACATCCAATCGCAATGTTCAACCCAGCTATATGCATCTGCAGCAACAGCACTATCTTCGCCCAATACATGAGCTACTTTAGCCCATACCCACTCACTCGAATAGATTCCACCTTCGTAAGCAGTATAGTCAACTGCAGATTCTTTGGCAAGTTTGTTGATCAAAGCAGCTTCTTCGATTGCAGTATGATCTTTCCAAAGTACGAACATCGCATTCGGATTTTCAGCAAATTCAGGTTTAAGTGCTAATACCTGACCATCTTTATCTATAAGAGCAGGAGTTGATCCGGTTGTATCGAACGACATACCCACTACTTTCTCTGCAGTTCCAGCAGGAGCTTTACTCAAAGCTTCTTTTACCGATGCTTCAAGACACTCAATATAATCAAGTGGATGCTGACGATAGCGGTTTTTCAGAGGATCGCAATATTTACCTTCTTTCCATCTCGGATAATATTTTACCGAAGATGCTATTTCAGTACCGTTATTAACGTCAATAATTACAGCGCGACAAGAGTCCGAACCGTAATCAAGACCAATAGTATATTTCATGGTAAACTTTTTTATTATTTGTTTTTTTAACCAAGTAGCGGAAGCTTTATTAAGGCCTCCGATACTTAGTCTATATTCTATACTTCGATTATCTCAAAGCTTTATTTAACATATAGTATACTTCGTTGTTACGAAGATCCTGACGGAACTGACGAATGTTAGTATCTTTATCGATAATCAACATTTCGATGTCAGCTATTTCAGCATAATCTTCCAGCATTTCAGTTGTAACTGAGAATGAGAAGCTTGAATGGTGAGTACCACCTGCCAATATCCATGCTCCTGCACCTACTTCGAAGTTTGGCATTGGTTTCCACAATGCACATGCTACCGGAAGTTTAGGCAATGCTTTTGGTTCTTCAACAACTACTTCGTTTACAATCATACGGAAACGGTTACCCATATCTACGATAGTTGCAGCAACACCTTCACCTTTGTGAGCTTGGAATACAAGACGAGCACAAGTACGAGCGTCTCCAATTCCTAAGAAGTGTACTTCCATACGAGGTTTAACTCCTGTGATATCTGGATTGATTTCCAACATATGTGATTGAAGAATAGTGCTGTTTTCGCCATCGAAGTTCAATGTGTAATCTTCAAGGAATGATTGTCCACCTGGCAAACCATGTCCCATAACCCACATTGTACGAACCAGAGCAGCTGTTTTCCAGTCACCTTCTGCACCGAAACCATAGCCTTCAGCCATCAAACGTTGAGAAGCAAATCCCATTAACTGTTTCATACCTTCAAGTTCGTTGAAGCTAGTAGTAAAGGCTTTAGCACCTTTAGCTTCTAAGAAACGGCGTAGACCTATTTCTTGAGCTGCAGCATCGCGAACAAACTGGTGTTTTTCTGCACCTTTTTTGCAATCGTCTGCAAAGTCATATATTTTTTCGTATTCAGCGATCAATGCATCAATTTCAGCTTCAGTAACAGCTTCTACGTATGGAACAAGTGTTGCAATAGGAGCATTGTCTACGTGATATCCTAAACGGATTTCAGCTTCAACTTTATCACCATCAGTTACAGCAACATTGTTCATGTTGTCGCCGAAACGGATGATAAGCATATCTTGTGAATCTGCCCATCCTGCACAGACACGCATCCAGCCTGCAATTTTCTTTTGAGTATCTTCGTCTTTCCAATATCCAACAACTACCTTGCGAGGCATACGAAGACGGCTTGTGATGTGACCAAATTCACGGTCTCCGTGAGCTGATTGGTTCAAGTTCATGAAATCCATATCGATTTCATTCCATGGAATCTCTTTGTTGTATTGAGTATGTAGGTGTAGTAATGGTTTTTTGTAATCTCTCAAACCATGAATCCACATTTTAGCAGGCGAGAATGTATGCATCCAAGTAATCAGACCAACACATTTTGTATCGCCATTTGCTGCACGCATAATTTCAGAAATCTCTGCCGAAGAGTTAGCCGTTCCTTTATAAACAACTTTGAAAGGGAGAACACCTGAATCGTTCAAACCTTTAACCATTTCTGTTGAGTGTGCATCAACAGCTACTACAGCATCTCCTCCGTAAAGCAATTGTGCTCCGGTTACAAACCATACTTCTAAATCTTTGAAAAGTCCCATATCTCTTTATTTTTTTATTATTAATACTAATTCTGTTTTATTATTTGTTATTGTCCGTAATAGGCGTTCGGGCCATGTTTGCGGAAGAAATGTTTTTTAATCAGTTCTTCATTCATTTTAAGATTTGGATTGATGTTAAGTGCAAACATTGCCATTTTTGCTACCTGCTCCATTACTACTGCATTGTAAACAGCATTATCAGCGTCTTTCCCCCATGCAAATGGGCCGTGATTATTCACTAATACACCCGGTGTATAATCGGCATCAAGATCTTTAAATCTTTCAACGATTACATTTCCCGTTTCCAATTCATAATTGCATTGAACTTCCTCTACTGTCATCATTCTTGTACAAGGAATTGCATTTTTAAAATAATCGGCGTGTGTTGTACCAATATTAGGGATATCACAACCTGCTTGTGCCCATGATGTTGCATACGTTGAATGAGTATGCACTACCCCACCGATGTTTGGGAAAGCTTTATATAATACTAAATGTGTTGCCGTATCGGATGATGGTTTTAGTTTCCCTTCAACTACGTTTCCATCTAAATCTAACACAACCATATCTTCAGCAGTCATTGTTTCGTATGAAACTCCTGAAGGCTTTATAACAACCAAGCCCTTTTCTCGATCAATGGCACTTACATTTCCCCAAGTGAAGATCACTAGTCCATGTTTTACCAAATCAAGATTAGCTTGAAATACCTTTTGCTTTAATGCGTCCATTATTATTTGTTTACAGAAAATTTATAGATACAAGTCTGAGTGTATGTTTCACCCGGATTTACTCTTGTTGTCGGGAAATTAGGTTGATTTGGTGTATCAGGGAATTTTTGTACTTCCAGAGCTATAGCACCTCTATGATGTAGTGGTTTTCCATATTTACCCATCACTTTACCAGTAAAGAAGTTACCTGAATAGATTTGAACTCCCGGCTGATCAGACCACACTTCCATTACACGTCCGCTAACCGGTTCCATAACTGTTGCAACATATTCAACATCCGATACTGTTTTTTTGTCTACGACCCAGTTATGGTCATATCCTTTACCGATCTTCAGCTGGTCATTGTCTGCATCAATTCTTTCTCCAATAACTGTAGGTTGTCTGAAATCAAGTGGAGATCCATCTAGTGAAGCTAATTCTCCGGTAGGAATCAACAGGCTGTCAACTGGCGTGAATTTGCTTGCATTTACAGTCATCACATGATCTAGGATTGTTCCATTACCAGCACCTTTCAGGTTGAATTGAGAGTGGTTAGTCAGATTAATGTGAGTCGGTTTATCCGTCGTTGCTGAATATTTTATGATTAGCTCATTATTTTTTGACAATTCGTATGTCATCTTCACTTTCACTTCACCAGGGAAGCCTTCGTCCCCATCAGGAGAAACATAAGAAAGTACGATCAAGTTAGTTGCAACGCTATCTACATTCCAAACCTGGCTATCGAAGCCTTTCAATCCTCCATGCAAACAATTTCCATTATCATTTGCAGGCAATTGATACTCAACTCCGTCAAGTTCAAACTTAGCTTTAGCTATACGATTTCCGAAACGCCCAATTACAGGCCCTAAATATCGCTCACCTTCGTTGTTTATATATTTGTCAATTGTCTCGAAACCAAAAACAACATCTTCTCTTACACCGTTTTTATCCGGAACCCATAGCGAGGCTATACGACCGCCATAGTTAGTAACCTGCATTGTCAGACCATTACCCGATTCCAGAGTATACAGCGACACATCTTTACCGTCAATAGTTGTTTTGAAATCTTCTACTTTGAGCATTGGCTCTTTCACTTCTTTCGGATTGCTACATGATGCAACAAACAAGCCCATGCAGACTAGAACTGGTAGTAATAATTTTTTCATTTTTTGATATAATCAAGGTTACATTAATTCAAGCACGAACACACATAAGTGTAGATTCTACACTTGCAATATTAACAATAAGTGTCCAATTATACACTTATCAACGATATGTTGTACAACATATTTAACTAAAATAATTACAGTAAATTGGTAATCTGAATATTACAGAAAAAAGTAATAACCTTTTTTCAATAGCTCTTCATACTTATCTTTATCGTATTTGTAGTAAAAAGCACCACGTTTCGAGCTCGACTTATCTTTATCCTCTTGTTTCTCAAGGATATCCATTTCAAGGATTTTTTTTCTAAAATTTCGTTTATCCAAAGTCGTCTGGTAAATCGCTTCATACAGCGATTGTAATTGCGGAAGTGTAAATTTTTCGGGTAGTAGATTAAAACCGACTGGTAATGTTGCTGCTTTTCTTCTCAGAATACCAATTGCATCATCAACCATCTGATTGTGGTCAAAAATAAGTTTATCTAACTTAGAGACATCTTCCCAGCGAGCATTATGCGTCTTACAAAGTTCTTCATCAAACATCTCCATATCTATCAGCGCATAATAAGCTATCGAGACTACACGCTCGCCCTCATCACGGTCGATAGCACTATAAGCTCCAATTTGCTCCATATATACATTATCAATACCTGTATATTCCAGAACAACCCTCGACACAGTCTCTGACAAGCTCTCGTTGGGACGCAAGAATCCCCCCATCAAAGTATCTTGTCCTTTGAGTGGATCAAATTTACGCTTCGAAATTAATAGATAAAGCTTATCTTCTTTAAATCCCAAGATAATACAGTCAACTGAGATAAAAAACTTTTCTTCCTCTATATAAAATGGAGACATCTGAAATTCAATAAAGTTATATAACTACAATCCAACACTTTACTCAATTGGTGTATATTTTACACTTGAATAATGAGCAAAGATATAATAAACTTCTTTTAATAAAAAGACAATACCATTATTTTAGCCAAAATCAGATTAATTCTTTAAAGGTACACATACCTCGTAAAGGCTAAAATCGTCATTCATATCTTCATAAAGAAATACCCTGATTCTATCATTTCAAGAATCAGGGCATTCTTAGTCGAGATTATTTTAGAGTAAATTACTCTGTAATACACATTTTGTAATAAATTTTATTTTAGTATCACTGTAACACCCTTAGCTCCATGTGCACCGACAACCAGAGCTTGCTCGATATCGGCAGTCTTTGAAGGTCCTGAGATAAAAACTCCAAAGCCTGCATCACTAAATTTAATTTTTTCATATGCTTCGTGCATATTGTTTACCAAATTTTTTCTATCGAGGATGATAACCAGATATTCTGAAATAAAATAAAGTACTTTTTCTTTCACATTCTGAGGAATCCAGACACAACCATTTTCGGCCACACCTACTTCGCCTTGAATCACTGCAAGATCTGTTCCATTCAGATCATGGGGTCTTGCAACATCATCTGGATTCAATGTAGCAATTGTAATTTCCTTCAGATTAGATGCAATAGATTTAGCTTCAGGATAAAGTTTTTTTATCAAGTCGTTGATATCTTCGCCTTCACCCAAAACAGCAGCACTACCTCCTACCGAGGCCGACACTTCTTCAAATGCTTTCATCTTATCAGGATATTTTATTGCATCGATATTTAGATCGGGCATATCATATTTATCCTGAATATGAGTTTTTATATTATCTAGTATAGCTTGTTTACTACTCATAATTTTTTGTTTTATTTTTTATTCTGTATTTTGCCCTTTTTCCACATAGAAGTGAACGACTCTTTAGCAAAAGTAGGCAATTCACGTCCTTTACCCCATTCGTTCAATCCGTTGTAAAGCATAAAGCGAGGCATATGATTTACTAATGGCGCAAATTTGAGTGATGTATTATACAACTTAGGACGTACAAACAGCATTCTCATACCTAAAGACATCATCTTTTTCATCGGGTCAGCCTTGTCGATAGAATCGAGACCTTGACGCCAGCGATAGATCTGATCAGCAAGGTCGATCTTAGCAGGACATACATTGTTACATGAATAGCAAAGTGAACAAGCCGATACATTGTCATAGTATTTATCTTCCGACTTCAACATTCCCAAATTGATACCAATCGGACCAGGAATAAAGTAAGTATAAGAATATCCTCCCGAACGGCGATACACCGGACAAGTATTCATACAAGCACCGCAACGGATACATTTCAGAGACTGAATATGATCTTTGTTACTCATTATATCCGTTCTTCCATTATCAACAAGAACGATATGCATTTCACAACCTTTACGAGGTTTTCGGAAATGCGATGTATATGATGTAACCGGTTGTCCAGTAGCCGAACGTGCTAGTAGACGGGTATAAACTGCAAGAGATTTATGGTTAGGAATTATTTTCTCAAGTCCCATTGATACAATATGAATCTTTGGAAGAGAAGTTCCCATATCGGCATTTCCTTCATTTGTACAAACCACTACATCACCAGTTTCGGCAACACCAAAGTTACAACCGGTCATACCTGCATCAGCTGTCAAAAATTCATTACGAAGATGTTGACGAGCAGCACGTGTCAGGTAAGTCGGATCACTATTTCCTGGTTCGGTATGCAATTTTTCTTCAAAAAGCGTTCCTACTTGTTGACGGGTAAGGTGAATAGCAGGAAGTACAATATGGCTAGGTGGTTCGTTCTTCAATTGAAGGATTCTCTCGCCCAAGTCACTTTCTACAACATCGATACCACGTTCTATCAGATAGTCATTCAGATGACATTCTTCAGTCAGCATCGATTTACTCTTTACAAGCTTCTTTGCATCTCTATCTTTCAGTATTTTATAGACAATCTCGTTATGCTCCTTAGCATCTTTTGCCCAATGGACAATTACTCCATTAGCTTCAGCATTCGAGGCAAATTGTTCTACATATTTATCAAGATGCGAAACTGTATGCATCTTTATCTGACTTGATAACTCTCTCAATTGTTCCCATTCAGGGATTCCCATGGCCAAACGGTCGCGTTTTTCGCGCACGAACCAAAGTGTTTCATTGTGCCATGTTTCTCGTTCTTTATTGGCTATAAAGCGGCTTGCCGCTATTGAATGTTTTGTACTCATAATCCGGCAGCTAAAATTTGAACAACATGAATAAATTTAATCGGTAATTTCTCCCTATTTACAATACCTTGCATGTGCATCAGACACGAGCTATCGGCTCCGGTAATATACTCGGCTCCAGTAGCTATGTGATTCTTCAATTTATCTTGCCCCATACATACCGAAACATCTGTTTCTTCGATCGAGAACATACCTCCGAAGCCACAACATTCATCTACCTTCTGAGGTTCGAATACTTCGATACCATTAACGAGAGATAATAACTTTTTGATCTTCGAATAACGTGGTATATTTAATTCGCTGGCCGATGACAAATGTAATTCACGTACACCATGACAACTATTATGAACACTCACTTTGTGAGGAAAACGGCTAGGTAAACTTTCTACTTTCAGAACATCATGTATAAATTCGCATATATCGTGAATCTTACCACTGGTTTGACAAAGATGTTCTTCTTTTTCTAACAATCTAGGATAATTTTCTTTGACAAAAGCTGCACAACTTGCTGATGGAGCAACTACATAGTCAAATTTATCGAATATTGATTCAAAGTGGACAGCCAAAGGAATTGCTTTATCTTCAAATCCGGCGTTCGCCATCGGTTGTCCGCAGCATGTTTGATCGATTGGATAATCGACATCTACTCCCAAACTAGTCAGTAGCTTATATGAAGCTACGCCAACTTCGGGGTAGATTGTATTAACATAACAGGGGATGAATAGTCCTACTTTCATTTTTTAATATTTTTAGTTTAGTTTTCAAGTATTATTTAAGTTTTAGAATAATAAGCTGCCCATAATGCGTGGAACAAAGTATACCATTAGTCCGGCAATAACTATATATCCTAGAGCAAAAGGCAACGCTTTCTTCATGATTGTACCTTCCTGACCTTGTTGACCACAAGCCGAGGTTGCAACTGCAATACTTTGAGGCGAGATAATCTTACCTCCGGTTGCTCCTGCTGTATTTGCTGCTGCCAGCCAACTAGGATCTGCTCCTGTAACAGATGCTACAGATGTTTGTAATTTACCGAACAAAATATTCGAAGAAGTATCACTACCAGTAAGGAATGTACCCAAACAACCGATTGTAGGTGCAAACAATGGATAGAATGCTCCGGTTGTTGTAGCTAATGCTATACCTAAAATACTGATCATACCCGCAAAGTCCATTACGGATGATAATGCAATAAGTGAACAAACTGTAATGATTGTTTTATATTGCATTTTCAATACTTTTCCTAAGACTTTAAATAGTCCTCCTATATTAGCTCCTTGTATCAGACCACCAATGATTGAGCCTAAGAACAATAATACTCCGGCATCGATTAGCCATGATATCTTGATGGATCTAACTACTTCTGCATTAGTAACGGCATCCATAATATTAAAATTGAACGTTGTTGTCAGTATTGGAGCTAACACGTCGCGTAACGGCAATAGCGGGCTGGTAAGAATTACCAAAATAAGAATCATCCCGTAAACGCTCCAAGCTTTTATTATTTCGCCTATACTATGTTTAGGATACTGAGCTCTTAATTCTCTGTCTTTTTCGGTCTCGGTTATCTTAGCATACAATATAATAGCTATGATAGATGCTAAACTACCTAATATGGCAGGTGTTTCAGCCCCCATATATCTTGCGGCTACATATTGTGTCACTAATGATACAATACCCACAATTAGACTTAGAACGATGTGCTTCGGCAATGATTTGATCTGAGGATCAGTCATAAATACCAAAACAAATGGAATAAGAATCATCAGTGGGGATAGTTGTATTACTACCTGAGTACTCAATACCTGAATATTTTCTACTCCGGCTTGTTCGGCTAACACTTTTACCGGTGTACCAACTGCACCAAAGCCAGTAGCCACACTATTGGCAATAAGACTTACTACGGCAGAGAATACCGGTTTGAAACCCAAACTGATAAGTATTGCAGCCGGAATAGCTACAGCTGTTCCAAATCCAGCCATACCCTCTAAAAGTCCACCAAAACCCCATGTTAGCAATAGGACTTGAATACACTTGTCTGACGAGATTGAAGAAAACTGCTCTTTAAGGATCTCCATTTTACCGGTATGGACTAGTACATTATAGCTAAAAATAGCCATTATGATAATAATCAATATCGGAAAAATAGCTTTTAGCATTCCATAAACGATGGATAAACCGGTATCGGCAATCGGAAAATGAAATGCAAACAAACCAATGACGACCGTAGTCGCCAACGTAATCAGAGCGCTCTTGTCTCCTGCCATTTTTAAAAATCCCATCAAGATTATGAGAGTTAATACTGGAGTAGCGGCCAATAGGACTTGCCACCACTCGACATCCAACATTTGATTTTGAAGGAGTACAAATAACGCGGTCGAATTCATAATTGTGTCATGTTATAAGATTAAAGTCTTTAAAAAAAATGTACTTGTGTAGAGAGTATAATAGATTTCCAATGTATTCTGATGTATTGGCTACTAAAGTTACAGTTTTTTGATAAAAACAGACAATTATTTCCGATCAATTTAAAATAAAAAAAATCTCAAAGCCTTATTGCTAGCGGTTTTTAGCCATTTACAAAAGCACTAACAGCAAACAAAATGATCTATATAACAATCACTTACACAGGATAAGACTATTTACAAAGACTAAAAAAACAATATATCTCAATAACTTAAAGACATCCAGATTAACAGAAAAAATCAAAAAAAATCAAAAAAGAGTTTCACTTTGTCAAATAAAAAACTATATTGATAGAATATATCTATTTTAAAACAAATCAATAAAACGAATGAAGAAAATTCACACTTACACTTTACACAATTTCAGAACTATTCCACAAATGGATGCAGTGAGCGAAGAAATCAAGAAGGACATTGAGATTGTGGGACGAGTTTTACCTTTCAAAACAAATAATTATGTAGTCGACGAATTAATTGATTGGAATAATGTCGAGACGGATCCCATTTTCACACTCAACTTTCCACGTAAGGAAATGCTTGCTCCGAAACATTACAATACGATTGATCGTCTCATAAGTTCAAACGCCGATAAAAAAACAATTGATGACGCTATAATGAAGATACGCCTCAGCCTGAATCCCAATCCGGCAGGTCAAGAACACAATGTACCTTTATTAGGAGAGATAAAACTTAAAGGAGTTCAGCATAAGTACAGAGAAACTGTATTATTCTTTCCCAGCCAGGGACAAACATGTCATGCATATTGTACTTTCTGTTTCAGGTGGCCTCAGTTTTCTGGTATTTCGGATTTGAAATTTGCAATGAAGGAATCGGATCTGCTGTTGCAATATCTACGGACAAAGAAAGATGTTACAGATGTTCTCTTTACTGGTGGCGATCCGATGGTTATGAGTACTTCTATTCTCGAGAGCTATATTCTACCTTTGCTAAATCCGGAGTTTGATCATATACATACAATACGTATAGGTAGCAAGTCTTTAGCATATTGGCCATACAGATTTATTACAGATCACGATAGCGATCAACTTCTTGATCTCTTTGCTAAAGTTATTGCTTCTGGAAAAAATATATCATTTCAGGCGCACTTCAATCATCCTCGCGAATTGTCGACAGATGCTGTCAAACAAGCCATTGAGAGAATAAAAAAGACCGGAGTACAAATTCGTACGCAATCACCATTATTAAAACACATCAATGATGATCCCGCCTTATGGGCAAAAATGTGGCGCAAGCAAGTTGATTTGGGATGTATACCTTATTATATGTTTGTTGCCCGCGATACCGGAGCTAAACAATATTTTGAAATTCCTCTAGAAAAATGCTGGAATATATTCCGCCGTGCCTATCGTCAAGTCAGCGGGATATGCCGTACTGTGAGGGGGCCAAGTATGAGCGATCATGCAGGAAAAATACAAGTATTAGGAATTTCGGAAGTGCAAGGAAAAAAAGTATTCGTATTAAGATTCTTGCAAGGACGCAATCCGAAATGGGCTGATATCCCATTCTTTGCCGAATATGATCCGAAGGCTACTTGGTTCGATCAGCTAAAGCCGGCATTTGGCGAAGAGAAGTTCTTCTTCGAATCGGAAAGAGGCAAAATATCAAAGGTCAAACCTTTTTTATTCGAATGACATAAACTACAAGATTAAAATATCAATAAGGTATATTATTATGACTAATTAAATTATTAAGTCATGATAATCGTTTTTATTGGGATGTTTATATCTTTGTCGCAAACTAACGAATGAACTATGAGCCATAGCTTATTTACGGAAAACATGAAATTAGCAGACCTATTATTACATAATTATAGGTTGCTATATGTTTTCCCATATTTCGATATATCTCTTGGATTCGGAGAGACAACTGTAAAACAAGCATGCGATGAGCGTAAGATTTCTACCGATTTCTTTCTCTTGGTATGCAATGTTTATACCTATGCCGATTATATCCCGAGCGAAAATATCTTGAAAAGAATACCGACCGAAGAATTGATTACATATCTGCGAAGATCGCATCAGGACTATATAAATAATCGGATTCCTCATATCATTGATCATGTGTATGAACTAGTTAGTTTCATACCTAAAAGTCATGGCGACATGCTTGTCGAATTCTGCAAGAAATACCGTGAGGATGTGACGTCACATTTTCGTCACGAAGAAGAATTTGTATATCCGCATATAGGCGATTTGCAAAAGGGCATTAAAAGTTTGTCTAGCAAGGTAGAAAGAGAGCATAATGAGCAACACAATCTGGAAACTGCGCTTCATGATCTGAAAAATATTATTATAAAATATATTCCTCAGAACAGTACCATTGAACAAACCAGAACCAATGTTCTGATATATCTTTTTTTGTTCGAGGCTGATATAAATGCGCATACGCGATTAGAGAGCAGAATACTAACGTCTTTGGTCAAACATATTGAAAACAAAAAATAGACAGTGCCTCAATCCGAAAAATACAATATCATCCTGATCGAACCTTCACCGGTTATACAGCAAGGAATTAAAACACTACTCAGTGCTGATCCTCGTTTTGCCGTAACTCACACCTTCAGCGATTTTCAGTCATATGAGAATACTTTTCTGAAGGATAATATTCAGTTTATACTAATTAATCCGCACACGATAAGTGTTTTTAGTCATTTTTCGGCTAAAAACCAATTTCCGAAACATCCCGATGCACTCATAGTAGCTCTTATCTATAACTATATATCCTCGGAGGTATTAGAAAGCTTCGATGGATCATTAGACATTTATTGTTCCGGAGCGCAGATGATCAAAAAATTATTAAAGATTTCGGAATCTGCTGTAGACAATCATAAAACGACAACAGACAACGTCGGATTATCTGACAGAGAGAAAGAAATTCTTATTTCGGCTGCAATAGGCTTGACAAACAAAGAAATAGCAGAAAAACACAATATATCTGTCCATACAGTTATTTCGCATCGTAAGAACATATCCCGTAAGATTGGTATTAAATCTGTATCGGGACTTACAATCTATGCTATTTTCAACAACCTGATATCTGAAAACGATATACAATAACAATATAACCCATTCTATAACTATTCTTAAGATTATCTATCCCTAAATTTGGGGATAGCCGACCTCATTTTAACCAAATCACGGGATTGATCTCTTTGTCAATTTGTCTGAATTTTGTATTCAGTAAAAAAGATAAAAATCAACAACTAAACAAAATGGATTATTTCAGATATAAAGATGGGCAACTCTACTGCGAAGAAGTAAATGTAAACGAACTGGCAAAAAAAGTTGAAACACCTTTCTATTTATATTCTCAACGAACAATACAGAATCATTATTCGGGGTTATCCGAAGCATTTTCGAAATTGAATCCTTTAATATGCTATTCGATAAAAAACTGCAGTAACCTTCATGTACTGAAACTCCTTGCCGACATGGGAGCTGGGATGGATGTAGTGAGTAAAGGCGAATTATTCAGAGCTATCCAAGTCGGAGTTAATCCTTCAAAGATTGTTTTTGCCGGTGTAGGCAAAAGCAGTGATGAGATAAGAACTGCAATTGAAAGAGGTATCGGCTGGATAAATATCGAATCGGAAGAAGAACTACTTAATATCAACAGAATTGCTTCGGAGCTAAAAAAGAGCATAAATGTAGCTATCCGAATCAATCCAAACGTATACGATCCGCGTACACATCAAAAAACAGCAACGGGTATTCAAGATTCGAAATTCGGAATCGATATGCTTCAGGCAAAGAGACTATATATCGATTTCCTGAACAATGAATATGTCAAGCTTACTGGATTGCACATTCATATTGGTTCACCTATCTATTCGGGCGATCCGTATCAGAAAGCAATTACAAAGGTCTTTGATTTCATAGACGAACTTCGATCTGAAGGTGTTGCCATCAATATGATTGACATAGGCGGTGGATTCTTAGCAAAATATCATGGCAATGAATCGGTAGATAGCTGGGATGAATATTCTGATCAGATAGTACCACTCTTACAAAATTTCGTCAATCAAGGCGGACAAGTAGTCCTTGAGCCTGGACGTTCCATAGCTGCTAATGCGGGAATTCTCGTAACGAAGGTGCAATATCGTAAACAAGGCGTACATAAAAAGTTTATTATCGTTGATACGGGTATGAGTCATCTGATACGACCAGCATTTTATGACGCATATCATTTTATTTGGCCGGTTTCTACAAATTCAGAATACCAATTGGGACAAAACCGAGTGGTTTCTGCACAATTAGAAGAAACACTTGACAAATACGATGTTGTAGGCCCTATTTGCGAATCAAGCGACTTCTTGGCAAAAGACAGAGCATTGCCAGCAGTTGAGCAAGGAGATCTTCTTGCAGTATTTACAGCAGGATCGTACGCTATGTCGATGGCTAGTCAATACAACTCAATCCCCCGCCCTGCCGAGATACTGGTGTCAGATGATACGGCACGAGTTATCAGAAGGCGTGAAACTTATGCCGATTTAGTAGCTCTAGAAGTTGAATCTCCGGAAATATTATAAAACATACAATGAGAAGCTTGAAATTTACAAAAATGCAAGGAGCTGGAAACGATTATATTTATGTCAACGGCTTCTCTCAGACAATAGAGAATCCTTCGGAACTGGCAATTCGATTGAGTAATCGCAATTTCGGAATAGGATCGGATGGATTAGTTTTTATCCTGCCGTCTGATACTTGCGATTTCAGAATGCAGATGTTCAACTCCGATGGTTCGGAAGCCGAAATGTGTGGCAACGCTTCACGCTGTGTAGGCAAATGGGTATATGATAATAAACTGACTACGAAGAAAGAGATCTCGCTGGAAACCAAAGCCGGAATAAAATACATCTCTTTGCTTCAAGGCAACGAAATTAGTCGTCTCGTCAAAGTAGATATGGGTGAGCCAATCCTTGAGCCTGAATTGATACCCGTAAATATTGATGCAAATCCGGTATTAAATCAGCCAATTACAGTTGACAATAAAGAATGGAGAGTATCATGCGTATCGATGGGAAATCCGCACGCCGTGCTTTTCCTTGACGATATATATGATTTACAACTGCCAATCATAGGGCCTAAATTCGAAACTCATCCCCTATTTCCTAAAAAAATTAATACTGACTTTATTCAAATCATCGATCGTTCGAATATGAATATGCGTGTATGGGAACGCGGTGCTGGTGAAACTCTAGCCTGCGGAACTGGAGCTTGCGCTGCCGCCGTAGCTGCAATTTTGAATGGATATTGCGATCGAAAAGTAACGATCAATCTACTAGGAGGCAAACTTGAAATAGAATGGGACGAAACCAATAACCATGTCTATATGACTGGCGAAGCGGTAACAGTCTTTAACGGAAAAATATACATATAATATGATTAAAATAAACGAGAACTATTTGAAACTAGGTGCTAATTATCTTTTTTCGGAAATTGCACGTAAAGTAAATGAATATAAATCAGCTAATCCTGATGCTAAACTCATCAGATTGGGAATTGGCGATGTTACACGTCCACTTCCGCAAGCTTGTATTAAGGCGATGCACACGGCTGTTGACGAAATGGCAACATCGGAGAACTTCAAAGGATATGGCCCCGAACAAGGATATGATTTTCTGATCAATACAATCGTTAAACATGAGTATCAGGATCGCAATATAGATATTAAAGCAAACGAAATTTTCGTTTCAGACGGATCGAAAAGCGATACGGGAAATATCGGAGATATTCTGGGTGTTGACAATATTGTTGCTATAACCGATCCGGTATATCCGGTTTATGTAGATACGAACATAATGGCCGGACGCTCGGGAAATAATGCAAATGGAATATGGGATAAAATTACCTATCTACCGTGTTCGGCCGAGAATAATTTTATTCCTGCTCTGCCCGAAAAACGAGTGGATATAATCTATTTGTGTTTGCCAAACAATCCTACGGGAACAACCTTGACTCGTGATCAACTAAAAACATGGGTTGATTATGCAAAAGAAAACAAATCGTTGATTCTGTTCGATGCTGCTTACGAAGCTTACATTTCGGAAGAAGATGTTCCTCATAGCATATACGAGATAGAAGGTGCACGAGAAGTAGCAATTGAATTCCGTAGCTTTTCCAAAACTGCCGGATTTACGGGTTTAAGATGCGCTTATACTGTCATTCCCGATACATTGATGGGATACGCATCGACTGGAGAACAAGTATCACTGAATAAATTATGGAATCGCAGACATACAACCAAGTTCAATGGAGTGCCATATATTGTACAACGTGCAGCCGAAGCTTGCTATTCGGAAGAAGGGAGACATGAGATCAAAGAAACAGTCCAATATTATATGGAAAATGCCCGAATCATACGTGAAGGGCTTATCAGCCAAGGATTCAGTGTTTATGGTGGTGTAAATGCTCCATACATATGGGTAAAAGCACCTGAGGGTGTAAGCTCATGGCAATTCTTCGATACACTTCTGCATAAATTGAATATCGTTTCTACCCCAGGTGTAGGCTTCGGTCCAAATGGAGAAGGTTATTTAAGACTAACAGCATTCGGAAAAAGAGAAGATACCGAAGAAGCTGTAAAACGTTTACAAGAATTATAAAAATTCTGAGAATATAAACTTCGGATCCTTTTATTCTGAATATACAAAACAAGCTAGACAGATCAGTTTACAACTGAAAACAAGTGGATTCTTTCGAAGTGGATAAGGTTGATATTCGTATCAGCCTTATTTTTATAATTAGCCAATTAGTTATCGAGACTTTGAGAAATCTTATCAATATTCAAACTGCGAGCCATAGCATCGAAAATATCTTTATATACACCACCAATATGGTATATTTCATCATGATTGCCTGACTCAACAACACGTCCTTCCTTCATTGCATAGATACAATCAGAATCAATTATCTGAGAGATACTATGCGAAATAATAATTACCGTACGCCCTCTTTTTATAGCGTCAAGACTGTTTTTGATTTGTTCGGTTGAAACAGCATCCAAACTAGCTGTTGGTTCGTCAAGGAAAATAATTGGAGGATTTTTCAAGAACATACGTGCAATAGCAATCTTCTGCTGCTGACCACCCGACAAAGCTAAAGCTGAAGTCTCGTATTGATGCGGAAGAGCCATTATCTGATCATGGATATACGAGCTACGTGCCGCCTCAACAACCTCCTCATGCGTAGCATTCGGATTTCCATAACGTATATTATCTTCGATGGAACCGTTAAAAATATGATTCTTCTGTAGTACCAGACCGATATTCTCGCGAAGATAAGTTGTATCATACTCATTCAAAGGAACTCCATCCAATAGAATGACTCCCGAATCAGGAGAATAGAATTTATCTAAAAGATTGATCAACGTGCTTTTTCCTGCTCCCGACAATCCGACTAAAGCTGTTATCTTATCCGGATCAATATTCATATTAATATCATGCAAAGTCGGACTTTCATTACCTGGATATGTAAAATTTACACCTTTAACTTCGAAATGACCAATAATTTTTTCAGGACGATAATTCCCCGTACTTTCTTTCTGATCTTCGGCATGCAATATATCAAAGAATCCTTCCGAATAGATAAGAGCATCATTCATCTGATCATAAATACGATGTAATTGCCGAATTGGAGCCGATACGTTATTGAAAAGCATGATGTGGAACATGATTGCACCAATTGTCATTTCGCCGATTAACACAAAATAAGCCGTCAAAATAATAATGATAACAACACCTATCTGCTCGATAAAGCTTTTCAATCCATCGAAGAAAAAGCTTGTCTTACGGGTTTTCATTTGCGTATCAGTCAGACTGGTTTGGAGTTCCATCTGTTTCGATTCTTCAATCCGCTCTCTATTAAAAGATTTGATTACCGGTATCGACTCAATTATTCCCAGAATACCCTGACTCTTATTCTCGCGCAAATCCTTAATATTTAGTCGAGCACCTTTCAGCTTAGATGCTTGTTTCTGACTTACATAATAATAAATCGGCGTGATACACAGACCAACCATTCCAACGTAAAAGTTGGCATTGAACATCATTATCAGAGCAACTAACGAGTTCGCAAATAGAGGGAGTATATCAATAAAAAAGTTTTGCACTAAGCGAGTTAAACTCTCCACGCCGCGATCAATACGCGTCTGTAATTTACCAGCCTGATTATTACTAGTAGAGAAAAACGCCATCTGGTAAGTCAGAATCTTCTCTATAACTAATTGTGCCAAGTCTCGGGAAATAAATATTCGGAGCTTCTCGCCATAATATTTTTGTCCGAACTGAATAAAAGTATTTACAATCTCTTTTCCGAATAATATAACTGTAATCGTAAGAAGTATTTCTATCCCTTCTTTCAAACCTCTTCCCTGCTCCACCAAGCCATTTATGGCATCCACTGTATAACGCAGTACCCAAGCATTAACCTGAGCTGCAAGCGATCCTACAAAAGTCAAAATCAGAGCTAAGATGACTAGCCACTTATACGGGCGAACATAAGGCCATATATTTCTAAAGAGTTGTATTAAATTCATATATTATTTGTCGTAATGATGCAGCAAATTTATTCTTATTTGCTTATTATCAAAAATATTCCTTTCGAAATCTGCAGAAAATGAATCTACCTCGATATCAAATCATCAAGGTATCGACCCTTTGCTAAAAACGTGTAACAAACTACAAAACAAGCAACTAATCAAAATGCATTAAGATAAATATCTAGGTAATGCACTAGGCAGCTGGTATTTTTATTTTCGATGCTATCTAATTTTGTTCAAAACCGAAAAACAAAAACATTTACCATGAAAAGTCAAGAATTACGCAAAGTAGCGCCCGAAATCGACTCACTACGTCTAGGTAGTGGTTGGAACATCGAGGATTTGAAAAAAGCCCAGATTTTTATTCAAAGTAGTTTTGGTAATAGCCACCCCGGAAGTGCCCATCTGGATAGATTAGTGAAAGAAGCTGATGATGCTGTTCGGCTGAAAGGCGGATTCCCAGCTAATTATTATGTAACTGATATTTGCGACGGCGAAGCACAAGGTCATGATGGCATGAATTATTCGCTTGTTTCGCGCGAAATAATGACTGCTATGATCGAAATTCAGGTCAAAGCAACCCCTTTCGATGGAGGTATATTCATCGCAAGCTGTGACAAGTCTGTTCCGGCTCATCTCATGGCAATAGCTCGTCTCAATATGCCTGCGATATTTGTTCCGGGAGGAATTATGAAAGCAGGGCCCAACCTATTAACACTTGAACAAATCGGGAAGTACAGTGCAATGTACGAGCGTAAGGAAATCAGCGAAGAACAATATATGGAATATAAACGCGATGCTTGTCCATCGTGTGGAGCATGCTCGTTTATGGGAACTGCATCTACAATGCAGATCATGGCCGAAGCTCTCGGATTAGCTTTACCGGGTACAGCTTTGATTCCTACTCATACTGGAGAACTTGAAAAAGCAGCACAAAAAGTAGGTCTGCGTATTGGTGACCTCGTTGCCGAAGATATCAAGCCTTCGGATATTCTGACACCTGAAGCATTCGAAAATGCAATAATGGTTCATGCTGCAATTGCCGGATCAAGTAATAGTCTTTTGCATTTGCCTGCCATCGCTCACGAATTGGGTATGGAGCTATCTCCTGATCTTTTTGATCGAATTCATCGTAAGATTCCATTTATACTGAATATACGTCCTAGTGGCTATTGGCCGGGAGAATATTTCTGGTATGCCGGTGGTGTTCCTGCTATCATGGAAGAAATCAAAGATTTCCTTCATCTGGATGCTATGACTGTTACGGGTAAAACTGTCGGTCAGAACTTAAAAGACATCGAAGAAAGCGACTTCTACGCAAACTGTGATAAATTCCTTGCATACAATAAGGTTGCCAAAGGCGACATTATAAAATCAGCCAAAAATCCGATTAAACAAGAAGGTGCAATTGCTATTCTGAAAGGTAATCTTGCACCCGACGGTGCTGTCGTAAAACACTCTGCAGTATCACCGAAATTGATGCAAGTAACACTGAAAGCTAGAGTTTACGATCTCGAAGAAGATGCAATGCATGCTGTTATGCAACGTATAGTTCAACCTGGCGAAGCTCTATTTATTCGTTACGAAGGCCCACGCGGAAGTGGTATGCCCGAGATGTTCTATACAACAGAAGCCATCGCTTCAGATCCTGAATTAGTCGAATCTATCGCACTTATTACCGATGGACGCTTTTCTGGAGCGACACGTGGCCCTGCAATAGGTCATGTATCGCCCGAAGCCAGCGAAGGTGGTCCCATAGCATTGGTAGAAGACGGAGACTTAATTCGTATTGACATACCTGCTCGCAGGATAGATATTGTCGGAACCGCAGAAGAAGTGAAAACTCCCGAAGAAATCGATAAAATACTAACGGAACGCCGCAGTAAGTGGGTAAAACCACAATCAAGATACAATAACGGTATCCTGAGTATATATACACGCAATTGCGTTTCGCCGATGAAAGGCGGTTATATGGAATCTTTTAAATAACAAACTACATATACACAATTAAAAAAACGTCGCAAACATGAAAATAGGATTTGTAGGATTAGGCAAAATGGGCGGTAAAATGGTCGAGAGACTCCTTACTAAAGGTCATGAAGTAGTAGTTACCGATCTGTCGCAATCGATGATTGCAGAAGCTCAATCGAAGGGAGCAATTGCTGCTAGCGGGTTGAAAGATCTTGTCAGCAAACTGGAAGGTCGCAAGATCGTCTGGCTAATGGTTCCTGCCGGAAAACCAGTAGAAGATAATATAGATGAGTTACTTGGCTTATTGAATCCAAAAGATATCATCATTGACGGAGGAAATAGCTATTGGCGTGAGACTGTTGACCGCAATAAAAAAGTACAAGAAAAGGGAATCTATTACCTCGATTGCGGAACAAGCGGAGGTGTATGGGGGTTGCAAAACGGATACTGCCTGATGTATGGTGGCAACAAAGAAGCTTGCGAATACACCGAACCAATTTTCAGATCATTAGCTCCTGATAACGGATACATATATTGCGGTGAAAGCGGAGCCGGACATATGGCTAAGATGGTTCATAACGGAATTGAGTATGGTATGATGCAAGCTTATGCCGAAGGATTCGAAATAATGAAGAATTCACCATACGATATTGATTTGGAGAAAATATCACGCACTTGGATGCACGGATCGGTTGTTCGTTCGTGGTTATTGGATCTGATAGGTAATGCCTTGGAAGGTAACGAAGAGTTGGAAGGGATCAAAGATTACGTAGCTGATAGTGGCGAAGGCCGTTGGACTGTACAAACTGCTATCGATTTTGATGTTCCGGCACATGTTATTACGGCATCTTTATTTACTCGTTTCGAATCGCGCCAAAAAGAATCATATGCAATGAAGCTAATTGCTGCGATGCGTAATCAATTTGGTGGTCACGAGATCAAAAAAGTAGATTAATATGATTAGTATTAAATTACACAATCTAGATTATTCCTCGTTTTAATACAAACATAAAACACTGATAAACAACAATAAGAATTCAGAATAAGCAAATAAAATTCTAGGTAAAGATCTAGGTAGTCCCCTTAAAACATCTTTGTGAAATATACCTTTACAAATAACCTTTAAGGGGATTTTAGCTTATCCTCGAAAGTCTTTCGAAACACATAAATCTAAATTTTAATATCATGAGTTTTCTAATTATCGCTTTATGCTTACTACTGCTCGTAGTACTCATATCCTACTTCAAAGTAGATGCTTTTCTTGGCTTTATAGCCATATCTATTATTGCCGCCATCTGTTTAGGAATTCCTCTTGGAGATATACCTAAAGTTGTTGATCAAGGTGTAGGTAATATCCTCGGTGAATTGACCCTTATTATTGTCCTCGGAGCCATGCTCGGTAAACTTGTTGCGGCTAGTGGTGCAGCTAAGAAAATTGCAGATGTAATGGTTCATCTTTTCGGTACTAAACATATCCAATGGGGATTGATGTTAACCGGTTTCATTGTTGGTATACCATTGTTTTATGGCGTAGGATTCGTTCTACTTGTTCCTATTATCTTCTCTGTTGCATATCAATACAAATTACCTACTGTATATATCGGACTTCCAATGCTTGCCGCTCTTTCGGTAGCACACGGATTCTTACCTCCTCATCCATCTCCAGTTGCATTGACAGCCATGTTCCATGCAAATATAGGGATCGTACTTATTCTCGGAATTATTATTGCTATTCCGGCTATCATCATAGCAGGACCGATCTACAGTAAGACACTGAAAAACATTAAACATGGTCCGCTAAAATTATTCAATAAAGACGAAATAGTTAGCGACGAATATTCAGCTCCAGGTAAAGCAAATAGCTTTGTCAGTGCAACTATTCCAGTATTCTTGTTGATCATCGTAACTGCAATACCATACGTATTCCCTAACATGAGTGAAGGTGCAAGCAGTTTATTTAAATTGGTTGGAGCTCCATCTGTAGTGATGTTCATTGCTTTGATCTTTGCTACATATTCGTTAGGACTTCGTCAAGGTCGCTCGATGAGCAATATTATGCATATCTATGGTGATGCAGTAAAAGATATCGCCTCTATCCTATTGATCATTGCCGGTTCGGGTATCTTCAAGCAAGTAATGGAAACAAGTGGAGTAAGCCTTGAGCTTGCCAGCGCTATGGAAGGACTTTCAATTCATCCACTTATCCTAGGTTGGTTGATCGCTGGTATTCTTAGAGCATGTGTGGGATCGGCAACAGTAGCAGGTCTTACAGCGGCAGGTGTTATTATGCCATTGGCTATGCAAGCAGGTGTAAACCCGAACCTGATGGTTCTTGCACTTGGAGCAGGTAGTTTGATGTTCTCACACGTTAATGACTCAGGCTTCTGGCTATTCAAAGAATATTTCAACCTGAGTATCAAAGATACACTTCGTTCGTGGTCGGCCATGGAGGTCATCGTCGGTGTTGTTGGACTAGCAGGTGTTTTAATTCTTAATATGTTTATCTAATACTATTACTATGAAAAAATTAATATTAATATCAGCTATCAGCCTATTAGCATCAACTAGCGCTTGGGCACAAGCAAATACTGCAGAGGAAAGTAAGCCAAAATCGAAATGGCACCTTACTTACGACAATAAATACAAGCTAAAGTTCTTTGGGCGTATATCGGCCGACGGAACATTTTACAAAGGGACAGACTATCAGAAAGTGGGTAATGGTACAACAATCTCGCAATTAGCCTTTGGGGGTATCTTCTCATTCGGCGAAAGAATAGAAGGTAAGTTCGAATTAGACTTCTCGAACGGATCGATTACCCTACTCGATAACTTTGTCACGTACAAATTCACAAACGAATTTGGTCTGCGAGGAGGTAATATTCAGGAATCATTTTCGATGGATTTACTCAATTCATTCAAAGACCTATCGATGATGAACCGCGCTCAGGTTGTCAATGCATTTGCTCCTGGTCATCATCTTGGTTTACAAGCTGTATTCGAAAATAAACAATGGTTATTGAATGCAGGCGTACACTTCCAGCGTTCGATGAATAGCAGTCAAAAAGACAACTACGAAAGCAATTATAAGAAAGGACAAAACGAGGGTATGTCATATACAGCACGTGCCGTTTGGATGCCTCAAACTGAAAGCAAAGACAGAGGAATCCATCTGGGAGTAGCAGGATCATATCGTACTCCTAAAACTGATGTATCGAAAGATGCAGAACCGAATATTGTTCGCTACAATGCATCAGAATCGACAATAAATAAAATCAAATTCTTGGATACTGGTATTATTAACGATGTAGACTATAGTTTGTTAGCCGGAGCAGAAATAGCAGGATATTATGGTCCTGCAAAGTTCCAGGCTGAATATATTCATAATGGTGTTGAGCGTAAAAATGATTTGAAGAGTGAAAGCTTCTCGGGATTCTATGTTCAGGCTTCGAGCTTATTGTTTGGAGGGAAACAAGATTATAACAATTCCCGAGGGGCATTCAACTCACCTATCGTAAGCAACAAAGGCGATCTGGAATTGGTAGCACGTTTCGACCGCATTGATCTAAATGGCACGAATATCAAAGGTGGTTCGTCCAACCAATATACTGCAGGTTTCAACTACTACCTCAACGAAAATTTAAAACTACAATTCAATTATTCATACATCACACACGACAAATATGCAAATGGAGCTGGTACTGCAGCTATAGGATATGACGCAGAAGGTAATTTAGCATATTCGCCAGCCGATGTAGATCTTTCGAAAGGTAAACCTAAAAATAACTACAGTAGTTTTAATTTTAGATTTCAATTGAGATTCTAAAACATTTGAAGGCGATTAGTTCATCCATAGATTGACAAATAACTTTTAGAGAAATATTTATTATATTTATATCTTTAATAGTAACCTTTCCGATCTGAATATGTATTACAAACTTATCATATACACAGTCTTATTGTTGAGCGCTTTTTCGTTAAGTGCTCAACAATTGGATAATAACAGTCAGTTAAAAGAATTGGATAAAACCATAGATAACAGCCTATTATATATTAACCAGAAATATGATAAGATAAACTATCTAAAGCAAATTCTAAAGGTTGAGTCCAACTCGAATAGAATCTACAATATCAGATATCAGATAATCGAAGAGTATAGCAATTTTCAGGCTGATTCGGCTTTCAAATACATAGCACTAAATAGGCTACTAGCTCAAAAAAATAATAGTAAGGATCAAATACTTAGCAACAGACTTCAGTATGCTTTCGTTACGGCACAATCAGGTTTGCTCAACGAATCCGAATATGTATTAAAGTCATTACAATCTCAACTTCCACAATTCTCTCCCAGCCAGAAATCTGAATATTACAAACATTGTGAAAGATTATACATGAATCTGGCAGAATTCACTCAAAAGACACATTTAGAAGACTTCTATAGACAAAAGGCCTATCAGTATACCGATTCTATACTGATGTTTACCAATCCTGATTCGGAATATTACGATCTATACAGCTTCAAAAATGCATTTTATGACAAAGATTTAGAGAAGTCTAAAAGTAGCATCAAGAACTTTATTCTCAAAATCGATACTTTATCGAATGATGCTGCACGTGGATATTATCATCTTTCGGAAATATATCGTGCCGAAGGCGATAAGTCGAAAGAGTTGCAATACCTTATTAAATCGGTAAATGCTGATATCAGAAGTGCAGTGAAACAGAATCGTTCGATGCGTGTTCTAGCTCAAATTTTATATGATGGAGGTGATATCAAAAGAGCATATAAATATCTTCAGATATCGCTTAATGATGCTAATTTTTACAATACACGATTGCGGAATACACAGGTAGCAGAGGCAATGCCAATAATTGAGAAAGATTACCAGATACAACGTAATGAGCAAGAATTCAGGCTGAAAGTTGGTCTTCTTATCATTGCTACTCTTTTCGTAATAATCTTGTTGTTTAGCATTTATCTACGTAAGAAAAGAAAAGAACTGGCCGTAGCCCGCAAAGAGTTATTGCTTAGCAATGAAAGCCTAACAAGTATTAACAAAGAAATAAACAAAAAAAACAGTGAGTTGCAACAACTTGCAACAAAGCTGAAAGAATCGGATCAGATCAAAGAAAAATATATAGGTCACTTCCTAAAACTATGCTCGACTTATATTCAAAGTATCGGTGATTACAAGAAGCTGGTCAACAGAAAAGTCAAAGCCGGACAATTCGAAGATCTTCACAACATGACTTTGTCGAATACTCAGTTAGCCAATGAATTTAAAGATTTCTATCGTGAGTTTGACAAAGCATTTCTCAATATTTTTCCAAATTTCGTTGACGAGTTTAACAAGCTGCTTCGTGAAGATCAGCAATTCTCACTAAAAAAAGAAGATCTGCTGAATGCCGAATTGCGTATATTTGCTCTTATCCGTCTGGGTATAAAAGATAGTTCGCAGATAGCCGATTTTATGAATTATACGCCTGTCACTATCTATTCATACCGAACGAAAGTGAAAAGCAGAGCGATTAATAAAGACACATTTGATCAAGATATTTTACAAATAGAACGTTAACCATATAAGATTGATAATTCCATGGACAAGAAAAAATGCAGTTTTGTATTTATGGGTGTTTCAGGCAGTGGTAAATCTGCAGTTGCCGAAGCCGTAGCAAAACAATTAGACGTACCTTTCCTCGACGGAGATTTTCTCCATCCGAGAAGTAATATAAATAAAATGGCAGCCGGTCATCCTCTGAATGATGAAGACAGAGCTCCGTGGTTAGAAGCCATGAACTCGGCTATCTATGCTATGCAACGTACGCACAATGTATCTATACTTGTATGTTCGGCATTGAAACGAAAATACAGAGATGTGCTTCGTAAGGATAACAAAGGCCTGCATTTTATCTATCTGAAAGGAGACTTCGATCTGATTGCCGAAAGGTTGAAAGGTCGTCAAGGGCACTTCTTCAAGACTGAAATGCTAAAATCGCAGTTTGAAGCATTAGAAGAGCCTCTGAACAATCATAACGATGTGCATGAGATTGACATCAGTAAACCTTTAGATGAAGTTGTAAAGAATTGCCTTGAACGTATAAATTATGTTCTGAACAAAGATTAATCTTTCAGCTATACACAAAATAAAAGGGTTACTTCGCGAAGTAACCCTTTTTAGTAATCTATATATATATATTTATTTTCTTCCGAAATCGGCTGGAATTTCGCCCCACTTATCAGTTTCCCATTTTATGATCTGTGTTGTATATGTATTTTCGCGAAGCCATTTCTCGGCGCGTTCTATCATATAAAACAAAGACTCATTTTCG
This sequence comes from Dysgonomonas massiliensis, assembly GCF_900240225.1. Taxonomy (GTDB): domain Bacteria; phylum Bacteroidota; class Bacteroidia; order Bacteroidales; family Dysgonomonadaceae; genus Dysgonomonas; species Dysgonomonas massiliensis. Next base: position 69,521 of record NZ_OEPV01000004.1, on the reverse strand, counting down.
GGTACTCGCTCCAGTTTCGTTTTACATTTCTTATCTTTTACCCACTTGATTGCATTGCGACTATCAGAATATATAGGGATGTTGAATCCTTTTTGCTTCAGCAAAGCCAGACCGTGTACAAGAGCCAAGAACTCGCCAACATTGTTTGTTCCCATCTCGAATGGTCCTTGACGAAAAACTTCTTCACCAGTCTTGACATAAACTCCACGATATTCCATATCGCCAGGATTACCACTACATGCAGCATCTACCGAAAGGCTGTCTTTTACAATTTCGGCAATCGAGTTGATCGATACCTTTTTTGTTGCAGCTGCATTTTTACCTACATAGCTCCATGGATTATCATTGTATGCACGTTCGGCTTCTTCTTTAGTCGAAAAAGACTTGTATATCGCACCATCATATCCGTCGATCTGTGCTTTACATTCATCCCAAGTTTTATAAACTCCCGGAACTACCCCATTCCAAACTACGTAAAATTTCTTCTTTGCCACAGCTGCTATTCCATTTTTTGAAGAACAAAGATAATCAACTTTAAGCCTTTTGCAGAATTTCAAAAACAGATTTCGTCAGGCATACGTATCTAAGGATTTATTTTATACCTTAGCTGTGATAATCAAACATAAAATGAAAAAACATATATACATCCCCCTAACATTGCTATTAGCATGGAATTTAGCTTCATGTAAATCAGTTAAACAATCCCCTCAAATTGCTTATATAAAAGGTGAATATGTTGCAGTAACAGCAACAAATAATCCCGATCCTGAACTGAAACAATACATTGATGGATATAAAATGCAGCTGGATGCTCAAATGAACCGTATAGTAGGACGTACTGATAAATACATGACTACCGGCGCACCGGAAAGCTATCTGACCAATCTGGTTACTGATGCGATGACTCAAATAGATACGAAATACACCAATGGAAAAACTGTCGATCTGGCATTTATGAACGTACATGGTATACGCGCTCCATTTGCACAAGGAGATATTACTCTGGGCGATGTATTTTCTGCTTTTCCATTCGAAAATACTTTGAATGTATTAGAAATAAAGGGTAAATATCTGAAAGAAATATTCGATGCCATAGTAGCCAAAAGTATGGTAGGTGTGTCGCATAATGCTAAAATTGAAGCAAAGAACAAACAAGTCGTTTCAGTACTTATTAACAACAAGAGCATTGAAGATGAAAAAGTCTATACTATTGTTACGCTCGACTATCTAGCCGATGGTAACGATGGCATGACTGCTTTTACCAAAGCAGAATCGAATACGAACACAAATATCTCGCTTCGTGATTATATGCTTGACAACTTTGAGAAACAAGCTAAAGCAAACAAACCTATCACTTCGGTATTGGACGGACGTATAACTATTTTAAATTAAGCAGTACAATGAAACTTAAATATACATTTTTATTGGTATTTCTATTCTCTTCTTCATTAATATATGCCCAGAAGAAAATAGTTCTTCTACATACGAATGATACACATAGCAGAATAGAGGCGATACCGGCAACCGATCGGAACAACCCGAATATGGGTGGTGTAGTGAATCGTAAAGCTGTTGTCGACAGTATCCGACAAGTTGAAAAGAATGTACTATTGCTGGATGTAGGCGACTTTGTTCAAGGAACGCCCTATTTCAATCTATTTCACGGCAAAGTAGAAGCCGAATCGATGAACATGGTTCGCTACGATATAGGTACTTTGGGAAATCATGAGTTCGATTATGGTTTGGATACACTAAAGAAAATAATTCAAACCTTAGATTTTCCAATTATTGTTTGTAATTACGATTTTACAGGTACAGTGATGGAAGGTATGACAAGACCTTATATCATGAAAGAAATCGATGGAGTAAAAGTCGGATTTATGGGACTAGGATGCGATCCCGCGGGATTAATCCAAAAAGACAAATACGAAGGTATGAAGTACACACCGAGTGCTGAGGCGGTAAACAAATATGCACAGATTCTGAAAGATAAAGAAAAATGTGATATCGTGGTTTGCATAAGTCACAATGGTTTGAATCCGGACAAAGAAATTGCAGCACAATCTAGAAATATAGACATCATCATTGGAGGACATTCACACAGCTTCATGAAAGAACCTGCTCTGATAAAAAACAGTGAGGGTAAGGATGTATATATCTACCAAGTAGGCAAAAACGGAGCGTATATAGGAAAAACCGAAATCATCTTAAAATAACAACTTAAATACATATCTATGAGTGTAAAACTTCGATTAATAATAATGAACTTCATTCAGTTCTTCATTTGGGGAGCATGGATGATTACCGTTGGAGTTTATTGGTTCGATACCAAACAATGGAGCAGCGCCGAGTTTGGAGCTATCTTCTCGACAATGGGTATAGCTTCTATATTTATGCCTACAATTTGTGGTATCATTGCCGACAGATGGATTAATTCCGAAAGATTATACGGAATACTTCACATTTTAGGCGGACTTACTTTTCTAAGCATTCCTTTTATCGAAAGTCCTATTACTTTCTTCTGGGCTATATTATTGGCTATGATATTCTATATGCCAACATTAGCACTATCCAATTCGATCGCTTATAGTGTATTGGACTCATACAAATTGGATACAGTTAAGCACTTTCCTCCTATCCGTGTATGGGGTACTGTCGGATTCATTGCTGCCATGTGGTTTACAAACCTTTCGGGAAATAAAGCTTCCGAAAATCAGTTTTACATTGCAGGTATAGCAGCCGTTTTCTTAGGTATATATGCTTTAGTTGCTTTACCTAAAAATCCGCCTGCAAAATCATCTACCGAAGGAAAAAGCCTTTCTCAATTGCTTGGTCTTGATGCATTCAAATTGTTCAAGCACAAACAAATGGCTATTTTCTTCCTCTTCAGTATGCTATTAGGAGCTGCTTTACAATTAACAAATGCATATGGAGACACATATTTGAGCGACTTCGCTAAAGTTCCCGAATATGCCGACTCATTTGTAGTGAAATATTCGACAATTATTCTATCTATTTCTCAAATATCAGAGACATTGTTTATCCTTGCTATACCTTTTTTCCTAAGCCGCTTCGGGATCAAACGGGTTATGCTGATGAGTATGGCCGCTTGGGTATTACGATTCGGACTGTTCGGCTTCGGGAATCCGACAGACAATCTATGGATGATCATTCTATCGTGCGTTGTTTATGGTATGGCATTCGACTTCTTCAATATATCCGGATCTTTGTTTGTCGAAAAATCGACAAGCAGCCATATCCGTTCTTCGGCACAAGGATTGTTTATGATGATGACAAATGGTTTTGGTGCAATTATAGGTAGCTGGACTAGTGGAATTCTGATTCAGAATTACTTTACTTTAGTTGATGGAACAAAAGACTGGTATCATATTTGGTTAAGCTTTGCAGCATATGCTCTAGTTATTGGTATTGCATTCGCTTTCTTATTCAAAGACACACATACCATTAATGAAGAAAAGGTTGTAGAATAATATTAGTAAATCAAAACAATCTAGATAATGAAAAAATCTGCTTTCAGTAATTTGATATATTCTTTATTTTTTATTTCAACATTTATTTTTGGTTATTCATGTGTCGAGAAGAGTAGTATTGAGGTTAAGTTCAACGATCAAATTAATCTAGCTAGATACGAACAAGCAAATGCAGAATTAAGAGCAGAAATGAAAGATACAATCAAACTCATTTTTATGGGCAACTCAATAACCGAAGGTTGGGTCAATACACATCCCTCTTTCTTTACAGAAAACAACTTTTTGGGTAGAGGTATTGGGGGACAAACTACTCCACAGATGCTCTCCAGATTCAGAAGAGATGTAATAGAGCTAAAACCCAATGCTGTATTAATCAATGCAGGGACGAACGATGTTGCCGAAAATACGGGGAAATATGATCCGGACTTCACTCTCGGAAACATAAAATCGATGGCAGATATGGCGCGAGCAAATGATATTCAAGTAATTCTCAGCTCAGTTTTACCTGCAAAATCTTTTGGATGGAACCCATCTATCAAAGATGCTCCTGAAAAGATTAAGGCTCTGAATGAAAAGATTAAAGCTTACGCCGAAGAAATGAATTTTCTTTATATTGACTATTATTCTGAACTTGAAGATGGTAATGGAGCTCTAAAAGCTCATTTTGGGGATGATGGAGTACACCCGAATGCCGAGTGCTATACGCTTATGGAACAAATAATCTTATCTACTCTGAATACAAAATAAATCCAAACACATAATAATAAAATAGCCGTTCATTACTGAGCGGCTATTTCTATATTTGATATTTCGGTCAACACATTGCAGGCCATTTCCACCGAGTCGATATTCACAATACTAACCCAACGCTTGTTATTCTTCTCTTTCAATTCACACTGACGATGATGCGCTTGTACATACCCCAGCAGTTTATCAAAAGCTATTGACTGATAATATGGAGATTCATTATTCGGAACAAGGAACAGACTCATTTTACGATTTTTCAAGACAACTTTCTCGATCCCAAGCGAACGAGCTAGCATACGCAGACGTACAACACGAATCAATTCTCGTCCTTCTTTAGGTATTGCACCAAAACGGTCTTCAAGACGCTCTACAAACTGTATAACATCCAATTCGCGTTCCATATTATCCAATTCGCGATAGAGCGTTATCCGCTCCGAATCATTCGGAATATAAGCAGCGGGAAACAGTAGTTCCAAGTCGCTTTCTATTTGCACATCTTCCACAAAGTTATCTCCGGCAATTTTTTCATTTTCTTTAGCTGCATGATAAACGTCAACAAACTCTTCATTTTTCAGTTCAGTTACAGCTTCATTCAAAATCTTCTGATAAACTTCATAACCAAGGTCGGCTATAAAACCGCTTTGCTCGGCTCCCAACATATTACCTGCACCGCGAATATCCAAATCCTGCATAGCAATATGAATACCATGTCCAAGCTCCGAGAAATTCTCGATTGCCTGCAAACGACGACGTGCTTCCGGCGTGAGTGAACTCAATGGAGGTGCCAGCAGATAAGCGAATGCTTTTCTATTGCTACGCCCTACCCGACCTCGAAGCTGATGCAAATCGCTCAACCCGAAATTTTGAGCATTATTGACGATTATCGTATTCGCATTCGGAATATCGATTCCCGATTCAACGATAGATGTTGCAATCAGAACATCGTATTCGTAATTGATGAAATCAACAATTATATTTTCCAACTTAGCAGGTTCCATCTGCCCATGTCCTATAACGATACGCGCATCTGGGACTTCTCTTCGGATTACTTCAGCTATATCTTCAATATTCTTTATACGGTTATTGATCATAAAGACCTGACCGTTCCGGCTCATTTCAAATTCGATGGCTTCTTTGATGATTTTCGGATCGAAAGTATGTACTTCGGTCTGAATAGGATATCTGTTTGGCGGCGGAGTAGTTATCGAAGACAAGTCGCGCGCACCCATCAATGAGAATTGAAGTGTACGCGGTATAGGCGTTGCCGTCATTGTCAGAGTATCGACATTAGCTTTTACCTGTTTCAGCTTCTCTTTGACTGCGACACCTAATTTCTGCTCTTCGTCGATTATCAACAATCCAAGGTCTTTGAACTCCACATCCTTTCCAACAATACGATGTGTACCGATCAAAATATCAACCTGACCTTCTTTCAATCTCTTAAGAATATCTTTTATCTGATTAGCTGTACGCGCACGGCTGATATATTCTACTTTGCATGGAAAGTTTTTCAAACGCTCTTTGAATGTCTGATAATGCTGATATGCCAATACGGTTGTAGGAACCAGTACTGCTACTTGTTTATTATCTGTCACAGCCTTGAATGCAGCACGGATAGCAACTTCGGTTTTACCGAAACCAACATCACCACAAATCAAACGATCCATTGGTTTGCTGTTCTCCATATCCTGTTTCACTTCGGCTGTAGCTTTCATCTGATCGGGCGTATCTTCGTAAATAAATGAAGCTTCCAGCTCGTGCTGCAAGAAAGAATCTGGTGAAAACTGGAATCCTTCTTCCTGCTGACGTTGTGCATATAGCTTAATCAAATCACGGGCAATATCTTTTACTTTCGATTTAGCCTTATCTTTGATGCGATCCCAAGCTCCACTTCCAAGTTTGCTTACGCGAGGTGCTTCGCCTTCTTTTCCGCGGTATTTCGATATTTTATGCAGAGCATGCAATGAGACGAAGATCGTATCATTATTCAAATAGGTTAGTTTGATTAGCTCTTGCATTTTACCGTTAATATCGCTGCGAACCAATCCACCGAACTGCCCAATACCATGATCAATATGTACGATATAATCGCCAATCTGGAATTGTTGCAATTCTTTCAGTGAAAGGGCAAATTTGCCAGATCTTACTTTATCCGATTTGAGGTTGTACTTGTGATAACGATCAAATATCTGATGATCGGTAAAGCAGCAAATCTTCAATGTTTCGTCATAAAAACCTTGCGACAGTGTTCGTTCAACTGGTGTAAACTGAATATTATCGCCACGATCTTCGAAAATTGCTTCGATACGTTTGTGTTGCTTAGCACTATCACTGAGAATATATATTTTATAACCTTTGCTGATAAAGTCTTTAAATGATTCGCTGATCAGATCAAAGTTTTTATGGAATGATGGTTGAAAATCTGTCTTAAACTCAATCGTAGCATCTGCTGTTCCATATGTCTTAACTCCAAAGTGAATCTGATGAAATGCGGCCATCTTAGACAAGAAAAAGTCCTTATCAATCAGTTTTTCCTGAAAATTGGCATCGTATTCGGGGTTATCTAAAATTGGAGTCTCTGTATAATTTGCATCTATCCGTTCGGCCACCCAAGCAAAGTCTTTGAATCCGAAAATTGTATTTGCAGGTAACAGACTGAGTAAAGACTCACGATCCAGATCGGACCGTTGCATATCAGGTATTATCTGAATAGCATCCATCTTCTCTTTCGACAGCTGCGTCTCAATATCAAATGTACGGATCGAACTGACTTCATCGCCAAAGAAGTCGATACGATATGGATATTCGCACGAAAATGAGAATACATCCAAAATACTACCACGAATAGCGTATTGCCCTGGTTCGTACACATAGTCTACATATTCGAATTGAAGCAGGTCGAGCATCTCGGAAATTGTCGTACGATCCGCTATTTTATCGACTGAAAGATGAATCGTATTTTTATCCAGCGATTCTTTCGAAGCTACCTTTTCGCCCAAAGCATCGGGATAAGTAACAATAATCAAACGTTGATCATCGGATTGAAGCTTTCCTAAAACCTCTGTACGCAATATTTCTGATGCACTATCAATCTGACCGTACTTGATTGCACGTTTGTATGCCGAAGGAAAAAAGAAAGCTTTATTAGTACCCAAAATCTGCATCAAGTCCTGATAGAAATAACCTGCGCTTTCAATATCGTTGAGTACATATACAAAGCATTGAGGCAATTTATTGAACATCCCTGCCGCAAAAATGGCATCGGACGAACCTTGCAAACCTTTGACAAATATATTCTGATGTTTCGTCGCTACGGCAGATGCTGCCACAATATTTTTATGAGCGTCGAAAACTTGTTGTAATTCGGATAATTTCAATGTAGTAGCTGATAAATATTTCGAGTTGCAAAATTAATAAAATAAGTCCATTATGCCGAATCGTCTCAATCATTAATCAGATTGATGAAAGTAATATAATGTCTTTTCTGATATTAATTTCTTAACTTTGCACACGCTTAACTAAAAAAATAAAGAAATGTCTACTTATACAGAAGATACTCGCAAAGTTACCACTCAGCGTCTCAAAGAGATGAAGCAACGTGGTGAAAAAATTTCGATGCTTACGGCTTATGATTTCTCTATGGCTTCGATTATCGATCAGGCTGGAATGGATGTTATCTTAGTTGGTGACTCGGCTTCGAATGTAATGGCCGGAAATACGACTACACTGCCTATGACTTTGGATCAGATGATCTATCATGCAACATGTGTCATGCGTGCCGTAAAACGCTCGCTGGTAGTTGTTGATATGCCTTTCGGCACATGCTCGGGAAATCCTATTAAATCGTTGGAAGCTGCTATCCGTATTATGAAAGAATCGGGTGCTGATGCCGTAAAAATTGAAGGTGGCGAGGAGTTGATTTTTGACATTAAAAAGATTATCGATGCAGGTATTCCTGTAATGGGACATCTTGGATTGATGCCTCAATCGATCAACAAATACGGAACATACAACGTACGTGCAAAGGAAGAAAGTGAAGCTGAAAAGCTAATCAGCGATGCTCGTATGCTAGAACAAGCAGGTTGTTTTGCAATTGTTCTTGAAAAAATTCCATCAGAATTAGCTAAACGTGTTGCAGCCGAAGTTACAATTCCTATCATTGGTATCGGTGCAGGTGCAGGTGTTGACGGACAAGTTTTGGTGATGCACGATATGTTGGGTATCAACAAAGATTTCTCCCCTAAATTCCTTCGTCGTTATGCTGATCTGCATACAGCCATCACTGATGCTGTGCAAGGTTACATCAAAGATGTAAAAACACTTGATTTTCCAAACGAAAACGAGTGTTACTAATATAAGATATCCTAGTCTGAAGAAATTCAGAATACTTTATCAATATTGAAAGATAAACAATATTCTGATATAGAAAATGACAAGGATAGAAAACAACGGAAAACTTGTAGTAAAGTGTTACTTTTTCAAGTATAATTTATCTTTGGGGCGAAATTATTTTCGCTCCAAGTTTTTCAGAAAAGAAACAGATTCGAATAATCTCTAAAATCTGTACACAAGTGTTACTTTTTTAGTGTTTAACCCTTTGCTGAAAACAAATTAAATAAACAACAAAATATGAAAGTCTGTATAGCCGAAAAACCAAGTGTTGCACGTGAAATAGCTACCGTATTGGGGGCTGATGCCCGCCGTGACGGATATTTCGAGGGCAATGGCTATCAGGTGACATGGACTTTCGGCCACTTCTGTACACTAAAAGAGCCTCACGAATATACGCCCGACTGGAAGCGTTGGTCTCTGAATATGCTACCTATGATTCCACCTCGTTTCGGTATCAAACTGATTGAGAACGATGGAGTCGCAAAACAATTCGGAGTTATAGAAAAACTGATTGCTTCGGCTGAAGAAGTTATCAATTGTGGTGATGCCGGGCAAGAAGGCGAATTGATTCAACGTTGGGTGATGCAAAAAGCTCAATGCAAAGTACCCGTAAAGCGACTTTGGATTTCGTCTTTGACTGAAGAATCTATCCGCGAAGGTTTTCAGAAATTACGTGAGCAAAGCGACTTCGACAAGCTTTATGAAGCAGGTCTTTCGCGCGCCATTGGCGACTGGCTGTTGGGCATGAATGCAACACGCCTTTATACGGTTAAATATGGGCAGAATCGGTCAGTTCTATCCATTGGTCGTGTGCAGACTCCTACCCTCGCTTTGATTGTAAATCGTCAGTTGGAAATAGAGAACTTTGTTCCCGAGGCTTATTGGGAATTGAAAACTATTTACCGAGATACGACATTCTCGGCTACTAAAGGACGTTTCTCGACTCAGGAAGAGGGAGAACAATTTCTCGAAGAAATCAAACAGTCCGATTTTGAAGTAACTGATGTTACCATCAAAAAAGGAGAAGAAGCTCCTCCCCGCTTATTCGACCTTACAGCTTTACAGGTTGAGTGTAACAAGAAGTTCGCTCTATCGGCCGAAGATACGCTAAAGACTATACAATCACTTTACGAAAAGAAGCTAACTACCTATCCTCGTGTAGATACAACATTCTTGAGCGACGATTTATTTCCCAAAATCCCGTCAATTATGCGAGGTCTAGCAGGATACGAAGAACTGGTTAAGCCCGTTCTGGCTACTAAGATCAAGAAGTCGAAAAAGGTTTTTGATAACGCTAAGGTTACGGATCACCATGCAATTATTCCTACGGGAGTTCGCGCCAACAATATAACCGAAGCCGAACGCCGTGTGTATGATTTGGTAACACGCCGTTTTATTGCTGCCTTTTATCCCAACTGCCAGATATCTACAACTACAGTATTGGGAGATGTAAACAAAGTAGGTTTCAAGGCTACGGGTAAACAAATATTGGATGCTGGATGGCGTGTTGTATTCGAAAAGAATACAACTGCTCAAGAAGACGAAAATGTTGACGATGATGACAAGGTTCTTCCATCTTTCGAAAAAGGAGAATCGGGACCACATGATCCCAGCCTTCAAGAAAAGTGGACACAACCGCCAAAATACTATACCGAAGCAACGCTGCTTCGTGCTATGGAAACAGCAGGCAAGCTTGTCGACGACGATGAACTCCGCGACGCTCTGAAAGAGAATGGCATTGGTCGCCCTTCTACCCGTGCAGCTATTATCGAAACACTATTCAAACGTAATTATATCCGCAAGGAACGTAAGAATCTGCATGCAACACCAACCGGTGTTGAACTGATTATTACAATTAAGGAAGAATTACTCAAATCAGCTGAGTTAACTGGTATTTGGGAGAAGAAACTTCGTCAGATAGAGCGTAATGAGTACGAACCTCGTCAATTCATTGATGAGTTGAAGGAAATGCTTATCCAAATAGTGAATAACGTCAAACTAGATAGAGAAGGAAGTATCAGTATTCAAGAGCAGGTAGTAGAAGAGGTTAAGAAAGCTCCGAAGAAAAAGCCTGCAACTAAAACAACAAAAAAAGCCAAACCTAAAATAGATTTGACTTGTCCTATATGTGGTAAAGGAACTATATTAAGGGGTAAAGCCGCTTATGGCTGCTCAGAGTGGAAAAATGGATGTCAATTCCGTCTCTCTTATGATGAAGCTAAAGCTGAACTTACAGACGAAGAGTTAAGCAATCTACTAGTTGGTCTGAAGTCTTAAACATCAGACTAAATATTCAGGACCAGATTACTTACTAAAGCGATATATGACATTACACCATACAATTGTATCCTTAGCTGCCATATCACTCAAATCTTCAGCAAAGCCGAATTTTTCAGCAATTAGACTATTAGTCAACAATTTATCTTTTGTAAATATAGTACTATCTCTAAGGACTTTAACTGTATCCTTTTTAGGGGCAAGAATAATCGAATCTTCATAGAAGTAATAGTATGCAAATCCGCTATGATAATGAATATCTGACGGCGATGTTCCCAAACCTGCAAAAAACTGTTTTTTGCTTCCATTATCGTTAATATCAATAAAGAGTGAGTCATTTCGGAACTCATACTCTGTAACAAGCTGTCCAATAGTATCTTTCGTATTGATATATGTCACATGGTTATCAGAAAATTCATAACTGATAGCTCCTCCTTCGAAGCGATCTTTATCGGCATTAAACTGACTTCTAAAATATCTATTCATTATTGCTAGTTTCAAACTATCCATATTTTGAATTGAATCTCCACCGATATTAACAGTTTTCACCCCTTCCTTTGATCCGTAATAGATCGCTAGGTCAGATAAATCACTTTTAGAAAAACGTACTAGACGATTTTCACTATCACTCATACAACTGTAAGCGAATGGCAAAATCAGTACAGCTAATAATATATATTTAAGTATTTTCATATAGCTATTTATTAATCTGCTCTAAAGATAAGTCTTATTTGCGAAAACGAAAAGAGAGCATCTATCTAATGCTCTCTTCATAATATTTTTTAGCTAATATCTATCAATATGCCCATTTTAGGTAGACAGATCCCCATGTGAACCCAGCTCCAAAAGCAGTCAGGATGATATTATCACCTTTTTTCAATTTAGATTCGTTCTCCCATAAACATACTGGGATAGTTGCAGCACTTGTATTTCCATACTTTTCGATATTCACAAGTACTTGATCATCAGAAAGCCCCATTCTACGGCCAACAGCTTCGATAATACGAATATTTGCCTGATGAGCAACAAACCAATTCACATCACTATTTGTCAGATTGTTGCGCTCCATAATCTCTACAGAAGCATCGGACATTCTAGTTACTGCATTCTTATATACAGCTTGTCCTTCTTGATATACATAGTGCATTTTCTTCTCTACCGTTTCTTTCGACGAAGGATAAGCAGAGCCACCACCATACATATGCAAATGACTTACACCTTTACCATCGATATGTAGCAAGCTATCTATTACTCCTACATTTTCTGTTGTAGGTTCTAGCATAACAGCTCCTGCAGCATCACCAAACAATGGACAAGTTGTACGATCTTCGTAATTAGTAATTGAAGTCATTTTATCTCCTCCAATTATAACAACTTTTTTATAATTGCCTGATTTTATGAAATTCGAACCGATTTCTAGTGCGTATATAAAGCCTGAGCAAGCAGCCTGAATATCGAATCCTAGGGCATTTGCTATGCCACAACCTTCAGCCACTAAAGATGCTGAAGATGGGAAACTATAATCGGGAGTAGTTGTTGCAAATATAATGACATCTACTTCTTCAGGTTTTGTATTGGTCTTTTCCAATAATTTCTTAACAGCATCAATTCCAAGAACAGAAATACCTTGTCCTTCTCCTTTCAGAACGTGACGTTCTTTGATACCAACACGCGACATGATCCATTCGTCATTTGTATCAACTATCTTTGACAACTCTTCGTTTGTCAAGATTGCTTCAGGAATCGAGGCACTAATACCAGTTATTGCAGCATGTACCATCTGTAGTTTTAGAGTTTATCGTTAATAAAAATGCCCTAATTTTGATCTTAGGGCCTTTGAAAGTTTCTTCTATTTCTTATAGAGAAACTCCTTTTTCGATTGCAATTTTACCTCTGTAATATCCACATTCTGGACATACTGTATGGAAAACATGCCATGAACCGCAATTTGAGCATACAGCTAATGTAGGAGCTACTGCAGTATCATGAGTTCTTCTTTTTCTTGTTCTAGACTTTGATTGTCTACGTTTTGGATGCGCCATTTTATTTCTATTTTATTTAGTTATATTCAAATATATTATTTATCGTCTTCAAAGCTCAGGTTCTTCAAAGCATCCCATCTTGAATCTGTTTCGTCCGAATCATCAATATCTATTTCAATATCATCATCCGAATCTTCATCTTTAGTGTCGGTTACTTTATGTCTTTTCAGCTTAGCGGCCATTGTTTTGTTACACTCGCCTGCTGGATGCACTCGTTTCATCGGCAAACTCAAAACGATGAACTCGTATAAGAACCAAGCTATATTAACCTCTCCTTCTTCTTCCGGAATAGTCATTATTTCTTCGCTCTCTTCTGCATACTCTTGTCCGAATTTAATAACCAGATGATTTTTAGTATCAACCTCCATAGTCACATCATCAAGACAACGATCGCAAGGAACATTTACTTTCCCTTTAATAGCAAAATTCAAATCAAATGTCGTAGAACTGCGTTTCAAATCGACTACAACATCCAATTTCCCTTTTTTCAGGTCATTATCCTCGTCATTGAGCAATGTAAAGAAACTATCATCCAATTTGTAATCGAATGTATGTTTACCTTCTGACAGTGACCGTAATACTATTTTAAATTCGCTAAATCTTCCCACTTCGCTTTTTACATAACAAAGAACGGCTGCAAAGATATATCTTTTTTTTCACATACAAACAATTGTAAAGTCTAAAAATTTGCTAGTTATCCTTTACATCTCCTTTATTCGTTCTAAGAATCTATTGTTTGACTAAGAATAATATTTTACAAATATAATCATTCTAAATAAGCTTTTGTAACAAAAATGATTTATCTTAGAATCATAGATTAATATAGTTATGAATTTTTATATAAAAAACATGGTCTGTCCACGCTGTATCATGGCTGTGCAGCAGATTTTAAAAGACCTTGATATAAGTATCAGCCACATTCAGTTGGGACTAGTTGTTACTGATCATGATTTGAACGACGAAGAAACTAAAACATTCTCTGACAGATTGGATAATATTGGGTTCGAACTTCTCAATAGTACACAACAGCAAACTGTAGAACAGATAAAGAAAACAATTATTGAAAGTATTCAACATTCGAATTCTGATCAAAGTATCGTCTTCTCCGAATTACTTTCTGAAAAACTAAACAAAGATTATTCGACTCTTAGCAAATTGTTTTCGGCAACCGAAGGTATTACGATTGAACAATATGTTATTTTACAAAAAGTAGAGCGTATAAAAGAACTTTTGAGTTATAACCAGATGACGTTAAGCGAAATTGCATTTGAGATGGGATATAGTAGCGTGGCACATATCTCATCACAGTTCAAAAAGATAACTGGTATGACACCATCTCAATTCAAAAGTCAAAGTCATTCTCTACGAAAGCCAATAGATAGTTTATAAAATGATACAAGGGGTGATATATCGCCCCTTTATTATTAATTATGCCAAACTAAATAGTCGCGAGCCGAATCATATAAATCATAACCATAATTATATAATCATTTTTCCCTACTTAGGTATGATCTTTGCATATATGAAATAAACACAATATGGCAAAATCATACATTTCAAATTCAAATCAGAAAAATAAACCAGCATTTTCTGCTAAAAATTTGTCGTTTGCAGGAAAAGATAAAACTACAACGGTTATTTATCGTGTAGAGGGTATGACTTGTGGTAATTGTTCTGCTCACGTACAGAAAGCATTGATAGCCCAAAAAGGTGTTATCGATGCAAAAGTTAATTTAAACGAAGGTTTAGTTTCGATTGAATATTTATCGGATCTTACTTCACCTCTAACATTGAAACTTGCTGTCGACGAAGCTGGCTATAATATGATTATTGGTGAAAAGGAGCATAACAAGAATACAGAGGTTGAGAAACAAATAGAAGATACGGAAACAAGCTCTGATAAAAAGGCAACTAAGGTTCAATTTCCAGTTTTGGGAATGACTTGCGCTTCTTGTTCAGCTCACGTTCAAAAAGCATTATCTGCCCAAAAAGGTGTACAAAACTCCTCTGTCAATCTCGCAAACAATACTGCATACATTGAGTACAATACTGATGAAACTTCTCCAGAACAACTAAAGAAAGCCGTAGAGGATGCAGGATACGATCTTGTAATAGAAACTGAGGATAAAGATAAAATACAAGATATCAGGTCGAAAGAATATAAAAGATTAAAAATAAATTGCTTTTCGGCCCTTGCTTTGGGTCTACCTCTTAGTATCATTGCAATGTTTTTTCATACGATGCCCTATGCCAACTATATAATGTGGGCATTAGCGACACCAATCGTTTTCATTTTCGGAGCACCATTTTTCGTAAATGCATGGAAACAGCTGAAGCATCACACTTCAAATATGGATACGCTGGTTGCTCTCAGCACTGGAATAGCATATCTGTTCAGTGTCTTCAGCACTCTCTTCCCCGAAGTATGGACCGATCGGGGCTTAGATGCGCACGTCTATTTCGAAGTATCAGGCATCGTTATTGCATTTGTGCTTTTAGGACGCTTCTTAGAAGCTAAAGCTAAACATAGTACCTCGAATGCAATCGAAAGCCTTATAGGTATACAACCTAAAACTGCGACAGTGATCAGAGACGGCAAACCAAAGGATATTCTGATAAGTGAAATCGCAGTCGGAGACATTATTCTAGTCAAAGCAGGAGAAAAGATTGCAATCGATGGAACAATTACCGACGGACACTCTTTCGTTGATGAAAGCATGATTAGCGGTGAACCACTTGCGGTAGAAAAAACAGCGGGGGATAAACTTTACAGTGGAACTATCAACCAATCAGGGAATCTACATTTTCGTGCGGAAAAAGTAGGAAAGGATACTCTTTTGGCACAAATAATAAAAACAGTAGAAGAAGCGCAAGGTAGTCGCGCTCCAATACAGAATATGGTAGATAAAATTGCATCAATATTCGTTCCTACCATTGTTATTTTATCCATCCTCACATTCGCAGCATGGAGTATCTTTGGACAAGATAACAACATTTCGCAAGGTTTACTTTCAGCAGTTACAGTATTAATTATTGCTTGTCCTTGTGCTTTGGGACTAGCTACACCAACAGCCATCATGGTAGGAATTGGACGTGGTGCAACGCAAGGTATTCTCATCAAAGATGCAGAAGCCTTAGAATCCGCATTAAAGGTTACTAGTATAGTTCTTGACAAAACCGGAACAATAACAGAAGGTAGACCGCAAGTCAATAATATCCAATGGTATAATCACAATCAAATAGACAAAGACATATTATACAGTATCGAATCGTATTCCGATCATCCTTTGGCTCAAGCGATTATCGACATTATTGGTAATAGCTCCAAACTTCTAACCGACATAAAAGTATCTAATCTTCCGGGATTAGGTCTTGAAGCTGAATACAAATCAAGAAAATATTTTGTAGGAAGTATTAAGCTTATCAAAAACAATGGCATTGACTTTTCAGCCGAAACACAAACATGGCTATCTTCAAAAGCAAATAATGCCAATACCACTGTCTACTTTGCTGACGATAGCCGCATCATAGCTTCGTTGGCAATTTCAGACATGGTCAGATCAACATCAAGATCTGCTATTGGGAAACTTAAATCAATGGGATTGAATGTATACATGCTGACTGGAGACAATCAAAACGCAGCAGAAAAAGTAGCATCTGAAGTTGGAATCGAACACATAGCTGCAAGTGTCCTTCCTACAGAAAAAGCTAACTTTATAAAATCATTGCAAGATAAAGGTGAAGTTGTTGCTATGTTTGGAGATGGTATTAATGATAGTGCTGCTCTAGCAACGGCCGATCTAAGTATAGCAATAGGGCGTGGCAGTGATATTGCTATCGATGTAGCACAAATTACCATCATGTCATCTGATCTGAATCTTTTAGCTAAAGCGATCAATTTATCAAAGGCAACAGTCAGAACCATCCATCAGAATCTGTTCTGGGCGTTTATCTACAATATTATAGGAATCCCTCTTGCTGCAGGTATCCTCTACCCCATCAATGGATTCCTGTTAAACCCGATGATTGCTGGCGCGGCTATGGCTTTAAGTTCGATCTGCGTAGTAACGAATAGTTTGTTATTGAAAGCTAGAAGAATATAGAACAAACACTAAAAGAAAAGCCCGAGTTGTATAAACTCAGGCTTTTTTCCTTTATAAGAATTATCTTATTATTTTTTCTTTCCTTGATTAGCAACTGCATCCATCAATTTTTTGATTTCTTCAGGATCGCCTAGGAAATAATCTTTAACAAGGTTCAAGTCATCATCAAACTCAAATACATAAGGAACTGCTGTAGGCAAGTTCAAGCTTACGATATCTTCGTCTGAAATTCCTTTTAGATATTTGATAATACCACGCAAACTGTTACCATGAGCAGCTACAATAATATCATCGTGGTGCATCAAAGATGGGTAGATTTGTTCTTCCCAGTATGGAAGAATACGTTCTACTGTATGCACTAGTGCCTCTGTTTCAGGAATATATGCTTTAGGAACATCTGCATAACGAACATCTTGAGAAGCCGAACGCTCATCAGATGGATCAAGTGGTGTAGGTGGAACATCATAGCTACGACGCCAAACCAATACTTGCTCATCGCCATATTTTTCTGCAGTCTCAGCTTTATTTAAGCCTTGAAGCATACCATAATGTTTTTCGTTCAATCTCCAAGATTTTTGAACCGGAATCCAGTCAAGATCCATTTGATCAAGAATATTGTTCAATGTTTTGATTGCACGTTTCAAGTATGAAGTATAAGCCAAAGTAAATTTGAAGCCTTCTTTTTTCAATAATTGACCTGCATCAATTGCTTCTTGCAATCCTTTTTCCGATAGATCAACATTTGTCCATCCTGTGAAACGGTTTTCTTTGTTCCATACGCTTTCTCCGTGGCGTATCAATACTACTCTTTTCATCTAAATATTATTTGGTTTTAATTTTATTGCGTGGCACAAAGTTAGCTAAAACAGTTGAATTTAAGCATATTTTTAGCGAATAAATATCCACTCCGAATCCGATGATAATTGTGGAGCAAAGTGGTATCCTTCTGTATCGAAACCTTTCAGATCTTCAACATCTGTCAGTCGGTTCTGAATTATATAACGAGACATCATTCCACGAGCTTTCTTTGCATAAACTACAATTTGTTTTGGTCCTTTTGCAGTTTCTTGCATGAATATTGGAGTAATGATTTTTGCGTCTTTTGGCAAAAGTTTCTTATTGATAGCCTTCGAATATTCTTTAGATGACAGATTAATCCAAGTATTATCATCTTTCTTCATACGATCTGCCATATATCGACTGATCGTTTCTGTCCAAAAATCATAAAGATTTTTTCCTCTCTCGTTTACTAAAGGAATGACCATCTCAAGTCTATATGGCTTAATCAGGTCCAAAGGCCGTAATACGCCATACAATCCCGTTATATGCACTAAGTGCTCTTGAGCAAAATCAAGATCTTCATCCGACATTGTCCAAGCATCCAGACCCTGATAAGCAATTCCGTTATAAGCAAAAATAGCTTGACGTTTAGGAGTACGAGGAAGTGAGAAGCCATGAATATATTGATATACATCGTGTCCCATCTTCGGATTGATCTTCATCAGTTGACTTATTTCCTGAGGAGTCACTCCTTCCATCGAACGATAAAGTTCATTTGCCTCTTTTTCAAATAAAGGATCAGTGCTTTTTGTTACGCTCAATGGAGTCTCAAAATCCTGCATCTTTGCAGGCGAAAGTGTTATAATCATATTTTATCTTAGATTTGAATTTATTCAAATATATAAAAAAAGTGCAACCCCATAAAAGGTTGCACTCTCTATGTATGATTGAAATAAACTATTTCTAAATCAATTATTCTGCATTCAAAGTGAAACGTTTGAATCCTACAACTGCAAGTTCTTTATCAGCAGAAGCTAGATATTGAGCAACAGTTTGCTTAGGATTTTTAACGAATTCTTGTTGAAGTAGAGTATATTCTTTATAGAATTTTTGAAGAGCGCCTTCAGCGATTCTATCGATCAAGTTTTCTGGTTTACCAGCTTCACGAGCTTTTTCTTTTGCAAGATTAAGTTCGCGTTCTTTGATTTCTTCTGATACTTCTTCTGGAAGGATAGAAACCGGATTCATTGCTGCTACTTGCATAGCAACGTCTCTTGCTACTTCAGCATCAACATTTTCTTTATTGAAACCTACGATTGAAGCAAGTCTGTTTCCTGGGTGAATGTAAGCTACAACAGTTGGAGCTGTTACTGTTTCGTAAACACCAAGTTCCATTTTTTCGCCAGTGATACCCATACGATCTGTAACCAACTCAGCAATTGTACGTCCATCGATAACAACTGCATTCAAAGCATCAAGATCAGCAGGCTTGTTAGCTACAGCTGCATCAAGAATTGTAGTAGTCAAAGCAACGAAATCTGCGTTGATAGCAACGAAGTCAGTTTCACATTTCAATGCTACGATTGCACCAAATCCGTTTTCTACTTTTGCAAGAACACATCCTTCTGAAGCATCACGATCTTCACGTTTTGCTGCGAAAGCTTGTCCTTTTTTACGAATAATTTCAATCGCTTTATCGAAGTCTCCTTCTGCTTCTGTCAGCGCACTTTTACAATCCATCATACCAGCGCCTGTTAGCTTGCGCAAGTGTTGGATATCTGCCATTGTAACTGCCATATCTTATATTTTTATATTGTTTATAATATTTCTGACTTAAAATATAAAAGCTAAAAATCGGGCTCATAGAATAAAATTCTTGAGATACCGATTTTTAGCCAATATCCTTATTTTTTATTCTTCTTCTTTCGCAAATTTGCCAACTACAGCAGCATTCATTGCGTCTTTGTCTTCTTTAGCTACAGTTTTTTTAGCTCCAGCACGAGGTTTGCGATCTTTTTTTGGTGCATCCTCATCATCTTGAGCATCTGCAGCAGCAGCGTCAGCTTTTTCAACTTTTCTTTCTTCAAGACCTTCTTTCATAGCCTCGCAAAGATATCCTAGGATAACTTCGATTGATTTTCCTGCGTCATCATTAGCTGGGATAACAAAGTCAATATCGTTAGGATTTGAGTTTGTATCTACCATTCCGAATACAGGTATACCAAGACGGTTAGCTTCGCGGATTGCAATGTGTTCTTTCATTATATCAACTACGAACAATGCAGATGGAAGGCGTGTCATATCTTGAACTGAACCTAAGTTCTTTTCAAGTTTAGCACGTTGACGGTCGATTTGAAGTTTTTCTCTTTTTGACAATGTTTCGAAAGTTCCGTCTTTCTTCATTTTGTCGATAGTAGCCATTTTTTTGATAGCTTTACGGATAGTTGGGAAGTTTGTTAACATACCTCCTGGCCAACGTTCAGTAACATATGGCATGTTTACTGATTGTGCTAGATCACCTACGATTTGTTTTGCTTGTTTTTTTGTTGCAACAAACATTACTTTACGTCCTGATCTTGCGATTTGTTTCAATGCTGCAGCAGCTTCTTCTGCTTTAGCGATTGTTTTATGTAGGTCGATAATGTGAATACCGTTACGCTCCATAAAAATATAAGGAGCCATAGCCGGATTCCATTTTCTTTTCAAGTGACCGAAGTGCACTCCTGCTTCAAGCAGTTGATCGAATTCTAATTTTTGAGCCATTGAATTGCTTTTTTAATCGTTTACTTTCTTTGTCTTTTTTGTTCGAATTACCCGGTAGCCTGCTTAGTTCAGGATCCTGATAATTTAGATACTAAACGGTAATTTTTGAGATGAACCGATTCATCATTATTTCGCACCAATTTCCGATTCTCAAGCAGTGTATGCAATATAAAATGGATGATTGGATAGAATAACCAAATTAACGTTTTGAGAACTGGAATCTTTTTCTTGCTTTTGGTTGTCCAGGTTTTTTACGCTCAACGATACGAGGGTCACGAGTCATAAATCCTTCTGCTTTCAAAGCTGGTTTATCTTCAGCGTTGATCTTAACCAATGCACGAGCTATTCCTAAACGAGCAGCTTCTGCTTGACCTTTGTAACCACCTCCTGTTAGGTTGATTCTGATGTCATATTTTTCAACAACATTCAAAGTGTTTAGAGGTTGTTTCACAACATACTGAAGGATAGATGAAGGGAAATAATTTTCTAATTCACGTTTGTTGATAACAATCTTTCCTGTTCCTTCGCTAACGAAAACGCGAGCGATTGCTGCTTTACGTCTTCCTACTGCATTTACTACATCCATCAATACTTATTATTTAATAGCGTTAATATCTAATACTTTTGGACTTTGAGCTTCATGTTTGTGTTCTGAACCTGCATATACATATAGGTTAGATAACAATTGAGCTCCAAGACGGTTTTTAGGTAACATACCTTTAACTACTTTAGTAAGTAGGCGGTCAGCACCTTTCTCCATCAATCTAGCAGGAGTCATTTCTTTTTGTCCTCCCGGATAGCCTGTATAGCTTAGATATACACGAGAAGTCCACTTGTTTCCTGTTAATACTACTTTGTCTGCATTGATAATAATCACATTATCTCCACAGTCTACGTGCGGCGTATAGTTTGGTTTGTACTTACCTCTTAAAAGTTTTGCAACTTTCGATGCAAGACGTCCCAAAGTTTGCCCTTGCGCGTCAACAATAACCCACTCTTTGTTTACTGTTGCTTTGTTCGCTGAAATGGTCTTATAACTTAAAGTATCCACTTACTTAATTTTTTAATTGGTTAATGACTTTTTTATCGATTCACTCCACGCTTTCAGCCTTCCGAACTAAGGATAAGGAAAACCTCCAACATATTGTTTATCAAATTTTTACGTTTATTTTCGTAATAATCGGCTTGCAAAATTACAAATTATCAATGAATTAACAAAGAAATAGACAGTATTTCTCACACGAACTTTATTGAATATACAAAAAAAATGGGCTGCATCCTTTTAGATGCAGCCCATTTACTTTTCTGTCTGATTACAATATATTAGTTACTATAGTTAGTATCTACTACATAATCTTTAACAATGTTCTTTTGAGTATAATTAAATGCATTATCTACAATATTTCCGAACAATACCCAACCCGCTGATTGTCCAGCTGGAATTGATTGGCTTCCAACTACTGTAGATCCATCCCATGCTCTAAGGGAAACATCACTAATCGATAAACCGATAGGCGAATTAGACCCATATGAAGAACCAGTATAGTTCAGAGTTCCCCAATCTGGGAAATAGAAGAAATTATCAGTATAATTAAATATGTATCGTGCTTGATCTGTACCAGTGCCAGTTCCAGTCGTTTCAATCAGAGCCTTAATTGGTCCTTGAGTCCCAATAGCTATACCACCCCATGAACCAGTATCATCTGATCTAACATACTTGCCACGAATATCTCCAAACGCACCTTGCAATAATGGATTATTATCTTCCATTGGTAATTTCGCAGCCAAGATACTATTATAGTAAATACTTGTAATCGAAACATTAGTACCATATGTCTTATCCAAAATTGATTTCAAGTTCGCATCTTGAGACTGACCTTGCGCATATATAAAATATCCTTTTTTATTCTTCATAAAGTCAGCTATAACACTTGTTGCATCATCCGTACGATCAAAGTACCATCCAGATATAATTACATCAATTTTGTTATCATTAATTGCTTTAGCCAATGTTGCTGCATCAGGATTACCGCCAGTAGTATATACATTTACCTTTTCTACTAGAGACACCCCTGAAGGTCCAAAATTCGCCACATTTTTAATCGCACTAGAAAGGGTACCAGAAGGGCTTCCTACTATCAATACATTTTTCTCTGGCAACATCACACGCACGTCTACCGTAGTTCTATTTCCATTGATATCAAGATCAAACGTTAAAGTTCCAGCTACCAATGGAACACCACTAGCATAAAGCCTTATCGTCTTAGGTGTTGAGCCTACATCTCCAGCCGAGAAAGTACCATTACCAGAGAATGAAAAGCCAGCTTCGTCATTAGTTGCAACTCCTACCCAGTTACCTATCGACCCGACAGTCAACTCTATTTCTATATAATTACTTCCACCTTCTGAAGTCTCAATATCTAATCTATATGCTCCATTTACAGTAATTTTACTCCAGTTTGGCGTAATTGTAGCATCATTTTCTTCAACGTCTACATACACTATACAGTCTGATGTACCATCTGACTTACCTGTTCCCGAAACTGTAAATGCCAGATGTCCCGCCTCAGATGGAGCATTACCATTCGAATAAAGGATAACATCATGAACTCCCTCTGCTAATGTTACATTATTGACAGAATATTTAACACCAGCAACATTATCTGTATAGAAACTGAATGTTCCTGCCGACAATACTTCTACCTTAACTGTTATTGTTTTCCCTGTTGACGCCTCACCTCGAACAAGCTTATCAGTAGCAGTAAGACCACATGAACTTGACACGAATTGGAATCTTGATTCTGCTGGCTTAATAGTCATCTCTTTCAAACATGAAGGATCGAACTCTTCACCATTCAATGTCAAAGGAAATGCAAATACGCCCGCTTCATTAGGCGTTCCTGTAGCTGGTAATTGGATAGTATACGGTCCAGGAGCTGAGAACGTTCCGCTTTTCTGAAAAAATACACCTTTACCTGTTTGCAACTCTATAAGATAAGTCCCAGCTTCGACAACATCCAAGGATACTTCCAAATAGTTACCTCCAGTTGTTGGCACTCCGACCTGATACTCTCCTATTATTTTTGAATTACTACAATTAAAAGGTCCTATATTAATTACAGCCTCTCCGGCATCACCACACATAGACTTCCACTTATTTCCTTTCCAAAAATTAAAGCAACCCTCATCTGTATTCCAGACAAGTAAAGCTTCAGCCGGATTGGTTATTCTTGAAATTTGAAGTTTGTCAAGCCTAGGTACTAAAAAACCTTTATCACTTGAAAACACTTCTAGTTGAGCTGTTGGTTCAGGAGTAACATTATTCAGTTTTTTACCTATCGTAACTTGTCCGTTTTGATATATATTTTCTGTATTCTGAGTTGCTTCATTTCCTGACCCAGATACACGCCACGGCTCAGTAGGTATCTCTACTGCATCTGGAACCACAAAGCGGAGCCACATTGCTCCATCAAAGTAATAATAACCAGGACTGTCAATATATGCAGTCGCATTAATTCCGTCATCATCAGTTTCAACCACATATACAATAGCTCCTTTTTGATCTTCAGTATATGTATGCATTCTTGAATTCAAAAAACTCAATGTCACACGAGGAGCTATAACCCCTATCGGCGTATCAACATTAGTATCACCTACAACATCAAGTGTTGCTTTAGGTTCTGTTCCAGCCCCAATGGTTACTTGTGCTCCAAGCGTTGATGTCCCAAACACCATCGCAACCATCAATGCAATTTTAGTCAATTGTATTGAGCTCATTTTTAAAATTTTTCTCATAAATTCTACGCTATTCTAATTCAAGTAATCTCTATTCGATTCTGAATCAGTCTTAGTTAATTAATTTGTATACAGTTACAGTTTGGTTCTAGCCTTATTTTAAGAACAATGATTAAGTTAAAAAAGTTTTTTAGTATGTGTTCTAAAGAAATTTATGATGCAAAGATATAATTTATACAATAGATCTAATATATAAAGTACTGCAAAAATCAATTATATATATAATATTTTACAAACTAGTCATAGTGCAGTTTATAGCATAAAAAAGAGGTACTTAATTCTAAGTACCTCCTCTATAATATTAGCTATATCTTAAACTGCCACTTCACCTTTTATATGAGGATGCGGGTCATACCCTTCGAGTTCGAAATCTTCGTATTTGAAATCGAATATGCTTTTCACCTCTGGATTTATTTTCATCGTTGGCAATTTTCTAAAATCACGAGTCAACTGCAATTTGACCTGATCGAGATGATTGGTATAGATATGAGCATCTCCCAATGTATGGACAAACTCTCCCGGTTTCAATCCGGTTACCTGAGCAACCATCATCAGTAATAAGGCGTATGACGCAATATTGAATGGCACTCCCAAAAATATATCGGCACTTCGTTGATACAATTGCAGACTTAAACGTCCATCGGCAACATAGAACTGAAAGAATGCATGACAAGGTGGCAAGTTCATATTCGACAAGTCGCCAACATTCCATGCACTAACAATCATACGACGCGAATCAGGGTTATTTTTTATAGTTTCAACAACCTCTTTTATCTGATCAATACTACCTCCATTATAATCGGGCCACGAACGCCACTGATAGCCATAAATATGGCCTAGATCGCCATTTTCGTCTGCCCACTCATTCCAGATACGTACACCATTCTCTTGTAAATATTTCACATTCGTATCTCCGGCCAAAAACCAAAGTAATTCATGGACAATTGATTTTAGATGCAATTTTTTCGTTGTGAGCATCGGAAAACCATCTTCAAGATTGTAGCGGCTTTGATGCCCAAAAACGCTAATAGTTCCTGTACCTGTACGATCACTCTTTTCTACGCCTTCAGTCAGCACCCTTTTCAAAAGGTCATGATATTGTTTCATCTTTTTCGATTCAGTTTATTTTATCGACAAAGTTAATAAAAAAACAAAAGCTATATCCTTTGTCTAAGAATATAGCTTTCGATTAAGTATTATTTGAATATCAACTAATGATTATTCTGCATGATCATCTTCAGTAGGAACAATTAGTTTGTATCCCTTACCGTGTATATTGATAATCTCAATAGATGGATCAGCCTTCAATAACTTACGTAGTTTAGTGATATAAACGTCCATACTACGAGCATTGAAATAGTTGTCATCAACCCATATTTGACGTAATGCATGATTACGCTCAAGAATATCATTTGCATGAGCACATAGCAATGACAGCAATTCAGATTCTTTAGTTGTCAATTTTGTGCTTTGTCCTTTGATCGTAAGAATTTGCTTTTGAGTATCAAATTCCATATCACCAAAGTGATATACTTGTTGTTCTACTGTTTTTTTACCTTTCACTCGACGGAAGATTGCTTCGATACGCAGTACAAGTTCTTCCATACTGAATGGTTTAGTAATATAATCATCCGCACCTGCTTTGAATCCTTCCAGAATATCATCTTTCATATTCTTAGCAGTCAGGAATATAATAGGAATTTCGGTATTGATGGCACGGATATCTTTTACCAATGTTATTCCGTCTTTTTTAGGCATCATAACATCCAATATACAAAGGTCGTAGTTTTCTTTTACAAAGCCTTTATATCCTGCTTCTCCATCAGTGTATAGATCAGTTTCATACCCTTTAGCTTGAAGATATTCTCTTAGCAACATTCCAAGATTTTCGTCATCTTCACATAAAAATAATTTCAATTTTTCTTCCATATCCCTACAAATTTACATATTTCACATTCTAATTTCTTTCTGTAACATAAGGTAAACAAATGATAAATTTAGTTCCCTTACCTAATTCACTTTCTGCTTTGATCGTACCTTTGTGATCTGTTACTATTTTATGCACATAGGCCAATCCAAGTCCAAAACCTTTCACATCGTGCAGATTGCCGGTTGACACACGATAGAATCTGTCGAATATTCGTTTTACAGCTTCTTTCTTTATACCTATACCATTATCTTCCACCGATATGTATATTTTATTTCCCGAGTTCCACGAACGAATCATCAACTCAAGATCTACATCTTCGCGACGATATTTCACTGCATTGTCAAGCAAATTGAACAATACATTTGTAAAGTGCATTTTATCTGCTTTAATTGTCGATTCTGTCGCTTGCAAATCAATATCAATATGCCCACCGAATTTTTCAACTTTCAATTGGAAAGTACTTGCCACATGAACTATGATATCATTAGCATCCAATTCTTTTATTTTCAATGTAGCTTGTTGTTTTTCGAACAACGACATCTGCAACACTTTTTCTACCTGAAAACTCAATCGTTCAGTCTCGTCACCTATCACACTTGATATGTGCTTAAACACATCGGGCGATTTCGATACGTTCGTATCTTTCAGCATCTGCGCAGCAAGAGATATAGTCGAAACCGGAGTTTTCAGCTCGTGTGTCATATTATTCATGAAATCGCTCTTCATCTCCGACAAACGTTTTTGACGAACAACCATAATAATCATTATAATGAATGTCACCAACAAAATAAAAGTAAACAATAAGGCCGGTATCAAGAATGTAATCTCGCTATACAAATAATCATCTTTCGATGGAAAATATACTTTCAGATATACAAACTTATTAGGCGGGTCGTTCGGAAATAACACTTGCGGATAAGCTGAATCACTTCCATGATTTTCGAAACCCGTCTGCTGATACAATGCTTTGTCATTCTTATCAACCACTTCGTAAAAGAATGGTTGTTCGATACCCGACGATTTCAGCTCACTACGGATCATACCTTCCAATGCCCTAAAGTCAACACGCTCTTCTATTGGCAATGTATTTGGCACGCGCGTCAACTGGCTGATTACTGCGTATACATTATCTTGATTGTGCAAAAAGTTTTTTGTCTGTTCTTCTTGCATTGACATAAACGATCTTGAAATTCCATTCGATCCGCTTGACGTTCCTCCAAACGAGCTTTTCGACCTCACGGTAGTTGTAGTTTGTAATGCAAAATTACCGTCAGGAGTCACCGTAATATAATTCTGCTGATAAGTCATTTCATCACCAGAAACTACGTTTTGTTTTTTCTGAAATTCCTGATACGATTTATCTAAATACTTCTTCGTTGCATCCAACTCCAGATTTACAGATACCTGATAAAGACTGCGTCGGATTGATTCGTCAAACTGAGTACTACGTTCTTTGATAAAAATACTGAAGTACTTCAGCTGCATCGAAAGCAAGCCAAAGAAAGCAATAGCCATAACACATACCAGAATCCAAATTACAGACTTTTTCATTCGTCTAATATTATCAAAATTGATAAATCCAAGAAAATCAACGCAAAGTATTTAAACCTTTATCTTTTAACTTTATTATTTAACAATCAGTCTAATCCTTTTGTTTAACATATCAGATGTTAAAACTAAACTTTTTTTTCGTTAAAACCAAGCGCGTTAATATTTTTTATTGTTGTAATGTATATTTTAAACTTAGACCAAAGCTAGAGTTTGTTGTAGTATATCCTACAGAAGTTATTAAAGGTTTATTTAACACTCTATCGTAAAATGCACGCAATGTAAGTGAGCGACTTAGGGTATAATCGGCCGAAAACTTGATTGTAAAAATAGTAGTTCCGCTTGTAGCTTGTGTATAGTTATCGTTTATTTTTCGGATCAAGGCTTGTTGAGTGCGATGTGATAAATCGAACTTAAGGTTCAAGTCATTGTTTATCTCATTCGCAGCAGGGGTAACATTCTCTGCATCTGCATTCTTTTTTCTATTGCGTTCGCGTTGACGCGAATCTTTGGTACGAATACCCAATAAACGATTAAAATCGTTAATACGATAACCACAGCCAACTACCCATTCTTTATCCATCGATTCTACGATCTGTAATGATGAAGAATTCAGATTCAGAGTACGCGCAGTATTATACCTCAAATTAAATAGCAAACTGTTGTTCAATACTGTTTCGGCACCAAACAATGGATTAAACGCCTCAATAATACTTACCGAAGACATATTGTATGGTGATGAAGGTGTAGGCTTACCAGATACTGCATCGCGAATGAAACCAAAACCATCGCCTGCATCAACCCAAGTGCTGTACGATGTGTATGAGCCAATTTGATAAACACAGCTATAACGATGACTCAAACGTACCGATTTAGCATATTCCTTTATAAATGGAATATTGCTCAGTCCGTCATAAGTCATATTCCAGTTAGGAAGCAATGCCCATAATTTAGGAATCAAACTCAATGAAATGCTCTTGGCATTTCCGCCGGTATATGCAGCCAAGAATGCAGGTATCATCACATCGCTCGAATTTTCATTTACCTTATTTGCAGCACCGGACTGCATATGAGTATGGTATGCCGCCCCACCGATTCCAAGTTCATCATCTGCAATGAAACCACTCTGAGGAATCTTTGCACCAGCATTGTATTGTGCTTGAATTCGATCGCGTATAATTGTTCTATTCTCAAGGAATTTTTCGAATGCCTTGGACTTATAACCATTTTTCGCTTTGCTCGATTCGAATGCCGAGGATATGGCAATAGTCGTCATCGAAAAACTACCTCCACGCATTATAGACATAGGAGAACTCCCAACCGGATTTTCTCTGTTGTCATAGAAATTTATTTCGCTACGTCTATTATGCTCACGTCCGGCAGTTAAGTCAATCTTCAAACTTTTGATTGGCTCCAACACAGCCGATATTTCTATTTTCTGAGCCGAATTATAAATTGCCGGTGTAACACTGATCGACTTAGTCAACAACCATTCTCTATCCAAAGATTTATTCAAATAATCTTCTCCGCCATCGAATCCGAAAGCAAAGCCTAAACCCGGAACCATCCCATAATCGGAAGTATTGCGCTGTCCCAGCATATCCCCAATCTTAGGTTTAAAACCGTTGATATACGTCTCTTTACGCGACGAATATTTAAAGTTTACTGTTCGTACAGACATCAATCCTCTAGCTGAGTATTCGGCAACATCTTTCCAGAATTTAGAGCCCTCATCATTATCAGCTTTCGCCATTACACTTAACTGCAAGCGTCCAGCATCCTTATTTTTAATCTGGATTGTATTCTCGTCAATTCGTTTATATTTCAATTTGTATGGCTTACCATCCACTTTAGCCACTATATCCAGTTTCTTGGTATTTAATCCATGTTTTAACACATAAGTCGAATCAGCTTTAAGTTCGATCTCGGTTGTAAATCGTCTCGCACGCGATGTGCTTTGACCTCTCTGACGATTAGAGCGTACCACACGTGTATTTCGTCTTCCATCAAAACGTTCGTTAACACGTCTCAAGAAAGCATTTTTACGATACAATGCCGTCAGATCGAATCTATTTCTCGTCTCTAGCGTTAAGCTATTGCTAATAGAGTTACCAACTTCCAAAGTGTCGACACCTACCGATGCTCCCCTATCCCACTGATATCCGCTGGTATATTCTGCCTGCGAGTTGATCCAGTCCAAAGCAGGTATACTACGTGTAGGCAATTGATAAGTTACTTTAGTAATTTGTTTATACGATAACGGATCTCCCAGATTGCGTATACTTCGCCATACCGAGTCTTTCCATATTTCGTAATCGTCTCTGTTTTGTTTTTTATTGACTTGTAGATATGGTTCTTCAATTTCGGCTCTTGTTCCTGATTGAAAACTTGCTTTCAGATTCTTCGTAAAATCCCAGTTGATAGACAAATCGCGATCCCAATAAAAAGCTTGACTCCACGATAGGAATTCATTCTTTGTATTTATTTCTCCTACCTTGTAATTTTCGATATCGCGCGTCAATGTCTCGTTATAGAAACGAGTCATCACCGAGTTTGCCGTTATATTATTAGGCAGATAATTGAATCCTAAACTCTTCAAAAATTTCTTAGCTCCGCTATTACCTTTCAAATTGCTGAATGGTTCCCAGGTTTTTACTATCGGAGAATACGAATAACCAATATTTGCCTGGAAATCTTTATTTACGTCATAAACTGTAGTCGGATTATTTATTTCTGTTTCGTTGTACGAATATCCAAAACTAAAGTTTGCCGGATCATAAGGCATTGGCGTTTTACTCTGAATATTAACTTTCACATTCGTAAAGTTTATACTCTTAGTCGTATGTATCTCTTCTGCTAAGCTCCGAATCGAGTCCCTTTCGGCTTTTGTATTGACTGTTTGTAACGATTCTTTCAGTTTCACATCCGTATCGAAAGGATCATATTCTGGTGTTATTTTCTCATTCGAATACGAATAATAGAACGGAATACTCACCTTCGCTTTCTCTGGCAAGAAACGTCCCAAGTCCATATTCAGAGCTATATTATACAACATATAATCATCCGAACGTCTTTCTAATAAACTTTGATCCAAAGCACCAAATCCAGCAGTTTCTTTCCTACCCGACACGTATATTGTCCCGATATCCGAAAGCGCAATACTCATATTTCCTTGTGCTGCCCAGCCTCCTTTTTCATCAAAATCGGTCAGACGAAGTTCATTGAACCAGATTTCACCCGATTTCGATTCGCGCGAATTATTACGTACTCCCAACATGATAACATTTACTTCGGCAAGCGTAGGATTACCCATCACACTTACTCTGTTTGCTGGATGCTCTTTATCGTATCTCCAGTACAGTTTTGTATACGAAACTTTAGAGTCAACCTTACGTTTTTCCTTATTGCGTTCCAGTTTTACATTTTTCAGTTCATCTAACGAAAAATCGAACATATTATCTTTAGGCCATACAATATAGCGGTCAGTCGTGCTATTCGAGTTGTATTTACCCGGAGGAGTTACCCTCATCGGTATTTCGTACTCGTAGTAGTTATTATGATAATCACTACCCAGACGAATAAACACTGTAAAATCTCCGTATTCTAACGACTTATCATCTATCAACTCCTCTAAATGGGCAAACATCTGCATGCGTTTGAATCTGCGTAAATCAAAATTTGTATTCTTATATACTGCTCTCGCATCACGTGGATCCAAATCGGTAATTTTGACAGATAATGCTTGCTCATTGTTTTGCAATAGTTGTACTTGATTAGCTTCTAACGAGCGATCTAGCCCCGGAGGCAACACGTAGTTTACTGGCTCTTTCTTTCCGTTTTCTTCAATATTAACACGAGTAACTTCAATTTTACCCGATCCCGTAGACACTTCATTTTGATTCAACGAACGAGTATAAGTACGCCAATCACCACGAACCAACTGCAATGTACCAAAACGAAGAAATGTAGGCTTATCGAAACCAGTTAAGAACATTCGCATAAAACGAATATTTTTAAAGTTTCTCATTTTAGTGTCGGGATCATAATCTTTAATAGGAATTTTGAATTGATACCATGTTACGGTTTCTTTCTTTCCGTTGCGCAATGATACTTCAACGTCTCTTTTCTCGGTAATGAAGTTCGATCCCACTTTCATATCGTTCTCGCGCAACGAAATTTTATATTGGTAGTAGGACTCGGTTTCGTTCATTGTATAATCCTGATCTATATCTTCTACATCGGGCACAGTGCGGGCCGCTGTCGAATAACGTTCGTTCGAACCATCAGCCGTCGGAGAATTGCCTTCTGTCCCATTATAATACTTGTAACGATCAAGAATACTAGCCTCGTTTTCGTCATAATACACACCTCTGAAATAATGATAATTATCGCCAGCAGGATCATTTATTGGAGAGAATGGATTACGGCTAAATTCATCGTAGGTTGTACCTGATAGTTTAGTCCTTAATTGTTCTAGATACGTCTTGTAAGTAGGGAACTCCTTTTCCTCTTCGGTACTCAATCCGTTCAAACCAACATCTTGTTTCTTTCGACCTTCTGCTCCAACATTATTATCAAATGCATATACCGTTGCCTGACGCTTCGGAACTTTACCCCATTCGGTTGTTTCAACATCATTCATATTACCATCAATTGGCAATCCATTCTCGAAAAATTTACGTCCATCCTTCAAAATATCTTCAGAAATGTTTCCAAGATTGAAATACAAATCACCTTCTCCGTTCTCGGGATATTCGCTCGAACCTTTATAGACAAAAGGATCTAACAACCAAAATTCAATATATTCGACATTCGAAGCCTCGAAATCGCGGACATCCATACGGCGCATAATTCCACCCCATTTATCTCTTGGGTGCATAAATTGTCCATCAGTACCAATATCATTCGCTACTAAGTTATAAGGACCTCGCTCGTTCGGATAATATGACAAGTTTAAAGCAGAAATAGTACCTACATCGTTGAAAGACACATCTCTATCTGGATATAATTCTCTCAGTAAAATTTCACGTACATAGTGATTCGATAGCTGAGCTTTATCATTCTTTATATGTTGTGGAGTTCCACTCATTCCCTGACGGGTAAAAATATTGTCGATCATAAACCACGACATGTGTGCACGATTTTTCCCGTACTCAATATTATTCGACAATTCTGCTTCGCTGAATTTCCCCGATGGTGTAGAAGCTAAGGTCCATGCATACGGGCTCTTCAGATCAATGCGCGACTCGGACGATTCGAAGTCATCCAGATAAGAATATTTACCAGCTTCGCCATCCTGATAATGACCACCTATCAATTGAGCAAACTCCCCGTTCAACGATATCATAGATGGTTGGGTAGCCTCTACAAATGGAAGCTTATCAATCACATTAGTCAACCACTGCGACTGCGTATTGTATGAAAAATTGAATCCCCACAAGGTGTTTTTCACCGACTCCTCACCAAAAACGGTTTTGTTCATCAGAGGTTTTTCATAGAGATGCATAATGGTAGCACCTACATTGAAATTCTTCGAAAAGTCGTAACTCAAGTTCAACCCAAGCATTGTTTTCTTTTGCATGCTGAAAGTCTGGTCTTCCAAAGATACTTGTACCGGAGTACTTGAATCTATCAGATTTTGATTGATTAAGGTTACCGATCCCGACATGTAATCGACAATATAATCGACCCCTTCTTGCAATGTTACTCCTGCTGCCGTAACCTTAACCGATCCCGGTGGAACGTTTGTCGCATTCAGATTGATTTCGGCTCCCGATGATACATTCCCTCTATACGAGCCGTAGATTTTAAATTTGTTCTTTTCGGCTACTTGCTCAGCGGCCGTTTTTGTATCATTATACAATTCTGGATAAATATATTTATCGGCATATGCAGCTCCTATCTGCTCTTTCAGATGCGAACCGAAAGGCTCAACAACTGGAAAAATAATTCGTCCGGTTTCAGATTTAACAGTAAATCCCTCTACAAAGTCGAAAACGCCATCACCTCTCTTGCTTTGGTCGGCTGTCTCAACAGCCTTATTCTGACTATTCAGTCTATCCAAGTTCATCACTTGCAACCAAGGCTTATTCTTCATATTGCCCTCTGGTAAATAACTGATATAAGCTCCGATTGTATCGGCCTGATAAGAAATTTGCAATCTGAAGCCTTCTTGCTGAATGTTGTTTGCTCCAAGGCTGTAAATATTTTTCATCATCAAATCCCATGTATATGAGATTGGCGAAAACGATGCAGGCTTCAGCATTTTCACAAACAAAGCACCCGAACTGGTACTGGTAGTCCCATCAGTAGATGAATCAGCTACATCAGCACCAAACTCCCCTACCTGATAAGTCTTTCCTTTGTATGTATATTCGAAAGCCACACCCAACACCTCATCGCTTTGCAAAGCAGAGGTCAATGAGATATACCCTAGTTGCTCGTTATATGTATATTCCGACGACGATAATAATCGTGCCCGTTCCAATTTTTCGTAAGCCTGACCACTTTCGAGTACCGAGCTTAACGTCGCTGTCACTTTTGATATATCTCGCGCAGCCGGATAACTTCCGACTAGTTCATTGTATAAGGTATTTGCCTTATTACTTGGCAATGTGTTCGTCACATCAGGTAATTTATCATCCGGATCACCTACTCCACGCCATTGTGCTTCGCCCAAATCAGCAAAAGCTACAATATTTCGGGCATCATCTCCTCCTCGTTTATTAGTAACCCAAACTTCCATCCTATTGATCACGATACCCGTTCTTACAGCAGGTAGAAGTTCGTTTGCATGATCGTAATGGTCTCTGAAATAGCGAGCCAAGAAGAAGTGACGATTTTCGTCATAATCACTCGCTTTGAACTCGTATTCGTTGTTTTGAACACTACCTTGAGTCTGTATTGTACGCGATTCGGCTTCTTGCTGCGAAGCGATCGCATTTACCTTCAAGCGTCCAAATTGAAGTTCAGTATTGATACCAAATAAAGCTGCTCCTCCATTGATCAGCGAGTTTGTCGTAGACATACTCACATTACCGGCTTCTATACGCTTCAGAATTTCATCTTCTTTCCCCTCGTATGCCAGCTTTATCTTTTTCGAATCAAAATCGAAAGCCGCCTTCGTATCGTAATTCAGACCAAAATTGATCTTATCTCCTACAGTAGCATCCACATTCATCTGAATATCCTGATCGAAATCGAACATCGTGCGATTGCGGTTTCGCTGAGATAAAGACGGATTTTGTGTTTTAGTATTTTTAATGCCCAAAGTAGATTCGGCATAACCCGATAACTTCAAGTCTAAACCTCCTGGACCAAATACCCGATCAAGATCGCTTGTGTAAACGGTCACATTCTTAAGCATGAAATCATTGCTTTTATGTGTTCCCGTCGTACGAGCTATCGCGTTCTTTTTCTGGAAATACTTTGACATAGACTCCTTTTCTTTGTAATCCATGTACTCATCATAATTCAGACTGATAGGAGTAGAAATGACCTGATCGCCAAGTTTAGTCTTGAAAATGTACATCCCCGTATTGATATCGTATTCGATTTCGGTTTTCAGGTTTTCGGGATCTTTCAGATCTATAGGCTGTTTTCTTGTCAGCTCTTCGTAAGATTGGGGTTGAGTTTTCTTGACTGGAAAACGAGGAAACGTATCTTCGGCCTGTACAAACGGATTGATATCCGATTCTTCGAAAACAACAATGTACCTCTCGGTAATTCGAGAGAATATTGCGATCGAAAAAATCGAAAACAGTGCAATTAATAAAAATCGTGTATACTGTTTCAAATCCGATTACCTCCAGTTAGACTTTTCTTATAACATTTTCAGAGCCATCTTAATGACTTCTTCAACTGTACTTTGCGGACTTTCTTTCAGAATTTTGGCAACAACTTTCTGCGAAGCACTTTGCACAAAACCCAACATTACCAATGCTGCAACAGCTTCTTCGGAACATGGATTAGAAGCTGAAGCTAACAACACCGAGCTAGCATCTACACCATCCAGTTTTATCTTGTCTTTCAGATCGATAATGATACGCTGCGCTGTTTTCAGACCAATACCTTTTACCGATTTCAGAGCATTCACATTGTCAGTTGCTATAACCGAAGCCAGTTCTTGAGGATTGAGCGACGAAAGAATCATACGAGCAGTATTAGCTCCAATACCCGACACACCAATCAGCTGAATGAATATTTCACGCTCCGACTTATCATAAAACCCGAATAAGATGTATGCATCTTCTCTGATGGCTTCGTATATGAACAGTTTTGTATTCTTTTGTCCTGTTAGTTTTGTATATGTATTCAACGAAATATTGACATAATAACCAATACCATTCGTTTCTATCGTTACGGCTGTTGGATTCAGTTCAGCAATTTCGCCTTTAATATAATCTATCATAGCTATTTATCTTTATCGTTAATAACGTCTGCAATATAGAAAACGTATATTTTCGCATTCTAGTATTTTTATTCTTTAAAATATCTGATTTTAATGATCTTCGATCTGTTTTCGGAAGCGCAAAGATATCACTTTTGATGCATATTTTGCTATCTTTGCACATTCTAAACAAAACATAAGGAACATAACAATAATGGATTTAAAAAAAGTACATAATAAGGCAAATGCAGTAATGAATGATCGCAGATCAATTCGCGAATACGACACATCTGTCAAAATAGAGCGCGACAAGATGCGCAACATCATTCAGGATGCTATGACAGCACCTTCATCGTTCAACATGCAACCATGGCGTTTCGTAGTGGTTGATACACCCGAAGGCAAAGCAAAGACAAAACCTTATATGATGTTCAATCAGAGACAAAACGATACATCATCAGCACTGATAGTTATCTATGCAGATATGCAAAATCAAGATATGATTGACAGCATTTTAGCTACGGACGTGAAGTTAGGCCTACGCGAAGAAGATAATATGGAAAAGATGGCAACAATGATAAAAGACTATCGTGCAAGATATTCGCCTGAAAGGCTTGCCGAATCGCAAGTCTTGGACTGCGGCTTTGTCATCATGCAATTGATGCTCTCGGCTAAAGCATATGGTTACGATACGAATGCAATCGGAGGTTTCGACCGCGAAAACATCTCGAAAGTATTGGGTATGGATACCAACAGATATAAGCCTGTACTTATTCTATCAATTGGCAAAGCTAATCAGGAAGGGCACGACTCGTCACGTCTTTCGGTAGACGAAGTCACGAAATGGATATAATATTACCATAGTTATATAGTTATACATTTATAATTTCATTTATGAGAAAAACATTAATTAGTATTTTTACATTTTTTGTAGCAATGACAATGGCAACAGCTCAAAATCCGTTCTTTTCGGACTATAAGACTCCGCATGGAACACACCCATTCAATAAAATAAAAAACGAGCATTTCGAACCGGCTTTTGCAAAAGCTATCGAAAAGCACAAAGCAGAAATCAACAAGATCGTTATGATCAGAGCAGTCCCTACTTTCGAGAATACAATTCTGCCATACGAAAGATCGGGCGAAATGCTTTCCCGTGTATCTTCAGTTTTCTACAATCTGAATGGTGCAGAATCGAACGAAGAAATGCGTGAGATTGCAAAACGCGTTCAACCGCTTCTTACAGCACACAGCAATGATATCAATCTGAATGAATTGCTTTTCCAAAAAATTAAGACTGTATATGACAATCGCTTGAATGCTGGTCTTAATACAGAACAGATTCGTTTGGTTGAGAAAATATACAGTGGATTCGAACGCAGTGGGGCAAACCTTTCGAATGAAGACAAAGAGAAGTACAAAGAGTTATCTACTAAGTTAAGCAAATTGACTTTGGACTTCGGACAGAATGCATTGCAAGAAAGCAATAAATTCGAGATGCTGCTTACTGATGAAGCTGACTTAGCCGGCCTTCCTCAAAGCGCAATAGATGCTGCTAAAGCAAAAGCTGCTTCGAAGAATAAAACCGGCTGGATGTTCGATCTTTCGGCTCCTAGCTACATTGCGTTTATGCAACACTCGTCACGTCGCGACTTACGTGAAAAACTTTATCGTGCCTATAATACCAAAGGTGTAGCCGGTGGAGAATTCGACAATCAGGATATTGTTAGAGAGATTGCAAAAACACGTATGGAGATTGCGAATCTTTTAGGTTATAAAGATTTCGCTAGCTATCAGTTGAAAAACAAAATGGCTCAGAATGCTGAAGGTGTTTACGGACTACTTGATGAACTTCTGAAAGCATACTCGGTGGCTGCTCGCGAAAATGTAAAAGAAGTTCAAGGTTTCGCTATCGGTATGGAAAATGAAGCTATCGAGATTCAACCTTGGGACTGGTCTTACTACTCAGAAAAGCTAAAAAGTGCGAAATACAATGTAAACGACGAAATGGTACGTCCATACTTCGAACTAGAAAATGCTAAGAAAGGAGTCTTCGGCTTGGCAACTAAATTGTATGGGCTTACTTTCCGCAAGAATAAAGATATCCAAGTATATCACCCTGAAGTAGAAGCTTTCGAAGTTTACGACGACAACAACAACTTTGTATCTATTCTATACACTGATTTTCACCCACGCGAAGGTAAACGCCAAGGAGCTTGGATGAGCAGCTTCAAAAGTCAATACATCGACAAAGATGGAAAAGATTCGCGTCCGCACATCACTATCGTAATGAACTTTACGCGTCCAACTGCTGACAAACCGGCATTGCTTACTTTCGACGAAGTAAACACGTTCCTTCACGAATTTGGACATGCACTTCATGGAATGTTAGCTAAAGCCACATACGAATCTCTATCAGGGACTAGTGTAACTCGCGATTTTGTAGAATTACCATCTCAGATCATGGAAAACTGGCTAACAGAAAGAGAATATCTAGACAGCTTTGCTGTTCACTACAAAACGGGCGAGCCTATTCCTGCCGAATTGGTACAGAAACTAATTGATGCTTCTAACTTCAATGCAGGATATCTATGCTATCGCCAGCTTTCATTCGGATATCTTGATATGGCTTGGCATACAATAACTAGTGCTTATAC
Source organism: Dysgonomonas massiliensis (assembly GCF_900240225.1). Lineage (GTDB taxonomy): Bacteria > Bacteroidota > Bacteroidia > Bacteroidales > Dysgonomonadaceae > Dysgonomonas > Dysgonomonas massiliensis. The sequence continues at coordinate 30,607 of NZ_OEPV01000004.1, read as the reverse complement.
TGGTGACGTGAAAGAATTCGAACAAAAAGCAATGAGCAGTACAGCTCTATTACCTATAGTTCCCGAAGCTTGTATGTCAACTTCATTTGGTCACATCTTCTCGGGTGGCTATTCAGCAGGATATTACGGCTACAAATGGGCTGAAGTATTGGATGCTGATGCATTCTCTCTTTTCAAAGAAACGGGAATATTCAACAAGGAAACAGCAAAATCTTTCCGTCAGAATATCCTTGAAAAAGGAGATACAGAAGATCCGATGAAATTGTATATACAATTCAGAGGTCATAAACCTTCGGTAGACGCATTATTGGAAAGAGAAGGAATAAAAAGATAATATTTCATACTCGGAATAATGAACAATGCCCTGCAGAATAGCTGTAGGGCATTTTCTTTTTACAACACGCTAAATAAATATTACCTCAGACTGACTCATTCTGATAAACAAAATCTATTATTAATAGATTTTAATAATGATTACAAATGGATACAATTAGCAATCATTGAGATACAATCTATTACAATTCAAAAAGTGTCCTTATTTAGAAATGATCTAATCAAGTTCTGATAATCAGTCACTTTATTAAACAAATTTTCACTTCGATGCGTTGAAATCGTAGCCTAAAAACTTTCAAGTTGTCAGCAAATTGTATAACTTTGATACAAACTAAAAAATCAAATAAAATTATCATCATGGGAAAAAGTATTAAAGGTACACAGACTGAAAAATGTCTATTGACTTCGTTTGCTGGTGAATCACAAGCAAGAACACGTTATACATTCTTTGCTAGCGTTGCTAAAAAAGAAGGTTACGAACAAATCGCAGCTATCTTCCTTGAAACTGCTGATCAAGAAAAAGAACACGCAAAACGTATGTTCAAATTCTTAGAAGGTGGTATGGTTGAAATCACTGCTTCTTATCCTGCTGGTATGATCGGTACTACTGAAGAAAACTTGATCGCTGCTGCAGCTGGCGAACACGAAGAGTGGGCTATCGACTACCCTAAATTCGCAGAAATCGCAGAATCAGAAGGTTTCAAAGAAATCGCTACTATGTATCGTCTGATTGCTAAAGTTGAAGAAATGCACGAAAATCGCTACAAAGCATTACTTGCTCGTATTCAAAACAGCCAAGTATTCGGACGCGAAGAAGCTATCGACTGGCAATGCCGCAACTGTGGATACGTACATACAGGTAAAACAGCTCCTAAGACTTGTCCTGCATGTCTTCACCCACAATCTTATTTCGAACCTAAAAAATGGAATTTCTAATCAGATTAGAAATGGAAGAATAAAAAAGAGATCGATTAATATCGATCTCTTTTCTTTTGTATCACATAGAAGTAAATCTGTTTAGAACTTGAGAAGTTTAACAATCCTCTCAAGATAACGTGCATCTGTATCATCAAATTGAGCTAGTTCGTCGCTATCAACATCCAGAACAGCTACAACTGCTCCGTCTTTCATGATTGGCACAACTATTTCGGATTGCGATGCAGCATCGCAGGCAATATGTCCGGGAAATTGATTTACATCTTCTACAACTATTGTTTTTGCTTCTTTCCATGCTGTACCACATACACCTCGCCCAAATTTGATACGGGTACATGCAATCGTCCCCTGAAAAGGTCCTAATACAAGTTCGTCCTCTTTAACTAGATAGAAACCCGCCCAGAAAAATCCGAAAACCTGTTTCAATGCAGCTGCAACATTTGCCAAATTGGCTATAAGATCAGTTTCTCCTGAGAGCAAGCTTTCAATTTGAGGTAACAACTCAGTATACTTTTCCTCTTTCGAGGTCTGAGAGACATGCAATGAATGTGACATAATTAGATGTACTTATATTCGTTTGTAATGAATTTCAAAAATACTATTTTTTTCATCTCCTCACGAAGCTATTTAACCAGATATTGGACAACAACACCAGAAGGCATATCTCCTACCAACTGATAATCTTTCGTCTTTTTCTCCCCGGCGTCCATCTTGAACTTATCGTGAACCTCTCCGAGTTGCGGAGAAGCTCCACCACTCATTGTTCCTCGATTATAACGGACGAAAAGTTCAACGGTCACTCCTTCATCATTCTTGTTATGCAATGATACTTTCAGTGTATGACCTTCTACTCTATAATTGTGGCTTACAACTACATTATCATGCTTTTCTTTATCTTCTTTTTCATCATCGCACGACGAGAAAAACATTGCTGATGAAAACATAATTACTGAAATCAATAATAAAACGGGTCTTTTCATATATTCTTTTTTTATTTTGAGCCGCAAAGCTATATAAAATATCAAAAAGCCAAATTTCCCGTTATTATTTTTTAAGCAATATTTACGTCCTATAAATCAATCAACTGGTTTCAGAACAAGACCAATGGATCTTTTTCCATTTATCTTGATAACCGATGGTTTATTGAATTTAACTACACGAATAGCCTCTGACTCGTAGCTAGCCGGTAGCGAATTCAAATATTCTTCGTCGAAGAAACCACCATCCGATACAAACGGATTGATGAAGAAATATCCTACCCCAAATGATGTCAAGTTTTGAAAGAAATGTGTACCCTGACTTGGATCGATCCGATAGTTATTCAAAGCCGTCTCGACAAGCAAGCGTGCATTCGATATCTGCGACCAACGTACCGGAACACCTAACCAATGATCGCTACTACCCCATCGGCCAGGACCGACCAAGATATAACCTTTATCTTCGTTGAGATATGTTCTGTTCAGTTTATCAATTTCTTCGGCCAGTTTGATATTATTTGCAGCATTGAACGTTTCCGATTTGACATACACAATATCTTCCACATCGTCTACTATTCCATGTCCTAATACATTATTTGTATGCAGGAATGTATTTGTCCGATCGACAGTTGACAAATCCTCGTTCATCAGCTCTTTGTTCTGAACAATTGGTCGTACCTGAAGCAGGTAGAAATGGGCTTCTTCACGACTTTTGATATCTACAGCAAATTCAATTTCGACGGCACGTCCCATTTCTTGCTGAGTGATACGCATTATATCTTTCAGTATATCGGTCAACGGGAAAATTTCGTGCTGAAGAATATTTGCAAACGAAATTATTTTTCGTCCTCCTTCGTAATAACCATCGTATATCGTCTGATCTTGAGGCATGAAAGTTGATGAGATGTAACGGATCGAATCATCGGCTTCGGCATCTTTTACCGAAAGCTGCAACAAATTAAAAGCATCGTCTTTTGTTATCTTATTGTACGAGCTACTCAAATTCAGAGCATAGAAATAACGTTGTGTATCGCGCAATGCATAATCCACCGAACTAAGCTGTATAATATTCTGAGGATGGTATGGAGAAAAAGCCAAACTGATTCCACCATCTACAATGTATTTCCCCAAGCCAAGAACCATATTTACAACTCCCTCTTCGGGCTTTTCGTTACCAACCGGATAGAAGTTCAACGAACGTGCAACACCCGAAAATGTAGGATAGAAATGGCTTCCATAAGCTGTACCTACAGCTTCTTGCAGTACAATAGCCATTTTTTCCTGATCGATCAGGTTCTGCGTAGCAATCATATAGGTTTTACTGTCGCGAAAAAATACCGATGCATAAACAGCCTTTATGGCATCGATCAGCATGTGCAAAGTATCGTATTTACTCTCCAGATTTGGGATCATATAAGTAGAATACACTCCGGCAAAAGGTTGATAATGCGAATCTTCAAGCAAACTGGATGATCGGACAGCAATTGGCGCATTAATTGTCTCGAGAAATGCAAGCAGATTTTCCAACAGATCGTCAGGTAAGATACCTCGTAGGAAAGCTTCGAGAATTTCATCGTCCGACAAATCGGACAATGCTATTTTATACAAATCGTTCGACTCCATAAACTCGTCGAACAAGTCTGTACAAAGTACTACTGTGCGAGGAATTTTGACTGTCATTTTCTCATAATCCTCAAACTCGTCATGTATTTTTACCAGATTATCGATGAAAGCCAGACTCCTGCCCTTACCTCCTATCGATCCTTCGCCTATACGTGCAAAGTTGGAATATTCGTCGAAGCGGTCTTTCTGAAAAACAGCAACCACACCAGTATTCTTCATTCTGCGATACTTGATTATGGCATCGTAAATAACCTGACGAGCATCTTCGATATTACTGAAATCCGAAACGTTGATCTTGCGCAATAATTCGGCTATCGGAAAAATAGCACGCGAATAGAAGAACCGCGAGAAATGATGATAATGCATATGATAGACCAGCGATTCGGGCGGAATATCATTGATGCGTCTTTGCATATCTTTCAGACTTCTGATTCTGAATATTTCATCTCCCGTATGGGGATCAATAATAGAAAAGTCTCCAAACCCGAAGTTATTCTTTATCTGATTACGCAAATCGAGAGGAAAGCTTTTCGAGTTTTTATCGATAAAGCAGCATGCCAAATCTTCGGCATACTTTCTGTTTTCGGCTTCGGACGAAGTGAATACAATCGGCATGAAAGGATCTTGTTTCTTAATCCATTTCGATAAGTTATAGCCGGCAAGCTTTTCTTTTACTCCCTCTTGCTTATAGCTCATATCGGTTATCACACCCAGAATATTTTTGGCATATTTCGAGTACATTTCTGTTGCTTCCTCGTAGCTACGAGCTAGTAGTATCTTTGGTCGGCCACGCATTCGCAACATCCGATAGTGCTCATTCAAAGCTTCTTTACTGAATTCTTTCGATTCTTCCAATACAATTTTATACAAAGTAGGCAATGCCGATGAATAAAACCGCACCGAATCTTCAATCAACAGAATAACCTGAACACCAACGCTCTGGGTATCCTGATCGATATTCATCGAATCTTCGATGAGCTTGATGATTGCCAATAAAAGTTCGGAATTGCCCAACCAACTGAATACATAATCTACAGATGACAAGTCTTCATGCTCAAGGCGTTTCGACACCTCACGCGAGAAAGGAGTAAGTACAACAAAGGGGATATTGGGATAAAGTGCTTTTGTCTTTTTCGCCAAACCGAATATATTTACATCATCCATATTTGGCATCTGAATGATCAATCCATAATGATTTTCGGCTAGCTCTTTCAAAGCTTCTTCTTCGGATGTCACCTGCGTAAATCGTGGAGGAAATCGCAGATTGAGAGACATATATTCATCAAATATCTGTTCGTCAATACGTCCGTCTTCTTCCAGCATAAACGAATCGTATTTTGTTGCAATCAGCAATACATTATAGATACGACGATTCATCAGGCTGGCAAACGAAGTGTCTTTGAATCGCAAGTCTGATATATCAATTTTCTTTTCTTTCATCAGCTATTTTCCTTATTTACGTTTATCAGGATTTTTAAAGTCCTCCAATATACTTATCAGCCGATTCAACGACTTAGAGTCACGAGTTACTTCACGTTCTAAAAAATCGACATCCAATTTCCGTACAATGCGCTGTACCTGCCATCTTCTTTTGATGTAGGTTTTACCCACCAAGCGGTAGATGTCATCCAACGTTTTTGCCGGATGCTCTATGATCTCAGGATTGATTGTCGATGGATTGAAGCCCAAACGACGTTGTATCAACTGATTTGTCAAACGTTTATCCATTTTCTCGAAGTGAGTATATTCAGCTATGAACCAAGTTTCTATCTCGCGAATAGCTACAATCATATCCAGATGCCCTGAATCTTTCTCGTATGTTTTCGGGAAAAACTTCAATCCTTTTTCCAAGCGTGGCAATTCATCAAGCGACATGGGATACAAGTCTCGCAAGCCAACCAGCATTTCATAACCTCTGGATCTCAGAGATCGTGTTTGATCCATCATTTCCGATTTGACACGATTATCCGACCCACAATCCGATATAAGCACCTCGTAACGAGGATCGAGCGATATCGAGCGTGTTATATTTATTTCCCGTTTCGGAACGTTTGCTCCTCCGCGATACTGCTTCAGTATTACATTTGTATTATCGACTCCCAGTACTTCCTGAACCAAACGATTCAGAAATATTTGCTCGGTCTGTCCTTCTACAAAAAATGCTATTCTTCTCATAAATAGTTAGTATAAGTAAGAATATTATTATACAAAATCTTCGTCTTCTTCCTCGTCATCTATATCTTCCGAAAATCCCTTCTTATAGAAGTCGGAAGCTAAGAAATCGAAGTTGCATAATCCTGTATATCTAAAATCTTCGTATATATCTTTCGAGTTCGAATAATTATATACGATTGACTCATTTCCATTATTGCGATCGATTACTGTCCAGAATTTCAACGGAATTTTATTCATTATATCGCGATCATTCGTCGTCACAAAGAACTGTATATTCGTATCGTTTATTTTATGCATTGTAATTCCCAACATATCTTTTGCACGGTCCGAATCCAAACCTTCGCCTATATCGTCAAGCAAAACACATATCGAATCATTTTCCATACAAGCATATACCAGCTGAATGAAGTATGACAAGGCACGAAACATACCTTGCGACATCTCGCGCTGATCGATTCTATACTTGCCGTATTCTTCGATATCCAGTCCGTATCCATTTTTGTGCAGATTCATTTGTATATCTGTCACCGAGTAACCAATCTGCTTCATGCATTTGAGAATTTCCTCGGTAAACGCGTCTCCAAATTGAGCCAAGCCTCTATTGAAATAATAGATAATCGAGTTCAGACTATTCTGATTTTTTGCATCTCTCTCCAGATGATTGCAGTCTTTGACCAAAGTATCTTTCTCACGTTGATTAGTAAATTGGAAATCGCGCAGATTATCAGCCCAATCAATAAGGGCCTGACTGAAATAGACTCCATCATCGACCTTATATCTTGCCAACAGACCGGTCTGTTCTTCCAGAGCTGCCTTGTCGAAAAAATGACCTTCCGACCGGCAAAACATTACTTCGCCGTTCAGTTCATATATTTCTTCGGTAATTACGCGTTTCTTGTAAGCTAGAATGTATCGCCCTTGTATATTAGTATTCTTAAACGTAATCTCGTACCTTTCGGTCGGATAGATAGTATCCTCTATAAGAAGTCGCCCTGACAGCAATCGTGCAATATCGCGGATAGCCGACAGTGTGCGGCTTTTCCCTGCAGCATTCTTGCCCACCAACAGGTTGATATTGCTAAACATACGTCCCGCTTTTTCTGGATTTCCATTCTCAACAATCCGCCATTCGCGTGGTTCGCCTTCAAATCGGCTATATTTCAATGAGGTTAGTATCATATCGTTTTCATTTTATTCTATTATCAAATATACTGCATTTAACCTAATTTTCACACAGATCGGTTGCTAAACATAATCATAATCGTACATTTTTTTATATATTATTATATCTTTGTTAAAGACCATTTATTCTCGATTTGCAATCGGAATATGTGATTGGCACATTTATTGATGCACTATCAGATAAACAAAGTACCAAGAATTACAATTGATGAATAGTAAAGATATAATCACAAAGAAACGTACAGTATTGCTCTGTCTGTCAAAAAGGCAGCTAAGCGAGGCATTCAAAAACCTGAACAAGTTGGCTACAGCATTGCAAAACTGGAAAACTCTGGAAACACTAAACGAACTGGAGACAAATTACAAACTGATGCTCCATTATATGTTCGAAGGTGTTGAAGATAGCCAACGCGATATGGTTTATAGCAATCTGCTACGTTCTTTATACGAAATCACAGACGATGTAAGCGATGAGTTGCTGAAACAAGAATCATCGAATATATATTACGAACGTGTTCGCATAGGCGAATTACGCACTCCTATATCAATCAGCGACTTTCAAGCACAATTCAAAAACCTGAGCGAATCACGCGCTTTAGTCGATCTGCTGGAAGAAGGCGAAAACAAACAGACTAAAATAAACGAAATAGCTATCAAACGCGAGCGTATAGCAACCGAGATGTTCAATACTATCTTCATATCGCCACGCACCAGCGAAAGTGTACTGAATGAATATAAAGAGTTTATCGACTCGGAAGATGTTCCTCTTCGCGAGAAATGCTTGTTAATATCAGCAGCGACACTCAGCCTGATACATCGTTTTGACTCGCGCAAAGTACAGCTTCTGATGCATGCAGCCAGTGTTGAGAATATACAGATCAAATCGCGTGCGTTGGTTGGGTTGGTCATCACTATGCAGATGTATGACAACAGATGGCAATTTTATACCGAATTGCAAAGTCAATTAGCTATACTTTCCGAAGATCCCGATTTCAAGACACATATACTAAAAATCATCCTTCAGCTAATCAGATCGCGCGAAACCGAAAAGATCAGCCGAAAGATGACTGAAGAAATTATCCCCGAAATTATGCGGATCAACAATTTGGCCGGAAAAAAACTGAATCTGGACGAGTTGATGGGCGATGGCGATCTGTCGGATAAAAATCCGGAATGGAAAAAAGAACTCGAAGAATCGGGACTGGCAAACAAGCTGCAAGAATATTCGAACCTACAACTCGAAGGAGCCGATGTGTTTCACTCCACATTCGCAAGTCTGAAAAGTTTTCCCTTCTTCTCCGAAATGGCGAACTGGTTCTTACCATTCGATCCTCAGTATTCGCAACTAGCTCCTATCTTTGGCGATACGGCAAACGCATCGCTGCTTAAGACAGCTATAGTAGATTCGAACCAGATGTGTAATTCGGACAAATATTCATTCTGTTTGAGTCTGTTACAAGTACCGGCCAGTCATCGCGAATCGCTGCTCGGTAAAATGCACGCCGAATCGGAAGATTTCAAACAATTGCAACGCGAAGCAGCCGAATTGAATGCTAAATTGAACGAAGAAGTTGCAAGCAACCTTTACATTCAGGACTTGTACCGTTTTTTCAAACTGAATAGCTATCGTAGTAGTTTTGTGGATATTTTCGGGTTGAAACTTAATTTCCACGAAAAAGAATCGTTGAAACCACTTATTTCAGATTATGAAAGTCTGAGACAGATTGCTTTATATTGTTTCGACAAGAATTATTTGACCGAAGCTCTATCTATTTTCGAAGAGATAAAACATATTGGCGAAGACAATATCTGGCAAAAGATAGGTTATTGTAAACAAATGCTCGAAGATATGGACGGAGCATTGGAAGCTTATCTGCATGCCGATCTTCTGACACCAAACAATTCGTGGATACTCCGTCGTATAGCCAATATATATCGCACGATGAAACAACCACAGAAAGCGATCGATTTTTATCAGAAAGCACTGAATATCACACCCGACAATATGAGCCTCGAACTTAATATCGGGCACTGCTATCTGGAATTGAAAGATTACGATAAAGCTCTGAACAGCTATTTCAAAGTAGAGCTAACTGACAGTAAGAATGCAAAAAAAGCATGGCGACCAATTGCCTGGACAGCTTTATTGCAGCATAAATTCGAGCTATCGCAGAAATACTATCAGATCATTCTGGCAGACAAACCTTCTATCCACGATTATCTGAATGCCGGACATACCGAGCTATGCATCGGTAACAAAAAACAAGCAGTAGAATACTACAAAAAAGCGATAAACGAAGAAACTGAATTCGATCAGTTTATCGAGATACTAATGGCCGACAAAGGCACTTTGATAGAATTAGGAGTCGACGAATCGATCTTCAAATTCTTACCCGATCAGATACAATATGCTCTTACAAGCAATTAATATCTTTCAGTAGGACATAAAAGGATATATTTTATTATATTTGCTAGTATAAATCACATATATAAAAGTAAAAAATAACAGCATGGAAAATAAAGATTTGTTGCTTCAGGTAACAGAGAAAGCAAACACTTGGCTATCGGATCAATACGATTCTGAAACGCAAAATGCAGTGCGTGCCTTGTTAAACGACGAAGATAAGAATCCACTTATCGACGCATTCTACAAAGACCTCGAATTCGGAACTGGTGGTCTGAGAGGTGTGATGGGAGCAGGATGCAATCGTATGAACAAATATACTGTTGGAGCTGCAACTCAAGGATTAGCAAATTATCTTCTGCAAGAATTTTCGCATCTGGATCAAATAAAAGTTGTTATTGGCTACGACTGTCGTCATTTCAGCCAAGAATTTTCTCAAATAGTAGCTGGCATTTTCTCGGCAAACGGCATCAAAGCTTATGTTTTCGAAGCACTACGCCCTACTCCTGAAATTTCTTTTGCAATCCGCAAATTAGGATGTCAAAGTGGTGTAATGATCACAGCATCTCACAACCCTCCGAAATATAACGGATATAAAGTATATTGGGAAGACGGTGCGCAGGTAACTCCTCCGCACGATAAAAATATCATTGCCGAAGTAAATCGCGTATCGGTTGACAAGATCAAATTCGAAGCAAACAAATCGTTGATTGAATCGATCGGCGAAGAAATTGACAATGCATTCATCGAGCAACTACAAACAGTTCTATTGTCGAAAGACAGCATCAAGAGACATCACAATATTCCGATTGTTTATACTCCGCTTCACGGAACAGGTATCACAATCATACCTAAAGCTTTGGAAGTAACTGGATTTACAAACGTAATTCTGGTTCCTGAACAAGCTGTTATCAGCGGTGATTTCCCAACTGTCAAATCTCCAAACCCTGAAGAGCCGGCAGCTATGGCAATGGCACTTGCTAAAGGTATGGAAACAAATGCCGAATTGGTATTTGCAACCGACCCGGATGCTGACCGCTTCGGTGCAGGTATCCGCAACGACAAAGGAGAACTTATCCTATTGAATGGTAACCAGATAATGCTGATGCTTATTTATTATCTGATAATTCGCCGTAAAGAGCTTGGAATACTTAAACCAACCGATTATACAGTTCGTACAATCGTTTCGAGTGTATTGACAGAAACAATTTCGAAGAAAAACGGAGTTGAAATGTTCGAATGCTATACCGGATTCAAATGGATTGCATCTGTAATGCGCCAACTTGAAGGCAAACGCCAATACATTGGTGGAGGTGAAGAAAGCTACGGCTTCTTGGCCGAAGATTTCGTTCGCGACAAAGACTCGGTATCTGCAGCAATGTTGTTCGGAGAAATGACTGCTTGGGCTAAAGATCAAGGTAAATCGCTATACGATCTATTGATAGACATCTATGTTGAATACGGATATTCGAAAGAAGAAGGTATTTCAGTAGTTCGCGAAGGCCGTACCGGTGCTGAAGAAATTGAAGCTATGATGAAAAACTTCCGCGAAAATCCGGTTAAGGAAATAGCAGGATCAAAAGTTGTGCTGATCAAAGACTTCGCTAAACTTGAAGCTAAAGATCTGGCTATCAACGAGACTTATACTTTGAAGATGCCTACTACATCGAATGTGCTTCAATACTTTACAGAAGATAATACGAAGGTTTCGATCCGTCCATCGGGAACTGAGCCTAAGATTAAATTCTACTTGGAAGTACACAGCAAACTAGCTTCTCGCGAGCAATACGAAGCTGTTGAAAAAGCTGCTCAACAAAAAATAGAGCAAATCAGAAAAGAACTAAATATCTAAACTGTCTTATCAGTTTCATATTCAGAATAGTAAAAGATGATCGAAAATATCGGTCATCTTTTTTGTTTCAACTCGATTAAACCTTTTCAATTCGGTGCAGTCATAAGGCTAAAGGAACTACAAAGAGAGTAGTAAAAGTCTGAGAATATTAACCAGGCATAGAAGACTCGAATGAAACTTCACTCAGTCAATATCGCTTTAACACATAGATTGCCATGAGAAGAGAAATCCTACCCCTATTCGTATTTTTGGCAATGTTACTCAACTACAGTTGCATTGACAAAAAGGGAACAAAAGCAAATGAAGAAAAGACTACTGAAGCACAGCACAAACCTACTGACTCGTTGGCAACAATTATTCAGCAAGATACAGTAGTTGAGAATCTAAATCCTTCAATTTCCATTACAACTTCAAAGTCGCAACAACAGAATCAAGCTGTTGATTACGATTATGAACCGGCAACGACTGATGAATATATTCCGCAGGATCGCGTAGATACCTACAGAGAGTATCTGGAAAATAATCGCAATATTACAAATCAGTACGATTATAATTACGATAACAACGAAACGTATTATGAATATGACGGATACAATGGCGATTACAGTAATTATCACTATCCCGAATATCCTTACAGCAACAACTATTATCTAGACAATTTCTATGATAATTATTACTATAATTATTTTGACAACTATTCATATTACGACGATTATTACTATTATAACCCTCAATATCCATATTATGGAACGACTAAACCTAGACCGGTAAGACCTCCGGTTAAAGAGCCAAACAGACCTGAAAAGCCAACTGTCAGGCCAAGTAAACCCGATGATAATATAAGGACATCAGATCGCGAAGTTAATCCTGGAACCAGACCTACAACTCCTAGTATTGGCTCTAATATCAGAACTTCGGATCGCGGAACAAGCTCGAGAGAAGAGAAAGAAAATGTACGTGATAGCAATAGGACTCCGTCTACCGACAGAACTACAACAAACAATCTGAGAGACAGAGAGCAACGCGAAGCACAGGAAAGAGCAGAGAAAGAAAGTCGTGAACGTCAAGAACGTGAAGCTAGAGAACAAGCCGAACGTGAAGCTCAGGAACGAGAACAGCGCAGAGCACGCGAGAGAGCAGAACAAGAAAGTCGCGAAAAACAAGAACGTGAAGCTAAAGAAAAAGCCGAACGTGAAGCTAAAGAAAAAGCCGAACGCGAAGCTCAGGAACGAGAACAGCGCAGAGCCAGAGAAAGAGCTGAACAAGAAAGTCGCGAAAGGCAAGAACGTGAAGCTAGAGAACAAGCCGAACGCGAAGCTCAGGAACGAGAACAACGCAGAGCTAGGGAGCGAGCAGAACAAGAAAGTCGCGAAAGACAAGAACGTGAAGCCAAAGAACAAGCCGAACGTGAAGCTCAGGAACGAGAACAACGCAGAGCTAGGGAAAGAGCTGAGCAAGAAAATCGTGAACGACAAGAGCGTGAAGCTAGAGAACAAGCCGAAAGAGAAAGCAGAGAACGCCAAGCACGAGAAAGAGCGGAAAGCGAAAGTCGTAACTCAAGTAGGAGTTCGTCATCAAGTTCTAGTTACAACAGCTCTTCATCATCGAGCAGTTCATCATCAAGTAGCTCCAGTTCATCGAGCAGAAGTTCGTCCAGAGGTTCAAGCAGAAGATAAGCAAACACAAACTAAAATATAATTGAAACTAAAAACTTAAGGATTATGAAAAAGATTGCACTTTATTTATTACTTATCATCGGCTTAGTGAGCTGTAAAGGTGAAGATGGCAGAGATGGCGTAGGAGCTAATATCGTTACACGACAAATTGTTATCCATCAGTCCGACTGGAGATTACAAGGAGAACCTTTTCAATTGGGATCGTATTACTATGCGACCGTAGCTATTCCGGAATTGACTCCTTATGTAATGTCGCAAGGTATCAAACTAGCATATATCGAGCCTGCCGATGGTGTTCAGGTCGGAATCCCCTACGTTGTTCATAAAGGAGAAGAATTTAGCGGCAAAGAGTTGCTTTGGACTAGTACCTACGATTGTGAATATGAAGTAGGTTACGTAACATTCATAGTTACATATTCGGATTTCGATACTTGGAAATCGCCCGATACCGAATATTTCAATGTACTCTTAACTTGGTAATACAAACATATTACAAAGGAAGATCGAGGATTCAAGTTCCCCGGTCTTTTTTTTTATTTCTATTAAGACGAAGCATTTTAAAATATAATATGGATCATATCAAATATATTTAATACCTTTATTACTAATAAAGACTCAATTACCAGATATATTCAAATACAAACATGGTAAAATAAAATAATATAATACATGAAAACTAGACTTTTGTTGAGCAACCTAGCTCTAATGACGCTTTGTGTTTTAGGATTTATATCATGTAATAACGATGATGTTAAATTGATTGATTCTTCTTATAAAACACTCGAGTTTTATAGTGGATTCGACCTCAAGATTCCCGTTTTAGCCAATGATTGGAATATCGAATCGGTAGAATATTTACCATCTGGCGAAACTGTATTGGACAAAAACAACAACCCACTTGCCTTAAAGGGAAATGGAGAAATTACATCGTCTGAAGGTTGGCTAACTCTGAAGCGCGATAGTAAAGATGGGTTCGTAATGAGCTTAAAAGAAAACTTCGATCCAATTAATGAACGTAGGGTCATGATATGTATAAACAGCAACAAGGAACGTGATTATATAACCGTTATTCAAAAGGGAGGTTCTGAGTATAGGCTAGTTAATTGTGTATTTGAAGAAATAGAAGAAGAGAGAGAAATATATACAAGTGCCAAAGATTGTTCTGAGATAATATTAACAAATAACACATCAGAACCTGTTTCGAAACCAACGGGATATATTTTTAAAAATGTTGTCGAGTTTTCGCACTTCGAAAGCAATGACTACGGAGCTTTTAGTTGGATCCCAGAAGGAGATAATATAAGCATAATTCCTCCTACGATACTAATTGACGGCGAAAATCATTCGATGGGAAACAGTATTTTATATAGTGAAAGCCCTGTAAAAACACCTTATATTAAAGATCTTCAAAAAGGAATTAGCATATTGGTACAACCCTATTCTGAAATACGTGTGAAAGGTGAAATTACTTATTGTAAACGAATTTGCAAATATACTTTGACAGTTGAGAATAATGGGACAGGTAACCAATTTGAAGTAGATGGTATTTGGACACAAATCTACCCTCTAATAAGTCATACTATTATCTACGAACCAGAGGAATAATCAGTCTAATAAAATATCATTCTGCCTAAAACGAACGAAAAAGCCGACTCTCTTTACAGAGAATCGGCTTTTCTATTATATAAGTACAACTAATTATTCAGCTGAACCTTCTTCTTTCTTTGTTGGTCTTTCAGGACGTGGAGGACGAGGTAGAAGAACTTTACGAGAAAGTTTCAATTTACCAGTCTTTTGATCGATATCAACCAATTTCACTTCGATGATATCTCCTTCTTTCAATCCTGCGTTAGCTATATCGTCGATACGCTCCCATGAGATTTCAGAAATGTGAAGCAAACCATCTTTTCCTGGCATGATTTCGCAGAACGCACCATAAGGCATGATTGAGCGAACTTTTGCTTGGTAAACTTCTCCGATTTCAGGAACTGCAACAATGCCTTTCACACGAGCCATAGCTGCGTCGATAGCTTGTTTGTTTGTAGCCGATATTTCTACGCGACCTGCACCATCAATTTCTTCGATTGTGATAGTAGCACCAGTTTCTTCTTGTATTCCTTGGATGATTTTACCTCCAGGGCCGATAACTGCACCGATGAAGTCTTTAGCAATGATAATAACTTCGATACGTGGAGCGTTATCTTTGAAGTCTTCGCGTGGAGCAGCCAATGTTTCTTGTACTTTGTCCATGATGTGAAGGCGTCCTGCACGAGCTTGATTCAAAGCAGTCTCAAGAATTTCGTATGACAATCCGTCTACTTTAATATCCATCTGAGTTGCAGTGATACCGTCACGTGTTCCACACACTTTGAAGTCCATATCACCCAAGTGGTCTTCGTCTCCCAAGATATCCGAAAGAACTGCATAGTTCTGTCCTTTGTTCTCAGAGATCAATCCCATTGCGATACCTGTTACCGGTTTTTTGATTTTCACCCCAGCATCCATTAGCGCCAATGTTCCGGCACAAACTGTAGCCATTGATGACGATCCGTTCGATTCAAGGATATCCGATACCACACGGATAACATAAGGATAATTTTCAGGAATCATTGGTTTCAATGCGCGGTGTGCAAGGTTTCCGTGACCAATTTCGCGACGACCTACGCCACGTTGTGGACGAGCATCACCTGTCGAGAATGGAGGGAAGTTATAGTGAAGTAGGAAACGTTCTTTACCGTTGTTCAATACATCGTCGATGATTTTTTCGTCAAGTTTTGTTCCTAAAGTTACTGTAGTCAATGATTGTGTTTCACCACGTGTGAAAACTGCTGATCCGTGAGCTCCAGGCAGGTAGTCAACTTCAGACCAGATAGGACGGATTTCTGTTGTCTTACGACCATCAAGACGTTTACCTTCGTCAAGGATTGAACGACGCATTGCTTCTTTTTCTACATCGTGATAGTAGCGGCTGATAAGTGCGCCTTTTTCAGCAAGTTCTTCTTCCGATAGATTTGCTTTATATTCTTCTACGATAGCAGCGAAGTTATCACCACGTTCGTGTTTATTTGTATTGCAAGATGTTGCAACAGCATATGCTTTGTCGTAACATTTAGCCCAAACATCTTTGCGTAGTTCTTCGTCGTTGGTTTCGTGGCAGTATTCGCGTTTTTTAGTTGTTCCGCAAAGTTCCATCAATTCCATTTGTGCCTGACATTGAACTTTGATAGCTTCGTGTGCCACTTTGATAGCTTCAAGCATTTCTGCTTCCGAAACTTCTTTCATTTCACCTTCAACCATCATGATGTTGTCCATTGTAGCACCAACCATGATGTCCATATCAGCTTGTTCTAGCTGTGTGAATGTTGGGTTAACAACGAATTGTCCGTCGATACGTGCAACACGTACTTCCGAGATAGGGCCATGGAAAGGAATATCCGAAACAGCCAATGCTGCTGATGCTGCCAATCCGGCCAATGCATCTGGCATATCAACGCCATCTGCCGAGAATAGAATTATATTTACGAATACTTCAGCATGATAATCGTCCGGGAACAACGGGCGCAATGCACGGTCAACAAGACGACATATTAGGATTTCATAGTCTGAAGCACGACCTTCACGTTTTTGGAATCCGCCCGGAAAACGACCGTAAGCGGCAAATTTTTCTTTATATTCCACTTGTAGTGGCATAAAATCAACTCCGGGATTTGCATCTTTTGCGGCACAAACAGTTGCCAACATCATTGTGTTACCCATGCGTAACATTACTGATCCGTCAGCTTGTTTCGCCAATTTTCCCGTCTCTAGGGTAATAGTCCTTCCATCACCCAAATCGATACTTTTTGTAATCGGTTTAATCATATTATTTTTCATCTTATATTTCGGGCACAAAGGTAGGCAAAAAAAACTATTTCATATCGTTTTAACACACTTAATATTCGGTCTGCTAGCAAATTAGTATTTTATTAACTTATTGCCACTGCGTAACGATTGTCGTGAGTGCGTAATTACGCATTTTTTACGCACTGGGGTATACGGCGTACGATTACAAATAAAGATTAATTATTAAGCTAATACCTTAATATAATAAATAGTTAACATAATTTACAACTAGTATTTACTGAATAGTCTTACTTTTACGAAACGAATATTCAAAACACCTAATACATTAACATTTTACTTATTATGAGAAAACTTACATTATTATTGTTATCCCTTATCGCAATTACCTGCTTCAATGCATGTGATGACAACGATGACGACAAGTCTATCCATTTTTATTCTTTGGATGAAAAACCAGCAAAGATCACAGAGATCAGTATACCTAGCCGTTACATAGATCAGAGTTTCGGTCTGGCATATATCAAGGGAGGTGACGGAAAATACACGTTCAAGTCTTCGAATCAAGAAGTGATTGAGGATGCTTCTATAGAATTGAAACTATACGAACCTTCGAAGCAGAATATTATTTATTTCACTGCACTCAACGAAGGTGAAACAACAATTACCGCTACTGACAAAGCTGGCAACACTGCTGTTCTTAGAGTTATAGTCGTCATTTTTTCGCAGAAATATAACGTACTGAGTACTCAATTTATTATCAATGACGAAGTCAGCCAAGATATCAAATCTGAAATTGAAGCCGATCTGGAAGAGAATAATTTGCAAGCAAACAACTCCATACACCTTACATATAGAGGTCTAAGTCAAGGCGATCTTGCAATATTCAACAACGCCGAAGCTAAAGACAAACGCTTCGATGGCACATTTCTTCTCGAAGATGCAAGTCCCAGCGGACATACAATGATTTTGACCTACAACGGACAGACACATAAATATAAGATGCCATACAAAAAAGAAACTGACACTAAAGCAACTAGTACATCGGGACTTCAGTTTGGCGAAGACCTGACTGAATATTACAAAGCAAAGTACCCGACCGAAAATATTACCGAAGTTTCTTTCGGTGTTTTACTTTCTTCTGTAAAATAAAATTAGCATCCCTACAAAACATCAAAGCCTATTACCCTTCTAAAGGATAGTAGGCTTTTTTTATTCATACTCATAAGAAAAATAGTTTTCTGTTTATTCCTTTTTTCATAACTTTAGAAATTAATATTTTTAACACTATGGATGCAACTATATCGGACCCTATTGCATCATAATTTTATACAATCAAATCCAAGACCTATGAAAAAATATTTCGTATCCCTTATTGTTTTTCTCATTATCATTAGTTTCAATTCATGCGAAGATAAAGACGATGGTACTATTCGCTTCTACACGGCACTCGAATACGATACCACTCCACTTACCAAACCAAAGCCTAGAGAGACTAACGGATTCATCGCATACAGTCGTAACTTCAACACACAGAAGCCCTCTGTCGAAATAAGAGGTGGCGATGGTAATTATACGTTCCAATCTTCTGATCAGGAAGTCATTCATAATTCGTCTATTTATGTCGACTTTTACGAGTCCGACAAACGCAAATTTATATTCTTCACTCCACTCAAAGAAGGGAGCACAATCATAACCGTTACGGATGGCAAAGGTCTGTCGGCAAAATTGCAAGTGACTGTCAATACTTCTACCTCGAACTCAGTAATTTTAGAATCGAAAGTAATAATGAACGATGAAGTCAGCCAATCGGTTCGCAAGGAAATCGAAACCGACATAGCAGAAAATCATCTATCTCCTTACAATCAGATGCGCCGTACCTATACGGGCCAATTAGAGGGTAATTTCGTTGCACATATCGGCTCTGACATCATGAACGAGGGTTATATCGAAGATGATGCTCCATCTACATTGCGCTTCAAAGGCACATTTCTCGAAAAGAAGAACGAATATGATTACCTCGAAACACTGAGTTTGATCTATGACGGACAAACGCGTTCTTACAGCCTTTGCGACGATAGAATACGCAACATGGACTGGAAAATCAGCAGCAGACATTATGGCATTGATCTGACAGATCATTACAAGGCAAAATATCCGGCTGAAAACATCACAGAAGTATATTACGCCTTAGGTCTTTTCTGATGCTCCTTTTATCGGATAAACAATTTAACTTATCATTTTTTTATCATGAAAAAAATTTTAGTAATTCTACTTCCAATACTATTTGTACTCATCAGCTTCAATGCTTGCAACGATGATGATGACAAGAAAAAAATTATTTTTTATGAAATAGGCATATCGGCACATCCCGATCAGACAACTGAGGTATCAATAGGCAACTATGACATTGGTAATCTTACAGCCTATGCATACATTAAAGGCGGAGATGGTACATTTTCATTCAAATCATCCAACCAGAGTGTTGTAGACAATTCATCAATAAGCGCAGTACCCACTAAATCACCTGATTATCCTTATTTTTTCTACTTCAAACCATTGGCATTAGGTGAAACAACAATCACCGTATCTGACAGTGAAGGCAATACAGCAACATTGAAAGTTACAATATATAAATTTGGTGAATAACATCAGAATAAAATCAAAGCCTATTACCCTTCTAAAGGATAGCAGGCTTTTTTCATTGAAGCTTATCGAATATAATTTTCAAAAAAATTACCATGCCGATGCAACATTCTTCGAACTTCAAGCATCATACCTTATATAACCAAAATCTAAAACTCATGAGAAATCTTACATTATTCTTGTTTTGCCTATCCATGCTTTTTGTGGGCGTAGCTTGTGACGACAATGACGACAACAACTCTATTGGTTTTTATACATTTGATCTCGATCCTAAAAAGATAAACGAGATTACAACAAATACCAGATCAATTGGCACATCAATCTTATTCGTATCGATCAAAGGTGGAAATGGCAATTACAAGTTTACTTCATCCGATCAAGAAGTAATTGAAGATTCATCAATAGAAGTTTCGCCAATAGAATCGTACGATTACCGAGACCTGCATTTTATAGTACTAAAAGAAGGTGAGTGCGTTATCACTGTTACAGATGGATTAGGGAATATGGCTAAGCTAAATGTCATTATCAATACAGCTATTGATAAATATGAAATAAGTGAATCCGAATTAATAATAAACAATGAAGTCAGCAAAGAGATAAAAGCAGAAATAGAGGCCGACATCAAACTAACCAATCTTATCACAAACAATTTCATAACAATGAAATATACCGAATCAGGGAAAGGATTATTTGCTGTTAGTAGCACTCCCGACAGCGAAGATATACGCTTCGGCGGACCTTTTCGCTTCGAACATTTAGAAAATATCACTTCATTATATCTAACATATAACGATATCGAACACAGATACAATCATATACGCGAAACAAGAAGTACAACAAAAACATCAATAATGGAAATTCCTCCTTATGAGAAATACATAGAAGATCTGACTGGATTTTATAAAACGAAATATCCATCAGAAAACATCACAGATGTATCTTACATTTTAGTATTCAAAAGATGATAAAATATAACCAAAATAAAAAAGAAGCCTGTCTGCTCATCCTTAAGCAAACAGGCTTTTTCTTTTTCGAGCCCCTACTCCATACGCTTCAGCCGATGGCGAACTTTACCCTCCGAACAACCAAGCTGTCGGGCTATCTCGCGATTAGACATACCCCTATCGCGCAGTTCGGCAATACGCTGATTGTGCAGATCTGATTCGGCACTATCCATCGCAAAGAGATGATCGGCCTCGCGTCCGTCTTCCAGATAATTGAAATGAAGGAATGAGCCGTCTTTCACAATCTCGAAAACGGCTACATTGTCTTCGTCGTTAATAATCTCCGAACTACGGCATTTCAACTGCTTCACATAGCGCAGGTTCTTACCCTTGGCACTGCGACCGATGCAAAAGACCGCATCGGCAAAATTGGTCTTCATCTTCGATCCTTGCAGATCGTTGATCGACAGAGGTGTATAAAGTTCTTTTTTGCGTGTATGTTCCAGCAAGAGCATTGTCAGCCCATACTCGAACTTCAGCTCGCAAAGCTTATCCATCATCGGCTTTGCCGACTTTGCCGAGTCGGTATCCGAAGTGATGAGCTTGGTCATGTTGTCAATGATAATGACCTTGATATCCAATTCTTCGATCATCTGACGAAGCGACAGAATGAACAGCTTATCATAGTCGATGGCTTCGAGAGCCAGACTCAGATAAGGTTGATATTCTACACGATAGAGATTGTTGCTGAAACGGAAATGATTCGTATATTCCTGCGAATAGCGTTTCTCGAATTGTTTTTCCGACAATTCCAGATCAATATACAGTACCTTGTCGGTCTTGCTTATTTCGTTGGCTATCTGTACGGCGAAAAGCGATTTTCCGACTCCCGTGTCGGCAAACATCAGCGTTATTTCGCCTTCATAAACCAGTGAATGATAAAGATTGCGCGGAATGGGCGCATCATTGGCATCGCTCAGACATTGATTGGCTGTCCGTACGCGAAACATACCGATATCGTAAGAAGAAGTTTGCACAAGAGCTTTCGATTGTTCTTGCATCAGTGCCATCAGGCAATCGTTTTCAAGTTGTTCTTTTGCTTTCAGAAAAGCAGTGTTTGTGGTTTCGGTCATCGTTTTATCTTATTGATAAAGATGACTACGAAAAATAAAAAGATTAACTGTTTATTTCATCAGTCGCAAATCCGCTTCCACA
Source organism: Dysgonomonas massiliensis (assembly GCF_900240225.1). Taxonomy (GTDB): domain Bacteria; phylum Bacteroidota; class Bacteroidia; order Bacteroidales; family Dysgonomonadaceae; genus Dysgonomonas; species Dysgonomonas massiliensis. Next base: position 8,804 of record NZ_OEPV01000004.1, on the reverse strand, counting down.
ATCGGACTTAGTACTGTATTTTTTCGTAAATTGCACCCACTTAAACCATACAACATTCAATGACCTAAATCTTAATAATTGGAAAGATAGACTCAAAGTACTTATGAATTTATAAACGTCTTAAAACTATGAAAAAAGCATTCGCAATCTTCTTCTTTGCCACATTTTTCGTGCACATATCTTCACAAATCAATAGTTCAGACTGTTTGACTGATTTTGACTATATCGTAAAAAAGGTTCGAGAAGATTATCCCGGCTACAGTGATAAGATAACAAAAAACAATCTTCCGAAGTTGATGGAATTGGAAAAAACACTGAGAAATAAAATCGAGAAACATCCCGACAGTTGTGTGTATTATTTCAAACAGTACACTGATTTTTTCAAAGATTATCATCTAAATGTAAGAAGATCATTCACAACATCGGCTCGAGGACAAAACAGGCCTAAGGTATTAGATACGTCTAGCTATGGCAGAAATATATCATTGACATCTGACATGTTAAATTTCGAAAACTCTACCGCGCTAGAAGGTCTATGGGAAAGCGCTTTGGCTGAATTTGCAATTATCAGAGATGAGCAAAAATTTATAGCTGTCGCCATCGAAGGCAAAGACTGGGATAACAGAGCCCAAATGGCAAAAGGCTTTGTCAAGTACGAATTTCAGCCTATAAATGACTCCACATTTGACGTAATAATTCATACGAATATCGAAGGTCGGAAGAAGGAGAAAACTAAAGCATCATTGCATTTAGAGAATAAAATACTAGAAATACACAACAATTTTGCACTTGTCAGAGCATCTGATTCCACAATCTTGGATCGAGCTACTTTAGCAACCTATATTCCGGAACACCCCAATGGATCAAATACCTATTTTGTATCTGCACCTCTAGGCGATAGTACGTTTTATATCAGAATACCAACTTTCGGATCAGATTATAGCAACCAGTTTGTTTTGAGAAATTGGAATCAGATAATAAACCATCCTAACTTAATTATTGATATAAGAAATAATGGAGGTGGACAAGATATTAATTACCAAGAACTGGCAAAAATAATCTATACAAAGCCAATAATTTTTAAAGGAGTTGAATGGCTTGCGTCAGAAGGGAACATAAAGTATTTCGAAGATGCCATAAAAAACGGAGAGATAAAAGAAGGGAAGGAATGGATGAAATGGACTACTGATTTAATCGAAGCAATGAAAGAAAACATTGGAGATTATGTCATTCATCCCAATCACAAAAAAATAAAGGAGATAGTTCAAAAAGATACAATTTATCCTAACCCTCGCAATATCGGAATTATCATAAATGAAGGGAACGCCTCATCTGCCGAACAGTTCTTGCTGACAGCACAACAAAGCGATAAAGTAATACTATTTGGTAAAAACAATACAGCAGGAGTACTTGACTATTCGAATGTTACTCCGACAAAAACTCCTTCGGGAAAATATGAAATATGGTGTCCAATGACAAGATCCAGACGTTTACCTAAAAATCCGATTGACAATATCGGTATAGCTCCGGATGTCAGGATTCCACTTCCTGCAGCCAAACAGCTGTATGATAGACTGGACGACTGGGCTTATTTTGTTCAAAAATATCTTGAACTGCTCGAATAGCGGGATCTAGAAGCAAAGAGTGTCAGTTGCCAAAGGTTATTTATTTCATCTTCTTAGAATTAAACCGATTTTTATTTTAGTGCGTAAAAAAATGCGTAATTACGCACCCACGGCAATAATTACGCACTCTGATATTTTTCGGAAGAAAGCGTCTACCCTACTCTCTCTTTAGAATGGTGTTGCATTGCTATCCATACCGGGAACAATATTGAAACTGTCGTTCGGTTGCGGTTGCTGTGATGCGCTATTGATACTCGACGAGAAATTGCGTTCCATACCGAAGTCGTCTTCGCGGTTCTGGAAACGTGCAAATTCGTTTTTGAATCGAAGCAATACATCGCCCGTAGCACCATTACGGTGTTTTGCAATGATGATCTCGGCCAGACCTAACAGCGAGTTTCCTTTTTCGTCTTCGAATATTTTATAATACTCAGGTCGGTGAATGAAGCAAACCATATCGGCATCCTGCTCGATGGCTCCCGACTCACGGAGGTCGGACAACTGAGGTCGTTTACCCTCGGCTCCGGTACGTGATTCTACACCACGATTCAACTGCGACAGTGCGATGATCGGAATGTTCAATTCTTTGGCCAATCCTTTCAACGATCGCGAGATGGTACTTACCTCCTGCTCACGGCTACCGAAGTGCATACCGCTTGCATTCATCAGCTGAAGGTAGTCGATGATAAGCATCTTCACACCATGTTCGCGAACCAAACGACGTGCTTTCGTACGGAGTTCGAATACCGAAAGACTCGGCGTATCGTCGATAAACAACGGAGCATCGTATAGTTCTTTTATCTTGAAGTCCAGCTGTTCCCATTCGTAGGATGCCAGCTGACCATTTTTAATTTTTTCGCCTGGTATCTCGCAAGTATTCACAATCAGACGATTCACCAACTGCACGTTACTCATCTCCAGCGAGAACAATGCAACGGGATAGTTGTAAGTAACAGCCATATTCTTGGCCATCGAAAGCACGAAGGCTGTCTTACCCATCGCCGGACGAGCCGCGATGATAATAAGGTCGGAATTCTGCCAACCTGATGTGATCTTGTCCAGATCGGTAAATCCGGTCTGTAATCCGCTGAGTCCTTCGGGACGATTGGCTGCAATCTCCAGCAAGTTCAATGCTTCTTTGATCACCGGATTGATCTGCGTTACATCTTTCTTTACGTTTCGCTGTGAAATCTCGAACAACTTACTTTCGGCTTCCTGCATCAGGTCGTCAACGTCCGAAGTTTCGTCGAAAGCTTTATTGGTGATATCTGACGAAAAGCCAATCAGCTCGCGAGCCAGATATTTTTGTGCAATGATACGTGCATGGAAATCGATATGTGCTGCCGAAGCCACTTTCTCGGTCAGTTCGGCAATATAAACCGCACCTCCCACCGATTCCAATTCGCCTTTCTTCTTTAGCTCCTCAACCACCGTCAACATATCGATCGGAGCCTGACGTAGTGCCAGACTTACGATTGCCGTGTAGATTGTCTGATGAATGGGATCGTAAAAACTTTCGGGTTTCAAGATATCGCTGATCTGCGAATATGCATCTTTTTCGAGCATCAATGCGCCCAATACGGCACATTCCAGTTCACGTGCTTGTGGCTGAATACGACCTATCTCGCTGAGTGCGACATTTTGTTCTTTCGATTTCGAATTATATTTCCTTTTACCGGTATTATTGTCTGCCATTTTCAAAATTTCGTTTCGGGGTAACAAAGATACAAGAAATAACGCATAAAATCTACTTTTGTTTTGAACAGGATGTTAATAACTTTTAGCCGAAATCCGATCTTTTAAGGATTGTATCGTACTGTTTTCAGTATTGTTGTTGCATCGGCATTCAAAACTTGCTGCAATGTAATTCCCGTCTGAGCTGCATACTGCTCTACGATCTCCCACCCTATCATTGCACCTGTTTGCGGAGGAGTTTTACCAGCCATCGGTAGCGATCGCGGATTTTCATCGATAAATTCCGAGATCAGCATGCGATCGGTCGAGAATAGTGTACGATTTTTAACGATATTATCCCAAATCAGTTTTTTGTTATTCGCAAACTGCTCGATATCAGCCGACATGAAAAGTCCGATATCTTCTCTGCTATAATGAGGCAATAATTTTGATAGCAGGAACAGAATTTTCCCCTCATATATCATTGCCGAAAGTAGATTTTCGTCTTTATCTTTCTTCACCACCTGACCACCAATGATCCATGCTTTCAGCAAATCGCGAGCAATAGCTTTCGACTCCATGCCGAATCTTTCCCTAGCCGAGAAAAACTGCTGATAGTTTTTGTAGTTGCTACCCAAATACTTGTCGCCCGAGATAGAAATCAGCGTATCCAGATAAATGATATTTTCTTTAAATCCCGATACGTGCATAGCCAAACGTGGTAATTTCTTTGTCGGAAAATAGCTTGATATCAATTTCGATGCTTCAGTCAACGACTCTTCGCTCGCAGCTAGATCTGCCAGCAGACGCACCTCGTCGCGATAAATAGTTTTCAGTAAGGGATGAGCAAAGTATTGCTTCATGGTCGCAAAATCGACAGCCTGATTGTTATTGTTCTGCGCAATCTGAAAAAATGCAGGCAACAGATCGGGGTACTTCTTTTTCAGACTTTGTTCTTCCTGCTTCGAGCCTTTCTCTAAATATTGAAAAAAATCTTTATCGAAACGGGCTATTCGCACATTCGTATTTTGAGCAGTTATTCCCGAGGAAGCGGAGGCAATCAGCACAATCAGGAAAATCCGATGGATAATGTATTTCATATAATCTTAAATCCGTTGATATTAAAAAAGATGATTCAAAGAAACTTTTTTTACTTAACTTTGTTCCTTTATTACAAACTTACATCATAATATTTAAAACTTGGCAAGAAATTTGTCTATTTTAAAACAGTATAAGCTCAGTATGAGCTAGTCGCGATTTATGTATGTTTGCTTCGTTTTTTTGATAATTTACATATTTAATATAAAATGACAGTCATTTTAGGTATCGAGTCATCGTGCGATGACACAGCAGCAGCCGTTATCCGTGACGGAGTGCTATTGTCGAACGTTATTTCGACACAAAAAGTACACGAAGCCTATGGAGGTGTAGTTCCCGAACTTGCATCACGTGCGCATCAACAAAATATTATTCCGACGGTAGATCAAGCTTTGAAACAAGCCGGAGTAAGCAAAGACGAGCTAACGGCTATCGCATTCACACGCGGTCCGGGTTTGATGGGTTCGTTACTTGTGGGAACCTCGTTTGCGAAAGGTTTATCAACTTCGCTCGATATACCCATGGTAGATGTCAATCACTTGCAGGCACACGTATTGGCTCACTTCATCAAAGAAGATGAAAACGATACGAATCAGCCGAATTATCCATTCCTATGCCTCTTGGTTTCGGGTGGTAACTCGCAGATAATCCTAATCAAGGCTCACAACGATATGCAGATCGTAGGACAAACCATTGACGATGCTGCGGGCGAAGCTTTCGACAAATGTGCCAAAGTAATGGGATTGGGTTATCCGGGCGGACCGATTGTTGACCGCTTGGCTAAATTGGGAAATCCTGACCGATTCAAATTCAACAAACCTCATATCCAAGGATACGATTACAGCTTCAGCGGATTGAAAACTTCGTTCCTTTATCTGCTTCGCGACGAATTGAAAAACGATCCTGACTTTGTAGAAAAGAACAAAGAAGATTTGTGTGCTTCGCTACAGAAAACAGTTGTTGATGTGTTGATGGCTCAGTTGCGTAAAGCAGCAAAAGACCTAAATATTAACGAAGTGGCTGTTGCGGGTGGTGTATCGGCAAACTCGGGTCTGCGTGCAGCATTCGAAGATCATGCAAAACGCTTCGGATGGAAAATTCACATTCCTAAATTCGGTTATACGACCGACAATGCGGCGATGGTTGCCATGTCGGGGTATTTCAAATACCTGGATGGCGAGTTCTGCCCGATGGATGCAGCTCCATTCTCGCGCGTAGTTGTGTAAAGTATGCCTATGTATTTAACGATTATACTGCTGATTGTAGTTCTTGACTTCGGCTGGTCGCAATACTTATCGTATCGCAACCGCAAGCGGATGTCGTCCGAGATTCCGTCTCAACTTAAAGGCATCTACAACGAGGAAGAATATGCACGTCAGCAAGCTTATCAGAAAACGAATAGTCGTTTCGGACGCTATTCATCGGCTCTGTCTTTTGTTCTCCTTGTTGTTGCACTGGTTTGTGGCTTATTCGGATGGTTGGATGGTGTTTTGCGTCAATATACTGATAACGAAACGTTGTTGACACTCTATTTCTTCGGAGTGCTTTTTGCAGTATCTTCGATCATCTCGTTGCCGTTCGATTATTATGCGACATTTGTCATCGAAGAGAAATTCGGCTTCAACAAATCGACAAAGAAAACATTTTGGCTCGATCAGCTGAAAGGTCTCTTACTTACAATCATCTTGGGAGGTCTTATTCTGACTATCATCACTTGGTTCTATAATAGCTTGGGCGAATGGGCTTGGCTATGCGCATGGGGAATAATGACATTCTTTACGTTGTTTATGAGCCTTTTCTACTCGAATCTGATTGTACCATTGTTCAACAAACAGACTCCGCTGGAAGCCGGTGAATTGCGTGACAAGATCGAAGATTTCGGACGAAAATCAGGCTTCGGTATCAATAATATTTACGTGATGGATGCTTCGAAGCGATCGTCGAAAGCGAATGCTTATTTCACGGGATTCGGCTCGAAGAAACGCATTGTTCTGTTCGATACCTTGATCAATGATCTTTCGACAGACGAGATTGTTGCCGTTCTGGCTCACGAAATAGGTCATTACAAACATAGACATACGCTGATGAGTATGTTCATATCTATTGCCTATACGGGTGTGCTGATGTTCCTTCTTTCTTTATTCTTAGGAAATATGGAAGCTGCTATGGCGCTTGGAACTGACGAGCCTTCGTTTCATATTGGCTTGATGGTTTTCTCGCTGCTGTTCACTCCTATTTCGTTGGTATTGGGCATTACGATGAACCTGCTCAGTCGGCGCAACGAGTATCAGGCGGATGCTTATGCTGCTTCGTTCGGATTGGGTGATGCCTTGATCGGCGGACTCAAAAAATTGTCGGTAAAATCGCTCAGTAATCTAAATCCTGATCCGTTGAATGTATTTTGTTATTATTCGCACCCTACTCTTCTTCAACGAATAGAGGCTATGAGCAAGTAATAAGTATTTGTTTATCAGTGTAACTATCTCTTGTATTAAAGATAGATGCTGATAAAATGAAATAAAATATCGACAAGATCGGCTCAAAAGCTTTGCAGAATTGAGAATTTGTTTTATCTTTGCAATCGCAAAAGCCTAATGGTTCCTTGGCCGAGTGGCTAGGCGCCGGTCTGCAAAACCGTTTACGGCGGTTCGAATCCGCCAGGAACCTCAAAGAAAGCTCCGAAATCGTTTATTATCAACGAATTAGGAGCTTCTTTATTTTAAGGGGGCGCATATAGGGGCGGAAAGTTCTATATTTTACAACTATCAACAAAAGAGCATCTTATCTATTTTTTATTATATTTAAAGAAAGATAGTATTCTTTGCCTTTACTGGATAAACTCCAAAATCCAAATTTATCTTTTTGCAAATAACCTAAAGTTTCGAATTGTATTAATACTTTAGTTAAGCATTCATCTTTTAATTCAGATATATCCTTTTCTTTTGTATACTTAATATAAGAGTAGATAATATATTTTATATCATTAGTTTTTTTAGAAGTCGTTCCCATATAGAAATCTGTTCCTATAGCTTGAAATAATTCGTCCCACGTAACCTCTAATTCAGAATCATTCTTAGTATTCGAAGAATAGTCAAAAGTCTCATATTGCAACTTATATTTATCCTTGCCTTTAGCCATTGAATTAATGTCTATCCCATAAGCACCCTTTTCAGCAAGCTTCGCTTTCAATTCCGCATTTTCTTTCATTAACTGAATAACTTCGTCATTAGAAGTATAGTTCTTTAGGGAATTTGCACGAATCCAACCAGTTCTAGGGCAACTATTAATCAACTGCATAAAGCTCACGATAACTTTAGATTTTAAATCCTCTTTAGATATATATGACTTACGAAGCTTATTATTTTCGATATAATCTTTAAACTTTTGCAATTTTTCAGCTTTAATGGGGTCAGTTTCTATTTTACTTTTAGGCAAATCAACACTACTATCTACAAGGAAGGCAATAGTCGGAACACCCACTTCCTCTGCATATCGGTATTCCATTTCGGTATAACTTATTTCAGTTTTAGGATTAACACTACCATATTTTCCCCCAATAATTACAATATAGTAGTCAGATTCTCTAATGGCTCTTTTTATCCACTCCCACTGAGTTTCATTAGCAGCAGGGAAAGCTTCCATACCATAGGGCATATGATTTAGCTCCATTATAGCCTGAGTAACTTCCGCACGCTCTTCGATTAAATCATTAAAAGTAGAACTTATAAAAACCTGAAATCTCTTATCTTCTCCGCTCATTATATTTTATTTTAATTTCATAGTATTACAAAAATAACAAATCAATTCCAGCGAACAGCCTAAACTTCATTACAATTATTCTAAGACGTTTTCCAAGCTTCAAATTTTCAAACTTATACTTTCTTAAAATAACATCTTCCACGCGATACAAGGCTCCTAAATCGCCGTAAAAGGAAGATAGTAGATTAGTGGAATTCGCCCCAAAGATTTTTTATTATTCTTATTTAGGAGTATTGCGGATCTTTCAGCCAAAGGATATAGGGCTATTAATATAACATGTAATAGCTAAGACTTAATCTGACAGTTCTAGAATTTCTATAATTGTCAGATTAAGTCTTAGTACTACAAATCAACAAATTAAACTTTCAACTTACTCTTTATTTTTTTTTGCCGTCCATAACATCGCACAAAATAAGACTGATAGCGCTGCCGCACCAATCCAGAAGTATTGAATCGATGAAAAATCATAGGCTGCCACACCCGAGGTTATCGTCTTGCTGTCCCCGATCAAATGACCGCTAAGAATATCCTGAATACCTGCTCCAATATAACTGGCTATACCGACAACACCCAAGGCTGCTCCTGATGCCTTCTTAGGTGCAATATCCGTTGCCATCAAACCTCCCAAAAAGCAGATAAGCACTCCAA
>NZ_OEPV01000012.1 GCF_900240225.1 Dysgonomonas massiliensis | reverse complement strand
TTGAAGCTGTAGTAACTAACAGTAAAGATTTGAATAGAAAGATGTAATGCCAGTCCTATAGCTCAGTTGGTTAGAGCGCTACACTGATAATGTAGAGGTCGGCAGTTCAAATCTGCCTGGGACTACAACACAAATAGAAAGATGAAATGAATAAGATAAGAGCTATAAATCAAACGGTTTATAGCTCTTTTTCGTTTCAAAGACCTACCGCAAAATATATCAAAGAGCCTTCTTTTCCTCTATAGATAATCAGCCTTAAAATTTATTGGATATTTTCAATGTTATGTTGAATTTACATTAAGGATAAGTTCAATTACCCCTTTCTATGTAGCTATAAACAGAATTAGCGAATTTCTTGACAGATTTTGCAGTATATCGATATTGTCTTAATGGATATACGAATTGTCTTATTCTAATATCTTATAAAATATCTTCATTTGTAAAAAATGTTAAACTAAGAATTTATACTTAATTGAAAGAATGCGTTTTATCATACAGAATATTCTATTAATAAAAGTAATGCCTATGAGAAGCTGTGTAACTATTCGAAATTACTAACGGTTTTTATTGTAACGACAACCTAGATTTAACCCATTTTAATACTAAGTGAAGATGTATAAAAAGAAATTCTTTTCAGTACTAATTCTATTGAGTCTAATATCGAGCTATGTTTTTGCAGAAAAAGGTAGTTCGGTGAATTTAGCCAAAGAGTTAGCTCAACAAACAATTATCGTGAAAGGTACAGTTACTTCTGAAGATAATGAACCTTTGCCTGGAGTGACCATTGTCATTAAAGGGACAACAAAAGGAGTTATATCCGATATTGATGGTAACTATTCTATTGATATACCACAAGATGGTATTTTAATTTTTAGTTTTTTAGGAATGGAGCGTCAAGAAGTTTCTGTAGAGGGTAAAACTATCATTGACGTTGTTCTTAAAGAATTAAGAAGTGAATTGGATGAAGTAACAGTAGTCGCTTATGCAAAACAAAAGAAAGAAAGTGTAATTAGTTCCATAACGACTATTAAACCTGATGAATTGAAGGTTCCTAGTAGTAATCTAACAACGGCTCTGTCAGGACGTATTGCTGGTCTAATATCTTACCAGACTAGCGGAGAACCCGGTAGAGATAATGCTCAGTTTTTTATCAGAGGAGTAACTACTTTCGGTTATAAAAAAGATCCGCTGATATTAGTTGATAACATCGAATTAACATCTGATGATCTAGCGCGTTTAAATGTAGATGATATAGCAAGCTTCTCAATAATGAAAGATGCTACTGCTACATCCCTCTATGGTGCTAGAGGTGCAAATGGAGTTATATTAGTTACAACAAAAGAAGGGAAAGAAGGAGCTGCCAAAGTTTCTGTTCGTTTAGAGAATTCAATTTCGACTCCAACCAAAATGGTCTCATTAGCCGATCCGATAACATATATGAGACTTGGTAATGAAGCGGTAAGAACACGTAATCCATTGGGTGTAATACCATATAGCCAAGAAAAAATTGATCGAACGATTGCAGGCGATAACCCTTATGTATATCCTTCTGTAGATTGGTATAACGATTTATTTAAAGAACGGGCAATGAATCAGAGAGTTAATTTCAATATTAGTGGTGGAGGCAAGGTAGCAAGGTATTATATAGCAGCTTCTTACACAAAAGATAATGGAGTTATAAAAATGGATAAGCAGAATAATTTTAACTCTGGTATCGATCTCCAAAAATATTATGTAAGATCTAATATTAATATTAATCTAACACCTACTACAGAAGCATCCATTCGTTTCCAAGGAACTTTTGATGATTATCGGGGGCCTATTGACGGTGGAGATGAAGTCTTTAAAAAAGTGATGAGAGCAAATCCTGTCCTTTTCCCAAAATATTATCCTAAAGATGGGGATTATGCAAGTTCTACCCATATTTTATTTGGTAATTATGATGATGGCAGCTATACTAATCCATATGCAGATATGGTCCGAGGCTATAAAGAGTCGAATAGAACTTTGATTGTAGCTCAAGGTGAAGTAAAACAAAATCTGGATATGCTAACAAAGGGATTAAGTGCAAGGGGGTTAGTGAGCACAACTCGATACTCATACAATGATGTTACTAGAGGATCTAAACCTTTTTATTATAGAATAGGTTCATATAATAAAGTTGATGATACTTACAGTTTATACGCCATCAACCCTTCCGATGGGGAAGAAAATCTTAGCTATAGCGAGGGATTGAAAGATGTTCAAACAACAAACTATATGGAGTTGTCAGCAGCTTACAACAGGGAGTTTGGGGATCATGGTGTGAGCGGAATGCTCGTGTTTACAAGGCAAGAAAGGCGTGTATCTAATGCAGGAGATTTACAAAAGTCGTTGCCATACCGTAATCAAGGATTATCAGGCCGTTTTACATATGCATTTGCGAAAAAATATTTTGGCGAATTCAACTTCGGTTATAATGGATCTGAACGATTTTCGAAGAATGAACGTTATGGATTCTTCCCTTCCATTGGTGTAGGCTATATAATATCTAATGAAAAGTTTTTTGAACCTCTAAGTCGGTATGTAACTAAACTGAAACTGAAATATACTTACGGATTAGTTGGTAATGATGCAATTGGCGATGAAAATGATCGTTTCTTTTATCTTTCTAACGTGAATACAAATGATCCAGGAAAACTACAGATATTTGGGAATAATTATGGTTTTCGTCCTGATGGAATTACAGTTACCCGCTATGCAAATAATTTAATTACATGGGAAACAGCTAAAAAATCTAATTATGGAATTGAATTGGGATTATTTGATGATTTAGAGATTCAAGTTGATATTTTTAAGGAAAACCGTGAAGATATATTAATGGAAAGATCTCATATCCAGACGTCTATGGGGTTATCTGCTACCGTAAAATCGAATGTAGGAGAAGCCACCTCGAAAGGTGTAGATCTATCAGTAGACTATTCTTTTATATCGAATAAGGATTTCTGGCTCACAGGAAGAGCTAACTTCACCTATGCTACCAGTGAATTCAAGGTTGTTGAAGAACCTGATTACCATTCTTTGGGCACATCGTGGCGTTCGCGAGTAGGACAAAGCTTAAATCAAACATGGGGATTTATTGCTGAACGATTATTTATTGATGAAGCCGATATAGCGAACTCTCCAGATCAGACAGGACTGGGTTTCTATGAAGCAGGTGATATCAAATATAAGGATATAAATAAAGATGGTAAAATTACCGATGTCGATATGGTTCCTATTGGATATCCTACAAGCCCCGAAATATCCTACGGATTTGGTATTTCGAGTGGGTATAAAAACTTAGATTTTTCCATTTTCTTCCAAGGAAATAGTAATGTTTCTTTTTGGATAGATCCTAGAGCTATTTCTCCGTTTATAGATACGGATGGAGATGGTTTAGTACGTTCCGAGAATGCACTGATGAAAGTAATAGCCAATGATCACTGGTCGGAATCAAATAGAGATTCTTATGCATTCTGGCCAAGATTGGCGAATCGTACAATGGAAAATAACTATAAATCAAGTACCTGGTGGATGCGTGACGGTTCTTTTATGCGCTTGAAATCTTTGGAGATAGGTTATTCATTTCCTAAAAAGATGCTGAAAAAAATGAGGATCAATGATGCTCGTATTTATTTGAGTGGGAGTAATTTACTTACTTTCAGCAAATTCAAACTTTGGGATCCGGAAATGGGATCGAACGGACTAGGATATCCTATTCAAAGAGTTTATAACATCGGATTAACTTTAAATTTCTAACCATCTGACTAGTATGAAAAAAATAATACAAATAAGTTTATTAGCGTTATTGATGCAACTTTACTCATCGTGTTCTGACTACTTGGATGTAGTTCCGGATGGGGTAGCAGACTTGGAAATGATATTTAATAATAAGAATAGTACTGAACGCTATTTGACAACATGCTACTCGTATATTCCTCTTTTTGGAGCACAACGAGATAATCCCGGATTAACAGCCGGTAATGATATTTGGTACTATACCTTAAAAGATGTAATCAATGATAACGAGTGGGCTTTTGGTATTGCCAATGGTCTTCAGAATATTCAAGATCCATTGAACAACTATTGGGACGGTGGATGGGGAGCCAAATCCTTATTTCAGGCAATCCGCGACTGTAACATATTCCTTGAATATGTATCGGATGAGTCCCGAGTAGCAGGTCTAGAACTTGCCGAGCGTAAACGATGGCTTGCCGAGGCTGCGACATTAAAGGCTTTTTATCATTATTATTTATTTCTGCTTTATGGTCCCATACCCATAGTTGACGAAAACATTCCGGTTTCTGCATCTCCTGAAGCCGTTAGAGTTTCGCGCGCTAAAGTAGATGATGTGATTAACTATATTGTCTCTTTGGTTGATAATAACTATGCAGATTTGCCGAAATATATATCGAAATCGGCAATCGAAGACGGACGGCTAACTCAGGCAGCAGCTTTATCTATCAAAGCAAGAGTACTTTTAATGTCTGCGAGCCCTTTCTATAACGGGAATACTGATTATGCAAATTTCCTAGATCATGACAATCAGCCTTTTTTCAATCAGACGTATGATAATAATAGATGGAAAATAGCAGCTGAAGCTTGTAGAGAAGCTCTTGAGTCTGCAGTAAATGACCAAAACAGAAAGTTATACGATTTTAGAGAAGATGGTAAAATATCAATAAATAATGATTCAATTATTTATATGATGAATTCAAGACAGGCCGTCACTGAAAGATTTAATGTCGAATTGGTATGGGGGTGCGGTACACAATACACACATGATTTGCAGAGTACTATTCAGCCAAGATTGAATCCAGGAACTAAGGGTGCTTCGGATGCTACTAATCAGTATCATTGCAAATCTGTATATGCGCCAACGATGGAAATAGCTGAGATGTTCTACTCGAATAGAGGGGTCCCAATAGAAGAAGACAAAGAATGGAATGCTAACAAATGGTATCAAGACCGTTTAACTAAATTGGGACGGACTACTGAGGAATATAAATATTATATGAAAACAAATTTTGAAACTCCTCTTTTACATCTTAGACGAGAGCCTCGATTTTATGGAGCTTTAGGCTTTGATGGCTCTACTTGGTTTGGACAAGGATGGATTATACCGGATGACAAAAATACGATTAATTATGTTGAAGGTAAACGTGGAGAGTTTTCTGGCCAAAAACTGAATCATAGCTATTCTGTCACTGGCTATTACGCAAAGAAACTGATTAATTATGAGAATATTATATCATCTAATGTTGTTATAAATGAATATCCTTTCCCTATTTTCAGACTAGCAGACTTATATCTTATGTATGCTGAAGCGCTTGTGGAGTCAACGGAAGGTGATACAGGTATTCCTGAAGAAGTTTATTCTATTCTAAGAGCAATAAGAGAGCGCTCGGGTATTGTTAAGAGTGATAAAGAACCAGTAGATATAGGTGATGTAAGAGAAGCATGGAAGGCCTATTCTACAAGACCGCAATTAGCCACAACAAAATCAGGTATGCGCGAAATAGTAAGACGTGAAAGACAAATCGAATTAGCTCTGGAAGGACAGCGATATCATGATTTGCGCCGATGGAAATTAGCTGAAACTGAATTCAATAAATCTGTCAGAGGATGGAATGTCAGCCAAGAAACTACAGAAGAGTTTTATAAGGTTAGGCATATTTATAATCAGAATTTCTATTTGAAAGATTATTTATGGCCAATAAAAGAAAACTCGTTAATTATTAACCCTAAATTAATACAGAATCCGGGATGGTAAATAACATAAAACACATAGCTATGAAAATTTATTTTAGTATTATCTCGCTTATCGTAATATTTGCCTCTTATTCTTGTAGCGAAGAAGACATTAATAAAGCATATGGTCCTAATGATGGTACTCCTCCGGGAAAAGTAGAAATGCAATCATACAAAGCATTGCCCGGTGGTGTGAATATTACAATCAAGGCACCTGCTGATGAAGATCTGATGTATGTGAAAGTTAAATATACATTAGATTCGGGACAAGAAATGGAACAGAGAGTCTCGGCATACTCGAGTCAGATTACAATTGAAGGTTTTGGTAATACATCAGAGAAAAGTCTATCATTCTCGGCTGTAGACCGAATGGAAAACGAAGGTGAAATATCTCATTATACTGTAATTCCTGGTGAACCGTCGTACGTACAAGCATACGAATCATTGGATATGTTTGTAACTTTTTCTGGAATAGGAGTTAAACTGAATAATGATAATTTCAGTAATCTTATAGTTAAGGTTCTAACGACAGATTCTATTGGAGAATGGTATACAGCACATACTGAATACACTTCTAAAAAGGATATTTCTTTTGCCGTGAGAGGGTTTGGTGTAGAACCGCGTCAATTTGCAACTTATATTACCGATCCATGGGGCAATAAATCTGACACAAGCTATATCGAAGTAGAGCCTTGGTATGAGACGGAACTAGACAAAGCCAAATTTTCGGAAATGTTTTTAGCCAATGACTTTAAAGTCAATTATTGGGGATGGTCTATGTCACATATATGGGATGGTAATAATATTTATGGAGCGAATAATATGTGTCACTCTTCGGATCAGGATGGCTGGCCTCAATGGTTTACATTCGACCTCGGAGTTACGGCTCAGTTAAGTAGATATAAATATTGGCAGCGACTTCAAGAAGAATATTTATACCAACATGGTAATCTCAAAAAATGGGAAATATATGGTAGGGCTGATAGGCCTGATGCCTCAGGAAGTTGGGATGGATGGATATTGCTAGCAACATGCGAGAGTAAAAAACCTTCAGGGCTTCCTCCTGGAACAGTCACATCTGAAGATATTGAGTATGCTTCTGCTGGAGAGGAATTTGAGTTTCCGTTAGATACTCCTCCTGTTCGTTACATTCGCTGGAAAGGATTAGAAACATTCACTGGAGGTACATTTATACATTTACAAGAAGTGACATTTTATGGGAGTATTGTGAAATAAAACAATGAAGTACAATGAAAAAAACAATTAAGTTATTAGCATATATATCTATTCTTTTACTCTATTCATGTAACGGCATGTTGGACAATATTGAAGGGTATTTAAATGAAGGAGAAACCGTATATGTGGGAAAGGTTGACTCTGTAAAATCTTTACCAGGTAAAAATCGTATACAAATAGTAGGAGTATTGCAATATGGTATAACTCAAACAAATTGTATAATCATGTGGAAAGCTCCAAATGGACAAGTAGATTCTTTGAATGTACCTATTGAGAGAATAAATCAGGTTGATAAGTTTTCTGTAATCTTGGATAATATGAACGAAGGTCAATATGACTTCACATTAGTAACCGAAGATTCTCAGAAGAATAAATCTCTGCCTACTACTACTCAGGGATATTGCTATGGAGACTTCTATCAACAGTCACTTCTGAATCGAGGTGTTGCGCAGATAGCCGGACGTACCATAGAATGGCGGTCAATGAATGAGGAAGATGCTATTTTTACAGAGGTATTGTATGAAAAGGAAGATGGTACTACTGGTATTATAATCGTAGATATCTCTGATAGTAAAACATATCTTTCGGAGTGTAGTCCAAACGGCCGTATATCTTGGAGAACATCTTATATTCCTGAGCCAAATGCTATAGATACATTTTATACTGAATATGAAACTCTGAATGCTCCCGATAATTTTGTACAAGAATTGGATAAGTCTATGTTTAAGGAGGTTAAGCTGCCTACGGATGCAAATATGGGGCATTGGGGTTTTTCGCTTTCTCAGATATGGAATGGTAATACTACTTGGGGAGCAAGTAATATGTGTCATAGTGAAACTTCGGAAGGATGGCCTCAGTGGTTTACATTCGATTTAGGTGTAGTTGCTAATTTGAAAGAATTTAGATATTGGCAACGTTTACAAGAGGAATACTTGTATGAAAGAGGTGGAGGCAATTTGAAAAAGTGGGAATTATATGGATGCCTGATACTCCGCCTTCTGACGGAAGTTGGGATGGCTGGATAAAATTGATGGATTGTGAAAGTATAAAACCTTCAGGAGTTTTTGATTCGTCTCTAACAAATGAGGATATAGAATATGCTAAAGCTGGCGAATTATTTGTTTTTCCAGAAAATACTCCTCCTGTGAGATATATCAGATGGAAAGGAATAGAAACATTTAGTGGGGTACATCAGATTCATTTTCAGCAAGTAACATTCTGGGGTGAAGTAATTAATTAATAATACTGATACGAGATATGGGAATGTAGTATGTGTATTTATATTACTATTCTTTGCTAGTAATATCTGCAACGTAAAGAAAGATGGAGGTAGTGTACTCTCATAATTAGAAATTAATGGTAAAACTGCATCAGGAATCGTCTGCAGAAAAAGGAGATACTACAATGCTAATTCCTCATATCTTGTTAGGTATGGAACGGTAAGATACTTCCGTCGATTTTGTCCTATTATGTCTCTGTATAATATTACTGGATATTTCATTTTTATAGGTTATTTTGTAACGGACTATATTGAACAAGACTATTTTTTGAAATTAATGAGTGAAAAAATGGCAGTATGGGAGAAATAAATGGTGTAAAAGTACAAGATGATCAGGGATATTTGGTAAATAAATACAATTTCCCAACGAAGCGTTATTATCAGACGCTAGATTTGAAACAAGATGCTTATTTGATCGAAATGTACAAAGAACGCCACAGCGAGAAGCATTATTGGAAAGAAGTAGGCGAAGGGATTCGCAATGTAGGTATTCTGGAAATGGATATTTACCTATATAAAGAGCGATTGATAATGGTTGTGGAAACCGCTTTAGATTTTGATTGGGATATGGCATTTCAGCAATTGGCTGAAATGCCTATCCAGATTGAATGGGAAAAGTATATGTCTATTTTTCAGAATGCGGAATCTTCAGCCTCCTCAGTTGAAAAGTGGCAAAAGATGGAGCGTATATTTTGTCTTCCTTGATAGATACGAACAAGGTGACAATATGAATGAAAGAAACTTAATAACTTAATGTCTTATAATAATCATGAAAAAAATCTATTCGTTTTTAATTTCAATATGGATATGCACAATTCTAGCTTCGTGTTCTTCATCTAAGAATGAAACGATGCTAGAAGGACAATACAAACCTACTTGGGAGTCCCTATCTCAGTATGAGCAGGCTCCGGATTGGTTTCGCGATGCGAAATTTGGAATCTGGGCACACTGGGGACCTCAATGTCAACCCGAGCAAGGGGATTGGTATGCACGAGGAATGTATGACGAGGGAAGTGGTCAGTACAATTGGCATGTCGAGAATTATGGACATCCATCCGAATTCGGCTTCAAGGATGTTATTAATTTATGGAAAGCTGATAAATGGGATCCTGATCAGCTGATGGCTCTATACAAAAGAGTTGGAGCAAAGTATTTCTTTACATTAGGTAATCATCATGATAACCTCGACTTGTGGGATAGCAAACATCATCAATGGAACTCCATGAATATGGGACCCAAGAAAGATATTGTTGGCGGATGGGAAAAAGCTGCTCGTGCAAACGATTTATACTTTGGTGTAAGTATTCACTCGGCTCATGCCTGGACGTGGATGGAAACAGCCCAAAGATCAGATAAAAATGGCCCAAAAGCTGGAGTGCCGTATGATGGCAAACTGACGAAAGAAGACGGAAAAGGCAAATGGTGGGAAGGATATGACCCTCAAGAACTTTATGCACAAAATCATCCATTGAGTGTGGAAAGTGAAAATACTGGCAAAATCCATAGTCAATGGGCATGGGGTGAAGGTGCATCAATACCAACTGAAGAATATTTTCAGAACTTCTTTAATCGCAATGTTGATGTTATGAATAAATATAACCCAGACTTAATTTACTATGATGATACAAGTATGCCTCTTTGGCCTGTAAGCGATGCTGGATTGAAAGCGGTAGCTCATTTCTATAACAAAAGCATAAAAGAAAATAATGGTAAGAATGAAGCAGTTGTTTTCGCTAAGATTCTGACAGAAGATCAAAAAGAAGCTTTAGTGTGGGATGTAGAGAAAGGCGTTCCGGATCAGATTCAGGAAAAACCATGGCAGACTTGTACATGTTTAGGACATTGGCATTATCACAGAGAAACCTACGATAAAGGTTGGTACAAATCTGCAAAAACAGTAGTACATATGTTGATAGACATCATCAGCAAAAATGGGAACTTATTGCTAAGCGTGCCGATGCGTGGTGATGGAACAATAGATGATAAAGAAGTCGCTATTTTGGAAGATATTGCCAAATGGATGAAAATCAATGAAGAAAGTGTTTTTGGAACACGTCCTTGGAAAATATTTGGCGAAGGTCCGGTAGCCGAAACTTCGAATCCATTACATGCTCAAGGTTTTAATGAAGGTAAGCACCAACCTTATACTGCAGAAGATATTCGTTTTGTAACAAAAGGAGAAACACTCTATGCACATGTATTAGCATGGCCAAAAACAAATAAAGTAGTTGTCAAATCTCTATCTAAAGATAACCCTTTGTATGAGGGAACTGTGAAAAATGTAGAGTTGATAGGTAGCGAAGGCTCACTGAAGTTTACTCAAACGGAAAATGGGTTGGAGGTAGAATTGCCTTCAGCAGAACAAATAAATGATATTTCATTTGTATTGAAAATTTCTTAATTTTAAGGCTAGATCAAAAAACGGACTAATAATTTCTATTAGTCCGTTTTTTGTAAATATCAGTCCTTGCGGTTTAGTAACTTATATTGCTGAGGTGTCATTCCTGTTTCTTTTTTGAATACTCTGTTGAAATATGAATGATCTTCAAAAGCTAGCATATAAGCAATGTTCTTTATAGGTATATCATTTGTTATCAGTATTAATTGTGCTTTTTCTATTTTCTTCTGGTTGATGTACTGTAGAGGTGTTAATCCTACTTCTTTTTTAAATAAGCGTATGAAATGATCTTTTGATAGATATGATTTCTGAGATAGGTCTTCAAGGCTGATAGAGGTATAAACGTTTTTACGAATATAAGAAAGAGCTCTTTGTATTCGATCGTCACTTACGTCTATTTTAGGTTTTATATCTTTCACAAAACGAGATAGAAGTTGATAAACGATTCCACGTGATTCTACTTTATCGCAAAAAGTACGCTCTTTGTTTTTTATTATATTTTGAATAAGCATATCGTTATTGTCATAGCTGGCAGGATTCGAGTTTTTCAATTTCATATTCGGATTAATTTCGCATAATCTGGCGAAAAGTTCTCGGTCTATAACATTGGATGTAATTTCTACGGGAAAGTTCCAATCTTCTAAAAGTCCCGAACCTGAATTTATATCTTCATATATGTGAAGATAATAATGACAAAAATGTGTATCGCATTGATAGCTATGTTCGGTGAACGAAGGTATTAAGTATAAATTGTTTGGTTTAAGCTCTTGAATTCCAGATGGAAGTATAAGCAAGGCTGTCCCTTCGGTTACATAGTATAAACGCGTAAAAGGACTGCTGATATTTTTCCAGTTCCAATCAGCATTATGTATAGCTAGCCCTACGTTCAAAACAAGTAAGTGCAGTTCGTCTATCGATTTAAGCATAGGTGTAAATATATTGTTACAGACCTCAGAATAATAAGTGTCGATAAGATACAAATCTTTTTTTTATTATTGGATGACATAGTGTCTTTTTGTGTAATACGTATCGATGTTGTCCTATTTAAAAGCGAATTTATACAATGAGTGATTTATTCATATGTTATTGAAGAATTTATATATATAGATTATATTATATGGATATTGACGTTTTGTCGGCATAAATTGTAATATTATCTTTTCGTGTAAGATTAAGTTGCTTATCTTTGTGGCCTTATAGAATTAAGCCTTTCATTTTGTTGTATGAGAAAGACTGCTTTATTATATATATTTACACTACTCACAATATTTTCATCGATAGTAATAGCAGGTAACAGAGATTATTACTTTTCTCAGCTATCTACAGAAAATGGCTTATCACAGATAACAGTAACATCAATCTGTCAGGATGGTGAAGGTTTCATGTGGTTTGGTACCAGAAATGGTCTCAATCGATTTGATGGATATTCTTTTGATGTATATCAGAATAATTCAGACGATGTTGAGAGTATTAGCGATAGTCACGTACTATACATAAAAGAAGACGCATTGGGCGATTTATGGATCGGTACTAATAATGGTTTAAACAGACTAAGAAAGAAAACTGATAAATTTGATCGTTACTTTTCTATTACTAAAGACGTTCAAAGTCTTTCAAGTAATATGATTATATCGCTTTATGTTGATCATAAAGAATGTCTATGGATAGGGACTAGCCGCGGTTTAGATAAATATAATGCAGACTCAAATTCTTTTTCTAGGATCGAGTTGCCTGCGTTATCAGGTAATGCAGTGAATTGTATTGTAGGGCAAGGAGACATCCTATATTTAGCCACATCCTCAAATGGTGTAGTTTCATACAATTTAGAGACTGATGAGACAAAAGTACTGTTTAAGGATGAGAGGCTGAAAGATATAAAGACTTTGTTTATCGACTCGAATGGTAATTTATGGGTTGGTACACATCATAATGGAGTTGCATTGATTGATATGAAGACTCATACGATATCATTTATCACAAAAGCATCAGGTCTCAGCAATGATTATGTAAGAAGCATTACTGAGAATGCTGAAAAGAAGATTGTGATTGGAACTTTTAATGGACTGAATATACTTGATCCACAGACTAAAAAAATAGTAAACTATTCTGTTGCAGATTATAAAGATGGTAGTTTAAGCCATTATTCAATCTACAGCTTGTTTATTGACAATGCCGAAACGCTGTGGATTGGAACTTATGGTGGAGGAATTAGTTATTCGAATAAATATGGTAACAAATTTCATTTTTATGATCCATCTAAAGAACAAAGATCTCTCATGGGGATTATTGGACCAATGCTTGAGTATCAAAATAGCTTATTTATTGCTACAGAAGGTGGTGGTCTACTTGAATTAAATAGAAAATTTGATCATAATAGTTATAGATCATATACGAATTCGAAGTCGACATTATCTCGCGATATTCTCAAGTCTGTTTATCTGGATGGCGATCAAATCCTTTGTGGAAATAATAGGGGTAGAATTTATAGTTTCGATGTTAAGAATAGAAAGTTTAGTGAGTTTTATGATTTTGGTACCGAAAATACAATCTATCAGATAGGACGAAATTTATCAGGAGAATTATATGCAGTAGGAGTTAACACTATAGGGCTTACATTTTTTACAAAAGATAGCAAAGTGAAAAACTCATTTAAACTAGCTAATGATTCCAGCTTTTCTTTTCATGATGCACGATGCCTATTCGAAATAGAGAAAAATGTTTATTTGATTGGTCTGCGAAATAATGGTCTTCAGCTTTATGATGCAAACAAGCGAATTCTGAAAAAATACAAGAGAAGTAGAAATTCGGTTTCCGAGAGTGGGATTCCTGAGAATTACGTTACAAGTATCATAAAAGATAGTAGGGGATATATTTGGATCGGAACATATGGGGGTGGAATTTCTCTTTTCAATATAGAAAAAGAAACATTTGAAACTTTTAATGCAAGTGCTGGACTACAAAGTAACGATGTATGTGCTATTGTTGAAGACAGAAATGGATATCTGTGGATAAGCACAATATCGGGGATAAGTAGATTTGACGTCGAAAATAAAGAATTTACGAATTATGACCATTCGAGTGGAATAAAAGTGGATGAGTTTACTCCACATGCAGGTATTCGTTTATCGGATGGACAAATACTTTTTAGTGGTAACAATGGATTTACTTCATTCAATCCGCATGAAATGTTGACAAATCCTTATAAACCTACTGTTGTATTTAAAGGCATTTCGGTAAATAATAAAAGAATAGTTCCTTTTGGTGAAGATGGCATTTTAAAAGGTGAATTGAAAGATCTGAATGAGATTAAACTCGAATACGATCAGACAAACATAGCAATCGAATATAGCGCACTAAATTTTATTCTTCCCGAAAGAAATCAATATATGTACAAATTGGAAGGGTTTGACAAGGAGTGGAATGAGGCTGGAAGTCGTAGAATTGCGTATTATACAAATATTCCCGCAGGGACTTATCGTCTTATAGTAAAAGCATCTAATAATGATGGTTTGTGGAATGATGAAGGAACTTCTATTACCATAAAAGTTTTACCTCCATTTTGGAAAACCTGGTGGGCATATTGTTTTTATGCGTTGCTGTTATCAATTATATCGTATTTGATTTTCAGATATTATAATGAGCGTAAACAGCTGGAGAATGCAATAAAAATTGAGCAGGCTAAAGCGGAAGCTCAACAAGAGTTTCATGAGGCTCGAAATAAACTTTTCACAAACTTTTCTCACGAATTAAGAACCCCGTTGTCATTAATTATGAGTCCGTTGAAGGATTTGGTAGATAATGAAGCTAATTTACCAAGTAAGGTTCGCGATAGTCATAAACTGATGTATAATAATACGCAGAGAATATTACGATTGGTAAATAACCTGATGGATTTTCAGAAAAAAGAGAGTGGTACAATGGAATTAAAGCTTGAACATCACGATTTTGTTGCTTTCTCGAATGAAATGATATCGTTGTTTCAAGAACTTGCGTTTTCTCGTAAAATAAATCTGAATTTCAAACATGAAATAGCCTCATTAGATTATTGTTTTGATGTAAGTCTGATGGAGAAGGTTTTCTTCAATTTCTTATCAAATGCCTTTAAGAACGTACCAGATGAAGGAATAATAACTATAGTTTTAGATAAAATATCTTCAGCGAAGCTAGAACAGCAGTTTCCGGATAAAGCTGCCTCTATTGGAAACAGAGTTACTCAATATATATTATTCGAAGTTTATGATTCAGGAAAGGGAATACCTGAAGATGATTTAGAAAATATATTTATTCCATTCTATCAGGTATCTCAGAATAAGCATTCTGCGTCGGGTACTGGATTGGGTTTAAGTCTTAGCAAATCGATAATTGAATTGCATAATGGCATAGTATGGGCAGATAACCAAGATATAGGGGGAGCTATTTTCAGATGTATTCTTCCGATAGGAAAGAGTCTGGATGATGATTTGGTTGTGGATAATTCAGATGAAATAGAACAATCATCATTGTATCGTGAAGTAGAGTTGCCAAGTAAGAATATTGCAGTGCCTATTTACTCGAAAGACAAGAAATACACGATACTAATTGTTGAAGACAATCCGGATGTACAAGCTTATATTATGACTTGTTTGTCCGATAAATATAATATACTTCTAGCAGCTGATGGTGAAGAAGGTGTTGAAAAAGCTGTTTTGAAACAGCCGGATCTTATAATATCCGATTTGATGATGCCACGAATGGATGGAATGAAAATGTCATCCATACTGAAGAATGATATCAGAACCAGCCATATTCCGATCATAATGTTGACTGCACGTGCAATGACGGCTGATATTGAAGAGGGATATACAATAGGTGCTGACGATTATATTACCAAACCATTTGAATCATCGCTTTTGGTTGTTCGTGTTGACAACTTGATCAAAAGCCGGGAGATGCTCAAGCAAATCTATGGAAAAGACTTCTCGCTTGATACTTTAGGCATTAATGTATCTCCGTTGGATGAGCAGTTTATGGATAAGCTGTATAACATAATGGAACAAAATATATCGAACTCTCAGTTTAACTTAGATATTTTTAGTAGTGAGATTGGAATGAGTAAAGCCAGTCTGTATCGAAAAATTAAATCGATAACAGATTTGAGTCCTAATGAATTCATAAGAAATTACAGATTGGAGATAGGCGCAAAATTATTGCGTGAAACCCAATTACCTATCTCAGAAATATATGTATCAGTAGGCTTCAATAGTATTGCTTATTTTTCGACTTGTTTTAAAAATAGATATGGAGTCTCGCCTTCCGAGTATTTAGCTGATATTAAGAGAGTTTAATTTCTAATAAAATAGCTGATTGATGAGTTTTTGAAAAAGAATGATTGATTTTTGGAAATAGAGAAGTTTTTAGTTTCTCATTTTTGCTGTGCAAGAATTATAACAAAAATCTAACATGAGAAAACTCTTTTTTTCAATAACCGCAATTATCTTTCTTATAGGGTGTACTACTCCCCAAAAATCAAAAAAAGATATTGTACATACTAATTTCACGTTCGCATCTACACAATTTGATTTTGCAATGTCCGAGATTGATAGTGCTATCAATAAAGAACCACAAGCGGATAAAATGAAACGCGAGAAAAGGGGGCAGGGACCTTTGGTATCTCCTCGTTCAATTGATAATCAGGGAAATCTGATTGTTGTCCCTTCTGCTGATTGGACTAGCGGTTTTTTTCCTGCAGAATTATGGTATATGTATCAATATACGAATGATGTGAAATGGAAAGAGTTGGCTCAGAAATATACACAGCAAATAGAACATGAGAAAACTAATGGCAAAACTCACGATATGGGCTTCAAAATGTATTGTAGTTTTGGCAACGGCTATCGCCTGACAGGTGACGAAAGCTACAAAGAGATATTACTGGAATCCGCTCGTACGCTTGCAACACGTTACAAACCTAATGCAAAAATAATTCGTTCATGGGATCATAATAAAGATAAATGGCAATGCCCAGTTATTATTGATAATATGATGAATCTGGAATTGTTGTTTTGGGCTGCAAAAGAAAGTAAGGATTCAACATTTTATAATATAGCTATAAATCATGCGACAACTACACTAAAGAATCATTTCCGAGCAGATTATAGTTGTTATCACGTAATAGATTATGATACAATTACGGGCGAAGTATTGAAACGCAATACGCATCAAGGATATTCGCATGAGTCGGCATGGTCGCGCGGACAAGCTTGGGCTGTTTATGGTTATACAATGTGCTATAGAGAAACACAGAAGATTGAATTTTTGGAACAGGCAAAACATGTTGTAAACTTTATATTCAATCATCCTAATTTACCGGAAGACCTTATTCCTTATTGGGATTTTGATGCTCCCGAAATACCGAATGAGCCAAGAGATGTATCAGCAGCTACAACGACAGCTTCAGCTTTGTATGAATTGAGTTTGTACGATAAAGAAAATGCAATGCAATATAAAAAATGGGCAGATACAATTCTCGAAAATTTATCAAAAAACTATCTAGCTAAACCTAATGATGACTATGGATTTCTATTGTTACATAGTACAGGATCGAAACCTGGAAATTTTGAAGTAGATGCCCCTCTAGTATATGCTGATTATTATTTTCTTGAGGCATTGTTGAGAAAACAAATGCTGGAACAAAATGGAAAATTATTCTAAATACATAATTATATAAAAGAGAAATGAACAAAACAACTATTATTCGAACGTTAAGCATTTGTATTGCTTTGTTCGGTTTTATAGCGCAGAGTTTTGCACAAATTAATTATCCTGAAAAAGAACGCCTCAATGAAGGATGGCTTTTTTTGAGACAAGATCTTGGAAGTATCTGGGAAGCTGTTCGTCCCGCGGCGAAGGGCTCTTCGGAAGAAGTTCCTCTTTGGTCTAAAGTAACGTTACCACATTGCTTCAATGCCGAAGATGCAGTTGATCCCGATGTAAATTATTATCAGGGAGCAGGTTGGTATAAAAAAATGCTGGAAGTGAAGAACCCATATCAGAATGGTAGAACTTTATTGCATTTCGAAGGCGCTGGACAAAAGACAGAAGTTTATGTATATACCGAAAAAGTGGGAAGTCATGTTGGTGGCTATGATGAGTGGACTGTTGATATAACTGAAGCTGTAGACCGTTTTTTGCAATCAAAAGATGCAAAACGCTTTAAAGGAAAAGTTCCACTTAGTATTCGCTGTGATAATACACGCGATGTTGAAATGATTCCATCAGATCTTTCAGACTTTTGTGTATATGGAGGTATATATCGTTATCTGAATCTGGTATATACTCCCGCTATGTCTTTCACTCAGATCAAAATTGATCCGATTGTAGATGAAAAAGGTAAAGCAGGTAATTTACGAATCAGCGGAAATATATTGAATTATTCGGATGAAAAATCAGCAGATGTCAATATTAAAATATTTGATCCTTCAGGAAAGAAAATTCAAGATGTAAACACTAAATACACAGATTTAAAAGAAGTTATATTGCTAGATACAAAGCTGTCAAAACCGGTTCTTTGGTCACCTACGACTCCAAATCTGTATTCATGTGAAATTACATTGTCCTCGTCAGTCGGACAGCAAACATACAAAGATGAGTTTGGTTTCCGCCATTTTGAATTTAAGGAAAAAGGTCCTTTTTACTTGAATGGAAAAAGACTCTTATTAAGAGGTACTCATAGACATGAGGATCATGCTGGTGTAGCAGCTGCTATGACTGAGGATCAAATTTTGAAAGAAATGAAAATGATGAAGGATATGGGTGTTAATTTCATCCGCCTAGGTCATTATCAACAATCTCGTATTGTATTAGAAGCCTGTAATCGTCTAGGTATTCTTGTGTGGGAAGAAATTCCATGGTGTCGTGGAGGTTTAGGTGGAGATGTATATAAAGAACAAGCTCGTAGAATGTTGACAAATATGATTACTCAGCATTATAATCACCCTTCCGTAATATTATGGGGTATGGGTAATGAAAACGATTGGCCAAATGATTTCCCCGAATTTGATAAAGAGAAAATCAGAGTTTTTATGAAAGAATTACATAATTTGTCTCATCAGTTAGATAACGGACGTTTAACTTGTATCCGCAGATGCGAATTCTGTAGCGATATCATTGATGTATATTCGCCTTCTATTTGGGCTGGATGGTACAGAGGTATGTATTCGGATTACAAGCGAGTATCATATAGCGAAATGCAAAAAGTGAAGCGCTTCCTTCATGTAGAGTGGGGAGGTGATAATCATGCCCGCCGCCATGCAGAAGATCCATACGTAGGTCTCGATAAGATAGAAACGGGAGGTAGTGCTGATGAGAGAGCAGGTGATGCATCATTATACGGAGGTAAAGCTCGTGCTTCGAAAGATGGGGATTGGAGTGAATCTTATATTGTCGATCTAATTGACTGGCACCTGAAAGAACAAGAAACTATGCCTTGGTTGACAGGCGCTGCATATTGGCCATTCAAAGATTTTTCGACACCAGTTCGCCCAGAGAATCCGGTACCTTATGTCAATCAGAAAGGAGTTGTTGAACGTGATTTGACTCCTAAAGAATCATATTTTGTATTTCAGTCTTATTGGACTGATAAACCTATGGTGCATATTTATGGTCATACTTGGCCAGTACGTTGGGGTAAAGATGGCGAAACTAAAACTTTGAAAGTATACTCTAACTGCGATGAAGTTGAATTGTTCCTGAATGGAATAAGTCTAGGTATCAAAAAAAGAGACTCACAGGATTTCCCTGCTGCAGGTTTACGTTGGGATACTCAATTCAAATCGGGAAAAAATACAGTAAAAGCAATTGGTTATAAAAAGAATAAAAAAGAAAAGATTCAGATTGTTGATGAAATTTCTTTCGACTATGAAACCAGAGAATTTGGAAAAGAGAATTCGATAAAAGTATCAATAATTGAAGAAACGAAAGAATATGCATGGGTCGAAGCTCTACTATTAGATAGCAATGGAGTCATTAGTTTGAATTCGAAAAAATACATCAGGTTCGAGATAGCTGGTGATAGTAATTTTGTTAAAAACCAAGGAACATCCACGGGTTCATCCAAAGTGCAAGCTTATAACGGTCGTGCAAAAATTAAAGTTATAAAGAATAACGGTGTGTCGCACGTAGCTGTGAAATCGGAAGGACTGCCTACAACATTCATTGATTTAAAGTAACTCGATGTTAGAATCAACCAATATAATAAACTATTCTAATTGAGTCTTAATTGCTTTAAAAGTATTGATAATCAGTTAATGAATGAATTTTGAAAGTTTATGAATTAATATTAAAAATGGAAAAATGTATTCGATATTAATTTCGCACCAGAAGTATTTAAATTTCTATAATCTAATTAATAATATGAAAAACTATTTTTTGAAAACGAGGCTTATCCTACTTATGGGATTGCTCTTCTTTTGCTCTTCAGCATTGTTGGCCTCACCTGATGAAATCAATCAGCAAAAGACTGTTACAGGAGTTGTGACGGATGACAAAGGTGAACCTCTTCCGGGAGTATCGGTTGTTATTAAAGGTACAACTATAGGCTCCCTTACAGACTTAGATGGTATTTATTCAATTTCTGCAGATGAAGATGCAGTTCTTGATTTTACTTACATTGGTTTTAAACCACAGTCAATATCTGTAGGTAACAAAACTAAAATTGATGTTGTTTTATTGGAAAATACGCAATTACTGGAAGAAGTAGTTGTGGTAGGTTATGGCACACAGAAGAAAGTTAATCTTACTGGAGCTGTAGCTGCTATTGATGGTGATGTAATCTCTTCTAAATCGAGTCCTAATGCTTTGGCTGCTCTACAAGGAGAAATGCCGGGTGTTACTGTATTAAGAAGTAGTGGTCAGCCAGGATCAGAGACTTCAGGTGTTCGTATCCGTGGATTTTCTTCTATTAATGATGCATCTGCTTTGATTCTGATTGATGGAGTTGAAGGAAGCCTTGAAACAATAAATCCGAATGATATTGAAAGCGTATCTGTACTGAAAGATGCTGCTGCCAGTGCAATATATGGTGCGCGCGCTGCAGCCGGTGTTATATTGGTTACAACAAAATCGGGAGGAGAAAGTAAGGAAGGTAAAGCAAAAATATCATATAACGGATACTTTGCAATAAATACACCTACACGTATGCCTGAGCGTTTACCAGCATGGGAAGAACAAGACTTTATCAACAAATCGCGTATTGCTGAGGCTGGCTCTCCAGAATGGAACGACGAACGTACATCATGGCTTTCTAATCCTAACTTCAACTACAGACCTAACAATAATGGTGGCCGTTGGGAATATTTTGATCCTACAAACTGGGTAGAAGAAGGAACTCGTGATTATACGACACAACAAAATCACTCAGTATCTATTTCGGGAGGTAGTAAAAAGATGAATTACCTTGTGTCGGGTAGCTATTTCAATAAGAATGGTTTCTTGAAATATGGTCCTGATAAAAATGAAAGATACAATTTACGAGTAAGATTGAACTCAGAATTGAATGATTATATGGACTTTGGCTTGATTGCCAGTTATGATGGGCGTTTTGATGAAACAATACCTTATAAAAATTCGTCTACAAGAGCCGATGGTGCTAAGAATGTGCTAGGTGAGCTCTATCAAATCAGAGGAAGACAGCCTGTATTTAATCCTGAAGAGGATGCTTATCCTGGTTCGTATAATGGTGACTTGCATGTAAATCCTATAGATATTATGAAGAATGGTGGTATTGACGAGATCCGTTCTGAGTCTTTTATGGGTAAAGGTGAGCTTACTATCAAGAATATAGTGAAAGGTCTTAAGTTTAAATTGAGTGCTTCGCGTAGAGCAAGTTTCTATAATAGAAAAGTGGAAAGACGCAGATTGGTTTGGTATAACCGTCTTGGTGATACCGAAAGAAACAGTATAAATCAGAATGGCGAATTGGAGAAAACACGTTATTACCGTACGCATGATACATTCGAAGCGTTGGCATATTATGACTTATCTTTTGGCAAAAATACATTCAACTTTTTAGGAGGTGCATCGTATGAAAATTACAGAAATGATCAGACTAAGTCAGTTGCTAAAGATATGAACTCGGAAGAGTTGTACACTTTGAATGGATATAACAGTATCATAGCAGCTAATTCGGAATTAAGCGATGCTATCAAAACTTGGTCTATGATGTCTTATTTTGGACGTATCAACTATAATCACGATAACAGATATTTGTTCGAAGCAAATATTCGTTACGATGGTAGTTCAACATTGCATCCGGATAAAAGATGGGCAGTTTTCCCCTCATTATCAGCAGCATGGCGCGTAAATGAAGAGAAATGGTTCAATGTACCATATATTGATAATCTTAAGGCTCGTGTATCTTGGGGACAACTTGGTATTGGAGACGATTCGGTTGGTGCATACGACTTTCTGAGCATGTTGAAGAGTGGTTTTTATATGGGTGATAGATATACTTATCAAGAGAGATTACGCTCGAAAGATAAAACATGGGAAGTTATTGAAACAACAAATATCGGTTTCGATTTAGGCCTATTCTCAAATAGATTGACTTTTGTAGGAGACTACTATTGGAAGTATAATAATGATATGCTTATTGATTACCAACTACCAAGTACAGTTGGAGCGAAAGTTCCTAGAGGTAATTTAGGTAAACTGAAGACTTGGGGTTGGGAGTTCGAAATCGGATGGAAAGATAAAATACAAGAAGTAAGCTACCAAGTAAGCTTCAACTTATCGGATAGCCAGAATAAGCTTGTTGAATTTAATGGTATTAATGAAATCAAAGCTGGAGCAGTAAAGCACATTGAGGGATATCCAATCAATACAATATGGGGATTCCAAACCAACGGATATTGGTCTAGCCGCCAAGAGTACTTGGATTATAAAGCTGCTAATCCGGGTTATGAATCATTTAATGATGCTAAGATAAGTGGAGGAGATGTGAGATATGTTGCTCAAGGTAAAGCAGACCATGCTATAAAAGGAAGTGGTACTCCTGATAATCCTGCAGATTTAGTCTATTTAGGAAACTCGAACGGCAGATATATGTATGGCTTGAATCTTGCCGCTCAATGGAAAGGTTTTGACTTTTCTATGCTATGGCAAGGTGTTGCTAAACGTGATATAATTGTTAAAACTGAAACTATTGCCCCTTTGTTCAGATCGTATAATATGCCTTGGACAATGCACCGCGATTATTGGACAGAAGACAATCAGGATGCATATTGGCCTCGCCTGTATAACTATAATGGCAATGACTTTAACTTCAAAGCTTCTGATAAATGGGTACAAGATGCATCGTACATACGATTGAAAAATGTGCAACTAGGTTATACTATTCCAATTAATCAGAAAATAGTAAGCAGATGTAGGGTCTATGTATCGGGTGACGATGTTTGGGAATACACCAAATTACTTGATGCTTTCGACCCAGAGGTTAAAAATGAAGCATCAGCAAGCTATTATCCATTCTTCCGTACTTGGACTGTAGGATTAAACTTAACATTTTAATTTTTGCTAAATATTATGAAATATATATACTTATCAATTTTGAGTTTCGTATTGTTTCTATCTAGTTGTGAATTGGATAGAATGCCGGAGACGCAATTCCACGATGACAATTTCTGGAAAACAGAGAGAGATTTACGATCGGCTTGCAATAAATTATATGATGATTTAGGCGGCTTTTCTCACGATTTCAGATCTGATGAGTTGGTAGCAAAGTCGGCTAATAGCATTTCAGCAGGTAGTCGTACTACCCCTCACGAAAGTACAGATTGGGAAAATCCGTATACTCGTATTTTCAATGCAAATAAAATAATAGACTTTGCTCCAAATGCAGATGTTAGCGAAAAAGTTCTGAACCATTATCTTGCTCAGGCATATTTTTTCAGAGCATATGATTACTTTACACTAGTTAAACGCTATGGAGATGTTCCTCTGATCTTGAAGTCTTTCTTAGATCCGGATGATCCTGCAATTTATACTGCACGTACACCAAGAGAAGAGGTTATTCAGCAATGTTATGCCGATTTGGAGTTTGCTATAGAATGGTTGAATACGTCAAAAAATGATTGGGGACATGTAACTAAGTCTGCCGCATTAGGTTTAATGACCCGCATAGGTCTATATGAAGGAACTTATGGAAAATATCATAATTTGAATAATAACTACAAAGTTCACTTAGAAAAATCGATAGAGGCGGCTGAGGCTTTGATGAAAAGAGGACATGAATTGTATCCTAATTTTTCGGATTTGTTTACATTTAAAGGACAAGGTCCTGAAAATAAGGAAAACATATTTGTAAAAGTTTATGGTCCAGATGATGCTGGAACCGAAGTTCATAAGAATAGTAGGGAAATGGAGAATAAAGTTTCATTGACTCGTCAGATGGTTGATTTATTCTTGTACGAAGATGGATTGCCTCGTGAAAAATCGAAAGATGCTATACTTCAAGATAAAAGTTTCGACGATGTGTTTGTTAAGCGTGACCCTCGTTTGGCGATGACGATATTCAAGAGAGGAGAAGAAGCCTATAAAGGGAAATATAATCCTTTAGCACAGAATCACGGATTTGGATATGGTCTGAAGAAAGGCTTTATGATGGAAGAATGGTCTACAAACCAGAAAGAAACTGTCGATAAAATGTTGATTCGTTATGCAGAGATACTACTTTCTTATGCCGAAGCATTGTATGAACTGAACGGATTGATAAGCAATGATAAGTTAGATGCGACTATTAATTTAGTACGTGCCAGAGCTGGATTTAATGCAAAGCTTTCAAACGAATTTGTAAAAGACAATGATCTGAATATGCTTGAAGAGATTCGCAGAGAACGTACTGTTGAATTGCTCGACGAGGGCTTCCGTTATGATGACATTATCCGTTGGAAAATTGCAGAAGAAGTTCTTCCTAAGGCAATAGTAGGAGCTAAGTATGTTGAAGGAGAAACAACGAAAGGCAGAGATGAACTGGCAAAACGATTGACAGACAAAAATGGTATGGTAAACGGCGAATTCGAGTATGGAGTTGAAGATATGTATATTATCGAGTTAGCTAATACTCGCAGATTTAACCCAGAGAAAGATTATCTATATCCTATTCCGATGAAAGAAATTATACGTTCTAAAAATATAATAACTCAAAATCCTAATTGGAACTAAAATATATAAGAATTATGAAAAAGTTTTTATTCCTAGCAATAACTGTTCTATGCTCGTTGGGCTTTATGAGCTGCGATGACGATAAGTGGACAGATGGAGATCCCTCAATGGAACACATATATTATTTTGGTTTCGAAGATTGGGGAGGATACAATAACAAAGTTGAGTATACGGTTAAAAAAGACCAAATTGTTAAAATACCAGTACAATTCTTTAGTGAGCGTGTTCGTTCGTATGATGTAGTTACATATTATTATGCAAGTTCAAAAAATCTGACTTATGGAGAAGATTATTTGATTGTAGACGAAAAAGGGAATACTATTGAAGCTGATGAAAATGGTGCATATATTATGCATTGGCCGCAAGCTGAAAAAGGTGTTCAGAATGTTTATGTTAAGACTTTGAGAGATACACCAAAGTACATCTATGATGAAAGTAATGTTAATAAAGAAGGACTGACTGAAGATGAAATTGAAGCTGCGATTAAAAAAGAGAAAGAAAGAATAAAATCGCTTAATACTTTTAATGTTCTTACTTTTGATCCTAGTGTAGGGAAAATAGCTCATCCCGACAACATAACTAATAGTAAAACGAATGATTATGAGGTAAGATCATTTAGTCAAAATTACAAGGTAAATGTTGTTGTCAAATAGTTATTATAGACACTGAAAATTTATTCCAGAATTCATATCACTACTTTAAAGCGAGGGGTGTGCCCAAAATGGACACACCCTTTGTGATAAAGACAAAAAAGCTTTAAACCACTGTTACCTGATGAAATACCTAGTTTTCATACTATCGCTATTCGTTCTATTTAATACTTCTGCATTTTCGCAAAATATTATTGATATTGAGTATCTGCTTGATGTGAAAGAGAATCTTGATGGTATTGAATGTGGATATGATGCATATAGTAGTTTAGTAGAATCAGCCAACAAAGTAATTAATTTATCTATTTCGCCGGTTACAGATAAGAAATATCTGGCCGCTAGTGGTGATACACACGATTATGTGAGTATTGGACGGTATTGGTGGCCTGATTCAACGAAAACTGATGGTTTACCTTATGTCCGAAATGATGGTTATCACAATCCTGAATTGAAAGACTTTGATAGAAAGAAGCTGGGTGATTTGACACAGAGTGTTAGTGTATTATCATATGCTTATTTTTTTACGAAAGAAGATATATACGCGAAGAAAGCGATCGAGAACCTACGAATTTGGTTTTTAGATGAGAAAACCCGGATGAATCCGAATCTGAATTATGCTCAAATAATCCGAGGGCATAATGGTGATGCGGGTAGGAGTGAGGGCCTGATTGACGCTTATGGATTTGTGGAAATGTTGAGCTGTGTAGAACTCATATCAGAATCGGGATTAATGACGAAAAATGACTATGAAGGTCTGAAAAAATGGTTTTCAGATTTTCTTGACTGGATGTTGACAAGCGATTTAGGTATAAAAGCTAAAGGCTCGAAGAACAATCATGGTACTGCATACGATGTGCAAATTGTAGCTTATTCGTTATTTGTAGGTAGACTGGATATAGCTAATAAGTATATTCAACAATTTGCCGAGAATAGGTTGTTTAAGCAAATTGAATCTGATGGAAAGCAACCTTTAGAATTAGAACGTAAGACAGCCTTTCATTACTCGTTGTTTAATATTGGTCATTTTCTGGATATGTGTACCTTGGCAAAGTCGATAGGGATTGATATTTATGATTCTAATTTGAAAGGTAAACACTCGATAGATATGGCTATTAAATTTATGCTTAAATATCTAGGTAAACCCAGTTCGTCATTTCCCTATGAAGAAATCAGTAATTGGGAGACTTGTCAAGAAAGGCTTTGTTGGATACTTAAAAGATCAACTCAATTTAAGGCGAACAAAAAATACAACAAGCTCTTTAAAAAGTATTGTACAACCAAATGCTCAGATATTAACTGGTTGCTTTATGCAACTACTAAATAATATAACTTTTCTAATTCTTTAATAGACATGAAAATGCGAAAGATATTTCTATTTCTTATTTCTTTACTTTTTACACTTAATATTTCGGCCGGAATTAAATATTCGATAAATGAAGCGTGGCGATTCTCGTTAAACACGGCGAAAGATGTGTATAAGACGAATTTTAATGATAAATCATGGGAGATTGTATCACTGCCACATACTTGGAATGATAAAGATGCAATAGATGAACAACCGGGTTATTTCAGAGGTCAGGGTTGGTATCGGAAAAACTTGTTTATTGGCGATGTGGCAAAAGATAAGGTTGTTTATTTGTACTTCGAGGGAGTTAATCAAGTTACTGAGGTCTATATCAATGATAAATACGTAGGAATTCATAAAGGTGGGTATACCAGATTCTGTTTCGATGTGTCGTCTTTCATAAATGTTGGGTCTGATAATCAGATCAGTATCCGTGTTGATAATAGTCATGATGAACAGATATCACCCTTGAGTGCCGATTTTACT
The DNA here is from genome assembly GCF_900240225.1 of Dysgonomonas massiliensis. Taxonomy (GTDB): domain Bacteria; phylum Bacteroidota; class Bacteroidia; order Bacteroidales; family Dysgonomonadaceae; genus Dysgonomonas; species Dysgonomonas massiliensis. Next base: position 97,990 of record NZ_OEPV01000012.1, on the reverse strand, counting down.
TTCTTCGGAGGTATCTATCGCGATGTATATCTGCAGATAGAAGATCCTATACATTTTTCGTTATTAGACAGAGCTTCCGAAGGTGTGTATATTACTACACCTAAAGTTTCGGCAGAAAATGCTGAGGTTGTAGTTAAATCTTTAGTGAACAATACCGATCCCAAGAATCGAAAAGTAAGATTAGAATATTCGATCATTGCTCCGGATGGAAAACAGGTAGCTCAATTCTCGGAAAAAATAAACCTGAAAGGAGAAACTCAGAATCATCAAGTCTCAAAAAACTTTGTTATTAATAACCCCCAATTATGGTCAATCAAAAATCCCGATAGATATACGCTTAAGGCAACTTTGCGAGATGAGAAAAGCAAAGAGGTGCTTGACGAGTCAGTTGAGAAATTTGGATTACGATGGTTTGAGTTTGATGTTGATAAAGGATTCTTTCTGAATGGAGAGCATCTTAAGTTGATGGGTACATGTCGTCATCAGTGTTTCGAAGAAATGGGGAATGCTTTGGATGATCAACTACACATTCATGATATAGAGTTGCTGAAAAATATGGGGGGTAATTTTTTGAGAATAGCTCATTATCCGCAAGACCCGCTAATTTTGGATTTATGCGACAGATTGGGAATTATTACTTCTGTTGAAGTTCCTATAATCAATGCCATTACAGAAAGTGATGAATTTCTTGAAAATTCGATCACGATGATGGATGAAATGATGAAGCAAAATTTCAATCATCCCTCTTTGGTGCTTTGGACATATATGAATGAAATTATGCTTCGACCTCCTTATAAGGTAGGTTCGGATGAATATAAAACTTATTGTAAAGAGGTAAACAGACAAGCTTCTACTATAGAAGCGCATATAAGAGAGCTTGATCCTTACAGATATACTCAAATCCCTTTCCACGCAGGATTTAAACGATACGAAGATTCTGGCTTAAATAAGATTCCTATGACTATTGGTCTTAATCTTTATTCGGGGTGGTACTCGGAAGGTATTGAGAAACTTGAAAGTTGGATATTAAATTTCAGAAAAAAGAATCCGGATAAGCCTTTAACTATTAGCGAATATGGAGCTGATGTGGATGTGAGGATTCATAGTGAAAAGCCTGAACGATTCGATTTCAGTGTCGAATTTGGAGATATGTTTCACGAACATTATCTAAAAGTATTTTTAAAGCACGACTTTATTACCGGTACAAATATCTGGAATTTGAATGATTTTCATTCCGAGATAAGGACTGATGCAGTACCCCGTATTAATAGTAAAGGAATTACAGGTTTGGATAGAACGCCAAAGAATACTTATTATCTCTATAAAGCTAATTTGAGTGACCAGCCATTTGTGAAGGTTGCTTCTTCGGATTGGAAATACAGAGCAGCATCACTTAAAAACGATTCGTCTACATATGAGCAGGAAGTTAAAATCTATACTAATCAGAAAAGTGTAGACTTTTATCACAATGGAATATTTAAGGGAAAACTTTCAGTTGTAGATGGCATTGCTAAGACAAAAGTAGCCTTTACGGATGGAGTTAATTATCTGAGAGCAGATATAAATAATGGAGAGATGATTGATGTTGCCGAGATAAATTACATGTTGATTCCTCAGATTTTTAGAGATGATTTTACTGAATTGAATGTTCTTTTGGGTGCCAATCGCTCATTCGAAGATAAAGTTTATAAAACAGCGTGGTTGCCCGAGCAGGAATATAGCGAAGGTAGTTGGGGATATATCGGAGGAAATCCCTTCAGAGCAAAAACTAGTTTCGGATCATTGCCAGCAGCCGATCTTGATGTTTTAGGGACTGATAAAGACCCTATATTTCAGACACAACGCATGGATATTGATGCTTTTAAGGCAGATGTGCCTGATGGACGATATTATGTTTATTTATATTGGGCAGATTTTAACCGAGAAGAAAGCAAAGAAATTGTAGCATATAATCTGGGAAATGATCGGATGTATGAAAATATTCAACCACGCATTTTCGATGTTGCTATAAATAATTTAAAGGTATTGGATAAGTATGATATTCCGAATGAAGCAGGAACTGGACGAGCTGTTGTCAAAAAGTTTGAAATCAATACTTCCAACAGAGAAGGGATTACGATAAAATTCACACCTATCGAAGGAAGTGTTATTCTTAATGCTGTTCGAATAGTCAGAGTAGATTAATATATAAATCTATTGTGATTGTTTACTAATGCATTTGGTTAATTAAAATAAGGGTATTTTTAAGATACCCTTATTTATTTTAAATATTTTATGACAAAAGATGGTCTCGTTTATATTCAAATGTGCAATACTTGACAGATGACAGAAGAACAATGCATATTGGAATTATAAAATTCACTAATGGGTTTTGGCAAAACAAAAGAAGCAGCACTATATAGTACTGCTTCTTGAGTAGCGAGAGGGGGGCATGATCCCCCGACCTCATGATTATGAATCATGCGCTCTAACCAACTGAGCTATCTCGCCATCATCATTTAACGGGTGCAAAAATAGCTGATTATTTCATATGTTCCAAAAAAATATAAGACAAAGTTATCTGAAAAAATAATCTTTTGTATATAACTTTGATTAATAGCCCGATATAATGGCATTGAATTTGATGTAATACAAATGTCGTATTCTGATTGTGAACTATATACTACCATAATTGTTAATAATATTGAGTATCCTAGTTTGTCAAACAATAAAAAACGAATTTATTAGTTAAAATAACATCAAATAGAGGTGATTGATGTGCTATCAATCTCTATTTTTTGTATATTTGCAAACGCTTAGAGATTAAAAAGTTATATATCTGTGTATGAGGCAGTTAAAAATTACAAAATCAATTACAAACCGCGAGAGCGCATCTCTTGACAAATATCTTCAAGAAATTGGTCGTGAAGAGCTGATCACTGTTGAAGAAGAAGTAGAGTTAGCACAGGCAATCAAAAAAGGTGACCGTGCTGCTTTAGAAAAATTGACACGTGCAAACTTACGATTTGTAGTTTCTGTTGCTAAACAATATCAAAATCAAGGGTTAAGCCTTCCCGATTTAATCAATGAAGGAAACTTGGGCTTGATTAAAGCAGCCGAAAAATTTGATGAAACAAGAGGATTTAAATTTATCAGTTACGCTGTTTGGTGGATTCGTCAATCCATATTGCAAGCACTAGCTGAACAATCGCGTATTGTACGTCTACCTCTTAATCAAGTTGGCTCGTTGAATAAAATTAGCAAAGCATTTTCTAAATTTGAGCAAGAAAACGAACGTAAGCCTTCAGCTGAAGAGTTAGCTGATGCATTGGATATCCCTGTAGATAAGATTGCCGATTCTATGAAAGTATCGGGTCGTCATATCTCAATGGATGCTCCGTTTGTAGAAGGGGAAGACAATAGTTTGCTAGATGTTTTAGTAAACGATGATGCACCAATTGCTGACCGTGTTTTGATTAACGAATCGCTACAACAAGAAATAGATCGCGCGTTATCAACATTATCAGAGCGTGAAAGCGAAATAATCAAAATGTTTTTCGGTATTGGGTATCAGGAAATGACTCTGGAAGAAATCGGAGATAAATTTCAATTAACCCGCGAACGTGTGCGCCAAATTAAAGAAAAGGCGATTAAGAGACTTCGTCAGAACTCACGAAGCAAATTATTAAAGAGTTATTTAGGATAATAAATCCTTTATAGAATATACTGAAGGGCTGAAAGTTTACACTTTTAGCCCTTTTTTATTTTGATGAAAATGATTTATTGAAATAAAATGTTGTTAAAACTTGTTTTTAGCTTTTTTTTGACTTGTACTAATAATTTTTGCTAGTTTTTACTTTCATATTGTTTTAATTTGTACATTTACATCACGAAGGAGGCACTTAAATGTGTCATTTTGTAAAAGACCATGAATGAATTTAACCTTATTAGAATTGTATGGAAAAGAAAACTATTGTTACTGGTGTAATTGGGGCAGATGCACATGCCGTTGGTAATAAAATTATTGCCTTTGCATTAGAACAAGCCGGATTTAATGTCGTAAATCTTGGAGTTATGGTTTCGCAAGAAGAATTTATTGCCGCAGCAGTCGAAACAAACGCAAATGCTATCGTTGTATCATCTCTATATGGACATGGCGAGATAGACTGTAACGGGTTACGCGAAAAATGTGAAGAAGCAGGATTGAAAGATATTCCACTATTAGCAGGAGGTAATCTGGTTGTCGGAAAACAAGATTTTGCTGATGTAGAGAAACGCTTTAAAGCTATGGGCTTTACAAGTGTGTATCCTCCGGGTACAGCAATTGAAACAACTATAGACGAACTTAATAGAATACTAGGATAAATACCAGCGAACGTTATGAAATATTTAACGGCCGATTTTGGAAGCACATTTACTAAACTCACTGCAATCGATTCGGATAGCCGTCAGGTTTTAGCTACTGCAAGTGCATTTACAACTATCGAAACAGATATCATTGATGGTTTCAATGCTGCTATGCAAAAGTTGGAAGCCAAAATAGGACGCTTTGAATACGAAAAGCTTTTATGCTGCAGCAGTGCCGGTGGTGGGCTGAAAATGGTGGCGTTGGGTTTGGTTCCGGAATTAACAGCAAAGGCTGCAAAAATGGCCGCATCAAGTGCTGGAGCAAAAGTCATTAAAACATACTCATTCGAAATATCGCAACAAGAGCAAGATGAGATATATGATATCAATCCTGATCTTGTTTTGTTATGTGGTGGAACCGACGGAGGAAATAAAGAAGTAATTGTAGCTAATGCCAAGCGTTTGTGTGATATCAAACGAGATTTTTCAATAATTGTTGCAGGAAATAAATCTGCATCATACGATATTGAAGAAATATTTAAAGGTTCGGGTAAAGATTATGTAATTACTAAAAATGTAATGCCAACCTTTAACAAACTTGATATTGAACCTGCAAAGAAAAGCATAAAAGACCTATTCATAAAAAAAATAATCGAAGCTAAAGGACTTTCGGGTGTTCAACAGATGGCAACAGGAGAGGTTATACCTACGCCGTTGGCTGTGATGAATGCTTGTGAACTGCTTAGTAAGGGTACAAAGAGTACAGAAGGAATAGGTGAATTGGTTGCCATAGACTTAGGTGGTGCTACGACTGATATTTACTCGATGGCAAGTGGAAAACCTTCTCAAGACAATGTTCTGGAAAAAGGATTGCCTGAGCCATTCAGCAAACGTACAGTCGAAGGTGATTTAGGGATGAGATATAGTTTGCATGCTTTGGTAGATGAACTGGATATGGATGACTTAGAGAGAAATTCCGGTATAGCGAAAGAAAAAATAGAAAATTGGGTAAAGAGATGTTCTGCCAATCCCGATACAATAGCTGAAACAGATGAGGATGAACTCAAAATAGAAGAGCTCTTGGCTCGCAGTGCTGTAGAGATGGCTGTTGAAAGACATTGTGGATATATGGAAAGCACATATTCGCCAATGGGTGAGATTTTTACACTAGTGGGTAAAGACCTTAGCGAAGTGCCATCAGTTGTAGGTATAGGAGGTGCTATTATAAATAGTAGATATCCTGCATCCATACTTGAAGGTGCAAAATACAGTATTAAGAAATTTAATTATATGAAACCAAAGTCACCTAGATACCTGATAGATCAAAAATATATTTTTGCGTCTATGGGGTTAATTAGTACTGTCGACCCAGAGTTGGCTTTGGACATATTAAAAAAAGAGATCAAACAAATATAACCTTATAAAACAGATTCCTTGGAGGGGTAACAAAATGGAGATTAAAAACACGAAATTAACAAATGATGCTTTTTTTGCTGAACGTAAAGAAGTATTATCTCAATGGTCTACGGGTGATAAAGTAGATTTTGACGAAGCAGTCAAATATCAAAAAACTATCTCTACCGAAAAACGTTTTGGAGACAAATTAGCAAAAGCAGCACAAGAGGGAGTAACGCTTATTCAACCTCGTGCAGGTGTTGCACTTTATGATGAACATATAAAACTATTACAATATCTGGAAACAGAAGGAGAAGCAGACTTGCTTCCGACAACAATTGATAGCTATACACGTCTGAATAGATATAAAGAAGCCGAATTAGGTATCGAAAAAAGTAAAGAAAGTGGTCGTTCGATGTTGAACGGATTCCCAGCTGTAAATTATGGTGTAGATATCTGCCGTACAGTTACTTCTTCATTGAAAAATCCGGTGCAGGTTCGTCATGGTACTCCTGATGCTCGTTTATTGACAGAAATAGCTATCGCAGGAGGATTTACTTCATACGAAGGTGGAGGTATTTCATACAATATACCATATTCTAAAAACTTTTCATTGGAACGTACTATTGCATATTGGCAATACACAGACCGCCTTGTGGGAATGTACGAAGAAGCTGGAATTTCTATCAACCGTGAACCATTTGGACCATTAACAGGAACTCTTGTTCCTCCTTGTATTTCGAATGCAGTTGCAATTATCGAAACATTGCTTGCTGCTACCCAAGGAGTGAAAGATGTAACAGTAGGTTATGGCCAATGCGGTAACTTGATTCAAGACGTAGCGGCTATCCGCTCGTTGAATATAATGACACGCCTATATCTTGATAAATTTGGTTTCAACGATGTTCGCGTTACAACTGTATTCCATCAATGGATGGGCGGATTCCCTCAGGATGAAGCAAAATCATTCGGTGTTATTTCTTGGGGAGCTGCTGCTGCTGTATTGGCGAAAGCTACTAAAGTAATCGTCAAAACTCCTCACGAAGCAATGGGTGTTCCTACGAAAGAAGCTAATGCGGCAGGCTTGAAAGCAACTAAACAGCTAACATCGATGCTGAAAGACCAAAGTTTCGTAGATATTCCTGCAGTGGTTGCCGAAAGCGAAATCATTATGCAAGAAATGAAATGTATCTTGGATAAAGTTGAAGAACTAGGACAAGGTGATTACGCTATCGGTACAATTCGTGCATTCGAAGCAGGAGTTATCGATATTCCTTTTGCTCCAAGTAAATTCAATGCAGGTAAGGTAATGCCGGCTCGTGACAATACGGGTGCAGTACGCTTGCTTGATGCAGGTAATATTCCTTTGTCAAACGAATTGAAAACATTCCACCGTCAACGTTTGGAAGAAAGAGCAGCATTCGAAAAACGTGCTGTAAGTTTCCAAATGGTAATTGATGATGTTTATGCAATCGGAAAAGGATTCTTAGTAGGAAGACCTCATTAATATTATAACCCAAAGAAAATATCTAAAATATGAAAATTATTGATGTAGTATGCGCTCAAGGTAAAACAGGATTTTACTTCGACGATCAGAAAGCAATAAAAGCAGGTGCAAAGCATGATGGAGCATTCTATCAAGGCGAACCTATGACTGATGGTTTTACAGCTATCCGACAAGCAGGTGAATCTATCTCTGTTTTGTTTATCCTTGAAAACGGACAAGTAGCTCATGGCGATTGTGCGGCTGTACAATATTCCGGAGCTGGTGGACGCGACCCTTTATTCTTAGCAAACGACTTTATTCCGATCATCGAGAAGCACATTGCTCCTTTATATAAAGGAAAAGAAATCTCTTCTTTCAAAGAATTAGCTAACTTAGTAGATTCAGGTATTAATCCTGAAACTGGTAAGATATATCATACAGCTATTCGTTATGGCGTGACTCAAGCTTGTTTGGATGCAGTAGCTAAGAGCAAATCGAAATTAATGGCTCAAGTTATTGCAGAAGAATACGGAACTACTATTGCAAATGATATTATTCCTATCTTCTCTCAATCGGGTGACGATCGCTATATGAATGCAGACAAGATGATTATGAAAGGTGCTGATGTTTTACCTCACGGACTTTTCAATCATGTCGAAGATAAACTAGGTAAAAATGGAGAAAAACTTCAAGCTTATGTAGAATGGCTTCGCAACCGAATCCTTCAATTCAAACCATATGAAGGCTACGATCCAGTATTGCATATCGACGTATATGGAACAATGGGATTGGCATTCAACAATGATTTTGATAAAATTGCTACATTTATAGGTGAAGTCGCTGAAACGGCTAAGCCATTCCGTCTTCGTATCGAAGGTCCGGTAGATATGGGCGAAAAAGAAGCTCAAATCGAAGCATTGAAAACTATCCGCGAATTGATGGAGAAAAAAGGAATCAAAGCTGAAATCGTAGCAGATGAGTGGTGTAATACGCTACAAGATATCAAAGATTTTGCAGAGAGAAAAGCTGGTCATATGGCTCAGATCAAGACTCCGGATTTAGGAGGTATCAACAACTCAATCGAAGCTGTACTTTATTGTAAAACTCATGATATGGGTGCATATCTTGGTGGTACATGTAATGAAACGAATCGTTCGGCTGAAGTATGTGCTCACATTGCTATGGCAACATCTCCGATTCAATACCTAGCAAAACCAGGTATGGGCGTTGACGAAGGTTATATGATCGTATTTAATGAAATGCAACGTGTATTAGCGTTGAAAGATAAATTGTAAACTACAAAAACTAAATAAAAATGGAAGAAATCAGAATTCTTTCCCCAACAGCTATTCTCGGTTACGGATTCCCTATGGAATCTTTCACCGAAGGTATGAAACGCAAACCACACGTAATTGCTGTGGATGCAGGTTCTACCGATCCGGGACCTTACTATCTCGGAGCCGGAAAATCATTTACCGATTACAACTCGGTAAAACGTGACTTAGGTATTATGATTCCAGCAGGTCTGGAAGCAGGTATTCCCGTGATCATAGGTACAGGTGGTGGATCGGGAGGTAGACCTCACGTAGAATTCGTACTCGATATCATCAAAAGTATAGCTAAAGAAGGCAAGCTTTCTTTCAAATTGGCAATCATTCAATCAGAATTAGATAAAGAACTAATTAAATCTAAGCTGAAAGAAGGTAATGTAACACCACTTGAGCCAGCTAAGCCTCTTACTGAAAAGGATGTTGATGATGCTGTACGCATTGTTGCTCAGATGGGTGAAGAACCATTTATCGAAGCATTGAATGGTGGAGCAAATGTAATTCTTGCTGGTCGTTCGTACGACCCATCGGTATTTGCAGCATTGGCTATCAAAGAAGGCTTTGACAAAGGTTTGGCTATTCACTTGGGTAAAATCCTAGAGTGTGCATCAATTGCAGCCCTTCCGGGAAGTGGTAGCGACTGTATGTTTGGTTACTTGCAAAAAGATGGATTCATCCTTGAACCACTTTCTCCAATTCGTAAGTGTACAACACTTTCGGTAGCAGCACATACATTGTATGAGAAAACAAATCCATATATTTTGCCTGGTCCGGGTGGAGCAATCAATCTTCACGAATCTGAATTCACGCAGATAGATGATAATAAAGTTCGTGTAACGGGTAGTAAGTTTGTTCCGACAGAAGAATACTTTGTTAAACTAGAAGGTGTTCGCAAAGTTGGATATCGTACAATATCGGTAGCAGCGACTAAAGATCCTATCATGATTTCGAAAATAGACGATATCGTGAAAAGTGTAACTGAACGTGTTAAAGATAACTTCAAGACTTATGGTATAACAGACTTCTTCCTTGATTTCAAAATCTACGGTAAGAATGGAGTTATGGGATTATTCCCTGGAAGTGAAAACCGTGTAGCTCACGAATTATGTATCGTTATTGAGGCTGTAGCTCCGACTCAGGAACAAGCTGATACTATTTGTGGATTTGCACGTAGTACAATGCTTCACTTTGGTTACGAAGGACGTATCGCTACTGCTGGAAACTTAGCATTCCCATTCTCTCCGTCTGACTGTCATGTCGGCGAGGTGTATGAGTTTAATGTATATCACCTGATGAAAGTGGATAATCCGAGCAAGCATTTCCCAATTTCATATAAGGAATTTACTAATGGTGAATCAAAATAAAAGAAGATCATGGAACATAAATTAGTAGATATAGCATCGGTAATACGTAGTAAAAATTCTGGACCTTACGAATTGACATTCGATGTGATATTCAAGGATTTTGAAACGTTCAAGAAAGTGAAAGAAGCTAAGGCTATCAACGAAGAAGCATTTGCAAAATTGTATAATATTCCGGTATCGGATATCATCAATCTTGTTTACTTTGATCCGGCTAAGGCTGTCAAAATTACGATTGTTCGTCCTATTCCTTCGGGAGCATTAGGTGAAACAGATGTTTATGGAGCTCAACAACATGCTCCGTTGATGAATTATACAGTAAATTTCTGATACGACTATGCGTAATCTGGTACAAGAGTACAACGTATTTTCTCAATATTTTGCACCCCGAGGAAGAGAAAGACTTCTCTTCCTCGGCGAGCAAATATCGCAGCGTCATTTGCATTATAATGACCGCTTGATCGGTATAGTAGGGGATGCAGGTTCGGGCAAATCATCTCTGATTAAAGGGATGTTTCCTGGAATTGAATTGTCGAATGACGATGATACATTGAATCCTCGTAAGATAATGCAGGTACGTGATTTGGACATGGATATTCATGAGGCTACGACATATCATATTGATATGCGTTTCCAGACAGCATTTACGCAAATGCATGAGATTGTAGACTTTGTGAATAGTGTTCTGGATAGTAAACGACGAGTGATAGTTGAACATTTCGATCAGCTATTTCCAGCATTAGGACGAAATGCTGATATGATTATTGGTATTGGGGAAGAAATCATTGTTACCCGACCAAGCATTTTTGGACCACTACCTCATAGTATTTACGAGATTGTACACGAATCACTTTGGTATCGTAAAGTTGCGCATACAATTGAAGATATAACAATGTTATTGTTAGGGACTGAGTTTGGTATCGACGAAAGTATATACTACAGCTCGGATATGAGAAATGGTTTTGTCTTGAAATTTTTGAAAGAAGTGGATCTTGACTTTTGCAGACTTTCGGCTAGGATTCATGAAGAATTGAAGAAGAATTTGTCGGTTAGTTATTATGATGAAAATCATATAATAATAGGTGATACTATTGTTCCTTGCGATGGGCCGCGTTTTCATATCCGTAATACATCGGAAGTGAAGAACTTTACTTTGATCAAGAAGTTTATTCCAGACCCGAAGACCAATACTTTCTGTTTGGTCGGATGTCTTGATGATGAAGATAAAATTGATATCCGTAACCTGAATACAATACATTTCTTAAAAAGAGGCTAGTAACATGATAAGAGAAGTTAAGGCTAGTGATATAACCGAACTAGTTGAAAAACTATGTATCGAAGCGAATACCGTTCTATCTAACGATATATATACTTGCTTGGGTAATTGTGCCAAGAAAGAAAAATCAACTTTAGGACGAGAAATTCTGAATACGCTCATCGAAAATGCTGATATTGCAAAAGCAGAAGTTGCTCCTATGTGTCAGGACACTGGTATGACTGTTGTTTTCGTAACTATGGGGCAGGATGTACACGTATCGGGTGGTTTCATCGAAGATGCTATCAACGAAGGTGTGCGTCGTGGATATAAGAAAGGCTATTTGCGTATGTCGGTTGTAAACAATCCGATAGATCGTGTAAATACAAAAGATAATACACCCGCTATCATTCACTACGAAATAGTAGAAGGTGATAAATTTCATATAACAGTAGCACCAAAAGGATTCGGTAGTGAAAATATGAGTCAGCTTCGTATGCTGAAGCCTAGTGCCGGATTGAAAGGTATCAAAGACTTTGTAATCCAAACTGTATCGGAAGCTGGAGCTAATCCTTGCCCGCCGATCATAGTTGGAGTAGGGATAGGAGGTACGATGGAAAAGAGTGCTTACTTGAGCAAAAAGTCTTTGTTGAGGCCTATTGATCAGAAGAATCCAGATCCAAAGTTAGCTGAGTTGGAAGCAGAGTTACTCGAAGCTGTTAACGCTCTGGGTATAGGCCCTGCCGGATTCGGTGGAACAACAACAGCTTTGAGTGTAAATATATTGACCAATGCGACACATATTGCAGGTCTGCCAGTATCGGTAAATATTGGTTGTCATGCAACGCGTCATGCCGAAGGCGATTTATAAATAGGAGGAAACAGTATGGAAGATAAAAGAATCAGTCTGACAACTCCGTTTACGGATGAAATGATAAAGAGCCTTAAAGCTGGCGATATGGTTTATATTTCGGGAGTGATCTATACATCTCGCGATGCAGCTCATAAACGTATGTGCGAATATCTGGAGAAAGGAGAGGATATGCCTTTCGATTTTGAAGGTGCAGCAATCTATTATGCAGGACCTTGCCCACCGAAGCCAGGTAAGCCAATCGGATCGGTTGGACCTACAACCAGTGGACGTATGGATGCTTATTCGCCAAAACTGATAGAACAAGGCTTGAAAGTTATGATTGGTAAAGGCTTGCGTAATAATGAAGTTGTAGATGCTATTGTAAAACATACCGGTGTATATTTTGCAGCTATAGGTGGAGCAGCAGCTTTGATGGGTAAAAGCGTTGAGTCTGCTGAGGTCATTGCTTACGATGATTTAGGAACTGAAGCTGTTCGCCGACTTGTTGTGAAGAATTTACCTGTAATTGTAGCTATTGATAGCCAAGGTAATAATATGTACGAAAGTGGTAGATTAGAGTTTGAACAAGATTGTGATTGTTAGCTCAATCATCTAAGATATTTGAAAGCTGTTCTAATTTAGAACAGCTTTTTTTGTAATAACTATGTAATAGATGTTATTATTATGTGAAGAATGCTTAGCGTTCTGTAACACATTGAATTTTTATGCTATTTTTGGGCTTGAAAATTAAGAAACAACATGGAAAAGAAAATAATAACTTTTGCCGATATAAAACAGTCGGAAGAAATAAGAGCATATATCAAGCAAGCAGATATATCGCTTGCAGCACGGGGCTTTACAGAACATAGTTTTGCACATGTTACTAAATGCGCTGAGGTAGCAGGTAAATTGCTGGACGATTTGGGATACAATGCACGTGAAGTAGAATTGGTCAAGATTGCTGCTTTTATGCACGATATAGGTAATGTGGTTAATCGTGCAGATCATGCACAGAGTGGGGCATTGATGGCTTTCCGTATTTTGGATAAAATGGGCTTAGCATACGATGAGACTGCGATGATAATAAGTGCGATTGGTAATCATGATGAAGGTTCAGCATATCCTGTAAATGAAATAGCAGCAGCATTGATATTGGCTGATAAATCGGATGTAAGACGTACACGTGTGCGAAACAAAAATACAACATTGACAGATATTCATGATCGTGTGAATTATGCTGTTGAAAAAGCAAATTTAGTTCTTGATAAAGAAAATGGAGTTATAACTCTTTATCTGAGTATTGACACAAAAATAAGCTCAGTGATGGATTACTTCGAAATATTTTTGCAACGCATGCTATTGTGTCGTAAAGCTGCAAACTTTTTCAACTTGAAATTTCAGCTAAATATAAATGGTAATGATCAAGGCTAAGATTGGTCTTTGAGAAACAGAAAAGAGGTATATGATTGTCATATACCTCTTTGTTTTATGTTGTTGTAATCTTAAATCTTGCTTAAGATTTCATCCATAGCCGCAGTTAAGCCTTCTGTATTTTTACCTCCTGCAGTTGCAAAGTGAGGTTGTCCACCACCGCCACCTTGGATAAGTTTAGCTGCATCGCGAACAATTTGAGAAGCATTCATTCCACCTTTCACCAAATCATCGCTTATGATAAGAGTAAGTTGAGGTTTGTTTTCACTTTCTGTTGCTCCAACGAATATTGAATTTTCAGGGAATTGCCCATGTATTTGGAATGCAATATCTTTAACAATATCGGCAGGTATTGAAGCACGTAGTGTAAATACATCCACTCCGTTGATGACTTGTTTGTGGCTGATGACTTTCTCTTTTACTTGTTGCGCTTTTTCTTTAACATAAACCTCTACTTGTTTTTTCAATTCAGAGTTTTCGTCAAAGAATTTATGCATAGTCTGAATCAAGTTCGGAGCATTGTTGAAAAGCGAACGAATATCAGAAAGGATATCTTGCTGAGCATATAGATAATCTTCACAAACTTTACCAGATATTGCTTCGATACGACGAATTCCTGCAGCAATCGAGCTTTCACTTATAATACGGAAAGTTCCGATTTTTCCAGTCGAAGAAATATGTGTACCACCACATAGCTCGACAGAAGTGCCAAAACGTACAACACGAACTTCTTCGCCATATTTTTCGCCAAACAATGCCATCGCACCCATTTCGCGAGCTTCGGAAATTGGAACCTTGCGCGATTCGACAAGTGGAAAGTTTTCACGAATCTTTTCAGTAACGTAACGCTCTACTTTACGAATCTCTTCGTCTGTCATTTTCTGATAGTGAGAGAAGTCGAAACGCAGTACATTTGGCGATACGAATGAACCTTTTTGTTCAACGTGTTTGCCTAATATCTCGCGTAATCCTTCGTGAAGCAAGTGAGTCGCAGTATGGTTACACTCGGCAGCAGTACGATTTTCTACATTGATACGTGCTATGAATGTTGATGTAAGATCGCTTGGTAGCTTAGCCAATAAATGAACCGACAGATTATTTTCTTGTTTTGTATCGAACACTTCAGTCGTTTCTTCACCGTCGATTAAGTATCCGCTATCACCAACCTGACCTCCCATTTCTGCATAAAATGGAGTACGATCAAGTACTACTTGGTAGAACTCTTTATTCTTTTGTTTTACTTTTCTGTATCTAAGTATATTAGCTTCGCACTCGGTCATGTCATAGCCAACGAACTCTACATTTCCTTCTTTCAATACAACCCAGTCTCCGGTTTCCATGCTTGCAGCATTGCGGGCACGATCTTTTTGTTTTTGCATTTCTGCATCAAACTCTTTGTGATCTACTGTCATATCATTTTCGCGCAGAATCAGTTCTGTCAAGTCAAGCGGGAACCCGTAAGTATCGTATAGTGTAAATGCTACAATACCTGAAAGTATAGTTGATTTTGCTGCTTTAGTATCTTCAATTTGTTTATCCAACATCTTGATACCAGTTTCCAAAGTACGAAGGAATGATTCTTCTTCTTCTTTGATTACCTTTTCAATCAATGTTTGTTGCTGTATCAATTCAGGATAAGCATCGCCCATTGTATCAATTAGTGCAGGGATCAATTTGTACATAAATGCCTGATGTTGTCCCAGGAATGTATATCCGTAGCGAACTGCACGGCGTAGAATACGACGGATTACATAACCAGCTTTTGCATTCGAAGGAAGTTGTCCGTCGGTAATTGAGAATGCAATAGTACGTATATGATCGGCAATAACACGCATTGCGATGTCCTTTTTGTCATCTCTTCCATATGTGCTATTAGTAAGATCACCAATTGCTTTTATGATAGTCTGGAAAACATCTGTATCGTAGTTAGATGTTTTACCTTGTATAGCCATACAAAGGCGTTCGAATCCCATACCAGTATCGATAACCTTAGCAGGAAGTTCTTCAAGAGACTTGTCTGCTTTGCGGTTGAACTGCATAAATACAAGATTCCAGATTTCAACAACCTGAGGGTGGCTTTGATTTACTAATGTAAGACCATCAACTTTTGCACGTTCTTCGTCAGGACGAATATCGATATGGATTTCCGAGCAAGGTCCGCAAGGTCCAGTATCACCCATTTCCCAGAAATTGTCGTGTTTATTTCCATCGATGATTCTGTCTTTCGGTAAATACTGAGCCCAGTATCCAGCTGCTTCGTCATCTCTTTCAAGACCTTCTTCTTCGCTACCTTCGAAAACAGTTGCATAAAGACGGCTCTTGTCAAGTTTAAGAACTTCTGTCAGATATTCCCAAGCCCATTCGATGGCTTCTTTTTTGAAATAATCGCCAAAAGACCAGTTCCCTAGCATTTCGAACATCGTATGGTGATATGTATCATATCCCACTTCTTCCAAATCGTTATGTTTTCCGCTTACACGAAGACACTTTTGCGAGTCGGCGACACGAGGATACTTGATCGGCGCATTACCCAATATAACATCCTTAAATTGGTTCATGCCGGCATTAGTAAACATCAGTGTAGGATCACCCTTGATGACCATCGGAGCCGATGGTACAATCTTATGATTCTTCGATTCGAAAAATGTTTTGAACGAATTACGTATTTCCTTAGAAGTCATTTTGTTATTATTTCTAATAATATTATAATATTGTTTATCTTGATTTGCAAAAGTAACTCAAATTCTTTACTTTCGCTGCTCTTTGGTCAAATAAAAAACGTCTGACATCGTTAAATGAAGAAAAAAATCTATTATCGATATAATCCGCAAACACTTACATATGAGCGGGTATATAGAAGTGCGAAGGATAAATTCTTCACAGTCCTACGTCATCTATTGTCAGGTATTGTGATCGGAGGACTGTTATTCTCAGGTGCGTGGTATGTGTTAGGAACACCATATAGAGCGGCTGAACGCAAAGAAAAAGAGATTACTGAGGCTCAATATAAACTATTATCTAAGCGTTTGGATGATGCATTGTCAGTGCTAGAAGATATTCAGCAACGTGATGATTATATGTATCGCGCGATTTTCCATGCAGAACCCGTATCATCATCTATTCGTAATTCGGGTATCGGGAATATAGGTCGATACGAGCATTTAACAAATTTATCGGCTTCAGATCTTATCATACAGACTTCTCAAAAGGCGGATTATTTGGAAAAACAGCTTTATGTACAATCCAATTCATTTGATTATCTGATAGGATTGTCTAAGACTCAGAAAGATCGTTTAAAACATATCCCAAGTATACAGCCGGTAGCCGAAAAGAATCTCAAACATGTAGCTTCGGGTTATGGTACACGTATTGATCCAATCTATGGTACCCCAAGATTTCATGCCGGGATGGACTTTACTGCACGTGTAGGTACTCCGGTATATGCTACTGGTCAGGGTACAGTTATTTATGCGGACTGGAAGCAAGGATATGGAAAATGTATTATAATCGATCACGGATATAATTATCAAACTTTGTATGCCCACTTGAATGACTATACTGTACGTAAAGGACAAAAAGTAGTTCGTGGCGATTTGATTGGTAAAGTGGGTTCGACTGGAAAATCTACTGGTCCTCACTTACACTATGAGGTACATTATAAAGGTCGACCTGACAATCCTGCTAAATACTATTTTATGGACTTAACTCCAGAAGAGTATGATGAAATGTTACGCGTTGCTGCAAATCGTGGACAGGTAATGGATTAATACTATGGCAATCGATTTAGAAAATAGCAAGAAACTTTATTTCTCCATCAAAGAGGTTGCTGAACACTTTGATGTAAATGAATCGTTGTTGCGTTTTTGGGAAAAGGAGTTTGATACAATCAATCCCCGAAAAACAGCAGGTGGTTCACGTCAGTACTCACGTCAGGATATTGAAGATATATCCTTAGTATATCATCTTGTTAGGGAAAAGGGATTAACCCTTGAAGGGGCTCGTCAGATGCTGAAGCACAAGAAAGATGAAGCAACTCGAAAACTAGATGTTATTCAGCGTCTTGAGCGTATCCGTGACGAACTGAAGTCGATGGAAGATGAGTTCGATATTGAGTAGCTTGCCTTTATTTTAAAACTGAAAATAAATAAACGGTTGTGGTCCGCTTGACATGGTAGCATATACCAACCAGAATGATAAGCCCATGATTACTGCTTTGCCAACAAGAGGAAGCGCAATAAATCCATTTCTTACGCGATCAACAAATCTTTCGGGTAAGAAGTGCATAATGTAGCCTATAGCTATCATGATAAATACATTTCGGTAGCTTGATATGACTGTTGCCCAAGCATTCAGATCGAAGTTCAGATCTCCAATTTTTGAAATCACATCACTAGCCATCCCAAAATCTTTCGCACGGAAGAAAATCCAGCAGAATGCAACCAAATGGAATGTAATCAATATACGGAATAGGCGAGGGAAGAACTTGTCACTCGAGAGGGGAATCCATTGTTTTATGTAGCGTTCGATAGCTAACAATATACCATGCAGACCACCCCATACAACAAATTTCCAGGATGCTCCGTGCCATAATCCACCAATAAGCATTGTCATAAACAGATTAAAATAGGTGCGGATTTTACCTTTACGATTTCCTCCCATCGAAATGTATAAGTAATCCCGTAGCCACGAAGACAGCGAAATATGCCAGCGTCTCCAGAATTCGGTAATCGATTGCGATTTATACGGTGTCAGGAAGTTTGGCGGAATCTTAAATCCCATTAATAGCGATAGGCCGATTGCCATATCCGAATAACCCGAGAAGTCACAGAATATCTGTAAAGTATATCCATAGACAGCCATCAGATTCTCGAAAGAAGTGTAGCTTAATGGAGAATCGAAAATACGATCCACAAAGTTTGTCGATATATAATCAGATATTACGGCTTTTTTGATAAGACCTATCACGATAAGAAATATGGCTGCTCCTGCTTCTTGTTTAGTTAGTTGCAGCTTTTTGTGCATCTGGGGTAAGAAATCCTTAGCTCTGATAATAGGTCCTGCAACCAATTTAGGGAAGAATGCAATATAAAAACAGAAATCAAGAGTCGATTTAGCTGGTTGCATTTCGCGGCGATAAAGATCGACTGCGTAACTGATAGCCTCGAATACGAAGAATGAGATACCAATTGGAAGAGCAATGTTCCCAAATGAAATATCACCATTGAAAATTGCATTTATATTCTCGACCAAGAATCCAGTATATTTATAGTAGGAAAGCATAGCCAGATTGCCAATAATGATAAGGGCCAGCCATAATTTGCGTTTGCGCTGATCTTCTTCTTTGTACATTATTCTAGCTAAGAAATCAGTAACCAGTGCACAGACCAGAATCAGGATATAGTAGTTTCCTCCTGCTTTGTAGTAGAAGAATAACGAAAATAAGATGACATATATGTTGCGGAAGGTCTCATGTTTGGCATTCTTCAATGATACATATATTGTATAGAATACGGCAAATATTCCCAAAAATAGTGCGCTATTGAATAGGAGAGGGCGCTTCTGATCGAATACAAACCAACTCTCAATTGTTGGCCAGTATTGACTGATGAGATCCGGAAGATAAAAGCTAAATAGTGTACTCACTTTATTTTAATGTTGTTCTTTGTAATTCGTATATGATTTTAACAAGTCTGAAGCGAACATTTGTCCTTGGAGATCGTAGCCCGATTGGGTATAATGTACTTTGTCTCTGGCTACTAGTGATGCGAATCTACCAGATCGGATACTTTGTAAGCCTCCCATATTATTGAATAGATCCCATACTGTATAATTCTTTTGCGAATTTAATGCTTCGGAATATTCTATTAGATAGTTATTGTTATTTCTACGGCGGAAAAGTGATGCCGGTGGTGTCATTACTAGAATTGTCGCATTCGGAACAGACTTCCGTATTTGATTGACAAAATCATTCATTTGATTCATGTATTCACTTACAGCCATACGTGCAAAAGATTCGTTTGTTCCGATTGATATAATCACTAAATCGGGTTCGAGTATTGGCAGTTGCTTAAAGAATACTGGGTACTTGCTATAGTCGCTCATGTGAGCACCATTTACACCTATCGAATGATATATGATTCCGGGTTTGTTATTCTCAACAACAAATCCATTGATTGTATATTTCGAGATTTGTTCAATTGGGAAAAAAGTTGCGCGTTCAATTCCTTGAGGGTTATAATAAAATGAATGATAAGGATGGTTCTCTTCCATTTCGGTAAACTGGATATTATCATCAATTTTGATATTAGACACCTGAACAGTATTCTTTGTCGGTATTTTCAATAACTTCCCTGCACGGATAAGATCGCTTCGCATATTATTTGCTTGCTTTAGCTTCGCTACAGTTACTCCGTATTTACGTGCAATAGTTGAAAGTGTTTCACCACTTTTTATGCGGTGTGTTTTTCCTCCTGATGAAACCACAGATGTTACTTTTAGTTTGTCGGCAGTTAATGACAATCTAAATTGTGGAGTCTGGGTAGGGTATATGATCTTTATTTTGTTAATACTTTGGCTTTCGCTAGTAAGTTGCAAGGCAAAATTCTTAGTCGTAGTAGATAATGCAAACCCACCTATACCAACTTCTGTATCTCCAATTGCACGCGTATTGGGAGTGCTGGCCCACGCAATATTCGATGAATATTGTATATCTCTAGGTCCATTGGTGCGAACTAGTTGATATGGAAACGAAAATCCGATCCCTCCATCTCCAAATTGATTTTGAAGCATCGAACGTATCGATTGTGTAAAGAATCCGGCTTGAATATGTGAATCACCAATATGAACGATATTCAACTTACGATTACGATTTGTTTCTAGATCCTTTAGCTTTTCGAAGAATGCAGAAAGCTGTCCCTCGTTTGCAAACAATGCTTTATTTTCGATGTCCTGATTCTGTGTTACGATAGAATCGGTATCTATTGATGTCGCAGTACATATCGATACTGATAGAAATAGAAGGCATGTAGCGATTATCTTTCCTAAGCTATTCATCTCTATTGTCTTCTATATTAATGTCTATATCGCTTGCGTCACTTGTCGAATCAACTTCTTCAGAGATTGAGTTTTTGTTCTCCTTATATAGATTATAACCTTTGATTATTTCGTTATAAATAAGCTTTGCTACTTTCTTCGACCCCGATGCATTGAAGTGTGTATAATCTTTTCCAGCCAGTCCGTCATCAACCCATTTTATCATTGAACCATCTCCACCCATCAGACTATAAAGATTGATAAAGCCAGATCCGGTACTACGTGCATACTTTTTCTGAGCATTCAACAACAGAGTTACAGCGGGATCGCTGGCTAATTCTTCTTCTATCTTAGTTGCTTTGTCGGCTGTGGATATGATCAGAATTTCAGCATTCGGAAAACTTCTTCTCAGATTATTGACAACTCGTGTCATTCCTTTTTCATACCACCCATAACTTTCAACTGTATAGCTTAGCACATTAGCACCGTATTGCAGCACAATTAGGTCGTAGTCGAATGAGGAGTTAAATGCATTCATCAATGATGAATTGAAGATTGATAGTGGCAATCCAGAGTTGCCACGAAGTGAGAAGTTATCTACATGCACGCCCGTATTATTTCCAAAGCTAACGCCATAGATAGGGATAGAATCAATATCGTTGAAGGTTAGCTTTATTTGTTTTTGGTTTGTGTCACTAAGTGATAGCTTGTTCAGTAGCTTGTCTGCATTAAGAGACTTGATCTCTTTAGATCCGTCGGCAGTTTCTATTGTTACAGACCCATTTTTATTGTTCGAACGCCCGTAATATAGAGTCGGGTTGTACAGCTGTGTACAGTGTTTTTGTCCCTGAGCTTTGTATTTTACCCAAAATGATTTAGTATCGGTCGTGTCGTTCCCGAAGAATACTTGGCCGCTGATGCCATACTTAGTATGTGAGCCTTTTTTAGCAGTAACAAATGATTCGGTTCTCCAGTCTTTGCTGAATTGATGAGAAACAGAGTAGCGGGCTCCAGCAGATAAAGATGTTATTCCGACAAAACCGACTCCCTGACCACCATATGTATCTTGAAACGCTTGACGTATGTCTTGAACAATGAGGTCTCCGTCATTCATCGAGTCTCCGAAATATGCTATTCTGACATTACCCTTCTTTTGAGTCTCTAACTCATTTAGTTTTGTGTAGAATGTTGATAAATTCTTGTATCCTTCAGCAGATAATGTAGGGTTTAGAGAGCCATCCACTTCTGTTGTTGCGTTGTTGTTTATTGTTTTCGGCTCACCAGTTTCTGCTGATAGAGTATCATTGGCTTCTGTATCGACTTTTACAGAGTCTGACTCTGTCTCTACTTTATCTGCTTCGATAGCATCAAGAAGTAAATTGTCAATGATTATGTTCTTATTATTTGCCGCGACTGTTTGTTCTGGGAAAAGACGCTCCGGTAGTATCGCTTTCAAACCGATAAAGGCTACTATGGACAGCAATATTAATAAGATAGTACTCGAAAAGTATGAATTTTGATTACTCACTATGAGAAAGTGTTAAAAAGGGATATTAATAAAAACTGCTGTTCCATTTAGGAACTTTACGCGATTTTGCTCCACTAATATTTAGCGATTCAGTGACTAAACCTATCACAAAACTATTTGAATAGGTATGCGTATTAATGTTGTTAACTTTGGTTTGGTAGTGCGAACCTAAATATCCTGCACGAATTGTTATTTTACCGATCGGGTAGTCTACAGTTATGTAATTACGAAGTGCTCGTTGATTATGTATCGAAGCAAAATTTACTACACCAACCGAATTACCTAGTGATATCTCGTAATATGATTGTCCAAATCGAGGCGAGAACAAAACACCAACAACTGGAGTGTCGACTTGCCAGCGGAAAGTAAACTTTTTCCAATTGTAGAAAGCTGTAGCCGAGAGATTTAGATTGGTATATGCACGTGCGGAAGCCGGATTATTCCCATTTCTTTGATTAAACAATACGCCTAATGATACATCCCAAAGCGCTCCAGCTCGTAATCTGAAATCACCGATATTTATCACCTCATAATGACCCCCAAGGCGATAATTTAGCATTATCCAATATTCGTTAGCAGTTTTAGCCGGATTGTCAGTTAAGGCAAATTCAAAGTCGATTATTTGTTGCTTAATAAACTTATCCGTAGCCCAATGCAGTCGGCTTGTCCGCTCATTGAATACACGTAATGATAAACCCGTATATTTCAGCGGTGATAGGTAAGTGTCATATAAATTCGAACTTCCCATACCAATCAGAGTTGCTTTATTAACGGGATGAGGTAACGAGATCGAGTCATTTTCTTGTTCTTGAGCCGAGAGTGTATTGCAACACAAACAAATACATATTAAAGAAAATATGTATTTGAATATGTTTGGGCAATATTTACTCTTCTTCATCATCTTCTATAAATAAAGACTTTTGTCCGGTTATTTCATCTATGATCTCTGATACCGAGCGATTGTCTACATCTTCGTCATCATCATCAATTTGTATGTCAAATTTCTTTTCCTCTTCATCTTTTGGTTCAGGGAAGCGGGTCGGTTCCAATTCTTCAACTTTAGCTATATTGAATGTTGAGATTCTCTTGCCGCGCGCTTTAAAGCTTTTTACTGCGATAAATTCTTCGGCATCTACTTCCAGAGCTTCGCGGAAACTGTCTCCTCCACCAAATGTAACAAGAATTCTAGGAAAGGCAACATCAGTCAGTATGTATAGTTTCGAATTCTGGTTTTCTCCTAAGAAATTTTGTTTCTTGATTGTGGCCTCAAAAGTGAAACGTTTCAGATAAACATACTGTTGGTCTGCATCGAATAGAACTGCTGTCCAATCTTTGTCTTGAACAAATTTTTCGATGCGAACAATGTTGGCTTCGTAGTGATTGCTGATATCAAAGTTGGTTGTACAGAAATCACCATTTTCATAAACTACAAGTATCTGATCATCACTCTGGAATTCTCCAAGATAAGATCCTCTTCCGTCGTAGTTGAGACGAAGTACATCTTTATCGAACCATACTTTACGTCCACCAAGAGTTGATCCACCTTTTTGTTTCAAGGAGATTTTGTGAACTTCCGCTTTGGTCAGGATGTTACCCATCGATTGACGTCCTTTGATAGCTATTTCGCTGAAATCTTTTTCAAAAACAAGTATTTTCTGACGAGGTTTTGGTTTTAGTATAACTCGTATAGTCTCGGCTTCTCCATTCGGATTAGCACTGAAATATACCACTTTCGAGTGATCTTCTCCTTTTGTCAGATCATATTCTTTATCGCGAGTAACTCCAGTTACAGCAAAGCGTTTGATGTAATGCGGCCCATTCCGTCCATCACGATAAACGGCGTTGTAAATTGTACGTTTGTCGTTTCGGCGGAAAACATTCAGGTATAGAATATTCTTACCTACAAACATCTTATCGCTTACTTTTACGATCTTATATTTACCATCTTTGTAGAAAAGAATCACATCGTCAATCTCCGAGCAGTTGCATACAAACTCATCGCGTTTAAGTGATGTCCCGATGAAACCTTCTTCACGGTTGATGTACAACTTCTCGTTAGCTTCGATAACTTTCGTTGCTTCGATAGTATCGAAGTTTCGTATTTCCGTTCTTCGAGGATGATCTTTTCCGTATTTCTCTTTAAGCATTACATACCAGGCAATTGTATAGTCTACAATGTTTTCGATATTGTGCTTAATTTCTTCTATTTCTTCTTTGTACTTCGCAATGATATCATCTGCCTTGT
Organism: Dysgonomonas massiliensis; assembly: GCF_900240225.1. Classification (GTDB taxonomy): domain Bacteria; phylum Bacteroidota; class Bacteroidia; order Bacteroidales; family Dysgonomonadaceae; genus Dysgonomonas; species Dysgonomonas massiliensis. The sequence continues at coordinate 73,750 of NZ_OEPV01000012.1, read as the reverse complement.
CGGAATTGAATTTGAGGATACGTCCCATCTTAATTTCCATCAGACGAAGTATATCTTCGCGGGTTACTTCGCGGATAAAGATAGCTGCATATTTAGCTAATCGTTTATCTATGTGTTCTACGGCTGCATCCATGTTTGGTGCGTTCTCAAACTCTTTATCCTTGTAGATTCGTTCTTCGATGAAGATCTTCTCAAGCGAAGCGAAATGAAGACTTTCTTCGAGCTCCGATTTTTGAATCTCTAACTCTAGTTTCAGCAGTCGAAGCGTGTTGTCGGTCGAATGACGAAGAATATCACTTACTGTAAGGAAGTACGGTTTGTTATCTTCAATGACACAACAGTTTGGAGAAATACTGATCTCGCAATCAGTAAATGCATATAATGCGTCTATCGTTTTGTCCGATGATACGCCAGAAGCCAGATGAACATGTATCTCGATATTCTGAGCGGTAATATCATCAACCTTGCGAATTTTGATTTTACCTTTTTCGTTAGCTTTCAGTATTGACTCTACTACCGAAGATGAGGTGCGCCCAAACGGAGTACTATTGATGACTAAAGTCTTATTGTCAAGCTTGGTAATCTTTGCTCGTACTTTTACTGATCCTCCGCGTTCCCCATCGTTGTATTTACTAATATCAACATAACCTCCGGTTTGGAAATCGGGATAGAGCGTGAATTCTTTACCATTCAGATAGGCAACCGAAGCATCACAAAGTTCGTTGAAGTTGTGAGGTAGTATCTTCGAAGATAATCCTACTGCAATACCTTCTGCACCCTGTGCTAGTAGTAGGGGAAACTTAACTGGAAGGTCGATAGGCTCTTTATTACGGCCATCATACGAAGGCTTCCACTCGGTAGTTTTGTTGTTAAATACTACATCAAGTGCAAATTTAGATAAACGGGCTTCAATATAGCGGGGAGCAGCAGCTCCATCGCCAGTGAAAATATTACCCCAGTTACCTTGACAGTCAATCAGCAAGTCTTTTTGTCCTAACTGCACAAGAGCATCGCCTATTGATGCATCACCATGCGGGTGAAATTGCATTGTATGCCCGATAATATTGGCAACCTTATTGTAACGGCCATCATCCATACGCTTCATAGAATGTAGGATGCGTCGTTGAACAGGCTTCAACCCATCGTGTATATGTGGGACGGCACGTTCGAGTATTACATACGAAGCGTAATCCAAAAACCAGTTTTGGAACATACCCGAAAGATGCATCTTGGTGTCGCCTTCTTTTGTAGGTGCTTTGTATTCAGAATGACCTGCTACTTCTTCCGAATCGGTATCTATATTTTCCGATTCGTTGATCAGATCATCCAAGTTCTCATTTTCATTCGTAATATCTTCTGGAAACATGCGTGTTTATTGTTATTATATAGCTATAAAAAAACACCCAAAGATAGTTTTTTTTAGCATGAAAACCAAAAGCGAACTTCTATATCTTGAGGCTGTTGAAAACAATTTATCGATAGATTGAAAGCTTGCTAGTAATAATCTGTTCCAAAATTGTACTTTTGTACTTTCAACGCATGTGTATACGAAAATGAAAATAATATTATTATCAATCGGGAAAACTGACGCAACGTATTTGGTGGAAGCTATTAAAGAATACCAAAAACGTTTAGAACATTATATTCCCTTCGAAATACAGATAATCCCAGATCTGAAAAATACGAAAAATTTAACATTCGATCAGCAGAAAGAAAAGGAAGGAGAACTTATTCTGAAAGCTTTGCAGCCCGGAGATTACCTTGTCCTGCTAGATGATAAAGGCAAAGAGTATACCTCGATGAAATTTGCCGAATACATCGAACGTAAGACACATACTGTTCCCAAAAGATTGATCTTTGCCATAGGTGGCCCGTATGGGTTTTCTCAAGCAGTTTATAGTGCAGCTAGCGAGAAACTAACCTTATCGCGAATGACTTTTTCGCATCAGATGGTAAGGCTGATTTTCGTCGAACAGCTATATAGGGCAATGACCATCTTGAATAACGAACCTTATCATCACGAGTAATTGCAGGTTACTCGAAACGCATGGTTTTGACAGGCGATATATTAGATATCATATAAGACGGCAGAATCATGGTCCCGACTGTTATGATCAGTGTGCCAAGATTGAGCAGTATGAAATATAGCCAGTTGATCTCAACCGGTACGGCTGATAGGTAGTAAGTTCCCGGGTCGAGTTTGATGAACGATGTATATTTCTGTAAGAAGATTACTCCGAATCCAATTATATTCCCCCAAAGCATCCCTTTCAGAACAAGAAAACCTGATACATAAAGAAAGGTCTTGCGGATGCTCTTGTTACGCGCTCCCATCGTTTTTAGTATTCCGATGAGTTTTGTATTTTCGAGAATGATAATCAGTAGCCCTGATGTCATAGTGAAAACGGATATTGCAAGCATCAGCAGGATAATGATTATGACATTGAGATCAAGCAGCTCGAGCCAGCCGAAAATGTCGGGTTTGACTTCTTTGATGGATCGTGCATAGAATGTATTATCTTCCTTATCTCGATATCCAAGCATATCGAAGAACAGCTCGTTTTTAATATCATCCAGCTTATTATAATCATTGACTAGAATCTCCAGACCGGTAACTTTGTCTGCCGTCCATCCGTAAAGACGTTGAACAGTACGTAGGTCGGTAATGATAAAGAGCTTGTCGTAGTCTTCAAAATTGGTATTGTAGATGCCGGTTATCTTAAATTTACGGGCACTGACATTTTTCTCCTTGATGAAATAGCTCGTAATATCGTCTCCCAGTTTAAGGTTTAGCTTGTTGGCAATGTGTTGCGAGATAATGGTGCGATATCGTACCGAGTCATCTGGACTGAATACAGAGCCCTCAACCATATTGTGCTCGAAAAAAGACCAGTCGTAGTCTTCTCCAACTCCTTTGAGCATGACGCCCTGAAAATCGTTGTCTGTTTTGATGATTCCAGGGATGTTGGCATAAAGCTCTATATGTTTGAAATCCTTATTCTGGCGAAGCGAATCAACAAATGCCGAGTCGGCTATAATTGAGCCATAATCCAATGAGCTGTTGTCGCTTAAACTAGAAATCTGAATGTGTGAACCAAATCCGATAACCTTGTTGCGTACTTCGTTTTTGAAACCGATGACGATTGATACGGCCAATATCATTGCAGCAAGTCCAATGGCAACACCAGCGACAGCAATTTTGATAGCCGGTGACGAAACGCGCTTCTCGCCTTTCTCTTTGCTGAAGTAGATACGCTTTGCTATGAATAGTTCTAAGTTCAAATCGTCTGGATGGTTTAGTTGTTAGAATAAGAATCCTTGTTCGCTTTCTTTGCGGCGACCGAGGTGCTCGTATGCAAGCTCAGTTGCTTCGCGACCACGAGGAGTTCGTTTCATAAATCCCTCCTTGATCAGGAATGGCTCGTACACTTCTTCTATCGTTCCGCTGTCTTCGCCCAATGCTGTGGCAATAGTGGATATTCCCACCGGACCACCTTTGAACTTGTCGATAATGGTCAGAAGTATCTTGTTATCAATCTGGTCGAGACCGTATTTGTCGATATTCAAAGCTTCGAGGGCATAGCGTGCAATCTCACGATCGATTCGTCCTGTTCCTTTTACCTGAGCAAAGTCTCTGACGCGGCGGAGTAGGGCATTGGCTATACGCGGTGTCCCGCGACTTCGTGATCCTATCTCAAGAGCAGCTTCGGCGCTACATGGAACATTGAGTATATCGGCCGATCGTAATATAATGCCTGTCAAAGTATCTATATCGTAATACTCGAGGTGCATATTGATGCCGAATCGGGCGCGGAGCGGGCTTGTCAGCAATCCGCTGCGAGTTGTAGCTCCTACGAGTGTAAACGGATTTAGTTCTATTTGCACCGAGCGTGCGCTAGGTCCTTTGTCGATCATTATATCGATTCGGTAATCTTCCATTGCGCTGTAAAGATACTCTTCGACTATGGGAGAAAGACGATGTATCTCGTCGATGAAAAGTACATCATTCACTTCGAGCGAAGTGAGTAATCCTGCCAGATCCCCCGGTTTGTCCAATACTGGGCCTGATGTTACTTTGAATCCTACGCCTAGTTCGTTGGCTATGATGTTTGATAAAGTAGTCTTACCTAGTCCCGGAGGTCCATGCAGAAGCGTATGATCGAGCGATTCGCCACGCATTTTAGCTGCTGTGACAAATATCTGCAAGTTCTCGACCACCTTGTTCTGGCCGCTAAAGCTATCGAATGAAAGCGGACGCAATGCGTTCTCGAATTCTTTCTCGCTTTCGTTGTAATTATCTTTTCGTATATCGAATGTCTCTTCCATAAGTCAAAGGGCAAATTTACATGATAATTTTCGAATAACCTCATTCCGAGTCGATAGAAAAAGTAACACATTACTACAACTTTCAGGCACTTTTGTTTGTTGACTCCTGTTCCAGACGTTGGAGAAACTTAGCCAAAATAAAAGCCTCTTGGCTTGTGGATGGTGTTATTGTCGCATTCTTTTGTTTTTCGGTTGACGAAAAGTTATGTAGCTTTTGGGCTTTCTGAATCCGACTACGTTCGATAATATTATTCAGCGAAGCTATACTTGCTTCTTTTCGCTTGCGTTTTACTACTTTTTTCTTCAATATCATTTGTTCGTCATCAAGCGGCGAAGGTTCATAGGTGAAAGTTGTTTCTTCAACAGTGTAGCCTTCAATGCGGTCACGAAGTGTGCGTCGAGCCAATGCGATTATTTCGTCGTAGGCTCGTTCGCGGGCATCTTCAATGGCTTGTGCAAACTCGGGTTTCGAGTTTTTCCATTCATAAAATGTTTTGCGATTAATGCCGACTGTCTTGCATATTTCGGTTACCGACATGTCATTCTCTACGAGTTCTACGATTACTGCTGCTAATTTTTGATTGAATTTTGCCATGACTTTTTCTTATATAGATAAAGTTGTACCAATTTCGTTGTTTTTGATCTGAAGAAAAAAAGTTTGATATTTTTTATTGTAGCTAATCGTCTAGACTTTAGATGCTAAGCGGGTTTTAGTTTTATTGTTGATGAAAAAAATATATAATATGTTTGGAACGATAGATATTTTTCATACCTTTGCACTCACAATATCGCGGGGTGGAGCAGTGGTAGCTCGCCAGGCTCATAACCTGGAGGTCATCGGTTCGAATCCGGTCTCCGCAACTAGAAAAAAAAGCAACCTCATTTGAGGTTGCTTTTTTGTTTTATATCAGTTCGTTGGGGAGTTCGATAAAATAGATTATTCATTATCACCTATATCAAGAAAAGATTCTCTTATGTTGGCACTCCAAAACGAAGCATAACTGTTTGCAAATTCTTCTTTCTTTTTCCCTGAAGCCTTACTCCAAAATGAAAAGTGAATACTATTAATAGAGTGTCCTATTTCATGTAATAGCAGGCTTTCAATATAGTATTGCTTTATCAGCAGTTCAGTCCATTGTAAATACCAATATCCATCTTGATCTTGCTTTAAATCAGTTGTATATTTCTTGTAAAAATTGATTGTCTTAGGAATGGGCTTCTTTTTTCCGAAAATCATTCTATTGTCTTTAGGAAATGGATATAAAATAATAAGGTAGACCCCACTACCAGCAATAAAACAACCTTGCATAGCATCCTCTTGCAGATAGTCACTCTTTTTTATTTTTCTTAGCCATATGTGAGTAAGATGATCGGTATCTTCTTTAGGTAATTTTTTTAATGTACTTTTTATATCATCAATGGATATTGGAAAATAAAACTCTCTTGATGGGTTTTCTACTATATATAAAGGTTTCTCTTCAGAGTCAGTAGGTTTTGAAAAACTGTGCATACGATTGAATATCCCATCTTTACACTTCAATCTCATCCGTCCACCTTTTATGTCTCCAAATTTACGATTCTTCTTCCAAGCTGTGTGTTTCCGCGTTTGCATAGTATTCTGTTTTTTCAAATATACTCATTAGATCTAATTACCATCTTCCAATTCTTAACAAACTTGTTCGATAAGTTTCTTCTTTTCTATCATAACTTACGTTCTTCGAAAAAACTAAACGTTTTATTGCCGTATTCAATCAATTAATTGGGTCGTTCTTTGTATTTTTTGTCTATATTTGAATTATGGATTCTGTCTATTTTGTCCTAAAATATTTATCTTATCGACTCTTCTTTAGTGGTTTCTATATAGCTCCAGTAGTGATGATAATATCACTGATTGGAGTCGCATATTCCTTCAGAACTCATAAAGAGAAGTTGAATAAGTTTTTCCTTTTTGTAATTGTTGCTTCATGTATTAATAGCATATTTAGTATTTGTTATTATATCTGGCTATTTATTATGATATAGGTTCGAACTAGTAATATTCTAATGTTCAACATTAGTCTTTTATATTATTGTTTTTTTTTGTTAGCCCTATGGAAGATATATTCAACTAAAATAATAAAGCATCTGATGATTCAGATGCTTTATTGGGATGCATAACATTAAGAACTGAACGATTACATTCCTTCCGTAATATTATAAGTCTTCTTGATCTTGTTAAGTTCGCCTTCGAAATCGATATTTAAGTCGTGAAGCTGTGCATCGTGTATATCGAAAATCCAACCTGCAACTTTTGGATAACCATTCTTATGATATGATTTTTGAACTTCAGCAGTTTTTATCACATTCAGACACTGTTCGTATGTATTCAGTTCCACAAGGCGGCGATGTCTTGCTTCAAGATTGTCGATTGCATCCAATTCTTTTTGGTGAAGACGATATACATCGCGAATGCAACGCAGCCAAGGATTCAATATACCATGATCCAGATTTTCCATTGCAGCTTTGATCCCTCCGCAACCATAGTGACCGCAAACAATGATAAACTTTACTTTCAAGTATTCTACAGCATAGTTGATTACCGAAAGAGCATTCAAATCGGTATTGATAACCATATTGGCAATGTTACGATGAATAAAAACCTCTCCGGGTTTCAGGCCCATTACCTGATTGGGATGCACTCTGCTATCCGAACAACCGATGTATAGAAAGTCAGGATGTTGATCGGCTACCAGGAGTTTGAATAATCCTGGATTATCGACCTTGTTTTTCTCTATCCATTTTCTGTTCGATTCGAATATATTGTCATATTTTTCTTGATCTGTCATTCTGAAAAATTTAATATTAATCAGACAAAGATAATATTTGTCTGATAATTTGCTAGAAATGCACAAAATAAAAAGTCCCACTGCAATAAGTGAGACTTTTTGGTTGTTTATTCTGTTAGTTTCAATCGTTCTGATATTTATAATCTTTCAATATCTCTTGCAACCTCTTGCGTGCAAAGAAGATTCGACTCTTGACTGTTCCAAGCGGAAGTTTCAGCGCTTCGCCTATCTCTTCGTATTTGTAACCATCTACGTGCATCTTGAAAGGAATTCGGTAATCGTCGGCAAAACTTTCGATGACGCGGTTGATTTCTGCCAGATTGTACGAACTTTCAGGAGAATCGAAGCCCGATTCCTGAGGCATATTCAGATGATAGAGATTGTCTGTCTGATCAATAATTGTCTGACTGCGTACGGCACGACGATAATTGTTCACAAAAATGTTGTGCATTATAGTGAATACCCAGCCTTTGAAATTCAGATTCTCGTAATACTTGTCTTTATTGTTGAGTGCGCGTAAAGTTGTTTCTTGTAGCAGGTCGTTTGCCGCCTCTTTGTCTAACGTCAACGTCAGAGCGAAGCTTAGCATATTGTTCTGTAAATCAACTAGGTTGTTTTCAAAACTTTTGATTGAATTATTATCTTTCATCTTTAGGTGTATAAAGTAAAACTATGAATATTAATTCTACAAATACCTTTTATGTATTATTTTGGACTTGTTAAGTACAAAGATAAAGACATTTCATCTTAATAGATATAATGTATGATATTTCACGATTTGAACAAAAAATCTATAAGATTGTTGGTCGTGTAAAACTCAGTCAAATAGCCGGTTAATTGTTAATATAAACGGAATGTTTGTCTGATGAATAATATCTATTGAAGTAAAATAACTATAAAAGTATAACAGGATGTCAAAATGTCACACACGCTTGTCTGGCATTTTTTTTGTTTAAAGAATATTCGATCGTTTATGATTATTATGTCTAACGGTTGCAATATACAAAAATAAATTAAAAAATATATAAAATGGAACAAAAAGGTAAAATTGGAGTAACAACGGACAACATTTTTCCGATTATCAAGAAATTCTTGTACAGCGATCACGAGATTTTTTTGCGTGAGTTAGTTTCAAATGCAGTAGATGCCACTCAGAAGTTGAAGACTTATGCATCGATAGGCGAGTTTAAGGGCGAGTTGGGTGAATTGGCAGTTTCCGTATCGGTCGACAAAGAGAATGGTACAATTACAATCTCAGACAAAGGTATCGGGATGACCGAAGAAGAAATTGATAAATACATCAATCAGATTGCTTTTTCTTCGGCAAACGAATTCCTTGATAAATATAAACAAGATGCTAATGCTATTATCGGGCATTTCGGACTTGGATTTTATTCTGCGTTCATGGTGTCGAAACATGTGGATATTATCACTAAATCATTCCGCGATGGAGCCGAAGCGGTAAAATGGTCGTGCGACGGGTCACCGGAATATACACTAACAAAAACTGAAAAAGCTGATCGAGGAACAGATATCGTGTTATACATCGACGATGAAAATAAGAATTTCCTAGAAAAAGCAGAAATAGAAAAACTTTTGAAAAAATACTGTCGATTCCTGCCTGTTCCGATTGCCTTTGGTAAAAAGACAGAATGGAAAGATGGAAAATCGGTAGAAACAGAAGAAGATAATATTATCAACGATACAAATCCTCTTTGGACACGTAAACCAACCGATCTGAAAGACGAGGATTACAAGAAATTCTATCAAGATCTATATCCTTTCAGTGACGAACCTATGTTCTGGATTCATCTGAATGTAGACTATCCATTCAAATTGACAGGTGTATTATATTTCCCTCAAATCAAGAGTAATATTGATTTGAATAAGAATAAAATTCAGCTATATAGCAATCAGGTATTCGTAACCGACTCGGTTGAAGGTATCGTACCCGAATTCTTGATGTTGATGCATGGAGTGATTGATTCGCCGGATATTCCGTTAAACGTGTCACGTTCATATTTGCAAAGTGATCAGAATGTGAAGAAGATATCTAATTATATCACTAAGAAAGTGGCTGACAAATTAGAAGAAATCTTCAAAAATGATCGTAAACAATTCGAAGAAAAGTGGGATAGCTTGAAATTGTTTATCGACTATGGAATGCTTACTGACGAGAAGTTCTACGATCGTGCTTCTAAGTTCTTCTTGTTGAAAAATACCGAAGGACAATTCTTTACGCTCGAGGAATATAAAACTTTGATAGGTGCAAATCAGACTGACAAAGATGGCAATTTGGTCTATTTGTATGCCAACAATACCGATGATCAATATGCATATATCAGTGCTGCAAAAGATAAAGCTTACGATGTTATTGTTTTCGATGGTCAGTTGGATGTACACATGGCTGGTTTGTTGGAACGTAAGTTAGAAAAGAGTCAATTTGTACGTGTAGATAGCGATATCGTTGAAAATCTGATCAAAAAAGATGAATCGAAAGTAGACTTGACCGATGCTCAGAAAGAAAGTTTGAATGAGGCCTTCTCATCACAACTACCTAAATCGGATAAAGTATCATTCACAGTTGATTATGCCGCTTTAGGCGAGTCAGGACAACCTGTACAGATTACTCAGAACGAGTTTATGCGTCGTATGAAAGATATGGCTCAGATGCAAGCAGGCATGAGCTTTTATGGTGAAATGCCAGATAACTTCAACTTGGTAGTAAATGTTGAGCATCCTCTTGTTAAATCTATTCTTGCAGATGTTGATTCGAAAGACAAAGAGGCTGTAAAAGAATATGCTGACGGCAATAAAAATATCCGTCAGTTGATCGATTTGGCATTGCTATCGAAGGGAATGCTGAAAGGTGAAGCTTTGAATAACTTTATCAAGAGAAGTACTGAAATGATATAATTTAATTGAATTCTTAAAAAAGGCTGTTAGAAATATCTGACAGCCTTTTTTATTTACTTTTTTCTACCCATACCGAGAAACTTCGAGCAGGGACTGAGAAATGTCCATATCCGTCATGACCGATTACAATGTCTTCACGGATATTTCCAGTGATATCGTACCATGTTTGTTCGGCACGACTCACCCCAACAAACATATTCTTCGAATCGGCATCGTTGTTGGATACCAGCAAGGCTAGTCCTGAACGGGCTTTATCTTTTACTCCCGGACGTACGAATCCTATCGTATTTGGATTGTTGAAATAATCTATCTGATTGCCGTAAGCATATTTTTGTCTGATTCTGATGAGCATATCAAGTGTCTTTTCCAGATATTCGTTAGCTTGATAATCGCCCCAGAATATAGAAGGAGTTCCTTTTTCCATCAGAAGGAGTAGGGCATAAGCTGATGGCTTGAACCAATCGGCAACTGGTGAATCCATCGAGCTTCCATGCTCCGAATCGTGATTATCAACAAATGTAACGGCTTTTCGCGGATGACGTTCGATGAGAGTTTCCTTGAATAGATTTCTCAAATCGTAATTGTCTTGAATCGAAGCCTCGTGCATATTGTAATGTAACGGAACATCAAACATATTTGGAAGAAAGTCTGTTTCTTCAAGAAAATGCGTAAACGCATCGATATATCTCGACCAATATTCGGCAACAAAGTAAAAATTATTGCCTTGCTTCTTACGAAGGCTGTCAATAAAATGTTTAATAAAGTTCAGATCAATGTGTTTTGCTGCATCCAAACGCATGCCATCAACATTCAGCTCCTTACATAACCATTGTCCCCATTCGGTGACATGATCAACAACATCCGTATTGCTGTAATCAATATCGGCATGCATCAGATAGTCGTAGTTACCTAGTTCTTTGTCAACCGCTTCCGACCAATGAGTATTGTCTTTTTTTTGTATCAGGTAAATAGCCTTTTTGCCATTCTGAACATTGCAGTCTATCCCTTTGAAGTGCGTGTAATTCCATTTGAAAGAAGAATATTTATTCTTTCTGCCGGGAAAATTGAATCCTGTCCATCCTTCAATTTCGTATGCATCGCTTATTGTCGTATTACGATTGTTGGGATCAACTTCTTTTACCAGAAAATGTTCAGTATAATCGGCTCCGGCTTTATGATTCAGAACAGCATCGAAATAAACTTTTATTCCGTATTTATGCAATTCTTTAATGGCTTCTTGCAGTTCGTGTTTCGACCCGTATTTTGTTCTGAGTGTTCCTTTCTGGAAGAATTCGCCCAGATCAAATAAGTCATATATTGAGTAACCCGTATTTTCATACGACATGGCTTTACAAGCAGGTGGAATCCAGACAGCCGTAAACCCCTTTTTGTGGAGTGCGGCTGCATCCTCTTTCAGCCTGTTCCAAAGGGTTCCGTCCGAGGGCATATTCCACTCGAAGTATTGCATGATAAGTTTATTCTTCATTGATCATTGTTAATAATCCGTGTCTGTAGAACATCGAAATAATATTAATGTTTTACATCTTCAGATTGTTTAACTTATTTTGTACACAGCACATTGTTACATTACTGTCTAGCGTAATGCAAATTAGAATTCAGAAGTCGGAGATGACGTATTTATTTTTTCAGCTCAAATGATTTTGAACCGATACGGTTTCCATCCGCAAATATATCGCAACGATATGTTCCTGGTATAAGATATTCTTCTACATCCCAATATAGTGCAACGTTAACTTCTTCACCTCCGTATTCGATAATACGTTTCATCGAGTAGTTGATCTCTGTATTTTCGTAAGGGAATAAGTTTGCACGGCTCTTAGTCAGCACATCATTATCAGGTTTCATGATACGTACGTAGATTGTTCTTTCGCCCGGCTCGGCTGTAATGTTTTTAGTTATTGTGAAATTCACAACCAACTGTTCTGTTTTACTGATCTTTTTCTGAACCTTTCCCTTTTTGTTAGTCGGCGTAATAGAGATATTCGTAGCATCCAGTTTCGAAGCCAGAGTTACAATTTCTGTCAATCCTTTTTTCTCTTCTGTCACTCTGTTCAGAGTTTGAGATGCTTCCTGATATTTGGTAGTGATTTCTTGTTTCTCTTTCTTTAATTGTTCGTTTGCTCTGTTCAACGAGTCGATCTGAGCAACATACGATCTGAGTACTTTTCTGAGAGTGCCCAATTCATCATTCAGACGCTTTATTTCGGCCTGATCATTTGCTTTTACAGTCTTTAGTTCTTCAAGCAAACGTTGGACTTTGGCTTGCTCATTATTCAATTGGAACAATAACGAGTCGTTCTTTATGTTGAATTTCATTGTCTCGTATTGCATAGACAAGTCAGCATAATTATCTTCAAGTTGCTGTTTGTTGATCGACAATTCCAATTTGTTGTTATCATTCTCTTTTTTCAGCGTAAAGATGACAGCACCAAATATGATAATGAGTAAAACTATAACACCACTAAGTATTTTTGTATTTTTATTCATAACTATTATTCAATAAATCAAACATACAAATATATACATGTTTTTTCAAATCTGGCTAAATAGAAGATTTCACTTTTGTATTTTTAATAAATTGGAAGGTTTTTAGACAGAAAATGCTTCATAATTGGCAATAATAATGTAAATTTGTTAGGTGAAAATATTCTAAATATACGAAGTATATAAAAACAATAAACTAATTGAAATTCACTTAATTTATAATCATAAAATCACAACGCAATGTCTAAAGTAACAGTAGTTGGCGCTGGTAATGTAGGTGCAACATGTGCAAATGTTTTAGCTTTCAAAGAAATAGCAGATGAAATAATCATGCTTGACGTGAAAGAAGGAGTATCGGAAGGTAAAGCTATGGATATGAACCAAACAGTTCAGCTGTTAGGTTTCGATAGCCGTATCAAAGGTGTAACTAACGATTATGCTGCTACAGCAAACTCGGATGTAGTAGTTATCACATCGGGTATCCCTCGTAAACCAGGTATGACTCGTGAAGAGCTAATCGGAGTAAATGCAGGTATCGTAAAATCGGTAGCTGAAAACATCCTTAAATATTCACCAAATACAATTCTTGTTATTGTATCTAACCCAATGGATACAATGAACTATTTGGCTGCTAAAGTAACAGGTCTTCCTAAAAATCGCGTAATCGGTATGGGTGGAGCGCTAGACAGCTCTCGTTTCAAATATTTCTTGAGCGAAGCTCTAGGTTGCAATGCTAGCGAAGTAGAAGGAATGGTTATCGGTGGTCATGGCGATACAACAATGATCCCTGTAACTCGTTTGGCTACATACAAAGGAATTCCGGTAACAGAACTTCTATCGAAAGAAGTATTGGATAAAGTTGCTGCCGATACAATGGTTGGTGGTGCTACACTTACTGGTCTTCTTGGAACTTCGGCTTGGTATGCTCCGGGTGCAGCAGCTGCAGCGGTAGTTGAAAGCGTTATCCACGATCAGAAGAAAATGATTGTTTGTAGCGTATTGCTAGATGGCGAGTACGGACAAAAAGATATCTGTATGGGTGTTCCTGTAATCTTAGGTAAAAACGGTTGGGAAAAAATCGTTGACCTTAAATTGAACGCAGACGAAAGTGCTAAATTCGAAGCATCTGCAAATGCAGTTCGCAAAACAAACGAAGCATTGAAAGGCGCTCTATAATTTTCAGAGATATAAAACGAAAGGCTGCAAGTAAAAAACTTGCGGCCTTTTTTTATCCGGCCTGCACTCCGAATAATGATCCCACGAATGCAGAGATTGCCATAGCTACTGTTCCCCAAAAACAGATTCTAAGCACTGATTTTAAAATATTAGCTCCACCAAACTTGGCAGCTATTGCTCCAGATATAGCAAGAAATACAATAGCAAAGATATACTGACAATAAATCATATGTTCGACGGGTGCTAACCAAGCTACAAGACAAGGCATAAAACCTCCACTGATGAACGATGCGGCAGAAGCTCCAGCTGCTTGTAAAGGCTTGGCTTTCGAAATGTCATTGATGCCCAGTTCTTCTTTGGCATGAGCATCTAAAGCGTTATGAGCCATCAATTGCATAGCAACATCTCGTGCTAAATCTTTTGTCAGGCCTCGTCTTATGTAAATATCAGTGAGTTCGTCGAGTTCTTCTTCGGGCTGATTTTCCAATTCAGCAGATTCTCGCTGCAAGTCAGCCTTTTCGGTGTCGGCTTGCGAGCTAACCGATACATATTCACCGGCAGCCATTGATCCTGCACCTGCTACAAGACTAGCTACAGCTGCAATAATTATTGCTTCGCGCGTCGAGCTGGCAGCAGCTACTCCGATGACAAGGCTTGTGGTAGAAATGATTCCATCATTTGCTCCCAGAACGGCTGCACGTAACCAATTGTTGCGATGTACATAGTGATTTTCGGAATTTGGATATATCATGTTGTTTCGATTAAATGTTAAAGAGGTATACTAAGTTACTCTAAAAATGATTATTTTCGTAGGTCAAAGCAAAAAAATAGATGATTCCTTTTTTATACAATGTTGCTCAGGCCTACTATAATAAATATGGTGCAGCCGTTAGTCGTTATACGTTTGTTTTCCCGAACCGACGTGCCGGATTGTTTTTTCAGAAATATTTGGCCGAGATCGCGCAAAAGCCGATTTTCTCTCCATCTATATTGACAATCTCAGACTTATTCGAACGATTGAGCGGTTATAAAAAAGCCGATCGCATCGAGATGCTTTTCCTGCTTTACGATATTTACATCGATATAAGTAAATCTAGCGAAACATTCGACGAATTTCTCTATTGGGGAGATATGCTGTTGAATGATTTTGACGATGTTGATAAGTATCTGGTCGATGCCAAGCAGTTGTTTCATAATATCTACGATCTGAAAGAGATTGATTCGGATTATTCGTTTCTATCCGAAGATCAAGTAGAAGCCATAAGGCGGTTTTGGACGAATTTTCTGCCGATAGGAGAGAATGCGAAGAAAAAAGATTTCCTTGAAATGTGGGAGGTCCTTTTTGAATTATATTCTAGGCTTCGCGAGGGTTTGATGGCTAAGGGGCTAGCCTATGAAGGAATGATTTTCAGAGAAGTGGCTGAGATAGCGTTACGCAAAGAAGATTTGCCGATAGATACAGAAAAAATTATATTCGTTGGTCTTAATGGTCATAGTAAGTCGGAAGAAACCTTGTTGAGATACCTACAGAAACGTGGTATTGCCGATTTTTACTGGGATTACAGTTCGCCTTTGGTTTGCGATTCGCAGAACAGAGCTTCGCTTTTTGTAAGTAAAAATAAGGTTCAATTTCCTTCGCAGTTAGAACTTCAGCCCGAAGAACAGAGTCTGTTTAAACCTACAATCGAATTAATAGGGATACCATCGGCCGTTGGACAAGCGAAATATGTGTATACGATTATCGAATCGTTGGTCGACGAGAAAGAAATTACTTCCGAAAACGAGGGTTTGAATACTGCAATTGTTTTGCCTGACGAAAATCTGTTGATTCCCACGCTTTATTCGATTCCCGAATCGGTAGATAAGATTAACGTAACAATGGGGTATAGCCTGAAGAACTCGTCTGTATCTGGGCTGATGGAGTATATTTTCGAGCTACAGAAGAATGTGCGCCAAACGGGTGGACGGATTGGTTTTTATTTCCGTCCAGTGATGTCTATCTTGAATCATAGATACATTATTCAGATCACTGGTGATACAGTAAAAGAAATTCGCAATCAGATTGTTCGTTATAATAAAATAATAGTCTCTCGGGAAGACCTGAATCAGCATCAGCTTCTCGAACTGATATTTCGCCCTATAAACGATTGGTCTGAAATTCCTGAATATATAAAAGATATTCTGGCTTTTTTGCAGAAATCACTATCCCTAAAGCGTCATGATATGGACGATAAAGATATTGAAGCGCAAGCTAATACACGATCGATTGATATTGAATGTGAATTTATAATTGAATACTACAAAACTGTAAATAGACTGGATGAAGTATTGAAGGTTATAAAACCACAGATGTTGATTGAGACTTATTTCAAACTGCTGAAAAAGCTGATTATTAATATAAGCGTTCCGTTTAGCGGAGAACCTTTGTCGGGATTGCAGATAATGGGAGTTCTGGAGACTCGTGCTCTCGATTTTGACAATCTGGTTATTCTGTCGATGAACGAAGGAATTTTCCCTATGAAACGCGCAACAAACTCATTTATACCATACAATCTGCGTCAAGGGTTCGATCTGCCAACTTATGAGCATCAGGATAGCATATTTGCATATCACTTCTATCGTTTGATCAATCGAGCTAAAAATATATATCTTCTTTACGATACTCGTACCGAAGGGCTTCAAACAGGAGAAGTTAGCCGTTATTTCAATCAGATAAAATACCTATATAACGATTCGTTCGATATCAGCGAAAAGTTGGCTGTATATAAAGTCTCTTCCAGCGAAAGCTTATCCATATCGGTACACAAAACACCTCAGATAATGGATCGTTTGAGTAACTTCCTTTCGGGTGGCGAGCGGAGCTTATCGGCCAGTTCGATTAATATGTATCTCAATTGTCCGCTACAATTCTATTTCTCCGTTGTCGAGAAAATGGAAGATGAGGAAGAAGTAGCCGAGACGATCGAATCGAGTATGTTCGGTACGATATTCCATTATATCATGGAGTCGATTTATGAGCGATTGGAAGGTAAAATGGTTACTGCCGATCTGTTGAACAAAGTAGCTGTCGACGATAAGTATCTGACTGAATTGATCGAAAAATCTTTTGCTCGAAATTTCTTCAAGACTGAAAAAGTGAAACCTTTGACTGGACAAAATTATCTGACCGGAGAAGTCCTTCGCAAATACGTAAAACAAGTTCTACATACCGATGCACGACTGACTCCGTTTATATACGAAGAATCGGAAGAAAAGCTTTTGTTAGATTATCCTTTACCATCAGGAAAATCGGTTTCGCTGAAAAGTTTTATCGACCGGGTTGATAAAGTGAAAGGCTGTACCCGCATTATAGACTATAAAACCGGAAAAGGAGATCTACGATTCAAGGCTATGGCCGATCTTTTTGACAAGGATTTGAAAGATCGTCCAAAGGCTGTAATGCAGGTATTCATGTATGCTCATCTTTATATGATAAAGCATCCTGAAGTAATTCTGGAACCAGGAATTTATTACTTGCGAAATTTATTTAACGATAAATTTGATCCCAGTGTACTCTATAAACCTGATGCAGGAAATGGAGTCCAAGTCCGCGACTTTGCCGAATATCGAGAAGAGTTCAGAGAAATGTTCGATTCTTGTCTTGAAGAGATTTTTGATGAGCAAATCTCGTTCGATCAGACCACTACTTCAGAGGCCTGTAAGTGGTGTTCTTTTACAAATATCTGTAAAAGATGAAATAGTGGTATCTTTTGACCGATTTTTGGCATACACTTTGCCATTATATTTATAATTTTATGCTTCCGAAAAACAAATAATATTAATTTATAAAATAAATATTCATACCATGGAGATTAAAGTATTACAAGAAAAATTCCAAGAGCTTTACGGATCAGAAGGATCAGTTTACACTTCACCGGGACGTATCAACCTAATTGGTGAACACACTGACTATAATGGTGGATTCGTATTGCCAGGCGCAATCGATAAAGCTATGTACTGTGTTATCAAACCTAACGGTACAGCAGATAAAGTTCGTGCATTTGCAATGGACTTGAACGAAAGTGCAGAATTTGACTTGCAAAATTTACCCGCACAAAGTTGGGCAAAATATCTGTTCGGAGTTTGTAACGAAATGATCAAACGCGGAGCAAAACCTCAAGGATTTGACACTGTATTTGCTGGCGATGTGCCTCTAGGTGCAGGTATGTCATCTTCGGCTGCTCTTGAAAGTTGTTTCGGTTTCGCATTGAACGATATGTACAATCTCGGTTTCGATCGCTTCGAACTAGCTAAAATCGGTCAAGCTACAGAACACAATTATGTGGGAGTGAAATGTGGTATCATGGACCAATTTGCTTCATGCTTCGGTAAAGAAGGATCGTTGATTCGTTTGGATTGCCGCTCATTAGAATACAAATATGTACCATTCCATCCGGAAGGCTACCGTCTGGTATTGGTTAATACTTGCGTAGCTCACGAATTGGCTTCGTCGGCTTATAACAAACGTCGCGAATCATGCGAAAATGTTGCAGCTCATATCCGTAAATATCATCCGGAAGTTGAGTTGTTGCGTGATGCAAATATCAATATGCTGAAAGAAGTAGCTAACGAAGTTAGTGCAGAAGACTATATGCGTGCTGAATTCGTAATAGAAGAAATCGCTCGTATGGGTGAAGCTTGTGATGCATTGGAAAAAGATGACTACGTAACAGTAGGAAGAAAAATGTACGAAACACACATTGGACTTAGCCGTAAATACGAAGTAAGCTGCGAAGAACTTGATTTCTTGAACGACGTTGCTCGTGAATGTGGTGTAGCTGGATCTCGTATGATGGGTGGAGGCTTCGGAGGTTGTACTATCAACCTTGTGAAAAACGAACTATACGATGCATTTATCAAACGTGCAACAGAAAGCTACGAAGCTAAATTCGGTATCAAGCCGAAAGTTTATGATGTAGTAATTAAAGATGGTGCTCGCAAGTTAATGTAATTAGTAAAATTGTTACATAATAATACGAATAGAGGGTAGTATCCGACTACTCTCTATTTTTTTATGCTCTTTTTTATATCTTTGTAAATCTTACAAACGAAAGAGATCAACAGATGCAGAATATTAAGGAAATATTGAAGCATCGTATCCTTGTTCTGGACGGAGCAATGGGTACGATGATACAACGCTATAAGCTAAAAGAAGAAGACTACAGAGGAGAGCGTTTTAAAGACTCGAAGATATTGCAAAAAGGCAATAACGACCTATTGTGTCTCACTCAACCCGCTATCATTGAAGAAATTCATCGTGAATATTTGGAGATTGGGGCAGATATAATAGAAACCAATTCATTTAATGCTCAATCCATTTCGATGGATGATTATGGATTGGCAGATGAGGCTTTTGTTCGCGAATTGAATATAGCTGCAGCCCAGATAGCACGTCGTGCAGCAGATGATTATACAAAGAAAACACCATCTAAACCTCGCTTTGTAGCCGGATCGATGGGACCAACAAATAAGACAGCATCGATTAGTCCTAAAGTTGAGAATCCAATTTTCAGAGCTATCACTTTCGATGATCTGAAACTGGCTTATCGTCAGCAGGTCGAAGGCTTAATTGATGGAGGAGTCGATTTACTTCTGATTGAAACTATCTTCGATACGTTGAATGCTAAAGCTGCACTTTTTGCCGCAGATGAGGTACGTAAAGAACGCAATATAGATATGCCGATCATGATATCGGTAACCTTGGCTGATAAAGGAGGAAGAACCTTATCGGGACAAACTGTTGGAGCATTCTTGGCATCAATCAGTCATATCGATTACCTTTCGGTAGGATTGAACTGTTCGTTCGGAGCAACGGATATGAAGCCGTTCTTGAAGGAATTAGGACGATTGGCTCCGAATTATATTTCGGCTTATCCGAATGCCGGACTGCCAAATCAATTTGGAGAGTATGACGAGACTCCCGAGAAAATGGCAGTGCAGATACAAGAATACATCGACGAAGGTTTGGTCAATATTCTTGGCGGTTGTTGTGGTACAACTCCAGCACATATTGCAACTTATGCACGTTTGGTTGAGGGAGCTAAGCCTCATGTGCCGGCTAAGGCATCTCCATATATGCAGTTGTCAGGTTTGGAGCTGCTAGAAGCAAAGCCTGAAATCAATTTCATAAATGTAGGCGAACGATGCAATGTTGCCGGTTCGCGCAAGTTCTTGCGACTGATAAAAGAGCAGAAATACGAAGAAGCTTTAACAATTGCACAGAAGCAAGTTGAGGACGGAGCACAGATTCTGGATATAAATATGGATGAAGGTCTGTTGGATGCAGCGAAAGAAATGACAACTTTCTTGAATCTGATAGCTTCTGATCCTGATGTTGCCCGTATTCCGATAATGATTGATTCGTCGAAGTGGGAAGTTCTTGAAGCAGGATTGAAATGCACACAAGGAAAGTCGGTTGTAAACTCGATTTCGCTAAAGAACGGCGAAGCTGAATTTTTGCGCGAAGCTCGTTTGATACGTGCCTACGGAGCAGCCGTAATTGTCATGGCTTTTGATGAAGTAGGGCAGGCCGACAGTTTCGAACGTAAGATTCAAATTTGTGAGAGAGCATATAAATTATTAGTCAATGATGGTTTCCCTGCTCAGGATATAATTTTCGACCCGAATATATTGGCAATTGCTACGGGTATAGAAGAACATCGTGGCTATGCCGTTGCATATTTAGATACAATTACTTGGATAAAAGCGAATCTACCTCATGCCAAGATTAGTGGAGGGGTGAGCAATTTATCTTTCTCTTTCCGTGGTAATGATTATGTGCGCGAAGTGATGCACTCGGTATTTTTATATCATGCTATTCAACGTGGTATGGATATGGGAATCGTTAATCCGGGGCAGTCTATTGTATACGACGATATCCCGTCTGATCTGCGTAACTTGGTTGAAGATGTTATCTTCAATCGCCGGCCAGAATCTACAGACGAACTGATTGTAGTAGCCGAAAAACTTAAGAATGAACAATTAGGACAGACTGAAGAGAAAATTGAAGAGTGGCGCAGCTATTCGCTTGATGAACGTATTAAATATTCATTGGTAAAAGGGATTAGCGATCATCTTGAAGAAGATCTAGCCGAAGCCTTACAAGTATATCCCAAGGCTGTAGATATTATCGATAAGCCTTTGATGGATGGAATGAATCGGGTAGGAGAGCTGTTCGGTTCAGGTAAAATGTTTTTGCCACAAGTTGTTAAGACTGCCCGTACAATGAAACGTGCAGTAGCGATTCTGCAACCAACACTTGAGGCTCAGAAAGCATCATCAAACGGAAGCAATAAAGCCGGAAAACTGTTGATTGCTACAGTGAAAGGAGATGTACACGATATAGGTAAAAATATTGTAGCTATCATTCTTGCTTGTAATAATTACGAAGTGATTGACCTTGGTGTGATGACACCTCCTGAGGTTATAATAAAGAAAATAGCCGAAGAAAAGCCCGATATTATGTGTCTTAGTGGCTTGATTACACCATCTTTGGAGGAAATGAGTATTGTTGCCGAAGAAATGCAAAAAGCAGGATATTCTATTCCATTGATGATCGGAGGCGCAACTACATCAAAATTGCATACAGCTATAAAAATCGATCCGAAATATTCGAATGGTTCAGTCGTTTACGTGAAGGATGCTTCGCAAGCTCCGGCTGCAGTGGGTAAATTGATGAATCCGACAACAAGAGAAGTTTTCTCGGCTGAGATACGTGCAGAATACGACTCATTACGTGAGTCTGCAAAAGATAAAACCGTTGAATTATTACCTTATACCGAGGCTTTGAGCAAGTCGCTGAAAATCGACTGGAATAGTTATGAAGCTATGCCCCCTTTAACAAAAGGACGTCAGGTATTGAAAAATATTCTTATTGAGGATATTATTCCGTTTATAGATTGGAAATTCTTCTTCCACTCGTGGAATCTATCGGCACGATATGCAACTGTTCAGCATCTTGATGATTGTATGTCATGCAAGCAAACTTGGTTGAATAGCTTCTCGGCTGACGAACGCGAAAAAGCAGAAGAAGGATATAAGCTTTACAAGGATGCTTGTGCATTGTTGGATAAGTTTGTTGCTGAAAAAGCTGATTTTATAGGTGCAGTATTTGGTGTTTACGATGCGTATAGCAACGACGAATGTCTGTATATAAACGATGTTTGTTTCCCGATGTTACGTCAACAAAAGAAAAATGATAAAGATCTTTACTTGTCGTTGTGCGATTTTGTTGCACCGAAATCTTCGGGTAAAAAAGACTACGTTGCCGGATTTACTGTAAGTGCCGGATTGGGCGAAGCCGAGAATATGCTTAAGGCATACGAGGAAGAAGGAGATGAATACACCGCATTGCTGATGAAATCGGTACTTGACCGTTTGGCTGAAGCAACAACCGAGTGGCTACATGCTCGTATTCGTAAAGAATATTGGGGATTTGCTGCAGAAGAAAGTATTTCGGTTAACGAAATGTTTGCTCTGAAATATCAGGGAATCCGTCCGGCAGTTGGCTATCCATCGATTCCTGATCAGTCGGTAAACTTTTTATTGAACGACAATTTGTTACAATCGTCTGAGATTGGAGTTCGTTTGACCGAAAATGGCGTGATGTATCCGAATGCAGCAGTCAGTGGAATTATTATTTCGCATCCGCAGTCTAAATATTTCACTATCGGAAATATAGATAAAGAACAAGCTAAAGTTTATACTGCTCATCGTGGTATCGATCCCGGGCAAATGAGAAAGTTCTTAGCAGCTAACTTGATTTAAGAAATAAACTCGATAAAGATAAAAGGCTTCCATTCGGAAGCCTTTTTTATGAATTAATAGCAGGATTTTCCTGCTTGCGATTTCTTATGCTGTCGAATGTTTGTAACAATACAGAAAGTATAACGAGCGATACGCCGATATAGAAAGAAAAGTTAAGTTCTTTGGCTTCTCCGAAAAAAGCCATTGCTAGAATAATACTATAAACGGGTTCGAGGTTATAGCTCAGATTAACTGTGAATGCCGATACTTTTCTTAATACCTGAATTTGTAGCAATTGCAGTCCGATCGTACATAAGATAACGAATAGTAGTAGCCAGACAATATCCAGTTTTGTTGGTAGCATCGAGTCGGTTGGATTGAAGTGAAGATAGATTGGAAGTAATAATGATATCATTAAGAATCCGCCAATCATCTCGTAGAGTAAAATTGTTCGTGGAGGGTAGTCTGCGTTGATTTTCTTTGTCATAATTGTGAACAAAGAGGCAAAAGCCGCTGATATTATTCCGAGCGTAATCCCGAATCGATAGCGTGTGTCGAACGAGAATATCAGCATTACACCAAGTAAAGTAATCAAACTGTAAATAAGTTCACGCGCAGAGAATCGACGATGTAGCATAATTGGTTCGAGAACGGCTGTAAACAATCCTACAAGCGAGAAACAGACCACTCCGATAGAAACATTCGAAGCTTTGATACTTCCGTAGAAGAATATCCAATGTAGAGACAGTACAGCTCCGACTTTTGCAATACGAAAGAAATCTCGTCCTGATATTCGTGGCATTTTTTTTATAGCGATCAAGAAAAGCATATAAAGTACACTGGCTAGTAACGTTCTGTACCAAACCAGCATTCCCTCGTTGAGTGAGATTAGTTTACCGAAAATCCCCGTAAATCCGGCTAACAGAATAGATAAATGGAGTTTGAAAAATGTCTTTCCCATCACTTAATATTTGACGCTGCAAATGTATTGTTTTAGTTGAATAGATGGTGTTAAAACAAAAAAAACCTGACTTACCAGTCAGGTTTTTTGAAAGTATTCTTATTTGCAAAGCGGAATTTTATCAATTCTTGTTTGATGTCTTCCTCCTTCAAATTCGGTACTGAAGAATTTATCTACGATTCTAAGACCTTCTTCTATCGAAATGAAACGAGCTGGCATACTCAATGCATTAGCATTGTTGTGCTTACGTACAAGTTCTGCTATCTCAGTATTCCAACACAGTCCTGAACGAACTTTTTGATGTTTGTTCATTACCATATTGATTCCATTTCCCGTTCCGCAGAATGTAATTCCGTATTCGCACTCGCCGTTGTCAATAGCATTAGCTAATTTGTGTGCAAAGTCAGGATAATCTACACTCTCGGTAGAATATGATCCAAAATCAATGTATTTGATTCCCGATTCTTCGAAAAGCTTAATCACAGCAGCTTTCATTTCGAAACCTGCATGATCGCCAGCTAGTCCGATCGGTTTATCTGTTTTCGAGATCAAATTTTTCATTTCAAAAGTTCTTTAACTTGCTTGTATACATTTTCAGCAGTGAAACCTAGTTTCTCATCCAATACTGTATATGGAGCAGAGAAACCGAATGAGTTAAGTCCCCAAACAGAACCATTGTGTCCTACAAGTCCTTCAAGTGTTACTGGAAGACCTGCAGTAAGACCGAATTTCTTTTTGTCAGCAGGAAGTACTGATTCCTGATATTCTTTGCTTTGTTTGCGGAACAAACCTTCTGATGGAACAGAAACAATACGTGCTTTTATTCCGTCAGCATTCAATAATTTAGCTCCTTCTACCAGAGTTGAAACTTCAGAACCTGAAGCAAGAAGAATAACATCGAAGTTAGCTTCATCGGATACGATATAAGCACCTTTGTCAGATTGAAGAGCTTCTTTGTAACGAGATTCCTTTGCAGGAAGATCTGTAATGTTTTGACGAGAAAGGATCAAACCGGTTGGAGTTGAAGTATTTTCCATTGCCATTTTCCAAGCAACAGTAGCTTCTTGAACGTCAGCCGGACGAAGAACTAGCATCGAGTTTTCGCCGCTGTGGTTTTGAAGTTTTTCCATCAAACGGATTTGAGCTTCTTGTTCAACTGGTTCGTGAGTAGGACCATCTTCACCAACACGGAATGCGTCGTGTGTCCATACAAACTTAACCGGAACTTCCATCAATGCAGCCATACGAACAACTGGTTTCATATAGTCAGAGAATACGAAGAAAGTACCACAAGCTGCAATAACACCGCCATGCAACATCATACCTACAGATAGTGCTGCCATTGTAAGCTCAGAAACACCAGCTTGAAGGAAAGCTCCGCTGAAGTCACCTTTCTTCATTGATGTTGTTTTGTTCAAGAAACCGTCTGTTTTATCAGAGTTTGATAAGTCAGCAGATGAAACGATCATATTTTCAACTTGTTGAGCTAAAGCTCCAAGTACTGTCGCCGAAGCTGCACGTGTTGCTTGACCAGGTTTTTGTTCGATAGCTTCCCAGTTTACTTTCGGAGCTTCACCTTTGAACCAAGCTTCCATTTTTGCTGCTAATTCAGGGTTTGCTTTTGCCCATTCAGCTTTTGCTGCAAGTTTCTTAGCAACGATATCGTTTAGTTCAGCTTCGCGTTTTGCGTATAGCTCTTTTACTTCTGGGAATATAGTGAACGGATTTTTAGGATCACCGCCTAGATTTTCAACAGTCTTTTCGAAGTTTCCGCTTCCTAGAGGAGCACCATGTGTAGATGTACTGTTTTCGAAGCTAGAACCGTCTGCTTTACGAGCACCTTTACCCATAATTGTTTTACCAATGATTAGGGTTGGTTTTTCTTTTTCTAGTTTAGCTTCAGTCAGAGCTGCACGTATTTCAGTTGCGTTGTTTCCGTCGATTGTGATTACACGCCATCCCCAAGCTTCGTATTTAGCAGCTACATCTTCTTCTGTAACTTCGCTTGTTGGTGTAGATAGCTGGATGCCATTTGAGTCGTAGAACATGATCAGGTTATTTAAACCTAAGTGACCCGCTGTACGTCCTGCACCTTGAGAGATTTCTTCTTGGATACCACCATCCGAAATGAATGCATAGATTGTTTGATCCATTACATCGCCAAAACGATGTTGAAGGAATTTAGCAGCAATAGCAGCACCTACTGCATAAGCGTGTCCTTGTCCCAGAGGTCCTGATGTGTTTTCGATACCACGCATCAAGTCTCTTTCAGGGTGTCCTGGTGTAACGCTTCCCCATTGGCGAAGTTGTTGAAGATCTTCAAGCGTAAACTTGTTGATCAATGCCAAAGTCGAATATAGCATCGGAGCCA
The DNA here is from genome assembly GCF_900240225.1 of Dysgonomonas massiliensis. GTDB lineage: Bacteria > Bacteroidota > Bacteroidia > Bacteroidales > Dysgonomonadaceae > Dysgonomonas > Dysgonomonas massiliensis. Next base: position 47,886 of record NZ_OEPV01000012.1, on the reverse strand, counting down.
TGTGTCCAGGGTCAAGGAAGAAACGGTCGCGACCTTCCCAAGCAGGATTTTTAGGATCGAATACCAAGAATTCAGAGTAAAGGACATTGATGAAGTCAGCTCCGCCCATTGCACCACCCGGGTGACCAGATTTCGCCTTCTCAACCATAGAAGCAGCAAGGATACGGATGTTGTCTGCTGCACGATTCAGTAATTTTACGTCATTCATAGAGTTTATATTTTTTGATTATTTATAGATTTTCTTCGTAACGTACAAATATAGCTATTTTATTGTGATTTTTCTCTTAGAATTCCTTACAAAAGAGCAAGAAAACTCAGGTTGTTTAGTTATTTGAAAACTTTGTTTTTTAGAAATTGACAATAAGGTTTCAATGAGTTATCTTTGTGTAAATAGAATTCTCTTTTTTGTTAATTTGGGGATTTTACAATAATTAGATATTGCGATTATGGCTCAACCTCTAGCGGAACGATTGCGTCCCCGATCATTAGATGAATATATCGGGCAGAAACACCTTGTAGGACAAGGTGCTGTTTTACGTAAGATGATCGAATCGGGGCGAGTGCCGTCGTTTATTTTATGGGGACCTCCCGGGGTAGGTAAGACTACCTTGGCACAGATTATAGCTAATACTCTAGAGACTCCGTTTTATACATTAAGTGCAATCAATTCGGGAGTAAAAGATGTCCGAGAAGTAATAGATACGGCAAAGCGTAATCAGTTTTTCGGATCAGTCAGCCCAATCCTCTTTATTGATGAAATCCATCGTTTCTCAAAATCGCAACAAGATTCATTGCTTGGAGCTGTTGAAACGGGAGTTGTTACATTGATTGGAGCAACAACAGAAAACCCTTCGTTCGAAGTTATTCGTCCATTATTGTCACGCTGTCAGGTTTATGTGCTCAAATCGTTAGAAAAAGCTGATCTCGAGGAGTTGATACAACGTGCTATAACTCAGGATTCGATTTTGAAAGAGCGTGATATTGATATTCAGGAGACGAACGCATTACTTCGTTTTTCGGGTGGTGATGCTCGTAAATTACTGAATATATTAGATCTAATAATCGAGGCTGAAACAGAAAATAAAGTAATCATCAACGATAAGATCGTAACCGAGCGGTTGCAGGAGAATCCTGCCGCATACGATAAAGGCGGCGAGATGCATTACGATATTATTTCAGCTTTCATAAAATCGATTCGTGGTAGTGATCCCGATGCTGCAATCTATTGGTTGGCAAGAATGGTTGCAGGAGGGGAAGACCCAAAATTCATAGCTCGCAGATTGGTCATTTCGGCAGCCGAAGATATTGGATTGGCAAATCCGAATGCTTTATTATTGGCAAATGCATGTTTCGAAACACTTCAGAAAATAGGCTGGCCCGAAGGACGGATAGTCTTGGCTGAAACTACAATTTATTTGGCTACTTCTGCTAAAAGTAATTCGGCATACCTATCTATTGATAAGGCTATTGCTTTAGTAAATGAAACGGGAAATCTACCAGTTCCGTTACACCTTCGTAATGCACCGACCAAGTTGATGAAAGAACTTGATTATGGTAAAGAATATCTTTATTCGCACAACTATGCAAACAATTTTGTAGAACAAGACTATCTACCCAAAGAGATTAAAAATAGCTGTTTTTGGGATCCACAGCAAAACCCGTCCGAAGCTAAAATTGTCGAACACATGAAACGACTTTGGAAAGACCGATATAAATGATCTAATTACAAAGCTTCTTAAATTATTCTAAAATTGCATTTTGATGTGATTATTTAGAAACATTTTACGCTATATTTCCGTTTAGATATAAATAGATGAAATATGCGCGTATGAATATCAATAAACTAACACTTGTATTGCTTGTATGTTGTGCATCATTGATGATGACAATAACAGCACAAAATAAACCAACAAAAATAGGAGGACTTCCAGTCTATAACTTTGAGCAGATTGAGCCAATGTTCAATCCCGAAGCTTCGAATGATACAGTCTATGTATTCAACTTTTGGGCAACGTATTGTGCTCCTTGTATCAAAGAACTTCCTTATTTCGAAGGAGCAGGAGAAAAGTATAAGGGAGAGAAAGTCAAAATAGTACTTGTTAGTCTCGATTTCAAATCGAAGATTGAGAGTGGGGTAGTACCTTTTCTTAAAAGAAAGAATATTACACTTCCGGTAGTTGTTTTATCCGACCCCGATGCCGATGCATGGATCGATAAGGTCGATCCGTCGTGGGATGGTAATCTACCTGCAACACTTGTGGTGAAAGGAAATAGAAAAGAATTTTACGATAAAGAATTTACAAAAGAAGAATTGGATTTACTAATTACTAAATTTTTAGAACTATGAAGAAAATTATATTACTAATAGGCTTCCTTGCTGCCTTCACAATGAGTGCTTTAGCTCAAGGATATCAGATAGGTGATGTTGCAGCCGATTTCAAATTAAAGAATGTAGATGATAAATTTGTATCATTAGCAGATTATAAAGACGCCAAAGGTTTTATTGTAGTATTTACATGTAATCACTGCCCTTATGCCAAAGCTTATGAAGAACGCTTAGTAGCTTTAGATTTACGATTCAAGGATAAAGGTTATCCCGTAATTGCGATTAATCCGAATAATCCAGTTTCGTATCCGGCTGATAGCTTCGATGAAATGAAAATTCGTCACAAAGAAAAAGGATTCACTTTTCCTTATTTGTTTGACGATGGTCAGAAAATATATCCCGTATACGGAGCAACGAAGACACCTCATGTTTTTATCCTAGAGAAAACAGATAAAGAAAACGTTGTAAGATATATTGGAGCAATAGACGATAATTACGAAGATGCATCGGCTGTAAAGAAAACTTATGTTGCTGATGCTGTAAATGCTCTTTTAGAAGGCAAGCCAGTAGAAGTTACAACAACTAAAGCTATTGGTTGCAGTATTAAGAACTAATGTTTACTAGCTATAAACAAAAAAGGAGAAACTCTAAGAGTTTCTCCTTTTTAATTATAAGATTTTATTATTCTGTTTCTTTATACCACTTAACCAATCTGCCATCTTGGAATTGGAAGAACCAGTGGTTCTTGTATCTGTCTACATATTTGATCGTATTGTTGTCAACCATAGTGTATTTATCTCCCATGAGAGCTACAATTTCCTGATCTGTCATCCCTAGCTGAACTTGTTTTAGCTGTGTGTTATAAGCTGTACCACAAGCAGCAAGGCTAATTGCTGCAAAAGCAATAATTAATAATTTTTTCATAATCGTAATTTTTAAGTTCATATCTTGATTATAATCTTCGTTTTTTTCTATCTCAGTTTACTTGCAACAGTCGCAATCATCATGTCTTTCCAGCACTCGGTGTGGTAAATCGCCATGACCAATAATCTCGATAGGGCAAGCATATGATTTTTCGAGCCATTCGCTGGTGATGTTTGCACCCGAATGGTAATGCAATCCACCGTTGACGCAGGCAATATTTTTTACCATTGAAAGCGTAGTACCTACATCGTGTGAAACAAGGATAATTGCAGTCTTCTTATTTATCTCCTCTAGTATTTTGTAGAAATTCTTTTCGAATTGTTTATCCACATACGAATTTGGCTCATCCAAAACCAGAAGCTCAGGACCATCTACTATTGCTCGTCCAAGTAATGTACGTTGAAGTTGTCCGCCCGAAAGTTCACCGATCGGACGATCTAGCAGATTATCCAGTCCCATCTGAGCAGCTACTTTCCGAGCTTGTTCTTTCTGTTCGGGGGTATATGACGGAATAAATTTTTTAGGGAGTGTAATACCCGAAAGGATGACATCAAATACCGAAATAGGAAATTTTTTGTCGATCTGATTGATCTGTGGCAGATATCCGATATTGATCTTTTTCGAGGTTTTGCAATGAAATACAATTTCGCCTTTCGATGGTTTCAGCAGCCCTAAAATTGTTTTTAACAGAGTTGTTTTCCCTCCGCCATTAGGTCCTATGATACCAAGAAAATCGCCATCGAAAACATCGAGGTTAACGCCTTTCAGGATATTGGGATTGTCGTCATATCCTGCCGACATGTTTTTTATTTCGAGAATCTTATTGTTCATCGCTAAAAGTCTTGGCTATATTGATTAGTTCTTCAGCCCAGTTATAATTAAGTAAATTGATGGTAAAAGTACGAGCGTTGATAGATTTTGCTATCGTTTCAGCATTTTTTACATCAAACTCCTTCTGGATAAATACAGTTTTTACACCTTCTTTTTTCGAATTGTCAATCATTTCCGCCAATTGAGTCGGAGTTGGGCTCTTGCCGTCTTTTTCTATCGAATGCTGAGTCAATCCGTATTCGTTAGCAAAGTACGACAATGCTGGATGGTAGATGATAAAGCTTTTGTTTGCTGCTTTATCAATATAACTTTTGATTACCTGATCGGTACTGTCAACAGTTGCTATCAGTTTGTTGTAATTTGTTTCGTAATATTCTTTGTTGTCTTTGTCGAACTCAACCAGAGCATTGTACATATTCTGAATCATAACTTTTGCACTAGCCGGAGAACTCCAAATATGAGGATCAGTTCCGGAATGAGCATGGCCATGATCATGATGATGATCATCGTGCCCACAATTAGCATGATCGTGCCCTTCGATAAGATCAATTCCTGTCGAGCAATCGATATATTTAATATCAGGGCTGTTGCTTCTCAGCTTTTCTACCAATAGATGTTCAACACCTAATGAACCAACTGTAAAATACATTTTACTTTTGCTAACTTCTAGCAGTTGTGATGGAGTAGGGTCGAACGACTCAGGATTAGCGCCATTCGGAGTAACGCAATTCACATCAAACTTGTCGCCGACAAGTGTCTCAAGAAAGAAGCGCTGAGGTTCGATAGTTACCGATAGTACCTCTTTGCTACTTGATGGTTTGCTGTTGCAGCTCGCTAATGCGAGTGATAATAATATTGTGATGTATATAAATTCTTGTTTCATTAATCTTCTGATTTTTTAGGTTGATTTCTTGTAATATCATATATTTCTCGGATTCGATCCAACTCTTTGTCCATATCTATATTCAAATCGTGAAGCAGCCCGTCGTTAACATCATAAACCCAGCCTTCTACTACGGGATATCCTTTCTGATGATAACTTTTTTGCACTTCGGCAGTCTTTATTACATTCAGACATTGCTCATAAGTGTTTATTTCGACAAATCGTCTGTATCTTTCTTTCTCGTCTTTTATTGCATCCAATTCGTTACGATGCAATCTGTAAACATCGCGAACGCATCTTAGCCATGGATTCAAAATGCCTTGATCCAGATGCTGCATTGCAGCTTTTATTCCTCCACAGTTGTAGTGGCCGCAAACGATGATGTATTTCACATTCAAATATTCTACACCATAGTTTATGACAGACAAAGCATTCAGGTCGGTGTTGATGACCATGTTTGCTATATTGCGGTGAACAAATACTTGTCCGGCATTCAATCCCATTATTTCGTTGGCATGTACACGGCTATCCGAGCACCCAATGTATAAATAATCAGGATCCTGATTGTTCGCCAAGTTAGCAAAGAAATTTGGATCTTCCTTTACTTGCTTTGCTGCCCATTTCCGATTGGCTTCGAAAATACTTTTGTAATTTTCTTTATATGAAGACATCTTTATTTTATTGTTGCAATTGTTCGATCAATTGAATCGTTTGTTCAATTAAAGATTTATCTTCATTATTAACAATAATAAAGTCAGAAAGTTCTACTTTTTTTTCATCAGGCATCTGCGAATTTATTCGCTCTTGTGCCATTTCGCGCGTACAGTTATCTCTTTGGGTTATTCGATCTATCCTTATCTCGATCGGGGAATATATGATCACCGATTTATCGGTAAACCGATCGAATCCGGATTCGAATAGTATGGCTGTTTCGCATGCAGCTATACTATGTTTTTTGTTTCGCTGATTTTCAACCCATTTCAGGAAGTGATTTTGTACTTCGGGATGAATTATTGCATTTACTTGCTCAAGCTTCTTTTGGTCGCTGAATATAATTGAAGCAAGTTTTGCTTTATTTAGTTTATTGTCGATGTATAAGTCGTCACCCAAAAGTGCTGTCAGCTTTTCTCTGATTATGGGTGATGAATCAGTTAGTTTTTTGCTTTCGTCGTCGGCAATATATACAGGTACTCCTAGTACTGATAATATTTTAGAAACCGTCGATTTACCGCTACCAATACCTCCTGTGATTCCTAATACTATCATTGTCTATTGTTTTTCGAGAATGAATTCTACTTCTGATGGTTGTAGTGACTGAATAAGAGCGTGTTCCGGTTTGCTGGTGATCAGAATTGGAACTGTTGTCGAATTTAAATCTTTGATCTTATTATAATCGAGGACTATTTTAAAATCGCTGTCTTTAGTATCTTTGTATAGCTTCAAGCCTAATGTAGCAGATACTTTTATGTGTGAAGGGAAAAATTTGATATTCAATCCTTCAGGTACATTTATACAAGTAATGGGAACGCTAATTTCTTTGTTCGAAAATTTGTCTACATTGATCTTGATTGTGACGCTGTCAGGCTTAAATCTTGCTCCTTCGATCTTGTTGATAGGAACTCTAGTGTTTATATTTTTATTTATCTGTTTCAATGAACTGATATCAGCGTGTGCGAAGAATATGGTATCCAATGCCCGCTGAGTAGCGTATACTGCAATATTTTCCGGCTCGATTGAAGTTTTACCATCGAAGATAAAGCCATTTGCCAATTCTATTTCGCCATCATATACCACTGGTATTTTTTTGCTCTGGATGACAGAGTAACCGGTGTTAATCATCGATGGTGAGTAACTTATCAATTCGGTTCCGGCTTGAAGTTGTTCTCTTATGAGCTGAATTATATTTTCGCTCTGAATTATAACCCGTTGTTGATCGCTTAGCTCGTTAATAAGTTTTGTTAGATCTATTCTGACGCTGTCTTTTCTAGTTCTTAGAGCGTAGTGGCGCATCAGTGAGGAACTTTCGTCTTTGATAGTTAGATTGAAGTGTGTAGGTAATTCCTGATCGAAGACAATGCTGTCAGGTGTGTTGATGTATTGAATAGGCATAGCATAAGTCATTTCAGACTTTTCTTTATATACCATGGCTATCCAAAAGATAGTTGATAAAAATAAAAAGGCTAAAAAAGTCAGACAGTTTTTCCAAGAGAGATTTTTGAAAAACTGTCCGACTTCATGTAATATTTCATTTGTATTACTCATTTACAATTGCAATACATGTCAGATTCAGATTGGAAAATAAATAAATTATTTTTGAGCTTGAGCTTCAGCGCTAGCAAAAACAGAACCTTTTTCGATTTTGATTTTAACGCCTTCTGCAATTTCGATTACAAAATATGTATCTGCTACTTCTTTCACTTTGCCATGCAAACCTCCTGCTGTAACAACTTTGTCGCCAGTTTTGATTGCGTTACGTGCTTCTTGAAGTGCTTTTTGTTTCTTTTGTTGTGGACGGATCATGAAGAAATACATGATAGCAAAAAGTACTACCATCATGATGATCATTTCGAATCCAGCGAATGGACCTTTGCCGCCTTCTGCAGCCTGTAGTAAAACAGTTAGTAAGTTCATAAATTTTCTTTGTTATTATCTATTAAGTTAAAAATCTTTGATATAAGACAAAGATAAATGTTTTTTTGTAAAACAAACAGTCGACCTGCAATAGTTATGCTAATATTATTATTGCTTAACAATCTTATTGTTTGCTTTCAGGTCTTTGATTATTGCATCTAGTATTCCATTAATGAACGAAGCACTCTTTGCTGTACTATAAGCTTTGGCTATATTGATGTATTCGTTTAATGTTACATTCGTCGGAATCGATGCAAAATTCAAAACTTCGGCAATGGCAATTTGCATAATCACCATATCCATATTGGCAATACGTTCCGATTCCCAGTTTTTGGTGTATTTCCCAATCATTTCAAGATATTCGCCCGAGTTGAAGAGCGTTTCGCGAAGTAGCTTTAGAGCGAATTGTTGATCCGAGTTGTCCTTAAACATAGGCAACAGCTCTTGGTCAGCACCTTTGCTTTCATCAAAGCGTTTGATTGTTTTGATAACAAATGATGCAACTATTTCCACATCGTCATTCCAATACAAGCTTTCGTCTTCCAACCAGTCGTACAGGTCTTCCGATTGAGCAATCAGGTTTTTGAATACGCTGCGCCAGAATTCACGATCATTGTCATAATCGCAAGTCTCTAGTTGCAAGTATTCCTTGTATATATCGGATGAAAGAATATCGTCAAGAAGCGCCTTTATGTAGCCATCGTTTTCCGACCACGAGTATGGCTTGTCATTCATATACTCAGTCAGAGCTTTATTGGCACGCAGTTGAGCTATGAATTTATTGTTGACTAGTCTTGTGTCTGGATTGATATCTTGTTGAGACGGTAGAAGTTTTGATTTCCGGTTGTCCAGCCTTGTTTTGTGCAAGTCTGTTACTTCTATCATTAACGATAGTAAATAATGATACAGGTCGTAAGATTTCTGAAGACTGAAAAGCAATTCACTTTCTGCTTTTCTCAGATCTTTTGTTTCATTGTCGTAATATGCAAAAACGATTTGCATTACTCTAATACGGATAAGAACGCGGTTTATCATTTTCCTGAATGTGGGAATTAATATTATTGCGCAAAAATACGCTATTTTTTGATCTTGTCAAAAGCTTTGAGCCCTGAATTTGCCTTAATGATATTTTTATGAGCCATAGAAATATTCGATAGTCGTTATTTTTAGAGAAAAAAGCAGCGGATAATTTTTATCTTTGCCGAAGTGAAAACTTATACAAAATGAGAAAAATTACAATCGCAGTAGACGGATTTTCTTCGTGCGGGAAAAGTACAATGGCAAAGAGCTTAGCTCGTGAGATAAGATATGTGTATATCGATAGCGGTGCTATGTATCGTGCTGTGACGCTATATTGCATGCAGAATGGACTGTTCGAAGGTTCGGAGTTGAATGTTGAAGCACTTCGCGAGCAAATTTCGGAAGTGAAAGTGAGCTTTGAGTTTAATGAAGAAACCGGAGCTCCTGATACTTATTTGAATGGAGAGAATGTTGAACGAGAAATTCGCACGATGGAGGTTTCTTCAAAAGTAAGTATTGTTAGTGCAATTCCTTTTGTTCGTCATGCAATGGTAGCACTTCAACAAGAAATGGGACGTGCTAAAGGTATAGTTATGGATGGACGCGATATAGGTACAGTTGTTTTCCCGGATGCTGAACTGAAAATATTTGTTACGGCTTCGCCCGAAATCCGTGCAGAACGTCGTTTGGCAGAATTGCGATCTAAAGGTGATAACAATACAACTTTCGAAGAAGTATTGAATAATCTTCAAGAGCGTGATTATCTGGATCAAACTCGTGCTGAAAGTCCATTGAAGCAAGCTGAAGATGCTATTGTGCTTGATAATTCGCATATAACGATTGCCGAACAACAAAAATGGCTCGTTGAGCGTTATAAAGAAACAGTCGAACGATTGGACTGAGAACTAATTAGCAAAAAAGTAAGGTATGGAAGAAAAAAAGATTGAAATAGATAAAAAATCGGGTTTCTGTTTTGGTGTGGTCAATGCCATAACGAAAGCAGAAGAAGAGCTTGCGAAAGGGAGTGTGCTGTATTGCCTTGGCGATATTGTGCACAACAATCTTGAAGTAGAACGTTTGCAAAAACTAGGATTAAGAACGATTGATCATGAGCAGTTTGCACAACTTCAAAATGTGAGAGTATTGCTCCGCGCACATGGTGAGCCGCCTTCAACATACGAAATAGCAAAACGTAATAATATTGAGATTATCGATGCTTCGTGTCCGGTAGTGCTACGTTTGCAGAAGAAGATCAATATGAAATATGTTTCGTTGATGGATAATGATACTCAGATTGTGATATATGGGAAGAAAGGTCACGCTGAGGTGAATGGTCTGCTGGGGCAAACTGATAATAAAGCTATTGTTATTGAAAAACTAGAAGATCTGGATAAGTTGGATTATAAACGTAATATATGTCTGTTCTCGCAGACAACTAAACCTCTAGATGGTTTTCAGCTTATGATCGATACAATAAGCAGCCGTATGGAGGATGGAGCATCATTCGAATATAATGATACAATTTGTCGTCAGGTGTCGAATCGCATTCCGAATATAAAAGAATTTGCAACTGCTAATGATATTGTCTTTTTTGTTGCCGGAGAAAAGAGTTCGAATGGTAAAGTCCTTTATGCAGAATGTAAAAAATACAATGACCGTTCATACTTTGTAACAACTCCTTCGGAGATAGATCCTGCTTTGATTGATAAGGATTCTAAAATTGGAATCTGTGGAGCAACATCTACTCCAAAGTGGCAGATGGAAGAAGTCGAAGCTTATATTGATGCAATCAGAGCTAAAATGTAATAATTGACTGGTCGATAACTTTCAACTCGATATACAGAGTGACAAATAACAAGTCGTAAGAGATAAGTTATTTGTCACTCTTTTTTTGAATGTAGGTTAAATAATAATTTCTTAAGATTATCTTAACAAATCGGTTTGGTTGTGATGTGAAAAATATTATTTTATTTCCTACCTTTGTGCTTCGAATTACAGAAATGAAATAAAAGGGTGTTAAACTAAGAATTATGGCAGATATAAAGTGTATTGGCATCTTGACTTCGGGAGGTGATGCCCCTGGAATGAATGCAGCGATCAGAGCGGTGACACGTGCAGCAATCTATAATGATATTGAAGTTAAAGGTATTATGCGCGGTTACAGAGGACTTATTTTTGATGAAATTGTGCCTTTCAAGACTGACTCGGTGAGTAATATCATTCAGCAAGGTGGTACTGTGTTGAAAACAGCTCGTTGTAAAGAATTTACTACACCTGAAGGACGTAAGATTGCTTACGAAGCCATTCAAAAAGAAGGAATTGATGCATTGATTGTTATTGGTGGAGATGGATCGTTAACCGGAGCACGTATCTTTGCTCAAGAATTTAATTTCCCAGTAATTGGATTACCCGGAACAATAGATAATGACTTGTATGGTACTGACTATACTATCGGATACGATACAGCTCTTAATACTATAATGGATGCAGTGGATAAACTGCGCGATACAGCAAGTTCGCACGAACGTTTGTTTATCATCGAAGTGATGGGGCGTGAATGTGGATTCTTAGCTCTGAATGGTGCAATAGCTACCGGAGCTGAGGCTGCAATTATCCCTGAACGCATGAATGAATCGGATCAGCTGGAAGAATTGATTTCAAACGGTTTCAGAAAAAGTAAGAATAGCAGCTTGGTGTTAGTAACCGAAGGTGATATTACTGGCGGAGCAATGGGAATTGCTGAAAGATTGAAACGCGATTATCCTCAGTTCGAAGCTCGTGTTACGATCTTAGGACATATTCAACGTGGAGGTTCACCTACTGCAAGCGACCGAATATTGGCTAGCCGTATGGGAGCTGCAGCTATAGATGCTCTGAAAGATGATCAGCGTAATGTAATGATCGGCGTTCAGAACGATAAAATCGTATATGTGCCATTTTCGAAAGCGACAAAGAAAAATAAGCCGATTCCGGAAGAATTGACAGGCGTTTTGAGAATGCTTTCAATTTAAGACTAGAAACGTATATAAGATTAAGTATATTAAGAGGATTCATTCTTTGTGAATTCTCTTTTTTCTTTGTTTTTTTATACCTTTGTAATCGCGAAAAATAGAAACTGATAGATGAATAAAGATAAACAACGCTTACTGGACGAACGTTACATGAGGATGGCTCTGATTTGGGCCGAAAATTCGTATTGCAAGCGCCGCCAAGTTGGAGCTCTCATCGTTAAAGATAAAATGATAATCTCGGATGGTTATAACGGAACGCCTTCGGGCTTTGAGAATAACTGCGAAGATGAGAACAATGAAACTAAACCCTATGTTCTCCATGCCGAGGCAAATGCTATTACTAAAGTGGCTTGTTCGCACAATAGTAGTGAAGGAGCTACGCTCTATGTGACTGCTTCGCCTTGCATAGAGTGTGCAAAGCTGATTGTTCAGGCCGGGATAAAGCGAGTTGTTTATAATCAGCAATATCGTCGTACAGACGGTTGCGCATTGCTTGAAAGAGCAAATATAGAAACAGTTTGTATCGAATTCGATTCGGAAGATACAGCTGAATAATTACAAGAATTTATAGATATGTCGATGAAAAAGTCAAGTTTGTGGTTGCCGTTTTGGATTGCAGTTGGTGTAGCAGTCGGGATATTCATTGGTAATAAGTTTATGGTCTTCGATAATTCGTCCGTGCGCAATGTGTTTGGAGGAAAGAATAAAATAGATCAGGTACTTAGTGCAATATCTAAATCGTATGTCGATACAGTTGATGTTGACCGACTTGTTGAAAACGCGATACCGACCATACTTGCCGGATTAGATCCTCACTCATCGTACATAAGTGCCGAGGAAATGGCTTTGACCGGGGAAATGCTTGATGGCCATTTCAGTGGAATCGGAGTTGAGTTTATCATATATGAGGATACGGTCTCTATTGTGAATATTATTCCGGGAGGTCCGTCAGAGGCTGTCGGGATTCGTAAGGGAGATAGAATCGTTTATGTTGAGGACTCTTTGTTTGTTGGTGAGAAATTAACAAACGAGAAAGTATATAATAAATTACGTGGAGCTAACGGAACTCAAGTAAAACTAGGTATAAAACATAAAGAGAAGCAAGATACAACTACTTATGTTGTGACCCGTGCTAACGTTCCGGTTGTGAGTGTTAACTCTGCATACAAATTAGATGATAAAATCGGATATATAAAAGTATCTCAATTTGGAAGTACAACTTACAGCGAGTTTATTGGAGCTATAGCTAAGCTGAAATCAGAGGGTTGTGACGCTTTTATCGTTGATCTTCAGCAAAACGGAGGCGGTTATTTGGGAACTCCGCGTGCAATGGTTAACGAATTTTTGGACGCAGGTCAGCTGATATATTATACAGAAGGACGTATCTATCCGCGAGAAGATGTGTTTGCCGATGGCTTAGGAACATTGAAAAAAGAGCAGATTGTAGTCTTGTTAGACGAAGCCAGTGCTTCGGCCAGTGAGGTGTTTGCCGGTGCTTTACAAGACAATGATAGAGGTTTGATAGTAGGACGCCGCTCGTTTGGCAAAGGGTTGGTACAGCATCCATTTATGTTCAAAGACGGATCGTCTATGCGCTTGACGATAGCGCGTTATCATACTCCATCAGGCAGATGTATTCAAAAGGAATACGAAATGGGGAATGGTGATAATTACAGCCATGATCTAATGAATCGTTATATGCGTGGCGAATTTGATAATCAGGACAGTATTAAATCTGATAATCTTCCGTTATTTCATACGGTTGCCGGACGTCCGGTTTATGGAGATAATGGTATAATGCCTGATGTATTTGTTCCTCGCGATACGATTGGACAGAATTCATATTCGATAAAAATATTTAATTCGGGAGTCTTGCGCGATTTTGCTTTTAGTTATTGCGATAAGAATAGAGAGCTGTTTACCAAATTCAAAACTTGGGAAGAAGCACGTGATTATCTGAATACACAGCCAATTGTTAATGAGTTGGCAAACTATGCGCACTCCAAAGGGATAAATCGTCGTCCGCAGTTGATCTACGAAGCTTATACTTTGTTGAAAGACCAGACGGAAGCTTTGATCCTAAGGAATATATATGGAGATGTGGCTTTCTATCCTGTTATCCAGCGCAATGATGTTTTACTAAAAGAAACAGTAAAGCTGATAAAAGAGGGTAAGGCTAAACCAGAGGCGATAGCAAACAAACTTTATAGTAAAAAATAAAAGAAATATAGAGTGGAGAATATTCAAGAACAGAAAAAGTTGATCCGCAAGCAGATTAAAGAAGCTAAAATGCGGTATACAAGTCTTGAACTTGAAAGACTCTCTTCTGTAATAATGTCTCGACTAGAGACTCATCCAGCTTTTGTGAAAGCTAAACGGATACTCATATACAACAATATGCCCGACGAAGTAGCAACTATGGATTTGGTGCATCGGTGGATGAACGAAAAAGAGTTTTATTTACCCGTGGTTGTTGGCAATGAAATGGTATTCAGACGATATGAAGGTACACAGGCTTTGATAGTGTCTGATTATGGGATTGAAGAACCATTAGGAGCCGATTTTACAGATTTCGATTCTGTGGATTTAATTGTTGTTCCGGGCTTGGCTTTTGATAAGGACGGACATCGATTGGGCCGAGGTAAAGGTTTCTATGACCGATTCTTGCCAAAGGTGTCCAAGGCTGTTAAGATAGGGGTGTGTTTTGATTTTCAGCTAGTAGAATCAGTCCCTTTATCGGCCGAAGATATAGATATGGATATTATTATTTCGGATGTCCATCCTGTGTGATTTAAATAAATTGAATTATAAAAAAAAAGAGTATATTTGCTTGCTTGTAGAAAAAAGCATTTTTTTTAAGATATAAGGATTAATGTCGATAATAATAAAAGAAATACATTCTGCTGACAGAGCTTTGCTTAAAGCTTTTGTTAAGTACCCTATAGATGTTTTATATAAAGATTGTCCGTATTTCGTTCCACCATTGGTTATGGATATGTTGGATACGTTGGATGATAAAAAAAATCCGGCTTTCGAATTTTGCGAGATGCAGTTATTCCTGGCATATCGTGACTCAAAAATAGTTGGGAGAATAGGGGCGATAATTAATCATAAGGCAAACGAAGCTTGGAATGAAAAGACCGGGCGTTTTGGTTTTGTCGATTTTATTGACGACAATGAAGTCGTCGATGCATTATTTGATGCAGCTCAGAAATGGGTGTTGGCTAAAGGAATGAATGCGATTGTCGGGCCGATGGGATTCTGTGATCTAGATCCTCAAGGACTACTTGTAGAAGGATATGACCGGGTGTCAACAATGGCAACAGTATACAGTTATCCGTATTACAAAGAGCAGATCGAGCGCATCGGTTTTGCAAAAGAAGTAGATTGGAAAGAATTCCTGATAAGAGTTCCTGAAGAAACGCCGGAGCGTCATAGGCGCATAGCTAATATGGTATCGCAAAGATATGGCTTGAAGGTACATAAATTTAAGAGCTATGAAGAAATTAAACCTCGTGTACGCGATGTCTTTAATTTATTGAATATTGCATATAAACCACTGTTTGGGTTTTCGGAATTGAGCGAAAAACAAATCGAGCATATAGTGAAAACATATGTGCCTATTCTTAACTGGAATTTGATAACACTTGTCATCAAAGAAGATACAGACGAACTGGTCGGATTCGGTTTAGGTATGCCTAATATGTCGCAGGCTCTTATCAAATCAAGAGGACGACTTTTCCCTACTGGATGGTTCCATCTGTTGAAAAGTTTGAAAGGAAAATCGAATAAACTGGCCGATTTGTTATTGATGGGTATTTCACCCGAATATCAAGGAAAAGGAGTAAACGCGATGGTGTTTAACGACTTTATTCCTTCCACACGGAAATCGGGTTTCGAATTCGTAGAATCGAATCCTGAATTGGAAATGAATAATAAAATGGTGTCTCTTTGGGATGGTTTTGATGCTCAACAGCATAAAACCCGAAGAGCATATAAGAAACAACTAGTATAATACAGAATAAGCACGATAAATAGAAAGACAGAACTATGAGTGAAGATATATTGAATAATAGCATACCCGAAGTAAACTACTCGGACGATGATATTAAAACCCTCGAATGGCAGGAACATATCCGTCGTCGTCCGGGGATGTATATCGGAAAACTAGGTGATGGATCATCGTCTGATGATGGTATTTACGTATTATTGAAAGAAGTATTAGACAACTCGATTGACGAGTATATGATGGGCTTTGGTAAGTCTATCGATATTACGATCGAGGAGGGTAGTGTACGAGTGCGTGACCATGGTCGTGGGGTTCCACTTGGTAAAGTTAAAGACGTTTCGTCGAAAATGAATACCGGAGCAAAATATGACTCGAAAGCTTTTAAAAAGTCAGTAGGGTTGAATGGAGTCGGTATTAAAGCTGTAAATGCATTGTCGACAATGTTTCGTATTCAGAGTTTCCGTGACGGAGAAACTGTGTCTGTGGAATACAGCAAAGCTATTGTTGTTGAAGAAACAAAGAAACAAGCTACGACGGAAGAAAATGGGACGTTGATCGAATTTACTCCTGATAGCTCTATTTTCCAGAATTATGTGTTTAAGGACGAGTATATAGAGGCTTTGATCCGAAATTATACTTATCTGAATACAGGATTACTTATCTATTATAATGGAAAGAAATTCGTTTCGAAAAATGGTCTGGTAGACCTTCTTAACGAAAATCTGACCTCTGAGGCTCTTTATCCTATCATTCACTTCAAAGATACGGATATAGAGGTTGTTTTGACGCATACCAATGAATATGGTGAAGATTATTATTCGTTTGTTAATGGTCAACATACCACTCAAGGAGGAACACACCAATCGGCATTCCGCGAAGCTTTGTCGCGTGTGATAAAAGAACATTACAATAAGAACTTTGATTACTCAGATATTCGTAATGGATTGGTTGCGGCTATCAGTATAAAAGTTGAAGAACCGGTTTTCGAATCGCAGACTAAAACAAAACTAGGCTCGCGCGATATGGGGCCAAATGGTCCTACAGTGCAGAAATTTATTGGCGACTTCTTGAAAAAAGAGCTAGATAACTACTTGCACAAGAATCTGGATACATCGGAAGTGATGTTGAAAAAGATTCTCGAATCGGAAAAAGAACGTAAAGCAATTGCCGGTGTTACGAAATTAGCTCGTGAAAGAGCTAAAAAGGCAAATCTTCATAATAAAAAACTACGTGACTGTCGCCTTCATTATAACGATACGAAAGGTGATAATCTGGAAGATACTTGCATCTTCATTACCGAAGGGGATTCGGCAAGTGGATCGATAACCAAAAGCCGTAACCCGAACTATCAGGCAGTATTTAGTTTGAGGGGTAAGCCATTGAATAGTTTCGGACTTACTAAAAAGATTGTCTACGAAAACGAAGAGTTCAATCTTCTTCAGGCAGCTCTCAACATTGAGGATGGTTTGGAAGGGCTTCGTTATAATAAAATAATTATTGCTACCGATGCCGATACGGATGGTATGCATATTCGTTTGCTGATATTGACATTCTTTCTTCAGTTCTTCCCCGATCTGATCAAAAAGAGACATGTCTATATTCTTCAAACACCGTTATTCCGTGTACGTAATAAAAAAGAGACGCGCTATTGTTATACCGAAGAGGAGCGTTTGGATGCAATTAAATCGTTAGGGACAAATCCGGAAATTACCCGATTCAAAGGGTTGGGAGAGATATCACCTGATGAGTTTGTGCATTTTATAGGGAAAGATATTCGTCTGGATCCTGTGACCATGAAAAAGGAAGACCTTGTAAAAGAAATGCTTAATTTCTATATGGGGAAAAATACGCCCGAACGCCAAGAATTCATTATCGACAATCTGGTTGTTGATATTGAAGAATAACTAGCGAACGATAAAAAATATAGAAGAAAATAAATTTGCATTTATGCTTTAGAAGTATCCGTAAAGCTTAGGTTTCTATGGATATTTTCTTATTTTTGTGTATCAGAATGTAAATTGAAAAGCACGAAATCAATTAATTATTAAATAAAAAGTATCATTATGTTTAAAAATCATCCAAAAGGATTGTTAGCCGCCTCATTAGCCAATATGGGAGAGCGCTTTGGTTTCTATGTGATGATGGCTATTCTATCGTTATTTCTTATGGCCAAATTTGGTCTGGAAGAGACGACGGCTAGCGTCATCTATGGAACATTCTATTTTTGTATTTATGCTTTGGCTTTAGTCGGAGGACTTATTGCCGACAAAACTAAGCAGTATAAAAATACAATTGCAACTGGTATCGTTTTAATGGCTTTAGGTTATGCTATTATAGCTATTCCGACAGATACGCCGGTTAGCAATATGAAGCTAATGTTAGGTTTAACTTGCTTCGGATTGTTTGTAATTTCTTTCGGTAATGGATTGTTTAAAGGAAACTTACAAGCATTGGTTGGACAAATGTATGATAATGAGCAGTATGGCAAAATGCGTGATACTGGTTTCTCTTTGTTCTATATGTTTATCAATGTTGGAGCTATTTTTGCTCCAATTTGTGCTGTAGCAGTTAGAAACTGGTGGGTTAATCTGAAAGGATTCAATTATAATGGTGACCTTCCTGCATTATGTCATAGATATTTAGAAGGAAATTTGACTGGTGATGCTGCTACTCGTTTCAACGAATTGGCTCAAAGTGTAAGCCAAGCAGGACCGGTAACAGATCTTACAGTTTTTGCAAATGAGTATCTAAATGTGTTTAACACTGGATTCCACTATGCATTCGCTGTAGCTATTATAGCAATGGCTATTTCGTTTGTTGTTTTCATGGTAAATAAAAAAGGTTTCCCTGATCCGGCAAATAAAGTAGTAAATGGTGCAGAAGCAGCAAAAGTTGTTGAGATGGATGCAAAAGAAATTAAACAACGTCTATATGCATTGTTTGCAGTATTTGCAGTTGTTATTTTCTTTTGGTTCTCATTCCACCAAAATGGTCTAACGTTGACATTCTTTGCTCAGCGATATACTCTTCTTAAAATAGGACCATGGGAAATTACCCCAGAGTTATTCCAGTCTCTAAATCCATTCTTTGTAGTATTCTTGACTCCAATTGTTATATCTGTTTTCGGATGGTTGCGAGCTAGAGGTAAAGAGCCTTCGGCACCACGTAAGATTGCAATTGGTATGGGTATTGCAGCATTAGCTTATGTTGTGATGAGTATTGGATCAGTTGGTGTTCCATCGTATAATGAAGTAGAAGCAATGGGTGGTCTTCCAGATGCTCAACGTGTAACCCCTTTCTTATTGATAGGTACATACTTAATATTAACTATTGCAGAGTTGTTTATCAGCCCATTAGGTTTATCTTTTGTGTCTAAAGTATCTCCTCCACAATATCAAGGTGTTATGCAAGGTTGTTGGTTAGGTGCAACTGCATTAGGTAACCAATTATTGTTTATTGGAGCAATATTCTATAAGAGCATTCCTATCTGGGCAACATGGTGTGTTTTCGTTGTAGCTTGTCTTGTATCGATGGTTGCAATGTTGGCGATGTTGAAATGGTTGGAAAGAATTACTAAATAAAATTTAGAGTCACTTTATAATAATAAACCCCGATTGGATTATCCAATCGGGGTTTATTTATTCCGTGAAACTTTATCTATATTATTTTATGATGTACTCTAAGTGTAGAGTTCTCAAAAGCGATCTATATAGAAAAGCATATAAAGTTGTACACATGTGTTACTTTTTAACAAATGAGTACTTCTGATAACTTATTCTTTTTCGCCGTAAGCAAGGTCTCCTGCATCGCCTAGTCCCGGAACGATATATGCGTGTTCATCCAATTCAGGGTCAATTGCAGCTGCCCATATAGTTGTTTCAGCATCAGGGAACATCTTAACACAATAGTCGATTGCTTGTTGGCTTGAGATAACTGTTGCTATGTGTATATGTTTAGGCTTTCCTTTTGTTAGCATGGCGTTGTACGAAAGATACATGCTACCACCTGTTGCAAGCATAGGATCTGCTAAAATTAATACCTTGTCATCAATTCTCGGAGAAGCAAGGTATTCGATATGAATATTAAAACTTTCGTGGTTTTCTTTATATTTGCGATATGCAGAAATGAAAGCGTTTTCGGCTTTATCGAAATAGTTAAGGAATCCATGATGGAAAACTAGACCGGCTCTCAGGATAGTACCAATTACAATATTATCAGTATGTACGTTAGTTGCTGATATTCCAAGAGGTGTTTGTGTTTCTATTCTTTGATACTCCAGTGTTTTACTGATTTCGTAAGCCATTATTTCACCGATGCGCTCTACGTTACGGCGAAAACGAAGGCTGTCTTTTTGAATTTCAACGTCTCTCAATTCACTCACAAACTTATTGAGCAGACTGTTCTTCTCTGATAGATTGATTACTTTCATTTCGTTTTATTATCTTATGTCTATATATGATTGTTTATTGTTCCAAAACTCCCATGCAGCTAGAGCCTGCAGTACAAGCATTTCGTAGCCATTCTTGGTCGTAGCACCTTGTTCCTTGCCTAGTCTGAGAAATTTAGTCTCTTCAGGATTATATACAAGGTCGAACAATAGATGGTTCTTGTTAATATATTGGTACGGAATAGCTGGAGCATTATCTATATCAGGGAATGTACCTAGCGGGGTACAATTGATTATCAGGGTATAGTCGTCCATAATGTCTTTTGTAAGATCGGTGTACGTTATAGAATTCTTAGAAGAACTACGTGATACGTACTGATGTGTAATATTTAATTCTTCAAGAGCCTTACAGATAGCTTTGGATGCCCCTCCTGTTCCTAGTAT
Source organism: Dysgonomonas massiliensis (assembly GCF_900240225.1). GTDB lineage: Bacteria > Bacteroidota > Bacteroidia > Bacteroidales > Dysgonomonadaceae > Dysgonomonas > Dysgonomonas massiliensis. The sequence goes on along the minus strand of NZ_OEPV01000012.1, from coordinate 27,420 downwards.
TAGTGCTTTACGGTGTATATCCGGCTTGATTAGTGGTCTGATTGACTCACGGAAACCGATGATATCCGAATTGTAGCCAATGAGTTTAATTTGAGTGCCGATTCTTTCAATTTTGACGACGTTAACGGCTCCGATAGCTTTAGCTTCAGGCGTGAGTTGATCAAGGAATTGAATGATTTGTTCTTTATAGGGAATTGTTACGTTAAACCCTTTGAGATCGGGAGTTTCCTGAATAATTTGGAGAATGTCTTTTATGTCAGGAATATCGTAATTATTATAAATAGCTTTGGTTTGCTCCTTTTCGAATTTGTCAAAAAAAAAGCGTTGCGAAAAAGAATGTTTAAGCGGATGACCAATTAGTCCGTATTTATCCATACTTGTTGCTATTATAATCTGGACAAAGATAGAGACTCTAAAATATTTAAACAACAAAGCTGTTACTTTTTTTCGCTGATTATTCGAATGAACTTTAGATTCTCGATATAATGGCTTATTTTTGTTCAACTTATTATAAAATATTATTCTATATGTTGACTGTAACAGTTGAAGAGCGTGACCTGATTGATAAAATAATATCGAATAATCAGGTTTGTATGGTAGGAATGATCGATGTAGATGGTTTACCTTATGTCATTCCTATGAATTTCGGATATGCTGATGATACTTTTTATCTTCATTCAGCTCCGGTAGGGCGTAGCGTCGAGTCTTTGAAATTGAATCCGCAAGTCTGTATAACATTGTGTTCTGATACTAAACTCGTATATCAGAATGAGGAAGTGGCATGCAGCTACAGGATGAAAGCCAGTAGTGTCATTTGTAGAGGCAAAGTTGAGTTCGTAGACGATTTTGATGAAAAGGTTCAGGTCTTGAATATAATAATGAAGCAATATAGTGATCGAGAATTTAAATACTCTAATCCGGCTGTCGTAAATGTTCTTGTTTGGAAAGTAGAAATCGATAGTATTTCGACTAAAGTTTTTGGAGTTCCGCATCCATACTCAAGAAATTATAAAGATGGGAGTCTTTTTTAACTGGCAGATAATAAATGTTTTGAGATTTTTATTGAAAAAATATTGAAAAAAACTCTCGAAAAGCTTGCTGGAAAAAGAAAACGTGCTTATCTTTGCAACGCATTTAAGCAATGGCTTCGTAGCTCAACTGAATAGAGCATCTGACTACGGATCAGAAGGTTACAGGTTTGAATCCTGTCGAGGTCACTCCAAAAGCACTTATAACGATGGTTGTAAGTGCTTTTTTTATGTTTATATTGGTGAAAATGGTTAGAACTGTAAAACAAACTGTAAACCAGAAATTACAATGAGTGCTACAGTTAATGTGTTGTTTTACAAGTCGAAAAGTTCATTTGATGAAATGGCCATTTTTTATCTATATTTTTTGTCATTAATCGGGAGAGTCCTAAATAATGATTTTCTTCATTTAAATTTATATTTTAAACTGATTATTTCTCAGATAAATCATCTTTTTCTGAAAAATTGATATCTGGTCTCACACTTGCAGCCACGCTAAGTTCGCCTTCTAAAACTTTGATAACAGCATTTTTAATGTCTTCATAAGTTGAATCGTCTGTAAATCCCAAACCATAGTTTATATGCATATTATCTTTGTTTGCGCAGAGTATATACTTAGCCTCTCCAAATGCTACCGCTGCTGGTGAATATTCTGTTTGTATTCTATATTCGATATTATTATCTTTATCTAAAATATAGAATAAAATCTTATTGTAGATTCTATCCTTGTGACCATCTTCATATCTTTCAAAAGCCTTGATTGTAATATTATCGACTTTAAACTGGTCTATACAGAACATGTCGGATAGATTTTCATCTTTTATTAGATCTTTTTTGTGAGCATCATATAATACTGCTTTTAGAGGCTGTATTTTATCATATTCTTTCATCTGATTATATGCTTGAATCAATTTAGCATATGTGTGATAATCTGTTGGATCAATTTCTATCAGTGAGAGATAAGAAGATTCTGCCTTTTTGTAATTACCTTTCTGTTGTTCAGCTAAACCGATATTAAATAAGATAGTTGTATATTCTTCATACAGACCTGAACTATTCTCTTTTCCTTTATAATAATACTCCAATGCAAGATCATCTTTGTCCATATCGTTATATAGTTGAGCAATCATTATATATGGCAATGGGTTCTCTTTCTCATTTTCAATCGCTTTATGATAAGCCTCTATAGATAAATCAGCTTTATGTAGATGATAATATGCAAATCCCAGATTTCGGTAAGATTTCGCCAATTTAGCACTATCGGATTCCAAATTAATTGCTTTTTGCAACATAGGAATTGCATTGTCTAGTTCATTCATATAACAATATGTAGACCCTTTAATGTAGTGAGGTGCTGCCTTCATCGAGTCTTTAGCTATTGCTAAGTCCATTGCTTTCAGACAATTTTCATCATCACTTAACATGTAGTAAGATAATCCAATATTATATAGGGTCTGGTAGGAATAATCAGGGCTGATATTGCTGAATTTATCAATAACAGCCTGATATTGTTCTAATGCAACTAAGGCTTCTGTTTCTGCTTCTATTTCACTCTGTGCGTACATATCAAAAACGCAGAATGTAAGAATAAGTGTGAATAGGTATTTTTTCATGATATCTTATATTGTAGTTATTTTATTAAAAATGAAATTGCATGAACTTATATATCTCCTGCATTTCTTTTGTCATACTATGATTAATCTTATTTCGGAGTATTCTTCTGGAGCTAATATTACTTCTTTTAAGAAAATCTTTGTAAGATTCTGATTTTAATATCCACCAACTAAGCCACATCTTTTTTGCTGTTTCTGCAGAAAAAATATACAACTTATTACCGTCAACTGTGTAAAATAGGTTATCTCTCTTTATAAAGTACTCTAGAGGCATTGGATCTAGTAACATATCAATATTGAGATAAAACTCACTTTCGCCAGATGCATGAACGATTCTATTTGATAATCTTGAAGTTATATTGCCATTAAGTAAAAGTCTACAATGAAAATCATAAGCATGAAGATTGTCTTCTATAAAGATTTGATCATGATATTTTTCTTTAAAAGAAGAAAATACTAACTCATAAAACTCTTTTTCCGAATATCCATTCGCCTTTCTTTTTTCTCGAATATAATATCTCAACATATCTTCTGTGAGATTTATATTGATAGGTAACTCTAGATGAGAAAAACAGAAATAATTTTGGAAGGCACTCGATATTGTCCACAAATCATTCTCTGATTTTTCTAGTATGTCCATAAGTGTCGGTATATCAGAAAACCAAGCATCTCGTACAAGCAAATCCATAATTAGAGGTTGCAAATAATTCTGTTCAAGGTGAGCTTGCTCTTCTAAAAGATGGAATAATGCTTTTCGAGCTTTTAGATTGTTAAACTCTTCGTAAGTCCTCCCTTGAACCTTACAATCAATACCTATCAGATGAATTGTATATATAGCTGCAATTTTAGCATCTTCTTCTCTAATCGTATCTATGAAGCTCATTAAAGGGTCGATAGCTTCTTCTCCATGCAATGCTATTGAATACATTAAGTCATTATAGCCAATCCAATAAGCTTTCCCAGTCTCGTACAATTCATAATTATGTTCTAATGAATTGATTAGATCAAGAATTGGACTTATGGTATCTAAATTCATTTCGTTGAAATGAATTCCTATTGAACTAATCTCTTCTGTTGGTTTTATCTTTACCTCTACTCGATTCTCCTTATTAGAACACGCTGAAAAAAGGATAAGAATAAGAACCGAAGTAATAAATATATGTTTTGATATACTCATCTGTAATATTGTTCAAGTCTGGTTAAATAATCCTTAGTTGCAGAATCTGGAGCTTGATATATAGACGCTTCCAATACACTAAGGATTAGTTTTTCATGATTTTCAGTAGTTGCATTACTTAGATCAATATCAATTATTTTGTTATTCTTTTTTACGAAAAGTATATTCGTGAATATTCCATCATTAGCATCAATTCTTCTATCTGATAGATCATCATCAATAAAAGGAATTGTGTTAATATATTCATAACTGGAATCATTCAACTGAACAAGAAAGCTACTTGGAGCTATTGTCTTTATAATAGTATCTGGAAAATTCTTGAAATTTAAATATTCTTTCTGTCCAATTCTTTTAAAAAGAATCGTAGAGTCATTCATGTCTAATGTTATCATAGAACGTGTCATAAATGCAGGGAAAAATTGAATCTGTATTTGTTTAAATTCTGACTCATACTTTAGGTCACTTTGTTGTGAACAGGCTGAAATCAATAGTATTATTATGGTAAGGTACACATATTTCATGATATCTGGTTTAGGATTTCTTTATAGATTCGCTAGGATATAGATTTCCATAATAAACATACGAAAATTTCACGAGTAATTTAGCTAAGCATTCCGTTAGTTATGGATTTTCTGGCAGAACGGCTTATGATAAGCACAATCTGGTACGTACGCATGTTCAGTATAAATTATTACAATCCATCGAAGAGAATTTTCATAAAATGGAAAGTATTATAAAAGAATTAGTATAACAACTACCAAATTATCAAATGATAATCTATTTATTACTTTCAGTATTTGTGTATAGCCATGTTATTAAAAGAATGGACTGTCTTAAGTTTCATACTATGAAGTAATATAAGAAGTCCTTATTCCCGAAAAATATTTCTTGGAATAAGGACTTCAGTAGATTTCAAAATATTATTTATTCTATTACTGCAACAAAGCCACCTCTTGGTAAACAGTTAATCTCAATATTTGAACCTTTATCTGCTAGAGCGATCTCTTTATCGATCGAGAAACTTCTATCATTTTCGCCATCTTTGAAAATAGTAATCTTTTTTCCTTGCGAATCTAATTGATCTAATACAAGATTAAGTACTTTAGGCTCATTTGTTCCGTTTACTCCAGCTACATACCATTTGTCTCCTTTGCGACGAGCTAATACTATATCTTGACCTGGATAACCAGCTAGAAGTTTAGTGTCATCCCATGTTGTAGGTATATGCATCAAAAATTCTTTTACTGGCTGAGGTAGAGAACGATAAGAAGAAGGACGATCTGGCATATGTTGTACTGCAGATTCGAATAGAACATAGAGCGCCAACTCGTGTCCATGAGAGGTAATATGCGGATGCTGCGAATCTGTGAATGTCCCTGGAGTGTAATCCATTGGGCCAATAACATTTCTGGTAAAAGGAATAGTTGCGTTGTGTGCAGCTGCCTTCTCTGTCAATATTGGACGATTGTTATACCACTCAGATCCATATACAGCTTCTACTGTTACCATGTGCGGATATGTTCTTTGCCATCCACGAGGGATAGTTGCCCCATGAAAATTGATCAATAATTTATGATCTATCGCATCATCTAGTAGATCTATATAATAGTTTATCATATCAGATTTGTCTTCAGCAAAGAAGTCAATTTTTATCCCCGATATTCCCATTTCAGTTAACTTAGCATACTCAGCTACTCTGTCTTCTCTTTTGTTCAGACGATCAAGTGGTTCTGGAGCACCCGGACCTATCCAATTTGTTCCTGAGTTATACCACAAGAGTGTCTTTATATTTTTCTTTGCAGCATAGTCTATAGCATCCTGAACATTACCTCCATTAGACATCACATCCCATTCCCAGTCAATAAGATTGTATTCCCATCCCATTTCTGCAGCCAGATCAATGTAGTCTTTAACTATCTGGTAGTCTTTAGATCCATGATTATGAGCCCAATATATCCAAGAAGCTTTGCCTGGAACTATCCAATCTGTATTAGTTACTTTGCTCGGAGCAGATGCATCTGTGACAAGAGTAGATTCTACCACATCCGCTAATGAACCAATGATAAGCAGACGCCAACTAGAAGTCCATTCTCCTTGAAACTCGACTTTTTCCTCAGTTGCACATACCTGATATACATTCATATCATTCACATTAGATAGTCTGGTAGCGCTATGTCCTTTCTTAATATCAGCCTCTGTAATCAGTACAAATAGTGAATCTGTAGGTTCTACTAGTGCAGGATAGCCCCAAAGATGAGGATTCTTTCCTTCAGATTCCCCATTGGTTGCCAAAGGATAAAAGTTTTCATAGTCGATAGTATATTTTTGTATCCATCTGTTTGTTCCCTCAGGTATCAAATAGCTGGTTAATTCCTCTGTGATATATTCTTTCTTTCCATCTAATGATGCAATAGAATAATTAAGTGCTAAACCATCATTGTAAGCTCTGAATGTGATAGCGACAGTCTGTTGATCTTTGTTTTCGAATCTGAACACTCTTTCTGTTGCCTCATTTGTACAGTGACTTCGTTTGCCTGTAACCATCATATAATCTTCGTCTATCTTCCTACTTTCGGAAGCTGATATCAGTTTTAGGTTACTTCCTAAATCTTGTGCATCAGTTTTTAGTCCCAAGTCTATTTGAGAGAATACGGTTTTTGCAACTCCGTCTTCGAGGTATTCTACTGTACAATATATTTGTCCATAGCCTTGCTCATCTACATTCTTGGACTCTACATTTACTGTGATTTTTCCATTAGGCGAAGTTATCTTTTTAGTATCCTTGGCGCATGACGCCCAAAGGAATATTAGAGATAAAGCCAAAAACATTAATCTAAAATTTCTCATGATAATAACATCTCTTCATTAAATTTATATTTAATAATTTATTTTTGTTTTTTTCTGAAAATCGATCTTAGATAATATTTTGCTTGCTTCAAATATAACTCGTTGTAGTATACTATAAATAACGAGCGACAGTCTTCCTAATTTACCTTAAAAACTCTAAATATTTTCTTCTCAATAATTTGTGAAAAGAGATTCAATGCTCATATATAGTAGGAAAAAAAATAGTATCCTTCTCATGATTAAAATATAGATTTTCAGTAATGTAAAGGTAAAGTCTCTAATGTTAATGTTTCTAATAATCCACTCTTAAAATTAACGCAAACCTTTGCGTATAGTTTTAACATGTTTGAATATTTGCCTGAAAAATAATTAAATACTTTTGATGCAAATCTGAATTATACCGTAATCACATAAACTGAAGAAAGTGGAGTATAGAGAAATAGGTCATACTGGGATGAAAGTCTCAAATTTAAGCTTTGGTGCTTCATCATTAGGAGGAGTTTTCCATTCTATTAAAGAGGAAGATGGAATTGAAGCAGTATATACTGCAGTTGATAATGGAATTAACTTTATTGACGTTTCCCCTTACTATGGATACCTCAAGGCAGAGATAGTATTGGGCAAGGCTTTGAAGCATATTGACCGAAATAAATATTATCTTTCAACGAAAGTGGGACGTTATGGCAAGGATGGTAAAAACTATTGGGATTATTCAGCTGAAAAAACGAGAGAAAGTGTTTATGAAAGTTTGGATAGACTTAATGTCGCTTATTTAGATATTATAAATGTTCATGATGTCGAGTTTGCCGACCTAGATCTTTTATGTAAAGAAACAATACCTGCATTGGTAGAATTAAAGGAAAAAGGAATTGCAAAGTATGTAGGAATTACTAATCTAACATTGAAACATTTTAAATATATAATTGATAATGTACCTGCCGGAACAATTGATTCTGTACTTTCATTTTGCCATTATTGCTTAAGTGATGATGCATTGGTCGATTATCTGGATTATTTCGAAAAACACAAGATTGGAGTGATAAATGCATCTCCATTTTCGATGGGATTATTGACCGAAAGAGGTGCACCCGACTGGCATCCAGCTCCGAAACCATTACAACAGTTATGCCGAAAGGCTGCAGAGCATTGCAAATCGAAAGGTAAGTCTATAGAACAGCTTGCTATAAAATATTCGATATCAAATCCTCGAATAGCAACAACACTTTTTAGCTCTTCGCGTCCGGCTGCAGTATTGCAGAACATAAAATGGGCTGAAGAACCGCTTGATGAGGAATTGTTGGCAGAGGTTTTTGATATTTTGAAATCGAGACATCGAGATACTTGGTTAAATAGTTAAATTGAATTGCTAATGAAAGCTATTGTAATATCAAAGGAAGGGCACGTTGAGGTTGTAGAAAGAAAAATGCCCGAATTGTTGCCTGATGAAGTTCTGGTAAAGATAAAATTTGTTGGCTTTTGCGGTTCTGATCTGAATACATTTCTCGGTAAAAATCCGATGGTACAACTACCAGTAATTCCTGGACACGAGATAGGAGCCGTCGTAGAAACGGTAGGAGCAAATGTTCCGAATACAATAAAAGCAGGAATGGCATGTACTGTTAATCCGTATACAAATTGTGGTTATTGCCCTTCGTGTAGAAATGGACGGCCAAATGCCTGCCAGTTCAACCAAACATTTGGAGTTCAACGTGATGGAGCAATGTGTGAATATATAGCTGTGCCATGGCAAAAAGTTATTATAGACAATGACTTGACATCAAGAGACTTTGCAATGGTAGAACCTATGAGCGTAGGCTTCCATGCCGTAAGCAGAGCTCAGATAACTGATCTTGATATAGTATTGGTAATAGGCTGTGGTATGATTGGTTTAGGAGCACTAGTACGCGCTTCTTTGCGTGGAGCAACTGTCATCGCGATGGATATGGATGATAGCAAACTGGAATTGGCGGCAGAACTTGGCGCATCATATACAATCAACTCAAAAACAGAAGATGTACATGCTCGTTTACAAGAAATAACCAACGGAATGGGCCCTGATGTAGTTGTGGAAGCCGTTGGAGCCCCTATAACGTATCAAACAGCCATTAATGAAGTCGCATTTACAGGACGTGTTGTCTGTATAGGATATGCAAAGACAGAAATAGCTTTCGAAACAAAATATTTCGTACAAAAAGAGCTGGATATAAGAGGTTCGCGTAATGCTATGCCTGAAGATTTCAGGGCCGTAATTAGTTATCTGAAACGAAAAACATGTCCTATTGATAAGCTAATAAGCGGGATATACAAACCAGAGTTTGCTCAGCAAGCTTTAGAGAATTGGGCTAAAGAACCTGGTAAAGTTTTTAGAATCTTGATCGAATTTTAAAAAGAAAGAACCATGAATTACAAAATAGTTGATGCGCATGCGCACTTGTGGCTTCATCAAGACACAGAAGTGAATGGCCATAAAATCAAGACTCTAGAAAATGGGAAGTCTTTGTTTATGGGAGAAGTGCGTCAAATGGTTCCACCTTTTATTATTGACGGTAAAAATACAGCCGAGATATTTCTGTCGAATATGGATTATGCACAAGTATCTGCTGCAATTATTACCCAAGAATATATTGATGGAATTCAGAATGATTATTTATGGGAGGTACAAAATAAATACCCTGATCGTTTTCTATGCTGTGGGATGTTTGACATAAGAGAAAATAATTATTTAGATCATGCAGAAAAAATAATCGATCAGGGTTTTAAAGCAATAAAAATACCAGCTCAGCGTTTCTTTTTGCCGGAAGGGCGAGTATATTTGACAGATGACAAAATGATGCAGATCTTCAAGTCGATGGAAAAGAATAATCTGATTCTGTCGATAGATTTGGCTGATGGTAACGAGCAAGTAGCTGAAATGAAAGAAGTGATACAGGAGTGTCCTAAACTACGAATAGCTATAGGCCATTTTGCGATGGTTACACGTCCTAATTGGCAAGAACAATTGAGGTTGGCTCTTTATGAAAATGTTATGATTGAGTCAGGAGGGATTACATGGCTATTCAATGATGAATTTTATCCTTTCAAGGGGGCTGTATGGGCAATAAAAGAAGCTGCTTCTCTTGTTGGTATAGAGAAACTGATGTGGGGTTCGGATTACCCACGTACGATAACAGCCATAACTTATCGTATGTCATACGATTTTGTAGTCAAATCAAATTTGTTGACTGAAAACGAAAAGAGATTATTTTTGGGCGAAAATGCTAAATGTTTTTACAAACTAGAAAATCTAATAGATTTACCTTATATAAAAAACATGTCTGAATAAAATAAAGACAAAATACTATGAATACCAATAAAAAATACACGATTGCTTTAGCACTTATTTTTAGTCTATTCTTTATATGGGCTATAAGCAGCAATCTTTTGCCGACAATGATAAGGCAATTGATGAAAACTTTCGAGCTATCAGCTTTCGAAGCATCACTTACTGAAGCTTCATACTGGATTGCATATTTCATATTTCCTATCCCTATAGCCATGTTTATGAAACGCTTTAGCTATAAAGCAGGTATCATAACTGGGCTATTGATAGCTGCTGCAGGAGGCTTATTGTTCTTTCCGGCTGCTGCCATTCAAGAATATTGGGCTTATCTAGGAATATTCTTTATCATAGCTACAGGAATGTGTTTTTTGGAAACAGCTGCAAATCCTTACGTAACTGTACTCGGTGATCCGGAGACTGCACCTCGCAGGTTGAATCTTGCTCAGTCGTTCAATGGTTTAGGGGCATTTATTGCTGCTATGTTTCTTAGTAAGATAGTATTAAGCGGAAATGATTATACGCGCGACACTATTCCTACAAATTATCCGGGTGGCTGGGAAGGATTCGTTCAAATAGAGACAGAAGCAATGAAACTTCCCTATCTAGTGCTAGCCGCTATCCTAATTATAATAGCAGTGATCTTCATTTTCTCACATTTGCCAAAGATTAAAGAAGGAGATCAAGAAGAAGGAAGCACTAAAGGCGAAAAGTTGATTGATTTTGCAGTCCTTCGAAGATCTCATCTTCGTAACGGAGTCATAGCTCAGTTCTTTTACAATGGAGGTCAAACAGCTATCAATGCAATGTTTCTCATCTATTGCTGCAAATATGTAGGACTATCAGAATCTACTGCTACTACTTATTTCGGATTTTATATGCTGGCATTTTTGCTCGGCAGATGGATTGGAACCTTATTGATGGTAAAATATAAACCACAAAATATGCTGGTTGTGTATGCTCTGGCTAATGTAATACTATGTGGCGTGATTATGACATTTGGCGGAATGATAGGTTTATATGCCATGTTAGGAGTTTCGTTCTTTATGTCAATCATGTATCCTACACAGTTCTCATTAGCTCTCGAAGGTTTAGGAAGCAAAACCAAAAGTGGGTCTGCTTTTCTGGTAATGGCAATAGTAGGAAATGTAATATTACCACCATTAACTGGTCATGTAATGGACATTAATGGCCCTATTTATCAAATTGCATATATCATACCTCTTATCTGTTTTATTGTTTGCGCATATTACGGATGGAAAGGTTATAAAGTTATAGACTAGATTCATAAGTCTAGTCCCTGTATCAAATTTAAAATCAAAATTAGAACCATTATTTATTAATCTTTATCGTTAAATTAATTTCTATGCTTAAAGTACGAATTTACACAAAAAAGATAACTCGAATTACGGTTATCTTAGCACTACTAGTGCTGAACTGTACATCGGCATTTGCCCAAAACAAGGTGACGGGCCAAGTTGTTGACAACGCAGGAGAACCTTTAATTGGGGTTAGTGTCGTGGAAAAAGGAACGACCAACGGTAGCCTTACAGATATCGATGGAACTTTCACTCTAAATGTCCCAACTGGGAGTATTATTCAATTTTCATATGTTGGTTTCCAAGCTAAAGAAGCGGTAGCTAAAAATGATTTTCTAAAGATCGTTTTGGAGGAAAATAATGAACTTCTGGAAGAAGTTATTGTAGTGGGTTATGGTAAAATGACTCGTAAAGATGTGACAAGCTCTATTACAACCATCAAAGCTGAAGACTTAAATAAAGGTGGTGTATATACATCGCCAGGACAATTGCTTCAAGGTAAAGTACCGGGTCTTACTATTACCACCAGTAGTGATCCGACATCAACGCCTTCGGTAACACTACGTGGTGCATCTTCGTTCCGCGGAGGTGAGGCTCAAGAGCCATACTATGTAATTGATGGTATACCTGGGGCTTCTATAGCATTGGTGTCTCCGGATGATATCGAATCGATTGACGTATTGCGCGATGCTTCGGCAACAGCTATTTACGGGTCGAAAGCAGCAAATGGTGTAATCATTGTTACTACAAAAAGAGGTAAGAGTGGTTCAACAAATGTAACTTATAGCGGGTATATGGCTGTAGATCAAGTGTCGAAAAGATGGGATGTGCTAGATGCTAATCAACATCGTAAGCTTTTGGATGACAATGGTCTTATTCTTGGTTCGTCAAACTATATAGATCCAAACACAAACACAGATTGGCAAAAAGAGGTGCAACGTACCGGATTGTCGCACAATCATAACCTTTCAATCCTTGGTGGAACAGATAAGACAAACTACTCGTTAGGTCTTAACTACTTGGAAAATATGGGTGTTATGAAAAACTCTGAGCTAGATCGTACTACTGCACGTATGAGTTTGAATACTAAAACGCTAAACGATCGTCTTGATTTGGGCTTTAGTTTGAATACAAGTATTACAAACAGTAAGTATATCATGGCTGGTACTGACGGATTAAATGTGTTCGATGCAATGACATATTACTTGCCAGAGTCTCCCGTTTACAACGAAGACGGATCATATTTCGAGAATTTTGATTATAACCAATACTACAATCCTGTAGGTTTGCTTAAGCAGAACTCGGATGACGTGCGTCGCAAACGCTTGCAAGGTATTGGAACAATGGCATTACATATTATTCCAGAAGAGTTGACATTGTCTGCTAACGTTTCTTATCAGTCTGATAACGAAAACATTAGCCGTTATAATGATATTGCTTCTCCTGCTAAAAAAAATTATGGCGGTTTTGCTCTTCGTTATACAAATGAAGACATTCTTAAGAATGTGGAAATTTTCGCAAACTATAATAAGACATTCAAAGATATCCACAAATTAGGTTTGATGTTAGGATACTCTTGGGAAGAAAAAAATACAGGAGATGGTTTCCAAACAACTGATCAAGGATTCTCTTCAGATGCTTTGGGTTATTATGGACTTGGCACAGGAAGTTATGAAGGAAGAATAGATTATGGTTGGTCATCATACAAAACTCAAAGATCGATTTCGTTCTTTGGACGTGTTAACTACTCTTTCGATAGCAAATACTTATTACAAGCAACAATCAGAAGAGATGGATCTTCGGCTTTCGGTAAAAATAACCGTTGGGGTACATTCCCTTCAGCTTCATTGGCATGGCGAGTAAACGAAGAATCTTTCATCAAAGACTTGAATGTTTTTAGCGATTTGAAATTCCGTGTTGGTTATGGGGTAAGTGGTAACAGTCTAGGCTTTGATCCATATACGTCTCTTGTACGTTACGGAAAAAATGGAACGTTTATTAATTCAAATGGGGAAACAGTAAGTGCAATTGGTGCTGTTCGTAATGCTAATCCTTACCTGAAATGGGAAAGAACAGCTATGATAAACGTAGGTATTGATTTCGGATTCTTTAACAATAGATTGACTGGTACAATTGAATACTATGATAAACGTACTGATGATTTGATCGCAGACTACGAAGTATCTACTACCGAATATCTAGTTTCATGGATTACTACAAACGTAGGGGAAATCAGTAATAAAGGGGTAGAATTGACATTAAATGCTACACCAATTTCAACTAGAGACTTCAGCTGGAATACAACTTTGAACCTATCTCACAACAAAAATGAGGTAGTAAGTTTGTCAAATGCACACTTCTCTAAAGAATATATTGATAGAGCAGAATTGAATGCTGCAGGACAGACTGGTGCGCATCAACAACGTATCCAGGCAGGAAGACCATTAGGTTCGTTCTATACATGGAAGTGGGCAGGTTATAACGAAAGCGGAATTTCTCAATTCTATACAAAAGATGGTGAGGTTACATTAACTCCATCTGACAACGATCGTTTCTGGACAGGATCTGCTCAGCCTAAATTAAACCTGGGATGGAAAAATACATTTACTTACAAAAACTGGTCATTAGATCTATTCATCACAGGAGTATTTGGTAATGATATATTGAATGCTAGCCGTGCACACCTTTCTCGTATGGGATCAATTACATACAGAAATATTTTGGAAAGTGCTGTGAAAGATGAAAAAATAACAGACTCAAACTCACACTTCTTATCAGATCGTTATATTGAGAAGGGAGATTATCTACGTCTGTCAAATATGTCAGTAGGATACAACTTCAATTCGGTAGGTAAATATATTAAAGGGCTGCGTGTATATGCTTCATGCAATAACGTATTTGTTATTACAAGTTACAAAGGTCTTGATCCAGAAGTTAATCTTGGAGGTACTGAACCAGGTATCGATAACAGAAACTTCTATCCGAAAACTCGTACCTTCATGCTTGGAACAAGTATTACATTTTAACAATTAGCTAAAATCTTATTATGAAAATTATGATAAAGAAAATATTACCAATGCTGTGCTTGCTGTTTTCGTTAAATGCTTGTACAGACCTTGATGTAGAAGTAAAGTCTGAGTACACGGAGGATAACTTCCCACTTACTCAGGCTGATATGGAAGCTGTGTGTGGACCTGCATATACTTCGTTCAAAGCAGATTTCGGCCGTAGCTTTTGGTTGATGGTAACGACTTCAGCTGATGAGGCTGTTATGGTTACGAATGATAACAACTGGTACGATAAAGGATACTACGGAGAATTTGTATTGCATTCATGGACAATAGACAATTCAATGACTACTGCATCATTCGAAGGATTGTTTAAAAGTATCTCAACTTGTAACCAAATTCTGTCAATTCTGGAAAAAGCTCCTGAAACTGATTACAGAAAGCAGGCAATTGCCGAGGTTAAAACGATGAGAGCTCTATATTACTTCTGGGCAATGGATAACTTCGGAAATTTGCCTATCATCGAAACATTCGGAAGTAAAGCTCCTGAGCAATCTAGTCGTGCTGAAGTTGCAGAATTCCTGAAGAATGACCTGCTTGCTTGTATGGGTGATTTAACTACTAAAGTTGATAACACAACTTATGGTAAACCTACAAAATACATGGCTCAGGCTATATTGGCAAAACTATATCTGAACTGGGGCGTATACACTGCAAGCGATATTACGAAGTATGAGCCAACTGATTCTAACAAAGGATCAAATCCTCATCTTGACGATCTTGTAGCAATCTGTGATGAAATCATTGATAGTGGAAAATTCAATCTTAGTGACGATTGGTTAGAGAAATTTAAGCATACAAATGGACCTCATATTAAGGATTTTATTTTCGCATTTCCATACACTTGGTCACATAAAGATGGTAATGTACACTATCGTTTCTGGGGACATAAGTTTTTTGAACAAACTTTAGGATCGAAGAAAAGACCAAGCGGACCTCTACGTGCTGTCCCTGAATTTGTAGACAAATTCAATTTAGAGGGAGATGTTAGAAACAAAATTTGGCGTGGTGGATTACAATACTTAGAAAAAGAGCCTACTACTCCATATATTGTAAATTTATCGAAAAAGACAATAGACAAGTATTATGTAGGAGAGGATGGCGAGAATAAGATTGATTGGCATTTTGAACTGACAAAAGATTTAGTGATAAGAGGTAAAAATCAAACAGAAATTAATGAAAACATTCGTCAGCTAAATTTAGGTAATGATGAGCTAGGTTTAGCTATGGGATATCGCAACGTGAAATTCTTTCCAAATCTTGAAAGTACTGAGCATGATCAGGATAACGATATTCCGATTTTCAGATATGCTGACATTTTGATGATGAAAGCAGAAGCTTTATTGCGTGGTGCTACACCTACGAAAGGAGATACTCCAGCGTCGTTAGTAAATCAGATTCGCGATTGTGCAAAAGCACCAAATGTAGATACAATTACTTTGGAGGAGTTGTTGGATGAACGTGCACGCGAATTTGCTGACGAATATTGGAGAAGAAATGACTTGATCCGTTTCGGTAAATTTGAAGATGATTGGGGATTGAAAAAAGCTTCGTTAGGAACTTCTAATAACGAAAAATATCGCCGTATATTCTCAATACCGCGTAAGTTTATGGAACTAAATCCTACATGGGAGCAAAATGCAGGTTATACTGAAAATTAATTTATCTACTTAATGAATCCGGGATGTTGATATTTCAATATCCCGGATTTATTTTTAATGAATAGTATATTGATTTAACAGGAAGGGTATACAATTAATTTTTACAGAAGGCTAAGGTCTTACTCCTCTTGACACTGTTAGGTTTGTTGCTGCTTATGCAGCATTTATCCTTAAAGCCAAGCATAATCCTAAACAAGGATAATGTTCTTTCGTTAAATTTTGGTTTAATAATGAAAAACAATGAATTTTAAACAGACTCTAAATTCTTCTTTGCTAACTTGAGATTTCATAGAAAAGTTATTTCCTAATCTAATATTTAAAATAAAGAGATTCAATGAAAAATATTTATCTTTGGAAACAATAATGAGATTTTTCGTCTCAAAAATTTACGATAGTGCATAATAATAACTTTTCTAATGAAAGTTTTCTCTTAGAAGAATTGAAAAGAGGAAATGAGGAAGCTTTGGAATTCTTATTCAAAGCCTATTATCCTCGACTTCAGGGTTATGCCTCTCGATTTATCGCAGATAAAGAACTTGTTAAAGATATTATACAAGAATGTTTTATCAAATTATGGGAGAAGCACAACTCGATTCAAATTCTTTCAGTTCAATCACTCTTATTTGCCATGGTTCGAAATAGTTGCTTGAACTATTTAAAACATGAAAGTATTGTAAATCAATATCAAATAGAATATCTGGCTAATATCCAAGGACAAGAAAAATTATATCATGCAGATTTTCTTTGTGATGCAGACTCTCCATTACTATACGAAGAGTTGCGAAAGGAAATAAATTATGTGATAGATCAATTGCCAGAAAGGCAAAAAGAAGTTTTCTTGATGAGTCGTTTCGAAGGATTAAAAAATAGAGAAATTGCTGAGAAATTACAAATATCAACTACTGCTGTTGAAAAACATATATCAAAAGCACTACAAAATTTTGAAAATCATTTCAAAAATAAATATCCTATTGATATTTATGTAGTGGTTATCTTGTGGCTCATTAATAATAATTTATGACATATTTGAGATACTGAAAAGGGCAAAAGTGAAAAATCTTTTGCCTTTTTCTGCTTTAGAGGGTTGGGTAAAATCAAATTGAGTTGTCATATCATATAGAAGCAAAATTATGGAAAGAAATAAAATTAAAGAATTGGCTATTTCATATTTCGAGGGAAGAATATCTTTTGAAGATGAAGTCACATTGTTTGAGTTCATGTCCAAGAATGAGGAATATAACAAAATATTCAGAGATTGGGAAAAGGATTGGATGCTTAAACTGAATGAAGAGAGTAACTTCCATTCAGAGTGGAATTCATTACAAGCCAAAATAGGGACAAGAAAAGTTATAGCTCCTCTTTTTCAGCCAAAAAGAAAGATGTTGTCTATCTATAGAAAAATAGCAGCAGTAGCTGCAATAATAGTCATTACAATAATATCGACACTACTTATAAACAATGTTACACTTTTCAATTCTTCAGAAAGAACCTTTATCGTGGAAACACCCAATGGAGAAAAAAGTCGTATAACATTACCCGATGGTAGTACTGTTTGGATTAATAGTACATCAAAAATAAGTTACAATGCAGCATTCGGAGAGAAGGACAGAGCAGTTACTCTTGATGGAGAAGCATATTTTGAGGTTAATAAAAAAGACGATTTACCTTTTACTGTAAAAACAAAAGGTTATGATATTGTTGTCAGAGGTACAAAATTTAACGTTTCATCTTATGCCGAAGATATGAAGATCACAACAACCTTGATGGAAGGAATGGTAGAAGTTGTTCGTAATGACGAAGTATTGTTCTTAAATCCAGGAGAATCACTAGAACTAGATACCAAAGAGTATAAGTTTAGCAAAGAAAAAGTTAACTCCAATCAATATAAATCTTGGGTTGATAATAAAATAGAGTATGATGAAATACCTCTCAATGAATTGCTGAATAGGCTGTCTAGACAATATGATGTGAAAATCCATCTAGAAGAAAATGTATTAAAGCCTCGATATCTAAACATTTCACTCAAAAATAATGAATCTATAGAGGAAATATTACACGGATTATCATTGGCAATACCTATGAATATAGAATATAAAGGACAAGATATATATATCAAACTTAAGTAAGTAATCAAATTAAAAACTAAAACCATGAATTATGAAAATCAAGTATTGTAAGAAATTTGTCTTACTCCTTGTTTTTGGATTGTCTATAAGCATATCTTCTTATGCACAATCGGTGAGTAAAGTTTTCAAAAACACTCCACTCAAAACAGTATTGAAAGAAGTAGAAGCACAAACCGGATTTTCCATCATTTACGAAAAAGACCAGATTGATGGAAATAAAGCGGTGACTGCTACGTTCGAACAGACTCCTATTAAAGATGTAATGTCTAAGATATTAGATCAATCGTTAGATTTTTCTATTCAAAACAAGATGATAACAATCTTTTTGAAACAGAATAAGTCTGCGGGAGTACAAACAACAAGTGAAAGACCCAAAAAGAAATATACAGGAGTAGTTTTAGATGCCTCAGGTGAATCTATAATTGGAGCTAGTGTATCTGTAAAAGGGAATACTTCACAAGGAACTATCACTGACTTTGATGGTAACTTTTCGATTGATGTACCTGTTGGTTCAACATTACATATATCTTATATCGGATATCTACCTCAGGATATCAAGTTGGGAGATAACACATCGTTAGATATTGTATTAAAAGAAAATACCCAAATTTTGGATGAAGTTGTCGTTGTGGGTTATGGCGTTCAAAATAAACGAGATGTATCGACAGCTATATCTCAATTAAAAGCAGAAGATATTGCCGATATACCTGTTACAGACTTTCGTCAGGCACTAGTAGGTAAAATGCCCGGAGTACAAGTAACTCAGCCGAGCGGTGACCCTGAAGGAGCAGTAAGCATCCGTGTTCGAGGTGTAAGTTCTGCTACTGCAGGTAATGATCCTCTATATATCATAGACGGTATGCCTATGGAGAGAGGACTAGCCAATCTTAATAGCAATGATATAGAATCAATTGAAGTATTGAAAGATGCATCATCAGCTGCTATCTATGGTAGTCGTGGTTCGAATGGTGTTATTTTGGTTACAACCAAAAGAGGAGCTTCTGAAAAAATGACGGTAAAATACGATGGCTATTGGGGATTCCAGACTGTATCAAAAAAACTGCCGATGATGAATGCTTATCAGTTTGCTGAAGTTGCACGCGATGGTCATAACAATGCATATTTAGACGATGTGTCAACTGGATCAGTGAATGATCCTAACGGAATACGTCCACAATCTTATCATCGTATACCTGTAGAATTATATCCATATTTGACAGGAGAAAGAGGACTTACTGATACAGACTGGCAAGATGAGATATTTCGCACAGCTCCAACTACTAGCCATAATATATCGTTATCAGGAAAAGGGAAAAATATTGGCTATTTTGTTTCAGGAAACTATTATAAACAAGATGGAGTTATCATTGAATCTGATTTTGAAAAATATAGCTTACGCCTAAACCTAGATGGAAAATATGACAAATTTAAATTTGGAGTTAATTTCTCTCCGTCATACTCCAAATCAAATCGGGTTGATGCATCTGGTCCTTATGGTTCGGGAGGTATTGTTCAATCTGCATTAGCTATGCCACCACTTTGGCCAGTATATAATTCAGATGGAAGCTATAATTATCAAGGGAATGGATATTGGCGTATAGGTAATGATTATCAACACAATGAAGTACTTAACCCTGTTGCTATTGCAAAACTTCAATCAGATGTAGTTGATCGTTATGCTATTGTTGGAAAAATATATGGCGAATATGAATTCTTGAAGGGATTGACCTATAGACTTTCTTTGGGTGGAGACTATTATGGAGCTCATAACGATAAATATAGATCATCAGAACTTCCTTTGATCGGATATTCGTATTATGATTCCAAATCAAACCCAGTGGGTAGCAGTTCTTCTTCGTTTTATTTCAATTGGTTAATAGAAAATCAAATTAACTATACTACCACTTTAGCAGAAAAACATAATATAAGTGCTGTGCTTGTACAGTCTGCTCAAAAAGAGACGAAAAAAGGCAATTTTGTTGAAGCTACTGACTATCCTAACGATTATATCCAAACAATAACAGGAGGTACTGTAAAAAGTGGATCGTCAGAAAAAACTCAATGGTCACTAGCTTCTTATTTAGCTCGTGTACAGTATAGTTATATGGGACGATATATGGCTTCTGCGGCTATTCGTGCCGATGGTTCATCTCGTTTTGGCAAAAATAATCGTTGGGGGTATTTCCCTTCAGTTTCGGCAGCTTGGCGCATAAGTGATGAAAACTTCTTTAAAGAAACTAAAGCACTTCGTTTCTTTGATGACATCAAGCTTAGAGCCAGTTATGGACAAACTGGTAATTTCCAGATAGGAAACTATGAACATCTTTCGACTATGGCTCCAGATGATTATATTTTAGGGAGTGGACATGGTAGTCTGATCTCGGGATATAAACCTGATAAGATTGAGAATAAAGATTTGACATGGGAAAAAACGGCAATGGTAAATGTCGGCTTAGATATACAAGCTCTAAAAGGATTGATAGGTTTGTCAGTAGAATATTATAATAGTAATACTACAGATATGCTATTAAACGTTCCGGTACCGCAAATTACAGGATATACCACTGCAAGAATGAATATAGGTAAAGTAAATAATCGAGGATGGGAAATACAGCTTTCGTCTCAAAAGAAAATAAATAAAGACCTTAGCTATACATTCACAGCTAACTATGCTAAAAATACGAATGAAGTTAAGGCTTTAGGTCCAGGCAATGCTTCAATTATTTCAAGTGGAGGTGTTTCTCATGCATATTATATCACTGAAGTAGGAAAACCAATTGGCTCATATTACTTGCTGGTACAAGATGGTATTTTCGAAAACGAAGAGCAATTGAAGCAATATCCACACTTTGAAAACACAAAAGTTGGAGATTTTCGTTTTGTGGATGTAGATGGTGATGGTGTATTGGATGTAGACAAAGATCGTGCTGTTGTAGGTAATTATATGCCTGACTTTACATATGGATTTAGTGGAACTATTAATTATAGAGATTTTGATTTGGGATTCAACTTTCAGGGAGTTTATGGTAATGAAATTTTAAATCTAAATCGCCGCTATATTGACAATATGGAAGGTAATGTTAATGGAACAATTGTTGCTCTGGATCGTTGGAGAAGCGAAGCTGATCCTGGAAATGGCAATGTCAATCGTGCTAACCGTAAAACAAAGGGAAATAATGGACGTACATCAACATGGCATATCGAAGATGGTTCATATTTCCGTCTGCAAAATTTGACATTGGGTTATACTTTACCACAAGCTTTGACTCGCCGTTGGGGTATTGACCGATTGAGAGTATATGCATCAGGACAAAATTTATGGACTTCTACCAATTATTCAGGATACAATCCAGAAGTTAGCCGCCGACCTGACAGTGCTTTAACTCCAGGAGAAGACTATGGTACATACCCATTAGCCAGAGTATATACATTCGGTTTAAACCTTACTTTCTAAAAATATTAAAACAAAAGAATCATGAAAAAATATAGTTTTTTACTTCTTCTTTCGGTTTTATTTATGACCACTGCTTGTTCCGATAGCTTTTTCGATTTGGAACCAAGCGATAAAGTGCCGAAAGATAAAATATATAAAACAGCAGAAGATTTTGACATCGCAATTGTAGGTTGCTACGCAAAATTACAATCTCAAGTTTCATTCTATACAGAATGTAGCGAATACAGAAGTGATAATATGGTGTTATTAGCTCCTACCACAGGCACACAAGATCGTTACGATATTGATCAATTTAAAGAAACAGCGGCTAATGGTCTTCTGGATGATTATTGGGCGAATTTCAATAATCAGGTGTATAGATGTAATTTGGTATTAGACCAAATTGATGCTGCTTATTTTGATGATAAGCTAAAAGATCAGTATAAAGCTGAAGCTTTATTCATCAGGGCATACACTTATTTCAATATGTATCGTATATGGGGAGGAGTACCAATTACTCGTACAGTTGTTTCGGTTAATGAAGCTTTAAAAATAGGCAGAAGTTCCGACCAAGAAATGTATGAATTGATTGTAGGAGATTTGGAAGAAATAATAAATAATAATATGCTTCCTGCTGCCTACAAAGGAGATGATATGGGACGAATTACTATGGGTGCAGCTCAATCTTTATTGGGAAAAGTATATTTAACATTTAAAAAATATACGGAAGCTAGTGAAATATTGGCACAGGTAGTTGGCAAATATTCATTACAAACCGAACCAGGAGATGTATTTGATGTAGATAATAAAATGAATAATGAAGTGATTTTTGCTGTGCGTTTCAATAAAAATATTGTAGGCGAAGGACATGGATATTGGTTTGCATTCAACAATCCTGCCAATGCAGAGAATCCATCTCCACAACTACTTGCAGCATACACCGATCCGGCTGATAAACGTAAAGACTTAATCAGTTATGAGCAAGTTGAAAAAAATCAGTATGTGTTAAAGAAGTTTTATGATACAAAAAATACCAGCACTAATACTGTAGGTAATGATCAGATATTAATTCGTTATGCAGATGTGTTGTTGATGTATGCTGAAGCTCAGAATGAGATAGCTTACAGCAATTCGCAGAATTCGCCTGCACTGAATGCCTTGAACGAAGTTCATACTCGTGCCGGATTACAACCAATAGATATTTCGACTATACCCAATAAGGATGCTTTCCGTAAAGCTATACTTGTTGAACGTCAGCAAGAATTTCCTTTCGAAGGACACCGCTGGTTCGATTTAGTGAGAATGGGATATGCAAAAGAAGTTATGGCTGAGGCTGGGCATACTATAACAGATAATCAGCTACTTTTTCCTATACCAAAATCTGCAATAGAAAGAGTTAACAATACAGCTTTAGTATGGCAAAATCCGGGTTACAATTAATTAATATCTGATTACAATGAAAAAAACAATATTATATAGTCTTTTTGCTGTACTGGCATTTGCGTTTGCAGCATGCGATGACGAAAATATACCAGGTGCGAATTTTGAGACAATGGAAGCCTCTTCATTAAAAGCCACCGCCGGAGATGAAGAAGTTATACTCGAATGGGAACCTATGGAGGGTGCAAAACCTATCGGATATTATCTTTCTTGGACAGCCAGTTCACAGTCAATTGTAGGAGGCGATATGACTGTTGATGAGAGTACAAGAACAGCAACAGTTAATGAATTGGTAAATGGTGCGGCTTATACTTTCTCGGTGCAACCTGTTTACAAAGGGAACAAGAAGGGTGGAAAAATATCGGTAGGGGCAAAACCAGCTTCAACAAGAATTGCTGCAACCAACTTAATAGCTGCTGCAGGAGATAAGATGATAAGATTGAAGTGGACAAAACCTAATAGTGACAATCTAAAAGAATACAAACTTCTAGTATCGTCCATAGATGAGCCAATTATTATCTCTAAAGATAAAGAATCGTATGAGGTGAGAGAACTAACCAACGATATAGAATACGAATTCTCTTTGATATGTGTTTACCCTAATGGTACATCTGACGCAGTACAAGCCAAAGCTACACCAGGTCAAGTATCGCCTATAATAGTCGAAAAAAATACTTTGACGTTGAATGAGTCCAGTGCATTTGCTTACAATGATATGTATTTTACAATGGGTACAGTACAATCAGTAGTATGGGATTTTGGTGATGGAAGTACTTCTACAGAAAAGGAGCCAAAATACTCATATTCAGCTGCGAGTACATATACAGTAAAAGTAACCATAACCTATGAAGATGGAACATCGGAAAGCGGTACGATTGAAATGATTGTTTCAGATTATTTGTGGTCGGCAATGTTACTTGAATCAGGTGGACTCTATGGTAATGTGAAGGTTTCAAATCCAGTATTCTCACCCGATGGGAAAACCGCTTATATTCCGACTTCATCACCTAATGGGCATCTCTTTGCTATTGATGTATCTAAAGGTAATGTAAAATGGGTATCACAGATTGCAACCGTAACTTATGGAGGTGGTGCATTAGTTGGAGAGGATGGTACAATCTACCAATGCGGAACAGATAAGAAAGTATATGCAATGAACCCAGGTGATGGATCTTCGAAGTGGACTTGTGATGTTGATGGTGTTATTGGAGCTTTCCCAGCATTATCTATTGCAGGAGTTCTGTATTGTGCTACAAATTCAGGAACATTATATGCAATTGATGGAGCTACCGGAACTGTGAAATGGAGCAAAGCTATTGGCGGTACATCTAGTGCTGTAGCTGTTGATGCATCAAACAGTGTATATGTAGGAACAAACTCTGCAATCTATAAATTCAATGGAGACGGAGTTGAGCTATGGAAAACTGCAGGGACAATCAATGTTACGGAACGAGGTGCTTTTGCTATGGATGCTAGTGGAACAACCCTTTATGCAACACAAAAATCAAGTGCAGGTCTTGTTGCTATTGATATGAATAATGGAACCTCGAAATGGACTTATGTGAATTCAAGTGGAGGAGATGCTTATTTGCCTATTGTTGGCCCTGATGGAACAATCTACTTCAATGATAAAGGAGGGAAAAAGGTTTATGCAGTAACATCTAGCGGTTCATTGAAATGGAGTAAAGATTTAGGAGCTGCTTTAACATATTGTGGCCTATCTTTAGCCGACAACGGAATTGTTTATTGTGCTACCCAAGGAAAAACAGGAAGTGAATATATTATTTACGGACTGAATGCAGCTACTGGAAATGCTGATTTCACATACGAAAGTTCAGACCAATTTATGGCAGGAACTACAGTTGGACCAGATAAACGCCTTTATATAGGCACCATTGGTAGCGGAAATAAAGGATCGCTATTAGCTATTCCAATTGATGCCGGTCCAGAGCTGTCTTCATGGAGTGTCCGCGGAGGAAATATTTATGGAACAAATAGTAAATAGTACTAGAATCTTATTCGGGGAAATGTATTTCCCCGAATGATAAAATAATCTTATCATGAAGAAACTTATTTTACTCTATATTTTTCTAGGACTTTCTATTGCGATTTCAGCGCAAAAATATAGTATAGGTACTACATCTGCTTTGTGGAAAAATCCAACAGTTAAAGATTTTATTGAAGCAAAGAATAATGGAATTGATTATTTAGAGATAGCTCTCAATCAGTGTTATCGAGGAGTACCAATGGAAGAGGTTGTTACGCGCGTTTTCGAAATGAAAGCCAAAGTAGATAGTGCAGATATAAAAGTTTGGTCAATTCATCTTCCCTTTTCCAAGAAGCTGGATATATCTGTCTTAGATTCTGTTCAGCGCTCTAAGAATGTGAAATTTATAGCAGGAATGATTGAACTATCTGCCATGTTTAATCCTCAGAGATTGGTACTACATCCAAGTTCTGAGCCTATATCAGATAGTTTGAGAGTAGAGCGAATACAATATGCTCAGGAATCGATTGATATTTTAAGGAAGTATGCTAATAAAATAGGAGCTGAGCTTTGTGTGGAAAATCTACCTCGCACTTGTTTAGGAAATACTCCTGATGAGTTATTACAAATAGTAGAGCCATTTCCCGATGTGAAGATTTGTTTTGATACCAATCATTTTTTAGGTGGAGATCCTCTTATGTTTATTCGCAAATTTGGAAATAGAATAGGTACAATCCATGTGTCGGACTATGATGGTATTAATGAATGTCATTGGATACCGGGTGATGGAAAAATAGAGTGGGGGAAGCTGTTTTATATGCTTAATGAAGCAGGATATGATGGCGTGTTCATGTACGAAACTACTAAAAACAAAAATAAGGAATGTGTTTCTTCTGAAGAGTTGGTAGGTAGTTATCAGCTTATTCAAAGTCAATACAAAAACTATTTGAAACAAACTCAAAATAAATAATTATGAAAAAAAATTATATCTACATATTATTGTTGATTTTCTTTACTTCATTCATTTTTTGGTCGTGTGATGACGATGAGGATAACTCTAAACCATCGACTGGTGGAAATTTACAGAAAAACGACGCTAAAGAAATTGCTGAACAATTATGGAGCACCTCTCCCTTCGATGTAAATAGTACACGCAAAGCAGCTCTTGACCGTATTCAGAATTATGCTGACACATGTTCTGCAAACTATTTTAAAAACTATTTAGTTGCTATGGATCAAGCTAGCGAGATGGCGGAAAATTACGACCCTATGCTCAGCTTTTATCGTTTGTCATTCGATAAAGTGTTAAGTGAAGTTCAAGCAACAGAAGTAGAAGATGGAACATCTGTAATATGGCTACTATATAATATGGGGTATATTGTGAAAACACCTTCGGGTTGTTTTGGAATTGATATATCTCATCGTTATGCAGAACAATTTGCACTATATCTGGACTTCTTATGTATAACTCATAATCATACAGATCATTATGATAATGATTTAATTGAGTCAATGTTAGAAGCAAATAAGCCAGTATTGTCTAATTATCTGAAACCAACCGAAAATTATAAGTATACATCTCAGTCATCTACATCTTATGCAATAGGTAATTTCAAGATTACAACAAATATAACGGACCATAATACTACACTTACCAATTTCGTTACAACCTATCAGATTAACTGTGGAGAAGATGGAGGTAACCTTGTATTGATGCATGTTGGTGACTCCAATTACAAAGCATCACAATATAATATTGCTGAACCTGTAAATGTGTTTATCCCGAGATATGCACCAAATGCGTTAACTGAGAATAATGTGCTTGGAACAACTATTACACCGGATTATACGCTTTTATCTCATGTTTTGGAATTGGCTCATGCTGGAGTAGAGGAATCTCGTTGGTCAATAGAATTAGGTTTGGAACGAGCGTCAAAACTAAATTGCGCAAATTCTTTAATGCCTTTTTGGGGTGAAAAGTTGGTTTGGAAAAATGGAACATTGAATTAATATATAAACAATGAATAAAGTAAAGTTATTTATACTACCGCTTCTACTTTTCTCTTTCTCATGTACTCAACAAGTCAAAGAAGAAAAGATAGAAGCAAAAGAATCGGATATTTTCGTAGCCTCTCACCGCGGAGACTGGCGTAACTATGCTGATAATTCGATTGAAGGCATCGAGAGTTGTATCCAGATGGGCGTTGACATTGTCGAAATCGATGTATCCAGAACCAAAGACGGTCATCTGATTCTGATGCACGACAAAACAGTAGATCGTACAACGAACGGCAAAGGGAAAGTCGAGGACTTAACACTCGCTGAAATCAGAGAGCTAAAGCTACGTAATGGGTTGGGACGGCCAGGAGAATTCAAAGTACCCACATTAGAAGAAGCTATGCTTG
>NZ_OEPV01000007.1 GCF_900240225.1 Dysgonomonas massiliensis | reverse complement strand
CTTCACAAAGACTTAGCATAATAGAATGTTTTTTGATTTAAAACTTTGAATGTTAGAGACTTAAAGTTAATCAACTTTCTTCTATTATGCTAGTTATTAAGAACTTATCTTATGTCGAACTCACGTTCATTAAACATTACATTGCAATGTGATAATTATGATTATGGACTAATAGAAATAGAACCGAATGTCTATGAATGGAGAGTTACAAAAGAAAAATGGGCAAACTTTCGAATTAAAGCGAGAGCTATGTATCTCAACAGTAATAAATGTCATAATTATTTAGATAGTGATTCAATGGATAACAATGATTTGGAAGTTATATTATCTTTAAATGAGTACAATCTAAATTTTTGGAAAAAACATCTCTAACATATAATTAGAATAAATACTATAACCATTCCTAGCCGTTCTCTTAATTGGGAGCGGTTATTTTTTTGCCTATATTTACTCAAACTAATACTTAAACTATGAATCTGGAAGAAATATTTTTCATCAGTTCTAATCGTTTAAAAGCTGCTGAACCATTAATGGAAAAATATTTTGATTATGAATCAAATATGTTTCTAGATGAAATTAAACTTGTGGTTGAAACTATAGATCATATAACTATCGAAAATGGGATTCCAACAGTTGATTATCTAAAAACTTTTTACAATACAAATTTGGCAATACCTATTTCGGATAAACTCTATCCTCGTGAGGATGTTGCAGATGTTTTCCCAGATTATTTTGCAGATGTTGACGACAAAGACGCTCAATTGGAAAATTACAAAGTATCTCTCTCTCTCTTGACTGCATGGCATATATTTATTTCCTTCAAAAAAGTGGAAGTTTTAATCACTCATTCATAGTTGAAGCATTAGGATTAGAATATCAATCAGCACTTCACAACGAAATTTATCCAGAAATGCTCTCTTTGTATCGTATGATATTGGAGTCTAAAAAATACAAGAACAAAGGTGGAAAAATTACACTTACAAATAATTTTCATCAAATAGATATTAATTCTCATGCTTGGTTTTTAGATGATATGGAGAAGTATTTTAAAGACCGTTTTCCAGACCTTACATTAGAGAAGATAAACGAACTACTACCGAAACCAAACAAGGCAGGGAGGAAAGCGAAAGACATACTCACAGATGAACAATATAAAGCCATAGCTGACCGCTATATGGAAGATATGGACTATGGCAATCAGCCTTATGTAGTATTTAAGCATACGGATATAGATAGAGCCCATCTTCACGTTCTATCTATAAGAGTAGATGAATCGGGTAAGAATTTGGATTCTAACTTTGAGAATATGCGTTAGATGAAAGTATGCAGACAGATCGAAAAGGATTTTAATCTCCATCCGGCGACCAAGCAGGAGCAGCAAACCTATAGCATTTCGAGCAGACCACTCAATTACAAAGAGGGGAATGTAAAACAACAAGTGGGTAATATTGTTAAAGCGATATTGAATAACTACAAATTTCAGTCCGTTGGAGAATTCCGAACACTTTTAGAAAAAATGAATGTAAGTGTGGAAGAAGTCAAAGCCTTAAAAAATGGAAAATCTTATCATGGACTTGTATTCTGCACTAGTAGATAATTCAGTAACAATGAAAAAAAGAAAAGATTGGTACTCCTTTTAAGTCTTCTCTCTTTGGTAAATCTATTAATATAGAAGTTTTAGAAAAGCACTTTATGAAGTCAAGGCAACAAATACAAGATAGGAAAACAAAATAATATCTCAAACCCATACTAACTGAAGCGATGCAGCAATCAGGGTCAATTGATGAGTTCAAATTGCTGTTGAAAGAGAAAAACGTAGAACCGATATTTTGCCAGAATGAAGAAGGACGAATCTATGGTGTTAGCTTTATTGATTATCAAAACAAAACGATTCTTAATGGCTCACGATTGGGTAAAGAGTTTTCGGTAAACGTATTCCATGAAATATCTACGAGCAAAAATAGACCTCCAATGGTAACAGAGAATAGGATTGAATCTGATTCGGATTTTATAACTTCCTTATTTCCTTCATTTTTCGGGCAACACAGCACAGATTATGATGCTGAAAGTTTCGCCAAAGGAAAGCAAAGAGAGGAAGAAATCAGAAAGAGGAAAAACAAAGGTAGAGGATTATAATGTATTCTCAAATCAGCTGATTGAATATGCCATATGCTCTTTTAGTGTGTAATGTAGGGATGTAATAATTTAAAGGTTTATAAGTAAAATGTTGGTCGGTTGGTAATTAATCTTTAATTTTGCAGGCGCGATAATTGAGTCGCAATAAATGTAGCAGTAAACTGTTAATTCAAAGCACAATATCTACAGTATGATAAAAAAGATATTTTTCCTTCTAATTTTAATTATGCCTTTATGCCTTTCTGCGCAGATGTCGGATAGTCAGGTGATCGAATATGTAAAGACAGAGCATGCAAAAGGAACTAGTCAAGATGCAATTGGGAAAGCATTACTCCAAAGAGGTGTGACTCAAGCTCAACTTTTAAAAATCAAAAGTCAGGTAGAGCAACAGCAAAATCAGTCAAGAGGAGCTTCTTCTGCTGTGGATAGTTCTATCTCAGTATTAAGAGAAGAACAAGAAGGAGAAACTACTCAGAGGAGTGTTAGTCTTGAAAATATACCGCTCCGAAGAGTGTTTGGGAAGGATGTGTTTAGTCAGAAAGATTTGACTTTTGCTCCAACAATGAATATCCCGACGCCTGCTAATTATAAATTAGGAGCCGGAGATGAAGTTGTTATTGATATTTGGGGGGCATCACAAACTACTATCAGAAGAACAATTACACCTGAAGGCACTATTAGTATTGAAAGTTTGGGACCTGTTTTTCTTAGTGGAATGACTATTGAGCAGGCAAACGAAATTGTTCGTAGAAAACTCTCAAACTTATACGCCGGTGTTGATGAGGAAGGTGGAGCTTCATATATAAGCTTAACATTAGGTCAGATCCGCAGTATACAGGTTAATGTAATGGGTGAAGTTGTTACTCCCGGTACTTATACTGTATCCTCATTATCTTCTGTGTTTCATGCTCTATATTTAGCGGGAGGAATAAACGACATAGGTTCTTTGCGTACTGTTAACTTGTACAGAGGGGGAAAGAAGGTGGCTTCGGTTGATATTTATGATTTTATTCTTCATGGGCAAACTCCAGATGATATTAGACTCTCTGATGGTGATGTTATTATTGTTCCGGCTCATCAACTTTGGGTAAATATTGAAGGAGAGGTTAAGCGCCCTATGATATATGAAATGACAAAAGACGAGCATGTTAGTGATTTGATCAACTATGCAGGTGGATTTACAGGAGAAGCAAATACCGATAATATCAGTTTAAGTAGAAAAACAGGGAAGTACAGACAAATGTATACACTTAATCCTGAAACAATGATATCGTTCACATTGTCCGATGGGGATAATATTTCTGTTAGAAAAGGGTTAGATCGTTATGAAAATAGAGTTCAGATACAAGGGAGTGTTTTATTTCCTGGATATTATGAAATAGGGGGTGATATAAAGACTGTTGCTGATTTGATAAAGAAAGCCGGAGGGCTAAAAGAAGATGCTTTTCTTGATAGAGCTGTTCTTACTCGTGAGAAAGATGATTTGACTTTTGAAACTTTAGCTTTGAATCTGAATAATTTAGAATCTACTGTTTCTGGAAATACTCAGTTGAAGAAAAACGATGTCTTGTATATTGCGGCAAATACAATAGATGAAGATTTAGGTGATTTTACGATTACAGGGATGGTTGCTAATCCAGGTCAATATAGCTTTGCGGGAAATACAACGATAAAAGACCTTATCGTAAGAGCTGGAGGCTTGCTAAGCTCTGCTTCAACTGCTAAAATTGATGTTTCGCGAAGAATAATTGATCCAAGCAGTACAACTGATGCGATTATCATTGCTGAGACTTATTCTTTCTCTATAGTAGATGGGCTTATTGCTGACGGCAAATCAGATTTTATCTTGGAGCCATATGATCAAGTTTATGTTAGAAGAAGTCCTGGTTATCAGCAACAACGTAATGTCTCAGTTATAGGCGAAGTCTTATTCCCTGGAGGATATACATTGACTGAAAAAGAGCAAAGAGTATCTGATATTATTAAAGCTGCTGGAGGGTTAACAAATAAATCTTATGCTGCAGGTGCCCGCCTAGTGAGAAAAATGAATGATGATGAGAAAGCTCGTCAGAAAGAATATATCGAAATGATATCGAGAGGTACTATGAAAGATTCGGTAGATATGGAGTCTCTTGACACTAGCTTCGAATACACCGTAGGAATCGAACTAGATAAAGCTGTTGCTAAACCTAGATCAGAATATGATATTGTTTTAAGAGAAGGTGATAGGTTATATGTTCCGGAATTCACGAATACGATCAAGATCAATGGAGCAGTAATGCATCCTAACACAGTTTTATATAAGAAAGGAGAACCTTTAAAATATTATATTGATAAAGCTGGAGGTTATAGTGATTATGCCCAGAAGAAGCGTGCATATATAGTATATATGAATGGTATGACAGCCAAGGCTAAAGGTTCTAGTAAAGATTTGATAAAACCTGGCTGCGAAATTATTGTTCCGACAAAAGAACAAAGAGAAAAGATGTCTTTGGGACAAACCATTGCTATCGGCTCTAGTGTAACCTCTATGGCTTCGGTTATCGCTCTATTAATTAACTCTCTAACAAAATAAGTTATGGCAGATAATAAGGACGAAAAAGAAATAGATTTGTTAGAGTTAGCTCGTAAGTTATGGGATAATAAAAAATTCATTATTAAGGTAACTTTGATAGGGGCTGTTATTGGTTTGATTATTGCTTTTAGTATTCCTAAAACTTATACTAGTACTATTGTATTTACTGTAGACTCAAATAAATCGGCTTCGGGAAATATGAATACTTTAGCTTCATTAGCAGGGATAAGTATTGGGGGATTGAGCTCTTCTGATATTTTCTCTCCTGATATATATCCAAGTATTATGAGCTCTACTTCATTTCTAAAAGGTTTATTTAATGTGAAAGTTGAAGATCCAAAGTGTGAACTAGATACAACACTCTATGTTTATTTGAAGGATGGACAAGAAGTTGCATGGTGGAGTTATGTGTTTGGTTTACCCAAAATTTTATCTAAGCTTTTTAGTTCTAATGACGTGGAAACTTCATCAATAGTTGATCAGAGTAAATATTTTATTACTGAAGAAGATAGAGGTGTTATTGGACAAATAAAAGAATCATTTCTTATAATTACAGATAAGAAAACTGGAATAACAAGTATTGAAGTTACATCACAAAATCCAGTAGTATCTGCCTTTTTGGCAGATACATTAACGTCTTATCTCCAATCATATGTAATTGCAGAGCGAACAAGAAAGGCTAATACTGATTTGGTAAATTCAGAAAAGTTATTAGCTCAAGCTAAAGATACGTACGATGCTATACAGAAAGACTTGGCTTCTTTTATTGATCGAAATAAGAATATTACTTCAGCGCAATATAAAATAAAGCAAGATAAACTAGAAAGTGAAAAAACTTTAGCATTCTCTGTATATACGCAGATGGCGCAGCAAGTGCAAATAAATAAAATTAAAGTACAGGACGACACACCTGTTTTTACTATCATACAACCAGCTATTGAGCCAATGTATCCATCAGGACCTAAGAAGAAAATTATTTTTGTAGCATTTGTTTTTCTTGGTGTTATGGCTGCTTCGTGCTGGGTTGTAAAGAGAGATATTCTGGATATGTTCATGAGAAAAGAATAAATGTGTCATTAAGCGATGAGTGATATAGATTCTAAAGAAAAATCGACCAACAATAAACGAATAGCAAAGAACACATTGTTCTTGTATTTTCGTTTGATTGTTACAATGCTTGTAAGTCTTTATACTTCAAGAATTGTACTGAAAGTTCTTGGGGTTGAGGATTATGGAATCTATAATGTTGTAGGTAGCATGGTCGGAATGATGGCATTTTTAAATGGTACAATGGCTGCTGCTACTCAACGATTTTTATCATTTGAAATAGGGAAAGGGGATTTTAAAACCTTGACAAAGGTATATAGTACAACTATACAAATCCATGTTGTTATTGCATTAATAATTATTTTGTTATCAGAGACTTTGGGGCTCTGGTTTTTATACTCAAAAATGAATTTTCCAGCCGAAAGAGCTGATGCTGTATTTTGGGTTTATCAATTTTCGGTTTTGAGTTTAGCGTTATCAGTTATCCAAGTACCCTATAATGCAGCTATTATTGCTTTTGAGAGAATGAATGTGTATGCATATATGAGTCTCTTGGATGTGTCTCTTAAATTGTTGTGCGTATTTTTATTAACTTTGATTGATGTTGATAAGCTTGTATTATATGCCGCTTTGATATTTTCTATATCTCTAATTATTAGAGCTCTTTATGTATTTTATGTGCGTAAATACCTTAAAGCTTGTAAATATGAGTTCTGTTGGGATGTGAAATTAAGTAAATCAATATTGTCCTATGCATGTTATAACTTTATTGCTCATTTTTCCCTTATGCTTCGCAATCAAGGAGTAAATATTCTTTTAAACATATTTTTTGGACCATTGATTAATGCAGCAAATGGAGTAGCTGTGCAGGTTCGAAATGCAGTTAATTCATTCACGCAGAATTTTATTGTAGCCGTTAATCCTCAAATTGTAAAATCATATGCAGCCAATAATTTAGAATATACAAGGCTCCTTATTATGCAAAGTTCAAAGTTTTCTTTTATTCTTCTTTGCTTTCTATCCTTGCCTTTTCTGCTAGAAACTGACTACATATTGCATCTTTGGCTAGAAAACCCTCCAAAATATTCAGTTTTATTTTGTCAACTGATGATTGTTAATATTCTTGTTGATGCATTGTCAGGAACATTAGTGTATGGAGCTTTAGCTACGGGCAAGGTGAAAAAATATCAACTAGTGATAGGAATGTTATTCCTAATGTGTTTACCTATCTCTTACTTATTCTTGAAGTTGGGTTTTAGTCCGGAAATAACAATAATAGTGTCTATATTTATATCTTTTGTGGCATTATTAATCAGATTGTTCTTTCTTCGGATTTTATTGAGCCTTTCCGTAAAACTTTATTTATGGAAAGTAGTGATACTTGGTATTGTCATTTTGGGGTTATCTTTAATTGTCCCTTTATTTATAATTACTAATATTGAGACTAGTTTTCTTCGATTATTACTTACAGGTTTTACGAGTTCTATTTCTTTAGTTTTTTATTCTTATTTTATAGGTTTAAATAATTCAGAAAGAATTATAGTAAAGAATAAATTAATATCATTTATATTGAAATTAAAGTTAAAAAAAAGGTAGTATGATTAAAATATCTTTTGTTGGTGATTTAATGTGTGAAAAAGAGCAGTTATATGCGAATGAGACTAATGGAGATTATGATTTCAATCCGATTTTTTCATCAATCAAATCACTATTTAAAACTTCTGATTATGTAGTTGGAAATTTAGAAACACCAATCGCTGGGGAAGAAATGAGATATACAAATCATAAATGGAGTTTCAATTCACCTATAGAATATGCTGAGGCTGTAAAAGAAGCAGGGTTTAACCTTGTAAGTACAGCAAATAATCACTGTCTTGATAGAGGAGTATTAGGAGTTGTATCAACATTAAATAATTTAGATAAAATAAATATAGAGCATACTGGTACATTTAGATCTGAATCTGAAAGAAATACAATTTTTATTAAAGAGATAGATGGTATTAAGTTTGCATTTTTATCCTATACTTATGGTACGAATGCTAGCTTTAACAATTATTATTTAGATAAAAGCAATGCTTTCTTGGTAAATTTATATAGAAGCCAAGAAGTTCTGAAGAAAAGATATTCGTCACGAATATTGAAGAAGCTTTACCGATATAAGATGAAATTTGATGAAAAAATACCATTTAATAGTTTTATAAATCCTTATCTGAACCAATTGGATGAAGATATAAAAAAAGCAAAAGATCAGGCTGATATTGTTATTATGCTTATGCATAGTGGAGGGCAATATAATATTATCCCAGATAAATGGACATGCCGATTACAGGATTATATGATAAAAAAAGGAGTGGATGTAGTTGTGGGTTGTCACCCTCATGTCGTACAAAAAGGTCTGCTTTATAATAATAGACAATTTGGGTTTTATTCATTAGGAAATTTTTGTTCTTATCCGGGAAGTGAGACATCTGGCAATGAGGGAATTGAATCATTGAGTGAGTATTCTATTATTTTACACTTGTTTATAGATTCGACAAAAAAAAGTGTTGATAAAATAGTATTTCAAATAGCAAAGTCTGTTGTGGGTAAAGATGGTAGAGCTAATATATATCCTCTTTTTGATTTGATCCAAAGAGAGAATAGTGAAACGAAAAAACGTGATTTAATCAATCATAATAAACTTATCTTTGATAGATTTATGGGGGCTTATAACAAGCCAATAGTCCCACAAGAAGAATATGTTTTTTATTCAAAAGAGTGAAGTAATGAATAACTTAAATATTGAATCCATTACAACAGAAGGCAATAGGCTTGATGTTTTATTTAAAACATCAAGTTCGGTCGCCAATTTTTTTAAGAATAATCATTTTTGGATAGAATATTCAGAACCAATATCGGATGCCCCCGAAGGTATAGCAGTTATCCCGTTTATCTGTAATATATTACCTGTAGTTTGGATTGCTAACATAGAGGTAAATTTGCCTGAATTAGATAAAACTTTTTTTGAATCTATAGAGGATATAAAAAAAAGTTACATGAAGATGTATCCGAACATCGATTTCAGGGGGAAGGTTGTTCCTCAGCGAATAGTAGATTATAGTAATACTGTTTTACAAAATGATGGAGCTGCATTATTTTTCTCAGGGGGGGTTGATGCTTTTGCTTCGTTAATAGAACATATTGATGAGAATCCAGATCTTCTTATCATTTGGGGTGCTGATGTCCAATTAGAAGATGTGAAAGGTTGGGTAAATGTAAAAACTCATATTTCAAATACTGCGAAAACGTTTGATCTAAAAGCGATAGAAATAAAGAGCAACTTTAGAATGTTCTTAGATTTATCTGGATTTGGAATACTCCAAAGTGAGTGGAATTATAATTATTGGGGATATTTGCATCATGGAATAGGTATTATTGGGCATGCTGCTCCATATGTATATCTAAAAGGATATTCAGCTACGTATATTGCATCTTCATTCTCTCCTGATACTCGAAAAAAAGACAGTTATGCTTGGGCTAGTGATCCAACGATAGACAATAAAGTAAACTTCTCGAATGCGAGAACATACCATGATATGGAAGAGTATACTAGACAAGGTAAGATTAATAAAATTGTTGATTTTAGCAATAAGTCTGATAAAATGATACAATTGAGAGTTTGTTGGGAATCTATTGGAGGAGAAAATTGTAGTCAATGTGAAAAGTGTTATAGAACAATAATGGGAATCATTGCGGCAGGTGGTAATCCTAATAGTTTTGGTTTTAAAGTAACGAAAAATACTTTAAGTAATATAAAAAGATATATTGTGTATAAGGCACATTTTGATTGGGTTAAATGCGAATTTTGGCAAGAAATACAAAGTCAAATTAGGATAGGAGAGATTATCCCTGAATATAAAGAACATATAAACTGGATCACTAGTTATGATTTCAATGAAGTTAATAACTCTCCTATTAAGAAAATTCGATTTTTTTTGGAACGAGTGAATAAGAAAGTAAAGAGAACAATAAAAACTTTAAAATATAATGGACTTTTCTGAAAAGGTGTTAGAATTATGCGAAATATTAGATAAATCACTGCTTTCTCGTATTTCGAAAAAGTGTATTTATTTAGATTTACCATATCATTTTAATATAGGAGATACCTTGATATGGGAAGGTACAGAGATGTTCTTAAAAAGTAATAATATATCATGTACATATAGAGCTTCATGCGACACGTATACTGCTCGAAGTATATCGCATCAAGAGACAATACTATTACATGGAGGAGGAAATTTTGGTGATTTATGGACTAAGCATCAAAATTTTAGATTAAGGATCATTAGCGAATTTCCGAATAATAATATTATCATTTTACCTCAAACTGTATTTTATAAAGATTTAGAGAAGGCAGTAAGTGATGGATTAGAGATGGGTAAACATCCAAATTTGACTATTTGTGCGAGAGATACTAATTCCTATGACTTTTTAAAGAAGTATTTCAAGAATAATCAAATTATTTTGGTTCCAGATATGGCATTTTATATTCCAGAAGCAAGATTAAGAAAGTATTGTAC
This sequence comes from Dysgonomonas massiliensis, assembly GCF_900240225.1. Lineage (GTDB taxonomy): Bacteria > Bacteroidota > Bacteroidia > Bacteroidales > Dysgonomonadaceae > Dysgonomonas > Dysgonomonas massiliensis. The sequence continues at coordinate 230,991 of NZ_OEPV01000007.1, read as the reverse complement.
TCCTGCGATAAAAGAGTCTCTATTCCTTAAACGTACTGATAAGGAATTAAAGGATTCAGATCTTTATAAGAAAATTGTGCCTGAAAATAGTGATATTAGGGATTGGCCAAGTATGGAAAGTACAGATAATATATTATCTCTATACTATAAGATACAGCGGCTAAATAAGAAGATTGGAGGTAAATTCCTATATGTGACTGATTGGTATTGTCAAAAAATACTAAAAAAACATTTAATAAAAATTGGGGTCAAGTTTGTTAGTGAATATAAACAAGTTTATACAACTCGTCTACATGTAGCAATCTTGTCAGTTCTGCTTAATAAATCTTTCGTTTTTTTGGATAATTCATATGGTAAGAATAAAGGCTTTTATGAAACATGGCTTAGAGATTTAGATAATGTAAATTTTATCGAAGAAAATGATTAAAGTTTCAATAGTTATTCCCATATATAATGTTGAAAATTATATAGAGGGTTGTTTATTGTCAGTATATAATCAGACCTATAGAGCTATAGAGTGTATATTGGTTGATGATTGTACTCCTGATAGTAGTATCTCTATTGCTCAAAAACTAATTGCCTCGACTGATAGTAAGATCATAACAAAGATTGTTCGACATGATGTAAATAGAGGATTGTCAGCTGCTCGTAATACAGGATTGAGTGCTGCTACTGGAGAATACGTCTATTTTTTGGATAGTGATGATGAGATATATCCTCACACTATTGAATCAATGATCCAGCTTTGTGAAAAATACCCAAATGTTGATCTTGTACAGGGGAGTACTGCTGTTTTCCCTGATAGTAACTTAAAAAAGTGGCTTAATATCAAGGATAAAGATCTTCCAGAGTATTCTTCGGACCGTTTATGGATAAAAAAAGGCTTATTAAGAAGGACTCTTTTTTCGATGACAGCGTGGAATAAGCTGATTCGTAGAAAATTATTAATTGATAATAATCTTTATTTCAAAGAAGGGATAATACATGAAGATGAGCATTGGAATTTCTTTATCGCTAAATACGCTCAATCCATAGCGTTTTGCAAGCAAGATACTTATCGTTACAGAATAAACGATGCAGGAATAATGTCTGAAGGATGTAGTCCTAAAAGTATTTCTGGTTATAATATTATATTACAAGATATGTGTAATAATATTGATGACTTGTGTATAAATGAACAGAAAAGATGTATTCTAGACTTATGCTTAAATACGTATAATAAGGTGATTAAAAATAAAGATTTGAGTTACTTTATTCCTCAAATAAATAATAGGGTAAATGAAGTTAAGAAATTATATATAACTTCTTATATATTTCAAACTATTTTCTTTCTAAACAAGATAGATATATCAACTTCTGGTATGCCAAAATATTTTACAAATAAGATATTGCAGATCTTAAAGAAATTTTTACGCTGATAAATCATAGAGAAACTTGAAAGAATAGAACAGATGAATCCTAAAATATCAATTATTATTCCAATATATAATACTGAACAATACCTTGTTGAGTGTATTGAAAGTATATTGAATCAATCATTCTCTGATTTTGAGTTGATTCTGGTGAATGATGGAAGTACAGATGCTTCAGGAAATATTTGTGATCTTTATGCTTCGAAGGATGTTCGCATAAAGGTTTTCCATCAAGTAAATGGGGGTGTAAGTTCTGCTCGTAATATAGGGTTGGATAACGCTTTGGGTGATTGGGTTTGTTTTGTTGATGCAGATGACTATATTAAGCAAGATTTTCTCAAGAGTCTGATTGTGAAAGAATCAGATGATGTAGATATTATATATGGTAGCTGGCTATTATGTAGTAGTGATAAAACAGTTATCTCTGAGGGGCATGCGTTTGTTGAACAAAAATATAGTGGAAATACTTTTAAAAATGTGTTTGGTGAGACAAAGTTGATAAACTTTGGTTTCCCTTGGGCGAAAATATTCAGAAGACAAATAATTACAGAGAATTCAATCAGATTTAATCTGAAGCTTTCACTTTCCGAAGATAGATTATTTTTTTACCAATTTCTTTATCATACGAAAGGGATAATATTTGTGTCTACGCCTCAGTATTGTCATCGGAAAATAGGAGGGTTAGCAACAAAAGTGTACGATTACAAGAATGAGTCTTTTAGATATTCAGTAATTAATGCAGAAGGATATAAGTTAAAAGAGTATTTTAAAATGAGTAATAAGGAGTATTTCCCTTTTTTCTTATATCATATGACGTATATTTTTAGAATATGCTCAACTTTTGGGGCAAAAAAACAAAAGGATAGGGTATTGTTCTATGATCAAGTGGAAAATACTTTTTTTGATAAGGCGTACTTTAATTGGTTGAAAAAAGAGTATACTTTGATAAAGCTCTATAAAATGTTAGGTATTAAACGTTTTCTGTTTTGTTTTGGCTTATATTATATATTTGATTTTTATAATAAACTCTTGCTTTTAAAATAATAATTTATGGAGAAATTTTTTAAGCTTATCAAGGCTCCTTTATTCATTCCTCATTTTATCTTTTTCTTATTAAAAGATTACACTTTCAATAAGGAAGAGCTTCGTGTTTGGTGTGATTCTTTTAGTATTAAATGTAATTATCTTTCTTTTTTTAAAATTATAGTATCAAATATTGAATATCGGAGCGTACTCTATTATCGTATCGGATCAGCTTCTGGCTTATTGAGTTGGTATTCCCCAGGTATAAAGCCTTTTCATTTGAAATCAGATAAAAAAATAGGAGTCGGTCTCATTATCAAACATGGTCATTCAACTAGAATTCATCCAGAGTATATGGGTGAAAGGTGTAAGGTTTGGCACAACGTTACTATTGGGCGCGCAAGAAGTAAAGGAGCAAGACCTAGAATTGGCAATAATGTTGCGGTAGCGACAGGGGCTATCGTGCTCGGAGATATAACAATTGGTAGTAATGTTACTATCGGAGCGGGTGCTGTTGTTGTTAAAGATGTACCAGATAATTGTGTTGTAGTAGGTAATCCTGCTTGTATTGTCAGGAAAGATGGAGCGAAGGTTAATATTAAATTGTAGTTATGGGAGGACAGAAAGCCTTAAGCTTCTTATTCAAAATGAGTTTATTCTGCTCATTTTTGCATTCGATGCATTTTTATTACTTGTGGAATTTTCGATTAGGAATATTACAGGCTTTTTCTATTTTATTATTTATTCTATTGGCCCTTTTAACTAAAGAGGAATTGTTTCGACATTCTGTGAAAAGCCTTTTTGTTAGTTTATTTTTTCTCCTATGTCTATTCTTTTTTAATGATGGGCTTGACGATACATTTAAGATAATAGGTGCTATATCCTTTGCAATAGTAGTATATATTTTGCTAGGCTTAAAAGATAGTTATAGAAAAGAGATTTTTGATTTCTTTTATGTAGGGATATTCATAATATTATTACCATCTCTAATTGTTTTTATCTTAATTGGTCTAGGTCTTAATCTTCCGAGCGGAGGATTTGTGGTTTATCCTTCTGCCGATTTTTATTGGTATGTAAACTTTTGGTTTGTTTTGATCGGGACTTATGGTATTCGTTTTAATTCTCTATTCTGTGAGCCTGGTCATTTGGGTATGATTCTTGCTTTTTTAATTTTTATAAGAGGATATAATTTTAAAGACTTTAAGACCATAATATTAATACTCTCACTTATTCTTACTTTATCTTTAGCAGGTTATATCCTACTTGCTTTAGGATATGTTTTCAGATCACTCCAGTTTAATATAAAAAAAACTGTAAAGTATTGTTTTCTTTTTCTATTCGCAATTTCTATTAGCCTTATAGTTGTCAGAAATATTAATGGAGGTAATAATGTTATAAATGATCTTATTGTTGATAGGCTTGCTTTTGACGAGGAAACCGGGACTATTGCAGGGGACAATAGAGTTAGTGGTCATACAGACCTTATCTTTGAAGAAATTACATTTTATTCTTTCTTTTTTGGTTTAGATGATGATAGCTTTGATATGCTGCGAGGTGAGTCTATAAAAGGAGCAGGATATAAAATATTTATACTAAAGAATGGATTGTTGGGAGTTATGCTAACCTTTTTATTATATGTATTCTTTGCTTCATATTCAAGAAATAGACTATTAGCTTGGCTTTTACTATTCCTTGTCTCTATAAATTTTTTACAACGAGCATATCCATTCTGGAGTAGCCAAATTTTTATCTTTATAACAGCTATGTCTGTATTTACTATCGAAAAGTTAGTCATAGATAATGAAAATACTCATAAACATTTAATGGAAACGGAATGAAGATAGCTATCATTAATAATAAATTTTGGCCGGACACTAGTGGCGGCTCCCAAATATCAACCCGAATATTGGCTGAAAATCTGGCAGATAGAGGACATGAGGTTGTTGTTGTTACACTCTCTGAACAAGATACTATCACTCAATATAAAGGATTTGAAATTAGATATATTAAAATACCTTTTGGTATTCGTCAATCCTCTTTTAGTACTTGTAAAAAAATATTATATAGATTAATTGACCAATATAATATTTTTGCAAAGAATAAATTGGTATCTGTACTAAAAGAAGTACATCCTGATGTAATACATACGAATTGTATCGAAGGATTATCTGTAATGCTATGGGATATTGCTAAAAGTCTTCAAATTCCGGTAGTACATACAACTAGAGATTATTATCTTACTTGTATGCATGGTCTGCGTCGTAAATATAAAAAAACTTGCAATCAAAGATGTTTAGAGTGTAGATGCTTTTCTGCCCACAAATGTCGTAAGTCTGAGTCAGTTGCAGCTGTAGTTGGAATTAGTGACTTTATATTCAAGCATCATTTAAATAGAGATTTCTTTACTCGTACTCCAATTAAGGAAGTGATTTATAACCCAGTAGACTTTAGTTGTGATATAATAAAGGAAGTTGAAGATCGTAAAATTATTGGTTATATTGGTAGAATTGATAAACAGAAAGGAATTGAGTTTCTTCTTAACTGTTTCACTAAAGTTAACTGTGAAGATAGTAAACTGTTGATTGGAGGTGAAGGTGATGCTGGTTACGTCGATTATTTAAAAAAAACATATTCTGACGAGAGAATTAAATTTCTAGGTAAAGTTGATAGCTTTGAGTTCTACAAAAAAATTGGTATATTAGTAGTCCCTTCTTTATGGGAAGAACCCTTTGGAAGAGTAGTTGCAGAGTCAATAGCTTGCCGATGCCCTATACTTGTTTCAAATAAAGGGGGAATGCCTGAGGTAATAGAAAAAGGACATTATGGAATAGTTTTTAATACAGAAGATAGTTCTTTATTTAATTATTTAAATATGATATTAAAAGATAATGGAGATTTTTACAAAGAACTCTTGAAGATGGTTCCCAATAAATCACCTTTTGATATTAACAATATAATTAGTGACTATATAAAGGTTTATAAAAAAGCTATTTCAAAGTATTCAATAAAATAAGGGAAGTACTATGACTATTAATACAAAACAAGTACTAGTAATATCAGAGAGTTTGGAAGGAAAGGGAGGGGTAATATCAGTAGTACAAACTCTGGCTCCATTCTATTCTGAATTTCATCATATAGCCTCTACTTGTAATGGTAATTTTATTATAAAGATTTTTTACTTTGCTAGAGCGATTGTATTACTGAATTTCTATCTTGCGTTCAAAAATATTAGAATAGTACACATCCATACAGCGGCAAAAGGTTCATATTTTAGAAAAAGTATTTTAGGGTTATTTGTTAAGCTTTATAAACGAAGATTAATATATCATATACATGGGTCTGAGTTTAAAGACTTCTGTGGAAAATATAATTTCTTTAATTGGATTTCTAAGTCTTTAGGTTCAGCAGATATAATAATAGTTCTATCAAAATCATGGGAGAAATTCTTTAAAGAAGATTTAAAAATTACTAGTGAAGTTGTAATACTTAACAATATTGTAAATAAGGCAAAACAATTTGAAAAACAGGAAGCAGTATTTCCTTTAAAGCTTCTTTTCTTAGGACTAATTGGAAAAAGAAAAGGAGTTTTCGATTTATTACAAGTTGTAAGTGATAATAAAGAACTCTTGAGAGAGAAAGTTAATATTTTTATAGGAGGTAATGGTTTAACTGAAGAGCTTAAAAGCTTTATATATAAGAATGGTATAGATGATATTGTATTCTATGAAGGCTGGGTACAAGGTGAACATAAAGCAAGATTATTAGAAATGTCGGATATATATATATTGCCATCGTATAATGAAGGCTTGCCAATCTCTATTTTAGAAGCTATGAGCTATGGATTACCAATTATATCGACTAATGTGGGTGGGATACCAGAGGTTGTCTGTAATAATATTAATGGGTTGATTATTGAAGCTGGAGACTTAAAGGCAATATTAAACTCTATACTCTTCTTTGTAGAAGATATAAAACATATTGAGGAAATGGGAAGAAATAGTCTGTCTATAGTTAAGGATTATTTTCCAGATCATGTAATACCAATATTAAAAGATATATATATAAAATTAGATTCATGAAAATATTCGTAATTGCTTCTGCTGGAGGTCATTGGGTTCAGCTCCTGAGGCTATCTCCTGCTTTTGGAGGAGATGAATGTATATATGCAAGTACTAAAGATAGCTTTCAGAAATTTATTCCTAATAATAAATTCTATTGTATAAAAGATTTTAATAGAAACAACATGCTTGGAATATTGAGAACTAGCTTAAAATTATTTCAAATAATAAGAAAGGAAAAACCTAAAGTTATAATTACTACAGGTGCGGCTCCAGGATTAGTTTCATTATTTATAGGAAAATTATTGTCTAAAAAGACAGTTTGGATAGACAGTATAGCGAATGTTGAGGAGTTGTCTATGAGCGGTAAAATTGCAAGCTGTTTTGCTGATAGAGTTTATACTCAATGGGCACATTTATCTAATAATAAGATTTATTTCGAAGGAAACGTCATAGCATGATTTTTGTAACTATAGGAACGCAGGAGCCATTTGACCGACTAGTTGAGGCGATGGATGAGATTACTAAAGGTATTGATGAGGTAGTAGTAGTACAAACGCCTACAACAAGACTTCAGATAAATAATATGGAGGTTGTCGACTTTTTATCTCCTCATGAATATGATAAAATTTTGAATGATGCAAGACTGATAGTAAGTCATGCAGGTATGGGAACTATAATCTCTGCGTTAATGTTAAATAAGCCTATAATAATAATGCCTAGAAAGGCTAGTTTAGGAGAACATCGAAATGAGCATCAGCTAGCAACTTCAAAGAAAATGAAAGAACTACAATATACTTATGTGGCAGATGATGAAAACGAGCTTAAATTATTATTGCCGCAATTACTAAAAGACGATATAATTAAGCCAGCACACACGCCAATAGGACGGTATGCATCTAATGGATTAATCAGTTCTTTATCAGAGTTTATCAAAAAGTAAAAAGAATATAATGAAAACAGCAATAGTAGGAACAGGCTATGTCGGATTAGTAACAGGAACTTGTTTTGCAGAAATGGGAACAGATGTTACTTGTGTTGATATAGATGAAACAAAAATAGAGAATCTTCGAAATGGAATTATTCCAATATATGAACCCGGACTAGAGGATTTAGTCAAAAGTAATTATAAGTCAGGACGACTGAAATTTACTACTGATCTTTCGTCTGTTATAAATGATGTGGATATCATTTTTTCGGCTGTAGGAACTCCTCCAGATGAAGATGGTAGTGCGGATCTACGTTATGTATTAGATGTGGCCCGAACGATTGGACAGAATCTCAATAAATATATCGTTGTAGTGACGAAAAGTACTGTACCTGTAGGAACAGCTCAAAAAGTCAAGTCGGTAATACGAGAGGAACTTGACAAAAGAGGTAAAACAGATATTGAGTTTGATGTTGCTTCTAACCCTGAATTCCTGAAAGAAGGTGCTGCTGTTCAGGATTTCATGAGACCAGATCGTGTAGTCGTTGGTACCGAATCAGAAAAGGCTAAAAAAATGATGGAAAAACTCTACAGCCCTTTTATGCTGAATAACTACAGAATTATATTTACAGATATTCCATCAGCAGAAATGATTAAATACGCTGCTAATGCTATGCTTGCAACTAGGATAAGCTTTATGAACGATATTGCTAATCTTTGTGAGATAGTAGGGGCAGATGTCAATATGGTACGTAAAGGTATAGGTACTGATACTCGTATCGGAACAAAGTTTCTTTATGCAGGATGTGGATATGGAGGGAGTTGTTTCCCTAAAGATGTCAAGGCAATTATCAAGACTGGAGAGAAGTATGGCTATAAATTAGAACTGCTTGAAGCCGTTGAAAATGTAAACGAACGTCAAAAGCATATTCTTTTTCAGAAACTGATGGATTATTATGACGGGGATATAAAGGGAAAAACAATTGCTTTGTGGGGACTATCTTTTAAGCCAAGAACAGATGATATGCGTGAAGCTCCTTCTTTAGTTTTAGTAGATCAGATTTTAAAGGCTGGAGGTAGAGTAAAAGCTTATGACCCAATAGCTATTGAAGAAGCCAAAAGACGCATAGGCGATGTAATTACATACTCTAAGGATGCTTATGATGCAACAGTTGATGCAGATGCAATCTTATTGGTGACAGAGTGGAATGAATTCAGGCTCCCATCATGGAGTGTTATAAAGAAGACAATGAAAAAACCTGTAGTTTTTGACGGACGAAATATATATAATAAAAATGAGCTAAAAGAACTTGGTTTCGATTATTCAGGTATTGGAATAAGTATTTGATAAAATAAATGTGTAAAGAGATTCATTGAAAAATGAGTCTCTTTTTGTACCTTTGAGAGAATAGGAATTCTCCAAAGCAATTTCTAGCAAAATACTGTGAAATTTAGGTGACTTTTTAGAGATTATCACCAGATGAAGAAATGATATAAGCTTGAATTAAAGCATTATATATTTGTAGTTCGATTCCTGGTGGTACAGTGAAAAAATGAGCTTAATATCATATCTAAATTTCATAATACCTAGCAGTATAAAGTTAATTCCTTTGTATGAAATATATTGAAGGCGCCTTAGCTTAAGGCGCCTTTCTTGAGTATTAACATGATATTTTTCTGCGTTTTATATTTCTTTTACCATATAGATTAGGGTAGGGAAGTGATCGCTGTAGCCATTTATAAATTTCCCATCAGAGAAAGTCCTCATTGGATATCCTTTGTATTTCCCTTCTTTCTGGATTAAGAAGTCTCGATTGAAAATCTCAGCTTTCCAAAATTTCAGTGCCGAACGATCTTTCCCAAGTAGACTTTCTGATATGATTATTTGATCGAACAAATTCCATCTACCCTGATATGATAATGATCCTACGCCTTTATCGAAAAGCTCCCACATCGGATTAAATAGACCTCCGGACTTTACATCCTTTTGCTTTTTCTTCGCCTTTAGTACTACTCTACAACTCTTGTCGGTGGGATCATCGTTAAGGTCACCCATAATAACGATTTTTGCAGCAGGATTGTCTTTATATATTGAATCGGCGATATGTTTATTGATAGATGCCGCAAATTCGCGTAATTCTGAAGATTTGGAACCATAGCGTGAAGGCCAGTGATTGACCAAGATATGGAGTGGATCTCCTGCTAATTGACCGCTAACTAAGAGCACATCTCGAGTTTTGAACTCAGGATTATCAGGTAGAATATAAGGGTAAGCTTTTGATGACGTAACTTGAAATATTTTGGGATTAAACAAAAGAGCGACATCAACTCCTCTACGATCTGGTGAATCGTAATGAATTATATCAAGATTCATATCAGCAAGCTCTTTTCTAGCAACCAAATCTTCAAGAACTTTTCTATTCTCAATCTCGGAAACCCCAATTGCAGCAGGACCTGCAGGGCAATTTTCGCGTGCAAGCTTACTTATAACAGTAGCCATATTGCGCAGCTTTTTCTGATACTTGTCAGGAGTCCAATGATTTTTACCCTTTGGAGTAAATTCTTCGTCATTTATCAGAGGATCATCTTCTGTGTCGAAAAGATTTTCTAAGTTGTAGAATGCTACAGAATACACACCTAGCTTTTTCTCTTTATTATCCTGAGCTAACAAGGCAAGATTAAAACAAAGAAGAAAACTAAGGATAAATAATATAGTTCTTTTCATATTATATTTATTTTAGGCCAAATGTGCTACTTAATGTAGCACATTTGATATGTATCATCTAATTTATTTTGAAGGCTCTATCACAACAGTTCCGTCTCCAGTCTGAATCTTAATATTATCTAAGCGCATACCAAAGGTATTTCCTGTTCCTTCGCTCGAGAAGAACTCAATTTCAATATTTTCCTTTGCAGGTATGTCTTTCAATGTGACTGTGTATTGCTTGTTATCATCCCCTTTACTTCTAGCGATGACCTTATCAGGTACTGGAAGTACCTTTCCATCGCATTTGACTGTAACTACATTCAGATTTCCAGTAATTTCTTTATCAGGGTTCTCTCGATCAAAGAAGTTAGCTGCTAAAGTATACGTTAGAACTAAGTTATTTTTTCCTGCTGTATTAATACCTTTTATTGTTAAATATGCTTCTTTATTAGCTGGTAACCAGGCGAAAGCACCATCTTTATAGACTCCGATTGCTCGGATATCAGCATTGGAAGAAGCATCTGAATATGAAACAGGTGATTTGGCATCAAATTCTTTGTAGTCAGCAATCTTAATATTACCTCCAGCTTTTCCAAACGTTTCACTAAACACAGTTTCTCCTGAAGGATCAGGCTTATCTGGAGCAAGTATTTCATCATTCTTCTCAAAAACATCTTCCAAAGATCGAAGAGTAAGTTGCCAACTTCCATTATAGCGTCCTAATAATGCTGTTATGGATCCTTTTCCTTTAGGGAGAGTGTCTTTTGCAAATGTTGCATAAGAACTTGTGCGCAAGTCAATCGTATTCCCTTTAGCATCCTTGATGATTTCGCTTTTGTAATTTTCAGATCCTGAGTAGAATAAACCTTTACCTCCATTTGCGAAAGCAATGTTATTGAAACGTACGAGTCTGTTTACATATTTTTCAGGATCAACATCTAATGCGTTTATTTCATCTAATGTTACTTCTATTGGCTCTATCTTTGATTTGTCAGGCCATTTATTGAGATGTGTGACTCTAGAGAATGTTTCCCAATTGATGCGGTTTGCCTGACTGCCTTTATTACCTATTTGTAATTCTCCTCCATAGTTGACAATATACAAGCCATGTAGCTCAATGAAAATTTCTTGTCCGGGTCTGTAAATGCTATAAAGGCTGTTCTGATCGACACCTATATTAATACCTGCGGTTCCATCATCAATATAAAGTTGCTTGAATACGTTTCCTTCGGCATCATTACTTGTTACATAGCCTCTGACAACATAGTCTACATCGATTAATGTAGGATTATCTCTGTCTGAGCTAGGGAATTGCTTTTTCAAGTTTGCTATTGTAATATTTGCTTTACCGTCATATTGAGGCTCGCTCAATGGAGGAGCATCATAATCGCGTGTACAAGACACTATAGCCAATGATATTAATATCAGGTAAACTATTTTTCTTAAAGTATTCATATCTGATTGTTTTTATTGTTTACACTTTATACTAGCTTAGAATCTGTAACTCATGTTCAAGAAACAATTGAATCCTTGCATGTAATAATATTTTGACGCAAACTTGCGTGGTGATGAAATATCCATTCGACCTTGTTCGAATCCTCCAGTTCTGATGTTTTTGCGATTTGTGAGATTCTGGAATGAGAAGTTGAGGTTCAGCGTTTTATTGTTTGGTAAATAAAGTACCTTGCCTATCGATAGATCTAGGGTATAACTACTACCAAAACGTTCCTGATCTGTTAGTATATTGTATGCTTCCATTGTTTCAGGATTGTCAGGATGAACAGCTGCGTAGTTTGTAGCACCTCTTCTTAGAGGAGATATTTCGATGTAGTTTCTAGCAAAGCCATTCAAGTTGAGGCTTAAAAACCAATAGTCGTAAAAATAATTGATTCCTATTGTTCCTGCTATCTGAGGTGTACCTCCGACATAGTAATCGTTCAGATATGCGGTTTCTGTTAAGTCGGTCCCTTTTCCATCTTCGACTGCCATTTTAACACCATTCTCGAAGCTGATTAGTCCATCAGGATTATTGCTGTAATAGTATTCTGCTATAGTTCCTGCAAGGTCAATATTCCAATTGTTGTTTATCTGATAATTCAGACCAAGTTCAATACCTCTATTTACCTTATTCATATTCCAAAGGATATGGTTCACGAAAGTACCTTGACTGTCATGATAATAGCTTGTGCGATGCATCTGATCGTAGAAATTGGTTTGGAATAGGGATATTCTACCTTTCAACGATGGCAATGAAAATATATAGTTCAGATCGGCTGAAAATACTTTGCCACTTTCCAAATTGTCAATAGTCTCGTCAGTAATTCGTGGAGATATATAAGAAATGTTAGGAAGTGGAGCTTCTGTTGCATAGCTCACGTTAGCCGTAAACAGATGGCGTCCTGTAAGCTTATATGTAAGGCCTGCTTTTACGCCAATATCTGTAAACTTATGCTTTTTACCTTTACCTAGAGAATTGTCCTGATAGCGGCCATTTTGCATTTTACCGTCTCTCTGGAATTGGGTATACGTTACTTTGGTTCCATAGTATACGTCAAAATATCTTGATGAGTGATGATTCTGTACCCAAATGTTTGCAGAATTGATGTTCAGTCGGAAATCATATCCGAATACATCGTCTTTATATACTCTGCGACCGGGTTTCCTTACATCGTTTTCTTTGATATTAGGATATTCAACTAAGTTGATATTATCGTCTCTTTCTGCATACTTGTCAATATCGAGAAAGTAATTGGCACCTAGCATGTCGTCAATGGTCTTGAATTGCAATGACTTGGATGATCTTAATCCGATACCTGCTGTTAGTTTATTTCTTTCGCTTAACTGAGTATTGAGGGTCGAGTTTAATGATGTCTCGAAAAGGTCGCTTCTGCGCTCTTCGACCATATAGATACCCATTTCACCTTCATCGTTAGCTAATTTATTCATCATCCACATATCGTCCCATTTAACTTGGCGGATGCCCGAGCATTTGTGTTGCCACAAATCGGTATAATAGTCAAAGCTTTCTTGGTGCTCAGAATAGTAAGAAGGGAAATTACGATAATAATCTGGTCTTGGGTCTTTCCCTTTAAACCAGTTCATTGCTGTATTTCCGTATCTCTGATAGTGAATGCCTAAACCTGTAGTGAGTTTCGTTTTATCGTTTATCTTCCAAATATGTGACAGAATAGCTGTTGGATCGTAGGCGCGAACTGTACGGGCATTACGTTTTTTGCCGTCTTGCCATCCCCAGTTTGGATTGTACAGACTGTTTCCTGTCAGATCGTATGCTTCCTGATATGAAGCGTGTTGTTGTCCTCTTTCGACTGGTGAGCCGAAAGTGACGAACGATAAACTGTGTTTACCTTCTTGCCACTGTTTTTCGAGTGAAAAAGCGTATGATAGATTTCGGTAGAATGTACCATCAACAATTCCTTCGTGCGAGTAACGCCCTCCGACTGCAGCTGTAAATGCCCAACCATTGTCTTGCAGACCGGTTGAGTAACTGGCCATTCCCCGTAAATAATATATTCTGTTTGTGTATGAAAGTGTGACTTTTGCGCCTCTGGCATAATTGCTGGCGCGCATATTTATGTTTTCTGTACCTCCTAATGACCCGAATGTAAACTCGCTTGGGCCTAGGTAATTCACAACGTCTCCGTTGCGTGTAAGGTCGTTCAATGCACCGATCGATGCGAAGTTAAAAACGCCTCTGTTCTGGTCGTTGAAAAGAACGCCATTGATGTATTTCTGTTCATAAGTATTAGAATAACCTCTTACTTTGAAGCGAAGAGGCGATAGCTGATAGCGAACATTGCTGAGGTATTGGTCGTTAGATAGTAGTACGGCCGAACTAACTTCTTGCGACGAGCCATCGTCATCAAGCAGTGATTCGTCTGCCAGACCAATGAGAGCCATGTCCTGATTTTTTTCGACAGCAATTAGTTTTATATCTTTCAGTAATGTCACTGCATCAGGTTCGATGTGGATAGAGATTTCGCGAAAGACTACTGTGGACGAGCTGAAAGTCAATACATCTTGTCCTGCCGCTATACTGGTAAAGTGGAAGCTTCCATCGGCATCGGTCAAGACCGATAGACTTTGTCCTCTGACGGATACCTGTATTCCAGGTATAGCTTCGCCGGTTGCTGAATTTACAACATTCCCTCTTAGCTCGGTTCGCTGCTGTGCGTACGAACAGATACTGATTAGAAATATTGCAATTAATAGTATTTTATGTTTCATAGATAGTTGTTTTATTGACCTCAGACAAATAGATTCAAGAGATAGGTAGACGATTAGCTATAACACTAATCGTCTACTTATTATACACTTATTTTTTTCCTGTCAAAATAATATTATCTATACGGAATGCTTTTGTATTTACACTTGCAGCTCCATAGAATGTAATGCTAGTTGTACCATCAGGTATATCTAAGGTGATTGTTGTGTATGTATTTGTTTTCTCAAATGTAAAATCTGGTTGAGTAGCTAGAGGTGTACCATTTGCTAATACTTGTATCATTGAAGCATTTGTACTCGCTACTTGTGCTGCCATATCAAAAGAAAGTACAACACCAGTATAACCAGTTTCAATTCCATCTATATGGAATTCTGCATCCTTGTTTGCTGGTAACCAAAGAGCATTATCCATAGTTGAGGTATTTCTGATATCTGCATTATTATACTTGTCGGAATACGTAACGCCTGTCATCTCCCATCCTGTGAAAGCAGAAATCTTACTCCATCCAGCTGATGGTTTGTCATACCTTTCACCAAAACCTTCATTAAAGAATTCTTTTTCCTCACCTTGACTTTTCGCTTTCTGAGTAACTGTGATAGTTATCGGATCGATTCCAGCAGCTTTAGTAGTCGATGATGATGCAATAGTGATGCTAGCTGTGCGATCTGCACCAGTCGTGTTTTCTTCAGTAGTTGCGATTGTAATATCAGTACTACCTGTGCCTGAAGCAGGAGTTGCTGTTAACCATGTTTCAGACGCTGTTGCAGTCCAAGCTTCTGTTGCCGGAGCTGTTAGCTTAACAACACTGCTAGTTGTGGTTTCGTCAAATGAAATTGTTGGTTTGTCAACAACAAAACCTGGATTTTCATCTGGTGTCAATGTGATATCACCACCAGTATTACCTTCAATCCAATCTTCGATTGTAGCATTAGGGCTCAACAATGTAAGGCCAGTTAAAGATAGCTGTATATTGTACGTGTATTTCTTACCAGCTTCAAGTACTTGAGCGTCCGGTGTCCAAACATATGTTCTACCATCTAGCGTAAACGTCAATTTTGTAGTTGCAAGATCTTGTCCAGGAACTAAGATTGCATTAACTGATGCGCCAGTTGCTACGTTTACAGCCGGACTTATAGTTGCTTTAGTAGTACCAATTGTAGTAGTCCCATTTTTCAGATCGAAAGTACCATCTGTAATAACATCTGCCATGTTAAGACTTAATCCGTTAAGCGAACTAACTCCGTCGCCTGGGGTAACATTAAGTATTAATTGCGAAAGCATGTGCTTGAAGTTCATTTGAACAACAGCATTGTTTTTATCTGCATTTACAGCATTGTTGGAGTATAGCAGGTCAATGTTTGGAAGTGATGTTTGATCTGCTACGTTGATCGGATACTTGAAGTCGTTTATAGTAGCTTGTTGAGGATAATATGCAACAAAGTCGACTTTACTTCCATCTGCAGGCAGTTCGATACCTTGAGTTGCTGCTGTAAATATACCATCTCCGGTAGTTGTATATCTTACATTCAGATCACTGGCAGTACCTAGATCGGCTCCGGCAGCTTTCATGTATACACCGATAGCATCACCCGAACCCCACTCGGTTCCGGCAGCCTTAGTCATTTGCTCGCCAATGCTTCCGGCAAATTTGACGTATTTATCGTCTTTGCCGTTATAGCCCGTGCATTCGTCATCACTGCTACATGCTGTGAATGCAAGCGATGCCAAAGCAGCTGTAAAGAATAAATTGCGAATTTTCATAATAACATGTTTTTTGGGTTAATAAAATATTTAGGTCTGTGTCAATTCCACTTATTAGAAACTATCTGAGTCTTTGCTTCTTTAGGTATTGAAGGAAAGAATTCGAATCCAGTCATTTTCTCTAGTTCTTGTACTGTTAGTCTGTACTTGTTGTAGTCTTTGTCCGAATAAGACTTGTTATCCATCTTGAATGCTAATGTGTAATATGTGTCTCCATGCCTTTGGGCTAAAGCTTTGAAATGATATTTCGGTTTAGCTATCTGTTGACCCGAAGCATCATGAGCATACTCAATATTTTTATCTGTATCAGTAATTATCATTGCTCCGGTTACGACATACATTGTATCGCATCTAGAAGTCCATGTCCTTACTTGACCTTCTAGAGCAGCCCATATACTCTGATTGAAACTTGTACCTACTTGAGCTGTCATATTTGAATAATAAAAGGTCTTTATGTTTGTATTATAATCCTTAGTTCTATCCCCACTTGGTATTTGATGGCCTCTATCTAGATTAGATTCTTGGTAACTTTTCTTTAGATTTGGCTGAAAGTTATTTGGTATTTTGGGGTCATATGCCCATACATCATTTCTACCAGAACTGCCAAGGTAATATGAGTGAAGAGGGTAGGCTACCCAATAAGCAAGCTTATATTTTGTGTCGTACAGCATCGAATAGTTACGTATTTTATCGTCCGACATCATATGAGATACATACATTAATTCGTCCGATAAATTTCTCATTCGTGGTGTTTCTATCCAACCGAAATCTTCTTCTACAACTACGCCCGAAGCATCCAGTTTAATGTTAAAGGTGTATTTGCGGCCTTTTTCAAGCTTTGTTTCGCTAGGTATTGTCCATTTGAAGTTTGTGGTAACAGATGGTATGCTGAAAGTTATTTGACGTCCTTCGCCTCCATTGTCCGGCAATAAGATTGCTTCTGCATAAGCAGAGCCTGAATTTGTTGTTGTTTTTAGGTTGATAACTGCTGACGAATTTTCATCAATAGTAAGACTACCATTCGTTAGGTCGAAATTGGCTTTCGTTTTCAGTCCAGATGCTGCAACCGTTAGGTCATCTAATGTAATGTCATCACTTATGATGCTTATGTTAAAGCGGATAGTTGATAACTGATGTGTAAACGAAAGAGAATTGTTTATATTACTTCCACTAGCACTCACCAGATTATTTGAATACAGTAAGTCTATATTCTCTTGTATGCTTTGATCTGAAACATCAACATGATAAATATAATTTGTTATATCTGCTCTGTAAGGATAATATGCAATAAAATCGACTTTCGATTTGTCTTGAGGAAAATAAATAGCATCGGCAGTTGTTTCAGCTGTAAAAATACCATTTCCTGAAGTTTTGTGTGACATATTTGATGCTCCGTCTACTATATTCTGATCTGATAGAGTTGATCCTTCAGATTTCATAAATACACCAATCTTGTCTCCGTTGCTCCAAGATGAACCTGCTGCTTTTGTTGTATTTACTCTATAGCTGATGTCAGAGGCAAATTCTATAGGTGCTGGATCACTTGTATAATAATCGTCGTCGTTTTCACAAGCATAGAAAAAGAAAGACACAAACAAGATTCCAAGTAAAATACGATTCATTTTCATATTGTCAAATTTAGGGTCTGTTGTAAATAATTCCGAAGGCGTATGTGCGTGTGAGTACAAGTTTTATTTTAGATCTCACTTTCTCAAATATACATTATTTAATATAAATTAAAAAACGTGTTGATGTTTTTAACATGTTAATATATAGTTAAGCAATTTGGAGAAGGGAGTAACCTTGCAGATCACTCCCTTTATTAATCTATTCCAAAGCTAAAATAGTTGAATCAAAGATACACCTGCTTCGCAACATACGTATCTTAATCTAGTGATGGGTTATGGAAATGCAGCAATAGTCTAATTATTACAATTTCCAGTATATTAAAGATGTCCGAGCTGCACTCCCTTTACCGTATCTTTTGTATCCTATCAGATTCCAGTAACTGTTCTCAGAGTAATCATGAGTACTACTAGAACCAAGAGAATAGCCTGCAAATTTAATCTCAATTTTGTCTCCAATCTCACAATTTGGAGCTGTCATAGGAAGAGTATATGTAGAGGTAAACATTTCATCCTTGACGGCTCCCTTATGGTAGAAATTGATTTCTGCAGCATCAGTAAGTACTCCATTTTTATATAAGAAAAAGTAAAAGATAATCCCGCCTGATACATGGGGAGATTTGTTCATTTTTATTCTTCCGTATAGTCTTAATTGAAAAGCGTAGCTCCCTTTCGAATCAATTTCTATTTTTTCAAATGGTATTGTTACAGCTCCTCTGATTCCGTCTAAAGAAAGAGAGCCGTTGGTAAGGGTGTCGCTTGCGTCCGAGTATCCGCTGTTGACACCCTTATTCGCGTCCGCTGTCATTTCTGCTATACGACTTACCGTCGGTGAGGGAACTTCTGTCACAAGCTCTTTCCAAGAGGTACCATTCCATGTGTGTAAGCCTTCTTTCATAGCCGTATTCCCTGTATGGTATACGACCATTCCTGCATCAGATGAGCTGAGTGGAATGGTAGCTTTATCAGTTGGATCGGTTAAGGTTACACGAGGAGGCATAAAACCCTTATTTTTAGCTTCCAGTTTCAGTGCTGCATTCTGTGTGCTGAACTCCGCAAAGCTATACTCGTCTCTTGAAGAAATTTTAAACGTATGGCCATTCTGTTCTATATTTGTTACTTCGGATAAGCTCCCTCCCAGCTTCACTTTATTGTCTGTCGTCATTGTCAGGCCATTCGCAGCAGTGTATGTCTTTCCGGTAATCTGCCATTTTGCTCCGTCCCAAGTATATTGTCCAGGTTTGAATATTGTATTGTCTGTTATGTTGTATACAAGCAATCCTTTGTTTATCATTTTATCTGTTGAGCTTCCACCCCCAGCAATAAAAGGTTCTAAATCATCTAAATTTATAAGTTTTACACGAGGAAGGAGTAGCCCCCCAGATGTTGAGGTTATCCCGCCAGTTGGATCATCTTGTGTTTTAAGATCAAGGAGTGCTGCAGATGAAGGTTCAGAACCCGATCCGATAGTAACTTGTGAATGTAATTTTAAATTAGATATTAGTATGACAAGTAAGAGTAGAAAAATTGATTTTTTCATAAGATTTATTATTGTGTATAGTTTGAGTTTTTTGGGTGACCAAAGGTAGAGGATTGACAAAGAACACATTTCTCAGTATGTCAAAAATGTATTTCATTTAGACAATATGCCTGTCTTATTCAGACAAAATCGTATCTCATTCGAACAAAAGATGGCATTTGATACTATAAAATAGAGACTTCTCTTCTTTTTTGTATGATCTTTGTATTTTTATAAATTATATGTAGATGTATAGAATAAGACGAGTTTCATTAATAGTCTTTTTTTTGTTTTGTATTGTGAAAATATTTTCGAATTCGTCAATTGATAGTTTGAAAAGTGAGATTGTTTTAGAATCGGGAGAGAAAAAGCTATATCTTTTATTTCAATTAGCTATTTGGTATCAAGATACAGAAGAGGCCTATAATATTGCATCTAATCTGGAGAAGGAATCAATTGCACAACGGAATGTACAATATCTATTGGAGAGCTATGGGTTAAAAGCTAAGTACTTTCTACATAAAAATAATGCAGACAGTATTCTATATTATTCCAGCTTGATGAATGATCTTTATGAAGATTATAAAGATTACGGAGTAGAAGTAGCTGTCCCTAATTATTATTATTCTACAGCTGCGTATTTAGCTTTAGGATACAATGATATTGCAATACATGAATTGAAAATCTTGCTGGAGAAACATCCCGAAAAGAATATTGTAATATATAATTTACTGGGAAATGCTTATTATGCTTCGGGGGAATATAATCTGGCGACTGAATATTTTCAGAAAAGTATTGATCTGAGTAAATCATGGATAGATTATTCATGCGATCCGACATTGGAAGTCTCTCTCTATGCTGGATTGATACCCTCTCTTATAAAAGAAGAAAAATATAATCAGGCTCTTAGTAATTGTTATTTTTTTGAGGAAGCAATAAATAAGCATATGAGTATTTTCCCACAAGCAACCATAAATACATACTTGATAAATCTATACTCTTTTTATGCAGTAATTTATATATCGCAGCGCGATAAGGTGAATTCAAAGAAGTATTTAGATAAGATAGAAAAAATACCTCTCGAAGGTATGCATGAAACAGTTAAGGCTGATATTGATTTTGTGAAATCTAAATACTATCATTTAATTAAAGATTATGATAGCGCATTAGCTCATCTTGGAGTGAGATTGAAATTGGATGAAATAACTAAACCTCTAAAAGTTGATCTAGAAGAGCATATGATGCATAAAATCAATATTCTTTACGATTTAAGAAAGTATAAAGAAGCTTTTAGAGAACAGCAGCAGCTAACAAATTTAAAGGACTCGTTATATCAGCACAATATGCCATTGCAGATTAGTCAGATATCAAAAAAATATGAATTAGAGAAAGCAAAGATTGAACAAGGCAAAAAAGAGGCTCAATTAGAGCGAACTCGGGCTGTCGTCGGTGGACTTACTGCTACTATCCTTCTATTGTGTGTCATCATTTTCCTGATTATACGCAATGCAAAAAAATTGAAAGAGAAAAATAAAGCACTCTTTAAACAAAATGTAGAACTGGACAAGTATATTTCTATTTTCAAAATGGAATTTACACAAAATGTGATCAATAAAGAAGACGAGGAATTGTCTTTATTTGAGAAATTAGAAAAGTATATGAAGGAGTTCGAACCATACAAAAATCCAAGCCTTTCGAAAAGTGATATAGTAGAGGCTCTTGGGACTAACAGGCAATATCTTACAGATGCGATAAAAGAGGGTTCGGGAAAGAATTATTTAGATTATATAAATGAGTATAGGTTGAACTGTGCCCGTCATTATTTGCTTTTAGATGTGTCTGCTCCTATAAGTAATGTTATTTTAGATTCAGGATTCGCGTCCAATGCGACATTTTATAGACTATTTAAAGCTAAATTTGGTATGACGCCGAATGAGCTTAGGCAAACCAAATTTGAGATAATGAGCGAAGATTAGATAAATTTGATTAGAAGATCGGAATAAGGTGTATAAAAGATATTTATATCAATGATATATCTTTTGTATATTATTGACATAACAAGAGTTAGTGAAATATAAAGCCCCTGATTCTAACTAAAATCAGGGGCTTTATGTTGTTGTCATTTAATTATTCAAAGTCGTAAGTAAAGAATACTCCGGCCGGAAAGTGTGTATGATCAGTGTAATTGTTAGATAATTTTGGCGTTTTATCCGAAAAATCGAAAACACTTATATTATTTATTAGATAATTCATTCCATAGCCTTTAATCGTATTCAGATATACTTCACCAGTTTTAGGATGGACAGCTAGATTGTTATAAACGATATTCGAATTTTCCACCAACTCTTTAGCATCAACCAATAACTCAGATTTGTTTTCGTTGAAGATATGGCGATAAATTTTAGTACTGGCATTGCTATAATATATTGTATCCCCTTTGGCACTAATGCCTGGACTTACGCCCCATCCGGCACCTAGCTTTCCTTCAGTTACTTCATTAACCTTGATTATAGAATAATCAGTCGGATTGATTTTCGTTATTTTATTTGGATTACCAGTGGTAGAAACCCATATATTTTCATCATTTGCTTTGATGACGCCCGATACAGTGCCATCAAACTCTATTGTGTGAGAAACGTTGTTCTTCCCTTTTTCCAATACAAGAACATTTTTCTTACAAGGAACAAAAACTTTATCTTTCACTACAGCCATTCTATTTTTCGAAGCACCACTTGTACCTTCTATTAGATTTAACGACTTGTCGATAGAGTTGAATAGATATACACCTTTGTTATCACGGATATAGATGTTTTCAGGATTAAGTACCGCTACATGACTAGGCCATGATAGAGTAGAGGCTATTTCCGTTTGGTAACCGGCTTCTTTCTTGAGGGTCTCAGCATTTGCAACGATAAGCATTCCATCTGCTCCTCCGTTCTGTGAAATGATGTACATCTTATTATCTTTTATGAAAAGGTCTTGTGCTACATTTCCAATTTCGGAGCCGTTTGCTTTGAAATAAGCACTATCTGTTATTACTCCTTTGGGACTAATGAAAATGAGTGATCCATTCTCTGAAGTCATATTACCTTCATTCAGAACAAATGTCCCGTATTTATATTTTCCATACACGTTAATTTTTAATTCAGAACTAGATTCTCCGTCTATATTAGAGCTGACAAGACGGATAGTATATTCTCCCATGGAGCTAGATACAAATTTGAATATTGAGTCTGTTGCAGAATCAATCTCTTTGTCGTTTACATACCAAGAAAAAGTACTTTTCGATAAACTCGAGATTGATGCTTTCAGATATACAGTATCTTCTTGTGCTGTTGATGTGACGTTTGAAATGTTTTGAATAGCAACTTCCGGAAAATTCGGATTAGAATTATTATTATTATTATTCGGATCATAGTTGTTGTCATCATCTGAACATGATAACATGAAAATAGAAGAAGCTATTAAGATGAATTTTAATTTTGAAATTAAGATTTTCATAAAATTATTGTCGTTTAATATTTTAGAAATTATTATTTACGAGTATCTATATTTATTCCTAATACATGTAGGTCTTCAACGCCTACAATCTCTGTAGAAGATTCACCTAACCACCCATTTTCTTGATTCACTCCGGTGTATATTTTGATAAAATCAACTCCAGGTAGATTAACTTTTTGTCCTTTCGAGTTTATTGCCCAACTGATATCTATAGCTGATTCATCCTTATCATTCTTCTCATTATCAGCATAGCCATAACGGAATTTGTATAGTATAAAATTGTTGCCTTTACCGCTTTCATCTATACCATTCTGAGGAAGACATGTACCTCTAAAGGTTAATTTGTCTTCTTTTATCCATTGAGGGAAATATGGTTGATTGTGGAATCCGTTCTTTACTTTATAGCCCGAATTTCCTTGATTGTCTTCCCATTTAACGTATTCTTTCTTTTCGTCAGCAGTTGTTGGTTCTTTTGCCGGACGGAAATAAGTGATTTCATAATCGCGAATAGTAACACTGTCATTCATCGCCTTATTTGCTTTAGCATACCATGGCTCCAACTTTGGATCGACATGAGAGCTACCTTCTATTTCGTACCACTCGTTATCATCTGGAATGCCATTTTTGTTACTATCATATGCTACCATGATGATACCGGGTTCGCAGCTGCCACCTTCAGGAGCATTTTTGTCTGGATTGTAATTTGAATAAAAAGCATTGCCCAGCACACGGAAATCTCGTTTCCCTGCTACATTCTTTATAGTATGGTCGAAGCCCACGACAACATAACCACCGTATCCTCCTAATGAAATCATACCTCTTTTGTTGTTTCCGATAGATGCTAATACTTTAGAGTTCATGATCTCTTGAGTATCGCCTTCTTCGTATTGAGGCATTTTATTTGTGAATTGCCCGATAGCAGGAACGAAGTCCAAAACTTTAGTGATATATGCTGTAGCATTTTCTTCCGATCCGTCTATGTCCGAAAAATTTACTACAAGCTTTGATGGGAATTCGTATTTTTTATTGGCCTGACTAACAATTAATTTTAATTGAAATTCTCCTGCTGTCTGAAATGTATAGTTAAGATTCTTAGATGTCGATATATTTTCCTCGTCAAGAAACCATTGATACGTAACGCCTTCATCCGATCGTGTTTCTATATCAATAACCAATGGTTGATTTACTTTGACGGTGTATCCTCCTTCAGGAATTGTGTAGTTTATGTGCTCTTTAGCTAATGAATATGGATCATCATCACTGCAAGATGTGAATAAACTTCCTATCGAAATAATCGATATCAGGATTACTAATGTTGGTTTTAATAGAAACTTTTTCATCGTTGTATTTAATTATTAATAGTTTTATCTTTTTGCAATTGATCTATTGTTGATAGTCTTTTGTTTGTGAAGACCATATGTGCCGGAATATCACCGGTCATAACTTCCCATTTCTTTTTACCATCAGGTGTAAAGCAGTATAGTGTACCAGGACTTACATAATCTTTGGCATCTGTGACAAATATTTCTTTCGTCTCGGGATGAATTGCTAAACCATATGGTATGGTAATGAACTTATCGGTACCATCGCTGATGAAGTTGCGTGTAACTATGTCTTGAGTCTGCGTGTTTATAATACCATATGTAATCGTACTTTCCCCAGTTAAATGGCTCCATTCGGTGCTGTATAGGTATATCGAGTCTCCACTGGCTGTCATGTTGCTACATGGTATATCCAGAACTTTGCTAACAGCATCATTTTTGTCGATTATATAGATTTTTGAACTGGCATGTAGATAATCGCCGCGCGAACTAACATAAATATTACCTTGACTATCAAGTTCCATTCGGTGCAGGTTGATTCCAACTGTTATCTTCTTAATTTCTTTGAAGGTATTGAGATCAATAACTGAAACGGTATTGTCGTAATCGGGAACACGATAACCTCCCGAGTTTGCTACATAAAGCTTATTGTCACGGATTACCATCTCTTCCGGTTGATAGCCTACCGGGCAGCTAGCTACAATACTCATGCTTGTGGTGTCTACTTTTACGACAGTACCTAATGACGATTTATCTCCGACCTGTACTGGTCCATTGTAAGAACTTACATAAGCATATCCTTTGTCGAAAGTAATGTAACGACAGTTGGTAATTGTCAGGCTCGATTCGTGTCTGGCAGTTTCAAGATTCATTACTTCGATGTAATGTGAGCAATTGATGACTGCATACAATTTATTGCCGTATATCTGAATGTCATTACCCACATCGCCAAGATACATTGTTGCATTGGGATTGAGAGACGGATAAATGTTTCGGAAATACGATCCTGTTTCCGAGTCGAAGTAATCAATAGTAGCTTTGTTGCTACCCATATTCGCTTCGTTGAGCAAGAAGAGGCCTTGAACCGGACCTTCTGTAACTTCAGGGGGTGTTACGGGAATTTCTGTTCCGGGATTAAACTTTTCATCATCGCCACGGCAAGAGCTGAATACTCCTACGATGAGTAGAGCGAGAAATAAATGTAAAATGTTTGAATGTAATTGCTTCATCATCTTATTAGTTTTAGAAGATTATATTTGCTGTAAACTTGAAATTTGTTCCGGGCATAGGGTGGTTCTCCACAACTTCATATTGTTGGTTGAATAGGTTATTGATTTCGGCCGAAAGTCTGAAATCTTTATTTTGCCAGCTAAAGGACTTGGTCAGCGACAGATCGTGAGTGTACCATGCCTGAACATAATTATCTATGATATTGGCACTCGATGTATAACGTTCGCCTGCATATATAAAACTGTAATTCAAACCCCAGCCTTTGTAGTTTGTGTTGATGATTGCTGACCCACTATGAGTGGGGATGTATGGGATTTGTCCTTTGTAGCGGATATCATGTTTTCCGCTCGAAGTGAGTTCAGGGTATGTATAATCGAGTGCCTGCTGATAGGTGTATGATAAATGGATATCGGTCGTTAAGCCTTTGGCCCACACTAACTGAGTTGCAGCACTTACTTCTGCCCCTTTTATCTTGACCATTCCCAGATTCATCATTGTCCAACGATAGGACGAGGAGGTGGGTATTGCTACAATCTTGTCCTTAATTTCATTATAATACACATCAACTTGCCCACTGATGTTTGAAATGAATGATCTATTAAAAGTCTTCGAATAGGTTGCTCCAATGTTATATTGTGTGGGGTATTCGGGGCGTAAATGAGAAATACCGCTGCCAATTACAGCATAAAATATTTCGTTGAAGGTAGGTAGTCTAAATATCCTTTTGTAAAATGCTCGGAATTGCAGATCGTGTTGCAACCATGGTTGGTATGATAAAATTACTGTAGGCATGTATTCGTCCCAATGCTTACCTATTTTTTTGAAATCAAGATATATTTGATTTTTTTCATCATAATTGGTCCCTTGCATATATGTTTCATAGGCATAAGTCCCAAGTATGTTCGCTTGAATTTTTACTTTGTCGAAATAGATAGAAGTTGCCAGAGCCAACCATCCGGTATGACGTTTAGGACTTATAAAGCTCTTGACGTTCGAGTCTAGTACATTCCACTGATAATCGGCCGATAAATTGACATTCCAAAAGGGTAGAATGCTAAACATATTGGTCGATGAAAAATACGCCTCTTGTTGTCTGTGTTTGTTGTTGATATAGATAACTTCTTGTTCATCTTTCGATGGGTCAGCCAAGTATCTGAGATAATCGTATGCATATTTTGCTTTAAGCTCCGAAGTATATTTCTTAGAGAACTTATTCTTTATCGAAGATTGGAAGAAGAAATTGCGATCCCACTGACGGCCTTTGTTTTGAAATCTACCGGGCTCTTTTTTTACTACTGCGCCCGGTAAACCTCGTTCAGATGCATAATAATATGCTCTTGTCTTCCATTCTCCGTCCTGTATTTTCCCTAATAATGCATGTTCCAAGCGATAAGCTTCAATATCTCCATTCTGACGAACCATTGTCGTGTCGTAAGAACTTTTTACTTTCTGACTGAATTTATATTTCCCGTTTGCATAAGTATAATCTGCATTGAAAGAACTGGAAATTTTGTTAGAAATTTTCTGTTCCCATAGAATTGAAGGATTTGCTAAGCCGAATGATCCTACTTTAAGCTTAATATTTACATTGTAGTTTTTATCTTCTTTGAATATGGGAGTTCGGGTAGCCATATAGATACTGCTGGCTGAAGCGAAGTCTTTTGCCGATTGGAATATGGCGCTTTTCTGACCATTGTAGAGAGAAACGGTCTCGAGATTATCTAATGAAAAACGACCTAAGTCTACAACTCCATTCTGAGCATTACCAATTTCAATACCATCGTAAAATACACCAACATGCTCTGAACCTAGACTTCTGACATTTACTGTCTTAAATCCACCGACTCCGCCATAGTCTTTGATCTGTACACCAGAAAAATAACGTAAAGCATCGGCTACATTATGGCTGCTTAAACTCTGTAATAACTGACCTGATAATTGTTGCGAAGGAATAATCTCCTGAACTATTCTTCCTTTCACAACAACGTCTTTCAGCTCTTGAATTGTATCAAGCTTGTTCTGTGCTGATACAAAGTGGCATAATATCAATAGTAGAACTATTGAGCAAATTCTTTTCGATTCAATAAAATACATTTTAGCTAATTGAACGTTATCAAATAGCTTGCAGAAAAATAAACAAATGAAGATGTAGTGATAAGAAAATCAAGTAAGTGGACCTACAAAAAACAAAATAAGATTGATCTACTCATCAGCGTCTTCAGCTCTATTCCCCGAAAGCTTTAAAACAATCAATCTTGGCAGGTTTTCTGACTTACTTCATCTTTGAAACGCCCTTCCCATTCATTGCTGAACAGTGGATTTGAGTATTGTTCAAAGACTTTGATGAAGCTTACAGCAGCGGGTCTGTTCAGGACTTACACCTGATTCCCTTTTATCACTTTTCCGTAGTATTGGAATCGTGACACCAAAATCTGTGTGCAAAGGTATATTATTAATCTGCGAGTGTGAAATATTTTAACAATTTTCTTTGTGGCTATTAATTAGTAATCTTGTTTTCTGAAAGTTAGTTCTAAATATCCTTTTCATATCTAGATATCCTATGTTATAAACATAAGTGTTGTTTTTACATTTATTATACGAATATATAGTTGAAAATTCACAAATCGTTCTATCTTTGTTAGATAGCTATAAAGTTCATCCTTTTACAATCTGATATATAAACTTATATTTCTAAATAACATGAAAAAATACTTTTTATTCCTATCCTTATTTTTGGTCGGCTTTGAGTTGATAGCCGCTGGATATGCAAAAAATATTGGAGCAAATGAATATCCTAATTCTGCGAATAATTGCAATGCACGTTTGGCTGATATGCCTCGGGTCAAATATTTTGATTTGGCAGATGTAAGACTATTAGATAGCCCTTTTAAGAATGCTCAGGAACTTGATAAGAAATATCTTCTAGAGCTAAAGGCTGATCGCTTATTAGCCCCTTTTCATCGCGAATCAGGCTTGCCTCTGAAAGACGAGAGTTATACTAACTGGGAGAATACTGGACTTGATGGGCATATCGGAGGTCATTATGTGTCAGCTTTGTCTTTGATGTATGCCTCTACGGGAGATGATGAAATAAAGAATCGACTCGATTATATGATCAGCGAACTGAAGCGTTGTCAAGATGCTAACGGGAATGGCTATATAGGAGGAGTTCCGGGAGGAAAGGCTATCTGGGATGAAATAGCTAACGGAAAAATTGATGCCGGAGGTTTTAGTCTGAACGGTAGATGGGTTCCATTATATAATATTCATAAAACTTATGCTGGTCTTCGCGATGCTTATCTCTATGCAGGAAGTCAAGAGGCTAAAGAGATGCTGATCAAGATGACAGATTGGGCAATCAAGCTGGTGTCTAAGTTAAGTGAGGAGCAAATGCAGGATATGCTACGAAGCGAACATGGTGGTTTGAATGAAACCTTTGCTGATGTTGCTGCCATAACCGGTGATGAAAAATACCTGAGATTGGCACACCAATTTTCGCACAAGCTTATATTGAATCCTCTATTGAAAAAAGAAGATAAGCTGACTGGTATGCATGCAAATACTCAAATACCAAAGGTGTTGGGTTATAAAAGAATAGCTGATATTGAAGGAAATGAATCGTGGAGCGAAGCCGCAAAATTCTTTTGGGAGACTGTTGTCGAACATCGTTCAGTCTCTATCGGAGGAAATAGTGTAGGGGAGCATTTTAACCCAGTAAACGACTTTTCGCGAATGATCAATCATATTGAAGGACCAGAGACTTGTAATACTTACAACATGTTACGACTGTCGCGCATGCTTTATGAGACATCGTTAGACAAAAAATATGTCGACTATTACGAACGCGCACTATATAATCATATACTTTCGACGCAACATCCTGATAAAGGAGGGTTTGTCTACTTTACTCAAATGCGTCCCGGACATTATAGAGTATATTCACAGCCGCATACAAGTTTTTGGTGCTGTGTTGGATCTGGTCTGGAAAATCACGCTAAATATGGGGAAATGATTTACGCACATTCTGCAAACGATTTGTATGTAAACTTATTTATTCCTTCGCATTTGAGCTGGTCTGAAAAGAATATTGAAGTAGTTCAGGAAACAAATTTTCCAGATGAGTCTGCGACAAAAATCACTATTAACCCGAAGAAAACTGCTGTTTTTACTTTGAATATACGCCATCCTGAATGGCTTAAGAAAGGTGAAGCCCGTCTATCTGTTAATGGTAAAAGTATTCCTCTTCAGGTGAATTCGTATGGTTATATTGAAATCAACAGAAAATGGAAAAAAGGAGATGTTGTAACTCTGGAGATGCCAATGAATATATCGGTGGAGCAATTGCCTGATAAATCAAATTATTATTCCATCTTATATGGACCGATCGTACTGGCTGCAAAAACAGGAACAGAGGATATGGTTGGACTTTATGCTGACGATAGCCGCGGTGGGCACATTGCTCATGGCAAGCAAATAGCAATGAAAGATATGCCGATCATCGTCAGTGATGCCAATGATATTCCATCTAAAATAACTCCCGTAGCCGGCAAGCCTCTGACATTTACATTATCGGGCTTGTATTCTGAAAAATACCCTGAAAATATGGAGTTGATTCCATTCTTCCGCTTGCACGAATCGCGTTATATTATTTATTGGCCACAAGCTACGACTGCAGATGTAGTAAAACTGAAGGCTAAAATAGCCGAAGCTGAAAAAGAGCAAATGCTACTTGATGAAAGGACTATAGATAAGGTGGTATGTGGGCAACAACAGCCTGAGTCGGACCACTTTATCAAAAGCGAACAGTCGGCTACTGGATTCATTGAAGATATTCATTGGCGCGAGGCACAAGCATGGTTTAGTTATCAGATGAAGAACAAAGAAAAGTCATCGAAATATCTTTACATCAAATATTTTGATTTCGATAAATCCCGTAATTTTGAGGTTTCGGTCAATGGGCACAAGGTCTCGGAGATGAATTTGGATGGAAAATATGCTCAGGAATTACAAACTACCTTGATTACTATACCAGCTGATGAAGCAAATAAAGAAGTATTTGATGTGAAAATCAGAGCTAATGATGGTTCTCAGACTGGAAAAATTGTAGAGGTCAGATTGTTAAAGGAGTAATTTTAATCGTAAGATATTTAATTAAATAAAAAAGCTTCACTTCCTGATTTGTATAACAAAGGAGTGAGGCTTTCTTGTTTGCGTTGTTTAAGGCTAAGAAGCTACTTTTTATTTGTGGTGTAACCTTCTTTTCATTCTTGTAGCCCGGTTGGAATTAGTCAGCTAATATCCCAAAGGATAAATTCGTAGTTTTATATTATTTGTATTTTTAAAACTATGCAGCAAAAGTAGCAGTTGCGAAATTTTTTTGTCCTTTTTTTTGCAAAAAGGTGTGTTTTTTCTGCAAAACTATTTGTTTTGACATGTTTATAGTTCCTTGTGATTAATTTAAGATGCGTCTTAATTCGTTAGGTGTCAGTCCATATACATCTTTGAAAGCTTTGTAGAATGTTGTTCTAGTCAGAAATCCCGCCTCGACAAGAATCTCGGATATTGATTTCTTTTTATTATTGATAATTTGCTCGTGAGCGTATTCAAGCCGGAAAGAATAAATGAATTCATTGAACGTTTTACCTCGTTTATCCTTTATGGCCTCTATCAGATATTGCCTGTTTGTTCCCATCTGTATTGCAAGCTCTTCACGTGTTAAATCTGGATTTAAATAACATTTTGTTTCTTGCAGATACTCCTCTAATTTCTGAATTAGGATACTGTTCTCATCAGCTTCACAGTTATTTGTTCCTTGTTGCTTAATCAATCCTTGCTGAAGGATTGCTATTTCCTTGCTCTGATTTTTTATCTCAATGTATTGATTGTATAATTGGATGTTCTTCTTAACTATTTTTCTTCTGTTTTGCCATATTAAAATAGCTATTATAATACATAACATAATAGCAAAAAAAGCGATGGAAAGGCTTCTTCTCAGTTTGTTTAACTCTCTTTCACTCTGTAGCGCTGCTATTTCGGCCTTGTCTACTTGATATAGAGCCTGCATTTCTGCTACTTGCTCCGAAAAATTCATGGCACTGATTGAATCATTTTGCCAATATAGTTTTTCCATCAGCATATATGCTTCCCTGCAATTACCCTCGGCATTTATAATCTTGGCCAGTTTGAGGTGAGCTAGCATATACGTAAATGTACTTTTCTCCAGACTGCTTCTGTCAATCATCGATAAAGCATATTCCTTTGCTCTGCTATAGTTTTTTACAGCGTACCAATAATTTGCTTCTACATAATCGTATATATCGAAATCGCTAGGTGTTGTTGCTCCTTTGTAATTCTGTTGTATGAAGTGTTTGATAGAATCAAGTTGAACCCGGGCTTTTTTCGTATTATTCGTTTTCGTATTCCATAAAGCATCGTAACAAGAGGCTCTGTGTTTGTGAAACTGATAAATGAACTCAATGTCAATATTTTCCGTGTTAGATTCTTTCAGATACTTATATGTTTCGTCAATTTTGGAGAGCAAGCTGTCTGATATTTGTAATGCTTCTTTGTATTTCTCTGAACCTCCATAAGCTATAGATAGGCCTTCCATAGGTCTGTAGAAATTGTAATTGTTTGGGGGAAGCTTAGCCGTCAATTGAGCATTGATATTGTATGCTTTTCTAAAGCATTTTATTGCTACTGGAAGATCTTTGCTGTATAAATATGCTGATCCGAGCAATGTATATGCTTCAGCTTCCAGATGCGGTGTTCTGTTCACTTTTGAATTCTCCAGCATTTTGTTCACTTCAATTAGAACGATATCATATTTGTTTTCGTTCATGTAAATGTATGATTTGGTCGTGATAGCGAATAGTTTTATTGCTTCAACATCTTTCCTTTCATCAATAGATAGGTGTTCGTCTCGATCCAGTAGATCCAAATTTTCTGAAATTTTGTTTAGATAAACTTTTATGGAATCAGTGTTCGATTGCTTGGCGTAAAAATAGATTTTTTCTTTGTAGGCATTTGTAACGTAAAGTGTATTGCTTTGTTCTTTTGCCTCTTCTTCAAGTGTTTCTATTAGTTGTAATGGGGAGTTACTATTTCTGATGTCTGCATGAATCTTTTTTAATTGATCAATGCCTTTCTCTGTATTTGGTATAGTAAAAGTATCTTTAATTTTATTCTCTGATGAGAATGTATTTTCGGAATAAAATATAATAAGGAAAAATAAAAATAATAGTCTATTCATGATCAGATACTAAGGTGTATGCCTGTATAGGATGAGTCAGTTATATTAATGTTTGGGCATAAATTTAGTTTTTTTTCTATAATAATGGAATGTTATTAAGATAAAAGTAGCGTTTAGAAAGCTGAAACTATATTTTGTATTGAATAATGCTTCTTGAGTTGATCGTTTATGCTTGAAAATCATGGATATAGTGATGGCATATCTACCTATTCTCGCTTGGAATATAAAATATAGATTTTTTCTATATTTTATGTTACTACATGCTATACTTGTTTCTTTGTCCGAAATTTTCAATTTAGTGTGACGGATAGTCTAGAACAAAAAAAGCGACCTGTTTTGGTCGCTCTTCTTTTGCTGAAATTGTAATTCTGCGGAAGCGGGGGGATTCGAACCCCCGGTACAGTTACCCGTACGTCAGTTTAGCAAACTGGTGGTTTCAGCCACTCACCCACACTTCCTGAACCCGCATCTTTACACAATTGTGTAAATTGCGTTGCAAATATAGCTCTTTGTTTCGAAACTGCAAATAGTTTATCGTTTAAATAGCTTTTTCTTTGATAAGGTATTCTGCAATCTGAACAGCATTGAGTGCTGCGCCTTTCTTTATTTGATCGGCTACAACCCAGAAAGTAAGCCCGTTAGGGTTTGAGATGTCTTCTCGTATGCGGCCTACATAGACTGCATCTTTTCCCGAAATAAATAATGGCATCGGATAAACTTTTTCCATCGGATTGTCTTCCAGAATGATGCCGTTTGCTTTAGCGAATGCCTCTTTTGCCTCTTTAGCAGATACTGGTCTTTCTGTCTCAACCCAGATTGCTTCGGAGTGAGCGCGCAATACTGGTACACGAACGCAAGTTGCACTTACTTCAATATCCGAGTGCATGATCTTACGTGTTTCGTTGTACATTTTCAATTCCTCTTTAGTATATCCGTTTTCAGTGAATACATCTACTTGAGGGATAAGATTGTATGCTAGTTGATATGCAAATTTTTCTACAGTTGCTTCTTCTTCGTTAACCAGTTGTTTGAACTGCGCTACCAATTCGTCCATACCCGAAGCCCCGGCTCCTGATGCTGATTGATAAGTAGCTACGTGTACACGTTTGATATGCGATATGTTTTCAATTGCTTTCAGTGCTACTACCATCTGTATTGTTGTACAGTTCGGATTTGCAATGATACCTTTCGGACGGACTTTTCCATCTTCACCATTTACTTCAGGAACAACCAATGGCACATCGTTATCCATGCGGAATGCACTGGAATTGTCGATCATTATTGTTCCGTGTTTGGTAATTGTCGAAGCAAATTCTACGGATGTAGAACCTCCGGCCGAAACAAAAGCAATATCAATACTCTTAAAGTCATCGTTGTGCTTCAGCTCGCGTACCGTATATTTTTTGCCCTTAAACTCATAAACAGATCCTGCGCTTCGCGCTGAACCAAATAGAGTAAGTTCGTTGATAGGGAAATTACGCTCGTCGAGCACTTTTAGGAACTCCTGTCCTACGGCACCGCTGGCACCAACAATGGCTATATTCATTTTTTAAAAAAATAAGTGTAACTATACTTTTGATTAACAAAAGTACTAAATTATGACAATATTAAAGTTTTAAAGCTGTAATATTTGCTAAATAATCTTGAATTAGAATGTATATCCCAATTTTAGTTGCCATAGGCTGATATGATCTGTACCACTTGTTTGCATATAGTCTGTTTCAGAGAACTTGTCGTAATTGAATCGTAGAAATATGAATTGATCTTTAATAATATTATACTCTACTCCCATACCTACATACCAACCTATATGAAACTTGCGGACATCATAGTCTTGTCTATTGATGATGGTACTATTACTAGCGCTAGCCCAAGTGCTATTATTCTTGATAATATAGGCACTACTAAGTCCTCCTTCAATAGATGGTCTGAGTCTATATTTGCTATATGTATAACGTAAGCCTAATTTCACTGACATATCATACATGTCGTATTTAAGGATGTTGTAGCTACTTGTGATTGGAGATTTAAGCTTTTGAGATTCTTTTTTCATTTTCGAGAATGATAGATCTACTACAAACCCAAACGATTTTGACCATCTTGGATTATTTATATATACTTGTCCTCCTAATAAAGGGAATGTAGAGCTCGCGTCGAATAGATGTCCGGAGTATGTTGTGTTTTGAATTCCGGTATATACAGAAAACTTAAATTGAAGGCCAAATTTATCAGGGTTGTCATTTTCGAAGATTATGCATGAGTTTTGTCCAGGATTGAGACAATTTTCATCGTTGTATTGTTTAGCAATTTTTATCATTGATCTTTGATAGAACTTCGATTTTTCGATAAGCTTCATCATTGTAGGGCTACTATCTCGAAAGTAATATTTAAGCATACCTACATACTTAGTATCTTCTTTCATTTTTCGATCCACTTCAACCGGCGGATGCTTTGTTATGTAGAAATGTTCTTTCCCTTCTTCTTCAAATATGAAATATGCTAATCCGTCTTTTTCAAAATAGAATAGGCTTAATCCTCCTTGAACTAGGTATTCTGCGAATATTAGTTGTTCACTATTATCTACTGTTATCGTTTTAGATATATAAAATTTGCCCTCATTGATGTATCTATATCCTTTTATTTCTCCCGGAAGATATATTTTTGAATTGTTAGATGCATCAACAAATGTGCACCTTTGTTGATTAATAGTGGAAGTGCGTAAGTCTATTTGTCCGTGTATAGTATCATTAGAGTTGGTGATGATATATCCATCGGATAGATTTTGTTGAGCGAACAGGCTTAAAATAGGTGTGAGAAAAAATAGAATTGCCAGGATCTTTTTCATAGTGTGAGTTTAGTCTGTTAATAAAACAAAAATAGCTAATATTCCCAGATTGCAAAATATTAGCTTTACTTATTCTACTTATAGAACTAAAAAGAGCAACCATTATAAGGTTGCTCTTCTATAGTTGTATGGAGTTCTAAAATATTATTTTTTGAACGAGTTTACAAGGCTTTCTGCTAGTTCTTTGTATTTTTTAGCATCTTCGCCAGTAAGACCAGTAAGTTCAGTTGCATTTTTGCTTACATAATCTTTGATTTCTTTCGATTGTTTAGTGTAATCAGCAACAGCTTTGATATCTCCTTTTTTTACTTTTTCAGCAAGAGGAAGAATCTTGTTTACTAGTGTTTCATATCCAGCTAATGCTTTATTTGCAGCTTCAACAACTGCATCTTTAGTTTCTTCAGTAGTAGCTTGAGCTTCATCTTTTACTTCTTCTACAGCGTCTTTTGCAGCTTCTACATTTTTATTTACTTCATCAGCAACTTGAGTTGCAACTTCTTCTGTTTGTTCTTCAGCTTGTCCTTCGTTAGATTTTGAAGCACCTCCACATGAAGAGAAAAATAGGGCAGCAATAAGTAAAAACAGAGCTGCAATAAATGATTTGTTCATGTTGTTTTGTCTTTTTCGTTGTTATTAATTTAGAACTTGATACTACAAATGTATATTTTTTTATGGCTTAAAGCGTCTTTTTAGAATAAAACTTACCTTAAAAATTAACTGTTATAAATACACTTTACCTTTTTTCTAATAAAACTACGTTTTCTACGTGGTGTGTATGTGGGAACATATCTACCGGTTGTACACGCAATACTTTATAGTTCTCATCTAGCAGGCTTAGGTCTCGAGCTTGAGTTGCCGGATTACAGCTGACATATACTATACGCTGAGGAGCAGCAAATAGAATGGCATCGATTACATCGTTATGCATGCCTGCACGTGGAGGATCTGTAATGATCACATCCGGACGGCCATGCTGATTGATAAATTCCTGAGTAAGGATATCTTTCATATCGCCTGCATAGAAGAGGGTATTGTCTATGCCATTGTTCGCAGAGTTGATTTTGGCATCCTTGATTGCATCTTCAACATATTCTATACCTACTACTTGTTTTGCTTGGCGTGCAACGAAGTTGGCGATAGTACCGGTTCCGGTATAAAGGTCATATACTAACTCATTGCCGGTAAGTCCTGCAAATTCACGAGTGATTTTGTATAAATTATAAGCTTGTTCGCTATTGGTTTGATAGAATGATTTTGGGCCGATTTTGAATTTCAATCCTTCCATCTCTTCATAAATATGATCGTTGCCTTTCCAAACCAAAATATCTTGATCGGTAATTGTATCGTTCGCTTTCTGATTGATGACATACATCAGCGAAGTAATCTGCGGAAATTGATTTGCAACGGCATTCAGTACATCAGAATATTGTTCGTGATTATCTTCGTAGAATGCAATAATTACCATCAGCTCGCCAGTAGTTGACGTACGGATGATCATGTTGCGTAGCAATCCACCTTGGTCGCGAAGATTGAAAAAGGTATATCCTTTGTCGTTGCAATATTGGCGGACAAAATTGCGTATCTGATTCGATATATCGTCTTGCAACCAGCATTTGTTGATGTCTAACACTTTATCGAAACAGCCTGGAATATGAAATCCTAAGGCATTCATATTGTCGAACGAAACACCAGAAGATATTTGTTCGTATGTCAGCCATTTTTTATTCGAGAATGTAAACTCAAGTTTATTACGATAGAATTCAGTCTTTTCAGATCCTAAAATTGGAGTGATCTCGGGAAGTTCGACCTTTCCTATGCGGGTAAGATTGTCTACAACTTGCTTTTGTTTGTATTGTAATTGTTCGTTGTAGGGCAATATTTGCCATTTGCAACCTCCACATACACCGAAGTGTTCGCACAGAGCCTCAGTTCTGTTGGGCGAATATGATACAAAACGCACAACTTTACCTTCAGCATATTTGTTCTTTTTGCGATATAACTGCATATCTATCACATCGCCGGGGATGGCGTACGGAACAAATACGACCAAGTCATTAACTCTTGCTATTGCTTTACCCTCAGCGGCAATGTCAACTATTTCGACATTTTCTATCAACGGAAGTTCTTTTTTCTTACGAGCCATTCAATTTTTTATTAGTGCCTGCAAAGATACTATTTTTCGTCCGAATATTTTACTCAATAATCTATGCTTTATGATCTTGTGATAGAGAATAGAAAAGTTTATCTATATTCAGGGTAATGAGCTATAGCGGGTATTTATGGATAAGGATACAGAATAAAGTAAAAGTTGTATTTGTGTTACTTTTGTTACCTTTTCGGAGTTTGCTAATTTGTAAGATATTATAACTTTGGAAAGAAATATAAATTGAAAGAGTATGAAATCATTAATAGTGAGTCTGTGTATTTCACTTGCACTAATATCTTGTGGAAGTCAGTCTAAAACAATTTCGGCAGTATCTTATGTAGTTGCTAAAAATTACTTTGTAAAGAATACTGTCGAAAATAAGCTTTTTGAAGTGAAAATAACGAGTCAAGACGAGTTTGATAGTTTCTTTGGTATAGCGCGTACGATGGGAGAGGGTGGTAAACCCACAGCGATTAACTTTGATTCTGAATTCGTTATTGCTGTGATCAATCCAATATCCGATGATGTGTCGGGTGTAGAGTGCAAGGATTTGATTATGAGCGGAGAGAAGTTGGTTCTTGACTACAGTCTGGCAAAGACTGATAAGCAAAGTTTCGAATCGCGTCATGCTCTGATATTGATTGTAGATAAGAAGCTTGAAGCCGAAGTTGAATTTGTTAATAATTAAAATTCATTAAAAATTGAGGTTGCGAGTAAGCGTTTTGAAGAAAGCGTCGTCTATGTAATAAAGAACAAACAAATTAAAAAAAGAGATTATGAAAAAACTTACTTTACTATTTGGAACTATTGCAATGTGTTTAGCACTATCGTTGAATATGACAGCACAAACAAAAAATAAAGGAACAGAAGAAGCTATCGACAACTTGAAAGCGTACCCTGAAACGATTGATAGCCTAGTGAGACACGTGATCTATCTTGAACCGATGGCAGATGAAAGCCTTTTCGAGATAGAACTGATTGCAGGTAAAACGCTGAGCGTAGACTGTAATCGTCATCGATTGATAGGTAGCTTTAGCGAAGAAACAGTTCAGGGATGGGGCTACAACTACTTTGTATTCTCCACAGAAAATCACGTTGCCTCTACTATGATGATGTGTCCTGATGGAGTGAAAACAGATAAGTTTATTTCTGGTGAATCGGTATCTGCCAGATATAACAGCCGTTTGCCGATCGTAGTTTATCTTCCGAAAGATTGTGAACTTAAATATAGAATCTGGACAGCTGGTGAATTGCTGTCAGTAGATAAAGAATAAGTATTATTGGTTAAAGGTTAAAGGTTGAGGGCATGAATATTTTTCATGCCCTTTTTGTATTAGAAAATATGAACTTTGGAAATTTATCAGAAATAAGAGTGTTATTTGGTTCTGTTCAGCTATATTTGTGACATAATGTTAACCGACCCTTAGAGATTACTATTTTACATTACATTTTTATATTGTTAACCACATACTAAACAAACACATTATGGAAGTAACTGATTTAAGTATTTATGGAATTAAATACGTAAAAGAAGTTGTTTATAATCCGACTTACGAACAATTGTTCGACGACGAAATGGACCCGAATCTTACGGGTTACGAACGAAGCTACTTGACAGAGCTAGGTGCAGTAAATGTCTTTACCGGAAAATTTACGGGACGTTCACCCAAAGACAAATATTTTGTGATGGACGATACTACTCGCGATACGCTATGGTGGAATACAGAGGAATATCCGAATGACAATAAGCCCATTAATCAAGAAGTATGGTCTGATCTGAAAAAACTGGTTGTAGACCAGTTGTCAGGTAAGAAACTTTATGTTGTAGATATGTTTTGCGGAGCCAGTAAAAGTGCCCGAGTGAAAGTTCGCTTTATCTGCGAGGTTGCTTGGCAGGCCCATTTCGTGAAAAATATGTATATCTGTCCTACAGCCGAAGAACTGAAAGAATATGGAGAACCGGATTTTGTTGTTCTTAATGGCTCGAAAACTGTTAATCCAAATTGGGAAAACCAAGGTCTTCATTCCGAAAATTTCGTCGCTTTCAATATGACCGAGAATATGCAATTGATAGGAGGTACATGGTACGGAGGAGAAATGAAGAAGGGTATCTTCACTTGTATGAATTATTGGCTTCCACTGAAAGGTATGGCTGCAATGCATTGCTCTGCCAATGTTGGCAAGGATGGAGATACGGCAATATTCTTCGGATTGTCGGGAACGGGCAAGACTACTTTGTCTACAGATCCTAAACGACAGCTAATTGGTGATGACGAACATGGATGGGATGATGATGGTGTTTTCAACTTCGAAGGAGGTTGTTATGCCAAGTGTATCAATCTGAGTAAAGAGAACGAACCTGATATATGGAATGCTATAACCCGCGATGCTTTGCTGGAGAATGTGACAGTGGATGCTAACGGAAAAGTTGATTTTACGGATAAAAGTCGTACAGAGAATACGCGGGTTTCGTATCCGATAAATCATATTAAGAATATTGTTAAGCCGATATCGATAGGAGGGCACGCCAAAAAAGTCATATTTCTGACGGCAGACGCTTTTGGAATCTTACCACCGGTTTCGAAATTGACAAACGAGCAGGCTCAATATTATTTTCTGAGTGGTTTTACTTCGAAGCAAGCAGGAACCGAACGGGGAATCACGAAGCCGACTCCAACATTTTCGTCATGTTTCGGTGCTGCTTTCCTTTCTCTGCATCCTACAATGTATGCTAAAGAGTTGGTAAAGAAAATGGATGCAGCACAATCTACCGCTTATCTAGTCAATACGGGTTGGGATGGAAAAGGTAAACGAATTTCGTTGAAATATACACGCGCTATTATTGATGCTATATTGGATGGATCGATAGATAAAGCGGAGGTAAAATACTTGCCTCACTTCAATCTGGCAATGCCCATAACTGTTGCCGGTGTAGCTCCTGAAGTTCTAGATCCTCGTAATGTATATGATTCTGTCGATGCTTGGGAAGAGAAGGCTGTAAGTTTAGCAGAATATTTCATTTCGAACTTCGAAAAATTCACGAACAATCCTCATGGTAAATCATTAGTAGCCCATGGACCTAAATTATAGATACATTATATGAGAGAATATTTGCGCTTTTAGTTTTCTATATTTTATCCCTTATCTCAGGACAAACTTTTCCACAGATAAGGGATATCTTTATCTATATAGTAGACGGGTTTTCTTGGAGTAGAAAATTGTTTTCAGATTGAAATGGTGTGAGGAGTGCAATTCTGGTAAAATAGATAAAAAATATTCATGATAGAAAATTACGAAAATGTGTACACAAGTGTCACTTTTTGTGGTAGGGCTTGTCTGGATAGGGCAGAGGTGAAATGGTAAAAATAATGTATATATGATCAGTTTTCTACTGATTCAAGAATCAGTCTTTTTCATTATCTTTATCGCATTATGGATATATGTATAGATTTTGACGGAACGTGCGTATCGCACGAATTTCCGGCTATTGGAAAAGATATAGGTGCAGTACCGGTGTTGAAAGCTTTAGTAGAGAAAGGGCATAAGCTTATTTTATTTACTATGCGTAGCGATCGGAAGAAGAAAAAAAAGGTTGACGGAGTTGAGGTTACTGTAGAAGAGAATGTTCTTTCGGAGGCTGTAAAGTGGTTCGAAGAAAATGAAATTCCTTTGTATGGCATCAATAAGAACCCCAAGCAACGTTTCTGGACATCTTCACCTAAAGCTTATGGGCATTTGTATATTGATGATGCTAATTTAGGTTGTCCTTTGGTGTATGATGAAGATTGTGAACGACCTTATGTCGACTGGAAAGAGATAGAACGAATGCTGTTGGAAAAAAGTATTTTGTAGTTCGTCTGAAAATTCTTTGAAAATAATTGCGCGAAGTTGTAACCAATTCCAACTTCGCGTTGTCATATATATGAAAACAGATTATAAATAATTAAATGAAATAAGATTATGAAAGATTTTCTTGCAGGGATGGTACCTATTATTGGAGCTATTATGATTTTCGGAATACCTATGCTGGCTATTTATTTAGGTATTTACAATACGAAGATGAAGAACAGAGAGAATATGGAGTTGATAAAACAAGGTATCATTCCTCCTCAGAAGGAGCATGTGAAACCTACTCCAAATAAATATCGTTCTTTGAGAAATGGCTTCTTGTGTATTGGTATTGGTCTGGGGATTATTGTTGGATTGATTATTTACAACAATAGCAGTTTAGATCTAGGTAAAGGTGAGTATATGTTTGTCATGGGAGCTAGCATTTTATTCTTCCTCGGTATCGCTTATGTAGCCTTTTTCATGGTAGTGAAAGATAAGAATCTGGATAACGGTAGCGATAATGAATGAAAAGCAACTAGTTGATCGGGTAATCGGAGGCGATACGTCGGCCTTCGGTTACTTTGTAGATCAATATCAAGACATGGCTGTTACGATAGCTTTTCGCCTGTGCGGTAATCGTCAGGACGCAGAAGATATTGTACAGAATGCCTTTGTCAAAGCTTTTCACA
Source organism: Dysgonomonas massiliensis (assembly GCF_900240225.1). GTDB lineage: Bacteria > Bacteroidota > Bacteroidia > Bacteroidales > Dysgonomonadaceae > Dysgonomonas > Dysgonomonas massiliensis. The sequence continues at coordinate 188,899 of NZ_OEPV01000007.1, read as the reverse complement.
ACCTTCATACATTCCGTGCTTCTAGTAAATTCTCTACATGGTTTTATCGTATTGTATATAACACTGCCATCACCGAAATCAGGAGTCGAAAATTAACTTCAGATATCGATAACATGCAATTGGCCGAACCCACTGATACCTTCGTTGACTGGGATGCTATACAAACCATCGAACGCAAAGAAAGAGAGTCGATGCTTGAAAGTGCAATGCAAAAATTGCCTCCTGATGAGAATTTATTGCTAAGTCTTTATTATCTTGAGGAAAATTCGATAAAAGAGATTGCCGAGATTGTAGGACTTACCGACTCGAATATAAAAGTGAAATTACATAGGGCGCGAAAGCGATTGGCTACTTTGCTCGAGCCCGTATTACAATATTAGAATGTTATGAAACAGAATATAAATATAGGTGATGAAAAGCTAAGAGATCTTTTGAGTGGAACTCGATTGAAGGCTTCGGATAATCTGAAATATCGGATTATGCAGCAAATTGAGACAGAGGCTGCTCTATCGAAAAAGATTTCGAAAAATAAGCGTGAATCGGTACTCGGAAACTTCTTTTCTATTTATGGGGTTGTCTATGCAATTATCTTTATTTTAGGTGTTTCGTTGTACTTTACAGGGGGTAAAGATTCTTTACTTTCTGGCGGTTTCTTTGCAACGGCAATACTTATCATTTCAGTGGGTAGTGCATTTTTGGCAATTACATATTTTGATACCAAACGACAGTTCAAGAAAAAAAGATCTAAATAATACTGAACGATGAAAAAGCTTTTGAAAATAGTCTTATACTCAATGTTGGTATTTATATGTACCTTGTTAATTGCTATCGTTATCTTTGTTATAAGAAATAAGATTTTTCTAGGCTCTTCTAAAAAGGAATTCGTAGAGTATCTGGAAGTGAATAGTCAAATATTCGATAATGAGGTTTTTAATAATTGTAATTCTCCTTTGTCTGTCTTTTCAGAAGAAGTCTACAATTCGACTATTGTATTATTAGGAGAGACTCACGGTTATGCAGAAGTTCAGGAAGTTGATAAAATGTTGTTTATTCATTTCAATAAAACGAAAGGAACACGTTATTATATTGCAGAAATGGACAGTGTCACTGCCAATAATTTAAATTTATTCTTGCAATCAGAGCCTAAAAATTTATCTATACTTACAGGAGTTGTGGAAGATGTCAGGTCAAGAATTCTGCAACAAGCAGGAAAAGAGTTGTTTGATAAATGGTCTGATATATACGACTATAATAGAACTTTAGCGGATTCTCTAAAAATTCAGGTTATAGGTATTGATAAGAGTAGAAATGCAACAACAAAAATTTCTCGAGATTCGGCTATGGTCGTTAATCTTATGCAAGAGGTAGATAGATTGAAACTGCATGATGAATCTTTTTACGGATTATTTGGGCTATTTCATGTTTTGCAAGAAGGAATTAATTCTAATAATATACGATCTCTTGGTGCACGCCTCAAATCAAGAGGTGTTTCTATTCAGAGTATTGTATGCCTGAATTTGGATAGTGAAGTGAATTTCCCTAAAGTAGAAGGGTTTCCTAGTCCGAAGGATGGGAAAACATCTCTTGTAAATATGGATGGCCCTATTGTGCTTGTTGAGGGGATAAAAGATCTGGAAAAAGCTTCAGAGCCTCAAACAATAACGTTGTTTAATTTGGATAGAGCTGATTCTCCATATAGGTCAAGTCAACGGCTTGGAAAAACAAAAACAAATTTTATCGATCAGTCGATGTTTCCTTTTAGAAATGCTTCTTCGACAGTCGATTTGTTTCAATATGCATTATTACTAAGAAATGCAAAACCAATAACTCCACTTGATTAAAATTCGAAAGCGAGGAATTGATTCTGCATTTATGTTCTTATGTTGTTATTTGTCGGAGAATAGAGTTTGCATAAACTCTTGGCCCTTTAACAGTCCGTAAGCTCCTTTCGGAGATTCGAACTCATCATATACTTGCACATCGTCAGCATTACCATTTGATCGGTATATAAGGAAAGGTACCGGCTTGTTGGTATGCGTGCGTATTGCGCAAGGGGTTGGATGGTCTGGCAATATGGCTATTGTTATCGGCTCATCCCAATCTTTAGTAGTTTCGTAGATATACTTAACAACGCGAGCATCGAGATATTCGATAGTCCTTGTCTTAAGCTCTACATCGCCTTCGTGCCCAGCCTCGTCGCTAGCTTCGATATGTAGATATACGAAGTCATCGTGTTTCAAAGCTTCAATTGCTGCTTGAGCTTTGCCTTCGTAGTTGGTGTCGTACAAGCCAGTTGCACCTTCCACATGGATTTGTTTCAAGCCTGCATATACACCAATTCCCATAATAAGATCGACAGCTGATATAACTGACCCACTCTTGATATTGTAAAGCTCATTCAAGGTTTCCATTTGAGGACGATATCCCGGCGACCATGGCCAGATACTATTAGCCGGATCCTTTCCTTCAGCAATACGCTTTAGATTAACGGGATGGTCTTTTAATAGTTCCTGCGATTTCAAGATTAGTTCATTCAGATAGTTTGCACTATCTTTTGCTGCATCGTTCAGCGGTTTTATCAATACATCCTTGAACGGAGTGCCTACAACATCATGAGGAGGTGTACAATCTAGATCTTTATTTCCTCCCTTCAGTTTAAGAAGGTGCCTGTATGATACACCCGGATAGAAACTAGCCTTTCCATCGTTTAATTTCTCATCCAGAAACTTGATTAGATCTGCAGCCTCTTCGTTGGATATATGTCCGGCTGAGTGGTTCTTTATCTTGCCATCTTCTATGCAAATTAGATTGCAGCGCATAGCCATTTCACCGGGTAAAATATCGATACCCATACTTGCTGCTTCTAGCGATCCGCGGCCTTCGAATACTTTGGGAACATCATATCCCATAACCGAAAGATTGGCGATTTCGCTACCCGGTTTGAATCCTGTAGGAATAGTATCCAATTCGCCGCTTTTGCCTTTGGCAGCTAGTAAATCTATATAAGGTTTCTTTGCAGCTTGTAATGGAGTTTTATTACCTAATTGGGCAATAGGTTCGTCGGCAGCACCATCTGCCAGAATTATTATTGTTTTCATTGTTTATTTAGTTCTTTATGTATCAAGTTTATTAGTTTATTGAATTCGTCATTGTCAAAACCTACGGACGAAAATACGATCTTCCCATCTCGGTTTACTAAGTATGTACGAGGTATGTTTTGTTTTGCAAATTTCGATGTAAATTCTCTTGATGGATCAGGATATATAGGAAACGTAAAACCTTTCTTGCTGTTGTATGCTTCAAGCTGATTTTCGTTATGCTCTCTGCCTACAACTAGTATGGCTAAGTCTTTATTATCCTTTGCCCAAGGAATTGTCTGGTCATCAATAGCTTTTTGTAGAGCTGCAAGTTCTTTCTGACAAGGGCCACACCAAGTAGCGAAAATACTGATCAAAGTGACTTTCCCTTTGAGCATATCAGATGAAATATTTCCATGTGCAGTCGATTGTAGCGTAAAATTAGGAACTTGATCTCCGATATTAACAAAGTCGATTTGATCGTTACTCTGTGCGAATCCTGACAATATCAAACCCAAAGAGAGTAAGATTGAAATTAGATATCTCTTCATAATTACTGGTTCTGAAAATTATTATCTGACGTTGGCAATACTTATGATATCGGCAAAAACACCTGCGGCGGTTACACTTGCTCCTGCTCCATAGCCTTTGATTATCATTGGATATTCGTTGTAGCGCTCGGTAGTTATCTGTATAATGTTATTACTACCTTCTAGATTGTAGAATGGATGATCTTGTCCAACTTCTTGCAAGCCGACCTGACATTTTCCATTCTCGTATTTGGCAACGAATCTTAATCGTTTATGCTCTTTTTCCAACTTCTCGCGTCTTTCCTCAAATTCGGTGTTCATATTTTCTATAGTATGCCAGAATTCAGCTAAAGAGCCATCGAAGTATTGTTGAGGAATGAATAAGTTGCGTTCCACATCTTCTTGTTCGACACGATAACCGGCTTCGCGCGTAAGGATTACCAGTTTGCGAATAACATCTTGTCCGCAAAGGTCAATGCGAGGATCGGGTTCGGCGTAGCCTTTCTCCTTGGATAGGCGTATGGCTTCACTGAAAGATACATCTTTGCTGAGAGTATTGAATATGAAATTCAGTGTTCCCGACAATACAGCTTCCAGCTTTAATATCTTATCTCCCGAATTAATCAACGAATTCATCGTGTTTATTACAGGCAAGCCAGCACCGACATTTGTTTCGAACAAGAACTTGATGTTACGTTCGCGTGCAGTATTCTTTAACTTGACATAATTGTCGTATGAAGATGATGCAGCTATCTTATTGGCTGTTACTACAGAGATATTGTGTGATAATAGATCTTGATAGATTTCGGCAATATCGTTGCTTGCAGTACAATCTACAAATACAGCATTGAAAATATTCATGCCTATGATATTTTCGCACAACAATTCGGGTGAGCTTGCTATGCCTTGATGGTCTAGCTCGTGGCGATAATTATCCAGCGAGATTCCTTCTCGACAGAATAAGGCTTTGCTTCCTCTGGCTATTCCTACAACATTTAGTTTTAAAGCATATTGCTCCATCAATTTAGGCTGTTGCAGTCTGATTTGTTCGATCAGATTAGCTCCTACTGTGCCAATTCCTGCGATGAAAAGGTTTAAAACCTTATAATCTGACAAGAAAAAAGAATCATGGATGGAGTTTAATGCTTTGCGGAGATATTTGTTTCGAATAACAAACGATATATTGACCTCCGAAGCTCCTTGTGCACAAGCGATAACGCTGATACCACTTTTCCCAAGAGTTTCAAATAATCGTCCTGCAATACCAGGAGTGTACTTCATATTTTCACCAACGATAGCGACTGTCGCTAAGTCAGTTTCTAACTGTACTCGGTTGATGCTACCCATCGAAATTTCGTGTGCGAATTCTTCTTCGAGTACGTCAACTGCTATTTTAGCATCTTCAGTTCTAACTCCTATCGAAGTACTATTCTCGGAAGAGGCTTGTGATACAAGGAAAACGCTGATTCCATTTTGTGCCAGTGTTCGGAATATCCGGTAGTTCACACCAATAATGCCTACCATTCCTAAGCCTAGAACGGTAATTAAACAAGTATCGTTGATAGAGGAAATACCTTTGATTAGGGATTTCCCTTTATGAGGATCTTCTTTGTGCGAAATGTATGTACCCGGAGCGTTCGGATTGAATGTATTACGAATACGAATCGGAATATGCTTGTGATAAACCGGAAACAGTGTTGGCGGATAGATAATCTTAGCTCCAAAGTTGCAAAGCTCTGTTGCTTCAGTAAATGTCAGATACTCTATTACATGAGCGCTGTTGATTACTTCGGGATCGGCCGACATAAATCCATCGACATTAGTCCACATCTCAAGGATTGAGGCATTTAAGGCCGAAGCAAAAATTGCGGCTGTGTAATCAGATCCTCCGCGTCCAAGATTGGTCAGCTCTCCTGTTGAGGCACAGCTGGATATAAAGCCAGAGACTATCATTAATTTACCCGAATCGTTGTACGCTTTACGTATCAGTTCACCCGATAATTCTATATCAGGTGTGTGCTTATTAAAATTCGGATTTGTCTTTATAACTTTAGTCGCATCAATCGCTTCGTGCTTAGGCAGCAGATGGTTGATTATTTTGAGAGACATACGCTCTCCATAGCTGACAATCTTATCGGAAGTTTTGATCGATAGATCTTCGATCAGATATACTCCTCGAAATATATTTGTAAGTTCATCTAAGAGGATATCTACTTCATTATAAACTTCCTTCTTACTCTTGTTATCGAAGCCTAATCCTTCGATGATTTCATAGTGTAGAGACGAGATGTTTTTAAGCTCTACCTCATAATACTTGTTTCCGCTTGCTGCAAGTTGCGATGTCAATAGCAGCATGTCCGTGACTCCTTTGAAAGCAGAAATGACAAGAACCATAGGTTCGTCGCTCGAATCGACAATCCTTTTGATGTTCAACACATCGCTAGCAGAGCCCATAGAAGCTCCTCCAAATTTCATTACTTTCATAAGAGAACTCGTGTTTAATCTATATTTGAATTATTATTATTTAGTCTTGTGATTGATCAGAATTGATTATTAATCCACTGCGCTCAGGTTTTAGGCTGATGGTTGCATCTTTTATTGGCGCGAAGAATAAGTCTGATGTGCCTGATCTGAGTTTAGATCGAACTTGCTTACCTGTAATGTCTTCGATAGCTCTTGCTAAAAGAGGTTCGGATGAATCTCCTAAATCAAAGAATCCTTCGTCAAATTCATCTATTTCGAAACCCTTTGTAGGCTTGAGCCCGGTTATGTAATTGCCTTCATCTTTAGCATTTCTCAGTCTTCCTACCAAAGGTTGTAATTTCCAATGTATTTCTTTGTCAGTAGGTAATATTTCTATTGACGATTTATCTTTACCCGTTGTCGTAGTGCCTATTCGAATTACAGTCATGTATGGAGTAAGCCCATTTATTACTAATTCGCTGGCTGATGCTGTATATTGACCTGTTAGGAAATATACTCGTGATAAATTCATTTGTGGAATGTTTGTTCTTGTTTTGTAAACTGTTTCTACAAATCTTTCGTTCAAAGCAGCATCCTCTCCATGATCTTTTATAAGTTTTGCTTGATATACGTCATTGTATTTACTCTTGCAGAATATTTTTCCTTTGTTGCCACTTGGTACTAATGCGCTTGCTAAATTCACAGCTGATTTGACATATCCTCCTAGGTTGTATCGCAAGTCTACAACCAAATCAGTTATTCCCAGAGTCTTAAGTTCAGTCAAAGCATTAGCTAATTCTATATCGAATTCATAGTCATCTCCTTGTTCAAATGCGTTATACATCAAGTAACCAACTTTATGTCCACCTTCTAGAGGTATTACTTTGCTGATAAATACCGGATTATCCTTGTAGTCAGGTGTCGTTGATATCTTATAGCTTTTGGTTGTATTTCCTCTATAGACCGTAAAAGTGAAACTTGTTTGGCCTTTTAAAATGGTTTGATAATGGTTTTCACTGTATTCATTGTCTACAATATCTTTATCATTGACCCTTATTATTATATCGCCTCTCTTAATACCTTCTTTTTGAGCATTGGTATTGTCTTTTACATAAATGACAATAAACCCAACTTTTGTCTTAGTATTATCTATGTAGACTGGCACATATTCGAATCCCAAATCGTTGCTACTGGACCCAGCTTTAGAACTGTTCTCATTGTATTCTTCCATATATGAGAATCTGTCTCCATCAGTTTCGTCGATCTTGTATCGAAGGCTATTGAAGAATTTTCTTGCGTCAGTCTCCTTGAAGTTAGGTGAGGGATTTATATTCGTATTCCATAGATAATACGCTTTCATCTGCTCGTATATCCATTTGTTCGTTTTGCTGATTTCTTTTGAGTTTGTTGGGTCTTCGGTATCGTTGTTATTACTGTCTTTGCATGATGATACGCAAAACGATAATAAAATTGCTAAAAGAATGAGTATTCTTGCTTTTGATTTCATAAAATATAAATATTGATGTTTGGTGTAGCAAAATTAAATGTCAAAGTCTTTCTGTATGACTATATGCAAATATACGGCTTTATGTAATATAATTGCTAGTTTCCACTTATAATGTTAGATCGCCCTTTCCTTCTCTTATGATTTCAGGTTCTCCCGAGGTGCAATCTACAACTGTCGAAGGTTCAATATCTCCATATCCTCCATCAATGACTATATCTACAATATTTTCATATTTTTCGTAGATGAGTTCCGGATCGGTAATGTATTCTATAACATCATCATCTTTTACTGATGTGGTAAGAATAGGATTGCCTAAATTCTTCACAAGCTCTCTGATGATGTTGTTGTCAGGTACGCGTATTCCTACTGTTTTTTTGTTTTTGTAAATCTTCGGAAGTTTGGATGTTGTATTCAATATAAATGTAAAGGGGCCGGGTAAGTTTCTTTTCATTATTTTGAAAGTTCTGTCATCTACCTTGGCATATTCGCTGATGTCACTAAGATCATAGCAAATGATGGATAAATTGTGCTTTGCCGGATTAATCCCTTTCATTTTGCATATTTCTTCTACTGCTCGCACATTCAGAGCATCGCATCCGATTGCATATACTGTGTCGGTAGGATAGATAACTAAGCCTCCGTTTCGAAGTACATCAACAACTTTGTCGATGTCTCGTTGATTCGTATTATCATTGTATAGTTTAAGGAGCATAAAACTAATAGTATAAAGTGAAAACAGCCCATAAGTATTTTGGCTTATGGGCTGTTTTAGATGATTATTATTGGAATTATTTTTTCTCTATATAATCTTCAACCACAGCCTGAGTCAAGCCCATATTTGAGAACCCTCCGTCGTGGAATAAGTTTTGCATCGTCACCTTACGCGTGAAGTCAGAGAACATCACAACGCAGTAATCAGCGCATTCTTCAGCGTTAGCGTTGCCTAGTGGAGACATTTTTTCTGCAAAATCGAAGAACGCATCCATTCCTCCAATACCCTGGCCGGCTGTCGTAAGTGTAGGAGATTGAGATATAGTATTTACACGTACACCTTTGTCACGACCATATACATACCCGAAGCTACGACCGATTGACTCAAGTAGTGATTTGGCATCAGCCATATCATTATAGCCAGTGAATGTACGTTGTGCGGCAATATGTGTCAAAGCTAAGATTGAACCATTGTCTGCAATAGCATCAAGTTTTTTAGCAGCTTGCATCATTTTGTGGAAAGATACAGCTGATATATTTAAAGTTTTATCAAAGAATCCATAGTCAAGATCATCATATGCTCTGCCTTTGCGCACATTTGGAGACATACCGATTGAGTGTAGCACGAAATCTATTTTGCCACCTAGTATTTCCATTGATTGACGGAAAACTTCTGATAATTCTTCAACGTTTGTTGCATCGGCAGCAATAACTTTGGCATTCAATTTTTCGCTAAGTGCATTGATTTCGCCCATACGAAGAGCCATAGCTGTATTTGATAGCGTAATTACAGCTCCTTGTTCAACAGCTTTTTCTGCTACCTTCCATGCTATAGATTTATCATTTAATGCTCCGAAAATGATACCTCTTTTTCCTTTCAATAAATTATTACTCATAATTTTGATTGTTTATTTTGTAAAAAGTTTAGACTAAATCTTTTAGTTATACGCACAAAAGTACTAAAAATGTGCAATAAAAATAGCTTTATCTAAGAATTTTGTGATTCTAGAAGGTTTATTGGTTTTTATGAACTTAAGTTCTTACCTATCTTTAATAATAATTGTGTATGATGAGAATTCGAAGAATGTAGCATATTCCGGAAATGACGTGGAGGATGTATATGCCCATAAGTATCTTGTTTTTGAAGGTGTACCCTTCTTTTTTCATATCTTTCATCAAGGCGATTAGTGACACGAAAAACAGAATCCATGTACAAGGAACTATCTGCCAATAGAAATTTCCATGTAGAAATCTAGGACCGGTCTCGTATAGAAAACCATATATTATAAATGCAAAAAATGAGAGGCATATCGCATAGAGATATCTGTAGTCGAAAGCTATTTTTTTATAATTAAAGACTGTGTATAGTATAGGGAATAAGAGAGAGGATAGGATGATCAATGGAAGAAAGCGCAATTTTATAATTGTTCCAAACAAGGTGAAAAATCCGAAGGAAATTCCAGACTCGTATTGCGATGGTTCAGCGGCTTCTGTAGATAGGTATATGAAACAATATTGGATTAGTAGTAGTACTCCTCCGATAATGATAGGAATGAGTGATTTCCAAAATATTTGACTAAATTTATATTTAATTAGCATGACTAGTGGATATGCCAGAATAAAAGTCATGAAAAAACTAGGTTTAATAAAAATGTTTATAAATATGAGTCCTGTCAGTAGATAGTCATCCTTTGGGTTATATGTATCAATTTGTTTGCAACTTCGTATAAAAAGTAAAATCGCGAAGGGCATTAAAAATATGGATGTGGAATTATGCCATACTGTTGGTGCGAAAGAACCGATATAATAGTAATCTGAAGGGGTAATAATGAATAGAATAGGAATGGCAAAAATAAATAAAAGGCTAAGGCTTGTGATCAGAGAAATTCTAGAATTATTAACGACCTTATCTATTTGTGATCGAATAATGAAGAATTTGAAGGTTGTACTCATTGCCAATAGTATACAAATAGCCCCCATGATGATATATACATTCTGAGAGCATGCTGAAAAGAGTATAGCAAGGCTATACATGATAAATGGACCGCTAAAATAAGGTCTTTCTCCAGTTAGCATTTCTTTTGCTATAGTCGCATGTCCATACATGTCGTTATCCTGTGGCATTGGTAAGGAATAAGCGATATATCCATAGAGGGCGCACAAAAGGATAAAAAGAATGATAAGAGTTATGTTGTTGCGACGTGTAGTTTTCATTGTTTGCTCTTGTCTAGAATTGATATATGTCTAAAATTCTCTCAACCCTGAAGATTTGTACCTGCTGAGTACCTCAAGCTTTATGCTGTCCCCAACTTTTGCTCCTGCATTTTGAAGTCTGTCTTTGAATGTCGAGTATGCTATATCTGGCGTATTATTGTCTTGGCTAAGGTGGCAAAGCCATACATTTTTAAGGTTTGGACTATATGATTGTGATACAAGGTCGGCAGATAATCGATTACTTATGTGTCCATTACCCGAAGTGATGCGCTGCTTTAGATATTCGGGATATCGTCCGTTTCGAAGCATTTCTTCGTCGTAATTTGCTTCTATTACCAGGTGATTTGCTAGTTTGATATTATGTTGTATAGCGTCGGTCACACGACCCATGTCAGTTATTAGAACAAAGGTTTGTCCTTCGAACTCTATTCGATAACCTAGATTCTCGATGCTGTCATGAGGAACATCAAATGCCGTTATCTGAAAGTCTTTTATCGCAAAAGTCTCTTCTTTAGATATAATTCTTCGGCATCCGCTAAGGTCTGCATCAATATAGCGACTTCTGTCTATTCCACCATGGATGGCTTGAGTGGTGTATATGGGAATGTTAAATTTTCCGCCTAATGCTCCAAGTGTTTTGATATGATCAGCATGATCATGGGTTATTAAAATTCCAACTATATTTTCGAATGCAATACCATATTCTCGTAAAGATTTTTTTATAGTCCTTACTCCAACTCCCGCATCAATTAAAATCCCGTATTGACGCGATCCTAGAAAATAACAATTACCACTGCTTCCGCTACCAAGGCTGAAAAACTTGTATTTTGGTTGGTTGAATAAATCGTATTGCATATCTGTTGAAGAGAATAAACCCCAATTTGAGAATTGGGGTGATGTTTTTTGTTATTTCTTGAGGAAGCAGGTCTTTAGTACTATACTAGAGCCTTCTATCTTGCAATCGACTTCTTCTGGGTTTTCAGTCAAGCGAATACTTTTAACTTTTGTTCCTCTTTTTATTACCATTGACGAGCCTTTTACTTTCAGATCCTTAATTACAGTAACGGCATCTCCATCTACTAGTTCAGCACCATTGCTATCACGCGGGGTGTTGTCGTCGGTGTCGTTTTCGGCATCGCCGTGCCACTCGTGGAAACAGTCAGGACAAACGTAATTTGTTCCATCGAAATAGGTGTTGTTCATGCTACATGAAGGGCATGAAGGAAAATCAGACATAATTCAGTAGTTTTTAATTTGTTCGCAAAGATAACTTATTAAGCTTTTGAATGCAAATAGTTAAAATCAGTCAGTCGTGTTGACTTCTGTAATACCTATTTGTTCTTTTAGTTTTTTTGTCTGCATTTCACGTTTCAGTAACTCTTTGTAATACCAGTCTATTTGCTCTCTGATGTCAGAGTGCTGCAGGTATCCTTCCGAGTTTTTTGCAGCCCTGATCCATGTTACAGCTTTGCTTATATTATCTATAGTTTCGTAGCCGACAGCTAAATTGTACGCTATACGTACTTTTTTTGCTTGATTTTTTTCGGATTTATATGCTTCTTCCCAAATAGAAATTGCATCATTCCACTTGTTCTCTTTTACAAATTTTGCAGCTTGGTTCATAAGAGGAGAACCATTTGCGAAATATGCACGCTCTTCTGTTGACCAAAAAGGGACGAATGCATTAAGTGCTTTTTCGACTGCATAGCCATTGACATAGGTGCAAATTTCACTAAGTGTAGGCAGTGCATATTCTTTGAACTGAATATTTGGGATGCCTTGCCAGTATAGTGTATCGCTGAAAAGTATAGGTTCTTGAATTTCTTCTCCATCTGCGGTATATGCCCGAATCAACACATATATCTCGATAGCAAGCTCTTGTATAGAACTTAAGTATCCAGCAGACTGTGTGTCGAGGCTTCCTTGTATTTGATACAAATCAATAGATATTAGCCCGTCAACTTTCATCTCATCGGTAATTGATTGCACTTGTTCCTTGCTAAGAGGTTTAATCGTTCTTGAGTTATAGTCAGTTCTGATTACTTTAGGATATGATAGGATTTGGCCATAAAACTCTTGTTTGTCAAGGTAATATGCTAATGAGTCTACAAAAACGCTTGATAAGCTATCCATTGTTAGTATTTCTTCAGAAGCGGGTGCGTCTTTGTCTTTAGGTATTGGGGGCACATTGTTGACAATAACCAAGTTTACGACTTCTCTGGGAAATGTAACTTTGGCTGGGTTTTGAACATCTATGTTGGCGAACTGTACAGAGATACAAGATGTCATTGTAATAAAGGATATTATTGCAAGAAATGCTACCTTTTTCATATATCAAGAATATTTATTTTTATTTTATGCCAAATTAATAAATTTAAGTGATATTATCAGCTTGATGATATAAAATGAAATAGATTTTAGCTGTAAATCGATGTTGAGCTTTTTATATTTTACCTTTGTGATCTATTTGTGATAATAATGAAAAACGAAAAATTACATATTATAACTCGAAAATTAGAGGATTGGTATGCTGATCATAAACGCCATCTGCCATGGCGCGAAACCTCCGATCCTTATCTTATCTGGCTGTCGGAAGTTATCCTTCAACAGACTCGAGTTGACCAAGGTCTTGATTATTTTCTACGTTTTGCGAAACGTTTTCCCAGAGTACAAGATTTGGCTGCTGCGGACGAAGATGAAGTCTTGAAATTGTGGCAAGGATTGGGCTATTATAGTCGTGCTCGAAATCTTCATGCAGCATCTAAGATGATTGTAGATAAATTCGATGGCGAATACCCTATTATATATAATGACATATTGAGTCTTCGCGGAGTGGGTGAATATACTGCTTCTGCAATTGCTTCAATTTCCTTTAATCTGCCATATGCAGTAGTCGACGGGAATGTGTATAGAGTATTATCAAGACTATTCGCAATTGATGATTTTATAGATACTACACAAGGTAAAAAGTACTTCTCGGAATTAGCTGCGAACTTGCTTGATCGTGATAATCCAGGCTTATATAATCAGGCGATAATGGATTTTGGAGCCTTGCAATGTGTGCCAGCTAGTCCAGATTGTGGAAGTTGTTGTTTGGCTGATATCTGTGCAGCTTATGCGGCGAATAAAGTCTCAGAATATCCGAAAAAAGCTGGTAAAACGAAAGTTCGTAACCGATATTTTAATTATATCGATATGCGTTTTGAAGATAAAATGTATCTACATAAAAGAATAGGTAAAGATATTTGGCAAAATCTTTATGAATTACCATTGATCGAGTCAGATGAAGAGCTTGAGCTTGAAGATTTGTTGATCGATGAAAGCTTTGTTGAACTATTCGCCGGTGTAGATATTATTAGTATTATTCCATCTGTGCAACTAAAGCACGTCTTGTCCCATCAGCGAATTTTTGCGAAGTTTTATAAAGTTGAGATAAATAAATCGTTGATGACTACTGATTATATCGAAATAAAGGATTCGGAGGTCGATTTGTATCCGGTATCGCGGTTGACAGAAAAATATTTGGAACGTTAGTTGTTTTTGTGATTTTCTTATGACTTGCTGATTTTTTGTGATTTAATAAAGTCAGAATTTGCCTGTGTCGAAAATGTTGAGTGCCAATATTGTAGCTTTCTGATCAAAAAGACAAGGTTATGAATATTTACCTCATAACTTTTTCATATCTTTGTAGCCGTTTTTCAATGGATTAAACTAATATGGCAAATAAAGTAAGGGTGCGTTTCGCACCAAGTCCGACAGGACCTCTTCATATCGGTGGCGTACGTACAGCCTTGTATAACTATCTTTTCGCTAAGAAACAAGGAGGCGATTTTATTCTTCGTATTGAGGATACCGACTCGCAGCGTTTTGTGCCCGGAGCAGAAGATTATATCATAGAAGCTTTGACTTGGTTGGGGCTTAATTTTGACGAAGGTACACACATCGGAGGAAATTATGGGCCATACCGCCAATCGGACAGAAAAGATATTTACATAAAATATGTAGACATATTGCTCGAGAAAGGAGCAGCTTATATAGCTTTCGATACTCCTCAGGAACTTGAGGCGAAGCGTGCAGAAATTGCAAACTTCCAATATGATGCATCGACAAGAGGCTTGATGCGTAACTCGCTTACACTTTCTAAGGAAGAAGTAGATCGACTTATTGCTGATGGAAATCAGTATGTGGTTCGTTTCAAAATCGAACCAAATGAAGATGTTGTGGTTAACGACCTTATTCGTGGCGAAGTTGTAATCAACTCATCAGTTCTTGATGATAAAGTTTTATATAAATCGGCAGATAATCTTCCAACATATCACTTGGCTAATATTGTTGATGACCACTTGATGGAAATCACACACGTGATTCGTGGTGAAGAGTGGCTGCCATCAGCACCATTGCATGTGTTACTTTACCGTGCATTTGGATGGACGGATACAATGCCGCAATTTGCACATTTACCATTGCTGCTTAAGCCTGAAGGAAACGGAAAGCTTAGCAAACGTGATGGAGATCGTTTGGGATTTCCTGTTTTCCCTCTTGAGTGGAAAGATCCGGTAAGTGGAGATATATCTTCGGGATATCGAGAAAGTGGATATCTTCCAGAGGCTGTTGTTAACTTTTTGGCATTACTTGGCTGGAATCCGGGTAATGATCAGGAAATGATGTCTCTGAATGAACTAGTAAATCTTTTCTCGCTAGAGCATTGTAGTAAGAGTGGAGCTAAGTTTAATTACGAAAAAGGAAAATGGTTCAACCATCAATATATCCAGCTAAAATCGAATGCTGAGATCGCAGAGCTTTTTGCTCCATATCTAGCAGAGCAAAATGTTGCTGCTGAGGCGACTTATGTTGAACATGTAGTAGGTCTGGTGAAAGAACGTGTTAATTTCGTAAAAGAGTTGTGGGATCAATCATTCTTCTTCTTCCGAGCTCCTGTTGAGTATGATGAAAAGACTGTGAAAAAACGTTGGAAAGATGAAACTCCTGCGCAACTTGGCGAATTGATCGAAGTCTTGAATGATATTACTGACTTCTCAGCTCACAATCAAGAAGAGATTGTGAAGGCTTGGATCGAAGATAAAGGCTACCATCTGGGCAATATAATGAATGCGTTCCGTTTGGCTGTTGTCGGCGAATCTAAAGGACCGCATATGTTCGATATTACTGCAGCAATCGGCAAAGAAGAAACTATCACTCGCCTGCAAAGAGCAATTGCTGAAATAAAAAAATAGGAAGATGTTTTTCTACCAATTAGGAATATACCTATATGCTCTGGTGGTGCGATTGATTTCTCCATTTCATAGCAAAGCCCGCAAGATGATTGCAGGGCATAAAGAGACATATGATATTTTGCGAAATCAAATTGATCCGAATGAAGATTATATATGGTTTCATGCAGCATCGTTGGGCGAATTCGAGCAAGGACGTCCGATTATAGAGTTGGTCAAAGAAAAATATCCTCAATATAAAGTGCTTCTTACATTCTTTTCTCCTTCGGGATACGAAGTTAGAAAAGACTATCCGTTGGCAGATGTTGTCTGTTACTTGCCGTTCGATAAGAAGCGTAATGTGAAAAAGTTCCTCAGATTAGCGCAACCCAAAATTGCCATATTTATCAAATATGAATTCTGGTATAATTTTGTAAATAATCTGCATAAACAAGGAATTCCGGTTTATATGGTTTCGGCCATATTCCGTCGCAAGCAGATTTTTTTCAAATGGTACGGAAAACGTATGCAGAAAGTTTTGCATATGTATAAATGCTTATGCGTACAAGATGAGAATTCAAAAAACTTGTTGAACGAATTGGGAGTTACTGCAGTCGAAGTCTGTGGAGATACCCGCTTCGATCGTGTAGTGGAGATAGCTACGCAAGCAAAAAATATCGAAGTCATCGCGCGTTTTGCTGATTTGGCAAAAGAACAAGACCAAAAAATCATGGTAGTTGGCAGCTCATGGCCTAAAGATGAAGATGTTTATTTGCCGTATTTCAATGCAACGCCTAACCTGAAATTGATAATTGCGCCACACGAATTGAATGAGTCGCATCTGAAATATATTGAAAGTAATCTTAAACGTAAATCTATTCGTTATTCGCAGGCAACGTTAGAGAATATCGATGATTATGATTGTGTAATAATTGATTGCTTCGGACTTTTGTCATCTATCTATCGTTATGGGCAGATTGCATATGTTGGAGGTGGATTCGGTGTAGGTATACACAATGTCCTTGAAGCTGCAGTTTATAGCATTCCTGTAATATTCGGTCCTAACTTCAAAAAATTTATCGAAGCTATAGGACTTATCGAGGCTGATGGTGGTTATTCGGTTACTGGTTATAATACGCTTAAAGGTTTGATGGACGAGTTTATGATGTATGACGAGACATTGTATTCTGCAGGGCAATCGTCTGGTAAATTTGTAAAAGAAAATACTGGAGCCGCTGATCGTGTATTAAAGGCTATTAAACTATAAAAATACTGCTGATAGAAGCAGTAAACAATTTCTATTTGTGGCTCTTTTACGAAAATATTCTTAGTTTTGTATATAGAAGTCAAATCTACTTTGAACTTTATGGAAAATAAAAAAAACTTTTTCAGTAGATTGAACATTCACCCGTCAATCTATTTCATAGCCGCTATAGCACTTATTATATTATTCTTACCTCGAGAAGATAAGAATGAATATATATATTCGGTAGACAGACCTTGGAGATATGGTCTGCTGACAGCTCCCTTCGATTTTCATGTGCAAAAATCTGATGAGAAAGTTGCTGCTGAGAGAGATAGTGTGCTGAAGAGCTTTCAGCCTTATTATTTCGAGGATGTAGAGTTGGGCAAACGTGCGGTTTCGCAGTTTGTTAAAGATGCCAGAGCAAAAAGTATTGATGGTGCGTATATTTCATATATCAATGGAATGATGCGTGAAATATATAAAGCTGGAGTGATTTCTGCTGATAATTACGACAAACTCACGAAGGAAAATATCTCGCAGATAAAATTGAAGGATGAAAATAATATGGCCTCTACCCGCCATTTGTCATCTTTCTATACTCCACGTAAGGCTTACGAAAAGATATTATCCTCGGCTCCAGAGAAGATTGATGTGTCGCAACTTCAATCGATGAATATCAATGAATATCTGCAAATAAATATCGTTTTCGACGAGAAAATGTCGGCGATGGACAAAGAAAATTTACTTCAAAGAGTGCCAATCTACGAAGGAATGGTGCAAATTGGAGAAAAAATCATAGATAGAGGAGAAATTGTTGATGCCAGAACATTCGATATACTGAACTCTCTGACGAGCGAGTTGGGTAGTAATATGATTCCCCGATCGCAACAAATATGGACCTTTATTGGTAAAGCCTCCATGGTGATTATCCTGATGATGGTCTTGTTTGTTTATCTTCGCCTATATCGGCCGATTGAATATAGGAATAAAAAAAGTATTGTCTTTATTCTTTCTTTTATCAGTATCTATTCGATACTGACGATGTTGACGGTAAGTACTAAATCGGAGAATTTGATTTATGTAATACCTTTCGCTATATCGGTCATTCTGATTCGTACATTTATAGACTCGCGTACAGCGATAATTGTCCATCTGATAACGGTTCTTATTGCAGCATTAATGATGCCGCAAGGAACTATGCTCGGATTTGTTTTTATTCAGATTGTAGTTGGCTATATATGTGTGTTCAGTCTGAAGAATCTTTCAGAGCGTTCGCAATTGTTTATCACTGCAATCTATGTTCTAGCAGCTTATGTAATCGTATATACTGCTTGGGTACTTGCTACCGACGGCGATATCAAGCAGATTAATTATAAGCTTTATATTAATTTCAGTATAAACTTCGTATTGGTGACATTCTCTTACCTTCTGGTATATATGTGCGAAAAGGTGTTCGGATTTATATCAGACGTAAGTATGATCGAACTATCGAATATCAATCGACCTCTTTTACAAGAATTATCCGAAGTGGCTCCTGGTACATTCCAGCATTCGATGCAAGTATCCAACCTGGTTACAGCAGCAGCCATTCGTATTGGTGCTAATGCAGTATTAGTACGTACTGGGGCTTTGTATCATGACATCGGAAAGATGACGGCTCCTGCATTTTTTACAGAAAATCAGTCGCCGGGAATGAATCCTCATGCAAAATTGTCTCCTAAAGAAAGTGCAAAGATTATAATCGGACACGTAGAAGAAGGAGTCAAGATAGCAAAGAAATATGGCTTGCCTCAGCAAATTATCGATTTCATCGAGACACATCATGGAAAAGGCAAAGCAAAATATTTCTATAATACTTATAAAAATGAGCATCCCGATGAATATGTCGATCCGGCAGAATTTTCATATCCGGGACCAAATCCATTCAGTCGCGAGACGGCATTGTTGATGATGGCAGATACTGTTGAAGCTGCTTCACGAAGTTTGACTGAATATACTGAAGAAACAATTTCGATGTTGGTTAATAAGCTTATCGATACTCAGATTAGTGATGGCCTGATGAAAAATGCACCAATCACGTTGAGCGAAATTGAATTGGCTAAAGAGGTGTTTATTGATAAACTAAAAATGATTTATCATTCTAGAATTGCATACCCTGAACTTAAAGAAGAAAATAAATAATATATTAATTGACTAGAAAGAGATCATGAGAAACAAATTAATTGCATTATCTGTATCATTGCTTTTGAGCGGCTCTTTGCTTGCGCAAGGTTATCAATTTACAGAAGTAAAGAAAAATCCAATTACACCAGTTAAAAATCAGGCAAACAGCGGAACATGCTGGAGTTATTCGGCAATGGGATTCTTAGAGTCTGAACTGATCCGTATGGGTAAAGGTGAACATGACCTATCGGAAATGTATAATGTACGCCGCAACTACAAAGATAAAGGAGATAAGTATGTACGTCTACATGGCATGTTGAACTTTGCACAAGGAGGCTCTTTTGCCGATGTTATCGAAACAATCGATGAATATGGTCTTATGCCAGAGGAAGCTTACAAAGGTCTGAACTATGGCTTGGATAAGAATAATCATGGCGAAGTAGAAGGTGTTTTGGGTAGTATTGTGAAATCTGTTGTTGAAAATAAAAATAAAACTTTGACTCCGGTTTGGGGTAAAGGTTTCGATGCTGTACTTGATGCTTACTTTGGCGAAGTTCCGGCTAATTTTACTTACAATGGTAAAACTTACACACCTCAGGCTTGGGCCAAAGAGCTAGGGCTTACTGCATCGAATTATGTGTCTTTGACATCATTTACACATCAGCCTTTCTATAAAGGATTTGCACTTGAAATTCCAGACAACTGGCGTTGGTCTAAATCTTACAATCTTCCGATTGATGAAATGATGAAAACAATAGACTATGCACTTGAAAATGGTTATACAGTTGCATGGGCATCTGATGTAAGCGAAATAGGATTTACTCGCGACGGCTTAGCTGTTATGCCGGACGAAACTAGTGCAGAAAATGTAGGTTCTGATCAGGCTCATTGGTTAGGTCTTTCTCAGAGAGATAAGGATGCAGCACTGAAAAAGAAAGTATCTGAAGGTCCGGTTAAAGAGAAAGTTATTACTCAAGAAATGCGTCAGTTGGCCTATGATAATTATCAGACTACAGATGACCATGGTATGTTAATTTACGGAATTGCAAAAGATCAAAATGGCACAAAATATTACATGGTTAAAAACTCATGGGGTGAAGCCGGTAAGTATAAAGGTTTGTGGTATGCTTCGGAAGCATTCGTTAAATATAAAACAATGAGTGTTGTTATTCATAAAGATGCTATACCTTCAGATATAAATAAGAAGATTGAATTCTAATTGGTCTTGATAAATAAAATAAAAAAGCCCGTAGAAATACGGGCTTTTTTATTTGTTGAAATATTTCTTAGAAAGAGGCTTCCCCTAATTCTCTGATTTCTTGGTTTCTGGCGTTGAGTTCAAGCTTGACTATTTCAGAGGTTAATTGCTCTTCTTTTTTCTCGTTTACAAGAATGTCATTTGTAATCAATCTTCTGTTACCGGCATCAGATTTGCTGTATTCTTGTCTCATCAACTCGAGTTCATTGCTCAATATTTTTAGCTCTTTCTTCTTCTGAATAACCTTGAAGTATGTTTCTTGAGCTGCGCTGTTTTTGAAATCTGCCAATGTGTAATAAGTATGTTTGTCGTTAATAACGAATTCGAAATCTCTGATAGCTTCTTTCTTTGCAACTGGCTTTTTGTGTGCTAGAGCTAATTCCTTGCTATAATCATATCCAGCTGCATGAGTCGCCTTGATTGATGTTATCATAGCGCGCTCTGCCTTATAGGCCATATCCTCGCTATCTACAATATTTACTCTGTCGTTAGGTAGGAATGTGTACACGCAAATGTTGTCTTTACCCTGGAAACGATCCGATGCAAACCAACCTATTCCTTTCTCTTCGTCAACAACCATCAGGTAATCGTTTGCCGGAGAGTTGAAAGGCATCCCTAAGCGCTCGGGCGTCAGATAAGTATCGTTATTCAGATTGTAACGCGAAACAAAAAGGTCATAACCTCCGATTGATTCGCTGTCGCTCGCTGCAAAATAGATAGTTACTCCATCAAGCATCATAAATGGAAAATTGGTGTTACCACCTTCAAGACCGAAATTATCATTTGATAAAGCCTTTTCATTTCCATAACCATCCAATAGCCTTTCCATCGAGAATAAGCGTAAGTCTCCATTGTCATCAGGTTGTGCATAATAGATCTTCGATCCTTTTTCGTTGCTGTATGTTGTTGTTGGAACATACATATTAGCATTGAATACATTGTTGAAGTAGTCTAGTTTTCCTCCTGATGTACTTAAAAGATATGCACTTAGAAAGTCTTTTTTGGCAACAACAATACTATCGATAATCTGTACATCTTCAGTATTTGTAACCATGCGACGAAGTCGGGATTGAAATTTTCTAGCTTCTTCTAGTTTCTCCTTAGGTTCGTCATCACCTCTCTTTTTTAGTAGTTTTTCGAAAGAGGCAAACGATTTGTCTGCCTCATCGAAACGGTATTGAGAGGTATATATTCGTCCTAAATATAAATGTGAATCGCGTATCCGCTTTTTCGATGCAACAAGTAAGCATTCTTCAGCTTTCTTCAAATCACCACCTGTTTCGAATAGGCATACTCCGTACCACTGATTGAGTGATGCGTCGGTTGGTTTTGCATTGTATTCAGCCTCAATCACGGGTAACGCTTTAGCGTACTCGCCAGCCAAATACAATTGCTTAGCCTCATCCAAAGTTTGAGCATTGATCGAGGCAATTGTGATAAAAAATAGAGCTATGCTTGTAAATATTGTTTTCATCGAAAAAATACTTTGATTAATTTATTACCAAGCGAACAATGGATAATCTTTCATCAAGCTGTTCACTTTTTCGCGAACTGATTTTATTTGAGCTTCGTTTGCAGTGTCAGATAAGATAAGATCTACCATCTCTACTATTTCTCCCATCAAATCATCTTTTACACCACGTGTTGTGATTGCTGATGTACCGAAACGAAGACCAGATGTCTGGAATGGACTACGGCTATCGAAAGGAACCATGTTCTTGTTTGTTGTGATGTCTCCTTCTACAAGTGCTTTTTCTGCAACTTTACCAGTTAATTCCGGATATTTAGTACGAAGGTCAACAAGTATACAGTGGTTATCAGTACCACCCGATACTACTTTGTAACCTTTATCGATAAATGCCTGAGCCATTACTGCTGCATTTTTCTTAACTTGGTTTTGGTACACTTTGTATGATGGATCAAGAGCCTCGCCGAACGAAACTGCTTTAGCTGCGATAACGTGCTCAAGTGGTCCTCCTTGGATCCCAGGGAATACTGCCGAGTCAAGCAATGCCGACATCATGCGAGTTTCGCCTTTCGGAGTTTTTTTGCCCCATGGGTTTTCGAAATCTTCTCCCATAAGGATTACACCTCCACGAGGTCCGCGAAGAGTTTTATGTGTTGTCGAAGTTACGATGTGTGCATGTTTAACCGGATTTTCTAGCAATCCAGCTGCGATCAACCCTGCAGGGTGAGCCATGTCAACCATAAATATAGCACCGATTTTATCGGCAATTTTACGGATGCGTGCATAATCCCATTCGCGAGAGTAAGCAGAAGCACCACCTACAATCAGTTTCGGTCTTTCGCGTAAAGCTACTTCTTCTAGCTGATCATAATCTATTGTTTCAGTATCTTGACGTACGTTATACTCCAGCGCATGATAAATTAAGCCAGAGAAATTTACGGGCGAACCATGAGAAAGGTGTCCTCCGTGTGATAGGTTAAGACCTAAAAATTTGTCTCCAGGTTCTAGGCAAGTGATGAATACTGCAGCGTTTGCTTGTGCTCCTGAGTGAGGTTGTACGTTTGCCCATACGGCTCCGAAAAGCTCTTTCAAGCGGTCGATAGCTAATTGTTCACTCAGATCGACTACTTCACAACCCCCATAATATCTTTTCCCGGGATATCCTTCGGCATATTTGTTTGTCATATACGACCCCATTGCTTCCATAACCTGATCACTGACAAAGTTCTCAGATGCAATCAGCTCTATGCCTTTAAGTTGGCGTTGATGCTCTAACTCGATAAGTTCAAAAATTTTGGTATCCCTTTTCATGATTTAAAAAATAATATTGAGGTGAATAATTATTATTAGGACAAATATAACTAATGTTTTCTATTATAAGGTTAAAAAAAGATTGGCAAAGATTCAAAAAAAAGTCTAATGCAATACCCAAAGTCTATTCCTCGTAAGTGGCATTGTTGCTTATCGAAGTGTAAATAGTGTCTACTTGTGAAAAATAATAGTCATTTTTTGTAACTATTTGGGTATTGGTCTCGTCATATATAATAGCTAGCTGCAATAGACCCGTCGTAATAATCCGGAAAAACGACAAATATTAATTACACAATAAATTGAATAGTTATGAAAACCAAGAATATATTATTAGCAGCATTGTTTTTTATTGTATCATGTGTTACCATGAATTTGTTTGCTCAGGATGAACGTGAATTACCAAACTTTGATAAAATCACTGTTTCGCAAGGAGTACATGTGGTATATAAACAATCCGATAGATACTATGTTGAAGTAGTCACATCAGACAAAAAGGTCTCAAAAGATGTTGTCACAAATGTAAATAACGGAGTGTTGGAAATCGGACTAAAAACCGATCATGACGTAAAAAAAAGAGATGTTGTGACCGTATATGTAGAAAACCCTTGTTTGAAACAAATTTATACGCTGAGAGGTGCCAGTTTCAAAACTTCTAAAATTTCAGGTGGATGTGAATTTAAAGTTATCCAAAATAAGAGTTCATTGGTCGAAATTACTGATCTGGACGTGACGGATAGTGTTGATCTGGTTGTTTTCGGAAAATCAAAATTAACTATAAAAAAACTTACGGCAAGCAACTTGAATCTGACGATGAAGAATGAGAGCCGAAGTAATATCGAAGAAATTCATGTCGAAAATAGTATGAATGTAAAATCTGAAGGGAATTCTTATGCTACTATAGGTGGTGAAACCCCTAAACTAAGGTTGGAAGGCGAATCGATGAAATGTCTTGATGCACGTAATTTGGCTTGCAACTCTATTGATTTTTTCGGGATTTGAAAAAATGTTTTCAATTAGTCTTAAAGCACGGGAATCGAGGTCTTAATTATTAAAATATATCCGAAAAAAGCATTACCTTTGTGTGCATAAAATTAACAAACCTATCTTTTTTATGCACGAAAAAATCATAATTCTTGATTTCGGTTCCCAAACCACACAGTTGATTGGTCGTAGAATTC
The DNA here is from genome assembly GCF_900240225.1 of Dysgonomonas massiliensis. Classification (GTDB taxonomy): domain Bacteria; phylum Bacteroidota; class Bacteroidia; order Bacteroidales; family Dysgonomonadaceae; genus Dysgonomonas; species Dysgonomonas massiliensis. The sequence continues at coordinate 164,563 of NZ_OEPV01000007.1, read as the reverse complement.
GCGAACTGAATACATACTGCGAAATAGTACCATACAACAAATTCCCATTCGGAGATCCAACAGTAAAAGGTGTTATTCTTTCGGGAAGTCCATTTTCAGTTAATGACAAGGATGCATTCAAGCCTGATTTGAGCGAAATACGTGGCAAATATCCAGTTCTTGGTATCTGTTATGGAGCTCAATACCTTGCTTACTCAAAAGGTGGAGTAGTAGAGAAAAGTGATTCGCGCGAATATGGCCGTGCACACCTGGTATCTATCAATTCGGAAGATGCATTGTTTGCAGGAATTTCAACGGGATCTCAGGTATGGATGTCGCACGGCGATACAATTATGACATTACCCGAAAATTATGAGATAATAGCAAGTACCGAGGATGTTAAAAATGCAGCATATCGTGTCAATGGCGAAAAAACTTGGGCAGTACAATATCACCCTGAAATCTCTCATTCGACAGACGGAACTAAATTGCTAAGTAATTTCTTAGATATCTGCGAAATGAAACGCGACTGGTCACCTGCTTCATTTATCGAAACTACGGTTGCTGAACTAAAAGCTCAGTTAGGTAACGATAAAGTGATTTTGGCTCTTTCGGGAGGTGTTGACTCTTCTGTTACAGCAGTATTATTGAACCGTGCAATAGGTAAGAATCTGACTTGTATTTTTGTCGATCATGGTCTCCTTCGCAAGAACGAGTTCGAAAAAGTATTGGAAGATTATGAAGTACTAGGTCTGAATGTTATTGGTGTTGATGCTAAACAAAGATTTTATAGTCAACTAGCCGGAGTGACAGAACCTGAACAAAAACGTAAAATTATAGGTAGAGGCTTTATCGATGTATTCGATGAAGAAGCTCACAAACTTGAAAATATTAAATGGTTGGGACAAGGAACTATCTATCCTGACGTGATCGAATCTCTATCGATTACCGGAACAACCATCAAATCGCACCATAATGTAGGTGGATTGCCTGATACTATGAAATTGAAGTTGGTTGAGCCACTTCGACTACTTTTCAAAGACGAGGTTCGTCGAGTAGGAAATGAATTGGGTATGCCTGCACATTTGATCAAACGCCATCCGTTCCCAGGACCGGGACTTGGTATCCGTATCCTTGGCGAAATTACTCCCGAAAGAGTGGAAATCCTGCAAAATGCAGATGATGTATTTGCACGTCTTCTTCGCGAGCATAATTTATATGATGAAGTATGGCAATCGGGTGTAATTCTTCTTCCTGTCAGATCGGTAGGGGTTATGGGCGACGAACGTACTTACGACAATGTGGTTGCGTTGCGTGCCGTATCGTCGGTCGACGGGATGTCGGCAGATTGGTCTCGTTTACCATACGAATTCCTTGCAAAAGTTTCGAATGAAATTATCAATAAAGTTAAAGGTGTGAATCGTGTAGTTTATGACATATCGTCTAAACCGCCTGCAACTATTGAGTGGGAATAATCGAGATATAAATAAAAATGATTCGTACACTACAGGAACTGATCGATACGAACGATCCGGGATGGCCGATACTTGAAGAGTGGATTGGCGAAGCTGCCAATAAGATAGAAATCTTACCTGTTGATAAAAAAAGAGGAGAAGAAGTTCTGTTGTATACTCAGATAACTACCCGCTCGTTGATGGGAGCGTTAGCTTATGAAACTGGCGGTCTGCTGATAGATGATGGCTGGATTCGAATTTTTGGATCGGGATGTGAACGTATGCAGAGAAGTCTTATCTCGTGGAACAGAGGGAAAACTTTTACCGAGTACGGTGAAATACCTCCTTATCTGCTGATTGCCGACGATGCTATCGGAGGACATTATGCATTGAATGGGGGATTTTTCGGAAAAGACTTAGGTAAAATATATTACAATCTTGCTGACTCGCTGAACTGGGAGCCAATGGATATGGAATATAGTCAGTTTCTTTTGTTCTGTTTAGAAACCGATATGGACGATTTCTACCAAGGTATGCGTTGGAAAAACTGGCGTATCGATGTCTCGCAGCTGAATCCGGACTATTCATACAGTCTATTCCCTTTCTTGTGGACTAAGGAGGGACGGAATATAGAAGAAGTCTCGCGAAAAGTAGTTTCTGCCGAAGAGTTGTACGAGTCGATGATGAATATTAAATCGGCAAAAAGATAGCGGCGAGCCGTAAAGACACTATGTCCTTACGGCTTTGTGCTTTTTTTTGATGCTGTGGATTTGCTGGAGTCATCCTTTAATATCAGAAATAAATCAATAAAGTTTGTGTTGGTATATACTGTAAATGGTGTATACGAATATTGGGTTAAGTATAACTAAAGTTATTTTATAATTAATTATTTTATGAGCGAGTTTAAAGACGAAACGTCAGAAATTGTTTTTCCTCTAAAGAAGACAGATCTTATTTATCAGATTGAAGATCGTCCACCTTTCAAAGAGGCTTTCTTTGTAGCATTACAGCACTTGTTGGCTATTTTCGTAGCCATTATTACTCCTCCGCTCATAATTTCGGGAGCCTTAGGTCTGGACGGAGAAACTACGGCATTCATGGTTTCTATGTCTCTTTTGGCTTCGGGTATCTCAACTTTTGTACAGTGCCGCAAAATAGGTATTGCCGGGTGTGGCTTATTGTGTGTTCAAGGAACAAGTTTCTCTTTTATAGGTCCTCTTGTTTCAGCATTTACGGGAGTAGGGGTAAGTGCTCTTCCTATTATATTTGGGGTATGTATTGCTGCAGCTCCGGTAGAAATGATAGTGAGTCGTATATTGAAATATACAAAGAAGATAATTACTCCCCTTGTATCGGGAATCGTTGTGACAATGATTGGACTATGTCTTATTAAGGTTGCAATTATCTCATGTGGAGGCGGCTATCCAGCAATGGCAAACGGAACGATGGGAAGTCTTCAGAATCTGGGTCTTGCAGCCACAGTGTTGGTTATAATACTTCTAATGAATAGTATGAACAATAAATACCTGCGTATGTGTTCTATTATTATAGGATTGGCAGTCGGTTATATAGCATCCTATTTTATGGGAATGATTGATTTCAGTCAGATGAAAGATTTCGGAGTATTTACACTTCCTGTACCTTTCAAATATGGACTAGATTTTGATTTGGGTGTATTTATTGCTATAGCCGTAATCTACTTTATTACTGCAATCGAAGCATACGGAGATATCACAGCTAACTCAATGATCGGTGGTGAGCCAATCGAAGGACCTAAGTTTATGAAACGTGTGCAAGGCGGGGTATTTGCCGATGGATTCAATTCAATTATAGCAGGAGTATTCAACTCGTTCCCGAACTCAGTATTTGCACAAAATAATGGTCTTATTCAGTTGACCGGAGTTGCAAGTCGTTATATTGGTTATTATATTGCAGGATTCTTAGTCGTGCTTAGTGCGTTCCCTTTTGTTGGAGGTATATTCTCTCTGATGCCGGAACCGGTATTGGGTGGAGCTACACTTTTGATGTTTGGTACAGTGGCTGCATCGGGTGTGCGCATTATTGCTTCGCAAGATATAAATCGCAAAGCTATACTTGTATTAGCTGTCAGTTTTGCATTCGGACTAGGTGTTGAACTAGTTCCAGAGATTTTGACATTCATGCCTAAAGCTATCCAAGGAGTATTCTCGTCGGGTATTGCTGCAGGTGGTGTTGCTGCAATCATTTCAAATATCGTAATACGAATTAAAGAATAAATACAATGAAAGTACTTAAAGATCGCATTCTGAAAGACGGCAAAAGCTTTGCCGGAGGAATATTGAAAGTAGATAGCTTTATCAATCATCAAATGGACCCTATTTTGATGAAGTCTATCGGTGTAGAATTTGTCCGTAAATTCGGAAATATGCCGATCAATAAGATAGTAACAATAGAAGCCAGTGGGATTGCTCCGGCAATCATGCTAGGCTATCTGTTGGAGTTGCCGGTAGTTTTTGTGAAGAAAGCTGAACCGAGTACAATGAAAAATCCGGTATCTACGACCGCATACTCATTTACAAAGAACAAAGAATATAAAATCTGTATCAGTCGTGATTTCTTAAATGAGAACGATAAAGTCGTTTTCATCGACGATTTCTTGGCTAATGGCAATGCTGCTGTTGCAGTAAATAACCTGATCAAAGAGGCCGGAGCTGAGCTATACGGAATGGGATTCATCATCGAGAAAAGTTTCCAGAACGGAGGTCAAAGACTTCGCGATCTTAATATTCATGTTGAGTCATTGGCAAAGATCAAAGAATTGGGCGAGAATAAGATCATATTTGAAGACTAATTTCAAATCACTAGTTGTATAATATTTGTTTTAGCTTGTTATGTGACTGCTTTTTTAGATATGGAAAAAACTATATTTTTTGCCCCCGATATTCTTCAGAATACAGAGCTTCCAACGGAAGAAGCTCAGCATTGTATACGTGTCCTTCGTAAAAAAGAGGGAGACGAGATTCTAATAACAAACGGTAAAGGATCTTTCTTCGATACTCGTATCGTACAAGCGAACCAGAAGCATTGTATTGTGGATATTGTGAATGAAATAGTAGAACCAAAATATTGGGATTTCAATTTACAGATCGCTTTTGCCCCGACAAAAAATAACGATAGAATTGAATGGTTTGCCGAAAAAGCGACCGAAATTGGGATTGATCGTTTTTCTCCACTTTTATGCCGTTATTCAGAACGTAAAGAAATCAAGCACGAGCGCATAGAAAAGATCTTGATATCGGCGATGAAGCAATCTCAAAAAGCAGTCTTGCCTGTATTGGATCAGATGATCCCATTTACTCAATTCATTAAGCAAGAATTTGACGGACGTAAGTTCATAGCTCATTGCTACGAAGGAGAAAAACTTCAATTACATGAGACATACAAGAAAGGAGAGAATGCATTAATACTTATTGGGCCTGAAGGCGACTTCAGCGAGCAAGAAGTTGAGCAAGCTCTGAAAGCTGGCTTCGAACCAATATCATTAGGTCAGAGTAGATTGAGAACTGAAACAGCAGCTTTGGTGGCTTGTCACTCAATTCATGCGTTGAATTGGTGAGAAATTACTTGCTCTCGATCCAGTCGATCAACTTTTGAGTGTCAGGTAATTCGCGAGGCGAAAGAAAATCGATCAGCTCTCCGTTTTCGTCTATCATAAATTTCTGAAAGTTCCATTGAACCTCAATATCCATTTTCCCGTTTTCTGTTTGGTGAGTAAGCCATCGGAATAACGGGATTTGTTTTTCTCCGATAACATCAACACGACTCATTATAGGAAATGTTACTCCATAATTTAAGGTACAGAAAGACTTAATTTCTTCGTTCGAATTGAACTCTTGTCCTTTAAAGTTATCTGAAGGAAAACCTAGGATCGTAAAGTTATTGTCTTTGTATTTCTGATAGAGCGCTTCCAGCTGCTCGTATTGTGGCGTTAAGCCGCATTTTGAAGCAACATTCACGATAAGTACCTTTTTACCCTTAAGCGTTGATAGATCGAAATCCTTACCATCAATATCTTTGACGATGAAATCGTGTATCGATTTTTGCAATTCTATCGTTGTTTCTTGATTTTCCTTATTGTTTTTAGAGCTGCATGCACTTGCGAAAATGATGCTTAGAGTCAGAAGTATAATTAGTTTTTTCATATTGTGGTTGTTTTAGTGTTGTTTATTCTTTTTTATTGATCCAATTCTTGAGATCTTCAATTGTAAATACTTTATTTAGTTTTATGTACGAATAGAATGTTGAAGCAAATAGAAGTACGATTCCCAATAATAAGCCGAGCTTGTCGAAATACATCAGCACTATAAAAGATGCTATGACGAAAGCTAAGCTTATGGATATAATCGATGTAATCTCCGGAGTCCATTCAAATTTGGTCAGATATTTAGCCATAACAAAGACTGTTAGGAGATAAATGATATATGCTATAAGGTAGGCAATTCCAAATGCATTGATCGAGTAAGTTGAATATAATAAATAAGCTGACGAAAGATAGCTTGCATAGAATATAATCTCAGAAAGGAGGAATAGCTTCCCTTTATTCTTGGCCAGTAAAATGAATGCTAAAGGCCAAGAGATTATTTTGAATATAGAGCCAAGAAGTTGCCATCTGAGTAGTTCGGAAGCAGCAATGAATTCAGTTGAATAGAATAATGTCAATATAAATTTAGAGAATAAGATCATACCTACAATGATAGGTAAGGATACAAGGATGGCAATATAACTTTGTTCATTGACAAGAGTTTTGACAGCATTGTTCTGGTCTGAAATTGCCGAGAGGCGAGGGTAGTAGTCGGCTCCCATCGATTTTAAAATCAATCCTAAGTAAACAGTAGTAATGACCCAAACAGCTTGGAAAAGGCCTGCATATTCGATACTGTCAACGCGAGCAATATAAGTGCGGATTACAAACATTGCGATTGTATTCAATATTGAGGATATCAATATATATAATCCTAATTTTAGCGTATTTGTACCCGCTTCGAAAGCCTCCTGATTGTTTACGGATACCTTTTTTATCTTAAGTTTTCTGAAATAATAGTCCGAAAATATATAGAAAAGTAGACTGCCTATTATAAGTGAAGGTACGATGGCTCTTGTTCCCATGAAATAATACATCGGAACAATAATGATTAAACTTGCCAAAGCGGTCCATATGCCAGCCTTGGCCATATAACCTATTTGTCGTAGGCCTTGCAATATGACAGATCTGCCGGTAGCCAATATTCCGAAGAATACACAAAGTGACAATCCTGCAACGTGCATTGCATATTGTGGCGTTTGAAAAGCCCATAAACTGATGGGAAAGCAAAAAGCAAAGCAGATAAACAATCCTAAAAATGCCGTCAATGAGAACCACAAACGGAAAGTTGATATTGTTTTTATGTGCTCTTCTTGGCTTTTATTGGTCTCGGTATCGGCTATTTCTTTCACTCCGCTAGTATCAACGCCCAATACGCTGATGGTGCGAATCATATCTACGACTGATTGAAATATACCGATTAGTCCAACACCTAAAGCTCCCAAAAGAAAAGCTGCAAACTTGGTGCGTATTATTCCTAATAGAATAATAACAATCTGCGAACCACCGAATATTCCCGTGGCTTTAACTATTTGTTTATATGAATCATTTCTTTCTGACAAAACAATAAAATATGATGTTTTACAAAGTTAATTTTTTTTTGAAAGAGGTTATGTCCTCTTAGATGCATTCCTAGGTGTACATATTTACAAGGTGTCAGGATTGGACCATGACAGAGATTACAAAATAATATCTGATGTCATTTATTAAAAGAGGGGTTTATCAGTTGTAAAATAAGATTAATTGTACTTTCGTTCAATTTCCGCCTCCGCAATTTGTATTGCTATTTCCATATCGGGTATGCCATATCCAAATTGAATGTCTGGCTTGTTGTATCTGTCTGATGACTTCTTGATGATATCTATTACTTCGAAATTTGTTAGTTGCGGGTAGGCTTGCCATAAGCATGTAGCTAGGCCACATATAATAGGACTTGCATATGAAGAACCACTTCTGCGATCTGTATAGCCTTCTGGTCCCACTACATAAGCAAAATCGCCAAGAGACATTACATCTGGCTTTATTCTTCCATCAGGAGTCATTCCCCACGCTGTGAAAGTCCCAAGTGCTCTGCTTGAATTAACCGATCCTACGGTTAAAATATTTGGTGAGTCTCCAGGAGTTCCCACCCAGTCCCTATGGTTACCGGAGCAACAAACTATAAGTATACCTTTTTTTGCGGCTGTGTTTGCTGCGCGTGTAGCGAATGCTGTTTTTCCATCCATATCTTCGTTCGTGTAATTTGTATATGGCCCTTGATACGTCGTATAGCCTAAAGAGGTATTTACTATCGAAACTCCAACACTATCAGCATATTCAAGTGCAGCTACCCAATAGTCTTCTTCAATGGGAGCTTCAATGTCTGATATCTCAGTTCGAAAAATCCAATAATTGGCTTCAGGTGCTGTGCCAATATATTCATTGGGCTTGTTCGTTGCCATAGTCGATAAAACCCAAATTCCATGTTCATCTGCATCTAATCCAATAGGCTCTTTATCTTCATAAACGAAAGACTTTGATCCTTTAATTATTGTATTATCAAGGGATGGATTAGTTTTAAGTCCAAGGAAGCCTGCATCTATGACCGCAATATCCATACCCTGTCCTTTTAATCCTTTTTCGTGGAGAATATTGCCTTTATTCAAATTAATGTTTCTCTGTGCATCTCCATATTCAGAAGCTAATGAATTAAATTCCCCTCTTGCAGATTTCTCGAGAATATTTACCGCCCCAAAATCATCTATTTCTACAGCTGTTATTTTTTCTATAAAGGGGAGAGATTTATATTTAAAGGCTAAATCTGCGTCAGGACAATATACGGTCACAGTGTTGAGCCACTTGCTCTGGGCAATAACAATGCCTCCGATTTTCTCAATTTGGTCTATATAATCTGCAGAGATAGGCAAGTCAGCTTCATCTATTGGTATATTGTATTTAGTTCGTCTTTCAATTGCATTTTTCGAAAGGAATTCTTCGGGCCTATTGATTGAATAAGTGGATGATCCTTTATCAGTGAGTTGCAGGCGTAGTTTACTTTTCGAACCATGCCCGACGATCACATTACACTTTGCTGTATGTGATTTGTTGTGGATTGTATATGTTGCTGTAATTTCAGTTTCGCCTATTGATATTCCTGTAACTACTCCAAGGTGATTTATTTGAGCTATTTCGGGATCTTTTGAATCCCAAGTTATATTTTCTCCGCTGAGCTCCTTGCCATCCAAATATGGTTTTATGACATAAAGTATGATCCCTTTGACAGGAATTTCTATTGATCTGGGTGATATTGTAAATACTGATTCTACTTCTTTGTCTGTTGGGTTATTGCTGTCACAACTGAATGAGGCGCAGCAATAAAAAACTATTAGGTATTTGACTAGATTTTTCATATAATATTAATTGTATTATTATTCCCTTAAGCAATTCCCTTTGTGTATCTGCAAGTTTGTATTCAATATAAGGTGTTAAATGTTTTATAATTTAAACATAGTAAAAATACTTTTATATTTTCTTTTTTAGAGCCTCCTAATTTACGCAACAATCATAGATAGATTTTAAATTTAGAAGAAATGGTCTCATTTTAGGGTTTATAAGCCGGAAAAATGTAAAATAGGTTTTATAAATTGTTTGTCTAATCTCATTTTGCTAATTTAGCGCTCTTACTAATATTAAAATGCCAAAGAATGAAATTTTATAGCACAAATAAGCAATCTGCAGAGGTGAATCTTCAGGATGCTGTTGTAAAAGGTTTAGCACCAGATAAAGGTTTATACATGCCGGAAAGAATCAAAACGCTTCCGCAGGAGTTTTTTGAAAATATAGATAAACTGAGTTTTCATGATATCGCTTATACCGTAGCTGATGCTTTCTTCGGCGAAGATATTGAGGCCGATACATTGCGCTCTATTGTAGAAGATACTCTTAGTTTTGATACTCCCGTTGTGCATGTTGATGCTAATATCTATAGCCTCGAACTTTTTCATGGGCCAACATTGGCATTCAAAGATGTCGGTGCCCGTTTTATGGCTCGCCTTTTAGCTTATTTTATTCAGAAGCAAGGACAAACAGATGTTAAGGTTCTTGTTGCAACATCAGGAGATACTGGAAGTGCCGTTGCTAATGGCTTTTTAGGGGTAGATGGAATTCATGTATATGTATTATATCCAAAGGGAAAAGTAAGTCCTATTCAAGAATGTCAATTCACAACACTAGGACAGAATATAACAGCTATTGAGGTTGATGGTACATTTGATGATTGTCAAGCTCTTGTTAAGACTGCATTCTTGGATGCAGAACTGAATAAGAAGTTGAATTTAACTTCAGCCAATTCAATTAACGTTGCGCGCTTCCTTCCTCAGGCATTTTATTATTTCCATGCCTATGCTCAGTTGAAGCGACAAGGGAAAGCAAATAATGTTGTATTTGCAGTTCCGAGTGGAAACTTTGGGAATATTACGGCTGGACTTATTGCTAAACGTATGGGGTTGCCTATTAGGCGTTTTATTGCTGCAAATAATAGAAACGACATATTTCTTCAATATCTGAATACCGGAGTTTATACTCCTCGTCCATCTGTTCAGACAATTGCCAATGCAATGGATGTGGGTGATCCGAGCAATTTTGCCCGAGTGATTGACTTGTATGGACATTCTCATGAACGAATAACCTCTGAAATTTCAGGATTCAGCTATGATGATGATCAAATAGCCAAGGCATTGAAATTAGCATATACTAAAACCGGTTATCTGTTAGATCCTCATGGTGCATGTGCATATCAGTCTTTGTTAGATAATTTGAATAGCGACGAAGTTGGCGTTTTCTTGGAGACTGCTCATCCAGCTAAATTCAATGAGACTGTTGAGCATATCATAACTTCTACTGTCGAAATCCCTGAAAAACTTAGAGAATTCATGTCTGGCGATAAAAGTGTAATATCTATAGATAAAAGTTATGATACTTTTAGGCTGATTTTAAATTACTGATTTATAGTGTTTTATGTATTTTGGTTTTACTTTTGTTAACTAACGTTTCTAAAAAAGAAATTTAGATTACAAGAATGAGCGAAAATGTTTTCATACATTTGTCTTTATATTTTAAGCTAAAATTATAAAAAAAGGCCTAATTTATTAAACACAATCACTATCTATCTTGTTATAGATGTATTAATAATTTAAAACTTCACGATGAAAAAATTACTATTTTCACTAGTAGCATTCGCTTTAGTTGCTACATCAGCTTCGGCTCAGGAAAAAGTTATTGAGAAAGCAAAGTTTAGTGACAACTGGTTTATCCAGGCACAAGGTGGCGCATCATATACTTTTAGCGAGTATTATAGAGATGCATCATTCGGTAAATTAATCACGCCACAAGTGGCACTCTCTTTCGGTAAACACTTTACTCCCGTATTTGGCCTACGTGCTCAAGTAGCAGGTTGGGAATCAAAAAGTAAATATCCAGCGGTAGATAAGTATTACAAACATAAATATATTCAAGGATCATTGGATGGAATGTGGAATCTAACAAATATCTTTGGAAAGTATGATCCAAGCAGAGCAGTAGATGTTTATGGATTTGTAGGACTTGCTTTTGTTCATGGAAAAAGCAATAATTCGGTAAATATCAATGAAGGTAGAAGTCCTGAAGAATTCGGTAAACAAGGAATTAGCAAATCTAACATGGTTCTTCCTCGTTTAGGATTCCAAGTTGACTATCATGTGTCAAACTTAGTAAGTCTTAACCTTGAAGCCAATGGAACACTTCTTGAAGACCGTTTCAATGGTATTGTGCAAGATCGTTCATATGATGGTATGGTTAATGTACTTGGTGGTATTACTTTCCATATCAACAGAGGATTCAAACAATCAGATGTTTACAGCCAATCGGAAGTAGATAAACTGAATGGTCAGATCAACGAACAAAGAGCTGCTCTAGCTAATAAAGATAATGCTATTGCAGGTTTGAAAGAAGAGTTGGCTAAAAAACCTCAAGTTATTGTAGAAGAAAAAGCCGTAGAAGAAACTATTGAAGAAGTATTGATGAATGCTGTAGTAGTGTTCAAACTTGGTAAATCTGAATTACAAGAAAACCAAGAAATCAACATCTTCAATGCTGCGAAATTCTTCCAAGATAATCTAGACTATCGTTGTATTATCACTGGTTATGCAGATAAAGCAACTGGTAGCGCAAAAGTAAACCAAAGAATTTCTGAACAACGTGCTGAGGCAGTTAAGAAAGTAATGGTTGAAAAATTCGGAATCAGCGCAGACCGTATTACAACTCAAGCAAGTGGTGACAAAGTTCAACCATTCCAAAATGATGCTTGGAACCGTGTCGTAATCTTTACAGCAGTAAAAAATAAATAAGGAACGTTTCCTTAACTTATAAAAATAGCCCTTTCGTTAGAGAGGGCTATTTTGTTTATTATTGCCGTAATATATAGTTATATTCTTAATCGATAATCAAAGACCTTTTCTATTGTATAGATAAACCTCTTTGATGAAAGTGGATATTTTAGCAATTATTTTTTAGAAAGTAATTTTTCGACTACCGTCTTCTTGTATTTCTATCACTACATTTACTACATCGGAAGGAAGAATATCTTCTATTTTTTCAGGCCATTCGATAAAGCATAAGCTTCCGCTGTAGAAATAGTCTTCGTATCCGAAGTCGTAAGCTTCCTCTATTTTATTGATTCTATAAAAATCAAAGTGATATATCAGTTCAGCACTTTTCGAACGGTATTCGTTCACGATGGCAAAGGTAGGGCTGTTGATTACGTCTTCTACGCCTAGGCATTCGCATACGGCTTTGATAAATGTTGTTTTGCCGGCTCCCATTGGTCCGTGAAATGCAAAAACAGTATTATCGCCCATCGCTCGAACGAATTCTTTGGCTGTTTCGTTTATTGTATCTAACGATTGAATTTTTAGTTCCATATATTTATTTTAATGTCATTGTTATAAAAGGTACAATCATTTCTTCCATTGATATGCCACCATGCTGAAATGTATTGGTATAATGCGAAACAAACTGATTTTGATTGTTCGCATAAGCAAAGAAATCATCGTTGCAAGCAAAGATATATTTACTGCTTATATTCTGGCTTGGTAGGCCTGCCTTTTCGGGATTCAAGATGTCATAAACCTGTTTACGATCGTATCCGATGTGACGGCTTACTTTGTAACGCGGATTCGAATTGATCTGATCTTTCTCGGCTGTCACTTTTTGCGGCCGTTTCACGCGTATAGTGCCATGATCGGTTGTCAGAACAATCTTATATCCCATTGCTGCGGCTTTTTTAGCTAAATCAATCGTACTTGAATGTTTGACCCACGACCGGGTAAGCGATCGGTAAGCAGCTTCGTCTGAGGCTAGCTCGCGAATCATCTTCGAGTCGGTACGAGCATGCGAAAGCATATCAATGAAATTTAGAACAACTATGTTGAGCTGATTGTTCGACAGATTCGATATATTCTGAGCTAATTTTTCGCCCGAGGCAGAAGTCATTAGCTTATTGTAGCTGAAAGTATAAGATTGATGTAAACGCTCGATTTGAGCCCTTAGAAGTTCCTCTTCATGTAAGTTTTTGCCTTCTTCATCTTCTTCATTCACCCATAGTGTAGGATGTATTTTTGCTATCTGAGAGGGCATTAATCCTGCAAACATGGCATTGCGTGCATATTGTGTTGTAGTAGGCAAAATACTAAAGTAAGTATCTTCCTGAATGTTGAAATCGGCAGCGAATAGGTTTTTGATTTCACGCCACTGATCTAATCGAAGATTGTCTACTAAGAGGACGAATACTTTTTCGTTGCGATCGAGTAGGGGGAAAATCTTCTCCTTGAATACTCTTGGACTTTGCGTCGGTGCTTCGTCCGGTGTTTGAATCCACGATTCGTAATTACGCTTGATAAATTTCGTGAAAGCGTTATTAGCCTCTTGCCGTTGCATTTTCAATAGATCGAGCAACGGATTTTGAGAACTCGTTAGCTCGATATCCCAATTCGTAATTTTATTATATATATCTGTCCAGTCGGCGGCAGTTTCGGCTTCGTTTATCTGTTGATTGATGCGGTTGTATGCATCACGGTAACTTTCTACGGTTGCTTCGGTAACGATATCATCTTTATGCAGATTCTTTTTGAGGGATAAAAGAATCTGATGAGGATTTACTGGCTTGATCAGATAGTCGGCTATTTTTCGTCCGATAGCGTTAGTCATAATACCTTCGTCTTCGCTTTTCGTGATCATTACGACAGGTGTGTCGGGTACAATTTCTTTGATGAACGTTAATGTATCTAAGCCGCTCAATCCGGGCATATGTTCGTCAAGGAAAATTATGTCGAATAGCTTTTCTCTGATAGCATCTAATGCGTCTTGCCCGCTGTTGACGGGTGTGACAGAATAGCCCTTTTCTTCGAGAAAAAGGATGTGAGGACGAAGTATGTCAATCTCGTCATCAGCCCAGAGTATTTTCTTTTTAGCAGCCATTGTTTATAGGTGAAGATGATCTTTTGTACGGTGTAAAATTACATAAATTTGACGACTTACTTCTAATCGTTACTCAGTATATCAATTAGTTTCTGTATCAGTTTCTTATCTACACCTTTGTCGTTGCCATTTAGCAATAAGGTATCTCCGTCAAACTTAGAAAACACTATAAAATTACCATCTTCCATGTAACATGTGTAGTATATGAATCCTTCGATTTTATCGACATTTCCTACTACTCTTATTTTAATTCCGTCTATATCTAATTGTCTGTCCGCCATCTTGAACCTAATTGTCAAAAAGTAACACTTGTATCAGAATTCTGTATTATTTATAGCATGCTCTATTAGGTGCGTATATTATTTGAAAGCTATTCAAGCTCGCCCTTTGTTTCCTCGCAGTTTATGAGTTTTTCAATCAGTCTAATTTTTATTATTTTCTTATTCTCTGTAACGAATGCGTGCCGGTTGCAATGATTGTAGATTAAATAGTCATGTGTCGAATCTCCCTCAATCTTTTCAACAATATAATCACTCCCATAGTAATAACGTCTAAGCCATTTCGAGGCTTTCTTCTGAAAATCAGATTTAGAAAAAATGATTTCTAATCCATCAATATCTATTGTTATGGAATCTCCTAAAATCTTATCATCTCCATTAATGATAAAGTAATATATGCCTTTTGATATTTCATCTTTTATCGATAGTTCTATTACTTCTTTCTTTTGAGAGAAGCAGCACGTAGATATTATGAATATTATGAATGTGAAAATTGCTTTTTTCATGATAGTCAATATTTTTTTACTTGTATAGATAAAGATAAATAAAAATGTAAGATATAATTCGTTAGACAGTTTCTTTAATATCGTGTCTAACCATGTCGTTATTCCTTAGATAACTACAAAGTTCTATAAGATGGTTTCTAATAAAGGCATCTGTCTCTAAATCTGCTTGAGAGGCTTTTATCTTTTTCTTGAGAACAGTGTCTTTGTAGAAACCTTGTTCTGCTATTAGTCTTTTTACGAGTGATTTATCTTCATATATGTCAAGGAATGGGATGATTATAACATCTGTAGTCCTTTTTCTTAGATTTATATTCTCAAGTTTTATAATGAAACGATACTCCTCTATTTCACCCATGATAAACATGTCTATATCTTCCACGATGTTTCCAAAACCATCCATTTTCCCCTGAAAATTAAGACTTGTGAAAGCTGGATAATTGAAAACATCACGTTTCATACTTAATTCGTTGAAATTATTAATAATTGATACAATGACGGCAATGAGCGAAAATGAAGTTGAATATAATATGGATAGAGGAATGCGTCGGATGATTGCTAGGATATTGAAGCCATCAGAGACCAGTACCGGCAGAAAGGTTAATGGAAATACTAGCAATGAGCATACTATCCATCCCTGAAGAAGTGTACGCTTTTCAAAAAGAGCTAATCTTATTAAATCTTTCAGCATATTATGAGTATATCCATTATCTATAAAGATACATAAAAAACAAAAGCGGAAATCGTCCCCACAACGATTCCCGCTTTCATTATATCATTTCATATTTTTGTTTCATATTTATTTCTTCGCCCTTTTCATCGTAGAAATGGTATTCGAGATATGCCAGATCCTGATTAGGAATAATCTTGAATCCTCGGCCATATCGCCATTTCCATTGAGTATTTAGCGAAAGAAATCCTTTTTTAATAAAGGCATCTACGTACGGATGTACGTGCAAGGTGAATTTCTTTACATTTAGATCGTTTACCAGATAGCTGATTTTCGAGCGCATGGTGTCTGTAAATAGTATTGATGGGCGTACTTCGCCTTTACCATTACAGTCGGGACAAGCTTCGGTTGTCGAAATTTCCATTTCGGGTCTCACTCGTTGGCGTGTGATTTGCATCAATCCGAATTTGCTCAGAGGCAGAATATTATGTTTTGCTCTATCGTTGGACATGGCTTCCTGCATTTTTGCCAGCAGATTCGCCTTATTCTCGTTCTGTGTCATGTCGATAAAGTCTATCACGATGATCCCTCCCATATCACGCAGTCTCAATTGTCGTGCTATCTCCTCGGCCGCGGCGGCATTTACTTCCCATGCATTGCGCTCCTGTCCGGCCTCAGGGTTTTTCGATCGGTTTCCACTATTTACGTCTATTACGTGCAGAGCTTCCGTATGCTCTATTATTAAGTAAGCTCCATTGCGGAAAGTAACGGTTCTTCCGAATAAGGCTTTTATCTGTTTTGTAACGGCAAAGTTGTCGAAGATTGTCAGTTCGCCTTCATAAAGTTTTACGATATCTTTTTTCTCGGGCGAGATGAGTGTTATATAATCTTTGATCTGTGCGTATGTCTCTTTGTCGTTTACGTGTATGTGACTAAATGATGGACTGAATACGTCGCGCAATAGTCCTACAATACGTCCGGTCTCTTCAAATATAAGTGCGGGTAGCTTCGAGTTTTGTATTTTGGGCATGTTGTCATCCCATCTCTTAACAAGGGTTTTCAATTCAGTGTCTAGTTCCTGAACTTTTTTTCCTTCGGCAACAGTTCTCACGATTACCCCGAAGTTTTTTGGCTTTATGCTCTGGATGAGCTGTTTAAGTCTTATTCGCTCTTCCCGCGATTTAATTTTCTGTGAAACAGAGACTTTGTCGTTGAACGGAATCAGTACAAGGTAACGACCTGCAAATGATATTTCGGATGTAAGGCGTGGGCCTTTTGTCGAAATTGGTTCTTTTGCCACTTGTACCAGAATTTGATCTCCTACCTTCAGTATATCGTTAATCGACCCGTTTTTTTCGATGTCGGGCTCGAGCTTCATCTTCGAAATGTTGGGGAATTTCTTGGTGTCGGCTAATGCTTGTTGGTAGAAATTTGCAATAGATTTAAATTGTGGACCGAGATCTAAATAATGAAGAAAAGCATCCTTTTTGTAGCCTATGTCTACGAAGGCAGCATTCAGCCCGGGCATCAGTTTTTTTACTTTTGCGGCATAAATATTGCCCACGGCAAACGAGACGTCGCGTCCTTCTTTTTGTAGTTCTACAAGTTTTTTGTCTTCCAGAACTGCGATGGATACTTCGTCTGCTTGGACGTTTACAATTAGTTCACTATCCATATTATTTTAGATTTTAATAATGATTTCAAAGAGCTTGTGGCATTATTTGGCAGCTGCCAATATGCGCAAAGAACAAACTTATAAATTATTTTACAATTTTAAGTTTGTTCTTGTACATTTTCAGACTAAAAAGTTATTTTATTTTCTTTTTTTATGTCTATTCTTTCTAAGTCTTTTTTTACGCTTGTGCGTAGACATTTTATGTCTTTTTCTTTTTTTTCCGCTTGGCATATCTTTTAGTTTTTAATATGTTATTTGTTAAGAATATTATTTTCTAACTTGTGCAACAAAAGTTTTAGCCGGTTTGAAAGCTGGAACTGAGTGTGCAGGTATGATAATAGTTGTATTTTTAGATATGTTACGTGCAGTTTTTTCTGCTCTTGTTTTCACGATGAAACTACCGAACCCTCTTAGGTACACATTTTCGTCTTTGCTCAAAGAGTCCTTAACAACTTCCATAAACGACTCTACTGTTTTCAATACAGTTGCTTTGTCGATGCCAGTGTTTTTGGCAATTTCATTAACGATATCCGCTTTTGTCATTTCAAATATTTTTTAATTCTGTATAATTAATTTTTTGGTCTGCAAATATATAGCTTTTATTTAGCATATAAAAAAAAACACATAAAAAAAACATAAAAAACTCGTTTCTACTAGTTTATCCTCAAAATGTGCGTTCGAATAGTTAGCTGTTCGAAATCCGTCTTCACATACAATAATATTCGAAATATATCATTATCAAAAAAAATACTTAGCTTTGTATTATAGGAATAGCAAATTGATTTTATATGAAAACCTTTATATTACTAGTAGTTAGCGCAGCTTTGTCGTGTACGTTGACAGCGCAGAATACAGTGCGGATGAATGCCGTTAAAGGCAATAACTTTGGCGTGAATTATTCGTTGCCGAAAACTTCGATTAAAGTGACTGCCGAATATACTAAGACGACCCTGAAAGCGGGGCAGTACTACCAGTATGCCGAGCGTTATCTGAATATTTCGAATCCGATAATTGAGAATGAAGTCCAATATACGTTGGATGGCTTGACTGCCGAAACGGAAGGCGTGATCGATAGTCAGAATTCATATCAAGTGGAATTTCGTGCTAACACCACTGCTCCTTATGTAACGCTGACCGAGGATGGTTTGATCTGTGCAATCAATTCGGGTTATGATTTTGTACCAAATGTTAAACAAACTGTGGTTCAAGAATCGAAGAATGAAGTGATTTTGAACCCGAATACATTTTTGTCGGAAGAAATTCTTCGTGCCGGATCTACGGCTAAGCAAGCAGAGTTGATAGCGAAACAAATATATCGTTTACGCGAGAGTCGTACCAATATCTTGACGGGCGAGGCCGATAATATGCCACCGGATGGAGCTGCTTATGAATTGGTTATGAATCAGCTTGATGCTCAGGAAAAAGCACTTATGGCTATGTTTATTGGGACAAAAACGACCGAGAAAGGTTTGCGTACCTTTACTGTTATACCCGACAAGCAGGATATAGAGCGTGAAATACTTTTTCGTTTTTCTAGCAAATTGGGAGTAGTTGAGCCAAACGACTTGTCCGGAGCTCCGGTTTATATCAGCTTGACGAACAAAGAGCCTCGTGTTGAGCAAGAGTTGACAGAAAAAGAAGCCAAAGAAATGGAGAAGAAATTCTCGAAAGGCATTATCTATAATGTGCCAGGAAAAGGAATGTTGAAAATATCATACAATAATAAAGCTTTTGTAAACAAAGAGTGCGATATTGTTCAATATGGTATTCAGGATGTTTTGGCTCCTAATATGTTCGATAACAATAAACGCCCTATAAAAGTGATATTCTATCCTAAACTAGGTGCAATTCAGCAAATTATACAATAAAAACCAGTGGTATGGTCGAAATAGAGAGGAAGTTTCTGGTCGGAGGCGACTTTAAAAGTTTGGCCATTAGTCATACGCATATTGTACAAGGATATCTGTCTTCTGTTCCCGAGCGTGCGGTTCGTGTCCGAATAGCCGGAGATAAAGCTTTCTTGACAATCAAAGGAAATAGCTCGGCAAATGGGTTAACACGTTTTGAGTGGGAAAAAGAAATTGATATTGCGGAAGCAAAAGAGCTTATCAAGTTGTGTGAACCCGGAGTAATCGATAAAACGCGTTATCTGATTCCTGTGGGCAAGCATGTTTTTGAAGTCGATGAGTTCTTTGGCGAGAATGAAGGGCTGATAGTTGCTGAAATTGAGTTAGGTAGCGAAGATGAAAAATACGAAAAGCCCGAATGGCTTGGCGAAGAAGTGACTGGCGACGAACGCTATTACAATGCTTCGCTGGTGAAACAACCTTATACAAAATGGTGATCTGTATGCTATAGGCAGATGATAATACCCGAAATAAAAATACATGACAAGTTCTCGATCGAGACAAAAGTCGGTTTTGTACCCGATCAGAATGATACTGATTTTAGTGAGTTTAAGATCAATACATGGATTTATGTGCCTAATAGTCTGGATATAAATCGGTCGACCTACACGAAAGAACAATTCTACCGAGATACAAAAAACAATATCCGTCTTATTACTCCGGTCTATACGATAGCCGGAATTCTGGAAGAAGGACGAGGACCGATACCTCGTTTGCAGCGAGCAATAGGCGAGCTGTTGGGCGAGCCGGATAGTGAGGCCAAAACTGAAAATTATCTTTATCAGGTGAAGATGTTTGCCTGCATCACAAAAAGTGCTTTGCGTGATCAGACCAATTTCATTCTTTGCGAAAGGGATAATGTTTTTCTGAAAAAACGAATTGATAAATTAGTAGAGCAGATTCGAGAGATATCGGAACGATTTCGTTCGCAATATTCGCGCCTCGAAGTGGATACGATAAGTGATAAGCAGCGTGATTATTTCTTGTTTGGCGACGAATTCTGGGCAAATACGATTGCGCAACACGTATTCAGGATAATGGTTGCCCATAAGAATAATCCCGAATTTGCAGAATTGAAGAAACCTCTGGTCGAATTGCTTCTTGATGAGCAGGATTACAAGCGTAAAATGGGTTATCAATTGCCCGTCGAAGGAAATGATGATCATAACAAGTTGCTGGTAATAAAGCGTACAGCTCTGAAAAAGTTTGTCGAAAGCGATTTGTATCTGCACGTTACCCAAAAGAAAGATGGCGCTCTGACCGAGCAAGTGTTATATGGTATTGCCGCCGGAGTAGCCATGATTTTTGCTACAGTTATATCTTTTTTTGCAACTCAGCGTTTCGGTAATTTCACGACCGACCTTTTTATCATTTTGGTTATTAGTTATATAGGTAAAGATCGTATTAAGGATCTGATGCGTTACTATTTTTCGTCACATATGAGCCGCAAGTATTTCGATCATAAGCGAAAATTGAATGTTCGTAATCAGGAAATCGGCTGGATAAAAGAGTCTTTTGATGTTATTCCCGAAGAGCGTGTTCCCGAAGAAATTCAGGCTCTGCGCAACAGAAGTCCGTTGGTTGAGGCTGAGAATCAGATTTATGACGAAAAAGTTATGATGTATCGTAAGTTAGTTCGTCTTTCACGCAAGGATATCGAGAAATATAAACAATATCGCCTGACGGGGATCAATGATATTACGCGTTTCAATCTGTCGGGGTTTGTGCAGAAGATGGCCGATCCTACTTTGCCTCTTTATATGGTTGATGCGGATAATGGTTACAAAACGATAAAAGGGTACAAAGAGTACCCCTTATATATGATTATAGCTTGTGTATCGAACAATGAAACCTACTACCGTAAATACCGTTTACTGGTCAACAAAAAAGGAATCAGTGATGTAAGTGAGCTCGATTAGCAGCCATGCGACATGGTGCATATCTGCTCATACGAGATCTTACATAAACGTCATCGGTAGATTTTTTCTCTTCTCTTCTTTTTTTTTTGATTGAACATACGCATACACTGCCACGCTGCTAACAGCTGCTATAATAGCTACTGCTAATACTTTTTTAGATGTACTGTTCATTTTATCTTCACTTTTCATATTAACTACTTTTGTACGTTATCGTAAAGATAGAAACATTTTTTGAGATTGTTCGTCGGTGCAGGAATATTTATATTTTTTAGTGTTTATACAGTTTTAGCATGTTTTAATAATTATCTTTAAGAGAATAATCTAAATCCAGTGCCATGAAAAAAATCAGCTCCTTGCTTTGTTTCTGTTTCTGCGTCATATTAGGCATTGCTGCTTGTCACTCAAAAGATTCAACCAAAGATAAACAATCCGATGTGGTGGAGGCTACATTTCAGGATACTTTACCTTATGTAGACGATAGCCATGTGATATATCCTAAAAGTAGGCCAATGAAAGTTAGAGGCGACGATTCGGTACATAGTATTACGTTTGATGTCGAGGAATTAGTGAGAGATACAGAGCTTATAGATGAAATGCCGCTGAAGTCTGTCTTAGATTATTTGGTCAATTTAGAGCTTGGAGTATCAAAATTCGAATTGGAAGACGGACCTCTTATTGATAGTAAGATCAGAGGTCATTATGCTGGTAGTGATTCTTTAGTTTTTTCAAGTGCAAATCATCCTTTCTGGAAAACGGTTCGTATTGCTTATGAAAGGCATCGACCGTTGATTTTATCTCCAGATATGATTTGGTTGCTTATTTCGCAGGGCTTTGCTAATCATGTTAATTTCAACTCCGAGGAAATGCGTCCGTTCTTTGTCGATTTCGAAGGAAAACGTACTCTTAAAACAGAGTCTTTGATAACAGATAATTTGACTTGGGAAGACATCTTTGCCACTTTTCCGCCTGAGATAGCGAAATATACAGGAAAGGAATTGATAGATATATTGCGTGCTGATTTCACGACAACAACAGATGTGAGCCGTACCGTTTCGCAGATAACCATAATGGGTACGTTTCAAAGTTATTTCGAATTCGTACATTCGATGTCAGTCTGTGGCATTCCAGAAATAACATTAGAAGGAACAACTGCAGATTGGGAACGAGTGCTGGCTAAAGCACAAAGTCTGAAAAAGTATAAGCTCGAGTGGTGGATTGAAGAAATAGAGCCGGTCTTAGAAAAAATCATACAATCATCGAAAGGAAATGTTGATAATCTTTTTTGGAGAAAGATTTTTAAAATTCATGATCCAATGATGTGCGGAGAGCCTAGGGTAGCTGATGGGTGGATCGTAAAGTTCTTTCCATATTATGCGACGGGTAAAAAGTGTGATCTTAAGACATTGGCTCTTGATGCTGATCTAGTATCTGAAATTCATCGAGTCGATCTGAATTTTACTCAGGTGAATGTCTCTGACACGATAACTGTTCCTTTAGAGATATGGGCTGGTTTTATGGGTGTCAAGCAATGTAGGGAGACAATGGCTCTGAAGCCGGAAATAGGCTGGTTGATTCGTCGAAAAGAGAATAGAAATTCAGTGTTAGAATATTATTTCGAGAAGGGTAAAGACAGTTTTATATTTTTCGAAACCGATACTATCCCTAAAGAATTATTGAGACTAAAAAAAGCAAATTCAGTAAGTATCACTTTTGTGGAAGAAATTCGCATTCCTGATGAAATGGGCGATATGGATATCAAAGAACTTTACTTGTGGGGCGAAGCTTCTAAGGCTGAAATGCGTAGAATACGCAAACTTTTCCCTAATACAAAGCTACAGATAAATGGCAAATGATTTATTTTTTCGAAATGAGGGGCTAAACGGTGTTTTAAATAAAAGCTAATTTATATGGCTCTTTATTTCTTCTTACCCTTAGTGAAACTGTCCATCAGCAATTCTTGCAATTGCTCGGGGGTGATACTGATTTGGATTTTTCCATCAGCAACATAAGATATTTTCCCTCTTTCTTCCGATACTACAATAACTTTTGCATCAGTTTCCTGCGAGATAGCTACAGCTGCGCGGTGCCTTAATCCTAGATATTTTGGAAGATCCGGACTTTGGGTTACGGGTAATATACAACCAGCAGCTTTGATGCGGTCGCCAATGATGATCATTGCTCCATCGTGCAGAGGACTATTCTTGAAGAATAAGTTCTCGATGAGCCGTGTGCTGATCTCGGCATCGATTTCTTCTCCTGTTTTGACAATATTCGAAAGTGGAATTTCTTGTTGTATGACTATTAGTGCGCCAGTGTGTGCGCGTGCCATATTGGAACATGCAATGACAATCGGCGTAATAATAGCATCGGTAAGTACGTTTTTCTTTTTCTTTGGAAATAAAAATGAAAATGCTTTGTGCGAACCTATTGACATGAGGAAACGCCTGATCTCGTCTTGAAAAACAATGATAAGGATAAGCAGTCCTACTTGAGCAATCTGATTGAAGATACTTCCAAGTAGTCGCATTTCGAATACGTAAGAAACCAGAATCCAGATAACGATAAAAGATATTACGCCCTTGAATACGGCCGACGAAGTACCTGCACGCTGCACCAAGCGGTAAAGCTGATACATAAGCATAGCTACCAGTACAATGTCAATAATATCTTTTATTCCGAAATTGATCATATATTCTTAATCTTCGTATTTTCAAAAAGCGTATTGTTTCAGCTTTTCTGTAATCTTTACAGCTTCAACTGCCGCTTTTACATCGTGAACGCGAAGTATATTCGCACCATTCTGCAACGCAAATGTATTTAAAACTGTTGTACCATTTAAACTTTCGGCCGAAGAAATCCCTAATAAATTATAAATCATGCTTTTTCGGGAAATGCCAACAAGTAGAGGACAATCAAGTATTTCGAATCCACGCAACGCTGCAAAAAGCTCGTAATTCTGATCGAGAGTCTTGCTGAATCCAAAACCGGGATCAACGATGATATCATTAACGCCAAGCAGGTTCAGTTCTCTTATTTTTTCGGAAAAATATAAAAAAATATCCTGAATCAGGTTTTTATAGTCCGTTTTTTGATTCATATCTTGCGGTGTGCCACGCATATGCATCAGAATATAGGGAACTTGCAAACGTGCTGCAGTCTTGAACATGTCTTTGTCAATTTGTCCACCCGATATATCGTTGATGATGGCTACGCCATATTTTTCGACACACTCGGCAGCTACACTGCCATAAAAAGTATCGACTGAAATAGTGATATCGGGAAACTCGCGGTTGATGATAGCTAAGGCATATCTCAGTCTGCTCATCTCTTCTTCGGCCGATAAAAACGGCGATTTAGGATTCGACGATTGCCCGCCGATATCAATAATTTTACCGCCTTCGTCTACAATTTGCTGAATGCGCGCTATTATATCAGCTTCATCTTGCTTGCGACTCGCCGAGTAGAATGAATCGGGCGTAATGTTGACGATTCCCATTACCAGAGGTTCGTTGAAATCGACAAGCTGTCCTTTTATGTTGATTGTTTTCATCCGTTTGATTTACAATTCGATGATTGATTCTTCGAATATAGTCAATTTTTCGATACCGGTTTCTGTTACCAGAAGTGTATTCTCGTTGCCTACTGCACCTATTTGCGGAATGACAAACTTAGGCTCGAGAGCAAAAACGATGTTCGGCTCAAGTACTTCTTTCGATCGAGGAGTCAGAACCGGTGGTTCGTTTATTTCAATACCAACACCATGTCCTACGAATTTGGCTTGCTGTATAGTTCCCATGAAATAATCTTCCAGATTGTTTTTCTGGACGTAGTCCATAGCTATGTTGTATATTTCGGCGCAAGATGTTCCGGGTTTAGCCGTGGCTTCTATTTTTGCATGAATTTCGCGAGATACTTCGTGGGCTTTGTATGCCAATTCTGTAGTTTTTCCTACGGAGAAGACACGCGTCATATCGTCCATCCATGGGCGGTAATTTCCCGCCATATCTACCATAATAGTCATTCCTTCTTTTATTTCTTCGCCGGTAGCTCCCAATGGAAGAATCTCAGTACCATGACCGCCGAGAGCAAAATCGAATGGCGAAGATGCCTGCGCATTATCGCCGGTCAAGAGGCTACCCATAAAGATATCCATGTTCATACCATAGCTTCTGAAAATACCGTGCGATCCGTGAAGTCGCATTTGACGTTCGATCTCAATTTGAAGCTGTATGTCTGTCATTCCCCGACGAAATAGGGATGGAATGGTAGCATATACTGCCTGATGTTGTTTGGCGCAAAGCCTTACTTGCTCAATTTCAAAATCAGTTTTGATCATACGTACCTGACGCATCAATACCGAAGCGTTGGCAGCTTTTTCTATACCCAACATTCCCATCAGACGGCTACATTCGGTATAGGGCAAAAGATCTACTTCGAGCAGAACGTTTTTAGGAAGCGGAATATTCAGTTTAGCGAACTCTTCGCTAATTTGCTCAGGTTTGCGAATCGGAATTATATTTTCGAACTTAAAATTCTCAGTTCTTTTCAGAAAGTGAAGAGGTTTACCCTCGGCCGGAACATAGCAATAGCCATTGTAGATAACTCCGGTAAGATAAAAAACATTGACTGGCGTCGATACAATACACGCTTCGTAACCGCCTGATTGCATAGCTGCTTGTAGTTTGGCTAGGCGGATACTTAAATCTTTAATTAGTTCTTCTTGGTATGTCATGATGTCTGCTTTATTTGTATAGCTCGTTTGCTATAATGTATTGTTGTACTTTTTCGGGCAGAAACGCTTTGATGCATTTGCCTTCGGCAATACTTTCGCGGATGAAAGTTGATGAAATTTCCATAATAGGAGAATCGATAACCTCTACTTTATCGCGAAGTCGTGGTGGTATGGTAATGTTGTCGCCGAGACGTGGATAAATCTTAATTGCAAAATCTTCGATTAAATTTGTGTAGTCTTTCCATTTTTCGATGACTGACCAGTTGTCGGCTCCCATTATCAGTGAGAATTCATGCTCGGGATACATTCTTTTTAAGCTTTGCAATGTAGTGATAGTGTACGAAGGTTTTGGCAAAGTTAGTTCGAAATCGCTTGCACGTATTCCGCGATATCCTTCTACTGCCAGTTTTACCATCTCAAATCGCTGACGCTCCGAAACAAGTTTATCCTCTTCTTTGAAAGGATTTTGAGGGCTAACAAGCATCCAGACTTCGTCGAGGTCGGTAAACTCGACAATATAATTAGCCAAAGCTAGATGCCCGATATGTATCGGGTTGAATGATCCAGAGTAGATTCCTATTTTCATTTCGATAAAAAGTCTTTTATGACGTTTAAAGCTGTTTCTTTTGCGTGGTCAAGATTGTCATTTACTATAACGACATCGAATTTGGGAGCAAAAGCAAGCTCGAATTCGGCCTTGGCGATGCGGTCCTCAATTACTTCAGGAGAATCGGTACCCCTGCCGTTGAGTCGGGCACGAAGCTCTTCGATTGATGGTGGTTCGACAAATATCGAAAGGGCATTTTCTTTATAATATTCTTTGATATTGCATCCGCCCACTACATCTACATCGAATATTACGAAGTGACCTTTTGCTGCTATGCGGTCAACTTCCGATTTCAGTGTTCCGTAAAATCGATCGGGATAAACTTCTTCGTATTCGAGGAATTCATCACGAGCAATACGCTCACGAAATTCGTCGGGCGAAAGAAAGTAGTATTCAATCCCATGTTGTTCGCTGCCACGCGGAGGTCTGCTGGTGGCAGATATCGAAAACTCCAATCCAAGGTTTTGCGAAAGGAGATAATTGATAATGGTCGATTTGCCAGAGCCCGAAGGCGCTGAAAAAATAATTAGTTTACTCATGTTGTAAATAGTAGTTATTCTTTATTTGATCCGAACGATAAAAAATCAGTGATAGCTTGTTGCCATTCTTCTTTATCATTCAGAAGATAACTTTCGTGAGCCGAATTTTTAAACAAAGATATTGCTTTTCGTTGACTTGCGATAGCTTCATAAATAGATAATCCTTAAAAAAGAAGTTTCAATAACGTTTTATAGCTATTGAAACTCTATGTTTGTATAGATAACCGAATTTAAATTTTCTTGTTTGGTTATTTTATTTCAGATATGAAGGGTTACAGAACATTCAGAACTTGTTCTTTTATTTGTTCAAGTTCGTCTTTCATCTGTACAACTATCTGTTGCATTTCGGCATTGTTTGCCTTCGAACCCAGCGTGTTTATTTCACGACCGATCTCTTGTGTGATGAATCCAAGTTTTTTACCTTGACCTGATCCGTTTTTAAGAGTTTCGATGAAATATTTCAAGTGATTATTCAAACGATTTTTTTCTTCGTTAACATCCAGCTTTTCGATATAATAAATCAATTCTTGTTCCAGACGATTTTTGTCGTAATCTACATTCAGATTTTCGATGCTTTCGGTAATACGTGTTCTTACCTTTTCTATACGATCGGCGTCAAATTGATCAACACTAATCAATAATTCTTTGATGTTGGCAATTTTTGTTTTGAATAAATCTTCCAGCATCTGACCTTCTTGTTGGCGGAAATCGTTAAGTTTAGCTACAGCTTCTTCAACTATTTTCAGAACTTCGCTCCATTCTTCACTATCTATTTCTTGTACTTCGTATTTCATTACATCGGGCATACGAAGCAGTGTTGTAAACCAATCGTTAGGAACGCTAACTCCTAATTTGGCTGCCGACTCGGTTATTTGTTTGTGGTAAGCTTCTACAACGCTTTGGTTGATGCTGTTGCTGGTCTCTCCGTTTATCGATTCAGTATACAAAAGGAAATCTACTTTGCCTCGCTCAAGCGTATTGCTCAGATAGTTGCGCAACGGCATCTCATATTCTTTGTATATATTGGGCATACGGACCGAAAGATCCATTTGTTTGCTGTTAAGAGACTTAATTTCTACAGTAACTTTGCGTTCTTGCAATTCTCCAATGGCTTTACCAAAGCCGGTCATCGATTTAATCATCCGTTGTGATTTTATGTTTACAGGATACAAAAGTATATAAATTTAAGTCTTATTATTAATTATCTGCACTTTAAATGCGTAAAAAATGCTTGAATTTGGCTATTTGAGCTATTTTTGTACTGAATACATCTAAATATTAAGAAAATGAAATCAGTATTATTCTTGCAGTACCCAAAATGCAGTACATGCCGCAATGCCGCAAAGTGGTTGAAAAATAATAATATATCAGTCGTAGATCGTGATATCACTCAAGAAAATCCAAATGAAGAGGAATTGACTCGATGGATTGATATGAGCGGTTTGCCTATTGCTAAATTCTTCAATACATCGGGCAAGATATATAAAGAGCGAAATCTGAAAGATGTTGTCAAAATAGCACCGAAAGAGGAGCTTATAAAGCTTTTGGCAACTAATGGTATGTTGGTAAAACGTCCATTGATTGTTGCCGACGATTTTGTTTTGGTAGGATTCAACGAAAGCGAGTGGACTGAAAAATTGAAATAATACAAAACCGATGGAGGAGATTATAGATATTGAAAATACTCAGCAAGCGGATGAGCCACAGCCGAAACCCAAACGCGGTTGTTTAGCTCGAATCATTCGTTTTTCGTTCTGGGTACTGGTCAGTATATTGGCGCTGAATGTGTTGATATATGGCCTGCTATCTATACCTGCCATCCAAACCCGTTTGGTGGGAGTGGTAACTGACAAGCTTAGCGAGATGATCAACTCGAAAGCCTCGATAGAAGAAGTGCAGATTTCGCTGTTCAATCATGTTACGCTCAAAGGAGTATATGTCGAAGATCAAAGTCAGGATACGTTGCTCTATGCTAAATTGTTGGACGTAAAGCTCAGCCCATGGAAGTTGTTGGACAACAGGCTGCAGATAGATCAGGTTTTGCTCGAAGATTTTGATATTTCGGTCAATAAAAAAGATTCAATCTCCGACTTTAACTTCCAGTTCTTGATTGATGCTTTTGCCACTGGCGATACTACGCAAACAGATACGACTAAATCATCGTTGATGATCGTTGTAAGCGATGTCCTATTGGAAAGAGGGCGATTGACATACGATGTTCTGTCTGATCCCGAAACTCCGGGCATCTTTAATGCTTCGCATATTGCATTGTCAGACTTTAATGCTGATTTGAATCTGAATTCATTAGATCCCGACCAATTGGATGTAAGGTTGAATAATTTGGCTGTCAGAGATAAATCAGGATTGGCGATTACTTCTGTTGAAACACATTTCAGAAGCGAAAAAGATATCTATAAAACCGATAAACTGATATTGAAGCTTGAGAACTCGCAGTTGGTAGCGTCCAATGTTCAATACAATATGGCTACCGATGAGTTTCATCTAGGTGTTGATGAAACCAATATTGCGCCTCGGGATATTGCATACTTCTTACCGAACGCGAAATTTTTAACTTCAGATATTGTACTGAAAGCAAATGCGTGGGGGCAATTGCCAATGGTTACGGTAGATACTTTCCTTGTGAATTATGGCGACGATGCCGCTTTGCAGGCAAATGCCTATATGTCGGATTGTATGCAATATGGTATTTCTGACATAAAACTAAAGTTGTCGCGTTTGCAGCTTACGCCTAAAGGAGTTACAGATTTAGCCAGACTGGGTGATTCTCTTTTTGTAGCTCCCGATATGTTGCGCAATCTGGGCAATATACTTTTACAGGCCAATCTGGATGGTCATTTGGGTAACTTCAAGTTGGATGCCGATGCTTCGACAAGCGCCGGAGTATTGATGCTTACAACTACCGGCCGAACAGATACAACCTTTAACAATATTGCCGCGAAAGCTCATTTGGCAACTCAAAATTTTGATTTGGGCCGAGTGATGGGTGCTGGTAGCGGTTTTGGTAAACTGACTGTTTTTACGGATGTTGATCTTGTTCAGACAACGAAGCAGCCTCTTTCGGTCAATGCTTTAGGAAATGTAGGCTTATTTGAATTTCAAGCAAATGATTTGAAAGACATCAATTTCAATGGGCATTATAATGCTCAGGATATGGCTGTTTCGATCGATTCGGATAATCCGGCACTACGATTTGCAGCAAATGCAATGATGACGCAGGCTAAGGTTCCGGATATACATTTCGATCTGGATCTGGAACATTTGGATGTTGAAAAATTCTATAAAAATGAATACTGGAACGAGCCAGAGTTGAGTCTTAAGCTGAGCGGAGATTTGAAAGGAATAGATGTCGATCGCATGACGGGGCTTGTGGAAATAAACGATTTTGTATTGAGAGATACAACATTCGTCTTCAAGCCGGGTAAGATTAGTCTTGCTGTGAATAATGTCATGGAGGATATAATGTATGCCGAGTTTTCGTCAAAATTTGCAAG
Source organism: Dysgonomonas massiliensis (assembly GCF_900240225.1). Taxonomy (GTDB): domain Bacteria; phylum Bacteroidota; class Bacteroidia; order Bacteroidales; family Dysgonomonadaceae; genus Dysgonomonas; species Dysgonomonas massiliensis. The sequence goes on along the minus strand of NZ_OEPV01000007.1, from coordinate 134,178 downwards.
AGCGAAGCTTTTGGGAAAATATAATTTTGTGGAGTTCTACGATGAATTGACTCACATACTGCATGGCTATCTGCCTGCTGTTTTTGATGAGGAAGAACACAAAAATCATGAATTCAAGAATGATTTAGCCTTCTCTTTAGAAGTGGGAAATACCGAAGAGCTTGGACGAGTTTTTCAATTACCGGTAGATGTCGTAGACTCACTTGTGATATCGGGACAAGCCAAATTCCCTATTAAACATGTGTTTGCGGAAGGCTATGCGTCAAATGTGAAGTATGGGGATGTATTGGTTGAAGCTGCGTTTTTGAATATTCAGAATCAAGACTCAGTGTTTGATATCGACCTTAAGAGTATGCTCCGAACAACGGCCGGAGATTATTCGGGAGTATTTAAAATATTGGGAGCAAACGACAAGGTTGAATCATCGATAGGATTGAAAAGCAGTAATCCGGGAAATACAGATATCGTAATCGATGGAAGGTTGGAAGGATTGACAACATTTAGTCGTAACGAAAGAGATAGTCTGATTATTAATCACGATGTCACACCAAGCGATATTCACATTGGAGAATTGATTGTTGGAGTACTACCTGCAACAATAGAATATCTGGGTGGAAAGACAGAAATCTATGATTTTGGTATTGCGTTGAATAAAAAACGAATATTCGGAATGGAAGGAGCTATTTCCGAATTGCCTACAGATACCCTGAACGTTTACTTCAATCATGCTCAGGTGGGGGATGTGCTTTCAGCTTTCGATGTGAATCATATTAAGATGGAGCTTGATGGCGATATTTTGTTGACGAATATTTTGGACAGATTGGAGCTTTATACCGATAATTTTGTGGCAAAAGATATTGTTGTATTCAGCGATTCGCTCGGAACATTGAATACTCAAAGCTATTGGAGTACGGAGAAGCAGGGGCTTGCGGTAAATACGATTCTAGAACATCGTAAGCGTAAGTTAATGCAATTCGCAGGATTTGTCTTCTTAGAAAACGACTCTTTGGCTTTGGGGCTTGAAGCAGACAGATTTCCTATAAACTGGATAGCGCCTTTTATGGAAGGTACACTAAATCATCTTTCTGGAACGGTTAGTTCGAAATTGCTGGTAACAGGTTATTTTAAGGCTCCAGTCAGTCAGGGATTTTTGGGATTTAACGATACATCTCTGGGTATCGATTATACGAACGTGACTTACAGTATTTCGGATACAATCGAGATTACGCCCGATAAGATCGGATTCGATAATCTTATACTGAAAGATAATGAAGGGAATAAGGCAACGGTTAATGCGCGGTTGACGCACAAATATTTTAATGATATGAAATATTCATTGGATATGCGTGCGCAGCAGTTAATGTTCTTGAATACCGAGAATCGCGTGGATAGCCTATTCTACGGAAAAGTATATGCTTCGGGAACAGTAAATATAAAGGGGGATGAGGCTGGTATGTCGATGAATATGAACATAAAAAACGATAAGAAGTCGAAAATCAATGTTCTTATTCCGCAAACATCGTCTGCTACCGAGTATAAAAACTTGGTATATATAAATGTTCCAGAAGATAAATTGGATAAGGTTGAGCCAGTGGTGCTGCAAGCTCCGACGATGAATATTGATATGAATGCCAATATAACCTTAACTCCCGATATATTGTTGACTGTTGTGATAGATCCGACTACGGGCGACAAAATGGAAATTAAAGGTAATGGAAAGATTAATTTTACATACGATCTGAACACCGAGACGATGAATACCTTCGGTGATTTTAAGGCCACTGATGGTAGTGTGCGCATCAGTTTGCAGGGTTTGAAATCGTTTGATATGAAAATCAGAGAAGGTAGTAAGTTGACTTTCCTTGGCGATCCGCTGAAAACTAAATTCAATATTAAGGCTTATGCCCGAAAACGTGCCGATTTGACGACTCTCGATCAGAGTTTCGGTACGGATGATACATCTCCTAAAGTGAATGTCGATTGCGTTTTGGGAATCAGCGGAGACATGGACAAGATGGAGCTTACTTACGATGTGGAATTGCCGGATGCTCCGGACGATACGAAGCGTAAGGTGCGAAGTCTGATTGCAACTGATGAACAAAGGATAACTCAGTTTGCGTATCTGATAGGAACGGGATCGTTCTATTCGAGCGGAGCAGGAAGTAAGATTGGTACAAGTATGTGGACCGGATTGGCTTCAAGTACGTTGTCTAGTGCTTTGAACTCTGTCCTGGGTGGAGTTTTGGGCAAAGAATGGGAAATTGGTACGAACATAGAATCGGCTGATGGATCGATGAACGAATTGGGTATGTCGGTAGATGTGTCGAAACGATTTATGAATGACAAGCTGAAACTACATACAAGTGTAGGTTATAATCAGTCCGCAACTACCGAAAGTTCATTTATCGGAGATTTCGATGCCGAGTATCAGTTGTCAAACAATTGGACTATCAAAGCATACAATAAAACCAACGAACGTGTTTACGAACAAGCTCAGTACACACAAGGTATTGGTATCGTTTATACGAAAGAAGCGCGTACTCTGAAACGTTTGTTCTTGCCTCGCCGTCGAAACCGTGATCGTCAGCGTCCGCAGCAAGAAGCAACTAACGAACAGCAGCCTAAACAAAATGATACTCAGCCGACAAAAGTTGAAGGAGAGTAAAAATATTTTTTCCTAGATGGCAAGATTTATAGGAAATATGGTGGTTGACCATGTAAATAAAAATGGATTAATTGATAAGACAATTAAATATTTTACGGATGCAGGATTTAAATTGATTAGACAGACAGAGAATCTTTTAATCTTTCGTAGGGGTTTATTCTGTTTAAGTAGCTGGATTTTTAATCCATTGGCTTGGAAATCGAAGGTGAAAGTTAAGATAAAAGAGGATTCTGTCGTTGTCGATTATGTTGTTGATGAACCGAAGCAAATATTGACAAAAAGAGAGTTGGAGCTGTGGCAGTTTTTTATTGGTAATTATGCGGATTCTCTATTTGTTGATACCGATTACAATAAGATTAACAATAAAGCAGTAAGAGGTATAAGATTGCATAGTATTAAGCTTGGTTTTGTACTTCTTCTGGTTGGATTAGTAGGTGGAGTAATTGGCGTTTATGCGGCTATAAAGCTAGATTTTTCTTTTCTTATTCCATTTTCGGTAGTTGTTCCTATTGTACTGGCGTTGAAAGTATATATTCGTAAGTATAGCTGAAGTTAACTTTTTTATTTTTCAAAAATATGTTTGTTGTCGACTGATTGAGGTTCGCTGAAAAACAACTACCTTTGTCGTCTATAAAATTTTGAGGTAACTATATGAAAGACTTTATTATATCGGAAGCAAAAAACGAACGTGCAGTTCTAGTTGGTCTAATTACTCCGCAGCAAAACGAAGATCGTGTGAAAGAGTATCTTGACGAGCTTGCTTTCTTAGCCGATACGGCCGGCATTATTCCAGATAAAATGTATACACAGAAACTGGATTATGCCAATCCTACAACTTTTGTTGGAACAGGGAAACTACAAGAAATTAAAGAATATATCGAAGAAGAGGAAATAGGTATAGTCATATTTGATGATGAGCTTTCTCCTCGTCAGCTACGTAATATTGAGGCCGAATTGAAAGTCAAGATTTTGGACAGAACGAGTCTTATTCTTGATATTTTCGCTATGCGTGCGCAAACTGCATACGCAAAGACTCAAGTCGAATTGGCACAATACCAATATTTGTTGCCACGTCTGACCCGTATGTGGACTCACTTAGACCGTCAGCGAGGTGGTGGTGCTATGATGCGTGGTGTGGGTGAAACCCAGCTAGAGACCGACCGTCGTATTGTACTCGATCGTATTTCTTGGCTCAAAGATCAGCTGAAAAGCATCGATAAACAGATGGCTTCTCAGCGAAAGAACCGCGGTAAAATGGTTCGTGTTGCTTTGGTAGGTTATACCAATGTGGGTAAATCGACTTTGATGAATCTGATGAGTAAGTCGGATGTTTTTGCTGAGAATAAGCTATTTGCAACTTTGGATACTACTGTTCGCAAGGTTATTATTGACAATCTTCCATTTTTATTGTCCGATACCGTAGGATTTATCCGTAAGTTGCCGACACACCTTGTCGAATCGTTTAAGTCTACTTTGGATGAAGTTCGTGAAGCAGACCTATTGGTTCATGTTGTTGATATATCACATCCTAACTTCGAGGAGCAAATTGAAGTTGTAAACAAGACTTTGTTGGAAATCGATGGCGAAGAAAAACCAATGATTTTGGTATTCAATAAAGTGGATGCCTTTTCGTATGTGCCGAAAGACGAAGATGATCTGACTCCGGTGAAACGTGAAAACCTTTCTCTTGAGGAATTGAAAAAGACATGGATGAGCAAAATGGCGAATGATTGTATTTTCATTTCGGCTAAGACGAAGCTTAATCTTGAAGAATTGCGTGAAATGCTTTACGAAAGAGTGAAAACTATACATATCGAGCGTTATCCTTATAATGATTTCCTTTTTCAGCGCTACGATACAGAAACTACTGAAGAATAATTATGCAAGTCCAATCAGCTGTTTCGGCTATTAAGAACAGCCTGAAAGGCTATTACGATGAAGGCGAAATCTCAGCCTTCATTCGCATAATTTTACCCTATATCACTAAATGTCAATATCCATCGTTGATTCTGGACGATAAAGCTGATATTGACGATATTCAACTTGCTACTGTGGTCGATAGATTGAAGCAATTCGAGCCTATTCAGTACATTGTTGGCGAAGAAGAATTTTTTGGTTTGACATTTAAGGTTACACCAGATACTTTGATTCCGCGACCGGAAACCGAAGAATTAGTAGAGCTTATACTTGCCGAAAATAAAGATTTAAATCCATCAGCATCAATATTGGACATTGGTACAGGAAGTGGTTGTATAGCTATTTCGGTAGCTAAATATATGCCCGAAGGAAAAGTGACAGCATGGGATATTTCGGAAGGAGCTTTGGCGGTTGCAAGAGGTAATGCTTCTCTTAATAATGTGATTGTAGACTTCGAATGCGTAGATGTATTGGGACGTTATCCCCAATCGCATAAATTTGATATCATTGTTAGCAATCCTCCCTATGTGATGGATAGCGAGAAAGGTGATATGACGGCCAACGTATTGAAGTATGAACCTCATTCGGCACTTTTTGTTCCGGATAACAAGGCGTTAATGTTCTACGAACGTATAGCAGATATTGGTCGTGAGTTGCTCAATCCGAACGGAAAACTTTATTTCGAGATCAATCGTGCCAAAGGGCAGGAAATGATTGATATGTTAGAAAGTAAAGGATATAAAAATATTCGTGTTGTTTGGGATATTAGCAAAAATGATCGTATTGTTGTAGCATATATCTAAATTCAAGAATGAAATTGTCCGAACCCATAGCATTGAATAGAATCGCAGCGTATTGTTCTAAAGCAGAGCGATGCGAGTGGGATGTGCGTCGCAAATTGAAAGCTTGGGAGTTGGAGGAGGATGAGATTGCGCGTATTGTAAAACGCTTGAAAGACGAACGTTTCTTGAGTGATGAGCGTTTCTGTCGGAGTTTTATCAACGACAAAATGCGGTTCAACAAATGGGGCAAGACTAAGATTGTGTTTGAACTCCGTAAACGAAATATATCTTCTTCTGTTTATCAACCAATATTAGATGATTTCGAAGATGAAAGTTTTAACGAACAGCTTGAATCAATCTTGAAGATAAAGCTGAAAACAGTAAAGGGCAAGGATGATTATGATCGTCGAAATAAATTGATACGGTTTGCTCTGGGTAGAGGATTCTCCATGGATGCAGTTTTGAAAATGGTAAGCAAACTCTTGAAAACTGACTGTGATGATCTTTCGTAATTTGCTCGATTTCTTTTTCCCTTCTCTGTGCTCTTCGTGCGAAAAAAGACTGGCCGAATACGAGAAACATATCTGTTTGGATTGTCTCTCGAAGATTCCGAGAACTAACTATCACGACGAGGAAAATAATAAATTAGAAGAGTTTTTTGCCGGGCGAATCCCCTTTGAAAGAGTAGCAGCATTCGCTTATTTTGTGAAAGGTGGCACTTTGCAGCCAATAATTCATGAGCTGAAATATAAAAACAATCCTGAATTGGGTGTTTATCTCGGTCAGTTGTGTGGCGATAGTTTGAATGGAAGTAAGTTTATTGAATCAATTGATTTTATTGTTCCAATTCCACTTCACCAAAAGAGATTGAAGGAACGAGGATATAACCAAGCATATGAATTGTCTAGGGGAATTGCTGAACGAACGTATGTAAATCTTAATGATACTGTGGTTGTTCGTTCAATAAATAATCCTTCTCAGGCGAAAAGTGATTCGCGCGAAGCACGTTGGGCGAATGTCGAGAATATCTTTTCTTTGACTGATAAAGTTGTTTGAGGGTAAACATATTCTGTTAATAGATGATGTACTGACAACAGGATCGACAATAGAAGCGTGTGCTAAAGAATTGCTCAAAATAACAGATATTCGCATAAGTGTTTATACACTTGCTGTCGCAACTTGATTGTTTATGAGCGGATTTCATGTTTTGTTGTAAGTTATTTTGTGAAATAAGACCTATCTTTGTGGTCTAATATTTTAACGATTCAGATAATTAAGAAAATGCAAAAACCATCTATTCCAAAAGGAACTCGTGACTTTTCGCCAGAAGAAATGGCGAAACGTAACTATATTTTCGATACAATACGTGAAGTGTATAAACTTTATGGATTCCGTCAGATAGAAACTCCGGCAATGGAAAATCTTTCGACGCTGATGGGAAAATATGGAGAAGAAGGTGATAAATTACTTTTCAAAATATTAAATTCTGGAGACTTTCTTAGCAATTTTAGTGATGAAGAACTGGCTGATAAAAATTCTGCCAGATTTGCTGCCAAAGCCTGCGAAAAAGGACTTCGTTACGATTTGACAGTGCCATTCGCACGCTATGTGGTTCAACATCGTAATGAAATTACGTTCCCTTTCAAGCGTTTTCAAATACAACCGGTTTGGCGTGCCGATCGTCCGCAGAAAGGTCGCTATCGCGAATTTTTTCAGTGTGATGCCGATATCGTAGGTTCTGACTCGCTGTTGAATGAGGTTGAATTACTTCAGATTATCGATACAGTATTTACCCGTTTTGGCATTCGTGTGTCGATTAAGCTAAATAACCGTAAAATCCTTTCAGGTATTGCCGAGATTATCGGTCAGCCTGAAAAAATAGTTGATATAACTGTTGCTATCGATAAATTAGATAAAATAGGCCTAGAAAAAGTGAATGAAGAATTGGCTTCGAAAGGCTTGCCACAATCTGCTATCGATCAATTACAACCTATTATACTTCTTGAAGGAGATAATCGCGAAAAACTTTCGACGCTGAAAAATGTACTGAGTGCTTCTGAGATAGGAGTGAAAGGTGTCGAAGAATTGGAGTTTATTCTGAATCGTATCGATCTAACACCGCTAGCCAGCGAATTGGAAATTGATTTGACATTAGCTCGTGGATTGAGCTATTATACCGGAGCTATTATCGAAGTAAAAGCGCTTGATGTTCAGATCGGAAGTATTACGGGTGGTGGTCGTTATGATAATCTAACAGGTATTTTTGGCTTGGATAATGTTTCGGGTGTGGGTATCTCGTTCGGTGCAGATCGTATCTTCGATGTCTTGAATCAGTTAGATCTTTATCCGAAAGATTCTATCAAGGGAACTAAGGTGCTATTTGTTAATTTTGGAGAGAAAGAAGAAGAATTTATTCTTCCGGTGATTTCTAAATTGCGTCAAGCCAATATCTCGACAGAGATATATCCGGATAGTGCAAAAATGAAAAAACAAATGTCTTATGCCGACTCTAATAAAATCCCTTTTGTTGCTATTGTAGGAGAAGAAGAAATGGCAGAGGGTAAAATAGCATTGAAGAATATGGAAACGGGCGAGCAAAGCAAGCTGACTGTTGAGGAATGCATTGCTGTTTTGACTGAAAAATAAAAAAGTTCTATATCGTATCGACAAGGCTTCTGTATTGTGCAGAGGCCTTGTTTGTTAATGATCATTCACGATAAGGCGATTTCGCCGTTAAAAGCACGATGTTACGATTAAATTTCGTAAATTTGCTGACTTATAAATCAAGTAATTAAATCGTAAAAATTAATATAAAGTAAGTATGAACGTGTTGGAATTGAGCGAACAAGAGATTATTCGCCGCAAAAGCCTTGAAGAAATGCGCGCATTGGGTATCGAACCATATCCTGCGGCAATGTATGATGTTAATGCATATTCGGAAGAGATAAAGCAGTCATTTTCTGATGATGCTCCTAAGCGCGAAGTAACTATCGCAGGACGAATAATGGGACGTCGCATCATGGGTAAAGCATCGTTCGTCGAACTACAAGACGCTGAAGGACGTATTCAAGTATATATAACTCGCGATGATATCTGTCCGGGAGAAGATAAAGAAATGTATAACACTGTATTCAAGAAACTGCTTGATATAGGTGACTTTATCGGAATCAAAGGATTCGTTTTCCGTACACAGATGGGCGAAATATCGGTACACGCTCAGGAATTGACAGTATTATCAAAATCACTTCGTCCGCTACCGGTAGTAAAAGTGAAAGATGGTGTTACTTATGATGGATTCACCGATCCAGAACAACGTTACCGCCAACGTTATGTTGACCTTGTGGTTAACGATCAAGTGAAAGATATTTTCATTAAACGTACCAAAATGTTCAACTCGATGCGTAATTTCTTCAACGAAAGAGGTTATATCGAAGTTGATACTCCGGTACTACAAAGTATACCAGGAGGAGCAGCAGCTCGTCCGTTTATTACACATCACAATGCATTGGATATTCCTTTGTATCTGCGTATTGCGAATGAACTTTATCTGAAGCGTCTGATCGTAGGTGGTTTCGATGGAGTTTATGAGTTCTCTCGTAACTTCCGCAACGAAGGTATGGATCGTACTCACAATCCTGAATTTACAGCAATGGAAATTTATGTAGCTTACAAAGACTACAACTGGATGATGGAATTTACGGAGCAAATGGTTGAGCGTGTTTGTATGGATGTTCTCGGAACTACAACTGTTACGGTTGATGGAAAAGAAATCAGTTTCAAAGCTCCGTTCAGACGTGTGACTATGATTGATGCGATCAAAGAAAATACAGGTGTCGATATCAATGGAATGGATGAAGCGCAACTTCGTGAAGTATGTAAACAGCTAGGAGTTGAGCAAGATGAAACAATGGGTAAAGGCAAACTAATTGATGAGATATTCGGAGAGAAAGCTGAAGGAAACTACATTCAGCCAACATTCATTACCGATTATCCGATCGAAATGTCTCCGCTATGTAAACGTCACCGCAACAATCCAGAGTTGACTGAACGTTTCGAGTTGATGGTTAATGGTAAAGAACTTGCGAATGCATATTCTGAGCTGAATGACCCAATCGATCAACGTGGACGTTTCGAAGAACAAATGAAATTGTCAGAAAAAGGAGATGACGAGGCGATGTTTATCGACCAAGACTTCCTTCGTGCATTGGAATACGGTATGCCTCCTACATCGGGAATGGGTATCGGTATGGACCGTTTCGTGATGTTGTTGACAGGACAAACTTCTATTCAGGAAGTATTGTTCTTCCCTCAGATGCGTCCTGAAAAAGTAGCGAAGAAAGATGCTCCTGCCAAATATGTAGAACTTGGTATTGCTGAAGAATGGGTGCCTGCTCTACAAAAAATAGGATATCTGCTTGTCGAAGATATGAAAGATGTGAATCCGAACAAACTTCGTCAGGAAATGAGCGAAGCAAACAAGAAATATAAATTGGAACTTACCCTACCTTCAGCCGAAGAGGTTGCAGCTTGGGTAGCTAAAGTTCAATAAATAAAAATATATGAGTTTACCGGGAAAAATAGCCATATTAGGTGGAGGAACATGGGCGACAGCATTGGCCAAAATCATGCTGATGCAACAGAAGCACATCAATTGGTATATGCGTCGCCCGGAGCAAATAGAAGAGTTCCGCAAATTTGGGCATAACCCTTCTTATCTGACGAACGTAGAATTTAATACTGATAGAATCAGTTTCTATTCGGATATTAGTGAAATAGTAAAAGATTCGGATACGCTGATTTTTGCAGTACCATCTCCTTTCTTGAAAGGGCATCTCGAAAAGTTGACTGTCAGTCTTTCGGATAAATTTGTTATCTCGGCAATCAAAGGGATTGTATCTCCCGAGAATGTGATGGTGACCGATTATCTGGTAGATGAGTACAATGTGCCTCGCAATAATGTAGCCATTATTGGAGGGCCATGTCATGCTGAAGAGATTGCTTTGGAAAGAATGACATATCCTACGATAGCTTGTGCTGATATTGAAAAAGCTGAGGCCTTGGCTCAGATATTTGACAATCGATTTGTAAAGGCTTCTACTTCGGCTGATGTTGACGGAATAGAATTGGCAGCCGTACTGAAAAATGTATATGCCATAGCTTCGGGTATCTGCCATGGTTTGAAATACGGTGATAACTTTCAGGCTGTGATTGTATCGAATGCAGTCAGCGAGATGAGCAAATTTCTCGAAACAGTTTATCCGCTCGAGCGAAATATATATGATTCGGCATATTTGGGCGATTTGCTGGTTACAGCATATTCAAGCTTCAGCCGTAATCGTACTTTCGGCTCGATGATCGGTAAAGGTTATTCGGTCAAAGCAGCTCAGATAGAAATGCAGATGATAGCCGAAGGCTATTTCGGAACTAAATGCGTAATGGAACTGAACGAAAAGTTCGGTGTGTCGTTGCCATTAGTCGAGACTGTATATCGCATTTTGTACGAACAAGCTCCGGCACGTCAGGAAATAAAAAAATTAAGAGAACATTTTTTGAAATAATAGGTAATAATAATAGATTATGAGCAAGTCAATTAAGTTAGATGTCAGCAAGACATTAGGATTTATTTCGCAAGAAGACATCAATGCACAAGCTGCATTGGCAAAAAAATGTAACGAAACATTACACGCAGGAACTGGTAAAGGGAACGACTATCTAGGATGGTTGAATTTGCCTTCATCTATCACTCCTGAGTTTATCAAAGATATAGAAGAAACAGCTGCTAGTATCCGCAGCAAATGCGATGTTGTAGTTCTTGTAGGTATCGGTGGTAGCTATCTTGGATCTAAAGCTGTTATCGACTCATTGTCAAACTATTTCGACTGGTTGCAAACAGATCGTAAAAATCCGGTTATCCTTTATGCAGGTAACAACATCGGCGAAGACTACTTGGTAGAACTTCTTGAATACCTGAAAGGAAAATCATTCGGATTGATCAATATATCTAAATCAGGTACTACAACAGAGCCTGCTTTGGCATTCCGTATTTTGAAAGCTGAATTGGAAAAAGCTGTAGGTAAAGAAGAGGCTAAATCACGTATCGTGGCTATTACTGATGCTGCTCGTGGTGCACTATTTACTTTGGCTAAAAAAGAAGGATACAAAATGTATGTTATTCCTGATAACGTAGGTGGACGCTATTCGGTATTGACTCCGGTAGGATTGCTTCCTATTGCTATTGCAGGAATCGATATCAAAGAATTAGTAGCAGGTGCTGCAACTATGGAAGCAGCTACTGCTCCGAGCGTACCATTCGAAGAAAACTTGTCAGAACAATATGCTGTTGTTCGTAACGAGCTATACAAAAAAGGCAAGAAAATTGAAATCCTTGTAAACTTCCATCCTAAATTACACTACATCGCTGAGTGGTGGAAACAACTTTACGGCGAAAGCGAAGGAAAAGAAAACAAAGGTATTTTCAATGCAGCTGTTGACTTTACAGCAGACCTTCACTCGATGGGACAATGGATTCAGGAAGGTGAGCGTACAATCTTCGAAACAGTTATCTCGATAGCTGAACCTAATCGTACATTATTAGTGCCAACAGACGAAGCAGATCTTGATGGATTGAACTTTTTGGCTGGTAAAAACGTTGATTTCGTAAACAAAATGGCAGAGCTTGGAACTCAGATCGCTCACGTTGACGGTGGTGTTCCTAATATCAAAGTTGAACTTCCTAAATTGGATGCAAACTCAATTGGTCAGCTTCTTTATTTCTTCGAGAAAGCTTGCGGCATCAGTGGATATATCTTAGGTATCAATCCATTCGATCAACCGGGAGTTGAGGCTTACAAAAAGAACATGTTTGCTTTGCTAGGTAAACCTGGTTATGAAAAAGAAACAGAAGAAATTAAAAAACGTATCTGATAGAAACGATAAACATTATTATGGATAAACGACACCTTTTGGGTATGACGATGGAGGAACTCCGGGCTGTAGCCGAAGAGTGTCGTTTGCCTAAATTTGCAGCAAAACAGATTGCTGATTGGATTTATAAGAAACGAGTGTCGACAATTGACGAGATGACAAATATATCTGTGGCTAACCGAGCTTTGTTGTCCGAAAAATTCGATGTTGGTCGAAGTGAGCCTCGCGAATTTCAGAAGTCGATAGACGGAACAGTAAAATACTTATTTCAGACAGATAAAGGAAAGTTGATCGAATCGGTGATGATTCCGGAAGACGATCGAAAGACCCTTTGTGTTTCATCGCAAGTAGGTTGTAAAATGAACTGCTTGTTCTGTATGACTGGAAAGCAGGGATTCAACGGGAATCTGACGGCGAACGAGATCATCAATCAGCTGTACTCGGTACACGAAGCCGAAGATTTGACCAATACCGTATTTATGGGAATGGGCGAGCCTTTGGATAACTATCCCGTGCTAAAGAAAGTATTGGAGATAATGACTTCCGATTATGGTATGGGTTGGAGTCCGAAGCGTATCACGGTTTCTACGACGGGTGTAACTCCTAAGCTGAAGCTATTCTTAGAAGAAAGCTCTGCTCATTTGGCGATAAGTATTCACAGTCCTGAAAAATCGCAGCGACTGTCGATTATGCCGGCCGAAAAAGCATTCCCTATTGATGGTGTGCTGGAATTGTTGAAGCAATATAATTGGTCTGGGCAACGTCGTTTATCGTTTGAATATATTATGTTCAACAACTTCAACGACTCGCTGGATCATGCACGAGCATTAGCAAAACAACTCCAAGATTTGGATTGTCGTGTAAATTTGATTCGATTCCATGCTATACCGAATGTTGATCTTGTAACTTCAACTCGTGAAAAAATGGAGGCTTTCCGTGATTTCATGACTAAAAAAGGGTTGACTTGTACAATTCGTTCATCTCGTGGTGAAGATATATTTGCAGCTTGCGGTATGCTGTCGACCGAGAAGAGTAAAAAGCAATGATGTAATATGAAGAATCAAGTTAATTTTGATAGAATACATAGCGCTAAGTTAGATTTGTCGGAAGAGTTTAAAGCTCAATTTCCTCGAATGACAAATTTGTTGGAGCAAGCATCAGTGATAGATTTTACGATAAATGGGAATCAACGATTCCGCCAGTATATTTGGAATAAAAACGGATCGTCTTACGGATGGTTATGTAAATTGGAACATTGTATTCCTGTTGGCAGAAATATTATTGATGAGCATATTCTGTTCTCGACTAATGTCGGGGGAATCATCAATTATTGGACTGATGGCGATAAGGTTGAAAACTCTTTTATTGATACTAATGAATTTACTTTCTCTCTGACAGATACTTTTGTTGGCGGAGGATTGAAAGATTGTTTCTCTCGCTCTTCGGGCAATGCGGGTGATCTAAATATCGATAGTTGTGTTACCTTTGCTCAGGAACAGAATGGCAACGTTACATTCTATAATTATCTTACTAAAGAAATATTTGTCTACTTGCACGATGATTACTCTCCGTTCGAAGTAGAACCATTTGAAGTAGCACCTCCGGTAGCCATTTATAGGTATAAAGGAGTGAAGTTATTTGTTGATTATGTAGAGATATTAGCTGATCAATGGAGTCGAATTGTAGGTTCGAATTAAATCCTTAATTTAGATACTAAAAATAAATTATGATAAAAGTAGGAATTACGCAAGGTGATATAAATGGCATTGGTTACGAGGTTATTCTCAAAACATTTGCAGATATACGTATGGCTGAGAGTTTTATCCCTGTGATCTACGGATCGGTAAAAGCAGCAGCATACCATCGTAAAGCGATGGAGTTGCAAGCCATAAATTTTAATCAGATCAACAGTGCATCAGAAGCTGTAATCAATAAGGTAAATTTGATAAACATTACGAATGAAGATGTAAAGATTGACTTGGGACAAGCTACTCCAACAGCAGGAAAAGCAGCTTACGAATCGCTTGAACGTGCAGTTGCCGATCTGAAAGAAGGATTAATAGATGTGCTTGTAACATCACCTATCAATAAAGACAGTATACAGCGCGACGATTTTCATTTCCCGGGACATACCGAGTATCTGGAGGAACGTTTTGGTGAAAATGGATCGAAAAGTCTGATGATCTTGGCTACGGATGTTATCCGTGTAGCTCTTGTAACTGGACATATGCCACTATCTCAAGTTCCGGGTAGTATTACGAAGGAAAAGATTGTAGATGCTGCAATTCGCTTCAATGAAAGCCTTAAACGCGATTTCCGTATAGGTCGTCCTCGCATTGCTATTTTAGGGCTGAATCCTCATGCCGGCGAAAATGGTTTACTTGGATCGGAAGAGAAAGATATTATTATTCCTGCGATCAAAGAATTGGAAGAAAAGCATATAATTGCTTTTGGACCATACGCTGCAGATGGTTTCTTCGGTGCAGGTGAATTTGGACATTTCGATGGAGTCCTTGCTATGTATCACGATCAAGGTCTTGCACCTTTCAAAACGCTAGCTATGGAAGAAGGCGTAAACTTTACGGCTGGTTTGCCTATCGTACGTACGTCTCCGGCGCATGGAACAGCATATGGAATTGCAGGTAAGAACGAAGCTTCGGAAGAGTCTTTCCGTCAGGCAATTTATATGGCGGTTGATGTGTTTCAAAATAGAAAGATGTATGACGAGGCTCATCGTAATCCTCTGAAGAAACTTTATGTAGAGAGAGGTGGAGATAACGAAGTTTTAGATCTGACTAAGGAAGATTAAAGTTTATAGCTTATAATACAAAAAAGGCTGATATCACAGATATCAGCCTTTTACTTTATCGGATTCGATTTATAATACAACATATTGATTCAATTCTTGGTTTACAGTTTGGTTTACAAAACTTATCTAAAGTTCCCTAGAATAGTAATTGTCAAAAAAGAAAAGCAGCTAAGAATTTCTTCTTAACTCCTTTTCTTATTGAATAACCCCACTAGAAATTGTTATTAGGCTAAAGAGGTTTGTATTTTTATGGATATATTTTCAAAAGTAGTAGTATTCTCTTGCTATTGCTCCACCAAATTGTTGTGTTAATTGTAGAGGATTTTTTCACTATGCGTTTTCAATGATTCTCACAGCTATCCTTTTAAAGCTCTGTTTAGACTTCGTATATCAACACCTAGATAGGCGGCCATATCCTGTTTTGATAAAAAGATATTTAATCGATTTTGCAGATCAGTTAATTTCGATAATCCATATTTGACCGTATATAACTGTTGATTTGATGCGCGAACGCTTGTATTTACAATACGTCTAGCCAACTCGTTCAACAGACTTTGGGTAAATTGTGGATTTCTTTCTAATAAAGAATTAAAAAATGATCTGGTGAAAGAATAAGCAGTCACATCCGAGACAGCTTGAACTGAGCACAAGCAGTTGATCTCCCTTATAGCTTCAATTTCGCCAATAATCTCTCCTTGTCCTAGAAATTCAACGATAAAGTCCTTGCCGTTATCTTCTGTGAAAAAACATTTTACAAATCCTTCTTTTAAGATAAACACCTTACTCTGTTGATTGCCTTGTCTGATAAGAACATCATCTTTTTTGTATTCCCTTAGAGATATGTATGCTTGTCCGTGCTCAAAATATAGTTCTTCTATATAAGATCGTAAGTTGATTTTAGATTGTGACATGACTAAATTGGACATTTGTCCTTTTTTGATATTGATACCTCTTGTAATTTTGTTTTATAAAGATACGACATAAAAAAATAATCATTAAAAACAGAAATGAAAAATTTAATCAAGATTGTAGCATTTGATGCGGATGATACTCTTTGGGACAACGAATTATACTTTCAGGAGTTTGAAAGAGAATTTTGCTCAATAATGAAGGATATAGCACCTTCTGAAGTAGTATCAAATGAATTATTCTCAACAGAGATGAAAAATCTTCATTTATACGGTTATGGAGCCAAAGGTATGACTCTTTGTATGATTGAAGTTATAGGACGTTTGGCTAAAAATGACTTAGCATGCAGTAATTTAATTGCAAAGGTTATCAGTCTAAGCCACGAACTATTGCAGATGCCCATAGAATTGTTAGATGGTGTAGAAGAAACATTATTTAATCTAAAAGGAAAATATAGACTAATCCTGGCTACTAAAGGTGATTTAACTGATCAAGAAAGAAAAATAGAAAAGTCTGGATTAAAAGATATATTTGATTCCGTACATATAATGAGTGATAAGAAAATATTGGATTATAAAGAGCTACTTAAAAAAGAAAGTTGTGTTCCAAATAATTTTCTAATGGTAGGAAACTCATTAAAATCAGATATAATACCAGTGTTAGATATAAATGGAAATGCTGTTCATGTACCTTATCGTGTTACGTGGAAGCATGAGCAATCGGAGCAAATAATTGAGCATCCTAACTTTTTCAAAATAGCCAAAATTTCTGACATTCTGAATTATATCTAATGATTGTATCAAAGAGCCCCTTAGATCTACTAAAGCCATAGCTATAGAAATGAAAAGCAGCTAAGAATTTCTTCTTAACTGCTTCTTTTATTGGGTGGTCCCACTTGGGCTTGAACCAAGGACCCCATGATTATGAGTCATGTGCTCTAACCAGCTGAGCTATAGGACCTGATTTTTTAAATCGAGTGCAATATTACGACAAATACGCGATATATGCAAGCTTTGGGTGCAAAAAACTATTAATTTTCTGCATTGTTTGTATTCGGTGTTCTGCTTTCGATGATTGCCAGAGCAATATATAGTAATATGCCGGCAGCAATACCAAGTATGCCTAAGAATATAAGCATCAGTATAATAAATATCAATAGGAAGTAACGATATTCATTGCCTTTGAAGCGTAGACTCTTTATTTTTAAGGAGAACATTGGGATCTCGGATGTAAGTAATAACGAAAAAACAAGTACTCCGACCAATACTACATATACAAGGCTGGATGTAATCAAAGGAACATCGTGTGTTAATCCGTATATGAAACTTGTCCAGAACAAAGCATTCGCAGGAGTGTTCAGCCCGATGAAAGATTCGCTTTGACGGGTATCTATATTGAATTTAGCAAGGCGAAGTGCCGAAAAAATTACAATCAAGAATGCGAAGTAGGGTAGATATTCGCAAACAATCGGATTGTAGCTGATCTTGTCTACATTGTCCGATAGAAAACGGAATACAACCATGCTGGGTGCGAATCCGAAGCTGACCACGTCAGCTAAAGAATCCAACTCCTTACCCATCGGTGAATATGCTTTCAGTAGACGAGCCGAAAATCCGTCACAAAAATCGAATAAAGCTGCTATTATTACCCAAACCACCACCCACATGTATTCGCCGTTGAAGGCCATTACTGTTGCAATACTCCCCGATAAAAGGTTTAAAGAAGTTATGGTGTTTGGAATATGCTTTTTCATTTGTGTCTTTTATTTCAAGTTTGCAATTACGGTTTGATTACCGGTTACTTTTTGATCCATTTCGACAAGGATTTCGCTACCAAGTGGAAGATAAACATCCACGCGTGAACCTAGTTTAATGAACCCAAGATGTTCGTCAACGTGACCAACTTCGCCGACTTCGGCATAGGTAACAATACGGCGTGCCATTGCTCCGGCTATCTGACGAAGTAATACCTGATGTTTGCCGTCATTAGTTTCGATTACTACTGTCGAACGCTCGTTTTCGGTGCTCGATTTAGGAAGATAGGCTGCTTTGAAACGACCATTATGGTGTCTTTTGAGCAGAACTTTTCCGTTGATAGGGAACCAATTGGCATGCACGTTGAATGGAGACATGAAAATGGATACGATGATGCGTTTATCTTTGAAATATTCGCCTTCGTAAACTTCTTCAATAGCTACAATTTTGCCATCTGCCGATGCTATAACTTTTCCTTCGGCATCGCCGCTGAACTTGCGGTTTGGCGAGCGATAGAAATTGAGAACGATGAGATAAAGGACTACAGATACAGCTAATACGATGTATTGCAGTATAGTTACCGGGAAAAGGTAAAATAAAGCTCCGTTGAATAATGCCAGTATGACAAAGTATATTGCTAAAACGTCACGCCCTTCGTGGTGTACTTTCATTTTATAAAATTCTATTATCGATGTTAGAACGATGCAAAAATATCCTTATTTAGTGATATTTCCAACAGAATGGCTCCCTTATTTTGTAGCGATTCAGTTTTCAGACTTCTGCTAAAACGCATAGAGACCGTTTATTTGCAGCGTTAAAGCCAATAATTTGGGAAGATAATTATCTATACAAGAAAAGTTATGGCAAAGTTTAGTAAGAAAATAGCAGAGGTAATAGTTGAGTTAATCGAAGCTGATATGTCGGTGACAGAAATCTGTAATGCGGTCGGAATAACCAGAAAAACTTTTTATGAATGGAAAAATACGAAACCTGATTTTTCGAAAGCAGTAGACGAGGCGCGCGATCGTGCTTACGACGAATTGATTGTACTTGCGCGTCGTACTCTGCGTGAAAGAATTGAAGGTTATACTGTCGAGGAGACTACATATACTTACGAACCGTCGTCGTATGATGAAAATGAATTGGTGTTGAAAAAGAAAGTTGTGAAATCGAAACGTAAAGAGCCAAGTATTACTTCGTTGAATAATATGGTTCAGCGTGTAGAAGAGAAAAAACAGAAGAAAGATATTCAAAATAAAGTAGTTCCTTTTTCGGCCGAGAATGTTGGTAAAGGATTGGTTTTGCCAAAGAATAGTGTAGAAGCTTTTATCTTAGCTCGGTTCTATGAGCAGTTGGAAAGGGCGTGTGAGAAGATATCTTAGCCTTTTATATGTATACTAGCTACTAGGTGTATAATTATTATTAACTTGAGCAAATAATCATATTTGTTCGCAATAGAATAAGTGTAAATAGTTTTACCTATGAATAAATTGGATGCTTTTGTTCAGAAATTGAATTCTTTAATGCCCAGAGACATCGAAGAAGAATTAGAAATGATTTTTAAGAAAATATACTATCCTCCGCAAAAAGTAGAGGGTGTCTTTACTGAGCGAGGAGATTTATTGCTAGATTTTATTTCGAACTATGATGTTAATGATTTTGACATTGCTGGTGTTCATTTACTTAATAGTGAAGACTTGGAGGAAAATGATGATTATATATGCTTTGGAAGTAACGAAGGGGATTGTTTAGTGCTGTCTAAGAAGGATGGTAGTGTAAATATAGTCGATCATGAGTCTTTTATGTCTTGTAAATGTGCAAGTAGTAGTGAAAGGTTTTTATCTAATTTGTTGCGAATAGATGAAGCCAATTTGAATTATGAAATAACTGATGATGAGAAAGAGAATATTGTTAATCAGATAATTGAGTATGAAGAAAGCAGGCCTTTTTATTTAACCCTGATAGGATATAATCTGTAAAATATTTGTAGTAGAGTGTTACTTTTTTTATGATAATTCATTTAATATAAGGCGGATGTGTAAGCGCAAATTCTAAGTAAAAAGCATACCTTTGCACCCGAATATGAAAGAATACAGATTGACAGACTGGTTGCCGACTACCAAGAAAGAAGTCGAGTTGCGCGGGTGGGATTATTTGGATGTAATCCTTTTCTCGGGCGATGCTTATATTGATCATCCATCGTTCGGAGCAGCTGTTATAGGGCGATTGCTCGAGGCAGAGGGGCTACGCGTGGCTATTGTACCGCAACCCAACTGGCGTGACGATCTTCGCGATTTTAAGAAACTGGGCAAGCCTCGTATGTTCTTTGGTGTAACTGCCGGAGCCATGGACTCGATGATTAATCATTATACGGCTAACAAAAGACTTCGTTCAAACGATGCTTACACTCCCGATGGAAAGGCAGATATGCGCCCAGATAGACCGTCTGTAGTTTATACAAATATACTTCGTGAATTATTTTCAGATACACCAATCCTGTTGGGTGGAATCGAAGCCTCGTTGCGTCGTGTAACGCATTACGATTATTGGGAAGATAAATTGCTTCCTTCGATTGTGAGTGATGCTAAAGCAGATTTGTTGGTTTATGGGATGGGCGAGCAACCTCTGCAAAGAATAGTATCAGATCTGAAATCGGGTAAAACTTTCGAGCAGATGACCGATATTCCTCAGACTGTATATCTTGCCGATAAGAAAAGTTTTGTTGCTGAAGATAAAGATATTGTTCTATTCTCGCACGAGGAATGCTTGAAAGACAAACTGAAGCAAGCGAAGAATTTCAAGGTTGTAGAAGAACAATCGAATATGATCAAAGCTTCGCGTATCATTCAGGATTGTGGGGCGAATACGGTTGTTATCAATCCGCCTTATCCACCGATGAGTGAAAAAGAAATCGATGCTTCGTTTGATCTTCCATATACACGTTTGCCACATCCTAAATATAAAGGGAAAACAATTCCGGCATTCGAGATGATCAAAT
Source organism: Dysgonomonas massiliensis (assembly GCF_900240225.1). Lineage (GTDB taxonomy): Bacteria > Bacteroidota > Bacteroidia > Bacteroidales > Dysgonomonadaceae > Dysgonomonas > Dysgonomonas massiliensis. Next base: position 113,420 of record NZ_OEPV01000007.1, on the reverse strand, counting down.
TCTCGGTAAATCTGCATCGTGGCTGTTTTGGTGGCTGTGCTTTCTGTACCATATCGGCGCATCAAGGTAAGTTTATTGCTTCGCGCTCGAAAGAGTCGATCATGAAAGAAGTACGCGAATTGGTAAAAATGCCCGATTTCAAGGGATATATCAGTGACTTAGGAGGACCATCGGCCAATATGTATAAGATGAAGGGCTTGGACGAATCGGTTTGTGCAAAATGTCGCCGTCCGTCATGTTTGCATCCTAAGATATGTAAGAATCTGAATGTCGATCATCGTCCGTTACTGGATATCTATAAAGCTGTAGATGCTTTGCCTGAAGTGAAAAAGTCATTTGTGGGCAGTGGTATTCGTTACGATATGATGCTTCATGAAAATAAAGATGAGGCTCTGAATAAAGCTTCGCGTCAATATACCGAAGAACTGATTCGCAATCACGTATCGGGTCGATTGAAAATTGCTCCTGAACATACATCAGACCGAGTTCTCGGATATATGCGTAAACCTAGCTTCGAGCAGTTTTATGCGTTCAAAAAGACTTTCGATAAGATCAACAGACAATATGATCTCCGTCAGCAGTTGATTCCGTATTTTATATCGTCGCATCCGGGTTGTACCGAACTTGATATGGCTGAATTGGCTATCGCAATGAAGAATATTAATTTCAAGCTGGAGCAAGTACAGGATTTTACACCTTCGCCGATGACTGTTGCTACGGAAATATACTATACGGGTTATCATCCATATACGCTCGATAAGGTTTATACACCGCGCACTAAGGAGCAAAAATTGGCTCAACGTCAATTCTTCTTCTGGTACGATCCGCAGTATCGTAAACAGATAACCAGTACGCTGAAGAAATTGAAACGGGAAGACTTGTTAAAAAAACTCTTCGAAAAGAACAAATAATTATCTATAGAGTGGATAGCAAGCTTTTGCTCCGTTGAAAAAAAGTAGTTTCAAGTTCTTTGATATGTTGTTATACGAAAAAAACGGCAAAATTATTTTGCCGTTTTGATGTTATTATGAGTTTTATTCGTTTATTTCTTTGCGATATACATTGTACATATTCCGAATGTGAGACTTTTGTAACGAGCTTCCGAGAATCCGCTTCTCAGCAATGCGTTTGTCATGTCTTTACCTTGTATAAAGGCTTCGATTGTTTTCGGCAGATATGTATATGCCGACTGATCTTTAGATATCAAACGACCTACAGTCGGGATGAAAAGGCGTGAGTAAAGCCAGTATCCTTGCTTGATAGGGAAATTTTTCGGAGTAGTAAGTTCCAGTATCATCAATTCCCCACCAGGTTTCAGCACTCGGTATATTTCTCGTAGACCTTGCTCAAGATTGGCAAAGTTACGAACTCCGAAAGCTACCATTGCAGCATCGAACTTGTTGTCCTCGTAAGTCAGAGCCATACAGTCCTGACGTTCAAAGGTTATTTTGTTTGATAGACCCGCAGACTCAACTTTTTTACGACCGACTTCCATCATGCCTTCCGAAATGTCGACTCCGATAATTGATTCCGGATTCATCTGCAAACAAGCTTGTATAGCTAAGTCGCCCGTTCCGGTGGCAATGTCAAGTATTGTCTGGGGATTATTCTTTTGTAAAGTGTTGATTCCTTTTTTTCTCCAGCCTTTATCAATTCCCATTGATAAGGTATGGTTAAGCTTGTCGTAATTTTCGGCAATAGAGTCAAACATTTTCTCTACTTGCGTACCCTTATCTTCTGGACTATCGTAAGGGAGTATATTTTCAGTTCCGGATTGAGCCATTATTTATCAGTAGTCGGAATGTTATTAGGTTCTATTTTCTTGATGTTCCGCGCTTTTACTTTAACGATCTTTCCTTCTTCGGAGAAGTACAAAGCAGCATTTTCCTTCTGCTTTTCTTCTATCAGACGGTTGTAAGACAAGTGCATGCCTTTTAGTAGCTTATTTCTAAGCACAATTTCACGTCGCGTCATAAGTTTCTAATTTTGTTATAAGTATCTTCGTTGTGTATACAGACTATTTTCTCTTTCATGCCTTCGACTATCAACTGAAAAGGGTTGACCGAATTGTCGATGACCATCCAAAAGTCGGTTATCGGTGTATAAAGCTCAAACAGATTTTTTTTCCCAGCTTTATATCGCCGTCTGATTACCTCTTGCGACACATTGTGTCCGCCGCCTTTGACTCTTTCCTGTACACGCTTGATTGCCAGTTCCGGCGAGTTCAGCCAGAAGTAAATAAGCGTTACATAAAAACCTTTTGCTTGTGCTTCTTTTATGAAGCTAGCATAAGATTTTGTAGCCAAGGTTGTTTCTATGGCAAAATCCTCTTTCTGGTTCAGCATATCCTTCATGCGTGTCAGCATGATTCTTCCAGCTTCTATCGCTACTTTTTCCGGCTGAAACGGCGAGAGTCCTTTTGCTATTTCGTCTGCATTGATGAACTCTTTACATTTGATGATTTCGGGTAACATGGTATATGAAGCCGTAGTTTTTCCGGCTCCATTACACCCTGATATTATGTAAAGATTCGGCATGCTGATTATTTACCCTTTGCTAAATAGTCAGTAATGTTACTTTCAATGCGACTTAACAAGTCGTTGATATCTGCTTTTACGAACTTTTCTCCAACGATTTTTTCGTATAACTCGATATATCTTTGCGATACACTTTCGCAGTATTTTTCTGTCATTTCAGGAACTGTTTGTCCTTCTTTGCCTTGGAATCCATTTTCCATAAGCCATTTACGAACAAACTCTTTCGATAGTTGACGTTGCTCGGCACCTGCTTTGAATAGTTCTTCGTAAGTGTCGGCATAGAAATAGCGAGAAGAATCCGGAGTGTGGATTTCATCTATCAGGAAGATTTGTCCGTTACGGTTGCCGAACTCGTATTTCGTGTCAACAAGGATCAGTCCTTTCTGAGCAGCGATCTCAGTTCCACGTTGGAATAGTGCATAAGTATACTTCTCCAGTTGCTCATACTCTTCTCTGCTTACCAGACCTTGGGCAATGATTTCCTCTTTCGAGATGTTCTCGTCGTGTCCTTCATCAGCCTTAGTAGTTGGGGTAATGATTGGAGTTGGAAACTTCTGATTTTCAACCATGCCTTCAGGAAGCTGAATACCGCACAATGTGCGAGCTCCTGCTTTGTAGTCGCGCCAAGCACTACCAGTAAGGTAACCGCGGATTACCATCTCCACTTTGTATGGTTGACATTTATATCCAATAGTGACCATAGGATCCGGTGTAGCTATCTTCCAGTTAGGGAGAATGTCGGCAGTTGCATCCAGAAATTTGGCTGCAATTTGGTTTAATACTTGCCCTTTGTACGGGATTCCTTGAGGAAGGATAACGTCGAAAGCTGATATACGATCTGTGGCAATCATAACCAGCAGGTCGTTTTCTAAGAAGTATACGTCTCTCACTTTTCCGTGATACACGCTTTCCTGCATCGGGAAATTGAAGTCGGTTTTAACTAAAGTATTTTTCATCACGTTGTTTTATAGTCTAAAATCTGTGAATACAGACATCAAAGATACAACAAAGTTCTAGTATGACAATGCACAGTTTCTGATATTGTGTGCATCGCTGTTTGTTAATTACGAAAGACTTTTAAAAATCAGTTAGATACACTTATTTAACAATGGTTAAAGTTTCTTATCCGGATTGTTAATCAGTTGGATATATTGTTGTGATCTTTATCAATACATTAAGAAGGGATCTTTGGAATAAGGAGAAAAATAATACAATGAAAGAAGTAAGCCAATGAATATTTCCTATCTTTGGAAACCAATAAAGCCATTGCATTTTACCCGACAATTTTATATTAAAAGATTTATTGTTGATAATTTATTGAATGATAGAACGTATAATAATTTTAGAAAATATAGATCCTGTAGTGTTCTTCGGGATTAATAATTCAAATCTACAACTGATAAAAACTCTTTTCCCTCGCTTGAATATTGTTGCTAGGGGGAATGCCATAAAAGCAAAGGGTAACGCTGAAGATGTTGCCATATTCGAAGATAAAGTTACAGCTCTTGAAAAATTTTGTGCAGAGCGTAATATGCTGACAGATGAGGCTATAATAGATATAGTGAAGGGCAAATCGCCGAATGTAGCTGATAAAATAGAGAATCTGATTATATATGGAGTAAATGGAAAACCTATTTATGCTCGTACTGCGAATCAGAAAATATTAGTTGAGTCTTATGAAAAGAACGACTTGTTGTTTGCTCTAGGACCAGCAGGCTCAGGAAAGACATATACCGCAATTGCGCTTGCTGTCAAGGCTCTTAAGAATAAAGAGGTACGTAAGATAATCCTTAGCCGCCCTGCTGTTGAAGCTGGTGAAAAATTGGGTTTTCTGCCTGGGGATATGAAAGATAAGATAGATCCGTACTTACAGCCTTTGTATGATGCGCTCGAAGATATGATCCCTGCCGCTAAACTGAAAGATTATATTGATAATAAGGTAATTCAGATTGCACCACTAGCTTTTATGCGTGGACGTACCTTGGGCGATGCTGTAATTATTTTGGATGAAGCCCAAAATACGACGACTCATCAGATCAAGATGTTCCTGACTCGTCTAGGAATGAATGCTAAGATGATTGTTACGGGTGATATTACGCAGATTGACCTTCCTCCGCAGCAAATGTCAGGGTTGAAGCATGCAATGCGTGTACTCAAGGGAGTTAAAGGCATAGCTCATGTCGAATTCGATAAAGGAGATATTGTTCGTCACAAATTAGTGCAGCGTATTGTTGAAGCTTACGAAAAAGAAGATAAGCGTGTGCAGAAAATAGCTGCAGCAAAAAAAGAAGAGAATCAGAAAATAGAAACAAGCTCTAAATAGATAACTACAGCAGGTATAGCCATTATTGTGCTATCAAAGCGATCTAATAACCCTCCGTGTCCGGGAATCATATTACCCGAATCCTTGACATCGAGGGTTCTTTTCATTAGTGACTCAGTCAAATCACCGAATGTGCCGAATATAACTACCACTACAGCAAATCCTATCCATTTTGCAGTTGATAGTTCTGTGTAGAAGTGAGCTAGAATGAGCGAAGCTATTATAGCAAATACGAGTCCACCGAAGAATCCTTCCCATGATTTCTTAGGAGATATGCGCTCGAATAGTCGATGTTTGCCTAGTGTCATCCCCGTTAGGTAGGCGAAAGTGTCGTTCACCCAAATAAGAATGAATACAGCAAGGATAAATATGTATCTGTAATGCGATAAATGACCTACGCTAAAGGCTAATAAATTAGCCATAGCAAAAGGAACAGCTATATATACTTGTCCTAGAATAGAATATGCTAATGATTGTAATGGATTAGTCCGTTTAGAATAAAGCTCGCTGATGAAAAGGACTAATAGATATATACCATATGGTATAAGGCAAGAGAGTAGAATGGGCGCTTCTTTTAGATTTGTGGCGGATGAATACAAATAAACACCAGCAAAAAGCAATACCCCGCCCACTATATTTAATGTGCGAGGTAGAGATATTTTAGCTGCATTCTGAAGCAAACCATAAAATTCGTATAGAGTCAATGCGGTAATTAAGCCGAAGACTATAGCGAAGCTATATTGGCCAAATAATAGTGCTCCGATAAGAATACTAACAAATACGGCGCCAGCTAATGCTCGGACTACCAGATTCTGCATTTTTGCTCCCACAGCTTTTCTATTTTTAATATCGTTGTTCTTCTTGTCCTTCAATTTCAGACTGGTCTGTTTCCGCTCCTACTGGTGGAATAGGTGGAGGTAATGTTTCAGAAGATTTAGCTGCTTCTGCATCTCCATATTCCTCTTTCATGAGTTCGTCAGCGCGAGATGTCCATTGACGCTCTCCGAAGATTTTCTTTAAGTCTTCAGCGAAGATAACTTCTTCGGTCATAAGCTTATCGGCAAGTGCATTGTGTCCGTCAGCATGTTCGCGAAGTAATTGCTTAGCGCGTTCATATTGTTCGCTGATCATCGATTGAACTTCCTTGTCAATCAGCAAAGCAGTATTGTCGCTATATGGCTTGGTGAAACCGTAGCCGTCACCAGTTGAATCGTAATATGATAGGTTTGGTAAATTGTCGCTCATGCCCATGTATGAAACCATGGCATATGCTTGTTTGGTTACACGTTCAAGATCATTAACAGCTCCAGAAGAAATTTGTCCTACGAACACTTCTTCTGCGGCACGACCTCCAAGCAGCGCACACATCTCATCAAGCATTTGTTCTTTGGTTGTTATCTGACGTTCTTCCGGTAGATACCACGCTGCACCTAATGCTTTTCCGCGAGGAACAATAGTCACCTTCACCAGTGGATTAGCATGCTCTAGGAACCAGCTTAGAGTTGCGTGCCCAGCTTCGTGAATGGCTATTGTCTGACGTTCTTTGCGAGTCGTTACTTTGCTTTTCTTTTCCAATCCGCCAACAATACGGTCAACTGCATTTAAGAAGTCTTCTTGTTGAACGATATGCTTGTTTTTACGGGCAGCAATCAAAGCTGCTTCGTTACAAACATTAGCTATGTCAGCTCCAGAAAATCCCGGAGTTTGACGAGCAAGGAACTCAATATCTACAGAATCGTCCATTTTGATCGGACGAAGGTGAACTTTGAATATTTCGCGGCGATCGTTTACATCGGGAAGATCAACGTATATCTGGCGGTCGAAACGTCCTGCACGAAGTAACGCTTTGTCCAGAATGTCGGCACGGTTGGTTGCTGCTAGCATGATGATACCACTGTTTGTTCCAAATCCATCCATTTCAGTTAATAGCTGATTCAGTGTGTTTTCACGCTCATCATTCGAGCCGAAGTTCGCATTTTTTCCACGAGCACGACCTATTGCATCAATCTCGTCGATGAAAATGATACATGGTGATTTTTCTTTCGCTTGTTTGAATAGGTCTCTAACTCGAGATGCTCCTACGCCGACAAACATTTCGACGAAGTCAGAACCCGAAAGAGAGAAGAATGGAACATCAGCTTCGCCGGCAACAGCTTTGGCTAATAATGTTTTACCTGTTCCCGGAGGGCCTACAAGAAGTGCCCCTTTAGGTATTTTACCTCCAATTTCGGTATATCGTGATGGACTTTTCAGGAATTCTACAATTTCTTGAATTTCTTCTTTTGCTTCTGATAATCCGGCTACGTCTTTGAAAGTAACATGCAGATCAGAGCCTTTATCGTAGAGCTGGGCTTTCGATTTGCCGACACTGAATACGCCTCCACTACCTCCGGAGCCACCTCCAGACATGCGGCGCATCATGAATATCCAAAGTCCTATCAGTAAGGCAAATGGTAATACACTTAAGATGATTTGCAGGAATGAAGTGCCATCGGTAGGAAGATATTCTACTTTTATCGTTAGTTTATGTTCTTTCTCAGCTTCGCTGTAAAATTTCTCAAAAGCATCTACTGATGGGATTTTCACATAAATAGAAACCTCTCCAGATTTGGTAGATGGTGTATTCTCTTTGAAAACGTTCTTCAACGAATCAGGTTTAACCACAGCTCGCAGTGTTCTGGCATTTCCATCGATTATGATTTTATCAACATCGTTGTTGATTACATGACTTTGGAAATCAGACCATATAACCTCTTTCGAAGTCTTACTTTCTCTTTCTGAGAAAAGAAATACCCCTATAATACTAGCTATAACCAATAAGTATAGCCAATTGAGGTTGAATGGCGTTTTCGAGAACGGCATTTTATTGTTCGAAGGTTTTTTTCCTTTGTTGTAATTGTCCATAATTTTCCGGAAGGAAGATTTAAATTAGATTAATAACTGGTAGAGATGCCTATCGTTATTCGATATCGGGAATCTGCTCTTGTTTAGCATCAGCCCAAAGATTTTCGATGTTGTAGAAATCTCGTAATTCTGGTATGAATACGTGAACAATAACCGTACCATAGTCAATTCCTACCCAACGAGACTCACTAAGCCCGTCAGTTGTTATTGGGCGATCGTTTGCTCTTTTCTTTACAAAATCAATGATTTCTTCCGAAATAGCGGATACTTGTGTGGGTGATGATCCGTTACAGATTACGAAATATTGGCATATAGAACCAGGTAGTTCTGTCATATCGATGATAGTGATATCCTTAGCTTTTTTCTCTTGACATGCAGCAACTATGCTGTTTACTAGTAATTTGGCTTCTTTCATTCAGTTGTAAGAGTATTCTTTTGTTAAATTAATCTACAAATATAGTTCCTTTTTTTGAACTTAGTTATTAATAATTCTAAAGACTGCATGATAATCTGTGTTTTATGACTGATGTGCGGGCCTTTTATACTTATAACAACTGAAGTTCGGAAAAAGATCAGTTGCGAGAAAATAAAATAGCGTCAGACGCAATCTGTTTTGTGCGCTGACGCTATTCGTTCTTAAGCCTATTTTAATTCTATTAGTTGCTAGGTATTACTCGTTTTATTGTACCATCGGCATTAAATTCCATCTTGTCAAAACATACTTCACGATATGTTCCTGGGTATGCTTTCTTGATGTCTGTACTTGAAATTCTGTGATATACAATATACCATTCGTCTTTGCCCGGTATCTGTAGAACAGAGTTGTGCCCAGTACCGTAAATTTCACGTGCTTCGTCTTTCATAATAACGATATTGTCAGCAGGGATAGTTAACGGGCCTAGTGGCGATTTTGATGTAGCATAACGTACTTTGTAGTTAACGCTTCCGGTGTCGTCTTCTGACCATAAGAAGTAATACAAGCCATTGCGATAGAATACAGTAATTGCTTCGCGAAATGTTTTATCTGGAGTCATTACTTTAACTGTATTCTTTTTGATAGACACCATGTCTTTGTTGAGTTCTGCTACAGCCATATAGCTATTGCCCCAATAGATATAGCTTTTTCCTGATTTAGGATCAGTAAATACATCAGGGTCTATTTGCTGTCCGCCTTTTACTCCCTCAGGTTTGAAGTCGATAAGTGGTTTCCCTGAATCTACGAAAGGTCCTTTTGGATCATCCGATACGGCAACACCTATTTTCTTTTCGCCACCATCTTGTCCACCGCTGAAATAGTAATAGTATTGATATTTGCCTTTTACCTTTTTCTCGATGATAGTTGGTGCCCAAGCATTTCCATTTGCCCATTTTACATCCTTTTTCAAATCGATGATCACGCCTTCATCAGTCCAGTCAACAAGATTTTCTGAAGAGAATGTTTTGAAGTAATATCCTCCCCATCCTTCGAATCCATCGCTGGTTGGGTATAGATAATATTTATTGTCTTTGTTTGAGTATAAAATATCAGGATCGGCATAATATCCTTCTATCACAGGATTGTTGGCTGTTGGCATTTCAAATCCAGCAGGAACTCCCCATTTGTTTGTAATAGCCTTCAATTCTTTTGCAGTAACGGGTATTATTGATCCATGACGAGGATGAAAATTCATGCTGATTTCTTGATCTATAACTTTGAATACGTCCAAGTCCTTGCTTTCGCAGAATTGATATTTTCCTTTCATGTATACATCATACATCAGGATGTATGTGTCGCTGTTGATTAGTTTAAATAGGCTAGATCCTTCTACAGCATCTCTTGTCTGCTGTTTGTAGCCTGGTTGCTCTATCCATTTGCCTGATGTTAAGCAGTCTGTAATAGCTAAACGGATGCCATTGCCATGTCCTTCGGTTTTATAGAACATATAAAACAATCCATTTTTGTTAATGATATCCCCATCTATACAAGATTTGCCATTTTTAGGGTTGAACAGAACTTTAGGCTCTCCTTCAAGATCTGTAAAATCAGCATTCGCATATGCGTAGTAGATGATGTCTGGTCCATCGCCGTGTTGCATCGACCAGTATATCATATATTTATTGGCATATGGATCGAATATTGTTTGAGGAGCCCAAACCCGTTTTAGATTTTCTTGGTTTTTGTATTTTGTCTGAATATTCACAACCGATGAGGTCCAGTTTACCAGATCAGTAGATTTGAGTAAAACCATTGCGCGGTTAGAATCCCAACCTTTTGATGAGGTCATGTCTGTCACCACCATGTAAAACGTTTTACCATCTTCGCATCTTATGATATGTGGATCACGTACACCTCCGGTAGAACTGATCTCTTTTGAATCAATAATTGGAGTGTTGTTGTTTACTGTCAAATAGTTGTATCCGTCGCGGCTGATGGCATAGCATATCGCCTCGTCTTTTACATCGTTTCCTTTGAAATAAGTGAATAAGTACCCAACAAAGTCCTTTTCGGTAGGACCATTCACGTAATTCTGAGCTTTTGCCGTACAAGCAAAGCCGATAAGAACCAGTAATGAAAGTAGTAATTTTTTTTGCATGATATTTTGATGTAGTTAATATATTGCTACTTGTACAATTGATTTAGTATTAACAGAACAAAGATATAGATAAGATATATTATCGATGTGTATAAATAAGTCATTAATATGTCGCAAATCAGTCAGACGTTAAAAGTTTAGTATATCTGTATTTGAAAATTATTACCTTTGAATGGGTTAATATTTATATTAAAAAACATGAGAATAGCTCTGTTAATTTCGCTCCTTTTTTGCACAACGATTGTATCAATATCTCAGGACTATGACATCAAAAGGCTAGGTATCGAAAATGGTCTTTCGAATAACTATGTTGTGAGTATAACTCAAGACAAAAAAGGTTTTTTGTGGTTTGCTACCGAGTCTGGCTTGTGTCGATTCGATGGCTCGAAATTCCGCGTGTATAAAAAAAATGAGAATGATAAGACTGCGTCTATCAGTGGAAACGAATTAAATAAAGTTTATGCTGATAAACATGATGATGTAATTTGGGTAGCAACACAACGTGAGGGTTTGAATATGTTCGACTATAAGACCGGACGATTTACTCATTACAGACATGTTCAAGGGGATACGCTAAGCATCATAACAAATGATATTACCGATATAACAAACTCGAGAGATGGTAATTTGTGGTTGTCCAGTTATTATAAAGGGGTCGAATACTTTGATAAACGAACAAAAACGTTTAAGCATTTCAATAAAAGTACATTGCCCGGGTTCCCAAGCGATAATATATGGGTGGTAAGAGAAGATAAAAGCGGATTGCTGTTTATAGGTCATGTGGCTGATGGATTGACGATCTATTCATTGAAAGACAAAACGTTGAAAAATTTCAAGAATAATCCGAGCGATAAAACGAGTTTGCCCGGAAACGAGGTGAGAAGTATTTGTTTTGATGAGAATAATAATGTTTGGATAGGGACAAACAACGGATTGGCTCTTTATGATAGAGATCAGGAGAACTTTAAAGTGTTCAGGAATGATCCGTCAAATAAAATGTCATTAGCAAGTAATTATGTATTCGGTATAGAACAGATGCATGATGGAAAGCTTTGGATAAGTACCGAAAAGGGAGGGATCAGTATTTTGGATTTTAGAAAAATAATGTTCCTGACTCCCGAGAAAGTTGAGTTTTCGAATATCGCATACAGTGATGATGAACGTGGATTGTCAAATCCGACATCGCGAACTGTTTTTCAAGATTCATATCATAATGTATGGATTGCAACTTATGGTGGCGGCGTTAACTTTATGAGCCATTATCCTTCAGTATTTAAAATTTGGGATTATTCGCCAGTTCAAACCGGAGATTATACACTGAATAACCATGTAGCATGGGGTATTACAGTAGATAGCCAAGATCGTATTTGGGTTGGGACAGACGGCGGCGGTGTGAATGTTTTTGAAAATGGCAAACGCCAAAAAGTCTTAGATCGAAAAAATAGTTCTCTTACGGATGATGCTGTATTGACGGCAATACGTGATTCGAAGAATAATATTTGGTTAGGAACCTTTACTGGAGGTGTGAATGTTTTTGATTCTCAGCAACGATTGATTTCTAGTTTTTTGATAGATAACTCTAATATAGATATACGCGGCTTTCACGAGGATAGAAATGGGAATATGTGGATTGCCTCTTCTGGTGGCTTGTATAAGAGAAATATCTCGAAAGGAGATGGTATTTTGTATACAAGAGAGAATTCTGATTTGTCGAATGGCTTGGTTCGATGTGTATTGGTTGATCAGAATGAGTTTGTTTGGGTAGGTTTCTTCGGAGGTGGTCTATCGGTTTATGATAAAGAATTTCGTTTGATCCGTAATTTTCAGACACGTAATGGATTTCCGTCTAATTCGGTAGATTATATATATCAGGATAGACAAAATAAGATTTGGATAGCAACGGGTGAAGGTCTGGTCGCTTTTGAAAAAGGTCGTGATTCTTTGTCCGATTTCCGAGTATATAATTCTCAGAATGGATATATTGATATTTATGTACGTGCAATAACGGAAGATGAGTCAGGAAATATATGGCTCAGTTCGAGTGAAGGTATAAGCCGTTTGGATGTTGCTGATATGAAATTTTATAATTATGATCGTCGTGATGGATTACCTCTGGGCGAGTTTATGAGTGGATCGGTAACTAAAGATTCACAAGGTCGTATCTATTTCGGTTCTCAGAATGGATTGTGCTTTTTTGATCCTAAAACTATAAGTGGAGGACATGCGTTGCCTGCTCCTGTGGTTACCAGCTTCTCGGTCTTTTCAAGTAAGGCTAATATTGCGAATGTTGAGACAGATATACCGGTCTCTTCAAATATAAATCTTGATTATACGCAAAATTCATTTAATATATCTTTCAATACTTTAGATTATGCATTGAGCGAAGTGGTAGATTATACGTATATGCTTCGTGGTCTAGATAATATATGGTATGAAAGTCAAGGGGATAATTCGATTAAGTTCAGAAATATTCCTCCCGGAAAATACGAGCTGCATTTAAAGTCGAAATTGAAAAATCAGGATTGGTCAGAAGATTTTGTTGTGATGACAATCAATATTGCTCCTCCAATGTGGTTGACTTGGTGGGCTTTGACTATTTATGCTGTAATTGCTGCTCTGATTGTATTCTTTATATTCCGTTTTTATAAGAAAAAAATGGACTTGGAGACGTATCTGCTTATAGAGAAGAGAGATAATATTCAAAAACAAACACTTAACGAAGAGCGATTGCGTTTTTTTACGAATATAACTCATGAATTGCGAACGCCATTAACTCTGATATTGGGTCCTCTTGAGGATTTGCAGAATGATGTAGCTATACCTGAAAAGCAAGCATTCAAAATAAATCTGGTTCACAGAAGTGCGATGCGATTGCTGAATCTGATAAATCAGATATTGGAATTCCGTAAAACTGAGACTCAAAATAAGAAACTAGCAGTTAGTAAAGGAGATATTGTGAGCTTAGTACATGAGACTGGGCTTAAGTATAAAGAGCTGAATGTAAATAAAAGAGTGAATGTGAATATACAGATTGAATGCGAAACGCTTGATATGTATTATGATACGGATGTGATTACGACTATTCTGGAGAATTTACTTTCGAATGCGATGAAGTATACACAAAAGGGAGATATTGATCTTATTCTTCGTGTAGTGAAAGAGAATGATCTCGATTTTGTGGAGATAGAAGTTAGAGATACAGGGCGAGGTATTCCTGAGGAGTCTTTAGGTAAGATCTTTGAGCGTTATTATCAGGCTGAAATAGATGGTAAAGTTTCGGGTACGGGTATCGGTCTGGCTTTGATAAAAAATCTGATCGATCTGCATCAGGGAGAAATATTTGTAAACAGTAAGGTTAACGTAGGAACTTCCTTTGTTGCGCGTTTCAGAAAAGATAATACATATGAAGGTGCATTACACCTAGATCCTGAAAAGTTAGAATCGGAGGTGAAAGAAAATGCAGAGATCGAAATTTCGGACAATAAGCCAGTAGTGCTTGTTGTTGAGGATGATGTCGATATCCTGGAGTATATTCAAAGTTCGCTTTCTCCTCTGTATAATGTGTTTACGGCTAAAAATGGTAAAGAAGGTTTGAAAGAGGCTTTTGCTCGTATTCCCGATTTAATAGTGAGCGATATTATGATGCCTGAGATGGATGGCTTGGAGATGAGCCGTAAGTTGAAGCATGATGTCAGAACTAGCCATATTCCGATTGTACTGTTAACCGCAAAAGATTCTATACAAGATAGAACTGAAGGCTATGACATCGGCGTGGATTCGTATTTAACTAAGCCTTTTAGTGCGAATCTTTTGCAGAGTCGTATTGTAAACTTGTTGGAGCAACGTCGAAGATTAGCTGAACAGATAAATTCTAATGCTGTAGATAAAGGCTCGATTGTAATAGAGTCACTGAATAAGTTGGATGAAGAATTTATGGAAAAGGTGACATCTATAATCGAAGAAAATCTTGAGTCGGATAAGGTAGATGTAGCTTTCATCGCCGAAAGTGTAAATATGAGCCACTCTACACTCTATCGAAAAATAAAAGCTTTGGCCGGAATATCGGTTAACGAGTTTATTCGTAAGGTGAGGATTCGTAGCGCCGAAAAATTGTTGTTGAGTGGGAAATATACGATTTCCGAAGTTTCGTATATGGTAGGCTTCAATAGTAATACTTATTTCCGTCAATGTTTTAAGGAGGAATTCGGTTTAACGCCCTCTGATTATTTGAAAAGTATCATGAAAGGTAAATAAAGAGCTATATGACGGATTTTTCAACCCTTTATGAATAATTTGTAAGCCTCTATTTGTTTTTTTATCCCCTATTTTTGTTCATGAAAAATCATAATTAAATATCATGAATTTAAAACTACTTTGTTTGGGGCTAATACTTAGTTTAGTATCTGTGAAGAGCTATTCTCAAGTATCATTTGGACAGCCAGAAAAAATCGGTAAAGATTGGAAGTTTAGTTTAGGAGACATTAAAGATGGACAATCTGTCTCGCTAAACGATAGTCGTTGGCAATCGGTAGATGTACCTCACGACTGGAGTGTCAGAGGTCAGTATAGTCCTTCGTTGGCTAGCTGTACGGGATACTTGCCAGGAGGAATAGGTTGGTACCGCAAAACTATTAATGTTCCGCAGGATAAAGACGGTCAAAAAGTTTATTTGTACTTCGAAGGAGTATATAATCGTAGCGAGGTTTATATCAACGGCCAATTGTTGGGTAAGCGTCCTAATGGTTATGTGTCATTCATGTATGATGCAACTCCATATGTGAAATACGGAGAAGAAAACGTTATTGCTGTTCGTGTCGATCATAGTCAATCGGCAGACTCGCGTTGGTATACTGGTTCGGGAGTTTATCGTGATGTATGGATGGTTTATGCTAATCCTATCCATATAGCAGAGTGGGGAGTATATGCATACCCCGAAAAAGTGAAAAACGACTATGTGCTAAACGTAGAAGTTGACGTGACAAATAGCGAAGCTAAAGATGCAACATTGAGCGTGAAGAATGAACTATTTGATGCAGCTGGTAAAAAAGTTGCTACAAATGTTAAGGCGTTGAAAGTTGGTTCCAAAGCAAATAATAAAGTATCAATTGCAATGAAAGTAAACAAGCCTCAACTTTGGAGCTTGGATAATCCAGCTCTTTATGAGTTGAAAACTACTGTATTGCAAAATGGTAAAGAAATAGATAAAACAACTACTCGTACAGGTTTCAGAACATATACATTCGATCCGAACAAAGGATTTGCTTTGAACGGAGAGTGGATGAAAGTAAAAGGAGTTTGTTTGCATCACGATGCAGGTGTGCTAGGTTCTGCCGTTCCTCGTGAAGTATGGAAAAGAAGATTACTTACGCTAAAAGAACTTGGAGTAAATGCAATCAGAACAAGTCATAATCCTCAGGCACCGGATCTATATCATCTGTGTGACGAAATAGGATTGCTAGTTATGAACGAAGCATTCGACGAGTGGGAATTCCCTAAACGTAAATGGATAGAAGGTTGGAATGTAGGTACACCTGGATTTCAGGGAACATTCGATTTCTTCGAAGAGTGGGGCGAAAGAGACTTAGCCGATATGGTACGTCGTGATCGCAATCATATATCGATCTTTGCTTGGAGTGTAGGTAATGAAGTGGACTATCCGAACGATCCATATTCGCATCCAGTACTTGATGGTGGTTCTTCTACAGGATTTACTCAACCAATATTCGGAGGTTACAAAAAAGACGCTCCAGATGCTATGCGTTTGGGATATATTGCAAAACGCTTGGTGAAAGTTGTTAAAGAATTTGATAAATCTCGTCCTACTACAGCAGGATTGGCTGGTGTAGCTATGTCAAACGAAACAGAATATCCGGGTGCTATAGATATCGCAGGTTATAATTATACTGAAAGTATGTATGAGTCGGATCATAAAAAGTATCCTAATCGTGTTATCTATGGTAGCGAGAATCGTCATGAACTAAAGGACTGGAAACATGTACGTGACAAAGAATATATCTTCGGACAATTCTTGTGGACTGGTATCGACTATTTAGGTGAATCAGGACGCTGGCCTTCACGTGGATTCTATTCAGGATTGCTAGACTTTGGTGGATTTATCAAGCCTCGTGGTTACTATCGTCAAGCTCTGTGGTCAAGCAAGCCGATGGCTTATCTGGGTACTTATCCTACTCCTGGAAAAGGAGCTAAGAGCCAGATGAAAGACGTATGGTCTCAGTTGGATGCTTCTAATGATAAGAACTACGAAGAAAAAGTTCCTTCAATGGATGCTTGGTCAATCTGGAACTACCAAGAAGGACAATCAATCCGCGTTGTATGTTATACAAATGCAGCTAAAGCAAAATTGATGCTAAACGGCAAGGAAGTGGGTGCTGTTAAAGAATATGATGATAATACTGGTATTATTTTCTGGGATATACCTTACAAAGCTGGTAAGCTAGAGGTTGTTGGTCTAGATAAAGAAAACAAAGAAGTATCTCGTTACTCTATCAATTCTTCAAAACAACCATATGCATTAAAGGTTGCTCGCACTGATGCCGAAATTACAAAAGATGGCTTGGCTCAAGTTGTAATTCAAGTGGTTGACGAAGATGGTCAGCCAGTAATGCTTGCAGATAATGAAGTGACATGCCATATTGCTGGTCCTGCAAAACTTCTAGGTCTTGAGGCAAGCAACAACGAAGATATGACAGATTATACAGATAATAAACAACGTGTATTCCACGGCCATATCTTAGCTTATATCCAATCTACGGGAGCTGAGGGTGAAATTAAAGTGAAGTTTACTTCGCCATGGCTTAAGGATGTTGAGACTTCTATCAAAGTGAAATAATATTTCACTAGGTCTATAAATTCTATTTTTATGTACAGAGTGGTATCCTGCTGCTCTGTACATTCTCTATTTTAAAGAGTGTTTCCTTATTAATCTAAATTTAAAGCTTTGCTCCAATCTCGATGTAGGTTCCTGTTTTGAATGGATTCAGATAGCTGCTATGGGGTGTGGATCAAATCAAATTTAATAGTACAATAACGTATGTTTTAAAGCATATTTTAATAAGTGTATGAATTTACACTTATTGTTATCTTTGAATAAATTAATATTAAACAAATATTGTCATCCGGATATTGCTGTATAACATCGAAAAATTATAACATGAAAAAACTTACTTTATTACTTCTAGTATTATTTACATCATTAGCGCTTAGTTCGCAGACCCAGATAATAACAAGCCCCGACTCAAACTTAAAAGTTAATCTTGAGATAAAAGCGGGTAAGCCGGTTTATTCTGTGACATATAAGGATAAAGTTATGCTCGAAGATTCTCCTCTGGGTTTTGTTACAAATATTGGAGACTTTAGTGAGAATCTTAATTATGTGTCTTATAAAGAGTCGAAAGAGTCAAAGAACTACACATTAAAGACTACTAAAAAGAGCGAGATAAATACCGAAGCGAATGTAGGAGCCTATAAGCTAACAAATAAGGATAAAAAGGAATTCAGCATTGTTTTCTATGTGAGCAATAATGACGTAGCTTTCAGATATGAAATGCCTCAATATGGCGAAACAGCATGTTGTGTTATCGAAAGCGAGGCAACCGGATTCAATTTTCCTCAGCAGACAACGACATTCATTACACCACAGTCTGATCCTATGATTGGATGGATGCGTACAAAGCCAAGTTATGAGGAAGAGTATACTGCAGATGAACCGATAGGTACTCGTTCGAAATATGGCAGAGGCTATACATTCCCTTCTCTTTTCCATATAGGTAATGATGGTTGGGTTTTAGTTTCCGAAACTGGAGTTAGCAGTCTTTATTGCGGATCGCGCCTTGGTGATGGAACTGCTGATGGACTATATAAGATCGAATTCCCAATGGAAGGGGAGAATAATGGCTTAGGAAGCTCTACTCCAGGTTTGGCATTGCCAGGTCAAACACCTTGGCGTACGATCACAGTTGGTGATAATCTGAAGCCAATAGTAGAAACGACAATCGCATTCGATGTTGTTGAACCATTGTATGAGCCATCTCAAGATTACAAACATGGACGTTCGACTTGGAGTTGGATTATGTGGCAAGACAATAGTGTAAATTATGACGATCAGATCAAATACATTGATCTTGCAGCAGAAATGGGATACGAATATGTATTGATTGATGGTTTGTGGGATAAACAAATTGGTCGTGAACGCATGCCATCTTTATTTAAATATGCGCAAAGCAAGGGTGTAGATGTTTTCCTTTGGTATAACTCAAACGGTTATTGGAACGATGCCCCTCAAGGAGCGAAGCAATGTATGAGTAATTCTGTTGCCCGTAAGAGAGAAATGAAGTGGCTTAAAGAAAATGGTATCAAAGGTCTGAAAGTGGACTTCTTCGCTGGTGATAAGCAGGAAACGATGAAGTTGTACGAAGATATCCTTGTAGATGCTAACGAATATGGATTGATGATTATTTTCCACGGATGTACTTTGCCTCGCGGTTGGGAGAAAATGTATCCAAACTATGTGGGCAGCGAGGCAGTGTTAGCTTCAGAAAACTTAATCTTTACGCAAGAAGCTAATGATGCAGAAGCATTTAATGCAGCACTGCATCCTTTCATCCGTAATTCGGTAGGTTCTATGGAGTTCGGTCCGGTACTTTTGAATAAACGTCACAATCGTACTAATGATGGAGGACGCGTTCGCAAGACTACTGATATTTTCCAATTGGCTACAGCTGTATTATTCCAAAATCCGGTACAGATGTTTGCTATTGCCCCTAATAATCTGACAGATGTGCCTTCTTTTGAAATCGATTTTATGAAGAAAGTTCCAACAACATGGGATGAGGTTCGTTATATTGATGGTTATCCTGGGCAGTATTGTGTGCTGGCTCGTCGTCATGCCGACAAGTGGTATTTGGTTGCAGTGAATGCAAAAAAAGAAGCGATTAAACTTACTGTAACAGCCGATATATTTGCTGGAATGGAGGTCAACAAGTTCTTTGATAATAAGAAACGTGAACCACAGTTCAAATCGGAGAAAATAAAAGCTAACGGAGTTATTACACTTGAAATTCAACCAGAAGGCGCAGTCATATTGACAAATGAAAAATATTAATAACTGTATATAGATATAAAATCATGAAGATTAATTTTACTAAAGCTTTGGGACTTGCTGCACTATTGTTTTTCGGTCAGCAATCATTTGCCCAGCAATCATACGAGTTTTCGCTTGATATAAAGAAGAAAGGTGCACCTATCCATTCAACTATGTACGGGCTTTTCTTCGAGGATATCAACTTTGCTGCTGATGGAGGCCTCTATGCGGAAATGGTAAAGAATCGTTCGTTCGATTTTCCTCAGAACTTGATGGGATGGTATACTTTTGGTAATGTCCAAGTTGTAAATGAAAATTCACCATTCGAAAGAAATCCAAATTATCTGATTCTTTCTGATCCAGGACATGCTCACAAGCATACGGGAATAGAGAATGAAGGATTCAGAGGCATGGGCTTCAAAAAAGGTGAGACTTATCGTTTCTCAGTATGGGCTAAGAAAGTAAATTCTAACGATGATCAAAAAATCAGAGTAGAATTCATCAATTCCAAAAATGACAGAATAGGTAGCAAAGATGTTGTTATTAACTCTACAGATTGGAAAAAGTACGAAGTAGTTATTCCGGCTGAGGATACAGAAAGTAAAGGCCGTTTACGTATATTCCTTAGATCTAAAGGGACGATAGCAATGGAGCATGTTTCATTGTTCCCTACGGATACATATAAAGGACGCGAGAATGGTTTAAGAAAAGATTTAGCTCAAGCCTTGGCAGATATTAAACCGGGAGTATTCCGTTTCCCTGGTGGTTGTATTGTTGAAGGAACAGATATTGATACACGTTACGATTGGAAAAAAAGTGTTGGTCCTGTTGAAAACAGACCTTTGAACGAAAACCGTTGGCACTATACTTTTACACATCGTTTCTATCCGGATTATTATCAAAGCTACGGCTTGGGTTTTTATGAGTACTTCCTTTTGTCAGAAGATATGGGAGCAGAGCCTCTACCGGTTCTGAATTGTGGCTTAGCTTGTCAATATCAGAACGATGGTGAACATTGTCATATTCCGGTTGGAGAATTGGAGGATTATATTCAAGATGCTCTTGATTTGATTGAGTTTGCAAATGGTCCGGTTACATCTAAATGGGGTAAAGTGCGAGCAGAGATGGGGCATCCCGAGCCATTCAATTTGAAGTATGTTGGTATCGGTAATGAGCAATGGGGAAAAGAATATCCGGAACGTCTTGCGGTATTCGTGAAAGAATTGCGAGATAAGCATCCAGAAATTAAGTTGATAGGAAGTTCCGGCCCTTCTGCTGATGGAGAGCAATTCGAATACTTGTGGCCAGAGATGAAACGTCTGAAAGTGGATTTAGTAGACGAGCATTACTATAAAGAACCAGAGTGGTTCTTGAACAATGCGGCGCGCTATGATAATTACGACCGCAAACGTCCGGCTGTTTTTGCAGGCGAATATGCATCTCATGATCATTCTACTGGTAAGCAAAATAACTTCCTTTCGGCTTTGACTGAAGCTGCGTTTATGACCGGTCTTGAGCGTAATGCAGATATCGTTCATATGTGTACTTATGCGCCATTGTTTGCTCATGTTGACGGATGGCAATGGAATCCTGATATGATCTGGTTCGATAACCTGAGAATGATGAAAACGCCTAACTATTATGTTCAGCAGCTATATGCTCACAATGCAGGGACAAATACAGCTTCTCTTCTTTGGAGTAAGGATAAGACAACGATAACAGGACAAGGCAAAATTTACGCTTCTGCTGTCTACGATAAAAACGAGGACTGTTATATTGTAAAAGTTGCCAATGTAAATAAAAGCGGAGTAGAAGTAAAAGTGACTATCACTGGAGCCAAAAAGAATACAGTATTCTCGGTAGGCGATTGCGTGCAAATAAAGAGTAATGATCTGAAGCAGATTAATACTTTGGACAATCCGTCTAACTTGGTTCCGGAGAAAACTACGGCTACTATTGAAGGAAATGTTCTGACAATCAAAGCTGATGCTCAGTCATTCGGAGTATATAAGATCAAAATGTGATTATACAGATAATAAATTCCTGAAAATTAAAGGGGTAATAAGAAAATCTTATTACCCCTTTTTATTTGATTCTTGGCGAATTAAATTTCAACTACTGATGCATCAGGAGCATTCTTTTTAACAGATTCGATACCGTTGTCTCTAGAAGCTTCGCTTTCGTACATCTCACTTGTTCCGATAACTTGTCCGTTCGTTGCTTTCAGATTGAAATATGGTTTGCCATTTTTAGCAGTTAATTTTTCATATCTTTTATCTTCAGGAGCATTTTTCTTTACAGACTCAATACCGTTCATACAAGCAGCTTTCGTAGTATAAGCTTCACTTGTTAAGATAGTTTGTCCATTACTTGCTTTCAAGTTGAACTGAAATTGGTTATCCTTTCTTACTTTTACTTCGAATTTTCCCATAGTGCAAACTTTTAAATTAGTGTTTTAATATAAACGCTTTTAGTTTATTATTTGATTTTAGAATTGTGTTAAAATTTAATGCCAATCAGTTTATTTAAGCAAGAAGCTCAAATCATCTCCTGGAGCGTATTCTTTAGGTTCTTCTCCACCTTTGAATAGCTTCATGTTTTTATCTCCTTTAAGAGTCATCTTGTCTCCTTCTACTAATAACATTGTGCCTTCGCGCAGACCTACAACCGGCATACTAGGATTTACACAACAGAATTCATTGATGCGATCATCACGAGTCTCACCTCCATGACCAGCCGGATGATAATCAGTATAGTGCGGATTGATTTGGAATGGAATAAGATTGATCGTGTCGAATCCTTTCGGATCAACGATAGGCATATCGTTTGTTGTACGTAATGTAGGACATGCTACGTTAGATCCTGCACTCCATCCAATATAAGGAGTCCCATTTTCTATTTTTTGGCGAATTACACCCATTAGCTCATGTTCGCGTAAGCTGCGAACCAAACTCCATGTATTACCGCCTCCAATTATGATAGCGTCAGCTTTTTTAACAGCTTCAATGTCTTCTTCGAAACGATGAATGCCTTTAACTGTAATACCTACTTGATTTAAACTGCGATTTACTTTCTCTTCGTACTCGTCGCGTGAGAATGTTACGCCTGCATATGGTATAAAGATAATATTGGATGTTATACCTCCTAAGAAATCTTTAATAGCTTGCCGAGGATAAGATAAATATTCTTCTCCAGGGTTTGTCGAGTTGCTGATGAGTAATAATCTTTTCATAGTTAGTTCGGTTAAATTAGTTATACTTCTCGAAAGATACAAAAAGGATGCAATTTGGCAAAACCTTATTACATCCTTTCGTCCTCAACGGTTGCAGCTTATTTTGTTAAATTGGCAATATTTTCTTTGATTGTCGCTATTTTACTTTCGGCGTCAGCTTGTTTTTTACGTTCATTATCAACGATTTCAGTCTTTGCGTTAGCCACGAATTTCTCATTGCTCAATTTCTTCTGTACTGATATTAAAAATCCTTCAAGATATTTCAATTCACTGTTTAATTTCTCTAATTCTGCTTCAATATCGATATTATTCCCTAACGGAATAGAGAATTCTGTAGTTCCGGCAAGGAATGTCGAGGCTGTAGCTTCTGCATTTTCGACTTGAGTAATACCAATCAGATTTCCCATTTTCAAGATAACCGGATTGAATGCCTGATTGAAGTCGGTTCCTTCTCCTTTGAATTGAAGGTTTAATTCTTCTTTGTTCGGAATATTCTTTTGTAGACGAACTGTGCGGATATGTGATACGATATCTTTAATCATATCGAAATCTTTAAGCAATTGTTCGTCAATATTCTTGGCAGCAGGCATGTCGGCAATCATGATGCTTTCACCTTCTTTACGATCAGCCAAAGCTTGCCACAATTCTTCTGTAATGAATGGCATGAATGGATGTAGCAGACGCAATAGCGAATCGAAGAATCCTAGAGTCGCATCGTAGGTCTTCTTATCGATAGGCTTCTGATAAGCCGGTTTTACCATCTCCAGATACCAAGACGAGAATTCGTCCCAGAATAGTTTGTAAACTGCCATTAGCGCTTCCGAAAGACGGAATTTGCCGAACAAATCATCAACTTCAGCTATCGTTCTCGAAAGAATATTGTCGAACCACTGAATTGCCATTGCGGCAGCTTCGGGTTGTTCGATAGTTGCATCTACTTCCCAGCCTTTAACCAAGCGGAAGGCATTCCATATCTTGTTATTGAAGTTACGTCCTTGCTCGCATAATGCTTCGTCGAAAGGTATATCGTTACCAGCCGGAGCAGTAAGTAACAATCCCATACGAACGGCATCGGCTCCGTATTGAGCGATAAGATCGAGCGGATCGGGTGAGTTACCCAATTGTTTCGACATCTTACGGCCTTGTTTGTCGCGGACGATACCTGTAAAGTATACGTTTTTGAAACACTCTTCGTTGCGGTATTCATATCCAGCCATGATCATACGTGCTACCCAGAAGAAAATAATGTCCGGACCGGTTACTAGATCGCTGGTAGGGTAGTAGTATTTTATTTCGTCGTTTTCAGGATTGTTGATTCCGTCGAAAACCGAAATAGGCCACAACCACGAAGAGAACCAAGTATCGAGACAGTCTTCATCTTGACGAAGATCTTCAAGTGTATAATCTGGATTTTTCTTACGAGCTTCTTCCAATGCTTTTTCGGCTGTTTCGCCAACGACGAAACCTCCTTCAGGAAGGAAGTATGCCGGAATACGATGTCCCCACCACAACTGACGACTGATATTCCAGTCTTTTATATTTTCCATCCAGTAACGGTATGTGTTTTTGTAACGTGCCGGATAGAATTTGATAGTGTCGTTTTCTACAGCTTCAAGTGCAGGTTTTGCAAGTCCTTCCATCTTAAGGAACCATTGCATAGACAGTTTTGGCTCGATAGGAACATTTGTACGCTCCGAATATCCAACCTTATTGGTATAAGCTTCGGTCTTTTCCATCAATCCCGCAGCTTCCAAGTCTTTCTCTATTTTCTTTCGAACATCGAAACGATCCATGCCGGCGTAGACCAGGCCGTGTTCGTTCAAAGTTCCGTTATCGTTGAAAATATCGATAGCTTCTAAGTTGTATTTTTCACCAAGCATGTAGTCATTCACATCGTGTGCAGGTGTTACTTTCAAGCATCCTGTACCAAATTCCATATCTACATAGTCATCTTCGATGATAGGCACAACACGGTTTGCAATCGGAACGATTACTTTTTTGCCTTTCAGATGTGCTGTTTTTTCATCATTCGGGTTGATACATACAGCAACGTCGCCGAAGATTGTTTCCGGACGAGTAGTTGCAATTACTGCATATCCGTCTTCTCCTTCGATTTTGTAACGAAGGTAATATAGTTTACCATGTTCTTCTTTGTGGATAACTTCTTCATCCGAAATTGCCGTTTTTGCACTCGGATCCCAGTTTACCATACGAACACCACGGTAGATAAGCCCTTTATTGTATAGATCAACAAAAACCTTGATTACACTCTCCGAGCGTTTCTCGTCAAGAGTGAAAGCTGTACGATCCCAGTCGCACGAAGCTCCTAGTTTACGAAGCTGTTTTAAGATTATATCGCCATGCTCGTTAGTCCAATCCCAAGCATGTTCAAGGAATTTTTCGCGAGTCAGGTCTGTCTTTTTGATTCCTTGCGATGCTAGTCTGTTTACAACCTTCGCCTCAGTAGCGATAGATGCGTGGTCGGTACCCGGTACCCAACAAGCATTTTTACCCATCATGCGGGCGCGGCGAACAAGGATATCCTGAATACTATTGTTCAACATGTGCCCCATATGAAGTACTCCGGTTACGTTTGGCGGCGGGATGACGACAGTGTATGGCTCGCGATTGTCGGGTTCGGAGTGGAACAATTTATTTCCCTCCCAATACTGATACCATTTGTCCTCTATCTCGGACGGATTGTACTTACTTGCTAATTCCATGCTAACAAAAATAATAGTATATTAATATTCTAAAGATCGACAAAATTACGAAATTGTTTATAAACTATTTATAAATCAAACTGAAAAAGCAGTCTTGTCCCTTTTTGTTCGGATTTTGATTTGTCTGTAAAGTTTTATATGATTGATAATCAGTTTGTATTTTGTTAAAAAGTGACACTCGTATACACATTTTTATCTTTTCTGTTTTTTGTATTACTGCTTAATTTTTAAGACTTTAAACTTTCAAGTATAGATAAAGTTTGGTAATATTGCTAAATTAATACCCATTGTATGAGAAGAGTACCTATTTTCATTATAATACTTTTAATTGCGATATGTACAATAGCGAATGATGGTAGTTATTGTGTGAGTGGGAATACGCTGAAGCCTCTTGTTGAAACGCGTATTTCTATAACGAAAGAAATCCTGACTATTACTCGTAATAAAAAAGATAACCAAAAGGTAGATGTGTCAGTCTACTATGAATTTAATAATCCGGATGAAGCCAAGAAATTGATTGTCGGATTTGAAGCTATGAGTCCGAGTGGAGATGTGAATTTCGAGCCTATTAAAGGACATCATCCGTATATGACAGATTTTACAGTTGAGATGAACGATAGGGTTTTACCATACAAAATTCATCTAGCTAGTGATAGTTTGTATTTCACAGATGGAGCATTTCGAGAGATGTCGGATAAAGAGATTGCAGAAGAAGTTTACGACCAATATTCAGAGGGTATATATGTCTATCACTTCAATGCATATTTCAAACCTGGCAAAAATATTATTAAGCATACATATACATGTGAGTTGTCATCTTCAGTAATTGATAACTATTCGTTCGATTATGTCCTTACCGCTGCTATGCGATGGGGAAACAGGCAAATAGATGATTTTACATTGATAATTGATATGGGAGACGACGAATTATTGCAAATACCTCAAACATTTTTTGGTAGTTCTAATGATTGGTTGCTGGTAGGACTAGGGAAGAGTACTTCTTCGTCTCGTGCCGATGAAGAAGTATATTATAGAAGTACTAAATACTCTCAGTTTTATATAAAAAGAGGTAAGCTGATTTTTCAGAAGAAAAATTTTAAAACTCAAGGTGAATTGTATTTCTACAGCCCTAGGATTGAAATGTTTTGTGACTCTTTCGATCTCAATTCAGATTCGATACTGAACCCGATGAACTTAATAGGTAATGAATATCTAGAAGAGGCTATCAAACCAGCTGATTCTTTATCGCGAAAAGTACTTCGTAACCTACCATTTGCTATACGTGGATATATTTTCAAAAATAATGATCTTCAAACGTATTTTGAAAAGCAGGTTTGGTATTTTCCAAATCAAGAATATGTTACTACTGAAATATCTTGTTTGAGCGAGAGGGAGCAGAATTGGGTAAAAGCATGGAGTGATTAATTTCATCTGAAAAATCACTTTTTTTAGTTGTGCTGTGATTTTTCGGCCGCTTATGGCGACTAACCATGAAATGGATTTGTACAAGATGATAAATTGAAACCCAACTTTTTTCATCATAATATCAATATAAGGGACAAAAAAGAATTGTTTATGAAAAAATTATTAACACTGTTAACGCTTGCTACAGTTTTTCTTTTTGCTGGAACTATTAATGCGCAGGCACAAGCAAAAATTGAATACACCGAGTATGATATGGATAACGGATTACATGTAATCCTCCATCAGGATCACACATCGCCAAATGTAATGGTGGCATTGATGTATCATGTAGGTGCAAAAAATGAATCACCTGATAAAACAGGTTTTGCTCACTTTTTCGAGCATTTGATGTTCGAAGGTTCTGAAAATATTGGTCGTGGCGAATACATGAACATCATTCAGGCTAATGGCGGTACATTGAATGCTAATACAACACAAGACCGTACATATTATTTTCAGATGATGCCGTCTAATCAGTTAGAACTGGCATTGTGGATGGAGTCGGAACGAATGCTTCATGCAAAGATCGATACTACTGGAGTAAATACTCAAAAAGGAGTAGTTATCGAGGAGCGTAAGCAATCTTACGATAGCAGACCTTATGGTACTTGGATGGAACAAATGGGCGAATTGGCTTTTACTACTCATCCTTATCGTTGGCAAACAATAGGTAATCCCGAACATATCAGAAATGCTACATTCGACGATATTAATAACTTCTATAAAACATATTATGTACCGAATAATGCGGTGCTTATCCTGACTGGAGATTTCGAAGAAGCACAAGCTAAAGAATGGATACAAAAGTATTTCGGAGATATTCCTCGCGGAACACGCGAAATATATCGTCCTACGATCGTTGAGCCTCTTGATAAAAAAGAAGTAAGAAAAGTAATTTACGATAAGGTTCAGCTTCCTGCTGTATTTATGGGGTATCATTCTCCGGCACTGGGAACAAAAGATGCTTATGCCTTAGAGATCCTTTGCAGCATACTTCAGGGAGGTAAGAGCTCACGTTTCAAAACAAATATTACAGACAAAGGACTTGCTCTTGAAACTGCAATGTTTCCTTATATACAGGAGCATCCTGGATTGACATATGCTATTGGTTTCGCTAATGCAGGAGGCAGTGCCGAGGAAGTTGAAAATGCGATGACTGCCGAAATAGATAAAGTTATAAACGAATTGGTTTCGGAAGAAGAATTCCAGATGGCAATGGCTTCTATTGAATACGGAGTAGCAAATGGATTGATTTCAATCTCAAATAAAGCTGAGATTTTTGCTGACAGTTATACTTATTTCAAGGATGCAAGCCGCATCAATAAACTATTGGATAATTATAGTAATATCACAAGAGAAGACTTGCGTGATGTAGCAAAAAAATATCTACACAAAGACAACAGAGCTATTCTGTACTATCTGCCAGAATCGATGAAAAAATAATACCAAACTATAATTAATAAAGAATAACAATGAAAAAAACATTATATATACTATCGTTACTTTTAGTTTGTGTATTTACAGTCAATGCACAGAAACTAGATAGAAGTATTCAGCCGAAGGCTGCTCCTGCCAAAGAAATTGATTTTAAAGATGCTCAGACTTTTACTTTGGCTAATGGACTGAAAGTTTTTGTTGTAGAGGATAATCGTGCTCCGGTTGTTTATTACTCGCTTAGTTTGGATGTAAAACCTGCATTGGAAGGAGAAAAGGCTGGTTCAAGAGATCTGTTTAGCTCGGTTATGGGTACTGCTACAACAAACAGATCTAAGGAACAACTAAATAAAGATATAGACCTTATCGGTGCACACATCACAGCAGGGGCGTCAGGGGCTTATGCCAGTGGATTAAAAAAATATGATGCGAAAATGCTGGAACTGATGTCGGATATGATCTTCAATCCTAAATTTGATCAAGAAGAATTGGATTTGCAGAGAGATAAACTTAAGAGTGGACTTTCTATGGTTGCAGATGATCCGAGTTCTATCAACGAAAGAGTTTCAAGTGTACTAGTATATGGTAAAGGATTTCCTGCAGGTGAGGTTCAAACTGTGAAATCAGTAGAGAATGTAACTTTAGCCGATCTAGAAAATTATTATAAAACTTATTTTGCTCCAAACGTGTCTCGTCTTGTTATAGTAGGAGACATCACTCTGAAAGAAGCTAAGGCTAATGCAGAAAAATATTTTGGAAAATGGGCTAAGAAAGATGTTCCGGTTGCAAAATATACAATACCTCAGTTGCCTGCTTCTTCAAAAGTTGCTATGGTGACTAAGGATGGTGCACCTCAGTCGGCAATCAATATAGCTTATCCTTTGGATTATAAACCCGGAGCTCCAGATGCAGCAGTCGTATCGTTGTTAAACTATACTTATGGAGGTGGTTCGGCTAGCCGTCTGTTTAAAAATCTGAGAGAAACTCATAGTTATACTTACGGAGTTTATAGCAGTATCAGCAGTGGTGAATTGGTCGGTTCATTCGGGCTAAGCTCGGGCCGTGGTGCAGGTTCGGTAAAAGCTGCAGCTACTGATAGTGCAATCTTTCAGATTTTCTACGAAATGGACCAAATGATAAATAAGCCAATCGGAGAGAAAGAATTAAAAGATGCGAAAGCAGCCTTGGCTGGAAGTTTTGGCCGTTCGGTAAGCGAACCATCTGTTATTGCAGGTTATGCCGTTAATATTGATAAGTATAATTTGCCTAAAGATTACTACAAAAACTACTTGAAACGTCTTGAAGCAGTAACAACAGCAGATATTCAAGCGGCAGCAAAGAAATATCTGAAGCCAGATAATGCTTTCATCGTTGTGGTTGGAGATAAATCGTACGCTGAAGGACTAAAGAAATTTGCGGCTGATGGTGTTGTGAGTTATTATGATATTGATGGAAATCCGACTGAAGCACCTAAAGCTAAATCGGCAGATGTAACAGCCGAAGAGGTTATTGCAAACTATGTTGAAGCAATTGGAGGAAAAGATGCTGTTGAAAAAGTAGAGACTTATAAAACTGAAGGACAGATGAGCATGATGGGTCAGAATGTGAATATGCTTGTCGCTTTCAAAAAACCAAATAGTGTAGCTACTCATATCACGATGGGTGATATGGTAATTCAAAAAATAATTTACGATGGTAATGTGTTGAAGCTTTCGGGTATGCAAGGAGATAAAGAATATACTGAAGGTGATGAAGTGGATGAAATAAAAAATAATGCAGGTTTTTGTCCTGAGAGAAACTATATCAAGAATGGTTATGAGTTAAGTGTTGAAGGTATTGAGCCTGTTAACGGAAAGGATGCTTATGTGCTGAAAGTTAACAAAGGAAAAGTATCAATGACAGAATATTATGACGTAGAATCAGGCTTGAAAGTCAAAACAGCTGCTACAGTTGAAGGTCCTCAAGGGCAAATTCAGCAGATAACTGAAATCAATGACTATAGAGTTGTTGATGGGCTGAAAGTAGCATTTGAAATGAAACAAACTGTAATGAATATGGCAACGTCAACTACTTTAACAAGCGTTGAAATAAACAAACCAATAGACGAAGCAATATTTAAATAATAAATTAATTCATTACAATAAAAAGCACCGCTACGATAGCGGTGCTTTTTATTGTGGTATCCCGATTATTTTATTTTCTCGAAATAAGGTGTTCTTGATAATGGTACATCAATAGAGATAGTTTTACCTCCATTATGTATTTTACCCAAATCGTCTTTCCATTTGCCTTTAGGAAGCATTACCTGACGGCTATTTCCTGATGTTATCATCGGTGCAACTAGGTATTTGTCTCCTAGCATGAACTGATCACTACATTCTGAATAACCTTGATGCGGAAAACTATATTCCATACTACGGATAATTGGTTCTCCTGTTGTTGCTGCAATTTTGGCAAAGTCGAGAATATATTTGGAAAAATGCTGATGCAGATGTGCTGCTTCGGACACAATTTTCAAATTTTCTTTATTTAAAATTCGCCATGGGGCAACCGAAAATTGCATCATTGGCATAAGAGCATGTATTTGAGCTGACCTTACGATTAGTTCTTGATCAAATTTGTCGGAGTCGATATTCAAAAAAGCGCTGAATGATCCGCCGCCTATCATATCGGGGCATGTGTATGCGTGTCCAAGGAGACCGGCTGTTGTCATCTGTGGGATAAGAGAAGCTGCAGCTCCCCATGAGTATCCTTTGTCACCCAATCGTTGTACGATTTCGGTTCCCCCTAGTTTCCATGATGTGCGTAGCTCATTGAAAGGGAATTTCATCCCAAAGGCAGCCCATGCTTCGCAGAATTCGTTAGCTGTCGCCTCATTGTCATAGAATATATAATCTCCTTTCATATAAGCAACATCTGCTCCGTCAAATTTGTAGCCATCGATACCGTATTCTTTTTGGAGTTTTACAAGTTGCTGTTCAACATATTCTACGGTCTTAGGATTCGTCATATCAAAACAAGCACTGTATCCATTCCACCAATCTATAATTGCTATTTCTCCCTCTTTATTTTTAACTAGCAGATCATTCTTTGCCAGTTCTCTGTATTCTCTACTATCCGGCGAAACATATGGACATATCCACAACATGACATCAAATCCCATGGCATGCAGGCTGTCTGTCATAGCCTTAGGATCAGGGAAAGTCTCGGGCTTAAATTCGAAATTTCCATAGTATTTTTGCCAATTATCGTCAATCATAAATATTCCTGTCGGGAAATTATGGTCAATGACATTCTTTGCATACTTTATGATATCTTTTTGGTTCTGGTCGTACATGAGTTCTATCCAGGTGTTGTACTGAGGTTTTGAGAAAAAAACTTCTTCTGGAACTTTTCCTGAAGGAGGAAAATGTTTTTGACTGGCTGCTAGATATGCTTCACGGAGAGTTGCTCCAGCATTTATTGCCTCAATGTTGGATTCGTAGTCCGAAAATATCTTTAAAGTATCTTCTGAGAATTGAAAGCTAAAAGGTTTGTCGCACCAAACATATCGTCCCATGTTCGAGACAAAAAGAGGTATCAACTGATTGTTAAAGTTTTCTTTGCTTAAGTCGTAAATACGTGTGTTTGATTTGTATGGCATCTCGTGCCCCAACCCAACAAAAGCTCCCCACCATTTCTCGTCTGGCAAGGAGTTTATATTTACGCTATATTGCTTTTGGCTAAATAGGTTATTGATGAATAAAACTAATAGTAATGTTGTTAGAATTCTTATTTTCATTGTATTGATTTTGGTGGTAAATTTATCTTTTTATCTTGCTCAAATCTGGTTTATTCTTCAAGTAGCCTTATTATTTCTTTCAGTCGGCTGATTTCACCTTGCATCTCATTTATTCGGTTCATCAGATTCTGTATCACATCTATGCCTTCTGCATTGATCGATAATTCGTAATGCCAGCGCACGTAACGGTCTAAGTCGCCTAGCTGCGATATGTATAAATAATATTCATCGTTTCGTTTGATGAAATCAACTAACCCCACTTCTTCGAGGCTGAATAGGAATTCCGGTTCAATGCGGTTCTGTGAGCAATATTCGCTTACTATAATTAATTCAGTATCCATCTTTTTCGAATTTTAAGTTATTGATTAGCTAATTTGCGGAATAATTCTTTCTGCTCGCTAGTTAGATTTGTTGGAATCTGGATATTGTATGTTACATACAGATCGCCATATTGTCCATCTTTTTTATAGATCGGAAATCCTTTCCCTTTCAATCGTACTTTAGTCCCATTTTGAGTACCTTCGGCAATTTTCAGTTTCACTTTTCCATCGAAAGTATCTACTGTTTCTTCTCCTCCCAAAACGGCTTTATAGAGATCGATAGTGACATTAGTGTAAAGATCGTCTCCCACACGTTTGAATTGGGGATCTTCACTGATTACAAATGTGATGAACAAATCGCCATTAGGACCACCATTGGAGCCTTCACCGCCTTGTCCGGCTAATTTGATAACTTGCCCGTTGGCTACGCCAGCAGGAATGGTTATACGTAGATTCTTTCCATTGAAAGTTAATGTGCGCTTGTGGGTTGTTGCGGCATCGCGGAGCGAAATATGTATTTCACTTGTGTAATCTTGTCCTCTGTATCCCTTTCGTTGTCCCGAAGATCTGCCTGTTCTATGTCCAAATAATGATTCGAAGAAGTCGGAGAAGTCACCATCATCGCCCGAGAAGCTATAGCTTGTGCCACCGCCTCCAAATCCACCGAAATTTGAATAATCGGCAAATCCTCCATTCTGAGCTTGTTGTTGACGCGCTTTTTCGAATTCCTCGGCATGTTTCCAGTTCTCGCCGTATTCATCGTATTTCTTTCTGTTTTCGGCGTTGCTCAACACCTCGTTAGCCTCGTTTATCTGCTGAAATTTACGTTTAGCTTCTTCGTCGTTCGGATTGATGTCAGGATGATATTTCCGAGCCAATTTCCGATAAGCTTTTTTGATATCGTCGGCCGAGGCATTTTTTTGTACACCTAATATACTGTAGTAGTCTATGAATGCCATATATATAAAGTTTTTATAAATTCATGATTCGTTATTGGACATAAGGTTCCGAGGCTAAGCTGTGGGGCTTTGTCTGTAAATTTAAGAAATATAATCGGCAAATTTGTGTTTCGGTAGCTAAGATTCCTTTTCAGAATCATGCTTTGTCTATCTCTTTCAGATGCCCATATATTTTCAGGCAGGCCCATGCATCCAGAGCAGCATATTTCTTTTGTGCTTCGCTCAGGATATCAGCTTCCCAGTTAGAAAGTCTTTGTCCTTTGCTTATACGTTTCCCAAAAAGTATGCCATAGATACGTTGCAGGCTAACGTCTTGGATCCCGAATTTCCTCACGGTCGTCTGCAGGTCAATAAATGCTTTAGGCTTGATTATACGGCGTTTGCGGATAGCTTGGAAGTCGTCGTGTATGGATACTCCTACTTTAATTATCTTTTCGTCTGTCAGGATGGATGCCAAACAGTCAGGTATTCCGATATGGTTGGTACGGAAAAGGAAACAGCTGTTTTCGGGAGTTGCTAGCTGAATTAGTGCAATTTTATGAGTTTTTCCTTTCTGAAAAACAGGGCGGGTTTCGGTATCGAATCCCAATACGTCGAAAGTTCTGAGGTAGGCACAAGCTTTTTCTGCATCCGATTCGGTTTGTATCACAAGGATGCGCCCATCAAACTCCTCGAGAGGAAGTTGACTGATTTCTTCTTTCGATATAGAACTTGTCATAAGTCAAAATCATTTTCAACATCGTCGCTTGTGTAATCATCTTCAGACGATGAATATTTAACAGAATGGAGCGCTCTAAGGACATTGACTAGTTTCTGTCCCCAGTACGATTTGTAGTTCTCGTTGCAGATGAATAATGCATCGTTCATATTCTCAACGATTCCGCGTTCGAAAATAGTGATATAGTTTTTCAAATCCTGATATATATCGGTTAAGTCTTCTGCAATACTTGCTGCAATAGGAGTCTCGCTGTATTTCATGTCTTCGAGAAATACTTCCAGATAAGTATCATCTTCTTTGAAGATATTGCTAAGCTTAGCAAGCATATAATTGTAATCTTCCTCGGTGACAGTAACTTCAGGTTGTTCGTCTTCTTCAACCATCTCCGTTTCGGGAATCATTGTTGCTTTCAGATATAGCAATGGTAGCATCTTGGTGAGCTTGTCCGTCAAATCTTCTTTCGAAGTATCTTCTAGCGTTTCAAGTAAAAGGCAATATTGAACAGCAACAGTTGTAAATTCGACTGTGTCTTTCGAGAATACTATTTTTTTTAGACTTTCGTTCATATTTCGTTTTATGTTGTGCTTATGCAAATATAGATATAAACTATATATTGGATTTTTTGTTTGACAGATATAACTACGAAGTTAGTAAAAAACCCGATTCATAGTTAAATGTAATCGGGTTTTACTAAATATTATTGAATAAACTTAGATCTTGTTTTTAGTTAATCGTTTGCGATCATTCTCGTCAAGATAAATTTTACGAAGTCTGATCGATTTAGGGGTAACCTCTACGTATTCGTCTTCTTTTATATATTCTAGAGCATCTTCGAGGCTGAAGATGATTGGCGGAGCTAGTTTTACTTTGTCGTCGGTACCCGATGCACGTACGTTTGTCAGTTTTTTCGATTTAGTAAGATTTACTACCAAGTCTCCTTCTTTCGAATGTTCTCCTACGATTTGCCCCATGTAAATATCTGTCTGAGGTTCGAGGAAGAAACGTCCTCTATCTTGAAGTTTATCGATAGCATATGCATATGCATTTCCGCTTTCACTAGCTATAATCGATCCATTATTACGTTTTTCGATATCCCCTTTCCACGGTTGGAACTCAAGGAAACGGTGTGCAATGATTGCTTCACCTGATGATAGGGTAAGAGCAAGATTGTTTATACCGATAATTCCTCGTGAAGGGATTGTGAATTCAAGGAACGTACGTCCGTTTTTATTTTCCATCATTGTTAACTCTCCTCGACGGCGAGTAACTAAGTCGATGATTTTACTTGAAGATTCCTCAGGAACGTTGATTGTTAGTTGTTCAACCGGCTCACATTTCACTCCGTCAATTTCTTTGACGATAACACGTGGCTGACCTACTTGCAACTCGTATCCTTCGCGACGCATAGTCTCGATAAGTACTGATAAGTGAAGGATTCCACGACCATACACAACCCAAGAGTCTGCATTGTCTGTTGTCTCTACACGTAGAGCAAGGTTTTTATCCAGCTCTTGAACCAGACGATCGTGTATGTGACGCGATGTTACGTATTTTCCCTCTTGTCCGAAGAATGGTGAGTTGTTGATCGTAAATAGCATTGACATTGTTGGTTCGTCAATAGCAATTGGATCAAGTGGCTCCGGATTTTCGATATCAGCTATCGAATCCCCGATTTCAAACCCTTCGATGCCGATTAGTGCACAGATATCACCGCATTGAACTGATGATACTTTTGTGCGACCAAGGCCTTCGAATGTATTTAATTCTTTGATTTTTGTTTTGATGATGCTTCCATCACGTTTGCAAAGTGATACGTCCATGTTTTCACGAAGTTCTCCGCGATGTACACGGCCTACAGCAATACGACCTACGTATTTCGAGAAGTCGAGTGATGTGATCAGCATCTGAGGTGTTCCTTCCAGTGCTTTAGGAGCAGGAATGTACTCAACAATTGCATCTAGTAGAGGAGTAATATCTTCTGTTTTGTTTTTCCAGTCACTGGACATCCAGCTTTGTTTGGCTGAACCATAGAATACAGGGAAGTCTAATTGATCTTCTGTTGCATCAAGGCTGAACATAAGATCGAATACCATCTCGTATACTTCTTCGGGACGACAGTTCGGTTTGTCTACTTTGTTGATAACAACTATCGGTTTCAGTCCAATCTGTATTGCTTTCTGAAGAACAAATCTTGTTTGAGGCATTGGCCCTTCGAAGGCGTCTACTAGCAACAAACATCCGTCAGCCATATTCAATACGCGCTCTACTTCTCCACCGAAGTCGGCGTGTCCGGGAGTATCGATAATGTTGATCTTTGTTCCTTTGTAATTTATCGAAACGTTCTTCGAGAGAATGGTAATTCCTCTTTCGCGTTCCAAATCATTATTATCAAGGGTTAGCTCTGTTACGTTCTGGTTATCTCTGAATAATTTTCCGGTAATTAGCATTTTATCAACAATGGTTGTCTTACCGTGGTCTACGTGCGCTATAATCGCAATATTTCTAATGTCTTGCATACTTTTTTATTTCGAGGTGCAAAGGTAGCACTTTTTCAGCAGATATAGTGCTGTACTTGAAAAAAATGCAAGAACTATGAATATTTTTTATGATATAAACAGACTGACTATCAATTGTTACTCTGATGATTGTCGCCTAAAATGGGTACCCAATGCCGAAATGGAAGGCTGTGCGTGACATGCGAGGCTTTAACATAACGAAACGCTCCGATATTTTTTGTTCGGTCGGATCGTATATTCGCAGTCCTGTATCGAATCTTATGAGTAAAAATCCCAGATTAAGGCGAAGTCCAATCCCGTATGCAGCTGCAATCTCTTTATAGAAACGGTTAAACTTGAAATTCCCGTTTGGTTGTTCCTCGTATTCGTAGAGTGTCCAGATGTTTCCTGCATCAAGAAAAGCAGCCACTTCGAACATATCACCAACCTTATGGCGACTTTCGATACTAGCTTCGAATTTGATGTCTCCGATTCGGTTGACAAAGTCACTCTTATTTATATTTTTACTTTGGTATGCACCTGGTCCTAAAGCTCTGGTACTCCATCCTCTGATACTATTTGCACCTCCAGCAAAAAAGCTCTGCTCGAAAGGCACCGCTTCGGAGTTGCCATATGGATATGCTATTCCAAAGCCTACATGGTATGCTATAGTATGGCGCTGGTTGATCGGTATTGTCTGCGAAAAGTCAAGGCTCCCTTTCACGTATTCTGAATACATCACACCAAGTATTTCTTTAGCTCCGTATTCATTCACCGTAGCTTTCCCTGAGTTGGCAACCAGTCTAGGTAGCCATCCGGCAACTTCGAAAGAACCTCTCAGTGTAGTCGTTTTGGGTAGCTTCGTAAAACGCTGGCCAATGGTGTATGCAAATGAGTAGCTAGTGCGTGCAATCAACTGGTCAGCATAGCTGATTTTAAGTAATTGATTACTTGTCGAGTCATTGAGGTATTCTTTCTCAAATTCATCGCTGTACCAAGGCATACTTATATAAGTAATGTCCAAAGGATTGAATGAGTGGCGTAAACGGCCGTATTTTGTAGCCCAAGCGTATTCTATTGAACCGGTAAAGAATTGGCGTGTATATTGAGTTCGTTTTTGATTGTTAAAGCTAAGCGATACTTTCGTAGAGGTACTTGGCAGTTCTTTCCATTTTCTTCGTAGCCAAGGGAACATTAGTTTGGGAAACGTAATACTGGTTTCAGCCCCGAATTCGTAGTAATTATCGTTTAGCATATCTGCGCTCTTGTCACCGGTAATGAACTCATATGCACCTTTCAGACTGAAACTCCATACTTCACCTCCCTTGAAAAGGTTTTGATGTTGATATGAGAGGGTAGGTGCTATACCTATATCTCCTGCTTTGTTTGTTCCGTCCAAACTTGCTCTGAACCAATGTGGATTGGCTGGGGTTAGCATAACTGTAGCATCTAGCAAATGTGTGCTATCATTACCATTTGCTGCAGGTGTAAGAAGTATGTTTGTTTGTTGTACAGCTCCCATACTATTGAAATTCTCATATGTCCACGATAGTAGTTGGTCTGAGTAGTACATTCCCTTTCGTAAGTAGATGTTGCGATATATGGTAGAGTTGCGGAGGAATGTGTTTCTACCTTTTACAATAGACATCCCTTTGTACTGTATTGTGTCGGCATTTGCAAAAAGGCGGCCGCGCTCTGAACTTTCGCTCATGCGATATCCCGAAACTACAGTTACGTTGTTGATCTTGTATCTAGGGTGTGGTAAACTGTCTTTTGTAGGATATACGTTCAGATATAGATCAACTTGGTGAGAATTGAGTGTAGTGTCGGCTTTGAAATATACAAAGTCTTTCGAAAAGCTATAGTAACCTACATTACGTAGAAAATTGTTCAATTCTGTCTGTTCGGCATCAAGCCTATCCATATTGAATAAATCGCCTTCTTTGATAGAACTTCTACCTGTCAGATATTTTTGAATACGAGCTATCGTCGTATCTTCGATAGTGGCTGTATAATTACGTATCGTATATGGAGTGCCAGCTTTAATGTTGTATTTTACCTGAGCTTTTTTGTCTTTAAGTATCTCGGCAGTATCGACCTTTGCATTAAGATAACCTAAGTTTTTTACAGCTAGTTCGAGTTGCGAAGCTGAGCTTTTAGTCAATCGTGGATTGTAAATAATAGGCTTGCTTCCAACTTTTTGTATCATGCGATTTAGCCACTTTGTAGTGTCGTGTCCCGATAAACCATATATTTTTAATCCTACCTTCCCGAAAAGAGGCATGCTCGCATTTGGCTGTTGTTTGATATAGGTTTCTAAGTCATCGCCACCTTTTATTTTTGTGTCGGTATTGATACTGACATCATCAAGCAAATATTGCCCGTCAGGGATGTGCTTTGTTGTACTACATGCAACAATTATGCATGATAGAAGTACAGATAATAATATTTTACAGAATATTTTCATAAGCCTTATAACAGGAACAAAGATATAATCTTCGAGCGATTTGAGTGCTACAATATTGATATAAAATAATTATCTCCATTTCCATTTCGATTTTTCGCGGAACGGAATTTTATATTTTAGAGTATAGTCGCGTATGTGATTGACTACGTAGTTTATGTCGCTAAGCTCTCGTTTGGGAAGAATGATGAATGAGGTTTCGTTGATTTTGAAGAAAATGTATTTCCGTAGGTTTGATACGGATTCAAGTTCTTCAAATTTGTATTTACTGGTCAGTCCGCGTTCGCTGTATTCAATTATATCGTCTAAGATTGATAGCTTTGCTTGTCGGGGAGTGGTTCTCCTGTATATATTTGCTACATGCTTCCGTATCGTAAAGCGATAGAGCCAGCCGGCATAAAATCCACAAAGATAATATACGGGTATTGCTCCAATCAGAAAATATATGCCTTCCCACTTGTCGCCGAAGATGAGAAAAAATATTCCGAGTAAGAATACTGCAATGGCAACTATAATCTGTGTATTCCGACGCTGTTTTTTTATGTTTGTATTGGTCGATACATGGTATAGCTGAAAGTTGAGGTAATCTTTCTCTTCGAGAGTATAATTAATCTGCACCGTATTTAGTTTTGTTGATTGTAAGCTTATAAAGTTAGTTATTTTTTTGTTTATTGAAGCTTAAGCTTTTTATTTGTATTCTGATTTGAAAATAATAGCTATGTATGTCCTTTCTATTTTAGATCGCCTGATTGCTTGGGATCAAGATACTTTCTTGAAATTGCACGAAGTGAATTCCACTTGGCTCGATCCGTTTATGGTCTTCATCAGTGCTATGGGTGCTTGGTATGGAGTAGGTATCCTTGTGATTTTGTTCCTTGTCTTTCGATTTGGTAGGATGGGAGCGTGGGCTTCGCTGTTTATGGCGTTGACTGTTGGGTTTAATGCAGGGCTAAATAATCTGGTTAAAT
The DNA here is from genome assembly GCF_900240225.1 of Dysgonomonas massiliensis. Lineage (GTDB taxonomy): Bacteria > Bacteroidota > Bacteroidia > Bacteroidales > Dysgonomonadaceae > Dysgonomonas > Dysgonomonas massiliensis. The sequence goes on along the minus strand of NZ_OEPV01000007.1, from coordinate 73,425 downwards.
ATATTATAATGCGTCCGCGGCCAATCAATACGGATGGACTATCGGATGTTGTGAGAGCTTTGGAAGGCTATGATACGAGCTATAGTTTTTATTCGGGGCATACTACTAATTCGTTTTGCCTTGCTGTCTTCTCGTTGCTTGTGGTTCGTAATCGATGGTATTCAATGATAATTACACTCTGGGCAACTGTTGTAGCTTATAGCCGAATTTATGTAGGTAAACATTATCCGTTAGATTTGGTAGTCGGATTTTTTGTGGGAATATTCGTTGGATTGGCAGGTTATTTGATATTTGACAATTTCAGAAAAAAGAAACTTCAGCCGCAGTTATAAAATAATAAAAGAGCGATCGGATTCCCGATCGCTCTTTTATTATGTGTTGTGTATGTTTATAATACGTATAATGAGCTGATTGAACCATTGTCGCAAACTCGGCGGATAGCATTTGCAAATACATCTGCAACAGATATAATTGTTACTTTCTCGCATTTTTTCGAGTAAGGGATACTATCTGTAAATACCATTTCTGTAAGAGCCGATTGGTCTACTCTTTCCGATGCAGGATCAGACATCACAGCGTGGCTGGCGATTGCCCGAACCGATCTTGCACCGTTTTCTATCATTAGATTAGCGGCTTTAGTGATTGTTCCGGCTGTATCGACAATATCGTCAACAAGTAAAACATCCATGCCTTGTACATCTCCGATAATTTGCATTTCCGAGATTTCGTTTGCTTTTTTACGAAGTTTGTAACAAATAACCATCGGTATTTCGAAATACTTAGCGTATGAGCTAGCACGTTTTGTACCACCTACGTCAGGTGTTGCAATTACAAGATTCGATTGGTCCATACCCTTGATGTAGTCAACATAGATTGCTGAAGCATAAAGGTGGTCGACAGGAACATCAAAGAATCCTTGAATTTGGTCAGCATGAAGGTCCATAGTTATCAGACGGTTGATTCCTGCTGTTTGTAGTAGGTCGGCAATCAATTTTGCTCCAATTGATACACGAGGTTTGTCTTTGCGGTCTTGACGAGCCCATCCGAAGTAAGGGATAACAGCTACTATTGATCTGGCAGATGCTCTTTTTGCAGCATCAATCATAAGTAGAAGTTCCATTAAGTTGTCTGAGCTTGGGAAAGTAGATTGCACCAAGAAAACTTGGGCACCCCTGATCGATTCTTCGTAAGAGACAGAGAATTCGCCGTCGGCAAAGTGTTCAACATTCATTTTTCCGAGTGGACAGCCAAGATTGGCACAGATTTTTTCGGCTAAATAACGTGAGTTTGTCCCCGCGAAAATCTTAAAAGGCATTGATTCCATTGCTGATAATCTTTTGATATAGGTGGTTAATAAAAAATGATAGTGCAAAATTAGAAAAACTATTCGGAGTATGAGGACTTTAACGAAGAGAAAATTTAATAATCTTTCCGCTGTACGCTTTTAGTTTGGTACTCAGTCTGTTTGGCCATAGCTTGTCTAGCCTGATACTTTTGTTCGAGAATAGCTCTTTGGCTTCTTTCACTTTCAGAGGATTGAATTTTAAGAATTCGAACATTTCTTGCGGAAGTATAGTGGATGCATCCATATCCTGATCTGAAAAATTAGTGATAACGAAAATCATTTCATTTTTCGTTGTACGTGTGAATGCATAAAGTTTCGTTGAATCAAAGTCCGAATTTTCGTAATTGGCATACATCACATCGTAAAATAGTCCTTTCTGGATAGATTCTTCTTCGTTGCATATTTCTAGTAGTTTTGTATAAAACTTGCGTAATGCTACTTGCTCTTTAGTAAGATTAGATGTGCCAAATTTTCCTCCGTTTCGCCAATTTCGGATTGATTCTATAGACCAATAGTCGAAAATTGTAGTGCGACCATCTCGTCCGCTGAATCCTTCTTTATCCATTCCTTTTTCGCCAAGTTCCTGACCGAAGTATATCATCAGCGGATTGGTATTCATCGTTGCAGAAACAATTATTCCCGGAATCGCTTTTTCGGCATTTCCTGCGAAGAAGTCAGAAGCAATGCGTTGTTCATCATGGTTTTCAAGGAAGTTCAGCATTTTCGTTTCCAATCCTCCCAAGCGTTGCCATGCGAAAGTGATATCTGATGTTGGACGATATCCGCAGATTACGTCACGCAGTGTATCGTAAAGGCCTACTTTGTCGTATAGATAGTCGAATCCAGCATCGACATACATTCTGTATTCGTCAGGCTTGTATATTTCGGCTATGAATAAAACAGATTTGTATTTGGTTTTTACTTCTTTAATTACCCATCTCCAGAATTCGACAGGAACCATTTCGGCCATATCGCAACGAAAAGCATCAACTCCCATTGCTGACCAGTAGAGCAGGATGTCGCGCATTTTGTGCCAAAGATTCGGGATAGGCGAGAAGTGATGGGTTCTACCGTCAAGATAATCTACTCCATAATTTAATTTTACAGTTTCGTACCAGTCGTTAATAGTCGGGCGATTACCGAAATTGTCGTTGCCGGTTGCTTTTGCCGGAGATTCCAGATACACATTGCCTGTTTGTTGAACATCGAATTGTAGTTCCAGCTTCTGTCCTGGAATATAATAGAAATTATTATCCGGTAGGAATGCTTTTGTATTGTCATCTGTTTCGCCAAAGTCCTTTACTTTCTTTGGTTTTGCATCCGAATGATATTGGCGTGCAACGTGATTCGGAACAAAGTCCATAATCAACTTCAAGTCGTTTTTGTGAGTTCTGTCAACTAAGGCTTTGAACTCGTCTATTCTGTTTTCAACTTGATCAGCAAGGTCAGGAGAAATATCGTAATAATCTTTTATTGCATATGGAGATCCGGCGTTTCCTTTTACCACATCAGGGTGATCCTGACGGATTCCGTATTTCGAATAGTCGGTTTTAGTGGCATGCTCCAATAAGCCGGTATACCAAATATGAGTGAATCCCATTTTGCGAACTTCTTTTAAAGCCTTATTGTCGAAGGCAGACAGTTTCCCGACGCCGTTTTCTTCTATTGTTCCGTTTTCTTTATTATTCGAATTCTCGTTGCCGAACAAGCGTGGCAACACCTGATAGATAAGTATTTTGTTAGTTTTCATTGTTGTAGTTTCTAATTATAGCAAAATATGCTCTTTTTGCAAGCTGTCTATATTGTCTTGTATGTATTGCTTGGTATAATTGTATCCGGCCTCAAAGATATCATTTACGTGATCAAGATCAAACATCGGGTATTGATTTAAGTCTTTTATCTCAATCAGATAATCGCATAAATTTCTGTCGAGTAGTGTGTTTGATGCCGATAGATAGTGATATGATCTTTCGATCATGTATTTAATCGATCGTTTGTATTCTACTATATTTATCGGACTGACGTTGACTCCAATAATATGTTCACATTCTTTGCGTATTTCTGATACGGGAAAGTTTTTAAACAAGCCTCCGTCTACATAATGTCTGTCGCCTATGCTTACCGGTTCGAAGACAATAGGAAACGAGCACGATGCAATGATGATGGGAATTAATGCTCCTTCGCGAAAAGATTTACTTTTTCCTCGCTCAATATCTGTAGCTACTGCTACGAATGGAATCTGTAACTCGTCGAATTGCCTAGCTTTAAGATATTTCTCTAGAAATTTATAAAAAGGTCTTGTTTTGAACAGACCTGCTTTGGGCATGGTTATCTGACCAAACTCTTTAAAGGCTCGGGCTAGGAATAGGCCAACTATATCGGCCGGCTCGTAGCCATCGGCTATCAGAACTCCGGCAAGTGCTCCGGCACTTGTTCCTGCAATTATTTCGGGAGTTATGCCTTCTTCTTTGAGGGCTTGAAGTACTCCCAGATGTGCGAATCCTTTTGCTCCTCCTCCGCTGAGTGCAATTCCTAAATTATATACTGGTGTTGTTTCTGACATGTTTTAGGTATGTAATGTGTTTTGAAACAAAAAAGAGAAACTCATGTTTCTCCAATCTGTATGTGTTGTTAGTCGTCTAGCGAACTAATATCTTTCGTGAAACCTTACCCGCTTTCAGAAGATATACACCTTTCCCCAAATCGAGGGTGTATGAACCAAATTCGTCTCCTGCAAAGCATTCTTGCAAGTTAATAGTCTTTACTTTTGTGCCTAAGATGCTGTAAACTTCTAAATAACCTTTGGTGGGAACACCCTCCATAGTTAATGTACTGCCATTTATTTGTATTTCGAGAGTCATGAAATCCTGCTTGTTGATAATCTTGGTAGGCGGCGTTGATGCAAACAACGAACTTCCTCTGGCTGCATTAGCCGAGAAAGAACAGCCTAAAAGTAGACTTGTCAATAACAGAATGTACTTTACTTTCATTTCGAAATCAGTGATTTATAAGCGCAAATATAGTTATAAATGCTATTAAATCATAAATTTAGCAAAAAAAATGAGAGGCTTTACAATTTTTCGCATAAACCTTCGTTGGCAAGTATTGTTTTAGGAAAAACGGTTTGTGCTTCTTTGAGCAATGCGTTATTGTCGGTGTATCTAGCTGAAAAGTGTCCGATCATTAATTTTTTCACCTTCGCAAGTTTTGCAATTTGTGCAGCCTGCACAGTAGTAGAGTGACCGGTTGCCTTAGCCCGGGCTACATCTTGTTCTATGAAGGTGGCTTCGTGATATAGAAGATCTACTCCTTCGATAATAGGAATGATTGCTTCGCTATAAGCGGTGTCTGAGCAATATGCGTATTTGCGAGTTGGAGGTGCCGGGCGTGTGAGATGCGAATTGGGAACTACGGTTCCGTCTTCGCAAACAAAATCGGCGCCAGCTTTAATATCTTTCAGTTGCTTTATAGGTATTTGATAAAACTTAATCTTGTCTGCTATCAGATTGGGCTCGCGAGGTTGCTCTTCGAAAAGGAAACCTGCACAAGGTACTCTGTGATTAAGTGGTATCGTGCTGACTTTAACCGATCGGTCTTCGAATATAACTTCGTTTTTAGTGGTTGAAAACGGCTCGATAATGACATTGAAAGCCAAGTCGCGACAGAAATATTCGATCTGAGGTCGAAGAATATTTTCAAGGTCGGCATGCGCGTGAATGTAGATGTCGCCGGTTCTTCCCAATAGATCAAGGGTTGATATCAATCCGATCAGACCAAAGCAATGATCGCCATGCAGGTGACTGATAAATATTCGATTGAGGCGACTGAATCGTAAACGGCTTTTTCTAAATTGTAATTGTGCTCCTTCGCCGCAGTCGATCATGAAAAGTTTGTCTCGCACGTTGATGACTTGCGATGACGGATAATGTTGCATTGTTGGTGTAGCCGATCCACAACCAAGGATATTGACCTCGAATCGTTCCATTATTGTATGTCTATAAGTTTATGCACTTGTAGACTTAGCTGCCAATCGGTGTTTTTTTTGATCATATCCACACAGTAGTCAACATTTTCCTTGATAATAGTGCTGCCATCGAAGATGGGGCTGAGGAAATATTTATTTGCTTTCGGGAAAACTGATATATCAGGAATTTCGTCTCCTTTTGCAACGGGAATTCGTATCTCGTTTACAAACGGAATAAGTTTTTTGATCTTCTCGTAATTCTGTTTCGGACTGCAAGTGATATAGTTAATTAGTGACGGGACTGGACGTGTTCCATTGGTTTCGATAGCTTGCTTGTAGCCGGCTTTCTGAAACTCACGAAGTATATCGTCGTTCAGTTGGATAGTAGGTTCTCCACCAGTCCAAATTATCCACTTGCATGGATATTGATCGATTTCGGCTAGGATTTCTTCTACTGTCATATCGTTTCCTTGAGCAAAGTCGGTATCGCAAAATGTACAAGCCAGATTGCATTTTGTGAGACGAATAAAAATTGATGCTTCGCCCGAGCGGCCTCCTTCGCCTTGTAGCGAATAGAATATTTCGTTAACGTTCAATTTCATAGATGGCCGTTGTTTTAGGTGTTTCCGATACTTCTACAGCGTATAGTTCGGGTATATCTTTTTTGAATTGGTCGAATAATGCTTTGGCTATATTTTCGGCAGTCGGATTAAATCCGAAAATGTCATTCAAATGACGGTGATCCAAGTGATTGTCAATATATTCTTTTACGGATTGCAATTCACGGTAGTCGCGGATGAAGCCCACTTCGTTCAATGTCTCGGAACGAAGATGTACAGTCACAACATAGTTGTGTCCGTGCATTCGTGCGCAAGGATGATCCTCCGAAAGGCCATTTAGTATGTGTGATGCCGAAAAGGCAAATTGTTTACTTATCTTATACATGTTTGTTTGTCTGTTATATTTCTATTTTAAAATCGAGAGCAGCCTCGTCGGCTGGTTGACCACCATTTAAACCCCAATTGCCTGCAGGTTGTTCATTGAGCATGATCATTATTTTGTTTTTGTCGATTCCTATACTCTCTATATTATTGGCTATTTCTTTGAATAATTTTTTCTTGGTTTCTTTTGTACGCCCCGAGAATAAGCATATCTCTATCAGAATTTCGTAAGGTTTTCTCATGATGAAGAAATCTTCTTTATATTCTATTATTCGTACGTTTCTGTCATCGTTCGGCATTTGCAAGCAATTGACGATTGCATCGGCAACTGAGTCTCGCATATTGATCAATGTTTGCTTCTCTAGTCCCTCTACTAATTCTATTTTTACTGTTGGCATATTCTCTGATGATCTTTTAGTAAGGATTCATTATTTAAGAAAATCGTCAAAATATCGAGTGATGTGCTCCATCAAGTGAACTCGGTCGTGACCTATCATATTATGTCCATGTCCGGGATATATGAATAGATCGGGATGTGTACCTTTTTTGATTGCCGATTTAATGAATTGAAGATTGTGCTGCATTACAACTGTAGGATCTTCGTCGCCATGTATCAGAAGCAATCTTCCTTTCAAATCTCCTGCGCGTTCCACCATATTTGTTTCTTTGTATCCTTTCGGATTTTCTCTCGGTGAATCCATATAGCGTTCGCCATACATTATTTCGTAATACTTCCAATCGGTCACAGGGCCTCCGGCAACGCCGACTTTGAATACGTCGGAGTGTCTGAGCATTAGATTCAGAGTCATGAACCCGCCAAAGCTCCATCCGTATACGCCTATGCGATCTTGGTCGACGAATGAGAGTGATTTTAGAAACTCAACGCCTTTCATCTGATCTTTAGTCTCTTCAACCCCAAGTTGGCGGTGCGTTACATTTTCAAAATCTATTCCTCTGTACTGAGTTCCTCTATTGTCTACGGTAAATATTACATAGCCTTCACGTGCCATATAAACATCCCATCCCGAAGCGCGTCCCATCCATGAGTTTTCTACCAGTTGAGAGTGTGGCCCTCCGTACACGTAAACTATGGTTGGATATTTCTTTGATGGGTCATAATTCAGAGGCTTGAGCAAGCGATAATGTAAATCCGATTTGCCGTCAGCTGCTTTAATCGTTCCAAGTGTAATCTCCGGCATTTCGATTCCCTCGAATGGATTTTTAGCTGTCTTCCAATTGTAACTATTTCCTTTGTTTGTTTCTGTTATTTCAATCATGCCCGGATTATTGACTGAACTGTATGTGTCACAGATATATTTTCCCGAAGCACTTAAACTAACATTATGCATGCCTTCCGCTTGGGTAAGCTGGGTACGTTTACCCGTTTTTAGGTTTAGTTTGTAAGCGTGATGATTGACTGGTGATGCTTCGGTAGAAATGTAGAATAAATTTTCTTCCTTACTATCGAATCCCAGCATTTCTACAACTTCCCAATTTCCTTTGGTTAACTGCTTTATGAGCTCTCCGCTAGTATTGTAGAGGTAAAGATGATTGTATCCGTCACGTTTGCTTTGCCATATGAATTGTTCAGGCTTGTTTTTTAAGAACATAACCGGATTGAGTGGCTCTACATATTTGGCATGAGTCTCGGTGAATAGTGTTTTCTCGAGTTTGCCATTTAGTACATTGTAGCATTTCAAGGCACAAGTGTCTTGCCCGCGATTAAGCTCTGCCAAGTAGATATGTTTTTCATCCGGACTCCAAGCTATGTTAGTTAGATATTTTTCTTTAGGAGTTCCAGTTTTTAGAAATGAAGTCTGTTTGGTCGCAATGTCGTAAATGCCAATCGTTACATGATGGCTTTTCATACCTGCCATCGGATATTTGATAGGCTTAGCTTCTGCTGTACGTGTTGATATATCTACAAGGGGGTAATCTGTAACCATTGTTTCATCCATGCGGTAAAATGCAATCTTGTTGCTTGAAGGTGACCAAAAAATTCCACCATTTATGCCAAACTCGTTGCGGTGTACCGACTGCCCGCAGACGATTCCTTTGTCTGATTCATTCGTGATGGCGGTTTCTACTCCTTCGGATGATTGTACAAAAAGATTGTTTTCTTTCGTATATGCTAAAAGTAAATTGTTTGGAGCTAGTGTTTGGTTTTCGAAATCCTTAGTAGCGAATGAAGCTTTTGACTTCTTTGCTTTACTGTCATATACTATTGTCTTTTGATATTTGTATATGATTAGATCGTCTGATGACGGCGAAGTCCATCTTGTATTGTAATACCCCTTTGTTAGTTTGTTGTTTCCATCAAGACCTAGGTTTGCGTTAAGTTCATCGGTTGTTATTAACGGCGTAGATTTTTGTTTCGAATTTAGAGGTGCTGTGTAGATGGTATCACCAGATACGTATGTTAAGTTTTCTCCATGCCATCCAATGACTTTGGGTAGCTTAGGACGATAATTTTGAAAATTCTTGCCTCCGGGAGTTAATTCCTCATGGGTTAGTTTTTTTTCTTGGCTACACAATACCATAGGTATAATACACGTTATAAAGATAAAAATAAGTATTTTTGTTGATTTCATTTTCTGGAGAGGAATTGATTATATTCAGAACACAAAGATAATGAATAATTTTACTGATATAGTGATGCTAAAGTTCCATTTGGGCATATATTAGCCCTTGTTAACTATAGTTAAAAAATAAATTTACATTTTTTTAGAACAATTTAATCTTTTAAACGTTTAAAAAATATCACTATATTTGTATTGTTTAATAAAATCCAGAAATTTATAGTCTGAGGACTAAAGTTGGATTTAACACTATATCATTGAAATTCAAATGTTGAAGAAACTATTTGCATATATATCCCTAGTGGTATCGATTCTCTTTGTAGTGAGTTCCTGCAAAGGTGATAGCGCTAATGAGGCAAGGGTAAAAGGAAAAATAAAGAATATCTCAGAAAATTATTTTTTAGCGACGCGAGAATATAATGACACCTTGATTGTTGACACAATTAAGGTAAATGATCGTGGTGAATTTACAGTAAAGTTTGATATTGATACATTGACTATTGTGTCTATGTATTTCAATAATAAATCGAGATACTCGTACTTTGTGCTAGACAAGAGTTGGGATGTGGAAATTAATGGTGATACTAGATATGCTGAAGTTTTCGACATTCAAGGAGGCGATGTGAATAATGAATTGACCGCTTTCAGAAAACAAAATAAAGCCTTGCTAAGGAAGCGTTCGAGCGTAGTAGAGCAATTGGTTGATACTACTAACAATAGCGATACATTGTCAGTAAATAAGAAGAATGACTATATTTCTGAATTGGCAAATCTGAACTTCGATCTGTCGAATGCCGCAGCAGAGTATGTGAAGTCTAATCCTGATAAAATATCGAGTGTATTTATCATTAACGCTTTTTTTAAGGATGAGTCGTTTATTCCTCGTTTAGATGAATCTCTTAATCTACTGAGAGGAAAAGCCGCCACATTCTCTTTAACAAAAGAGTTGCTGGCCTATAGCTCGCGGGTGAAGAAGTCGCAAGAGGGCGTTTCAGCACCGTATTTTATGCGCAATGACGTGAATAATAAATCATTTAGCATAACGTCTCAAAGAGGGAAATATGTTCTGCTATCCTTCGCTTCAACAACGTCAAAGTTATCGAAAGAACAGCGCGAGCCATTGATGGAGATATATAAGAATTTGAAGAAAGAAAAGGAAAATATTGAATTTGTTAGCATATTGGTTGATGTAGAGGAGTCGCCTATTCCTGCTGAAATTAAGAAACAAATTGATTGGACACTTATCGAAGAAAAAGGCGGTTGGACTTCCGAATTATTACAACTTTATAATATAAAAGAATTACCTAATAATATTTTGATATCACCGAATGGTACTATAGTGAAAAGAGACATCCCTACATTTATCATAGAAGATGTATATAATGAATTATCGGGAAAGAATAAAAAATAATATTCTCTTTTTAAGGCCCTGAGGAAATACAGAAAAACATGCTTGTTAAAGTTTTCGGAGCAGCCGTTCAAGGTATAGATGCTACTATTATAACCATTGAAGTCAATTGTTCGAAAGGCATAAAGTTTATGCTTGTCGGTCTACCCGATGCATCAGTTAAAGAAAGCCACGAACGTATAATATCGGCACTTCAAATTAACGGATATAAATTTCCAAGGCAACAGATAATTATCAATATGGCTCCTGCTGATATTCGTAAAGAAGGATCAGCTTACGATCTTCCTTTAGCCATTGGGATAATGGCTGCGGCCGGTGATGTAAAATCTGAAAGACTCGATCGCTATATTATAATGGGCGAACTGTCGCTCGATGGTAGTCTTTTGCCTATAAAAGGAGTCCTTCCGATAGCGGTAAAAGCAAGAGGATTAGGCTACGAAGGTATAATTCTACCTAAAAAGAACGGGAAAGAAGCAGCAATTGTCAATAATCTGAAAGTGTATGCGGCTGAGAATATCAAAGATGTTGTTGAGTTTATCAACGGTGATCGCGATATAAAGCCAGTGGAGATAGATACAAGGGCTGAATTCTATAAGTCGCAACAGAATTTTGAACTTGACTTTGCTGATGTTAAAGGTCAGGAAAGCGTGAAAAGGGCTTTAGAAGTTGCAGCAGCTGGAGGTCATAATGCAATAATGGTTGGTCCTCCGGGTGCAGGAAAGTCGATGATGGCAAAAAGATTGCCGTCAATTTTACCTCCATTTACTTTGCACGAGGCGCTTGAAACAACAAAGATTCATAGTGTGGCCGGAAAGATGGGAGGTGATACCTCGCTGATGTCGCAACGCCCATTCAGGTCACCTCATCATACAATATCTGATGTCGCTTTAGTAGGCGGAGGTGCTTATCCACAACCCGGCGAAATAAGTTTAGCTCATAATGGGGTGCTATTTTTGGATGAGTTGCCAGAGTTTAGCAGAGGTGTTCTTGAGGTAATGCGTCAGCCATTAGAAGATAGGATGATTACCATCTCGCGTTCGAAGTTTACGGTTGAGTATCCGGCAAGCTTTATGTTAGTTTCATCTATGAATCCGTGTCCTTGTGGCTACTATAATCATCCTACAAAAGAATGCGTGTGTCCACCGGGAAGTGTGCAGAAATATTTGAATAAAATTTCAGGTCCGCTTCTAGATCGTATCGATATACAAATAGAAATTGTTCCTGTTCCATTCGATAAAATTTCGGATCGGGCAATGGGTGAATTAAGCAGAGATATACGTGAACGTGTAATCAAAGCACGTGAAAAACAAGCTGCTCGGTTTGAGGGTATAGAAGGTGTGTATTGCAATGCGCAAATGTCGCCTAAGATGTTGGCAAAATATGCTATGCCCGATGATGAGGGCTTGTCACTATTGAAAAGAGCAATGGATAGGTTCAATCTTTCAGCTCGTGCCTACGACCGTATCTTGAAAGTTGCTCGTACAATTGCCGATCTGGATGACTCGGATAATATTCTTTCGAGACATTTGGCTGAAGCTATTAATTATCGTAACTTGGATCGTGAATCGTGGGCAAATAATTAATAGAATAATAATTAAAATATAAATATTGCAACTATGAAATTTACTGAGCTTTGTGAATCAATATTTAAGCGTTCGATCGCTGATTATCATGTAACGAATAGTGTAGATACGCCTATAAACAATCCATATGAAATGAATACAATTGAAAATATATTGTATCTAAAAAACTGGATTGATACAGTTCAATGGCATTTCGAAGATATTATCCGCGAACCGGATATTGATCCGATAGCTGCTGTAGCTCTGAAAAGACGTATCGATAAATCGAATCAGGATAGGACAGATCTTGTAGAGATGATTGATAGCTATTTCTTGGAAAAATACAAGGAGGTAACACCTGCGAAAGATGCAAAAATCAACACCGAAAGTCCGGCTTGGGCTATCGACCGTTTATCTATTCTGGCTTTGAAAATATATCATATGCAGGAAGAGGTTAATCGTGCAGATGCGAGCGAAGAACATAAGCAAAACTCGGCAAAGAAATTGGCGGTATTGAAAGAGCAATGGATCGACTTGACTACTGCAATTGAAGAGCTTTTCGTAGATATAGAATCAGGTTTGAAATACATGAAAGTATACAAACAAATGAAAATGTATAACGATCCGAATTTCAATCCAGTATTGTACGGTAAAAAATAAGGATTTATGGCAAAGATACTCGTCATCAGACTATCAGCCTTAGGAGATGTGGCCATGCTAGTACCGGCGGTAGCCTCGTTGGCAGCGCAGTACCCTCAAGATCGTATTTTTGTGATGACGCGTCAGGCTTTTGCTCCACTTTTTCAAAGTCTTTCTTTCAATGTAAATGTTATCCCTGTTGATGTAAACGGAAAACATAAAGGTTTTTTCGGTTTGATGAAACTTGTAGGGAAATGTGTTGGAGTTGGCATTACGCACGTGGCAGATACACATGATGTGTTGCGAACGAAAGTAATTCGCTGGTCTTTATTCTTACGAGGAAAGAAAGTCAAGCATATCGATAAAGAAAGGGAGCTGAAAAAGTATATAATAAATACAAAAGATGTAAGTCAGCCTTTGAAGCATTCGATAGACCGCTATTTAGCGGTCTTCGAAAAGCTGGGATTTCCGACAGAGATGACTTTCGAAAATATACTCGATTTTGTTCCGAAGACAGAGAATATTGAAGTTCTTACGGGATTGAAATCGGAAAATGTAAAATGGATAGGTATTGCTCCGTTTGCCCGACACCAAGGGAAAATATATCCTTTGGAAAAAATGGAAAAAGTTGTGAAGATTTTGTCCAATCAGGAAAATACGAAGCTCTACTTATTTGGTGCGGGGCGCAGCGAAACGCACATACTTGAAGAATGGGCAAACAAATATCCAAATACCGTTAATTTGGCTGGTAAATTAACGCTAGACAGAGAACTGATACTGATGGGAGGAATGGATCTAATGGTTTCGATGGATTCGGCAAATATGCATCTCGCATCATTAGTCAATACTCCGGTAGTATCGATATGGGGAGCAACACATCCTGCATTTGGATTCTATGGTTTCAGACAAGATCCTGAAAATGCAATTCAAGTTGAAGGATTGAGTTGCAGGCCATGTTCTGTTTTTGGTGATGCACCATGTTCGCGAGGCGATTATGCTTGTCTTAATCAGATAGATGAAGAAAAGGTTGTAGTACAAATAAACAAGGTCCTAGGAAGATAAAACTTATGAAAATAGCAATGCTATCGCCTTTCAATCCTTACAGAGGAGGTATTGCTCAATTTAGTGATAGATTATATGCTGAGTTGAGTAAACACCATGAGGTGAAAGCATTCACATTTTCTACGATGTATCCAAATTTCCTATTTCCAGGAAAGACACAATATGTACCAGATGCAGATCTTTCGAACGATGAGAATCGTGTGTTAAGTAGTATTAACCCCTTTTCATACATAACTACAGCTAACAAGATAAATGCTTATCAGCCCGATGTGCTGATAATTGCTTATTGGATGCCATTTATTGCTCCGGCTTATGGATCGGTGTGTCTGCTCTTGAATAAGAATATTAAAGTAGTTGCTCTTGTACATAATGCAATATCGCATGAACAAGGGCTATTGGATAAGCCTTTAGCCAAGTTTTTCTTCAATCGTTGTGATGCATTCATCTGTATGAGTGATTCGGTAAAAGCAGATTTGCAATTCCTTCGAAAAGATGCTGATATACTTGTTTCGCCTCATCCAATCTATGACCATTATGGAGAACCGATCGATAGAGTATCAGCATGTTCTAAATTAGAGATCGATCCGGCGAAGAAGAACATTTTGTTTTTCGGTTTGATCCGTGATTACAAGGGATTGGATATACTCATTGAATCGATGAATTATCTGGATGAAGACTATCAATTGATAATCGCTGGAGAAAGCTATGGCGATTTCGGAAAATATCAGAAATTGATAGATGAATCTAAGCTAAGCGATAATATATTTGTTCACGAACGATATATCGCAGATGATGATGTAGCTGTCTTTTTTTCGGCTGCCGATATTTTGGCATTGCCTTATCGAACAGCCACACAAAGTGGTGTAATAGCTATTTCTTATCAGATGGAAACACCGATGGTAGCTACCGATGTTGGTGCTTTAGGCGATACATTACGTGTTGCAGATACGGGAGTTGTATCTTCGGATGTTAAAGCGGAAAAATTTGCAGAAGCAATAAAGGCTATCTTTCACGATCAATGTAAATTTAATAACTACATAGCTAATACTAGAAAAGAAAAACAGCGTTTATCTTGGGCCCGTTTTGAAGAGGCTGTTAGTGCTTTTCTTCAACGATAATTAAAAACAAAAATAAGATGGATAATTGGGTAAGAATTATCTCGTTTACTTATCCGCACGAAGCTCATTTAGCTAAAGCTTATCTTGAGGCTATGGGTGTAAGGGTTATTTTGTTTGATGAGTTTACAATTCAGGTTCACAATTTTTGGTCGAATGCTATTGGTGGGGTTAAGCTGTATGTTGAATCGAGAAATGCAGAAGAAACTTTACTACTGCTTGAGGATGCAGGGTATATAGTAAAAGAATGGCCTAAGCAGAAGTGTCAAATTGAGTATTTCAATGTCCAATTTGAAGATAAATGTCCTTATTGTGGCAGTCAGAATGTTGTAAAGAAGAGAACGGCGGGGTATATTTATATGTTGAGTATAATGATACTGAGTTTTCCATTACCTATCTTAAGAGTAGTACATTATTGCTACGATTGTTCTCGTGAATGGAAAATAAGCCCTCACTATAGTTCTAAAAAAAGTATCTAAATTTTTGGCAAATAAATGAATAACATTACATTTGTGATGTAACCCAAAGTCTGTAGTGCGTAGACATATGTTAGTATGGCTGGTGCTCTTTTGATTAACACATCTGTGATGAGATTTTTATATCTGTATTTATTGTTGTTTATTACTTGTACTAATCTCTGTGGTCAAGTAACGATAGGGAGTGGACTAAAACCTAAGTCAGGGGCTCTTCTCGATTTGAAAGAGTTCGACAGTTCAGAATCCGATCTCGGTGGTAAAACGTCTACTAAAGGATTAATGTTGCCTAGGGTTTTATTGAAGGGTCTTAATGAGCTGACTATGGGGGATAATATAATCAGTGATGATTCTGAAGGAGCTTGGAAGGTACATGAAGGATTGACTGTTTATAATATGCATGAAGACCTTTCAAAAAAGCTATGTCGGGGTGTGTATGTGTTTAATTCTTCATCATGGATAAAACTAGGAGAGCCATGTCCTTTTTTCTTTAGATTTAATTGTGATGAAGTAGAAGTTTCAGGTAATTATAAAGAATTTGAGCCTGTTGGTGAAGAAAACTATTTGACGATCCATTTGACTGATATTGATGAATCTACAAAAGGTGAGAAGCTCTCCATATATACAGAAAGTAATAGTGGTATCACATTTGACCTAGATACTGTGTTCTCAGGGGAACCGGATCAGATAATTAAAATTCCAGCATATGGTATTCCTGTAGGGGGAGGAACTTTTCATCATGATATATATGTGAATGATTTAAGTTGTACCTTTGTTATAGAAATAGGAGAAATCCCTAATCCTTCAGTAAACTGTGATGAAGCGAGTGTTCAAGGAACTTATGTAAAAGGCAAAACTGTAGATGGAGATCAGGATTATATCAGTCTAACGTTGACTAATATTCCAGCATCAGCAAAAGGCAAGTATTTTTACATATATTCTAATAACGAGAATGGAATGGAATTCGAGTATGAGGGAGAATATTCCGGCGAATCAACTCAAACTGTTAAAGTTTCTGCGAAAGGAAAACCTGAAAGTGCAGGTACTTTCTCTTATGATCTATATATTAATTACGCACAATGTTCTGTAACTATTGAGGTCGAGCATACAATCGATTGTAAAGCCACAAAACTTTCTGGTAAATATATACAAAACAAAGCCGTCAATGGAGATCAAGATTATGTCAGTCTGACATTGACCAATATTCCTGAATCGTTAAGAGGTAAACCATTACACATATATTCTAATGAAGTTAATGGAATTAAGTTTGAAATGGAAACAACTTATGACGGGTCATCTACTCAGGTCGTAAAAGTTCCTGCATCAGGTACTCCTACTGCGTATGGCGATGTTACATATACTGTCAATGTTAATAGTCAGGCTTGTGAATTTAAAGTTCATACCTTTGCTTCAGGTAATATTAATTATACGATACTTGATGATGATGGTGTTGTAAAAGTGCCTACAAGTTGGTCTATAACTTTAGGTGGACTAACGCAAAGGGTTATAATGTATGAAGAAGGGCGGTATTATTTCGATGACATAGCTACGGGTAATATTTCGGTATCGGAGGTTCGTGTTGCTGCGTTAAGTAATGTGAAAAGGGATTATAAAGGTCAGACTCATACAATATCTTATGCTTTAAAGAAGCCATCAATATCATTAGAGGAATTAAAAGCTGGAGCTGAAATTTTATTTAAGGTTGCAGAAGTAAGTAATATACCATTGTATCGAGGTGTAAATAATGCTGCACAAGAATATTTAACTCGCCCAAATACGTTGCTTACCAGTAATGTTATTGTGTCTGAAATATTAGCTGGTTCGAAAGGTGATGCTTATAGACCGTCATACCAAACAACATCATTTACTATAGGCAACTATTATACAAGAAGTGAAGGAGACGTGTTGACTTTATCTTTCCATGCTCTCTCAGAATACCAAAAGAATATGACGTCGAATACTTCTAATAAAGAAACATATAAAAAGAACTTCTCTATTAAAGATTTAAAATATGGCATATTGGACTTTACTGGTGATGCCAATTTGACACAACTAACATTGCGTCGTAGAATGCGAATATCATGGAGAATCCCTATAATTGGAACAGTATTAACAGCTAATCTAAGTATGACTGATATTACTAGTAATGATGATACTCATAATAGAATTAGTCGTGGAGCAAACAAACCTAATGAAGAGCCTGCTAAAACTGATAATATTCATTATCGAGACGGAAATAAGGATGGATATGTTTCTATAATTATTAATTATAATGATGGAATATCTTCTAGTGTTAATCACCAAGAAAGGATTAATTTTTATTACTATTCAAAAGGACTTATTGGAATTGTAGGAAGTTATTATGCATATCCTACTCTTAGCGAAATACTAAATACATCACAAATCACCATGAGGTATGAGTTCTTGGGAAGATAATCGTATTAATATAGGGGCGGATGTATACTCAAGCATGAAGTACATATGTTTCAAAGTCATTAGTTATAATTGCTGGCCTGCATAGGTAATATATAATACATAAAAAAGCTATCCATTCGGATAGCTTTTTTATGTATATAATAAGTGGTATAACTTATTTTACTTTGTTTACGATAGCTTTGAACGCTTCAGGGTGGTTCACTGCTAGGTCTGCCAACACTTTACGGTTGATTTCGATACCGTTTTTGTGAAGAGCTCCCATTAGACGAGAATAAGACATTCCTTCTAGGCGAGCTGCAGCATTGATACGTTGTATCCAAAGTGCGCGGAAGTTACGTTTTTTAGCACGACGGTCGCGGAATGCATAAGTCAAACCTTTTTCCCAAGTGTTTTTAGCTACAGTCCAAACGTTTTTACGTGCTCCGTAATAACCTCTTGTTAATTTTAATACTTTTTTTCTGCGGTTGCGAGACGCAACATGATTCACTGATCTAGGCATAATTTTTCGATGTTTTGAATGTTAGCGGTTCAATTTATATATGAACTCTTTGGTGCGTACATCCGGTTAATAAATCTTTGTTAGAAAACTTGCTTTTGGTTATTGTAGTCCAAGAAGACGTTTTACTCCAGCTTCATCCGAATGGTGGATAGTAGACGTGTGAGTAAGGTTTCTTTTTTGCTTCTTAGTCTTTTTTGTCAAAATGTGACTTTTGAATGCATGTTTTCTTTTGATTTTTCCTGATCCGGTAAGGGCAAACCTCTTTTTGGCACCGGAATTAGTCTTAATTTTTGGCATCTTGTTAATTATTAAAAGTTTATTTGTCTAAAAATAGATTTTAGAAATTGCGCACAAAGATAAGAGTAATTTTTTAGATTTTAATGCTTTATGCTTAAAAAATCTTTCTGACTCTGAGGATACAGTAATATCTTTTTTAGTTTGTTGCGTTTCTCTTGCGTTAAGCCCAAGTCTTTAGTCATGTATTCTTCTACCGAACCGCTTTTTTTGCGGATGCACGAAAGGGCATATCTTAGGTAGCTGATTTCTGTGCTTGTTATCAGAGTGAGAGCTTCTTGTCCTATTTCAGATAGTTCTTTCCCATCAGGTTCAAGGAGAATCTTACGAATGCCTTGATTCGATGCTAAATAATCATCTTCTATATCTTCCATAGGTACATCCAGAGCTCTTAGCAGAAAATAAGTTGCCAGTCCTGATTGATCTTTTCCAAAATAACAATAATAGACAATGGGATAATTCGATTCATCGCATAGATAATCAAATAGTTTGGCCATATTTTCGGTCTCATTATCTATAATATCTTTGTAAAGATCTTGTATGTATATAACAGCATCTCCGCGAAGGAAGCGTTCGTTCTTGATTTTATAGGTTATCATCTCTATGCTACTGTAGCTCATCGGAAGGCGAACGTAGTTTATGGAATCTGATTTCTCCTGAACTTCAGTGGCGTCTCTAGCACGGAGATCTATAACAGTTTTTATCTGTAAATTATTTAAAGCTTGTTGATCGTTCTGGCCAATACCCATTAGCGATCCTGATCGAAATATTTTATTCCATCTTACTTGTCTCCCTTGCGAGTTGTAATATCCACCTACGTCACGAATATTTTGAATGTTGTCAAGTAAAAAAAAACGGTTTGAAATCACGCCTGATGTGTAATCTCCTACTTTTATCTTAAAGTATTGACGATTCAAGGAATCCATCATGTTGATTACGGCAATATAATCATCACTTTGTGCTGTTACTGTAGGTGTGTCGAAGAATATGCTGTCATTGTTGGATGAATATATATAGACAGGGGTATTTGCGGGTTCGGGATATATCTCCCATTTTATTTCATAATCACCTCTATTACCTTTGTCGCAAACAACAGAAATGCTGCGTTCGCTGGAGGTACAGCAACACAAAAAAGGCACAATAGCCAACGATTTTATGATCCAAGGCTTCATCTAGTGGTATATAATTGCAGTTATACTTTGATCTAATAGTTTATTAACAAATATACGCTCGAAAGTATGTTTTGACAATATTTAAGTGTTATTTTTTCCAAAATTGTCATACCTTCGAATGTTTAATATTCGTAGTCGAAGAGATTGCTTTTCATATTTAGAATGATTACGTTTGTTATCCGGGATAATCAGCTCATTTCTATGGCAAAGACTAAAATTAATCGCGATAAAATAACTAAAGCGGCTACGCTCGAGATTGAAAGTGACTCGGCTTGGGTGTTGTATGCCGGACAGTTGATACGTGATATAGATTACGATCATCCTTTGTTGGAGGGTGAGGGTAGTGGTGTCTTTGAATTAGATATACCTGCAGATCGACGTAGTTATTTCGATTTACGAGTGAATAATAAAAGGCATCTTTTCTCGGAAAATAAACTGCCGATGGAAGGCGCTTATAACTTTCGGGACTTGGGAGGAATAAAGACTACCGAAGGAAAATCTGTGAAATGGGGTAAATTTTTTCGATCGGATGACTTGATGAATTTGACTGATGCTGATCTCGAATATTTAGCAGAGTTGTCGATCCTTTCCATTATAGACTTCCGTACTGAAGAAGAAGTTAAGGTTTCTCCCGATCGATTGCATGCTCTGCTTAACACCTATTGGTTGCCGATTAGTACAGCCAGTCTGAGCAAAGAAGCTATTGTAAGGGCTTCGGCTTCGTTGTCGCTGGATAAGCTGATGAAAGACTCGTATATTGATCTTGTAAGCAGCAAGGAGTGTATGGATTGCTATCGTAAATTCTTTGCGGTAATTACTGATACAAAAAAAATACCCGTTATATATCATTGTTCGGCAGGGAAAGACCGTACCGGGATGGCTTCAGCTTTGCTGTTAGCTGCATTGGGGGTTGAAGAAGATTTGATTGTGGAAAATTATCTCGAGTCGAATTCAAATCTAAAGGATAAATATAATTCTGTAATTGAAAAATATCCGCAATTGGAGCCAATGTTTAGCGTTAAGGCTGATTACCTAACTAGTGCTTTCGAATATCTGAAAACAGAATATGGTAGTGTGGAGAAGTACTTAAAGCAAGCTTTAGGTGTGAATGTCGCGAAATTGCGAAAGTCATATTTATTCCACGATTAAAAGAAAAAACTATGCGTAATGTTGTAATATTGTTTTGTGTGATAATGGCATTTGTTTCGTTGTCATGCAAAGAAAATAGAATAGTGATGACACAAGAAGAAATAAGCTTAATCAATGATGGCGCGGACACGATGAGAATGCGCGTTCTGAGTATCGAAAATGAAAAAGACTCATTATTCCTTCGCTTGCTAGCGAAAGATTTGGATGTGGAGAAAATAGCAACGGATGAAGCATTGCAGAAGCTAATTAAGCGTATGGCTGTTACCCTAGATGATGAGGGTGGTGTCGGTCTTGCGGCTCCGCAGGTGGGTATTAGCCGGAATTTATTCCTATTTATGAGAATTTCCGATCCGGGAGCACCTTATCAGGTGGCAATCAATCCTAAGATAATAGCTCATCCCGAAGAAAGAATCTGTTTCGAAGATGATGGATGTTTGTCTATTCCGAATAGATCGGGAAACTCTTTACGATATGCTTACGTAGATGTTGAATATTATAACGAAAAAGGCGAAAGGATACGAGAACGCCTATCGGGCCATTCGCGTGACACCGATTTTACGGGTATAATTTTCCAACATGAATTCGATCATCTGGAAGGAGTTCTGTATATCGATAAATTAGCCGATTGATCAGGCAATGTGAGTACCGGCTTGGCTGTTGCTTATCTCGGATGCAAGTGTGATAATTACTTCTTTCACTCCGGCATCGATAGCTTCGAATGAGTTATCGAGTTTCGGAATCATTCCGCCTTGGATAACTTTTTCTTCTACTAGCTTTTTGTACAGCTCTCTGTTAATTGATGGAATAACAGAATCATCATTATTTTCGTCAGATAATACGCCTTTTTTTTCAAAGCAGAAGATAAGTGTTACATCAAAATATTTTGCCAAAGCCTTAGCTGTTTCTCCGGCAATGGTGTCGGCATTTGTATTTAGAATATTACCTGCCTTATCGTGTGTTAGCGGAGCCATGACTGGCACTACTCCCTGACTGATGAGAGTTGAAAGCATACTGCCATTAACTTCTACTACATCGCCTACGAATCCGTAATCGATATCTTTTACGGGACGTTTCACCGAGCGGATAACGTTCATGTCGGCTCCGGTCAATCCCAAGGCATTGATGTCTAAAGCTTGCAGTCCGGCAACAATATTCTTGTTGACCAAACCTCCATAAACCATGGTTACAACTTTTAAAGTCTCGGCATCGGTTATACGGCGACCATTAACCATATGGCTTTTGATCCCGAGTTTTTCGGCGATCTTGGTTGCCGATCTTCCTCCGCCATGTACAAGAAGCTTTTTTCCCTCAATCTGAGCAAAGTTTGATAATAATTGTTTCAATGTAGCTTCTTCTTCTACAATTTTGCCTCCGACTTTTATAATTGTAAGTTTTTCCATCGTTTTCTGATTCTGTTTCGCAAAGGTATAAAAAAAACAGCAAGATAATTCTTGCTGTTCCTTATATGATGAGTTGTTCTTATTAGAACTTGTAGCCTACTGTAAGGTATGCATTGCCATTTCGAATACTGCCTTCGCCTTTATCCAGAACATTTACTAGACCAAAGTCCCATCCCAAGTCTAAAGCAATTTTTCCGAATTCAGCACCGACACCAAGGCCCAATCCAGCATCGAATCTTTTTAAAAAGTCGAATGTGCTTACACTTATTTTTACTCCTTCTTCTTTGCTTGAAAGATCACCATTAATTCCATATGCTAAATATGGTCCAGCATGGAAAACTAATGTAGTCGCAGGGGTTACTTCTAGTTTGTATCCTGCGTGGATAGGAAGTTGTAGATAGGCTGCGTGTAGTGATTCCTTATTCTCTCCATTCATACCTTTAGTTGTGTATTGTAAGCCTGAAAGGATATACCAATCTTGATTGATAGCATAATCCAAAGTTACTCCGATGTTATAGCCGAATCTTACTTTGTTGCCGTTTACATCCCCATTCATGTTTGACATGTTAACACCAGCTTTTACTCCGAAAGTGAATTGATTGTCTTGTGCGTTAAGGCTTACTCCTACCATAATTAGTGTAGCAGCTAGCAATAGTTTGATTGTTTTCATAAAAAATAAATAAATGTGTTAATATATGATTTCCTAATCGGATGCAAATATAGTATATATGTTTTAGCTAACAAGTTTTTTTGTTAATAAATATAAAAAAGAAAGAGCCGCTCATTCGAGCGGCTCTTTCGATATATGTAGATTCTTATGGAATCTTATTATTTACGTTGTACGCGTTTCCATCCGTATACAGCTAGATCTCCAAGTTGTTCTTCGATACGAAGTAGTTGGTTATATTTAGCCATACGGTCAGAACGGCTCAAAGAACCAGTCTTGATTTGTCCTGAGTTTGTAGCAACTGCGATGTCAGCGATAGTAGCATCTTCAGTTTCACCCGAACGGTGAGAAGTTACTGAAGTGTAACCTGCGCGGTGAGCCATCTCGATAGCATCCAAAGTTTCAGTCAACGAACCGATTTGGTTAACTTTGATAAGGATTGAGTTTGCACAACCCATTTCGATACCTTTTTGAAGGAAGTCAACGTTAGTTACGAACAAGTCGTCACCTACTAGCTGAACTTTATCTCCAAGTTTGTCTGTAAGTTGTTTCCAACCATCCCAGTCATTTTCGCCCATACCATCTTCGATAGAATCGATAGGGAATTTAGCAACTAGGCTAGCAAGGAATTCAACTTGTTCAGCTGATGTGCGTTTAGCTCCGTTAGGACCTTCGAATTTAGAATAGTCGTAAACGCCATCTTTGAAGAATTCAGAAGAAGCACAGTCAAGACCGATAGTTACTTCTTTTCCTGGCTCATATCCTGCAGCTTTGATAGCTTTCATGATAGATTCAAGAGCGTCTTCAGTTCCTGCAAGAGCTGGAGCGAAACCTCCTTCATCACCTACAGCAGTGCTAAGACCTCTGTCGTGGAATTCTTTTTTCAATGCGTGGAAAATTTCAGCACCGCAACGTAGAGCTTCTTTGAAAGAAGGAGCACCTACCGGACGGATCATGAACTCTTGGAATGCGATAGGAGCATCAGAGTGAGATCCTCCGTTGATGATGTTCATCATCGGAACTGGTAGTGTATAAGTGTTTGTTCCACCAATATAGCGATACAATGGCATTTCTAGGTATTCAGCAGCAGCTTTAGCCGCAGCAAGAGATACACCTAGGATAGCGTTAGCACCTAGTTTCGATTTTGTTGGAGTTCCGTCAAGTTTGATCATTTTAAGGTCGATTGCTCTTTGGTTCAATACGCAGTCGCCTTCCAATGCCGGAGCAATAACGTTGTTTACATTTTCAACAGCTTTCAAAACACCTTTACCTAGGTATCTTTTTTTGTCGCCGTCACGAAGTTCTAGAGCTTCGTGCTCACCTGTTGAAGCTCCTGATGGAACTGCTGCACGTCCTACAACACCACATTCCAAAGTTACATCAACTTCGATTGTAGGGTTACCTCTTGAGTCAAGGATTTCGCGTGCGAAGATTTTTTCAATTCTCATTGTTTTAACGTTTTAAGTAATGGTTAAATTATTGAATTTATATTGTTTTTGTCGTGTACTTTTTCGAACGAACAAAAGTACAATTATTTTCTCAGTTCGGAAAGTACCAATCTGAGAAAATAATTATAGTCTGTGATATTTTAAACAACTTTGACTATTCGTCTGTATAATTGGCTAATAATTAGTTAGCTGAGCCTTGTACATGACCTATCAGAACGCTAATATTGGACGTAAATAACTTAACGGCAATGGCCATGACGATGATTCCGAAAAATTTGCGAAGCACATATACTCCCGATTTGCCAAACCATTTTTCTACCCGTTTCAGATTGCTTAATACAAAGAATACGAATAGCATATTGATTAGCAGAGCTATAATGATTTCGCCATAGCTATATTCGGCTCGCATCGAAAGGAGTGATGTAAATGTCGCAGGACCTGCCAGTAAAGGGAAAACTACGGGAATGAGCGTAGCTGATCCGCCGGGGGCATCGTTCTTAAAAATTTCGACGCCGAAAGTCATTTCTACTGACATGATGAATATTACAATCGCTCCTGCTGCGGCAAATGCTTGAATATCTACGCTTAACAATCTAAGCAGCCCTTCACCTACAAACAAGAACGCTACCATAATGATGAAAGAAAGTATTACAGCATATGATGCATTTATCTTTAATCCTTTACTCGTAAAATTTAGAAATATAGGGACAGATCCCAATACATCGATTAGAGCAAATAGGAAAATCGTAATACTAAGAATATTGGTAATACTTAAGCTCATAGTTTTCTTGTTATTTTAGGTTATCGTGCTTTACACAAAGATAAAGTATTTTATGTGATGATAAAAAACATTTTGTAAGTTTGTGCTATCATATTATCAATTCTTATCGACCTATGAAAAATTATGGATTTGTGCGTGTTGCGGCAGCTAGCCCGATCGTTAAAATAGCAGATTGTGAGTTCAATACGGATACTATTATCAGCATGGTTGACGAAGCTGAAAAACAGTCTGCTGCTGCAGTACTTTTCACCGAGAACTCGCTGACAGCGCATACTGCAGCTGATTTATTCCTGCAACATACACTGTTGAATTCGGCAGTCGAATCGTTGGAGCGAATCTACGTACATTCTCACAAAGTGTCACCAATTATCATCATAGGTATGCCTCTCGAAGTAGATAGTCAGCTATATAATGTAGCAGTAGTTATACACAGAGGTAAGATTAAAGGAATTGTACCTAAGACTTTTATACCGAACTATAATGAGTTTTACGAGAAAAGATGGTTTTCGCCAGCTGCCGAATTGAATAGGAGCACAATGACTCTTTTGGGGCAAGAAGTACCTATCGGCGCTGATATTGTATTCGATACACCTACGTTCAGCTTTGCTATCGAGATATGTGAAGACTTGTGGACTGCTATTCCACCATCATGTTTCCATTCATTGCATGGAGCCGAAATTATTTTTAATCTTTCGGCTAGTAACGAGGTAACAGGTAAAACTGTATATCGCCGAAATTTGGTAAGTCAGCAATCGTCTCGTTGTATGGGTGCTTATGTATATACATCGTCTGGATTTGGTGAATCTACTACCGATGGTGTTTTCTCTGGACATACGATTATAGCCGAGAACGGAGATATCCTGAGCGAAGGTACTAGAATGTGCCATGAGAATCAGTTGATAACTGCAGACATTGATGTTGATCTAATTCGCCATGAAAGACTGAAGAATAAATCATTTTCAACATTAGAATATAAAGGCTTCTTTAACTTGCAGTATCGTCATATAAACATTGAGTCTGAAGATAAAGTATTCGATCTTGATCGCGTGGTTGAGACATATCCTTTTATTGCAAGCGGGGGCGCTTCTTCTGAGTATTTTGAGGATATTTTGGAAATTCAAGCTGAGGGATTAGCTAAACGATTGACTCATGCCGGAGTAACAAAATCTGTTATTGGAGTTTCGGGAGGTCTGGATTCTACTCTGGCTCTGCTTTCGGTTGTTAAGACTTACGATAAGCTTGGCTTGAGCCGCGATAATATTGTAGGAATCACGATGCCCGGATTCGGAACGACTGGCCGTACCTATAATAATAGCATCAAACTGATGGAGATGCTTGGTATTACTGTCAAAGAAATATCGATTGCAAAATCGGTGTTGCAACACTTCGAAGATATTGGTCATGATCCGAAAGTGCACGATGTGACATACGAAAATAGTCAAGCACGCGAGCGTACTCAGATTTTGATGGATTATGCTAATCGCATCAATGGAATGGTTATCGGAACCGGCGACTTGTCTGAATTAGCTCTGGGATGGTGTACGTATAATGGTGATCATATGGCGATGTATGGTGTAAATGCCGGAATACCAAAAACATTGGTGCAAGCTGTGGTACGATGGGCATCCGAAAATTATGGAGATGCAGAGTTGCAGGCAATTTTGAAAGATGTTGTTGATACGCCGGTAAGTCCGGAACTATTGCCTACAACCGAGAATGGAGAATTGGTACAAGTTACAGAAGATGTTGTTGGACCATACGTATTGCACGATTTCTTCTTATATTATGCCTTAAAATATGGTTTTACTCCATCAAAAATATTCTATCTGGCACGCTATGCTTTTAAAAACGAATTTTCTGATAAAGAAATCTTGAAATGGATGAAAGTTTTCTTCCGAAGATTCTTTACACAACAATTCAAGCGTTCGTGTATGCCCGATGGGCCTAAAGTTGTTTCGGTAAGCCTTTCTCCGCGCGCCAATTGGCGTATGCCAAGCGATGCTTCATATGCTGCCTGGATGAAAGAGATTGAAGAGCTGGAACGTTAAAATTTGAATTGAGCTGTCAAATTGATTTTATATCAAGGGATATTTTTTTATTTTCGGCCTCTGAAATTGAGATCGAGAATAAATTGACAAACTAAGAATAATTATGGAAAAAGATATATTCATGCGTACCGAGCTGCTGATTGGTTCAGAAGCTTTATCTAAAATAGGCGGTAAGCGTGTTATCCTCTTTGGTGTTGGTGGAGTAGGAAGTTGGTGCGCCGAGAGCCTTGTGAGATCGGGAATTAAACATCTGACAATTGTAGATTCGGATCGAGTTGTTACTTCAAATATTAATCGCCAGCTGTTGGCAACCACTCATACGGTGGGACAAGTAAAAGTTGAGGTGTTGAAAGCTCGTTTGTTGTCTATCAATCCGGATGCTGAAATCACAGCTATGCAGACTATTTATAGTGCCGAGGTGAGTGATAGTTTCAATCTGAATTCGTATGATTATATTATTGATGCTATCGATAGTCTTGAACATAAAGTACATTTGATTCGTACAGCAACACGTACAAGTGCTACGTTCTTTTCGTCGATGGGTGCAGCTTTGAAAATGGATCCGTTACGTATCCGGGTAGCCGAGTTCTGGAAAGTAAAAGGTTGTCCTCTTGGTGCTGCATTGCGTCGCAAATTGAAAAAAGGAGATCTGCCTGCCAAGAAATTTAAATGTGTATACAGCGATGAACTTTTGGATAATAAAGGGCAAGTGAGTGTTCCATCAAAAGCTGCGGGTTCGGATGATGCACCAGGCGACCCAAATTTGGCTAACCATACTTGGGATACGAAGAAAGCACAAATCAACGGAACTATGGTGCATGTAACAGCTATGTTTGGATTGCATCTGGCGAGTTTGGTTATCCACGATATTATAAAAGAATAATTTAAAAACTCATATTATGAACGAATTGATTGTAGATTACGGAAGCAAACATAAATCCAAATTCAGTTATTTATTGTATTTGGTAACATGTGTAGCATTCTTTTTATATGCGTGTTTTATACTTATACGTGAAAAGAGTAGCGCAAGCGATTCGATTCTTGTACCTATTTCCATTGCTTATATTGTTATTGCCTTATTGGTATTAGCAGTGACAATAATCTCAAATCGGAAGAAAAATTTATTGGTAATAAATAATTCTGAGATCAATATGGAAATGGGTAATCAGAAATTCGTCATAGAGTGGAGTCGCGTATCCGGAGTAAATGTTGGTATCAGCTATTTGGTTTTTTCGCTGGATGGCGGGCAGAAACAGCAGAAGATGGATATGTCGGGCTTATTGTATGCCGATCTGAAGAATGTGAAAAATAAAGTGCTGGAAGTGTGTGAACACAAGAATATACCTTATAAGAACGATTAAATTTATTTGGATCTGGTAACGGCAATCATAGCAGCAAAGTTGCCGTCAAGTTGTACCCAATTCTCAGATGGAATGTATGCTCGCGATATGTGTCCATCAAGATAGAGCGCATTTCTGCAGCCCTTTTCTTTAAAGAATAAGGCAAAGTCATATAAACGCATTCTTTTCTTGGAAATTGCGAATAAAATTTCACCATTCGGCAATATTCCAACACCATTACGGACATAGAAATTATCTGATTCTTTATCAAAATCAGGATGTATTTCACCATCAATCACAAGCATCGGACCTGATTGTGTCGCAAATCTAATGCGCGAATTGTATGTAAAGTCTCTCGTTTGGTATATCTCTGCTGACTTATAATCTGTGATGTAAAATATTCCATTGGGCTGCAAGTAGAAATTGCCGTGGGCTTTTCTCTTGTTAATAGGGGAGATTTCTTCATGATCCAGTATAAGTAATCCTACAGGGGCATAATCGTAGTGAAACATTCCTGCATTCATTGCAAAATCCAATTCCTTGCCTTTAGAGTTGACATAATCTTTCAGATTCTGTATCGAACCGATACGTTTTGTGCTATCGTTTTTCAAAAAGAATTCCAGATCTTGCTTTTTGGGGTTGACTGTATAACTCACTACTTTATCCGAAAGACTTTCCCGTTGGCATGACGAAAAAATAAAGCCGGATAAAAAGATATATCCGGCTAAGAAAATTATTTGATGGAGTTTCATTTGTAGATTTCTTTTTTACCGGCTAATAATGTATTACGCATCAGCGAGATAATTGTCATGGGCCCTACACCGCCTGGTACTGGAGTAATGTACGAAGCCTTAGGTGCAACTTCGTCGAAAGCAACGTCGCCTTTAAGCTTGAATCCCGATTTGGTTTCAGATGAAGCTACACGTGTAGTACCTACGTCTATTACAACGACTCCATCTTTGACCATGTCGCCTTTTAGGAATTCAGGAGAGCCTAAAGCAGCAATTATTATATCGGCTTGCTGGCATATCTCTTTGATGTTTGGCGTACGGCTGTGGCAAACAGTTACAGTTGCATCGCCCGGATAGCCTTTTTGCATCATGAGGCTGGCAACGGGTTTTCCTACAATGTTACTTCTGCCGAGTACAACGCAGTTTTTTCCTTGCGTAGGGATATTATATCTTTTCAATAATTCAATGATACCTGCGGGGGTTGCCGATACGAAGCATGGTAAGCCAATAGACATGCGTCCAACGTTGATCGGATGAAATCCGTCTACATCTTTGCGGTAATCAATTGCTTCGATCACTTTTTGTTCTGAAATATGTTTAGGTAATGGTAGTTGCACGATAAATCCATCTACATCAGGATCATTGTTTAGTTGATCTACGCATTTTAGTAGTTCTTCTTCACTTACATTTTCTTCGTAACGGATAAGTGTAGATTTGAATCCCACTTCTTCGCAAGTACGAACTTTGCTTGCTACATAGGTCTCACTTCCACCATCATGGCCGACAAGTACTGCTGCCAGATGCGGAGTTTTACCACCTGCAGTTTTTATATTGGCTACTTCTTCAGCTATCTCTTTTTTGATTTGTGCCGATATGGCTTTACCATCTATTAGTTGCATGTTAGAATCTTTAAGGGTTATGTGTAATGTGTTGTAAAGATACTATTTTTAAGATAGAATCTTCAACTTTAAGGGAGTCAGACGCTATAAAAATAGTCAGAAAAACAGGTTTGAAGATCTACTCATTTATCGTACAATGTAAGTCTTTTTATCTTTGCCTACTCCTTTAATTTCCAGTTTAGTCCATTGTGAAGGAAGAACTGTTTTTAACTGGTTGATATCTCCTTTAGAATCTATATCAATTCCTCCGAATCCCATGATTATAGATTGCAGAACTCCTCCAGCTCCGGTTATGAAATAAGGATTGGTACTCCCTTGCATTTCTGCCATAACTCTGAATGGCGGTAGCAGATTTGGCTCATACGATTCTTTGAAAAGTTTATATGCATTTTCCGAATCACCTAGACGGCTGTATATTGTAGAAAATATCGATTTGGTCATTGCCGGTGTATTTGTCGGCGGAACTTTCGATATGTAGTATTCCAGGTCTTTCTTAATTTGATTTTTGTCTGTAATGACTTTCAGTGGATATGTCAACAGATTAACATCCGCCTGCTTGATATTCTGTCCATCGTAAGAGTCGTGTTCGCGTGTAACGCCATTCTCCATTTTCGAGAAAACAAGATTCTTCGCTATGGTAAGCCATTTGTCATTGATTGGATAATTCAAAAGTTTGGCGCACTCTGCTGCATACTCAAGATTTAGCTTTGCAATAGCATTTGTGTAAGCATTATTATCTACATTTTCGGCCCATTCATCGGCACAAACAACGTTTCGTATTTCATATTTTCCTTGATTCTCTACAACACGGCTTACCCAGAAGTCAGCAGTTCCTTGTAGTATTGGCCAGCCTTTCTCTTCGAGCCAAGTTTTATCTTGGGTAACCAGATAATATTGCCATGCGGCAAAAGCAATATCTCCCGTTATATGATGTTCGTATGTCCCAGATAGGGCCCATACCGGACATTCCTCTTCTCCGCTCATAGCACTTTCCCATGGGAACATAGCTCCTTGGTAACCATAAGATGATGCATTGCGTTTTGCTGCTCCCAATCTGTCGAAACGATATTCAATAAGCCCTTGTGCAATCTTGGGCTGCAGATAGAGCAAAGGTGGAAACATGAATATCTCGGTATCCCAAAATACATGTCCATTATATCCGGTACCACTTAGTCCCATCGGTGATAAGGGATATTTCGAGCCTTCACGTGTAAACGAATACAAGTGATAAAGCATATTATGCACATCTTGCTGCGCTTGAGGATCACCCTCTATTGTGACGTCACTTTCCCAAAGCTTAGCCCATGCCTGCTTGTGATTCTTCATAAGGCTTTTTTTACCTTGTAGATTTGCATAAATGGCAAGGCGTTCTGCTTGGTTGTATGGATCATTTACTTGTTCGGAAGATATAAGCGTTCCTACAAGAGAAAATGAATATACTCCGTTTGCTTCTATTCGTTTAACAAACTTCATCAAATGAGAATCCGAGTCACGCATTTCGTACATCACCTTTGGCTGGTTGCCATGCTCTTCTTCGAATAGGAATGTGTTGGAAGCAACAATATCTATTTTCCCAGATGGACTCTTTGCTTTCGAAGTTAGCAGAGGAATATATGCATGCGAAGGATTGATCTCGTTATAAAAATGCTGATCGTCACGCAACGCCGCAGGTGTCTGCAATACGTTTTCGGCTACGATATGAATATCTTTCTTTCTCGAAGTTACTTTTACGGATAACATCGTATTGTGTGGCAAATGGCGTAATGCACAGTACGAATATTCCACACTCGCTATATCTTTGAAGTCGAACGAACCGCTGAATATACTTGTTTGCATATCCAGCTGTTGTTTGTAATTCGATATATTATTGATACTGATATCTTCCCAGTCTATAGTAAGTTTGAGATCGAGAAGATTGAAACTTGGGAGAAAATTGCTCGTCCTACCTCGTCCATATTGATCGTATACTCCTGCCAAGATTACTTCTTTCACTCGTAATGGGGTAGGGGATGAAACCACACCTATCACCCCATTTGAAACAGATATGCCGTAGTAATTCTGTGCATCAATCTTGTCGGCTTGAATGATCCAAGGATCTTGAGCTTTAAGATTAAGCATACCGAAAAGCGAAATGAATCCGAGAAGAATAGATAACCTTTTCATTGTATTATTTATTTAATGCTGATAGCTACACCGCCACTACGAGCCAGTTTTAGTTTAAGTTTGGTCTTGCTGTCTACAGTTTTACTGTAAATAGTATAGCTTTTAGGATTGCTTTGCCAATCAGCATCTTTACCATCTGCATAGATTGTCGCCTCAAATTTCTTGCCTTTGGGTAAGAAACTGAAATCTACAATTGCTTCACGCGCATTTTCATCGGTTATACCTCCAACAAACCATTCGTCTTTGCCCTTCGCCTTACGGGCAATAGTGATATAATCACCCGGTTCAGCTTCCAGGATATATGTATTATCCCAATCAGCAGCTACATCTTTGATGAATTGGAATGCGTCAGGGAAGCGTTCGTAATTCTCTATCAAATCGGCAGCCATCTGTAGTGGGCTGTACATCGTTACGTATAATGCAAGCTGTTTGACTAAAGTCGAACTAAGCTTCCCTTGATTCGATCCATATACCGAAAGATCTCCTTCGAAGATACCCGGAGTGTAATCCATCGCACCACCCATCAGACGAGTGAATGGTAGTATTGTAGTATGTTCTGGTGTATTTCCATTGAACGATTCAAACTCTGTTCCTCTGGCAGATTCTTGAGCTACCCAGTTCGGATATGTTCTTGACAATCCCGTTGGTCTTACTGCTTCGTGCGAGTTTACCATTATTTTATAGTCGGCAGCCCGTTTCGCTACGTGTAGGTAATGATTTACCATCCATTGCCCGTCGTGATGCTCACTGCGAGGAATGATACCGCCTACGTATCCTGTTTTAACGGCATTGTATCCATATTTTTGCATGAAGGCGAAAGCATCTTCCAGTTGTCTTTCGTAAGCACTTACTGAAGATGTTGTCTCGTGATGCATTATGATTTTCACTCCTTTATCGGCAGCGTATTTATTCAGTGCTGCTACATCGAAATCGGGATATGCTTTTGTGAAGCTATAGATGTCTTCTTTTACGTATGCTGCATTGTCTTCCCAGCCTTCATTCCAACCTTCTACAAGGACTGCGTCAAATCCATGTTTTGCTGCAAAGTCAATATATTTCTTCACGTGTTCATTATTGGCTCCGTGACGACCATGAGGCTTAAGTTTTGTATAATCGGTTTTGCCTATAATTATATCTTGATTATCAGTATACGACCATGTAGATCCGCCTCCGGTAAAGTATTCCCACCAAACACCGATATATTTTGTCGGTTTAATCCATGATACATCAGCCAGAGCGCAAGGCTCGTTAAGATTCAATATTAGTTTTGATGCTAGAATGTTTCTTGCATCGTCGCTGACAATTATTGTACGCCAAGGTGTAGTTTTACCCGTTTGCATAAATACTTTATTATCGTTTTGCAATTTGCTTGGGGTAAGGTCTGCCTGCAGGCAGAAATTTTCATCATCGAGGCTGAGATGCATTGCCGAATAATCTACAAGTGCAGCTTCGTGTATGTTGATATATAATCCATCATCCGATTTCATCATTAAAGGTGTTTGTACACCTAATTTCGAGCTTGGAGCTTTTGCTGCCAGTGGTTCTTCGCGAACTTTGTCGATAAGTTTTGCTACTTCAGAAAGCTTTGATACAGTCGTTTGAAACTCATTCGTATCATAGTCTGCCGGAATCCAGAAAGCTTTGTGATCTCCTGCCAGATTAAATTGAGTAATTTCTTCTCTGATTGTAAAGTGGCGTAAATGTTCTTGAGTTGGGAATTCGTATCTGAACCCTAATCCGTCGTCGAATAAGCGGAAACGAATATTTAGTCTGTATCCAGTATTTTTCTGTTTTAGTGCAACGAACATCTCATTGTAATGATCTCGTATTTCGCTCTGCTCTCCCAATACTGGTTTCCATATTTGGTCCATTGCTGAAAACTCTGTTTTTTCTATCACAAACGATTCGCTAAATGGGGTGGGAGTGTTGATAAGAAAGCCCATCTTACTTTCTTGTATTACAGACTTTCCCTTATACGATAATTCGTAGATTGGAGCATTTGCT
This sequence comes from Dysgonomonas massiliensis, assembly GCF_900240225.1. Lineage (GTDB taxonomy): Bacteria > Bacteroidota > Bacteroidia > Bacteroidales > Dysgonomonadaceae > Dysgonomonas > Dysgonomonas massiliensis. Next base: position 39,306 of record NZ_OEPV01000007.1, on the reverse strand, counting down.
TGATTTAGAGAAAAACTAAGAATAAGATTTCCATTTGGAGACTTAAGCTCCTGAGCGTTGATGCTGCTTGATGTGAAAAATGCTAATAAAATAAATAGTAGTGCAGTGTGAATCTTGCTTTTCATGTTTGTTGTACATTAATATTTACAGTCCTACTCTTCATTCAGGTATGAATGAGAAGAGTAGGAATATTTAGTTGTATTTTTTTGTCAACGGGTCTATCTCGTTGGTTCTGTCATTCGTTTTATAATGCTGTATGCCTCCACGATACCTCGTTCGCCGGCTTTACGCATGTCATCCAATGCTCGCTCATAATCTTTCATATGGAAGCGGGCAAGGCCTCTGTTGTAGAGAGCTTCGGCAAATACATTAGATCTTTCATTCGAAATGCGTATTGCCTCGTTGTAATCCAAGATTGCCGATTTGTAATCTTGTTGTTTGAAGCGAATACCGGCACGATTGTAATATGCATATATAAAAGTAGGATCTAGTTCTATAACCTTATTATAGCTTCTTACGACCTTATCATAATCTAATTTGTTCGGATTCATTAGTGTCGCAGTAGCAATTGTTTGAGCTGTTTCTTGTGCTTTCGTAGTTTCTTGATTGTCTCTTCCCGGGTAATCATTCGTCTCTTTCAGCTCTATTTGTTTTTCTAATACCACAGCTTGGCAGAAATAGGCAAGCAGATGTTTCGGATTTAATGCGATTGCTTTTTCAAGATCAATAAGCGCATTTTCGAAGTCTTGAACTAGCATGTAATCTAGTCCACGAGCAAAATATAAATCTGCATTACTTGGGTTCTCTGCTATTTTCTGAGAGTAGTCTGAGATTGAGTTGAAGTGACTTTCGATCTGTATTTCATTCAGTGCAGCTTCACTGTTTGTTATGCGTAATTTACGAGAATAGATATCCTTCTTGTTTTCTGCATCAATCTGTTGGCTGAAATGTACATATTGGCGCGAGTCGATCATCTTTTCGTAGTAACTTATCACGAATCGTGGTTCAGGGTTGATATTAACCTTGCGATCTTGTACGCGTCCACGTGTTTGGCTGTTGAACTTCGATTTGCTCTCTTCCTCTTTGTCCGCAACAACTAGTAGGTTGAACTTGTCAATGTTTTTGTCCGATTTTTCACGAGTTTTTTCGTCTTGCTCTTTTCCCGATTTTATGTCTTTTACAAGCTCTTTTTCTTTAGCACGAGCATAATCAACATCTCTATTTGCTCCGGCAATATCGTTTTGTGCGCGTTTGATCATCGAACGGAAATAAAATCCTTGATAGAACTCAGGATATTCTTTCAGGACGACATCCAAGTCGGCTATAGCTCCTTTATTGTCGGCTATATTATGTCTCAATATTGCGCGGTTGTAGTATGCCATATAATTGCTTGGCTCGAATGTCAGAACCATATTGAAGTCTTCTATGGCATTGTTGTTATCTCCTACCTGAGCACGAAGCAACCCTCGGTTAAATCTCGCAATCAGGTTGTTAGGATCCTGGTTAATTACTTTGTCGTAATCTGCCATTGCTCCACGTAGATCATTCATCGAATATTTTACCAATCCGCGATTGATGTAGTTACCTGTTTGGAGTGGATCTAGTTTTATGGCCTCATCGAAGTCGGCTAAAGCTTTGTCATATTGATGAGTTGCGTAATTCAGCAACCCTCGTATAGAATACGAGTTTGGCATGTATTTGTCAATCTCTATGGCTTTGTCGTAATCCTCGAAAGCTTTGATAGTATCTCCTTTTTCTTGGTACATCATACCACGAACCAGATAACCTTCAATGAATTGTGTGTGTCCGCCGAGTAAATTATTTAACGTTTTCTCTGCTTCTTCGAAGTTCTTCTGTTGAGTTTCTATAATGGCTACATTTAAGATAACCATCTTATTGTTAGGTTGTTCTTTTAGCCCTTCGCGATAGTCGGCTAACGCATTATCGTAATTCTCTTGGCGTTGGCGTGCATCAGCACGAAGTATAAAGGCATTATTCATGTATGGATTGCGTTCGAGCGCAAGCGTGCAGTCGCTTTCGGCTCCGCCATAATCGTCAAGGCAATATTTAGCTATTGCTCTGAAATAATAAGGTTCAGCAAGATGGGGTTTTGAACGGATGACAAGATTGAAATACTGGATTGCCAGTACGTAATCTTCAAAATATAATGAGTTGCGTCCGTTTCTCAAAACCCTGTCGGTATTGATTTGGGCAACGGAACAAATACTTGAAATGCACAGAATAAGCAAAAGGACGATCTTTTTCACACGCCGGCTTTATTTTATGTGTTGGAAAAATTGTTTTGGCAAATATATTAAAACTAAATTTCAAAGTGTAACAATGTCTGCCTTTTATAGAAAAAATACACTTTAGATACGCGTTTTTAATAACTTTTATAATAAATATAGCTATGCCAATAGGACATAGCTATAAATTATTTCGTTCCAGATCTATCGCGCGAAAAACAGTATTGGATGCAAGATGTAGTGAAACTGTAAATTCAAAAACTAGTTACTTGATAATCCCTTTTTAATTATTATCATTTTCCAGTTCTTTGGCTTCGTTCCAAAATTTGTCCATTTCTGCCAGAGTCATATCTTTCAGATTTAATCCGCGTTCTTTGGCTTGTTGCTCAATATAGTTGAATCTTCTGATGAATTTCAAATTTGTCCTTTCCAGTGCGTTGTCCGGATTTATTTTGTATAGACGGGCTGCATTAATGAGGCTGAAGAACAAGTCTCCAAATTCTGCTTCCATTTTATCCGAATTCATCGATGAAATTTCGTTTTTCAACTCGGTAAATTCTTCAGATACTTTATCCCATACATCTTCGCGTTTAGCCCAGTCGAATCCAACGTTGCGAACCTTATCTTGTATACGATGTGCTTTTGGTATCGAAGGGAGTGAAGCTGGTACACCTTCAAGTACAGTTTTATTGCCTCCTTTTTCCTTTAACTTAATTTGTTCCCACGACTTTTCAACTTCACCGGCAGTATTTGCGGTTGCGTCGCCGAAAACGTGAGGGTGGCGGAAAATGAGTTTGTCGCAGATGCGATTACATACATCTTTGATGTCGAAAGTTCCTTTCTCCTCCCCTATCTTAGAGTAGAATACGATGTGTAAAAGTACATCTCCTAATTCTTTGCTTATTTCGTTATCATCTCCTTGTATAAGAGCTTCGCATAATTCGAAAGTTTCTTCTATGGTATTTGTACGTAAACTTTCGTTAGTTTGCTTGGCATCCCACGGACATTTTACTCTTAATTCATCCATTACATCGAGCAATCGCCCGAATGCTTCCATTTTTTCTTGTTTCGAACTCATTGTTTTTTACCCGCATTTATGGGTCATTATATCAAGCACTAATTTATCCGTTTCATTCATCCCTTGTGATCCAATACGAGTTAGATTCAATATGCACTGATCTACGTCGTCGTCTATGATTCCTTCTACAGAAGTCACATATCTTTGCTCCATAGCCATCATAGCCGACAGAAGCGAAGTGGATGTTCCACTCGTTACTTTCAAAGCACAGCTCGGTTTAGCTCCATCGCATATCATACCCGTAAGATTTGCTATCATGTTTTTGACAGCAAAGCATACTTCCTTATATTCTCCTCCCATGAGGTAGGTAATCCCACAGCTCGAGCCGGTTGACGCTACCACGCATCCACAAAGAGCAGACAAGCGTCCAAGACTTTCTTTGATATAAATTACAGCAAGGTTACTTAGTGTTAATGCCCGGATAAGCTGCTCGCGGCTACAATTATTTTCTTCAGCGAATACAACTACCGGTACGGTCGCTGATATTCCTTGATTACCGCTACCCGAATTACTCATGACTGGTATCATTGCGCCGGCCATTCGTGCATCGCAAGCAGCAGATGTATATGATAGTATGCTGGAAAAAGTATTCTTTCCGATGATTTTTTGCTCAGTCCCTTCCGAGAGGATTCTTCCAAGACCATGTCCGTAATAACCTTTCAGGGATTGCAATGCAGCTTGTTTGTTCATTTGCCCCGATTCGAGCATAAACTCGATTTCCTCAAGCGGGGCTTCCATCGCAAAATCATATACCTTGCGCATCGAGAGTTTCGGGGTATCGCTTTCAGGATCTTCGCTCGACGTTGAAACCTGCTTGTCTAATAGGATTTCGTTATTCTTCTCCAGATAAACGAAATTAGTATGCTCACCGGATATTATTGCTTTAACAGAATCTGAACCATTAGAAACTTTAGCTTCAATATATAGTTTTTCGGATATGTCTTCTTTCAGCAGAATGGAGATAATCTTGTTGTCAATCATTTGCTTTCCTTTTTCGACATCGTCCGAAGTTGCATCTTTCAGGACTTCCAATTGATATTCTGATTTGCCAATCAAAGCACCAAGGGCTACTGCTATCGGCAGACCTATCATGCCAGTACCGGGAATTCCGACTCCCATGGCATTTTTCAAAATATTAGCACTAAGCAGTACTTCTATTTTTTCGGGAAGCTTGCCTAAGATTTCGCTAGCCTTCGCTACGCACAGAGCAACAGCAATCGGTTCAGTACATCCGATAGCAGGTACAACTTCACGTTTGATAAGAGCAATGATCTGCTCTCTTTCGGCTTTGTCTATCATAGCAATTCTAATTTTATTGTTGCTTTTTGTAGTTCACTAATCCCGACTTAAGGAAATCGATATATTTGTCGACATCTTCATCGTAAGCATAAGATGGACCTACTGGTTTTCCATCGTTGTCGAGAAGTACATAGTATGGCTGAGAGTTTGTTCCGAACTTGTGACGTTGCAGATAACTCCATTTGTCTCCTATGGTTTTTAGTTTCGAAGTTTTACCGTTTTCTTCAGTTACTTCCAGCACTTCCGGAAGACGTGCTTTATCATCCACCATTAGTGTGATTAATACGTAGTCATTTTCAAGTATGCCTTTCACACGAGCGTCAGTCCATACCGATGCTTCCATTTTACGGCAGTTAACACAGCCATATCCCGAAAAGTCGATGATAACCGGTTTGTTGTTGTCTTTAGCGTACTTCATACCTGCTTCGTAATCGTCAAACTTAGCATGAACTTCGCCTTTGTACAAGTTGAAATCTTGAGTCCATAGAGGGGGCGAGAATGCACTAATTGATTTTAGCGGAGCACCCCATAATCCAGGAACCATATATGTAGCAAACGATAGAGATGCTATAGCCAAAAATAGGCGTGTAACAGAAACTGATTTCAGGTCACTGTCATGTGCAAATTTAAGCTTGCCAAGTAAATATAGTCCTAATAGAGCGAAGATGATGATCCATAATACTAGGAATACTTCACGATCTAGAATTCTCCATCCGTAAGCTAAGTCGGCAACAGACAAGAATTTCAGCGCAAGTGCAAGTTCCAAGAATCCTAAAACTACCTTTACAGAATTCAGCCATCCACCCGATTTAGGCATACTTTGTAGCCAAGAAGGGAATATAGCAAATAGAGAGAACGGTATTGCTAGAGCCAATGCGAATCCGAACATACCCAATGCTGGAGCTATGACTGCGCCCGTGCTGGCAGCATCTACTAGTAAGTTGCCGATAAGTGGACCAGTACAAGAAAATGATACCAAAGCAAGAGTAAATGCCATGAAGAATATGCTCAGCACTCCGGTTGTTGACTCTGCTTTGCTGTCCATCTTGTTAGTCCACGATGCAGGAAGTGTCATTTCGAATGCACCTAGGAACGAGATACCAAATACTAAAAGCATTGCAAAGAATATCAGATTGAAAACGGCACTCGTAGCCAATTCATTCAGAGCACTGGCTCCAAATATAGCCGTTATTATGATTCCCAATCCTACATATATAATGATTATGCCGAGCCCGTAAGTCATCGCTTCGCGTATGGCCTTAGACTTATTATTTTTGTTTCGTTTCAAGAAGAAACTAACCGTCATTGGTATCATTGGCCATATACATGGCATAAGTAAAGCTACAAAACCAAAGATAAAACCAGAAATGAATATATACCAATAAGACTGGTTGGATGTATCGCCTGCTGCGCCGTAAGCCTTAACTTCCTGAATTACCGGAGCCCAAAGATCAGTTGTTGCTATTACTGGAGCGGTTTCAGTTGCAACAATCGAATCTGCCTGAGCGGTATTTGCATCTGTCGTAACTCCTTCTGTCGTAGATGCAGCCACTTGCAGTGTTGCAGGTAAATCTTTGCTTGAAAAAGCAAACTCGGTAGGAAGTGGAGGGGTACATTCACCTTCGTTACATGCTTGAGCGCGGAAGTCTCCTTTAAGGGAGAACGCAGCTTTGTCTGTAACTTTTAGTCGTTGATAGAATGTTGCTTTTCTTTCGAATTTGCCGACATTCATTTCGAATAACTGGTCATATCCGACTTTGTGATTCTCTGGTGTGAATTTTAAGTCGCCTATAGATGTAGCTCCTTTTATTTCGTCAAAAGAAATCGATGTCGCATTAGGTCCTCCGTCGGGAACTTCGGAATCGTACATATACCATCCGGCATCAATTGTAGCAATGGCTACAAGTTCAACCTCTCCGGCTCCTTTGTCCTCTATTTTAAACGTCCATTTAATGGGGTTTGCATTTAAGCAAAATGTCAGGAATGATAAAAAAAATGCGAGAATTAAACTCTTTTTCATATGTAAAATAAGTGGTATAATTGATAAATTGCGCATAAAGTTAAGAAAGTTGTTTTATATTTATACTATATTTATTTGATTTAAGAACGTTTTTCAAATATTGATAAAGTTCGTTAAATGAGTTGGAAAAACTACTTCTACTTTGATCGAAGAGACAAGAATGCAATTCTATTGCTTCTCGTTCTTATTGTTGTCAGTATTCTGGTGTATATCTATGTATATAATCATAGTGTAAGTTCGCCAATTGTATATGATGAATATAGTCTGAAAATGGATTCGGTTAAGTCTTCAAAAATGGCTGTAGGAGAAGTTGTAGACTTGAATCTTTCAGATACGACTACGCTTAAACGTGTTCCCGGTATAGGTTCTTCTTATGCTGTTCGGATCGTGAAATATAGAGATCAACTTGGCGGATATGTTAATGTTGATCAGTTGAAAGAAGTGTGGGGAATAGATGATGTGTTGTTCGAAAAAATACGTCCATACTTTATTGTAAGTGGAGTCCCTCAAAAACTTCGGGTTAATCATTCAGATTATGGCGATTTGATCAGACATCCTTATCTGAACAAAGACCAAGTCAAGATTGTTCTTGATTTATCGAAGAGGAAAAAGAATCTAACCAGCATAAAAAGATTATATTTGCTGGAAGAGTTTACCTCTCAGGATATCGAAAGGTTAGAGCCTTATTTATCTTTTCAATAAGTTCATTCAGATATGGATATAATCCTGTATAAGTATATGTTAAACTAAAAGTACAAGCACAAATTATGTTGAACGAAATTTTAGACATTGTTAAGAGCGTTACCGGCGAAGCCGTTAATGGTAATGCTGAAATACCTGCTGATAAGAAGAGTAAAACTGTGGAAACGGCAACTGATGCCATTGTTCAAGGTTTTACAAGTAATGCATCCGGTTTAGGCGAACTGCTTTCTGGAAAAGGTGGTGGTAATGCTATTTTGGATAGTATCCAAGATTCTGTTGTAACCTCATTGACCGAGAAAGTTGGTTTGAATTCGGGTGTAGCAAAAAGTTTGATTGCGGCTGTTCTGCCGATGGTAATCAGTGCCGTGGGAAGCAAACTGGGCGCGGATGGAAAAGGAGGTCTTGATCTTGGTTCCATCATTGGATCGTTAGCCGGCGGTGATAGCAAAGATAGTGGCCTGGGCGATATGCTTGGAAAGCTAGGCGGATTGTTCGGAAAGTAATATGTTTTAGATAAAGATGGCTGCAATCACGATTGCAGCCATTTTCTATTTAGTATTTCTTGAGTGGAATTACATGATTCCTTTCTCGCGAAGTTTAAGTTGCCATTTCCAAGCAGAAGCCATTGTGTCTTCGATATTCTCAACAGCTTTCCAACCAAGAACTTCATTTGCATGTTTTGGTTCAGCCCAGATTTTCTCGATATCACCTACACGGCGACCAACGATCTTGTAATTCAGTTTCTCGCCGGATACTTTTTCGAATACGCGGATCAGTTCAAGAACTGAAACTCCGTTTCCAGTACCAAGGTTGAAGATTTCAACTTTCTCGTCCGATTTATTACCCACCATTCTGTCGATTGCAACAACGTGAGCTTTTGCCAAGTCAACGACATTGATGAAGTCACGGATACATGATCCGTCAGGTGTGTTGTAGTCGTCGCCAAATACGCTCAGCTGCTCGCGGATACCAATAGCTGTTTGAGTGATATATGGAACAAGGTTTTGAGGAACTCCGTTAGGAAGCTCGCCTAGTTCGGCAGTCGGATGTGCGCCTATCGGGTTGAAGTAGCGTAGAATGATACTCTTGATAGGAGCACCTGATTTAACTGTATCTTGAATAATTTCTTCGTTGATCTGTTTTGTGTTTCCGTATGGAGATTCAGCTGGTTTGATGGGTGCTGTTTCGTCGATCGGATTCATGTCGGGTTCGCCGTAAACTGTACAAGATGATGAGAATACAATGTTTGGAATATTGTATTGAGGCATCAGTTCGAGTAAGTTAATAAGCGATACTAAATTGTTGCGGTAGTACAATAGCGGTTTTTGAACCGATTCGCCTACAGCTTTGCTTGCCGCAAAGTGGATAATGCCTTTGATGTCAGTGTGTTTTGTGAAAAGGTTTTTTAAACCTTCGTAATCGTTACAATCCAGTTGTTCGAAAATTGGTCTTTTGCCTGTGATGCGTTCAATACCGTCGATTGAATCGGCTGTCGAATTTGATAGATTATCGATGATGACTACTTCGTATCCAGCATTTTGTAGTTCAACAGCAGTGTGAGAACCGATATATCCAGTTCCACCGGTAACGAGAATTTTACCCTTCATGTTTTAGAATGTTTAAGTGAATTGCAAATTTACACAACTTTTCACTGATTGCTTGACTCTTGATAGTTAACTAGTCATGCTTTAACATATTTTATAAAAAGTAACACTTGTGTACAGATTTTTGTCGTATTTAATCGTTTATTCATTTAGCTTTACCAAAAATCCTTTCTGTTATAGATAAAGATTTGGTTATTTAATTGTGATTAGATCATCTTTATTTAACCCGTTCTCCCATCTGGAAATATCATCAACTTCAAATATTTCAATATTGTAACATTTGCGAGGATGCTTCTTGAAACCTTTTAGATTGAACGAGATGTTGATTGCCTGATTTGCACTTTCTTCAGATGAAAAAGCTCCTATGGCTTTCATTTCAAAGGCTTCGTCTGCTGCAAGGTATTTGTGTGTAACGTAATAAATGTAATTTCCCATTTTAATATTTAATTGTAGTAAAACCACTACTCCATGCCATTTGGTTAATAAGAGTAGGGCCTATGATGAAATTTTCTTTTGTGTAATTGATGAAACTAGGTTTAAGCAAAAGTGTATCAATAGCTTCTTTTGCTTTTGTTTCTGACGAAAATATGCCAATCATTATGTATTGATCGTGGTCATCGTCAATTGGGTTTACGAAATCTACGATATAAATTATTTTTTCTGTGGCAGAAAGCCTTATTGGTAGAGTAATTTTATTTGTTTTCTTTTTCATCCTTAGTTGCTGGAATTAGATACAAGTCTATTAGATTTTTCACAAACACCATTCGGTGAGGTTTGTTTATTAAGTATATATCTTTTTTAGTGTCAGGATCAGTTGCTGCTACGTAATGTATATCTAGTTTGTTCATTACACCCTCCAGTGGTTGAATTCTACTAGAGGTGTCAGTGTCGTTTTCAGGCTCAATAATATCGAAATAATAAGATTTTCCGATTTCTATCTTTTCGCCAGTGCACTTGAAGTTTGATGGATCTTTCTTTTTCGATAGAACAAATAGGGTAGAGTCATTTTTCGTTATATCGATGTAATAATACCCTTCGATTAGCTCTATGTTTTTTACATAGAATATCGGGTCTTGTTTTTGTTGTGCAGATATGCTAATACTGCAAATTATGAGATATATAAATAGATGTGTTTTCATATAGTAGTGTTTTATTTGTTTTTTTTGCGATTGAAGAAGATCATTTGTCTATGCTACGTCGTTTTGGATTCCTTAAAAAGTGACACTTGTGTACAGATTTTTTTATATTTTTTCGATATATACTCCTTTCCCAATTTTATCAATGAACGCTTTTTAGTATAGATAAAGATCGAGAAAATTGATCATTATGATTCTATCCAAAATCGTAAACATAAACAGCAATGTCGTTCTCTGATAATGTTTTTAGGATAATCGGTTCTATCCGATCCCATGTCCCGCCCGCAAGTCCGCAACCGATACGCGGCATATGCACACTCGCATCGAGCTTTTTAGCTTCTGTATGGAGTTTTTCTAGACAATCATTTACCGCTTCGTAGCGGATAGGTGCTCCGGTTTCGCGTGTCGGTATTATCCCGTGCTGAGCTATCATGTTTGCTACATATATTTCATTTTCGGCTTGTACGATTTGTATATCTCCTAGTTCGAAGCTTTCGCTCAAGCGATTGTTGTACCATTCGCGGTAGGCTTTCTCTGGTTCCGCCCATCTTCGGGATATGGCCAATACAAAACCTTTTCCCCATCCGCCGATATCGTTACATATATGTGCTATGATTTTGTTCCCCGATGCTTGCGGCTGAGTAGCGTCACCTTTTAAGTATGTTATTTCTTTCATATTGTGTGTTTCTGTTTCAAATATAGTTCATTTTAATTACCTTTGTCTGATTATTTTGTATTGTATATGAATAAATATTTAAGTATTGCTTTTCTAGCATTCTCATCGTTTTTAAGTTCTTGTTCATCAGTCAAATCTGATGCTAAAGATGCAGCTACTCTTGTGGCCGAATCGTTGGAATATACCCGAGAAGGAAATCTGAAGAAAGCCGAGGAGCGTTATAAAGAATATAGAGAGATAGAAGCTAAGTACAGAAATACAGATAATTATGAAGCTTTTGTGAAAGCCTATAATGAATATTATAGAGAGAAAACAATAGCTCCTCAGAAATAAAAAATAAATAAAGCAATATATAAAATTATGTGCGAAAATTCGAATAACGAAGAAGTAAAACGCAGCCTCAATTTCATAGAGGTAGCCGTTGAAAAAGACTTGAAAGAAGGAGTAAATGGAGGACGGGTACAGACTCGTTTCCCACCCGAGCCAAACGGTTATTTGCATATTGGTCATGCAAAAGCTATTTGTATGGACTTTGGTATTGCCCAAAAATACAATGGAATTTGTAACCTTCGATTTGATGATACCAATCCTGTAAAAGAAGACGTAGAATATGTTGATTCTATTCAGGAAGATATCAAATGGTTGGGATTCGATTGGGCGAATATCTATTATGCTTCCGATTATTTCCAACAGTTATTCGATTTTGCTGTTCAGTTGATCAAAGAAGGAAAAGCTTATGTCGATGAACAATCGGCTGAAATTATTGCTAAACAAAAAGGTACGCCTACGCAAGCTGGAGAAAACAGCCCGTTTCGCGATCGTCCTATTGAAGAGAACCTTGATCTGTTCATGAGAATGAGTCAGGGTGAATTCGAAGAAGGCTCGATGGTGTTGCGTGCCAAGATAGATATGGCTTCGTCAAATATGCACATGCGCGACCCTATCATCTATCGTATTATTTACCATCCGCATCATCGTACTGGTACTACATGGAAAGTATATCCGATGTACGACTTCGCACATGGACAATCCGACTATTTCGAAGGGGTTACACACTCTCTTTGTACGCTCGAATTCGAAGTGCATCGCCCGCTTTACGATTTGTTCATCGATTGGCTGAAATCCGATGATTATCGTCCTCGTCAGTACGAGTTCAATCGCTTGAATCTGACTTATACAGTGATGAGTAAGCGCAAGCTGCTTCAATTGGTGAAAGAAGGATTGGTCGCAGGGTGGGATGACCCGCGTATGCCTACTATCTGCGGATATCGTCGTCGCGGTTATACACCGGAGGCTGTAAAAGGATTTATCGATAAGATTGGATATACAAAATACGATGGGTTGATAGATGTAGGTTTGTTGGAATTCGCAGTTCGCGAAGATCTGAATAAACACACAACACGTGTATCGGCAGTTCTCGATCCGGTTAAATTGGTGTTGACTAACTATCCGGAAGGAAAAACCGAAAAGCTAACCGCTATAAACAATCCGGAAGATGAATCGGCAGGAACTCGTGAACTCCTATTCTCTCGCGAGCTATATATCGAAAGAGATGATTTCATGGAGAATGCTCCTAAGAAGTACTTCCGCCTGACTCCGGGTAACGAGGTTCGTCTGAAAAATGCTTATATTGTAAAGTGTACAGGCTGTAAGTATGACGACGCGGGAAATGTTGTTGAAGTGTATGCTGAATACGATTCTCAGACTCGTAGCGGTATGCCTGATAGCGGACGCAAAGTGAAAGGAACAATCCATTGGGTATCTACTGAAGATTGCTTGGATGCCGAAGTTCGCGTTTACGATCGTCTGTTTGCTGTCGAAGATACTTCGGCAGATAAAGATGCAGATTTCCACGACATGATGAACCCTAATTCGTTAACTGTGTTGAAAAATTGTAAGGTTGAGCCTTTCTTGAAAGATGCTAAACCTCTCGATAAATTCCAATTCCAGCGTATTGGGTATTTCTGTGTCGATTATGATTCAACTCCTCAAAATCTGGTATTCAACAAGACTGTCGGTCTGAAGGATTCTTGGAGTAAAGAGCAGAAGAAAGGACAATAAATTTCTATATTTATAGAATAAAGTATAAAGTCCGGATTTCGTCAGCGATTTACCGGACTTTAATATATTAAATGAAAGTTGAGAAAGACATAACCGAATTGGTTCGTAGATACGAAGACCGCATGGCTTCGGGTCAGAGTGTTTATTTCGATGCAGATGAATTTATCGATCTTGCTGATTATTTCGAGCAAAACGATGATTTTGAGACATCGATAGAGATAATTGCCCGTGCTCTGGAGATTCATCCCGGTAATACTGGTCTGATAATTCGTCGTGCTCGTTATTGGGTCTTCGATGCTGAGTATGATAAAGCACTATCGGTTCTGGATAAGTTGTCTGGAGAGCAGGATATGGATTGCGATTTGTTGCGTGTCGAATGTTTGCTTCATTTGGGGCAAATGGACGAAGCCGATCAAGTTGCTCAGAATATCTTGTCTTATGAAAGTGAGTTCTTGGATCATGCTTTGGCAGAACTGGGTTTCAATTATCTGGATGTCGATCAATACGAACAAGCTATCGTCTACTTTAATCGAAGTTTAGAACTGAATCCGCTTAATGCCGATGTTATGAGTGATTTAGGCTATGCTTATGAATTAGTCGGAGATTTTGACGGCGCAATTTCTGCTTACAATAAGGTTCTCGATCAAGATCCTTATTCATATGTAGCGTGGTTCAATATAGGACGGATTTATTCGATGACAAACGAGTACGAAAAAGCAATTGATGCGTTCGATTTTGCTTTGACTATCGATGACTCGGACTCAGATCTCCTTAAGCTGAAGGTTCATTGTCTGATGCTTTCGAATAGGGGCGAAGAGGCAATTGCTATTCTGAAAGATTTAAGTGAAGAAAACCCGAACGATTCAGCTTTGTACTATTTGTTGGCTGAGTGTTATTTCACTCTCAATATGTATGATGATGCTTTGCAATGCTTGACTATATACGAAGAACTTGAAGGTGATACATTGAACGGAAAGATAAAGAAAGCATCTATTCTTCTGGAGCAAAATGAATTTGAAAAGGCTCTTGAGGTAATTAACTCTTGTTACGATGAAAATATGCTAGTCCCAGAACTGAATATGTTGTTGGGCGAAATTTACTTCAAGCAAGATGATCTGGAAAAGTCGGATGTCTTTTATATGCGTGCCTACGAGTATGATCCCGACAATTCGCATATTGTAGAACGCTTATCGTTGATAAATATCCGCAAAGGAAATTATGAGAAAGCTTTAGGCTTTACGAAAGAACTACTTGTGATGGAGCCGTATTCGAAAGAGGTAAAATTACGTATAATCTTATTGTATTTTGAGTTGGATGATAATGAAGAATTCGATAGTCAGTTGAATTCGCTGACTGATGACGAAATGAAAGATCTCTTTACATTAATATATAATCAATCTGATTCGGAGTTTTCACGCGAAGAATTTGTTAAATATCTGACCGAGGCACGTGAGTGTCGAATTCTATTCAAAAATTTGAAATACTAAGATAGTTCCAGTCCGAATTGATCTTTCAGATATCGTAGTGCTTCATTCTCTTCCGCCATCAAATTGAACTTCTCAATCGGTGTGTAAGCCAACTTCTTTTCATTGTCTTCGCTCACGCGAATCTGCATGACTATCTGAGTATTGCGGAGTTTCCTTTTCAGATTTGTCAAAATGTCTGCGCCATGATCTAAAATGCGTTGTTCCTGAACCGGATTGTTTACAACCACCTCGAAAGTGTCTCTATTCAGTAGTGAAGGTAAGCAGTTGAGCATCGTGTTTTTTAGGTGATGCTCTTCAGTCAGAGCTTCTGCGAAATTTTTCCACTCGTTAATTAACTGTATCGGTGTAAAACTTTCAGTGAGAACTTCCTCTTGCGAGTTCTGTACCGACTCTGTTTTCTCCTCTTTTTTGTTTAATGCAGACAACGAAATGCCAAGACCGCCTATGCCTCCTGTCCGTGGAGCTGATATATTGGGCTTGTTTACTTTTCCTACAGTGTCAGAAGCTGTCGTTACGGTTTTTGCTACCGGTTGAGCTGGTTGTTGCTGAGCAGCTTGTTGTCTTGGCTGAACAGAAGCAGTTTGCTGTTGTTGTGGACTGCTTGCCAGATTAGCATTGATCGGAGCAATTACCTGCTTTTTTTTTTGATCCTCACCCGAGGGTAAAGATAGTTGGCAGAGCTGAATCAGAGTGAGTTGCGTTAGAAGCTGTTTGTTTCGGCTTGCTCTGTATTTGAGATCGCAATCGTTCGTTATATCAATAGCTTTATATAGAAACTCGTTACTGCATTTGGCTGCGGTATCAATATATCTTTGTCTGATCGAAGCTCCTACTTCAAAGAGTTGAGCGGTGCGTGTATCTTTGCATAAAAGAACATCGCGGAAATGCGAAGCAAGTCCCGTAATAATGTTGTGACCATCGAATCCTTTGTTGAGGATTTCATCAAGAATTAAGAAGCATTCTACAACGTTGTTTGCAAGGATATTGTCTGTCAGTTTGAAATAATATTCGAAATCGAGGACGTTCAAGTTCTCAATAACAGCCTTATACGTTACATTACCTCCTGTGAAGCTTACTGCTTGGTCGAAGATGGATAGTGCATCACGCATGCCTCCATCTGCTTTTTGTGCCAAGATGTTTAGCGCTTCGGGTTCAGTTTGTACGTTTTCTTGCTTAGCTACATATTCCAGATGATCTACAATGTCTCGGATTGTGATTCTGCTGAAATCATAAATCTGACAGCGAGATAATATTGTAGGGAGAATCTTATGTTTCTCGGTTGTGGCCAATATAAATATGGCATGATGAGGAGGCTCTTCCAACGTTTTGAGGAAAGCGTTGAAAGCAGCTTGCGATAGCATGTGAACCTCGTCAATGATATAGACTTTGTATTTGCCAATCTGCGGAGGTATGCGCACTTGGTCGATCAGAGAACGTATATCTTCTACCGAGTTGTTCGATGCAGCATCCAGTTCGTGGATATTATATGAACGTCCTTCGTTAAAGGCTGTACACGATTCGCATTGGTTGCATGCTTCGCCTTCAGCAGTCGGAGTCAAGCAGTTTATTGTTTTCGCAAAAATACGAGCACAAGTAGTTTTTCCTACACCACGTGGTCCGCAAAACAAGTAAGCGTGTGCTAGCTTGTTAGATGCTATTGCGTTGAGTAGGGTAGTGGTTAGCGCGCGTTGTCCAACAACCGAACGAAAGGTTGACGGGCGATATTTTCGAGCCGAAACAATATAGTCATTCATATAATATAGTCTCCTTATAAGAATACAAATGTATGAAAAATATATCGATGTAGAAAACCTAAAAATGTGATTAACTACGTGTCGTTTTTTTAAGTCAAAAAGCGTTAATTTCAATATCCATTCCGAATTTATACATTATCTTAGTGAATCAGAAAATGACTAGATTTTTTTAGCCTTTGTTTAGGTTAAATGTCTGTAAATATTACCGCTATGAGTATTCAGTCTTTGTACGAGATTTATAAAAAGTACCCCGTTATAACTACCGATTCGCGTAACTGTCCTACAGATTCTATTTTCTTTGCACTCAAGGGTCCGAGCTTCAACGGAAATGCTTATGCTGAGCAAGCAATAAAGTCGGGTTGTAGTTATGCTATAGTTGACGAGGTTGAGTATGCTACATTGCCAAACACAATCTTGGTAGATGATGTCCTTAAAACTCTGCAGCAATTAGCCAATTATCATCGTAAAACTTTACGAATTCCAATTATTGGGATTACCGGAACTAATGGGAAAACCACTACTAAGGAATTGGTGTCGGCAGTGTTGACTCAAGAACATAATGTTATTGCTACTTCAGGTAACTTTAACAATCATATAGGTGTACCATTGACGCTTTTACGAATTCGTAAAGAGCATGAAATTGCTATCGTCGAAATGGGAGCTAATCATATGGGAGAGATTAAAGAACTATGCGAAATAGCTGAACCCAATTTTGGCTTGATAACTAATATTGGTCATGCACATATAGAGGGATTCGGTTCGTATGAAAATATAATCAAGACTAAAGGAGAGCTTTATGATTATATTCGCTTGCGTCAGGATGGAAAGATTTTTGTAGATTACGATAATGAGCTTCTGCGTGGTATGTCAGAAGGTATAGCTTCTATATATTATGGGCTTGACTGTGATGATAATCAATTTGTAACAGGTAAAGTGCTTTCATCCAGTCCTTATTTGGTTTTTGAATGGAAGATGGCTACGAAATATCATAAAGTAGAGACAAAGATGATTGGTAGCTACAATCTTTCGAATGCTTTGGCTGCAATAACCATCGGTAAATATTTCGGGATCAAAGGAGATTTGATATCTAAAGCTATCAGCGAATATGTGCCGACTAATAATCGATCGCAGTTGAAAGCTACAGGGTCAAATATGCTGATCATAGATGCTTACAATGCCAATCCAACTAGTATGATTGCTGCATTACAGAATTTTGATCAGATGGAGGTTGGACGTAAGGTGTTAATTCTTGGCGAAATGAAAGAATTGGGTGCTGATAGCGGAAAAGAACATGAGAATATCGTGGATTATGTTCAGCATCATGACTTTGATGAGGTAATGCTTGTCGGTCGTAATTTTGCTCCTTTGAGTAATTCGTATAAGTACTTTGAGGATGTAGTTGATTTGCAGAAATATCTTGAAAAGAATCCAGTCAAAGACAGTTATGTGCTATTGAAAGGATCGCGTGGCGTTCAATTAGAGAAAGTAGTGGATTTGCTGTAAATAGTATAGAGAAGATATAAAAAAAGAGATGCCAGATCCGGTATCTCTTTTTTTGTCTTATTGATTGATCTCTCTTAGTTTGATCTTCGTTAGAACCTGTTTGGTGTTTAGCGGGAAATCTGCATCCATCATCCAAGCATAAAAACTAGGTTCTTTCTTCAGAACTTCGGCTACAGGCTTGCCTTTGTGTTTTCCGAAGTTGAATACTTCGACTCCATTCTCATCAAGGATAATACGTCCAGCAAGATCGACATTGTTGTTGAAGAATGAGAATTCTTCAGATAATGAAGCCATATCATTCACAAGGTCTGGATATCTGTCCAGCTGAGCTTTCAACACTTCGTATGTAGCTCGTGTGTCGGCTTCGGCCGAGTGAGCATTTTCCAGAGTCTTGTCGCAATAGAACTTGTATGCAGCTTCTAGCGTGCGTTGTTCTTTCTTGTGGAAGATAATTTGAACATCGATCATTTTGCGCTTGCTGAAATCGATGTCTATCCCTGCTCTTAGAAATTCTTCTGCCAATAACGGAATGTCGAAACGACTAGAGTTGAATCCTGCCAGGTCGCAGCCTTCCATCTGTGTTGCTAATGATTTAGCTATTTGTTTGAATGTTGGGCAATCTTTCACATCTTCATCGTAAATGCCGTGTATCGCAGAAGCTCCTGCAGGAATTGGCATTTCAGGATTGAGACGTTTGGTCTTAGACTCCTCTTTGCCATTCGGATATACTTTCAGATACGAGATTTCGACGATACGATCGCGAACAGTATCGGTTCCGGTTGTTTCGAGGTCGAAGAATATAATGGGGTTTTTTAAGTTTAATTCCATGAGGTATATTTAAGTATAAAGACTTTATCACCTCTTTGATAAGCCGATGATAAAGTCTTCGATATTATTGATGTTTACTTTCTTAGTCGTTTAGCATCATCGGCATCAACAGCATCAGAAGATCTTCGCCTTCTTCGTTTTCGGAAGGAAGGATTAGTCCTGCGCGTGATGGATCAGATAGCTCCAATGAAACTTCGCCAGAAGGCATATTGTTTAGGATCTCGATCAAGAAACTCGATTTGAAGCCGATATTCATTGCATTGCCTTCGTATTGACATGGAATTGTTTCTTCGGCAGCTGTCGAGAAGTCGATGTCTTGTGCCGAAATAATAATCTTATTGTCTGTCAATTGAAGTTTTACGAGGTTGCTTGCCTGATTAGAGAATACCGATACACGTTTCAACGCTGTAAGGAATGCCATGCGGTCAAGTGTTACCTTGTTAGGGTTGTTTTGTGGAATAACCGAGTTGTAGTTCGGGTAGCGACCTTCGATGAAACGACAAGTCATTGTGTATCCCGACATTTTGATCTGAGCGTTGTTCTCGTCGAAACCGATTGTTACAGTTTCTGATTCTTTCGGTAGGATTGAGCGAAGCAGGTTAGCCGGTTTTTTAGGTAGAATGAACGATGCGCGTTCTGAACCTTTTACATCTAAAGCTTTGCAGCGAACCAATTTGTGTCCGTCTGATGCAACAAAAGTCAGGTCGTCTGTTGTGATATCGAAGTAGATACCATTCATCACGGGACGAAGTTCGTCGTCGGCACTTGCAAAGATTGTGCGGTTGATTCCTGCATACAATGTCTGAGGATCGATAGTCAACGAGATAGCCGATTCTTTTAGCTCTTTAGGCTGAGGATATTCGTCGCCGCTTTGTCCGATAAAATTGTATTTACCGTTGTGGAAATAGATGAATGTTTCCAGATTATCATCATTGATTTCGAAAGTCAACGGTTGTTCCGGTAATTCTTTTAACGGATCAAGCAAGTTTTTGGCATTCACTGCAAACTTTCCGTCGCCAGTCGATTCTTGAACTTCGATAGAAGTTACCAAACGGGTTTCGGCATCCGAAGCTGTCAAGGTCAAAACGGTGCCATTAAGCTCCAATAAAAAACAATCCAAGATTGGTAATGTGTTTTTTGAGTTGATAACCTTACTGATAGCCTGTAGGTGGCTTAGTAAAGCTGTGCTGGATACCACAAATTTCATATTATCGTATTTTAGTTTTAGTAATTAATGATCTTATAAATGAAGCAAATATACTGTTTTTATTGAAATATGGCAATAGTTGCTTTCGCTATGTTTTGCGATTGTTAAAAAGTAACACTTGTGTACAGATTTTTCAATGTTTTTGTTTGTTCACGTTTCTCTATTTTGCAAATATGATTTTCTTAAAATAGTATAGATAAAGTATTGGATAAAAGATTGGTCTTCTTGTTTTGTGTTAGAGATGTCCGATGTTTTTGTATATTTGGAGAAAATACCTAAAATCGAATGTTGTTAACCATATTCAATTTTTTAAAGCCTGCTATACTGATAGCTATATCCTTGTCAGGTGTGTTATATTCAAGTTCTCCAAAATATAAGACGATAGCAAAAAATGTCTTTTATGTCTCTCTTATATTGACGCTCCTATTAGCTTTTCTATTCGGATTCCTAATTATTGTTGTAATTTTGGAGCACCTTTTGCTGAGCTAGTTTCCAAAAAATATTTAAATTGTATTTTCGCAATATGAGTAAACTGTATCGCCTATATCGAAAGCTTGTAGTTTATATATTTATAATAATAGGAGCTTTGCTTATTGTTAATGGTGTGATTCTCTTTTTTTACCCTAGCGAGGGAGAGAACCCTCCGAAGTATATTGTAGTGGGGATTGTATTGTTGTTAGCTGCATTAGCTGCTAAGCGCTTTAAGTTTATTTCGGTGCGTTAGCTGTTTCTTTTGAGATTTTTCTAGTTCTAAAATAGTCTAATTGAAATTACAGGATTAATTATGTCGTCATTAAATTCGATTCTTTTAGGTTTGATTGTTTTATTGGGTGTTTCCTTTATCGTTTTGAAGTTACACAATTCTAAAATAGCTAAAATTCTGTTTCGTATATCAGTGGTTTTATTGGCTTTGTATCTGTTGTTGATATGTGGGCTTGCTATTTGGTATTTTAGCGGGAATTAAAATATGGAATGATGTCATAAATGTCAATAAGATAAAAAAACGTCTCTAAATGATTCTGAATGTATAAATTGTTTAACTTTGTAGCTTATGTAAAAACGTGGGCTCGTTCGTAAGAGCTCCAATATTAACTTATCAGAGTATAAACATGATTAAAATTACATTTCCTGATGGTTCGGTGCGTGAATACGCAAAAGGAACTACCTCGCTGCAAATTGCTGAAAGTATTAGTCAGCGATTGGCACAAGAAGTATTGGCTGCACGCGTAAATGGAGATATCTGGGATTTGACCCGTCCTATTGAAGCTGATGCTGCAATCGAACTTCTAAAATGGGAAGACGAAGATGCAAAGCATGCATACTGGCACTCGTCGGCTCACTTGATGGCAGAAGCCGTTCAAATACTTTATCCGCATGCAAAATTCGGAATAGGTCCGGCTATCGAAAACGGATTCTATTACGACATCGATTTTGGTGACACTCCAGTCAAAGATGCTGATTTCCCTCGCATCGAAGCCAAAATGATGGAGCTTATAGCTAACAAAGAAGAAATCAAACGCCAAAGCATCACGAAAACCGATGCATTGAAAATGTTTGGCGATCGTAACGAAAATTACAAGGTTGAGCTGATCAACGACTTGGAAGACGGAACGATAACAACATACACGCAAGGCGTATTTACCGACCTTTGCCGTGGACCTCACTTGCCTAATACATCGTATATCAAGGCTGTGAAAATCCTTAGCGCTGCCGGTGCTTACTGGCGTGGCGACGAAACTCGCAAGCAGTTGACCCGTTTGTATGGTATCACTTTCCCTAAAAAGAAAATGCTTGACGAGTATCTTGTATTACTTGAAGAAGCTAAAAAACGCGACCATCGTAAGATTGGTAAAGAGCTTGAATTGTTCGCTTTTTCAGAAAAAGTGGGTAAGGGTCTTCCATTGTGGCTGCCTCGTGGAACTCAATTGCGTTTGAAGCTGGAGGATTTCTTAAAGAAAATCCAAAAACGCTTCGAGTACGAACAAGTAATGACTCCGCATATTGGTTCTAAAGAATTGTATGTAACATCTGGTCACTACGCAAAATATGGTAAAGATTCGTTTCAGCCAATTCAGACACCGGAAGAAGGTGAAGAATTCTTGTTGAAACCGATGAACTGTCCGCATCACTGCGAGATCTATAAAGTCACTCCGCGTTCGTATAAAGATCTTCCGCTTCGTTTGGCTGAGTTTGGTACAGTGTATCGTTACGAGCAAAGTGGCGAGCTTCACGGCTTGACTCGTGTTCGTGGGTTTACTCAAGATGATGCACATATCTTCTGTACGCCTGATCAGTTGAAAAACGAGTTTCTGAAAGTAATGGATATTATCTTCATTATCTTCAAGGCGTTGGATTTCGAAAATTTCGAAGCTCAGATTTCACTTCGTGACCCTGAGAATAAAGAAAAATATATAGGTAGTGACGAAAACTGGGAAAAAGCAGAACGTGCAATCATTGAGGCTTGTGCCGAAAAAGGACTTCCTGCTCGTACCGAGTTAGGTGAAGCTGCATTCTATGGTCCGAAACTAGACTTCATGGTGAAAGATGCGTTAGGCCGTCGTTGGCAGTTAGGTACTATTCAGGTAGACTATAACTTGCCAGAGCGTTTCGAGCTTGAATATACAGGAGCTGATAACCAGAAACATCGTCCGGTGATGATTCACCGTGCACCATTCGGTTCGATGGAGCGTTTCATCGCGGTATTGATTGAGCATACGGCAGGTAAATTCCCATTGTGGCTGACTCCTGATCAAGTAGTGGTTCTTCCAATCAGCGATAAGTATAACGACTATGCACACCGTGTAGCAGCATATTTCAAACGTAACGATATTCGTGCTACTGTAGATGATCGTAACGAGAAAATCGGACGAAAGATTCGTGATAACGAGTTGAAACGTATCCCGTATTTGTTGATCGTAGGCGAGAAAGAAGCAGAGACAGAAGCCGTTTCGGTAAGAAAACAAGGCGAAGGAGATAAAGGTTCTATGAAATTTACTACCTTTGCAAAAGAACTAAACGACGAAGTAGAGAGAATGATGAATGCTTGGGAAAATGAACAATAAAATCTCAGGCTTGAAAATAACTAATTACAAACTAAAAAGTAGATAAAGAAACAGAAACATTATTGAATGAGAAACAGCAGGATTAATTTAAAAAAGAAAGAAGACGCACATCGTATTAATAATAATATCCGCGTCAGAGAAGTCAGATTGGTAGGCGACAATGTAGAACCAGGGGTATACCCAACGAGCGAAGCTTTGCGTCTAGCCGACGAATTAGAACTTGATTTAGTCGAAATATCGCCGACAGCTGAGCCTCCTGTATGTAAGATAATGGACTATCAGAAGTTTCTTTATCAACAAAAGAAGAAGCAGAAAGAGGCTAAAGCTAAATCTGTTAAAGTAGTTGTAAAAGAAATCCGTTTCGGACCTCAGACTGATGAGCATGATTTTCAGTTCAAACTGAAACATGCAAAAAGCTTCTTGGAAGAAGGTGCAAAAGTGAAAGCTTATGTATTCTTCAAAGGACGTTCAATTCTATTTAAAGAACAAGGTGAAGTGTTATTGCTTCGTTTTGCAACAGAATTGGAGGACTTGGTAAAAGTAGATCAGTTGCCTCAATTGGAAGGTAAGCGCATGATTATGATGCTTTCTCCTAAAAAGCAACCAGTTGCTAAGCCAGTAGCTAAGAAGGAGTCAGCTCCGGCAAAGAATAAAAATAAAGAAGCTGCAGAAGCTCCGAAGGAAGAAGAATCGGAAGATTAAGAATTAGTTAAACATTGAATATAGAAGTGGGCTTTATCATCTGGTAAAGTCCACTTTGTTTTTAGAGTTTTGATAGAATTGTATGAACTCGAGCTTTTTATTTGTCATAAATAAGTTAATAAGTATGAATTTCTTATGAGTAAAGCTATTTATTTTGTTTCTTTGCTCCGATTTTAGGTATAATGTTCCCTTTTTAATCGTAGACAAAATTTATGTCTAACAACAAAGCTAAAGGTATTTCGTTTTTTACATCGGGTGTGATTACTACAATAAGTATTGCACTTGTACTCTTTTTGTTGGGTTTGATCTTTTTAGTGGGTTTCACCGGAAAAAGCTTCTCCGAATATTTTAAAGAAAATATGGCAATCTCAGTAGAGATTGACGAGAAAGCTGCCGATGCTGACATCCTTGCTCTGAAGACAAAACTAACAAAGAATCCGTATGTCAAAGAAGCTAAATATATAAGCAAAGAGGAGATTAAAGAGCAGTTGATCAGAGATCTCGGACGTGATCCGGAAGAGGTTTTGGGCTACAATCCTGCACGAAGTTTCTACGATGTTTATATCAAGTCGGATTATGTAAATCCGGATAGCATTAAATTGGTCGAATCTTCGTTGAAAGGGCTGAAACCTATAAAAAATATAGTATATAGCGAAGACGATATAAGTCTTGCAAATTCGAATCTGACAAAAGTTGGTACAGTGCTGTTGATACTTGCTGCTATATTGCTTACAATATCTTTTGTTTTGATACATAGCACTATTCAATTGAATATATACGCTAAGCGTTTCTTGATTAATACAATGCAACTAGTGGGAGCAACAAACGGATTTATTCGTCGACCTTTCATAGGTCAGATGGTGCTGAATGGTGTTGTTGCTGCTATTTTAGCAAATTTAGGTTTGACGGCATTTGCTTATTATGCAGTGAAATATTATCCCGAACTAGCTAATATAGTGAGTCCCGAAGAGATGATTTTTGTATATGTACTTGTGCTTATTGCAGGGATTGCAATTACTGCGCTTGCAGCCATCGTTGCTGTAAACAGATTTTTGAGAATGACAACGAATAAACTTTATCATATTTAATTTAAATAATGAATAACAAAAACTTTGCTTTTCAAAAGATAAACTATATAATCTGCGCAGTCGCGGTTGTAGTTATTATCTTAGGATTTGTACTGATGACGGGGCCGGCATCGACTATCGAAAACGGATTCGAACCCGATATTTTCAGTACCCGACGTATAGGTGTTGCTCCTATAACATGTTTCATAGGATTTATACTAATGATTGTCGGTATCCTGTATAAAAAGAAAGATTCAACAGCTGTTGATCAAGAATCAGATCAAGAATAATATACATCCTAGCATAAGACAAATAAATAATGAGCATTTTTGAAGTTATCATCATTGCCATTGTCGAAGGATTGACCGAGTTTCTTCCGGTGTCGTCGACAGGACATATGATTATTGCCCAAAGTCTTCTGGGTGTAGAGAGCAACGAGTTTGTAAAAGCATTTACAGTAATCATTCAATTCGGAGCCATTCTTTCGGTCATAGTTTTATACTGGAAACGTTTTTTCAATGTGAAGAAAGACTATCCGTCAGAAATAGCGAATGGGGGATGGTTGAGGAAAATGCTTTATAAATACGATTTTTATTGGAAACTGCTGATCGGATTCATTCCTGCAGCTGTAATAGGTTTCTTGTTGAATGATTATGTCGAAGCCATGTTGGAGAGTGTTACAGTTGTAGCTGTGATGTTAGTCTTGGGAGGTATTGTGATGTTGTTTGTCGATCAGTGGTTTAACAAGCCTAAACAAGATCAGACAATGACCGAAAAAAGTGCCTTCATAATTGGACTCTTCCAGTGTATAGCAATGATTCCGGGAGTTTCGCGTTCGATGGCTACTATCGTGGGGGGAATGACACGCGGATTGACTCGTAAGAATGCAGCTGAATTCTCATTCTTCTTAGCTGTGCCTACTATGGCAGCAGCAACGGGTTACAGCCTATATAAATTGATTCGAGTTCCTGATGGTGGATTGTTCGATTTCGATTTTACAATACTGATTGACAATATGTCAGCACTTATTGTAGGTAATGTCGTAGCATTTATTGTAGCATTGCTAGCAATTAAATTTTTTATTGGATTTGTTACTAAATACGGGTTTAAACTATTCGGCTGGTATCGTATTGTAGTAGGGGCATTGATCCTGATCCTGATGTTTACCGGACACGAATTAGCAGTTATTTGATGGATTTTATAGAAGGAGAAATACTATACGTCAGCAAACCATTGAATTGGACATCGTTCACTTTGGTACGGAAATTGCGCACTAGAATATGTCGTAATCTGAATATTAAGAAGTTAAAAGTCGGTCATGCCGGAACGCTTGATCCTTTGGCTACGGGTGTAATGATTATTTGTACGGGAAAGAAAACGAAACTGATCGAGACTTTTCAGTATCAGACAAAAGAATATATAGCAACGTTGGAAGTAGGAGCAACTACACCATCTTTTGATAAAGAGACTGAAGTAGATGCAGTATTTCCGACCGATCATATAACGAAAGAGTTGGTTGAGACTAAAATTCAAGAATTTGTAGGAGAAATACAACAGGTTCCGCCTGTATACTCAGCATGTAAGGTTGATGGTAAACGTGCTTACAAATATGCTCGTGAGGGCGAAGAAGTAGAATTGAAACCAAAATTATTGGTTATTGATGAAATAGAATTGCTGGAATATGCGATGCCGATCGTTAAGATTAGGGTAGTATGCAGCAAGGGAACATATATACGTGCTTTGACACGAGATATCGGATTGGCACTAGGTTCAGGGGCGCATTTGGCTGCTTTGGAGAGAACACGTGTAGGTGATGTGACTTTGGCAGATTGTATTGATGGCGCACAAGCCGAAGATATGATTGATGCTTTGATGTTGAATAAATAAAGAGAATATAATAAGGAAATATATATGAAACTTTCGCAATTTAAATTTAAACTTCCGGAAGAGCTGATAGCTTCGTATCCGGCTAATCATAGAGATGAAGCTCGAATGATGGTAGTCAACCGTAAAACGGGAGAGGTTGAACATAAAATATTCAAAGAAGTACTCGATTACTTCAATGAAAAAGATATGTTCGTCTTCAACGATACGAAGGTTTTCCC
Organism: Dysgonomonas massiliensis; assembly: GCF_900240225.1. GTDB lineage: Bacteria > Bacteroidota > Bacteroidia > Bacteroidales > Dysgonomonadaceae > Dysgonomonas > Dysgonomonas massiliensis. The sequence goes on along the minus strand of NZ_OEPV01000007.1, from coordinate 12,769 downwards.
TGCACGTATGTATGGTAACAAAGAAAAGACCGGTGCTACGATCGAAGTTTTTCTGTTGAGAGAACTTAACGAGGAATTTCATCTATGGGATGTGTTAGTGGATCCTGCTCGTAAAATCCGTATTGGTAATAAACTTTATTTTGGCGAAGATGATTCATTAGTAGCCGAAGTTATCGACAATACAACTTCGCGTGGACGTACATTGCGTTTCTTGTATGATGGACCAGATGAAGAATTCCGCAAAGTCCTTTATTCGTTGGGCGAAACTCCGATTCCTAAATATTTGAACCGAAGCGAAGAGCCAATTGACAAAGAGCGTTATCAAACAATTTTCGCTAAAAACGAAGGTGCTGTTGTTGCTCCGGCTGCAGGTTTGCACTTCAGTCGCGAATTGATGAAACGTATGGAAATCAAAGGAGTTGATTCGGCTTTCATTACATTGCACTCAGGATTAGGTAACTATCGCGAAATAGACGTAGAAGACTTGACTAAGCATAAGATGGATTCTGAGCAATTACTTATTACTCAAGAAACTGCCGATCTTGTGAATAAAGCCAAATCGGGAGGTCATCGTATTTGTGCAGTTGGAACTTCTGTGATGCGTGCTATCGAGACTATAGTAACTACTAATAGCGAGTTGAAACCAAATAATGGCTGGACAAATAAATTTGTTTTCCCTCCATATGAATTTGGAATTGCTGATTCGATGATTACAAACTTCCACTTGCCAGAATCAACACTATTGATGATGACTGCTGCTTTCGGTGGATATGATTTGATTATGGATCTTTACGATCAGGCAATCAAAGAAAAATATCGTTTCGGTACTTATGGCGATGCCATGTTAATTATCTGATAATGGTTGAGTCAAAGCTGCATACAGTCTACTTGAGTCTGGGTACGAACTTGGGCGATAAAGAGGCGAATATGCATCAAGCATTGAAAAATATTGATGAACGGGTGGGCAAGATAATTGCCTGCTCCGTTTTTTTTACGACCGAACCAGTCGGTTTCGAGTCCGACAATTCGTTCCTTAATGCGGCTTGTAAGATAGAAACTGAATTGTCGCCTTTGGAAGTGTTGGAATATACGCAGGTTATCGAACGTGAGATGGGGCGTAATTCCAAGTCATATAATAAAGAATATAAAGATCGTATTATTGATATTGATATTCTGCTGTATGATGATCTTGTATTAGAATATCCTCACTTGATAATTCCTCACCCCGAAATGCATAAGCGTGAGTTTGTGTTGAAACCTTTAGCCGAAATAGCTGCAAATGTAGAACATCCATTATTCGGGAGAACGATAGAGAAATTGCTTGCTGAACTAAGTAAATGAATTATTGTTCATTCTCCGAATGCGAGAAGTAAGCAGCAAAGCATGGTACACTTTCGTTGTGAAAACGATCGCTTGCCGTGACTGAATAGTAAAATCCATATTCGCCGGTATTTACCGGAAATTTTATTTTATTCCCCCTTATTCCTGAAGCTATTATATATTTCGGATCATTTACATCGGGCTGCTCTTCTGTTGAGTAGTAAACCGTATAAGTAAACCCTTCGGAGTTGTCAGGAGCATTCCATTCAATATTCAATAAATCGCCTTCTTTGTATACCTGTAGGTCGAGTGGTGAATTCGGAGCTACATTGTCCAACCATGTCATTGGCGGCAGCTTGGCCTGATAAGGATAAAATACCTCTAGAGAATCTTTCAGCCCTTTTAGGTTTGTTGTTACATTCTTGGCTCTAAAATATGCTTGTCCTCCAGCTTTGCTGTTTCTTGTGAATTCCATCTGTTTGGTAATGTCCGATAAAGGCCATTTCTTTTCTTCGGGTAGCATCTGATAGATGCCCAATCCGGGAACTATAGGGCGATTGTTGGAGTTGGCAACCCAATCTTCTACAAATGGATAGAATAGGTCGTCTTTGTAATACATCATAGGGAAAAGCATATCGTGCTTTCCTTCTTTCAACCAACGGGCTGCATCCTGAAAAACAGTTTCGCGGGCAGTCCACCCATCGTTAGGTCGATGAGGCAGTGGCTGATATCTGCCTAAAGGCGAACTGCTGACTTGCACCCATGGTTTGATTGCTTTTACAGCATCGTATATATTGCTTACGAGACGATTTATATTGTCGCGTCTCCAGTCGTGCAGCGATTTGCCATTCCCGTATTTTTTGTATGTATCGTTATCGGGAAATGTACGATCGTTATTGGGATAACGAATGTAGTCGAATTGTACGCCATCTACATCGTAATTGGTGACGATTTCTTGTACAAGAGAAACTATATGATCGTTTGTCTTCGGATGTCCAGGATCGAGATACCATTCAATGTTATTTACGAGTTTATAGTTCTCCGGCTTTTTAGCGAGTAAAGCTTTTTGTCTTTTTTTAGGAACTGCCTTACGTTCACTTCCCATTGGGAAAGTAACTATCCAAGCATGACATTCCATGCCGCGCTTGTGGCATTCCTCGATAGTAAATGCTAGAGGATCGAAATTGTTATTGCGATTGAAATAGCTGTTTTTAGGCTCTATTTTAGAATTGTAGAATACAGTTCCGCGCGCACGTGTTTGAAAAAATACGACATTGAAATTTAATTTCTGAAACTCATCCAACATTGCTCTTAATTCGGCTTTTTGCTGATCTACACTTCTGTTTTGTGTAGGCCAATCCAGTCCCCAGCTTGTTGTAAGCCATACAGCCCTGATTTCGATAGCCGGTTGTCGGGCCGAAATGTGTAGCGTCAATAAGAATATTGCAGAAAGTAGAAAGCTTCGAAGTTTATACATTATAGTCCACTGAAATTAACGTTATCGAATAGTAAAGAAGGGATGCGGCGTGTAGATTTTTCGCGTGGATCGTTTCCTATTTCCATCAGATTTTGCCATAATGTAAGGATATTTCCTGTTATATTCATCTCGCTGATAGGAGTTGTTGCAACGCCGTTTTCTATGAGAAATCCTTCAATTCCGAATGAAAAATCGCCGGTCGTGCTATTCGTATTTCCACCATTGAAGCCGGTTACCCAAATACCTTTGTCAATAGTTAATAACAATTGATCGAAGCTTTTGTTTCCGAGTTCCAGATTAAGAATTGATGGAGACGCGATTGTAGGCTCTACACCCATTTTCAATGAGGAGTATGTATCGATAAAATATGTATTTAGTACTCCTTTTTCTATAATACGCTGCTCTTTGGTTGCAACACCTTCGCCGTCGTGCCAACGAGCGCCAAAGGCTCTTTTGAGATGGGGAGTGTCTATTAATGTTAGCTTTTCGGAAAGAATTTGATCACCCAAACGGTCGAGTAGAAAAGAATTCTTCTGATGAAGAGCCGAGCCAAACATAGCACTGATCATCGGTGCCAGTAGTCGACTTGAGGTCGTGTTGTCAAGTAGCATCGGATAAATTCCCGATTTAATTTTGCGTTGACCTATTTTTTGTAATGCACGCTTTAGAGCAGTTTTACCAATCCCCGTTTTTTGCAAGTCATTCCAATACAGACTGCTGTCGAACCAATAAGATTCGGCGCGAGCATCGCTGCCTGTTTCCAGAGCAACTTCAACGGTCAGGTCGAAAGCAGTATCAGCACTTTCGGTTTCGAATCCGTTGCTGGCTATCATATAATCGGCTCCCATGCCGTCGTTGTAGGATGCTGTAATGGTTATGATGCGATCATCCGAGTCGAGAATTTCTTCAACGGCTTGCTTTGCTATTTCTATCTTCCGCTCTGCGTCAATCGATGCAAATGATTTGTCAAACAGATCAAGATCGCGGCCATCCGGCTTGTAATATCTGCTTGGATCGGGTAGTTGACGGCAAGGATCTTCGGCTAGTAGACGAGTTGAATCTATTCCGTCGCGAATGAATTTATCGAGAATACTTTTATCAATGCGATTTGTTGAGAAACTACCGTATCTGCCATCGACAAATAATTCGATATAAAGCTTGTTTTCCGAGCTTTGATGTAATTTGTCTAATTGTCTGTCGCGGTATTCAAACGAATTGTTTTGTCCGGTTATGATAGATGCACGCGCTTGTTGGCAGCCATTGGCTAGGGCTGTATCGATAGCCCATTGTGCAATTTGTTTATTCTCCTTGCTAATCATCGATTTAGTATTTAGTGCAAATGTAATGATAAAAGCTTATTTAACATTGGACGATGCTATTTTTGCTAACAAAATGATCATTTAAATTTTGATTATTTATTATATTTGATGAAAGCCTTTTGTCTCAGGATGAATGGCTAACGATAAAATGATTCTTATTTAAATACAATATTGTTGAATGTTAACCTATAATTGTCGACTAATATGAAAATTGAAACAATTTTGTCAAATCTGGAAGCAAAACATCCAGGCGAAAAAGAATTTCTTCAGGCAGTAAAAGAAGTTCTTGTTACTATTGAAGAAGTATACAATCAGCATCCGGAGTTCGAGAAACACCGAATTATTGAAAGGCTAGTTGAACCGGATCGTATCTTTACTTTCCGCGTGGCATGGGTTGATGATAAAGGAGATACTCAAGTGAATATAGGCTATCGTGTTCAATTTAACAATGCGATAGGTCCATACAAAGGTGGCATCAGATTCCATGATTCGGTAAACCTTTCATCGTTGAAATTCTTAGGGTTTGAGCAGACGTTTAAAAATGCACTTACTACGCTTCCTATGGGTGGGGCAAAAGGAGGTTCAGACTTCAGTCCGAAAGGAAAGTCGAACGGAGAAATTATGCGTTTCTGTCAGGCATTTATACTCGAATTGTGGCGTAATATTGGTCCTGATACAGATGTTCCTGCGGGGGATATTGGCGTTGGAGGACGCGAAGTTGGTTATATGTACGGTATGTACAAGAAATTAGCTCGCGAGAATACCGGAACATTTACCGGAAAAGGACTTGAGTTTGGCGGATCACGTATTCGTCCAGAGGCTACAGGATATGGAGCTTTGTATTTTGTGCAAGAAATGTTGAAAGAAAAAAGCATAGATATAAAAGGCAAAACTGTAGCGGTATCAGGTTTCGGAAATGTAGCCTGGGGAGCAGTTTCGAAAGCAACTGAATTAGGAGCAAAAGTTGTTACTATCTCTGGACCCGATGGTTATGTTTACGATCCTGATGGAATTTCAGGTGAGAAAATTGACTATATGCTTGAACTTCGTAATTCGGGTGAAGATATTGTTGCTCCATATATTAAGAAATATCCGAATGCAGTGTTCCATGCAGGTGTAAAACCATGGGTGGAAAAAGTGGATATTGCTATGCCTTGCGCCATTCAGAACGAATTGAACGGAAATGATGCAGCAACGCTGATTGCAAATGGAACAATGTGTGTGGCTGAGGTTTCGAATATGGGTTGTACAGCAGAGGCTGTGGATTTATTCATCGAAAAGAAAACATTGTTTGCTCCAGGTAAAGCGGTTAATGCCGGTGGAGTTGCAACTTCAGGTCTTGAAATGACTCAGAATGCAATGCATATTCAGTGGTCGGAAGAAGAAGTGGACAAGAAACTTCACGAGATAATGAAGAGCATTCACGAGCAATGCGTGAAATATGGAAAAGACGGCGAATTTATCAATTATGTAAAAGGTGCTAACATTGCCGGATTTATGAAAGTTGCACGTGCAATGATTGCTCAAGGAGTGATTTGATAAAACTTATATATCAAAATAATTTTGAGGCTTGTCCGATTTTAGGATAAGCCTCTTTTTTCTATCTTCGAAATATTAATTATAATGGAAATTAAAACGCAAATGAAAAAACTATTCCTATCATCTTCATTCGGTGATGTCGTTGATATATTTAAAAGTTATCTGATAGATGACGTTAAAGGTAAAACGGTAACGTTTATTCCTACGGCAAGTCTGGTTGAAGAAGTAACATTTTATGTGGATGAAGCAAAAAATGCTTTCCGAGAGATGGAAGTTGTCATAGATGAATTAGATATTTCGACAGCTTCAGCAGAAATGATATCCGGAAAGATTAAGAAGAATGATTTTTTCTACGTGTCAGGAGGCAATACGTTCTTTTTGCTTCAAGAATTGAAAAGAACTGGAGCCGATAAGTTGATCGTAGAAGAAATCAATTCAGGTAAATTATATGTTGGAGAATCTGCCGGAGCAATAATCGTATCTCCCAACATAGAGTATGTGAAAGATATGGATGATCCGAAGGCTGCGACAGAATTGATATCCTATCAGTCCTTAGGTGTAATTGACTTTTATCCTGTGCCGCATTACGGAGAATTCCCTTTCGAGGAAGCAGCAGAACATGTTGTTACAAAATATAATTCTGACTTAAAATTGTGTCCGATTTCGAATAGTCAGGTTATACTAGTTGATGGAAGCAATGTTAAAGTTGTTGGTCTGAGCTAATTGGATTTTATGTTGTAACATGATGGCAATTGCCTGAATACTATTGGCTGAAAAATGTGTACATTTGCATTATTATGATTGATCAGTCAACAGTAGACCGCATAGTCAATGCGGCAGATATAGTAGATGTTGTTTCACAGTATGTTACACTCAAACGTAGAGGTGTCAACTTCGTAGGCCTTTGTCCGTTTCACGAAGACAAGACGCCATCGTTTTACGTGTCTCCTTCAAAAGGTATATGCAAGTGTTTTGCATGTGGTGAAGGGGGGACTTCTGTTCATTTCATAATGAAACATGAGCAGCTGTCGTATTACGATGCATTGCGTTTTTTAGGAAAAAAATATAATATCGAGATCGAAGAACGTGAACTGACCGACGATGAGCGTCGGGTACAAAGTGAGCGTGAAAGTTTGTTTATTCTGAATGAATATGCCCGAGATTACTTTGTGAAAACTTTGCATGAGCATATCGAGGGTAAAAGTATCGGTCTTAGTTATTTTCGCGAGCGTGGATTTCGCGAAGATATTATACAGAAATTTCAATTAGGATATAGCCTCGAAGATAGAGATGCTTTCACGCAGGAAGCAATTCGTACGGGGTACAAAAAAGAATATCTTGTCAAAACGGGGCTTACTATCGAGGGCGAAGGTTATACTGCCGACCGATTCCGTGGTCGTGTGATGTTTCCCGTACACACGCTGTCGGGTAAAGTTATTGCATTCGGTGGTCGTATTCTGAAGAAAAATGAAAAAACGGCAAAATACGTCAATTCACCCGAAAGTGAAATTTATCATAAAAGCAGTGAATTATATGGTATCTACTTCGCTAAACGAGCGATAACGAAAGAAGATCGCTGCTATCTGGTAGAAGGCTATACCGATGTCATATCGATGCATCAAGCCGGCATTGAGAACGTTGTTGCTTCGTCCGGAACGGCTTTGACGCAAGGTCAGATCAAGTTGATACATCGTTTTACGAATAACGTAACCGTTTTGTATGATGGCGATGCAGCAGGTATTAAAGCGGCTTTGCGCGGAATCGATTTGTTGCTCGAGCAAGGATTGAATATCAAAGTTGTACTTTTGCCTGATGGCGAAGACCCCGATTCATTTGCACGTAAACAGAATGCCGATTCGCTACATAAGTTTCTGAAAAGTAGTGAGGTCGATTTTATTCGTTTCAAGACTCAGCTTTTGCTTGATGAGGCAGGGGAGGATCCTATCAAACGCGCTCAACTGATAACAGATATAGTAAACAGTATATCTGTTATTCCCGATAATATAATAAGAACCGTGTATATTCGCGACTGCAGCCGATTGCTCGAAATCTCGGAAAGTGTTTTGGTACGCGAGGTTAATAGAAAACGAGGAAACCACTTGGAACAGCGCTTCAATGAAACGAAGCAGGCTCCACCCGAAGATTTGTTTTTACCGCCCGAAGATAGAATGTATTCTGAGCCACAGGCAGGAGCAAAACAATCTAAAAAACAAAAGTCGATAGTGACTTATGAACTGGCAGTACTTTACTATGTTGTTCGTTACGGCAAAGAGGTTATTGTAGAAGGTGAAAATGGTCCCATCAATGTGATCGAATATGTGAAAATGGATTTGGAGCAGGATGGATTATGGCTGACTCACCCGCCATATAAGCAAATGTTGGAAGAGGCAATTAATCATTCTACTTTAGAGGGATTTACCCCTTCGCGTTATTTCTTGGCGCACCCTGATCCCGAAATCAGCCGTATAGCAGTCGAAATAGTGAGCGATCGTTACGAATTGAGTAAAGTTCACACAAAGCAGTTCGGTGAGAATGTCTCTGCCGAAGAAACACCTTTAGCGGAAGAAAATAATCTTCAGCGTACAGTTCCAGTTGCCTTGGCAGAACTGAAAAACTTCTATGTTCAACAACGGATTGATAAAATAATGGAAGAAATTGCCGTAAAAGGAAAAGAAGGCGACGATATGGCTGTAATTGCACTGATGAAAGAAATGAAAGAATTGCAGTTGCGAATAAAAGCTCCGTTGAACAAATTTTTAGGTGAACGAATTGTACTTCCTAAATAAGAATAATATCTTTACGACCAATTATATAATATAAAGATCAATAAAAGAAGATGTTTTATCTCGAAGCACAGAATATTGTAAAAAAATACGGAGATCATACAGCTCTTAGCGGAGTGAGTATTGGTGTTCCGCAAGGATGTATTTACGGACTGCTAGGGCCGAATGGTGCAGGTAAAAGTTCGTTGATACGTATCATAAATCGAATTACAGCTCCAGATGATGGGCAAGTACTGTTAAACGGACGTCCATCCGAGCCTCAGGATATATTCAATATCGGTTATATGCCCGAAGAGCGTGGCTTGTATAAAAAAATGACCGTTGGTGAGCATATAATGTTTTTAGCCAGATTGCGTGGTTTGTCAAAATCGGAAGCGCGTAAGCGTATGGATTATTGGTTGAACAAATTTGCAATTACAACTTGGGAAAACAAACGGGTTCAGGAGCTATCGAAAGGTATGCAGCAGAAAATTCAGTTTATTGTGACTGTTATCCATTCGCCCGAATTGTTGATTCTTGACGAGCCGTTCAGTGGATTGGATCCGGTTAATGCTGAGCTTTTGAAGAATGAAATTCTCGAATTGAAAGCGCAAGGTAAAACGGTGATTCTTTCGACACACAATATGGGATCGGTTGAAGAACTTTGCGATCGTATAACGCTGATCAATAAATCGAAAGTGATGCTTCAGGGTGATGTGAAAGAGGTAAGAGCTCAGTTCCGTGAGTATATCTTTACTCTAGAAATAGCAGGGTCGAATGGCTTTGATGTTTCGTCTCCATTATTTAGTACTTTGTTTATCGAGCCTCAAAAACAAAGTACAATTGTAAAGATTAAGAAGCTTGATCCCGAAACACCAAACTCAGAAATTATAAAAACTATCATCGAGAAGAATGAAATTCTTAGCTTCGAAGAAGAACTTCCTACTATGAATGATATATTTATTCAAATCGTATCACAATCAAGCAAATGAACGCATTAAAACTTATTATAGCACGCGAGTATCTGGCGGCAGTCAAAACCAAAGCTTTTCTTTGGACTACACTTCTTACTCCGATCTTTATGATCGTGGTAATTCTTTTACCTCAATACTTAGCTACTTTGAGTAATGACGATATCAAGCAGATATACGTTATGGATAGAACGAACGTTTATTATCCATTGTTAGAATCGAATAACGATTATCAGTTTATTAAAATTGGTGATATGAGTGCGATGCCATCACGTTCGGCAGAAAATGAAGTGTCTTTTGCTTTGTTGACAATTGATGAGGTATTAAACGATAAGCCGACAGCAGCAACATTGTATTCTGAAAAACAGCAAGCTCCGCGCGAGTTGACTCAATATATCAACGATGTGCTGACTACGGCTGTGAATAATAAAAGGCTGAACGATTATACAGCTCAAGCCAATATAGATGCACAGACTATAGCAGATATACAAGAAATAACTAGTTCGAAAGATCGTATACATATTTCAACTAAACAATGGACTGAAGATGGAGAAGAAAAAGAAACAGCTAACGAAGCTGTAACTTTTATCGGAATGGGATTTACGTTCCTGATGTTTTTCTTTATTATGATGAATGGTTCTATGGTGCTTCAGAGCGTTGTTGAGGAAAAGACGAACCGTATTGTTGAGGTAATTATTTCTTCGGCAAAACCTTTCGACTTGATGATGGGCAAGATTGTTGCTGTTGCAGCAACGGGATTGACTCAATTGGCCTTATGGGCTGTCATTATAGTTGTAGGGTGTGGTATTGCAATTCCGGCTTTCGGTATCGATATGAGTGCTTTGACAGGCTCTGGTAGTCCTCAAGATATGGCTGCTATGGGAATGGATCCAAAAATGATGGAAGGTATCATGTTTATTCAGAGTATAAATTGGTTGAAACTGTTAGTTTGCTTCTTATTTTACTTCATAGGAGGATATTTGTTGTATGCTGCATTGTATGCAATGTTTGGATCAGCTGCAAACGATTCGCAGGAAGCCCAGCAATTTGTAATGCCATTGACAATAATACTTCTTCTTGCATTCTATGTGGGATTTGCTGCAGCTCGTAATCCTGAGGGAGCGCTTGCTTTCTGGGGATCTATTATACCTCTTACATCGCCTATAGTGATGATGGTGCGTTTGCCATTGGATGTGCCAATGTGGGAAATTTGTCTTTCGTTGGGATTGTTATTCCTGACGGCTGTTGTTGCTATAATGCTTGCCGGCAAAATTTATCGTACAGGAATCCTGATGATGGGTAAAAAAGTTACATTCAAAGAGATATTCCGCTGGATAACATATAAATAATTATTTATCTATGCGTTCGAGAAAGGAGAATAGATGAATAAAGCGATTCTGCGACTAGCCATTCCTAATATTATTTCTAATATTACAGTTCCCCTCTTAGGATTGGTGGATATGGCGGTCGTTGGTCATTTAGATTCGGAAAGTTATATTGCAGCAATTGCAGTAGCTGTCACGATATTCAATTTTATATATTGGAACTTCGGATTCCTACGTATGGGTACAAGCGGCTTTGCTGCTCAGGCATATGGTGCAGGAGATAAATTCGAGCAAGCCAATATTCTTCTTCGATCGCTTTTTGTAGCATTCTTGGGTGGGTTATTGTTAATCAGCCTTCAATTTTTGATATTGAAACTTGGCTTCTTCTTCTTCGAAGTTGATCCGAATGTACGTAGCTACGTTAGCGATTATTTTCATATCTATATCTGGGCAGCTCCGGCTGTACTTGGACTTTATGCCATCAATGGGTGGTATGTTGGCATGCAGGATGCTATAACACCGATGTTTATCGCCATTGGAATTAATATTGTAAATATTGGGTTGTGCCTGTTGTTAGTATTCGGTTTCAGAATGAAACTCGAAGGAGTTGCTACGGCTGCATTATGCGCACAATATGGTGGTCTGATCACATCCTTATGGCTGGGATTATGTAAACACCGCTATTTAAAGAGTTTCTTTGATTTCTCTGTGTTAAAGAAAATATCTGATTTCGTTCCGTTCTTTCGAGTAAACACAAATATCTTTCTACGGACATTAGCTTTGATAACTGTATCTACATTTTTTGTATCGGCTTCTTCTCGATTAGGTACCGAGATGCTAGCAGTCAATGCTCTGATGATGCAAATGTTTACCTTATTCTCCTATCTGATGGATGGCTTTGCATACTCTGGTGAAGCTTTGACTGGAAAATTCATTGGACGAAAAGATTATATTATGCTGAAACCTCTTGTGAGAAGTTTGTTTAAATGGGGTTTTGTTGTAGTTGTCTGCTTTACTTCTGTTTATGCTTTCGGTTTTGATTTTATTTTGAGTATTCTTACGGACAAAGCAAATGTTATTAGCCTTGCTCATGATTACAAATTTTGGGTTTTACTTATTCCTATTGCTGGATTTTCGGCATTTCTTTGGGATGGTATATTTGTTGGAGCTACTGCTTCGCGACAGATGCGTAATTCGATGCTTATAGCAATGCTTGCCTTCTTTGCCATCTATTACGGTTTTAGTTATATAGTTCCTGAATTTTTCCAAACTTATACTAACAATATTCTTTGGTTTGCATTTATATCTTATTTATGTGTAAGGGGAATTGTTCAATTGTTTATGTTTCGGCGTATCTTCAATTTTGTGTAAATAGTCGGACGCTTTCTTATTGTAAGAAAATATTTATATATATTAACTATTTGGCTCTTGACTGGTTGTTTGCACTTGGGTGTATATTCTCGAAAAATGATTATGTTTGTGTACAGAAGGAAGAGTTTTAAATAATTATTATTTGCTATACATGGAGAATTAGTTGTGTAAAATATAGTTTACTCACTTATCCCTGTCTGATGTTTGTTTAAATGCTTTTCATCTAATTGTTTATACATTTACAACCACCAAATAGAATTAATTATGCGTTTAGATTTAAGTTCACAGATTGTACTGGACCGTGTCCCACAGCGCTACTACAAATCCGACAATGAGTTCGAGCTTTCCGCTCTGTCTCGTTTCGAGAAAGTCACCACTAATATTTACGAATCATCCGTTGAAGCTTCATTGGAAGTAGCCCGTGAGATTGCTTCGCGTATCCGCAGCAAGCAGTCCAAGAACGAGCAGTTTGTACTTGCTTTGCCCGGCGGGCACTCACCGCAGACCATCTTTCAGGATCTGATCCGTATGCACAAAGAAGAAGGGCTGAGCTTTGATAACGTTATCGTTTTCAACATCTATGAGTTCTACCCGCTTTCACCTCAATCGGCTAGCAACCTTGCTGTCTTGAAAGAGACTTTCCTTGACCACGTCAATATCAAGCCCGAAAATATCTACTCTCCCG
>NZ_OEPV01000008.1 GCF_900240225.1 Dysgonomonas massiliensis | reverse complement strand
CCACCTCTTCCCATTCCGAACAGAGAAGTTAAGCCCAATAGCGTCGATGGTACTGCCCTACAGGTGGGAGAGTAGATAGCCGCCAATTTTACCTGAGGAGGTCATTAGTTTATACTAGTGACCTCCTATTTTTTGGGGTAGATATATCCAGAGATATAACCATAGTTAATCTGGGGAATGATTTGTTCTCTAAATGATAATAACAGTAGTACTAATTTTATAGTTACACAATAATCATAGAATTAAATTATTCAGCTGTATGAATAAAACCTTAGTTAAAGCAGAATTTATATGGTGTAAAAAGTCTTTAAATTCTATATAAGATACTCTTAAGTGAATGATATATTATCATGATATAATATATTTTAATATCATGGTTGATTGTATGATATCTTTATTATATGTACTGTTTTTTCTATGTTTTATAATTTATTAGAGTTTGATTATTGTTGCTTAGAATAAAAAAATAAGGCTATCCAATTTAGATAGCCTTATTTTTATTAATTCGTTTGTTATTAGTAGCGAGAACCAACTACATTCCAATCAATAATTTTCCAAAGTTCATTGATATGATCTGCACGGCGATTTTCATAATCTAAGTAATATGAGTGTTCCCAAACATCAAATCCTAGCAGTGGAGTAAGTCCTTTAGTTAGTGGATTTCCTGCATTAGATTCTTTGTGAATAGAAAGTTTACCTTCTGCATCTTTAGCTAACCAAGCCCATCCTGATCCAAAAACACTTACTGCTGCTGCAGAAAATTCTTTTTTGAAATCTTCGAATGAACCAAATTGAGCTTTGATTGCTTCTGCTAATTTTCCTGTAGGCTCACCTCCACCTTTTGGAGAGAATGATAGAAAATATATATTATGATTCAATGTTTGTCCTGCATTGTTAAAAATAGCACCATCACTTTCTTTAACGATTGTCTCAAGATCAGCATTTTCAAATTTAGTACCTTGGATTAGGTTATTAAGATTTGTAATATATGTTTGTAAATGCTTACCGTGATGTAGTTCTATAGTTCTTTTACTGATAACTGGTTCTAGTTCATTTGTTGCGTATGGCAACACAGGTAATTCAAATTTCATAGCTTTTTCTTTTTTAATGTTTGTACTTTCACTTTTATCTTCTTTTTGGTCTGCTTTGCATATAAATGTAAATGATGCAAGTAGAAGGGACATTCCAATGATTAAACTTTTCCTCATATATTTGAGATTTAATTAGTAATCCGATGCCTCGAGAATTATTTTCAAACCCTCTACACAAATTTACTAAAGCTTTCGAAGAAATGCTAACTATATAACAAATAAAAACATAGAATGTTTTGAAGCTATATTGACAAAATTTATTTAGTGTGAATGATGTAATAATTAATACTTCTCTATATTTTGAAAATGATTACCTTTGTTGATATATTTAAAATGCATAGTATGATATTCTTAGATCCTTCATCGATATTGTCAGATATAATTAATGGGTATCACCAGTTAATTCCAGTTGTAAATCGCTTTGGAGTTAAGATGGGGGTAGGAGATAAGACTATTGCTGAGATTTGTGCAGAATATGATATTAATACTGATTTCTTTTTAGTTATTCTAAATACTTATCTTAACGAGGAGTACTTTCCTGAAAAGAAACTCCAAAAATTTGGTCTAGACCTTGTTGTTAATTACCTGAACGAGTCCGATAATTACATACATAAAGCACAGCTCTATAATCTGGAAAAGCATCTTAATGCTTTTATTACTATGAGCGATCCATCAAACAATCAGTTCAAATTGATACGTAGGTTATTCATGCATTTTAAAGATGAGATGAATAAATTAGCTGAGCAAACTCTTGTTACTGATATGGATACAGCTATTGAGCTATTGCATGATATGAAGAATATCTTCATTAAGCATATATCCGGAACTTTCAATGAGAATATGTGCTATGCTGTAATATTCACGATAGATAGTATTGAGAGAGATCTGGAAAAACATAATCGGATACGCAGTAAAGTTTTGATCCCGATGATCGATGATCTAAAGAAATCAGGTGTTGAAGATTGGCAAGAATTATTAACTCAGGAAGTGAAAGTAGATGAGACTCATCATGCTATTTCGCAGAGAGAATTAGATGTACTGCGCTTAGTCGCTTTAGGATATTTGAATAAAGAGATAGCTGATAAACTTAATATTAGTTTGAATACAGTATTATCGCACAGAAAGAATATAACGGCTAAACTGGGAATAAAGACAGTGTCAGGACTTATATTTTACTGTATAACACATGGGCATATATCGGCTGATGAGATTGAACTATAATAAGAAGAGCTAGTTATTAACTAGCTCTTCTTATTTGCTTTATGAATTATTTTAGCTCACTTGCAGCCTCTTCGTCTAAGAACCAATATAAGTAGCCATTAGTTGGCTCAACGCGAGCAGCCGGATACTTTTTAGTAAATAGCTCTCTATCTTTTATTATTTCCTTAACTTTCGAAGCTTTATTTTTGCCAGTAACAAGAAAAACGACATACTGGGCATTATTTACTACACGACCGGTAATGCTAATACGCTTCATTTTGCTAGTTGGGTGTTCAGCAACGACACATGTTCTTTTCTCATCCCACAGCTTCATCTGATGTGGAAATATAGAGACTGTATGGCCATCGTCGCCTAAGCCTAGCATGACAATTTCGAAACATGGAACATTATTTCTCTGAAGCAGTTTACGTTCCAATATTTGACTGTATCGTTCAGCTTCTTCATCTGGCTCATTCTCGCCATGGATACGGCGTACATTTTTGGGCTGAATCGCATCAATTTTATTGAATAGATGATCGCGAGTCATTCCATAGTTGTTCATCTCATTTTCAGGTGGTACACAACGTTCGTCACCCCAAAAGAATTTGATACGTTCCCATGGAATTGATGTTTGACAGTTCTCAGCCCAATAATCAAATATTGCCTTAGGTGTAGTTCCGCCTGATAAAGCAATATTAATTGTTGGATAGACAGATAGCAGATGTTGTAATAGCTCCGTAAATCCTTGGCTAAGAGATGCTGGATCTTTATAAATTTTTATTTCCTCTTTCATCATTTAGTATATATCGATTATTATAAATTTATAGCTCACAATAGATACCATCATCTGCTAGATTCTTGCAAGGATATCTCCATGTCATTTGGTCTCCTTCTATCAGATCATCAGCACAATCTGGTCCCCAAGAACCAGCCGGATAACCATATAGTGGAACATCCGGATTATTTTCCCAATGATTCAAAATCGGCTGAACATATTTCCAAGTAGCCTCCAAAGCATCACCACGAATATATAGAGTTGAATCTCCTGCCATACAGTCTAACAGAAGTCTTTCGTATGCTTCAGGAACATAAGTACCCTTCAGATCCGAATAATGGAAATCGATGTTAACATTCTGAACTTGATAACCACGACCTGGAACTTTCATTCCTGTTTTTAGCAAGATACCTTCATCAGGTTGGATACGCAGAATAAGTAAATTACCATCGTTACAGAACTCTTTATTCTCTATAAATAAACTCTGTGGAGTAGGTTTGAAGTGAATAACTATCTCCGAAACTCTGGTAGGTAATCTCTTTCCTGTTCTAAGATAGAATGGAACTCCACCCCAGCGCCAGTTGTCAATATATGTTTTCATCGCAAAATAGGTTTCGGTACGAGATTCAGTATCTACGCCTTTTTCTTCGCGATAACCAAGCATATGCTTGCCTCTTACATTCGATTCGGTGTATTGTCCTCGGATGATATTATTCTCTAAATCTTCTTGAGTGAATGGGCGAAGTGCTTGGAATACTTTCATCTTTTCGTTACGTACAGATACTGAGTCGATTGCCATTGGCGGTTCCATTGCAACTAATGCAAGGAGTTGTAAAAGGTGATTCTGTACCATATCGCGCATAGCACCTGCATGGTCATAATAGCTACCTCTGTTTTCAACACCTATGCTTTCGGCAGCAGTGATTTCCACATGGTGAATATAATTACGATTCCATAGAGGTTCATATATGCTATTTGCAAAACGAGTCACGAAGATATTCTGAGCAGTCTCTTTACCAAGATAGTGGTCGATACGATAGATTTGCTCTTCTTCGTAGTCGTTAAGAAGTGAAATGTTAAGAGCTTTAGCCGATTCAAGATCTGTACCGAATGGTTTTTCGATAATGATTCGTTTGAAGCCATCGTCTTCTTTATTCAAACCTTGTTGTGCCAAGTATTTTGGTATAACCGGATACATGGCAGGTGGGGTAGATAGATAGAAAATATAATTGTTCGGAATATTCTCACTAGCACTCAATTTATCTAAACGATCTTTGAGTATAGAATAATCTTCTGCTACATCGGTATGTATCGATTGATAGAATACCTTTTTCGAAAAGATTTCCAGTGATTCGTCCGATGCATCTTTTCCTGCTTTTGCAAATTGTCTGATTCCGTCTTTCATCTTATCGCGGAACGAGTCATCAGAAAGGGGACTACGAGCTACACCCAAAACAGCAAAGTGTTTGGGTAACGAATTTGTATTGTATAAGTCAAACAGAGCCGGTACGAGTTTACGATATGTTAAGTCGCCCGAAGCCCCGAAAATGACTAATAATTGGTCTTTTATATTTATAGAACTCATTGAGTCTCTGTTTTTAGTTTCATTCGATAGTCATACAATCTAAAACTATCGTCAGGGATTACTCTTTGTCTTTTGTGTAAATGTGCAAAAAGCTTGTTATGTGTATGTTATCTATTAAAAAGTAACACTTGTGTACAGATAACAAGCTTTTTTATTATTGTTACAAATCTATTCTTAATCTATTGAAAATAATATAGATAAACTAATAGAAATGTAATTGTATGGTTACTCGATATTATTTATCGTTTAGTCTTTTTTGATCGCGTGACCGCCAAATTGGTTACGCATAGCAGCCAACATCTTCATTGCGAATGACGACTCTTGACGAGACTCGAAACGAGTGAATAATGATGCTGTAATTACGTGTGCCGGAACATCAAAGTCGATAGCTGTTTGTACAGTCCAACGTCCTTCCCCACTGTCAGCAACATAATCTTTGATACCATCAAGATTTTCGTTTCCTTCCAATGCGTTACCTATAAGTTCTAGTAACCATGAACGAACTACTGATCCGTGCATCCATGTACGTGACACTTTTTCAAGGTCGATATCGTATGGAGAGCTTTTAAGAATTTCGAAGCCTTCAGCATAAGCTTGCATCATACCATACTCGATACCATTGTGTACCATTTTTACCATATGGCCTGATCCGCTTCCACCGCAATAGATGTATCCATCTTTAGGAGCTAAAGCCTTGAAGATAGGCTCTACGTAATCGCAAGCTTCTTTTTCTCCGCCGTACATCAAGCAGTATCCGTTTTGAAGTCCCCAAACGCCACCACTAGTACCACAGTCTAGGTATACCATACCTTTTTCTTGTACTTTTTTACTGCGTTCTACTGTTTCGCGCCAGTAGCTGTTACCACCATCAATAATTATGTCATTTGGATTCAAAAGACCTAGTAGTTCATCAATATTGTCATCTACAGGTTTTCCTGCAGGAACCATCAACCATACGATTTTGCGGCCTTCAAGCTTGCTTACAAGATCTTTCAGACCAGTCGATCCGATAGCACCTTTAGCTACAGCATCGTCTATTTTGGGTTGCGATGGGTTCGATACTACTACTTCATGTCCTTTCAATAATAGGCGTTCTACCATTTTACCGCCCATTTTTCCTAATCCTACAAATCCGATTTTCATAATTTCTGATGTTTTAATATTATATTGTTTTTTATTTTGCAAATAATAAGATTGACACTTAAATATACATACGAAGTTACTATTTATCCTCCAAATTTCAGCTATATATCACCGCTATATAACAGTAAAATCTTATAAGTTTTCAATAGACAGATGTTTAAGATAGCCCGATTGCTTATAAATTTATTCTATAATATATTTGAGTTCCGGTAAATACAAATGATCTGTCATTTCTTATTTGAGATATTTTATTCCAAGCTTTCTTTAGTAAGTGTAATTTCACAGAGCGTAACATTGTTCTTATCTATGTAAGTATATTTTAGAATAGCTTTGGCATTCAATATTTTTTTGATTTCGGGATTGAATTTGGCTTGTTCTGTAAGAGAGGTCTGCATGTTTTGAGCAAAGTTTTCATTTATATCTTTTCTCTCCATATTTACAATGTATGTATAAGCTAAAGTATTGTTCGCCTCTAACTCAATATCTGAAAGTGTAGTTATTTCATCAATTTGCATTGGTAAAATGGATTTCATATTGTTTGCTAATTGCTCTAGCATTTCACCGATTTCGTTTTCATCAAATGAACCGATAATACCTACGCTATTTTTGTCGATAGGCTTATTGTAATCATCTGGTGTTATTACGATCTCAGCTAATAATTCCCCTTTAGCGTCATGATATACATATGTGAATGTTACGCCATAATCTTTAGCTTTTTTCAAATCCTCTGATGTTTGAACTGTATATATCAGACCGGGTTCTGTCATTTTTTTGAATGCTTCGGCATCGTAGAAGTTTGCATCTACATGAATCATTGAGGCATATGTTTTCAATGTAATTCTATCAGCAACTTTACAGCTATCTAGCCTTATTTCAGGACTCAATTGTTTCGGACAATCTTTGTTTATCTTTTCAACTTCGATCATCAGAAATCGTTTTGTCATGATATCTTTTATATCATTACATTGAGTGAAGTATAGTAAGATTGCGAGTGGGATAAATAATTTTAGAAAAGTTGATTGAAATTTATTCATGTCTAATTATATGTTGTTTTGTTAGATTAAAGGTAAGGTTTATTTTAGAATATATAGATAGACTTTAAATAAAAGAAGCTGTATCGTGACACGATACAGCTTCTTTTTATTCGCTGAAATTATAGATTTATTTATTTTGTATTCAGATCAACGGCATAATATCTACGACTTCCATTGCTGTTAATACCTTTAATAAATAATACTTTGTCCTTACCAGCACCTGCATTCTGAATGATCTTCTCAACATCCTTCACAGAACTTACCGGATAATCATTTATCTCAAGTATAATAAATCCTTTAGTAATACCTGCTTCGCTGAATTTACCATCACGATCCATTCCTGCAACTTCTACACCCGAGCGTAGACCTAGATCTTTCTTTTTCTCATCACTTAGATCCATAAATGCAGCTCCAACAACCGAAAGTGCGTCAGTTTTCTTAACTATAGATGTACTTCCTTCGCTATTTTTCAGTGTTACATCAATTTTCTTTTCCGAATTGTTTCTAACTACAACAACCTTAACTTTATCACCCGGACGATGACGATTCACTTGGTCTTGTAGTTGACTAACAGTTTTAACTTTCACATCATTGATAGATACGATAACATCCCCAGCTTGTACACCAGCTTGTTTGGCAGGGCTTTGTTCTGCAAAATCAGCAACATAAACACCATCATTGATTTTTATGCCTTTAGTTTTTTCAGGATCAGCTTCCTTGGCGATAGCTAAATCTTGAATGATCACACCTAGAATAGCACGTTGTACTGTACCATACTCTTTGATGTCTGCTACAACCTTACCTGCTATAGATACTGGAACAGCAAATCCATAACCGGCAAAATCGCCAGTTTTAGAATAGATAGCCGTATTGATACCGATCAATTGACCATTAATGTTTACAAGTGCACCTCCACTGTTTCCACTATTGATAGCAGCATCAGTCTGGATGTATGATTGGATAGACTCTTGTCCTCCGCCAATACCTCCACGACCTTTAGCACTTACTATACCAGCAGTAACGGTTGATGTTAAGTTAAACGGATTACCTACGGCAAGAACCCATTCTCCGACTTTCAATTCGTCAGAGTTACCGAAAGGAATGTATGGCAAATCTTTGGCATCAACTTTCAAAAGAGCGATGTCCGTTTGAGGATCAGTTCCAAGAAGTTTAGCTGTAAATTTACGATTGTCGTTAAGTGTTACTTCGATCTCGTCAGCTTTATCTATCACGTGATTATTCGTAATAATATAACCATCGGCCGAAATAATAACCCCTGAGCCAAAACCTACACGAGGCTGCATACTACGGCCTTGATTGCCACCTCCACCGAATGGATCACCAAAGAAGAAATCGAAAGGGCTTACCATCTGAGGTTGTCTGCTCGATTCGCTTCCTTTAGCTACCGATTTAATATGAACTACCCCGTGAATAGAATTTTCGGCCGCTTTTGTGAAATCAGGGAAACCTGCTTCAGAAAGACTTGCCAAATGAACGTTCTGTTGCTTGAAAGCATTGCCAAAACCACTAACATCACCAGATGAGTAATTCTTGTTGCTCTCTAAATAATTATAGGTACCAATTGTGGCGCCAACGCTTATTGCTGCTACCAACAAGCCAGCTGAAATAGTTTTAATAATCTTATTCATACACAATTTCTATTTTAATTTATTTGTTTTTAATCTGTGTTTTGTTCTATTGTAAATTTATATACAAAATCTGTTCTTCTTATATAAAGGTAGTCTATTTTTTAACACTTTTAACCGAGCCAATTTTCTTTATTCTAATTTTAACAAAATATACTGCCATTTTGACTGAATTATTAAAAATATTGACATGTCAATCTGTAGTTGCCTTAAAAATAGTAACTTCGCCGATCAGCAAAAGGATAGGAAATGGGCATATATATAATTGTAGTTATAGCCATTTATTTTGGATTATTGTTTCTCATATCGCATCTTACGAGTAAAAATTCGGATAATGAAACATTTTTCTTGGCTAACAGAAAGTCTCCTTGGTACGTTGTGGCCATAGGTATGATTGGAGCATCCATATCTGGGGTAACATTCGTTTCTGTTCCAGGGATGGTTGGTAAGATAGATATGACCTATATGCAGATGGTTTTAGGATTTATTCCCGGATATCTCATTGTTGCATATGTGCTGCTGCCTTTGTATTATCGATTGAATATTACCACAATATATAGTTACTTAGGGCAACGATTCGGAGAAAGGTCTCATAAAACGGGTTCGTCATTTTTTATTCTGTCCCGTATCATTGGGTCGGCATCAAAGCTGTATCTAGTTGCTCTGATTTTACAGACTTTCGTTTTTAATCAATGGAATATACCATTGTATGTAACAGTGACGGGCATTATAGCTCTTATTTGGCTATATACATATCGAAGTGGAATAAAAACAATCGTTTGGACTGATGCTCTACAAACTCTGTGTCTGGTACTAGCTCTGATAATGATTATATATCATGTAGTATCTGAATTGAACTTTGGAGTGGGAGAGACTGTTTCTGCCGTTTTGGAAAGCGAACATTCTCGAATATTTGTCTTTGATAATTGGACTTCGAAGCAGAATTTCTTTAAACAATTTATTAGTGGTGTTCTGATTGTTGTAGTGATGACTGGCTTGGATCAGGATATGATGCAAAAGAATCTGACTTGTCGTACACTGAAAGACGCTCAGAAAAATATGATAAGCTATGGCTTTGCTTTTGCTCCTCTTAATTACTCGTTTTTGGCTTTAGGTATACTCTTACTCGTTTTTGCTTCAGTCAAAGGAATCGCTCTGCCAAGTAATACGGATGAGATATTACCATACTTGGCTACCGAATATTTAGGTTTGCCGGTATTGATCTGTTTTACAGTAGGAATCATTGCGGCCTCATTTTCGAATGCCGATTCTGCTTTGGCATCATTGACTACGTCAGTTTGTGTCGATCTGTTGAAAGTTAATAAAAAAGATAAAAGACATGCAGAGAAGATGAGAACACGAGTGCATTTGTTGATGAGTTTGATATTTATCCTGACTATTTTACTTATTGATTATATTGGGCAGAATAATATATTGGATACTATCTACAAAGCTGCTTCTTATACCTATGGGCCACTTTTAGGTTTGTTCTTTGTTGGCCTGTTTACTAAGTGGATACCATTCGATAGATATGTACCTTATATATGCGTAATGTCGCCTATTCTTAGTTTCGTACTAGAATTTATACTGAAAACATTTTGCAGTTATAGTGTAGGGTATGAAATTTTATTATTCAATGGAATTCTCACAATCTTAGGTCTGTATTTGATTTCATTAAAGAATCGAACAGAGTGGGGACATCTTAAAAAACAACATTAAGATTCGTTTTTCTCTTTTTTTATATTAATTTTGCACACTGAATATAATATTGTGCAATAATAATATGGCTATTAATAAAACTCGTAATCTGCTCATAGATGTCGCACGTCAGCTTTTTGCTAAGCTTGGCGTGGAGAATACGACTATGAACGATATAGCCATGGCTTCGCACAAAGGAAGACGTACTCTGTATACTTATTTTAATAATAAAAACGAAGTTTTTCAGGCTGTTCTGGAATCAGAATTAGAGCAGATGCATGCTGCTTTGCAAGAAGTTGCAAACAAGGATTTGCCGGCTGATGAAAAACTGTTGTTGTTTTTTAAAACACGTTTTGATATTGTAAAAAAAGTAGTCGCAAGAAACGGGACGCTGAAAGCAGATTTCTTTCGTGATATCTGGCGTGTACAGAATGCACGAAAAGCATACGATAAAAAAGAAATATTGGTAATTAAAGAAATACTGGACAAAGGTGTAGAGAGTGGCGTTTTTGAAATGCCGGATACACAATCCATTGCTGGTATATTGCATCATGCCCTTAAAGGATTGGAGTTGCCATATATCAGAGGTAAGTATAACTCGTCAGAAGAAAGTGCTACGAATCCTGAGAATATAGCATTTCTTATTTACGAAGGTATACGCAAAAAGAAAAAAGAAGAAAATTGAAATCATTAAAATCAAACTAGATTATGGGATTACTACAAGGTAAAACAGCTGTCATCACTGGTGCAGCAAGAGGAATAGGAAAAGCTATTGCTCTTAAATATGCTCAAGAAGGAGCAAATGTTGCTTTTACAGACTTGTCAATAGACGATAATGCTAAAGCTACCGAGGCTGAAATTGCAGCTTTTGGTGTTAAAGCAAAAGGTTATGCATCTAATGCTGCTGATTTTGAAGATACACATAAAGTTGTAGAACAAATTCTTGCCGATTTTGGAAGCATCGATATTCTTGTAAATAATGCAGGTATCACACGCGATGGTCTTATGATGCGTATGACCGAACAACAATGGGATATGGTTATCAATATTAACCTGAAATCAGCTTTCAATTTCATCCATGCGGTTACACCTATCATGATGAAACAAAAAGGAGGAAGCATTATCAATATGAGTTCGGTTGTAGGTTTGTCAGGTAATGCCGGTCAAACAAACTACTCAGCATCTAAAGCTGGTATGATTGGTTTAGCAAAATCTATCGCAAAAGAAGTAGGATCACGCGGAATCAGAGCTAACTGTATTTGTCCGGGATTCATCATTACAGATATGACCGGTGCATTATCAGAAGATGTGAAGAAAAAATGGGCAGAACAAATTCCACTTCGTCGTGGAGGTACACCTGAAGATGTTGCTAATGTTGCTGTATTCTTAGGCTCTGATCTTTCGTCATATGTATCTGGACAAGCAATTCCAGTATGTGGCGGTATGAATATGTAATTAGAAGATTATAAATAAGAAAGCCTTTCGTACTTTTCGAAAGGCTTTTTCTGTTTTTTGAGAAGTAGGGGTGGTAGGGTAGTATATTTTTACCTAAAAAATATTATCTTTGTACTCGAAATAAAAGCTAAATAACTGTTTGAATACATTGAGTTTTGCTAGTAACGCCATGTGATATGGTGATCTAAGAAAAATTTTCCTTCTTCAGTATGTAGCAATAACAAAATTTAAACAGTTACTGAGATTAATTAATTGTATGGGAAATTTAGTAGCAATTGTCGGACGTCCTAATGTTGGGAAATCGACACTTTTTAATCGCTTGACAGAAACGCGTCAGGCTATTGTTGATGAAACTTCAGGAACAACTCGCGACCGTCAGTATGGTATCGTTGCATGGGGAGAACAAGAATTCTCGCTGGTTGATACCGGAGGTTGGGTTGTGAATTCGGAAGACGTATTCGAAGGAGAAATAAATAAACAAGTAACATTGGCTATCGAAGAGGCTGATGTAATACTATTTGTATTAGATGTTGAAAGCGGTTTGACAGACCTTGACTTGGGTGTAGCAAATATGCTTCGTCGTTCAAAGAAACCAGTAATCATAGTATCAAACAAAGCAGACAACTTTGCGCGTCATGCTTATTCAGCAGAGTTTTATACTTTAGGCTTAGGTGATCCAATTAATATATCAGCTATCAATGGTTCCGGAACTGGAGATTTGCTTGATTTAATTGTTTCTAAGTTTACAAAGAAAGAAGAAACTGTAGAGAAGCTTGAGGATATACCACGTATCGCAATCGTAGGTCGTCCTAATGCAGGTAAGTCATCATTCGTAAATGCATTGATGGGTGAAGAAAGAAATATTGTGACTGATATTGCCGGTACAACACGCGATTCAATCTACACCAGATACGATAAATTCGGAATGGATTTCTATCTAGTAGATACAGCAGGTATTCGTAAAAAAGGTAAAGTTACCGAAGATCTAGAATACTATTCTGTGATTCGCTCTATTAAAGCTATTGAGAGTTCGGATGTTTGTGTCTTGATGGTTGATGCAACAAAAGGAATAGAAAGTCAAGATTTGAATATCTTTTCATTGATACAAAAGAATAGCAAAGGCCTAGTTGTGTGTGTTAATAAGTGGGACTTGGTTGATAATAAAGAACAGGCTGTAATTAAGACTTTTGAGCAGGCAATACGTAGTCGTTTAGCTCCGTTTACTGATTTCCCTATCATCTTTGGTTCAGCATTGACTAAACAACGTATCCTTAAGGTAATAGAAACAGCTAAGGCAGTCTATGAAATACGTAAAAAACGTATTCCAACCAACAAACTGAACGAAGTTTTATTGCCAATAATTGAACGTACTCCGCCGCCTGCAAATAAGGGGAAATATATTAAGATAAAGTATATCACACAGTTGCCAAATACACAAGTTCCTTCTTTTGTGTTCTTCTGTAATCTGCCACAATGGGTGAAAGAACCTTATCGCCGATTCTTAGAGAATCGTATTCGAGACAATTGGGATTTGTCGGGAACACCGATAAATATATTTATCAGAGAAAAATAATATCATATTATATTGAATGTAGCACTCTTGAGGTTTTATCCTTGAGAGTGTTATTTTTTTATAAAAACTGTATTTGTAGAATACAAAATACTTTTAGATATGCATATTTACTGGAAGAGTGGTTGTTTTTTCTTTAAAAAGGGAATTTGAGCTCAAATTAATCCAAGATAAAGTCTTTTAGCAAGGTGGAATTTATTAACTTTGGGAGTTTTAAAATTAAATAAGCAGAATATTGGTTGAAATTGAAACAATAAAGCTGTAAATTTATAAACTCAAAAATACGGCTATACGATCAGTATTGTCGTTGTGTGAAATGTGATCAAACTTAAATAAGAATCAAATATGCTACAAGAGTTCTCATTGAGCGAAGGAAAAGCAATAATGAACTTTTCCGTAAAATTCTGTGATAATCGCCAAAAAATTCTGAATAGTTATGGTTTCAGAAAAGTAGTTGAGACTTTTACTCACAAACTACAAAAAGACGAACCAATCATTTATAACTTTTATATCAATTCATTTAAGACCGAAGAGGAGTTTTCAAATTCACTCATCGAAGTGTTTAAGTGGTTGTCGGTGTGTAATGCTGACGAGATAATAGAAGTTAATAATAAGTATAAGGTCTTTTTTGATGACCGGGATTTATTCTTGGAATTGATTGATCTGTTGTTTGACTTTTGGCGTCGTTTAGAGCGCTTTGCTATTGTGCGTAATACGACAATTGCAGAAGGTTTACAGAATGTACGTTTCATTCAATCCAGCGCGTTGTTTAACGAATTAGTACAATCTATATACAGAAGAGCTTGTGATACGGTTACAGGTTATCAATCTCGTGTAATGCGCCAGTTTATAGCAGGTGCAAATGCAGGTCTGATGCTAAGTAACATTAATTGGAACTGTCCGATCGAATATTATGGGTTGACTTCTATTCCATTTATTACATCAGTAGTATTTGAACCTCCATTCATTACATATACAAAGCGCAATACGCGTGACGGTATTTTCCAAGAACATAATGTAAATCCGATAGAAAATATAGTTTTGAATGAAGATGATTGGTTCCTATATCCAGTATGGGTAGGAAGCATGTTGACATTTGTATATTTCCATGTCGATTTTATGGATCAAGGTTTTGGCTTGTCTAACTTGTTCGAATTGGCTAAAGAAAGCGAATATATAGGTAAGAAACCAGATATTATTTATGTATATGGTTATCCTGATGGACATCAGGAGAAACGTACCTTCTATTATAAAGATAAAAAGAATGATATCCTGATTGGCTATGCTAATCATTGCGATGATGTTGACTATTTCGGTTATATGAAAAAGATGTTGCTGACTCTTCATAATGTTAAACAAATGGAGAAAGGTAATCTTCCTATTCATGGAGCTATGGTTAGTATCAGACTGGTAAATGGACGCGAGTCTAATATTATTATCGTAGGTGATAGTGGTGCTGGTAAATCAGAGAGTTTGGAGGCATTCCGTACATTGAATGAAAAGTATATACGTCACATGCGTGTGATATATGATGATATGGGATATCTTCAAAAAGAAGAAGACGGGACTATTAAAACATATGGAACAGAAATCGGAGCATTTGTGCGTACTGACGATTTAGATCCTGCTTATGCATACGAGCAATTGGATAAAGGAATTTATTCGAATCCGGATAAAGTAAATGCCCGTGTAACAATTCCGGTAAGTACATATGAAATTATCTCGCGTGGATATACAGTAGATTATATCCTGTACGCAAATAACTATACAGAATCAAATAAAAAGATTAAGGTAATAAAAGATTTAGACAAGGCTATCGAAATATTCGAAGACGGAGCGCGTAAAGCTAAGGGAACTACGACCGAAAAAGGCCTGGTGAAATCTTATTTTGCTAATCCATTCGGGCCGGTACAAGAACGCCCATTGGCTGAAAAGCTTGTTCGTGAATATTTTGGTAAAATGGCTGAAGACGGGGTGAAGATCGGGGAGATCTATACATCTCTGGCTATCGATGGACGATCGAAAGATGGACCACGCGAAGCTGCCGAAGAGCTATTTACTTTGATAAATAAATAAACTACCATTATAGTACATAACAAGTAAAACGAACTAACATGAATGGTGTCAATAAATTGATGCAAGACAATGTTAAGCTTCTAGGTGATTTGTTGGGTCATACAATAACATTAACCGAAGGGCAAGACATGTGTGACTTGGTCGAATCGATACGCCGTCTTTCGAAGGCAGCACATAACGGAGATGTTAATGCGCATAAGGCTTTGGTGGAAAGACTTCAGAATCTGAAAGATGAAGAACTTCTTCCGGTAGCACGTGCATTCAATCAGTTTTTGAATTTAACAAATACTGCCGAGCAATACAATAGCGTATCACCTCATGCATTAGGGTCGACAAATCCTGTTGACTTTACAGATATCTACACAAAGCTTAAATTTTCTAATATTGATGACGAAAAGATAATAAAGGCAATTGCCAATATATCAATCAACTTGGTGTTGACTGCACATCCGACAGAGATTAATCGTCGTTCTTTAATCAATAATCTGAATCAGGTAGATAGTTGTCTTGCACAGCTTGATCACGATGATTTGGCTGATTATAAGAAAGCGGATATTCTTCGTCGTTTGAAGCAATTGATCGCCCAATATTGGTACACAGATGAGATACGTCAAAGTCGCCCTACGCCTAACGAAGAGGCTAAATGGGGATATGACGTAATTGAGACCAGTCTTTGGGAAGCAGTTCCAGCTTTTATACGCGAATTGGATGACCAGATAAGTAAAGTCCTTCCGTATAGTTTGCCGCTTGATGCGCGTCCTATACATTTTTCGTCGTGGATGGGTGGTGACCGTGATGGAAATCCGAATGTAACTGCAAAAGTGACTCATGATGTACTGATCGATAGCCGTCGAAGAGCAGCAAAATTATTTCTTGCTGATATCGAAATTCTTGTGAAAGAATTGTCAATGGCAGCTTGTACACAAGAATTCAGAGATTATATAAACGATTACGAAATTCAAGAACCATATCGTGAGCTAATGAAACGCTTACGTACTCGTTTACGTAAGACAGTTGCATATCTTGAAGATTTGGCTGAAGGTAAAAATGTGGAACTTACAGATGATATCATATATAAAAATGAAGATCTGTGGGAACCTTTACTTGCTAGCTATAATTCGTTGGTCGCATGTAATATGGAAATTATTGCTCGCGATAAGCTATTAGATACAATGCGTCGTATATGTTGTTTTGGCGTCACTCTTGTTAATATTGATGTTCGTCAAGAAAGCACAAGACATACAGAGGCAATTGCTGAAATAACAAAATATCTGGAATTAGGCGACTATGAGCAATGGTCGGAAGAAGAAAGATTACAATTCCTATTGAAGGAACTTAGCTCGAAACGACCTTTAGTTCCTCAGGATTGGAATCCTAGTCCCGAAACCAAAGAAGTGCTAGACACTTGTCGGGTTGTAGCTCAAACACCTGAAGGTGTAATACCGACTTATATTATTTCGATGACACGTACAGCATCAGATATCTTGGCAGTACACCTGTTGTTGAAAGAAGCCGGATGTCCATATATAATGCCTGTAACTCCATTGTTCGAGACCTTGAACGACTTGAACAATGCAAATAAAGTGATGGATAGCTTATTCAGTATCGAATGGTATAAGAATGTTATCCGTGGCAAACAGATGATTATGATCGGTTATTCCGATTCGGCTAAAGATGCAGGTGCACTTGCTGCTGGATGGGCACAATATAGAGCTCAAGAGGCATTGATTAAAACTTGTAAGGATGCAGGCGTAGCTCTTACTTTATTTCACGGTCGTGGTGGTACTATCGGTCGTGGTGGAGGTCCTGCTAAAGTTGCTCTATTCTCGCAGCCACCAGGTTCACTACAAGGAGGACTTCGTGTAACTGAACAAGGAGAGATGATTCGTTTCAAATTGGGTATGCCAAATCTTGCAGTGAAGACTCTGGCTCTTTATACCGATGCAATTCTTGAAGCTAATCTTTTGCCACCTCCTGCACCAAAGGCAGAATGGAGAAAATTGATGGATGAAATGTCTGATGTTTCATGTGATATTTATCAAGGTATTGTTCGTAAAGATCCGGACTTTGTTCCATATTTCTATCAGGCAACACCTGAAGCCGAATTGGCTAGATTGCCATTAGGTTCTCGTCCGGCAAAAAGACGTGTACAAGGTGGAGTTGAAAGTTTGCGTGCTATTCCTTGGATATTCGGATGGACACAGAATCGTTTGATGCTTCCTGCATGGTTAGGAATGGGATCGGCATTACAAAAAGCCATTGACGAAGGGAAAATAGAACTTCTTCGCGAAATGGTAAGTCAGTGGCCTTTCTTCGAAACTCGTATCAGCATGTTGGAAATGGTTTTTGCTAAAGCAGACTCGCGTATATCTCAATATTACGATGAACGATTAGTAGAACCTAGATTGCTAAAATTCGGAGAAACACTTCGTAAAATGTTGAAGGATGATATCCAGACTATTTTGACAGTATCAAGTGATTCTTATCTGATGGAAAATCAGCCGGATATGGCAGAAAATATAGGAATGAGAAATATCTACACAAATCCGTTGAATCTGTTGCAGGTAGAGCTTCTTGCACGTTGTCGTAAAGAAGAGATACATGCCCGCAATTTGGAAATGGCATTGATGATTACTATTTCAGGTATTGCTGCGGGTATGCGTAATACTGGTTGATAAAAGAAAATATATCAGTGAAAGGTCTTTCTATAATTATTTGTAGAAAGACTTTTTTCTATATCGCGATTAAAATATTATCATATGCAGCAAATGAGCTGATAAATGCATCATATATTATAAGAGATTCAAAGTTTTAATCAATAAATATAATATTATGAGAAAATATGCCCTATTATTAGTCTTGATAGTATTTAGTTTAATTTCGTATTCGTGTGATGATGGCGATTTCGAATATGAAAGTAGTTTTAAACAAAGCTATGCAGCCTGGCTTGACTTTAAAGCCGAGTCTGATAATTCGTATGAATATACAACAGTAGGATCGTCGTGGGTAGGAGTAGCATGGCAGACTACTATCACTGTTGATAAAGGGGAGGTTATTAAGAGACACTTTAAATTTACCTTTGTTGAAGAAGGTATTGAAGTTAAAGAACAAGAATGGATTGAAGATAAAGAAAATCTTGGTTCTCATGATCAGGATGAAATTATTACATTAGATGTAGTTTATGATAGAGCTAAAAATGATTGGCTTAAGAAACGAAAAAGAACGGAGACATTTTTTGAAGTAGATAATAAAGGCATGATATCTTTGTGCGGCTATGGAGAGATAGATTGTCAAGATGATTGTTTTCGTGGAATTAGAATAAAAGAAATAAAAGCACTTAGATAAGATGATAATTTGATATGTAGATTAAAAGCCTCGTAATTATGCGGGGCTTTTTTAATGAAAATAGAGCTTTAAATAAGGATTTTTTTTAGAAAATGTAATTTATGAGCATTTTGTGCGTTTAATAACAAGAAATAAGATTTTCTTTGCAGTTTGATTTTTATGTCGATGAAAACTAGGCTTATAATTCTGTTCATATTATTGTTGAATCTGGGTTTCCAGTCCTTGTATGGACAATGGGATGCTCAGTTTAGTCAGTATTGGCAGTCTAAAACTTATTATAATCCTTCATTCGTCGGGCAATCTCAAAATATTGATGTTTGGGCGACATATAGAATGCAATGGGTAGGGGCAAGGAGACCACCCAAATCATCCATTATGACTGCAGATATGCCGTTGTCTTTTTTAGGAAAATCTCATGGAGCAGGCCTTTTGTTCTTTAATGAAAAAATAGGATTATTTTCGAATACTACCTATGCCGGTCAGTATGCATACAAACTTAAATTTAAGAATAATAAAAGTCTTAATTTTGGTTTGCAACTGGCAATGACAAGTATTGAATTCGATGCTACTGATATAAGTGTTTTTGATGAAGCAGAGACAGATCTTCCTACGGGAACGGGTGATAAGACCTTTGATATGTCTTTAGGTGTTTCGTGGGTTACGCCGACTTATTATGTAGGGTTTTCGACTACGCATCTTTGGGAGCCACGCTTCGAGTTGGACGAAAATACACGTTCTTTTATAGGACGTGCGTATTATCTTGTGGGAGGAGGCAATATAAATCTAAATAATTCGTTATTCAATTTGCAGCCTTCTTTTCTGTTGAAGTCAGATGCCATAACTACACAGCTTGATATTACTGCACGAGTAGAGTATGACGAGATGTTCAGTGGCGGAGTTTCTTGGAGAAAAGACGAAGGCTTTGTATTTTTGTTAGGACTAAAAATTAAAAACATTGAAGGAGGATATTCTTATGATATATCAACTTCAGAGATAGGTAAGGCTAGTGATGGAAGTCACGAGTTTTTTGTGCGTTACAAAATACCGATACGCCCGCCAAAGAAAGAAGGACGATATAAGAGTATAAGAATATTATAATATAAAATTGATAAGATCTCGACGAAAGAGGTATAGAAGATAGTATATGAAGAATTTATTATTTATAGCAATAATTGCTGGATTTATTCTTAGTTCGTGTGGGCGACCTGTTGCACCAGGAAGTGTTGGCGGAGAAGTTGTAGGTGAACGAAGCTCTTCGTGGGCTGAGCCCAAACCTTATGGTATGGTATTGGTGTCTCGTGGATCTATTGAAATGGGTATGTCTGAGACAGATTCGTTGTGGGATATTACTGCTAATGCCAAAGGCATGTCAGTTGATAATTTTTGGATGGATGAAACTGAGGTTACAAATTCAAAATACCGTCAATTTGTATTTTGGGTACGCGATTCAATCCTTCGAGAGCGATTAGCTAGTCCTGAATATGGAAATGATGAAACATATAAAATAACCGAAGATGAATATGGCGATCCAATAACTCCTTATTTGGATTGGAAGAAACCTATTCCTACGAGAAATTTGTTGGATGAAGAATTAGCTGCTATTAACAGCCTTTATTTAACGCATCCTATTACAGGTGAAAAGTATCTTGATCCTTCGCAAATGAATTACATTTATAGTTGGTATGATCATACCGAAGCAGCTAAACGCCGTTATAGACTAAATCCAAGTGATAGAACTTTAAATACAGATTTAACTGTTGATCCGAACGAAGTGATAATGATTTCGAAAGATACAGCTTATATTGATGAATCAGGAAAAATTGTAAATCAGACTATCGAACGACCATTGTCTTCTCTTTATGATTTTGTGCATACCAAAGCTGTTAATATCTATCCGGATACAACTGTTTGGGTAAACGACTTCAATAACTCGTACAACGAGCCATACATGCGTATGTATTTCTCGCATCCGGGATATAATGACTATCCAGTAGTTGGAGTATCATGGGAGCAAGCAACAGCTTTCTGCCATTGGCGTACGATGTTTTATCGTATGGGACAGAAGAAAGGTGATCGTCCGATAGAACCATTCCGTTTGCCAACCGAGGCCGAATGGGAGTTTGCTGCTCGCAATGGTCGTACTGAGAATAAGTATCCTTGGGATATGGAAGGAACGCAAAGTGACAAAGGTTGCTTTATGGCTAACTTTAAACCTGGAGACGGGAATTATACAAAAGACGGAAGTTTAATTCCATCCAAAGTTGCATCATATTCTCCAAATGATTTTGGTGTGTATGACCTTGCAGGTAATGTTGCAGAATGGACTTCTACTGCATATACTGAAGCAGGAACAAAACATATGAACGATATGAATCCTCAATATAAGTATGACGCAGCTAAAGAAGATCCATATGGATTGAAAAAGAAAGTTGTGAAAGGCGGATCGTGGAAAGATGTAGGTAAATACATCCGTTCGGATATGCGTGATTGGGAATATCAGAATCAACCCCGTTCGTATATCGGTTTCCGTTGCGTGCGTACACAAATTGGATTTGCAAACTCAAGAAAGTAAGATTAGATTATGAAGAAAATATATTGTTTAGGGTTGGTTTTGTCGATGTTCTTAAGTGTATCGCAGATCAATGCGCAGACAGAATCGTTGCGCGATCGTCTGGCTAAACGCAAACTGCAACAAGAGCAGCAGACTAATTCAGTACCAAAAGCTTCTGTAAGGACGCAGATGGCTAATGCCGAACAGACACAGAATACAGATAATGCATCGTGGGTACGTGAAATATACAGATATCTGGATGTGACAGAAGGCCGTAATGCTGCATTGATTTATCCGGTTCAGCCAGTAGGTGATAGAACGAATCTGTATACAATGATTTTCAAGTTGATGGCTTCGGATAACCTGACTGCTTACGATTATCTGGATGGAAGAGAAATATTCACGGATGAATATAAAGTTGACTTTAAAGATGTATTGGAGCGTTTGAATATTCCAATTTTGCAAGAGGGAACCGCTTTTTCTTTTAACGACTATGATATACCTAGCAATGATGTTATCGGCTATTATCTGAAAGAAGCTTGGTACTTTGATCGTACGGGTGCTGTGAACGATGTTAAGATTGTTGCTATTTGTCCGGTATTACGTTTAGTAGACGATTATGGAATAGGTGCGGATCGTCAGCCTCAATTCTGGATTCCATACGAAAACTTACGTCCTTATGCAGTGCGTATGCCAATTATGGTTTCAGATATGAACAATGTGGTAGCTAAGACTGTGGACGATTTCTTCCGTCTTCGTCTATACGATGGAGAAATATATAAAACGGGAAATATGGCTAACAAGATTTTATCCGAAATATATAGAACACCAGAAGAATTAAAAGCGGCTCAGGAGCGTATCGAATCAGAGTTGACAGAGTTTAATAAACGTCTTTGGGTAACCAATGATTCAATATATTTGAAATCCGATTCCGAAAAAGGAATAAAGAAAGAAAAGAAAAAGACAAAAATCAAAAGAGATCAGCCAAAAGGAGGTAAAGATAAAAATAGCGGTGCCAAATATTCAGCCCGCGATAGGAGAGGATAGCTATTTCTATTTATACTTCAACAACTTTACCTAGTCGTATATAACAGATATAAGCTTTTACGTCGACATATCCCATTTTGCGGATTTGATCGGCGTAAAATTTTACTTGGCGTATGTATTTCTTGTTCTCTTTTTCGCCGAACTTGTAATCGATAACAATAACTTCTTTACCTTTTATCATTACGCGGTCTGGACGAACAAAAGTTCCTTTAGGCTGTAAGATCTGAACTTCGTTCAGTACGCGGTATTCGCCTGAGTACCATTCTGTCACCAATTCATTTGATAAATACTGATGTAATATATCGTTCAATTCATCACGTTGTTCCGCACCAATCTCTCCTGATAGATAGTATTTCTGAAGTGCAGGTTCTACATCATCTATCGTTTGAACACCACTTACTATCTCGTGCATCAAAGTTCCATAATCACGTTGCCCTGTATCAGTAAAGAAATATTTATTATTAAGCAATAGTTTTAGACGATCATCGAATGGAATATTGGATAGTGAGTCGATATGTATTTCATTGTTGCTGCTTTCTTCATTTGTCTTTTCAGAAGGTCTGTATTCATCGCCTAACTGTAGTAATCCATTTTCTCCGTCAAAATGTTCTGATAAGCTAATAAATTCTTTGTCATCTTTGTTCTCAAGTTTAGTACTATTGATGCAATTCCATAGTAGAGAAGCTATATTCGAGATGTCACTTTTCTTTGGCTGAGGAGCAAAAGCTATCAGTTCATTTTTAGCACGTGTAAATGCAACATACAATATATTAAAGTTGTCGATGAAAGCATGCAATCGTTCATAGAAATACTCATCTTCGAAAATTGTGTTTTTAAGTTTCTGTGAATACTTGACCGGAACAAGATGAAGTTTATTGAAAGGCTCTACTCGTGGATGACACCAAAGTATGGTTGGAAGTTTATGGTCGATTTCCCAATTGCAGAATGGTATAATTACAGCTTTAAATCCAAGACCTTTCGACTTGTGGATTGTCATAATACGTACAGCATCTTGGCCGTCAGGTGTGAAAATCGTTTTTCGAACGCCACTCTCGTCCCACCAATTTAGAAAAGCATCTAAATCTGATGTATGACGAACTGTAAAATCCAGTACCATGTCAAGAAACGACTGAATGTAAATCTGTTCATTCTCATTCATGGCTTCACGGAAGATACCGAATATTTCTTCGGTCATCTCGTACAAAGGTAGTGAGCTTATTCGATCAAGGATTGAGAGTATTTCATTAGGAAGATTTCCATTTCCCGAGAAATATTCTTGTAAAGCCTCCTCGGCTTTCATCTGAATATTAAGTTTGTAATATTCGTATGCAGCCAAAACTTGCAAAGTCTTATCTTGTGGATTTCGCAGATATTTGAGCAGTGCTACAGCAAGCTTTATACTACTCGCATTATTCAGATACAAAGCCTCATCCGAAATAATATCATATCGATATTTCGAGTCTGGATGCTGTTCTTTATATTCTAGCAAGCAGTTTGCAATATCAGCACCTTCTTTTTTGGTACGAACCAGAATTGCTATATCTTTCAAATCGTAACCTCTATCCTGTAGTTCTTCTATCTGTCGTGGAACTTGTTCAAGGCTATAAGTTGTCCAATCTTGTTCATCTGTATCGATAAATTCAATTTTTACACGTCCAGCCGTATCTAATTTGCTGGCCGGAACATGCTGATAAGCATCGTTATACGCTTTCTCAATACGTTGTGAGAAATATTGATTATTATCGTTGTCTTCAGGTAATGCTTTATTGTATGTGTCTTGAAGAAGTTGTGCACCAGAAGTGAAAATTGCATTGTTGAAATTGACGATATTGTACCCACTTCGCCAGTTTGTATCGAGGCTTTCGTGTTGTATTCCCTCGTTGCTGAAATCAATATCCAATTGTTCATCCAGCAGTTTCCAGTCCGAGTTTCTCCAACGGTAGATACTTTGCTTTACATCTCCCACGATGAAATTGTGATTTCCATCTGCTATGCTATTTTTTACCAGAGGCTCGAAGTTTTGCCATTGCATGCGCGATGTGTCTTGGAACTCGTCAATCATATAATGATCGGTACGAGTTCCTACTTTCTCGTATATGAAAGGAGCGTCATTACCATCAATAATACGGTTTAGTAATTCCGTTGTATCAGCAATGAGCATGACGTTATTTTCTGAAGTATACTCACGTATCTTCGAGTCGATATCGCCTAATATACCGAGAGTAAAGAAATAGCGGTTTATTTCATAAGCCGTTTGATATGCTTTATTATTATCGTAATGCGAGATAATATCTGAAACGCAACTAGCCAATCCACTATGATAGACTTCTTCTATCTTGTTACGGGTTGCAGTAGTAGTAGTTTTTGTATACCAGTCTGCTACATCATTGTCTAGTTTCTTAAATGTAGCAGTAGGCTCTACTATATCTCCATTTGCCCAACGAATGAAGCTTTTGAAAGGTGAACGGCTACCGCCCTTAAAGTCTTCGGCAGATAATTCGAAACGAAGCATCGTATTTAATGCTCTTTCTCCAATTTGCTGTGAAGTCTGTTCAAAAGTTCGTATATATGAGTGTAAAAGTTCTTTGTATTCGTCAATCAGTTTTTTATTCGAAATATCACGTTGGACTTCATTTCTGAAGGATTTGTAACTTTCCTTGAAAATTTCGGTTGATAAGGATTGTATATCATTACGGATATTCCAAGTTTCTCCATTTTCGACCTTCTCTTCCGAAAAACGTATTAACCAGTCAAGTAAATCTTTATTGTTGCTTTTCTCCAGATCGAAGAGCATTGAATCGATAGCTTCGTTTAGAACCTTTTCGGTATCCAATTCAACATTATATCCGCCACCTAATCCAATCTCACGGGTGAAAGCGCGCATTGTTTGCTGAAAAAAGCGATCAATTGTGCTTACCGAGAAAGCTGAATAATCATGTAATATATAAACGAGTATATCTCGGGCTTTAGCTCTCACTTGCTCTTCCGAAAGTTTGTATTCGGATGATAACATTGTCGTATAATCAGACTTTTTGTGTGAAGCAAGACTAGCAAGCTCTTTAACAATTCGGGTTTTCATCTCGTCTGTTGCTTTGTTTGTAAACGTAACAGCAAGTATATGCCGATATGCATACGGAGATTTAAATAACAGACGCAGATATTGAGCTGTCAGTTGGTGTGTTTTACCTGAACCGGCAGATGCTTTATATACAGTAAGATTAATATTTTCAGATGATTCGTGCCTTGACATAACCTTCTTTGTGTAGAAGTTCTAGTGCTTTGTTTCTGAAATCGCCCTGAAGTATAATTTCATTATCTTTAGCTGAACCTCCAACACCGCATTTAACTTTCAGAAATTTCCCTAGATCTTCTAAGTCTTCAGTTCGACCTATAAATCCAGTGATAAGTGTTACAGCTTTTCCTTTTCTGTTTTTCTTATCAAGAGAAATGCGTAATTGCTGTTTCTCTTTGGCAATAGTATCAGTCTCCTCATCTTCAGATGTTTCGTATTTGAAGTCGGGATTTGTTGAATATACTACGTTTAGACGTTCTTTCCAATCGCTCATTAGTCTGGTTTTTGTTCAATACAAATATAGAGTTTTTTTATGAGTTAAATATAACAATAGGCAGAAGTTAGCTATATATAACAAAATGATATTATTATTTAAAATAATTCATAGAAAAGATAGTGTAAATTAAACTTATTATTATTACATTTGAAACAGAATGAAACCCCAGAGATGAAATTTTGAGGCGGCGATCTTTTATTTAGCCTTAAATTATCTTAAATCTAACTTAAATTATACCATTATGATTATCGGAATTCCAAAAGAAATTATGCAAGGTGAAGCTCGAGTATCGGCTACACCCGAAACTGTCAAGAAGTTTGTAACAGACGGAGCTACAGTTTTAGTAGAAAAAGGAGCAGGTGTTGGATCTTATTATCTTGATAAAGATTACATAGCTGCTGGTGCACAAATCATAGATTCGGCAAAAGAAGTTTATGAGAAGTCAGAGCTGATATTGAAGGTAAAAGAACCTTTATTCAATAATGAATATGATAAACATGAAGTAGAATTGATGCACAAAGGTCAATATTTGATCACTTTTATACATCCAGCTTCTCCAGTTAATCATAAAATGGTAGAATTACTTGCTGAGAAAGGTATTATAAGCTTAACATTGGACGGAGTTCCTCGTATCTCTCGCGCACAAAACATGGATGCATTGACTTCTATGAGTACATGTGCAGGTTACAAAGGAATCCTTTTGGCTGCTAATGCTATGCCTAAATTTATACCTTCAATGTTTACTGCAGTAGGTTCTATTCCTCCGGCTAAAGTTCTTATCATAGGGGTAGGAGTAGGTGGACTTCAAGCATTGGCGACAGCTAAGCGCTTAGGAGCTACTACTTATGCTGCAGATATTCGTCCGGCAGCTGCTGAACAAGCTATGAGTTTAGGAGCTAAAATTGTAGATCTTGGAGTTCCTGCTGATTTGGCTATAGCTGAAGGTGGTTATGCTAAGAATTTACCGGAAGAATGGATAATCAAAGAACGTGAAAAATTACGTCCAATTCTTAAAGAAGTAGATGTGGTTTTCTGTAGTGCTCTTGTTCCAGGTAAGATAGCTCCAATATTGTTGACAGAGGATATGGTCAAAGAAATGCCTCACGGATCGGTAGTTGTTGATATTTCTATCGACCAAGGTGGTAACTGTGAAATAACACCTCCAGGAAAAACAGAAGTTAAACATGGTGTTACTCTTATTGGTATTAAGAATATTCCGGGAATGTTACCAACAAGTTCAACTTGGATGTTCTCGCACAACATTTATAACCTAGCTAAATATTTGATAAAAGACGGTAAGATCGAGTTGGATAGAACTGATGAAATCGTTAAATCAATTCTTGTGACTATCGATGGGCAAATCGTGCACACCGGTACACTTGAAGCTATGAAGAAATAACTTCAGAGACAAATATAGCCCTATACCCAGTAGTATGGGGCATATTTGTTATGTCTAATACATAAAACTCAGATTTATGAATCCAATAACATTAATACTAATCTTTTTAGTGTCTTCTGTCATAGGTTATTTTATAATAAAAAATGTACCTAGCTTATTGCATACTCCATTGATGACAGGAATGAACGCTTTGGCAGGTATATGCTTGCTAGGGGCTGTAGTAACTGTAGGATATTCGTATCAAGATGGAGGAACAGGTCTGATCATTGGTCAGATATTCGGAGGAATTGGAATTCTTCTGGCAACAGTAAACGTAGTTGCGGGATTTGGTGTAACACATCGTATGCTACAAATGTTTAAAACAAAGAAAAAACAGAAGTGATATGACAGCAACAATTTATTATATCCTTTGTGGAATTCTCTCTCTGCTCGCACTAGTTGGTATCTCGATGATGAGTAAGGTAAAAACATCAGTTAGAGGAAATCTTCTTCTATCTTTCTGTATGTTGGCTGGATTTGTCGTTACCTTATTATATTATCAGATATTTGAAGTTGTAACGATTTATGCGTTAATAATTATTGGTAGTATTATTGGAGCCTATCTGGCACGTAAGGTGCAAATGATGCAAATGCCGCAAACTGTAGCCATGCTGAATGGACTCGGTGGTTTGGCCGGAGGTATCGTAGGAGCACTTACGTTTATTCATATCGGAGTAAAACCGTCACTTTATCCTACATTCGTAAATGTAACAGCTATACTAGCAGTAGTTGTAGGTATGGTGACTTTTGTAGGAAGTATGGTAGCTGCCGGAAAACTACATCGCATATTAGGGCAAAAACCCGTGGTTTGGAAAAATCATAGCCTGATACTTTCTTTATCTATTATAGGATCTTTGGCTTCTATTGCTTTCGGTTTTATAGTAGGTCAGGACTTCGGTATTATTTCAAATGAATATTTCATACTAACATTAGGAATAGTGTCTGGTTCAGTCTTTGGACTGGCATTCTCTATTCGTGTCGGAGGAGCAGATATGCCTATTACTATCTCTCTATTGACATCTTTGGCCGGTATTGCTGCTGCTATTGCAGGTTTGGCTATTGGAGATTTGTTAGTCGTTTCTATTGGTGGTATCGTCGGATCATCAGGATTGGTTCTTACACAGATCATGTGTCGTGCAATGAACCGTAGCTTAATGGCTATTCTTACAGGTAAAACTTCTGTATCAGCAGGAGGCGCAGCTCAATCTAAACCAGCTCAGCCAAAAGCACCAGCTCCTGCAAAAGTAGAGAAGAAAGAAGAAAAATCTTTAGCTTCAATTATAAAGAACACAAAACGAGCAATCATTGTACCGGGTTATGGTATGGCATTGGCTCAGGCACAACATCAGGTTCGTCAGTTGGCAGATATGCTGGAAGCACAAGGTGCTGATGTGAAATATGCAATCCATCCGGTTGCCGGTCGTATGCCAGGTCATATGAATGTGCTGTTGGCTGAAGCTGACGTTCCATATGATAAGCTATATGAAATGGATAATATTAACGATGATTTCAAAGATACCGATCTGGTTGTTGTCATCGGAGCGAATGACGTTTTGAATCCTGCTGCCCGTGATGCTGAAGGTACACCTATCTATGGTATGCCGGTATTGAATGTCGATCAGGCAAAAAACATTGTTATCTGTAACTATGACTTGAATCCAGGTTATGCCGGAGTACCGAATCCATTGTATGAAATGAAAGATAAGGTTACTTTACTGCTTGGTGATGCTAAAGAATCTCTGAATAAATTGATGCGTGAAGCAAATAAGTCAGAATCAGATTCTACTGAAACAAAATCAGAAGGTTCAAGTTTAAGTAAAATCATAAAGAACACAAAACGAGCAATCATCGTTCCAGGTTATGGTATGGCATTGGCTCAGGCACAACATCAGGTTCGTCAGTTGGCAGATATGCTGGAAGCTCAAGGAGCCGATGTAAAATATGCTATTCATCCGGTTGCCGGTCGTATGCCTGGTCATATGAATGTTCTGTTGGCTGAAGCCGACGTTCCATATGATAAGTTATATGAAATGGATAATATCAACGATGATTTTAAAGATACCGATCTGGTTGTTGTCATCGGAGCGAATGACGTATTGAACCCTGCAGCCCGTGACGCAGAAGGAACGCCTATCTATGGCATGCCGGTATTGAATGTCGATCAGGCGAAAAATATCGTTATTTGTAACTATGACTTGAATCCAGGTTATGCCGGAGTACCGAATCCGTTATACGAAATGACAGATAAGGTGACTCTTCTACTAGGTGACGCTAAAGAATCGCTGAACAAGTTGATGCAAGAAGCTAATAAATCAGAATCAGATTCTGCTGAACCAAAATCAGGAGGACCTAGTTTAAGTAAGATAATAAAGAATACAAAACGAGCGATTATCGTTCCTGGTTATGGTATGGCATTGGCTCAGGCACAACATCAGGTTCGTCAGCTAGCAGATATGCTGGAAGCACAAGGAGCTGATGTGAAATACGCTATCCATCCGGTTGCAGGTCGTATGCCAGGTCATATGAATGTGCTGTTGGCTGAAGCTGACGTTCCATATGATAAGCTATACGAAATGGATAATATCAACGATGATTTCAAAGATACTGATCTTGTTGTTGTCATCGGAGCGAATGACGTTTTGAATCCTGCTGCTCGTGACGCCGAAGGAACACCTATCTATGGCATGCCGGTATTGAATGTCGATCAGGCGAAAAATATCGTTATCTGTAACTACGATTTGAATCCAGGTTATGCCGGAGTACCGAACCCGTTATACGAAATGACAGATAAGGTGACTCTTCTACTAGGTGACGCTAAAGAATCACTGAATAAATTGATGCGTGAAGCGAGTAAAACAGAGGAAGAAGAAGCCCCTAAAAAAGCAGGAGCCGATTTAGATAATGTTCTTAAGACAGCAAAACGTGTAATTATCGTTCCTGGTTATGGTATGGCGTTGGCTCAGGCACAACATCAGGTTCGTCAGTTGGCTGATATGTTTGAGGCTAAAGGAGCTGATGTAAAATACGCTATCCATCCGGTTGCAGGTCGTATGCCAGGTCATATGAATGTCTTATT
Source organism: Dysgonomonas massiliensis (assembly GCF_900240225.1). Lineage (GTDB taxonomy): Bacteria > Bacteroidota > Bacteroidia > Bacteroidales > Dysgonomonadaceae > Dysgonomonas > Dysgonomonas massiliensis. The sequence continues at coordinate 197,148 of NZ_OEPV01000008.1, read as the reverse complement.
GGCCGAAGCTGATGTTTCGTACGACAAGCTATACGAAATGGATAATATCAATGACGATTTCAAAGATACTGACTTGGTTGTTGTTATCGGAGCGAATGACGTATTGAATCCTGCTGCCCGTGATGCTGAAGGTACACCTATTTATGGTATGCCGGTATTGAATGTGGATGAGGCGAAGTATATCGTTATTTGTAACTACGACTTGAATCCAGGTTATGCCGGAGTGCCGAATCCATTATACGAAATGACAGATAAAGTAACACTATTATTGGGCGATGCAAAAGAGTCGCTAAGTAAATTGATTAAGAAACTATAGTGAGTATATAGACGAAAAACAGCTGCAAAATTTGCAGCTGTTTTTTTGTGTTATAGATTATCTGATTATGCTGTTTTTTCAAATTTAACAGCAGTCCAATTATCCTTGACTTTATTATTACAGAATTTAAGGCCATGTTTTTCACATTCGGCCTGTATTGCAGGAATATCCTCAGTATAGAATCCGCTCATATAGAGAAATCCTCCGGTATTTAGGACCGATATATATGTTTTAATGTCATTAAGAAGAATATTACGATTGATATTTGCAAGAATAACATCAAAGGTTTCTTTGCCTAATAAATCAGCACCACCTATCTCAACTTTAATATTTGAAACATTGTTAAGATTAAGGTTTTCGATAGCATTGTCGTAAGCCCATTCGTCAATATCAATAGCAGTAATGGGGTTAGCCCCTCTCATTGATGCTAGAATTGCTAATATTGCAGTTCCACAGCCCATATCCAATACCGATTTGCCTTGAAAATCTGCTTCAAGTATTTCTCGCATCATCAATTCTGTCGTTTGATGATGTCCTGTACCGAAAGCCATCTTAGGATCGATGAATATTTTGTATTTGCAATTATTTTCAACTTTATGGAATGTGCTTTGAACCGAACAAAGATCATCAATTATTAGAGGCTGAAAGAAATTTTTCTCCCATTCTTCATTCCAATCTTTATCTTCCATTTGAGCATAAGTATAACTAATATTAGCTTCGATAGGTAATTCGGCTAATATGTTCTTTATTTCATCCTCGTTGAATAGTTTACTAGGGATATAGGCATCTAATCCTTCATTATTAGTAACAAAGCTGTCGAATCCTATTTCTCCTAAGTATGCCGAAAGAATATCTGTTATAATCTCGTTGTTGGGGGTACACTTAAATTTGACCTCAAAATACACCATCGTTTTCTGTTTTTTCTTGAATTATTTTACTCTTGGTTGTTTTATTTCTACCCAATGCTTCCAATATCCTCAAATCATAGGAATAAACATCATCAGCAAAGTATAGCATTGTGTCTGCCGGTTGCATATAAGCGGTGAAGTAATCAACCGCTAAGGATGTCTTTTCTTTGATTCTTATTATATCATTGATTGGTTTATGTTCATCTTTTCTCCATTTTTTTGCTTCTTTACTTTTCACAGGTTGGTCTACGGCAAAGCGGATTTCGTCACGATAAATTTCGTCAGAAGGTCTGGTACAGAAGAAAGCTAAATCGACTGGTCTTTGCAGACGAATACATCCATGGCTGACGGCTCTGTTTTTTCGATAAAAGGTTCCTTTCGATGGGGTATCGTGAAGGTAAACAGAGAAATTATTGGCGAACATGAATTTCAAGCGACCTAACGAGTTGGTATTTCCGGGACCTTGTCGGACAAAATACACATGTGGTGATATTTTATCTTTTTTCCAGTTGAAAGAGTTGTAATCAACTTCTTTACCTCCTTTATATAACTTCATATTGCGATTTGCCATATATGATGGGTCGCGGCGCATAGCTGGAAAAATTTCATTTTTTGCTATACTGATTGGTACATTCCAAGTCGGATTAAGGTTAATGTATCCCAAATTACTTTCGAGCATTGGTGTCTTATGTTTCACGGTTCCAACGCAGACTCTCATGATTACAGGTACGCTGTCGGTCTGAGTGGCAAACAATTTAAATGCAGGGATATTTACCTCGATATGTTTATCCTCTTTTTTTTTAGCTCGCTTCCATCTATAGCGTTCCATATTTGCAGCGAGCTTATCCAGATAATAATTAGCATCTCTGTTCAAAGCATCTATAGTCAATGCTCCAACTTCATCTTCTTCTGGATAAGAATTTTGGATGCGAAATTTATTTATAGCTTTTAATAGTGATGCAGATAAGGTCTGATTTAACGTATCAGTATCAAGCGAGTCGGGTGTGTATTCAGAACTCCAAATAAGCCTTTCAGCCAAACGAGAGATGTTGTGATGTTTCTCACCTTTTTTGAACGAAAGGTTATACCCTTTAGCTTGGATTACTTTTGGCTTATTCGCATTATTGGCTAGATCATCCCAGAATCGGTATTCTTTTTGCAATGACAAATATACGCTATCAGTAGGCAAGCTATTATATAGAGTTGCGATTATATCTTTTTTCAAACCTTCATGTAGTTGAGCGTGAAAGGCTGAATCTGGCTGTTGAACTTTGATATCATACAATTCACCAAATAAGCTATCTGGGTGTAAAAATCCATAGTGCATGCCAGTAATATAATCAATGGCTGTACGTGTAGCTTTAAAATCTAGATCCACGATACGATGATAAAGACTATCTGTTTCTCTTCCAGATTCAATAGACTCTGCAATTTCTTTTAAATCTATATTACCCAAATAGTCGTTTGGTAACCCATTTCGATCTAAATTTTCCAACAAAAGACTAAAAAAGTTGATATTGCGTATGTCTAATGAATCTATACCCCAGATCAGGTTGAAATTATTACCTTTGTAGAAATCGTAGAGTAAAGAATCTTTCTCTGCGAATTCGGATATATATCGCTGTAGTTGTTGATTGTCAAAGTTTGGATATACTTTTTGAATCTTAGAGATTTCTTTTTCTGTTGTCTGTGTGTCTGAAGGTTTGCTAGGTGTCTCTTTACATGAAAAGCATAATGCAAGTATCAGAAAGTAAATCGCATGGTGTACTTTAAAACTGTTCATAGTTGACTTGCTCGACTGTTTTATACTAAAAACGTCTATACAGATGTTTAGACGCTAAATTGTTAACAACAAAAGTAGTGAAAACTTTTCCATCAACAATACTATTTCATATATAGTTAGAGTATTGGTATTTCTTTGTATTTTTGCAAAGATTATTAAATAAAGCACATATAATACATGCATAAATCGGGATTCGTAAATATTGTTGGAAATCCAAACGTCGGAAAATCTACATTGATGAATGTTCTTGTTGGAGAAAAACTTTCGATCATCACGTCGAAAGCACAAACTACAAGACATAGAATCATGGGGATTGTTAATACTGAAGAATATCAAATCGTATATTCAGATACACCGGGTGTACTTCGCCCAAACTATAAACTACAGGAGTCGATGTTGAGCTTTTCGGTTTCAGCATTAAATGATGCAGATGTATTGCTGTATATGACTGATGTTGTAGAGAAGATTGATAAAAATAATGACTTTTTAGCAAAAGTACAGAAGGTTGATGTACCAGTGCTGTTGTTGATAAATAAAATAGACCAAACTAATCAACAAGATTTGGAAAAACTTGTAGCTACTTGGAGCGAAATGCTACCTAAAGCTGAAATCTATCCAATATCGGCAAGCAATAAATTTAATATAGCCATAATTCAAAAACGTATTCTTGAATTATTGCCCGAATCACCTCCTTATTTCGAAAAAGATGCTATGACTGACCGTCCGGCTCGTTTCTTTGTTACTGAAATCATAAGAGAGAAAATTTTATTGTATTATCAGAAAGAAATTCCATACTCGGTTGAGGTAGCTGTTGAAGAATTTAAGGAACATGATGACATTATCAATATCAGAGCTTTAATAATTGTAGAACGTCCGACACAAAAAGGCATTGTCATTGGTCATCAAGGTATGGCATTGAAGAAGGTCGGAACGATGGCACGTAAAGATATTGAACGATTTTTTGAGAAAAAAGTATTTCTTGAAATGTATGTAAAAGTAGAAAAAGACTGGCGTAGTCGAGATAATATACTCCGTGCATATGGCTATAAGCTAGATTGATCTTTAATTAAATATCAAAACATAAACATATAAAGAGGTAAATTATCTGTTTAAACTTTAGGAAGTTTGGACGATAAATGCTATCTTTGCGCCGCTTAATTATAAGCCCTACAGTAGTGTGATGGGAAATAAGGGAGCAAACAATCCTTAGTTTGAGTAACACATTTTTAAAATTAGAAAATGAAAACATTTAATTTAAAAGCAACAGAAAGAAAAAATCTTGGAAAAACGTCTTCAAAAGCATTGCGTAACGGAGATGCTATTCCTGCAGTACTTTACGGTAAAGCAAACGAGGCTCTTTTGGTTCATTTCGAAGTAGAAAGAGAAGCAGTTCGTAAATTGATTTATACTCCAGAAATATTTCTAGTAAACCTAGATATTGACGGTAAAGAATACAAAGCAATTCTTAAAGATATTCAAACACATCCGGTAACAGATCGCGTACTTCACTTGGACTTCTTATTCGTAGCTGAAGATAAACCAGTAGTTATTGATGTACCAGTAGTACTTGACGGATTGGCAGAAGGTGTAAGAGCAGGGGGTAAATTATCTCTTGACCTACGTAAACTTAAAGTTAAAGCTCTTTACAATGCTATTCCTGAAAAACTACATGTAAACGTTGAAAAACTTGCATTAGGAAAATCTATCCAAGTTGGTCAGTTGCATTTCGAAGGACTTGAGCTATTAAATGCTAAGAACAACGTTGTATGCCGCGTTCAATTGACTCGTGCAGCAAGAGGTTTGGCTGCTAAAGGAAACTAAAAATTAAAGAATGAAATATTTAATTGCTGGTTTGGGCAATATTGGTAGCGAATACGAATATACCCGCCACAATATAGGATTCAGAGTATTGGACGCTTTAGCAGAAGCGTCCAATGCTGTTTTTAAGGACAGACGTTATGGCTTTGTGACAGAAATAAGGGTTAAGAATAAAATTCTAGTGCTGTTGAAGCCATCAACATATATGAACCTTAGTGGAAATGCTGTTCGTTATTGGCTCAAAGAAGAAAAAATTCCAATTGAAAATTTATTGGTGGTAGTCGATGATTTGGCTTTGCCATTTGGTACATTGCGATTGAAAGGTAAAGGTAGTAACGCTGGGCATAATGGATTGGGGCATATTCAAGATATTCTTAGTACACAAAATTATGCGCGTTTACGATTTGGTATAGGAAATGATTTTCCAAAAGGAAGTCAAGTGAATTATGTATTAGATCCGTTTAGTGACGAAGAGGAAAAATTACTTCCGGAACGCATAAATGTTGCATGTGATATTGTCAAAACTTTTTGTTTGGCAGGTATTAATAATGCAATGAATCAGTATAACAATAAATAATCAAGCTTATGGCTGCAGGAGATAAAGAGGTAAGAATTGATAAGTGGCTTTGGGCAGTTCGATTGTTCAAAACACGGTCGATAGCTATCGAAGCCTGTAAGAAAGGACGTATTTCGATTAAAGGAGTTCAAGTTAAAGCCTCGAGAATGATAAAAGTTGGAGATATAATTGAAATTAGAAAACCTCCGATTACTTATTCCTTTGAAGTTCTCGATTTGATAGAGCGAAGAGTAGGAGCAAAGCTTGCAGCAGATTATCGAAAAGATGTGACTACGCCTGAGCAGCTTGAGGTATTAGAGATGTCTAAGCTGAGCGGCTTTGTTGATCGGGCACGTGGAACAGGTCGTCCAACCAAAAAAGATCGTCGAGAGTTAGAAACATTTATTGAAGATGGAGGTTTCGATTTCGATTTCGATTTTGATGATGAAGATTAAATCCGTTTTTATTATCTTTGGTCTTCTCTAAATATTAAATATGGCTCAACAAGCAATAAACATAAAAAATAAAAGAGCGACATTCGATTACGAATTGCTCGAAACATATACTGCCGGAATAGTATTGACTGGAACGGAGATTAAGTCGTTGCGTCTGGGTAAGGCTAGTCTGGTTGATACATTCTGTATATTGGAAAAAGGAGAATTGTGGGTTCGAAATATGTATATTGCTGAATATTTTTATGGAACCTATAATAATCATGCTGCTCGTCGTGATCGTAAATTACTTTTAAATAGAAAAGAATTGCGAAAAATTGATCGTTTAGTCAAAGAGACGGGGCATACAATTGTTCCTATTCGTATGTTTATTAACGAAAGAGGCTTAGCTAAGCTGGTTATTGCTGTTGCTAAAGGAAAGAAAATGTATGACAAGCGTCAAACATTACGCGAAAAAGATGATAAGCGCGCAATGGACCGTGCAATGAAGCATTAACAAGTTCAGTTTTTTATCATATTTTATATCAGCTATATTCCAATCACTAATAACTGATAAAAGTTTTATTTTTTCAAAAAAAATAACGACCTTTGCACAGCTAAAAAAAGAAATAAAACCAATATTAATCAATTAAACATATAAACTTATAAAAATGACAAAAAGTGCATTGCAAATAGCACGTGCTGCTTATGAGCCAAAAATGCCTAAGGCATTATATGGTACGGTTCAAGTTGAAGAAGGTGCTGCAACTCAATCAGTAGATAATCAGGAAGAAGTAAAAGCTCTATTCCCTAATACTTATGGAATGCCAACTTTGAAATTTGTTGAGTCATCTGAGAAAAAAGAATATGCTCCAGTTAATGTAGGTGTAATTCTTTCAGGTGGACAAGCTCCTGGAGGTCATAATGTTATAGCTGGTATTTTTGATGGTATTAAAAGCTTGAATAAAGACAGCCGTTTATATGGTTTCTTGATGGGACCAGGTGGATTGGTAGATCATAAATATGTGGAACTTACAGCAGATATTATTGATGAATATCGTAATACTGGAGGTTTTGATATTATTGGTTCTGGTCGTACAAAATTAGAAACTCAAGAACAATTCGATAAAGGTCTTGAAATATTGAAACAATTAGAGATCAAAGCTCTAGTTATTATTGGTGGTGATGATTCTAATACTAATGCTTGTGTATTAGCTGAATACTATAAAGCTATCAACGCAGGAGTTCAGGTAATTGGTTGCCCTAAAACTATTGATGGAGACTTGAAAAATGAAATGATCGAAACTTCATTTGGTTTTGATACTGCATGTAAAGTATATTCAGAAGTTATTGGTAACATTCTTCGTGACTGTAACTCAGCTCGTAAATACTGGCACTTTATCAAATTGATGGGACGCTCGGCTTCGCATATTGCGTTGGAATGTGCTCTTCAAGTTCAACCAAATATTTGTATTGTTTCTGAAGAAGTTGAAGCTAAAAAACAATCTTTGGATGATATCGTAACATATATCGCTAATGCGATTGCAAAACGTGCTGAAGCAGGTAACAATTTCGGGGCAGTATTGATTCCAGAAGGTTTGATTGAGTTTATTCCAGCAATGAAAGCTCTTATCGCTGAATTAAACGACTTCTTAGCTCACAATCAAGATGAGTTTGGCAAAGTAGAGAAAGATAAAGAACTAGATTATATTAAAGCAAATCTTTCTGCTGATAACGCTGCCGTATTTGCTAGCCTTCCTGCAGGAATTGCACGCCAATTGACAAAAGACCGTGACCCACATGGTAACGTACAAGTTTCATTGATCGAAACTGAAAAGCTTTTGGCAGAAATGGTTGAGAACAAGCTTGCTGAAATGAAAAAAGCTGGTAAATATGTTGGTAAGTTTGCTGCACAAGTACACTTCTTCGGATACGAAGGACGTTGTGCTGCTCCTTCTAACTTCGATGCTGACTACTGCTATTCGCTAGGATATACAGCTGCTGCTCTTATTGGTGCAGGTAAAACTGGTTATATGTCATCAGTTCGTAATACCACAGCTCCGGCTGCAGAATGGATTGCAGGAGGTATTCCAGTTACAATGATGATGAACATGGAACGTCGTCATGGCGAAATGAAACCAGTCATTCGTAAAGCATTAGTAGAGCTTGACGGAGCGCCATTCAAATTCTTCGCAGCCAATCGTGAGCAATGGGCTGTAGAAACTTCATATGTTTATCCAGGTCCAATTCAATATTTTGGTCCAGCTGAAGTTTGTGACCAAACTACAAGAACTTTAGCTCTTGAACAAGGTAAATAATCAAATTTACTATATAGCAAAAGGGAAAACTCTATGAGTTTTCCCTTTTATTTTTATTATATGTATATTCTATTTATCTCCGATACGCATGCCATAGAATGATCTGTATACAAATGCTAAAGCAACTATTAAGAATGCAACACCTATATATGTACTATATTCAGGTAATTCGATAGCTATTTCTACTGCTAATAAACCAAATAGAGTTGAGAATTTAATAATAGGATTTAGCGATACAGAAGATGTGTCTTTATATGGGTCACCTACAGTATCTCCAACAACTGTAGCTTCATGTAGTGGTGTGTTTTTTTCTTTTAAATCTACTTCGACCACTTTTTTTGCATTATCCCATGCACCACCTGCATTGGCCATGAATATCGCTTGGAATAGACCAAATACAGCAATTGATATCAGATACGCAACGAAGAAGTTTGGATCAATAAATGAGAATGCCATCGTGATGAATAATAGAGCTAAGAAGATATTCCACATTCCACTCTGTGCATATTCAGTACAGATACGCACAACGGCTTTTGAATCTTTAATATCTGCTTCTTCTTTATCCAGATTGATATTTTCTTTAATATATGCTACAGCACGATGTGCTCCAGTAGTAACGGCTTGCATTGATGCCCCCGAGAACCAATAGATGACAGCTCCGCCGCAAATGAAGCCGAGTAGAACAGGTGCATCGATAAGGCTAATCTGAAGTAGATTTAATTTCTCTAGTACAAGAATAATAGAGAAAATCATAGTAGTTGCACCAATTACAGCTGTTCCAATAAGTACTGGTTTAGCTGTTGCCTTGAAAGTATTCCCTGCCGAGTCGTTTTCTTCTAGATAGTGTTTCCCTTTTTCAAAGTCAGGATCAAATCCATAATCTTTTTTTATTTCCTCTGTAATGTTCGGAACTTGTTCGATGCGAGATAATTCGAAAACTGATTGAGCGTTGTCTGTAACTGGGCCATAGCTGTCTACCGCTATGGTAACAGGTCCCATTCCCAATAATCCAAATGCCACCAATCCGAATGCAAAGATTGAAGGATAAAGCATATATTGGTCGAATCCGTAAGATGAAATAAAATATGCTGCAGTCATTAGTCCTGCGATAACTAAACCTTTCCAGAATGCACTGAAATTACCTGCAATAAGACCAGACAGAATATTTAATGAAGCTCCACCTTCGCGTGATGCTTTTACAACTTCTTGGACATGGCGTGAACTAGAGCTTGTAAAAGCTTTCGTTAATTCTGGAATAATTGCAGCAGCTATTGTTCCACAGCTGATAATTGATGCAAGTTTCCACCAAAGACCTCCGCCTATAGTTTCAAGAAGAAGGAAGCTGGCAATATATGTCGCAAGGATTGAAACTATCGAAGTGATCCAAACGAGAGAAGTCAGTGGGGTTTCAAAATTGAAAGCAGCTTTGTCTTTAAACATAGCTGTAGATATAGCATTATTTATATAGTAAGAAATTACAGATGTAAATAACATCAATAGACGCATTACAAATATCCATACAATAAATTGAGCTTGCATTTCCACATTAAATACTGCAAGAATTATAAATGAAATCAGAGCAACACCTGTTACACCATATGTTTCAAATCCATCGGCAGTTGGGCCAATGCTATCTCCGGCATTGTCACCCGTACAGTCGGCAATAACACCAGGATTACGAGGGTCATCTTCTTTGATATTGAAAACGATTTTCATCAAGTCGGCACCAATATCTGCAATTTTAGTAAAGATACCTCCTGCAATACGAAGAGCTGAAGCACCTAGTGATTCCCCTATTGCAAATCCGATTAAACAAGCACCGGCCATATCTCCTGGTACAAATAGTAAGATGACTAGCATTAGGATTAACTCGACAGTAATCAAGATTACACCAATACTCATTCCCGATTTAAGTGGAATATTTACAACATCCCAAGGACGTTTTCTTAAAGACGCAAATGCAGTTCTCGAGTTTGCTAGAGTATTGATTCTTACACCATACCAAGCAACCGCGTATGATCCGGCTATACCTATAATTGTCCAGAAAAGAACATATACTAAGAAAACTCCGGTACTAACTTCGCCAGATGTTACTACATCAGGATTAGCTAAGAATCCGAAATAGATTATTAAAACGACAGAGATAATAGCTAAGAGATACATAAGGAATTTCCCTTGTTGAGCTAGATATGTTTTACAAGTTTCATATATTGTTTGTGAAATATGTAACATCGATTCGTGAGCAGGGAGTTTTTTGATATACATAAATTGAGAAATCCCAAATGCGATTCCCAAAATTAAGATAAACATTCCCCAAAGGAGTAAATTGTAGCCTTCTCCCAGGTTTGGAACCTTAAGGTCGGCCTCGCTTGCCATTGCCATTAGAGGCATGAAGGCAAAAAAAGATAATAATAACTTTTTCATGAGGTTTTAGATTTTTATGGTTAGATTTCGGTTTAACGTCAAAAGGTTTTGAAACCTTAATTTATGTTTCAATTCTCAAACATAATAAAAATGATTTGAATTTTTCAATTTTTGTAGGTGTGTTTTTCTTCTAAAAAATAAAGTTTTTAGAAATATGTAAAGATACAGCTTACTATTTGATTTTATAGTAAGCTGTATTATTTATTCCGATAAATAGGTATTGTCCTAATTACTAATAGCTAGTATAGAAGTATAAAGGTATATTTAGATAGGTAATACTCGTTTTTAAGAAATTTTCAGATCATTCTATTTTTGTGACAGTATTGCCTCTAAATGTAATACTACCCATTGTATATATCCATTTTTCACTTTTTCTGTTTCCTGTACCACTTTCAATAATCTCAATCGGGTTTCCCCAAGAAAGTTTAATCGCTTCCTTATTCATATTGGAAGCTATTTTTTGTTGTAAAATTCTTGCGTAGTTGAATTCACCAAAACGTTTAAGCATCGATTTTGCTTCTTTCTCTGTATATACTTTTTTAGGGGATTTATTATTTGCCATATCATTAATAGGTACTGATATTACTTGTCCTTTCTTGTCTTTGGCAATCAGACTCAACTCATTTGTATTTTGATCTACTGTTACATCTACGTAATTCCATACAGTACCTATCTTTGCTTTAATAGGATTTCCTGTATTTATATCTTTTGAGTTTAGAATTATATCTTCGGTAAAAACGAATTTGCCGTTATTTAATAAACTCTTTTGTTTTTCGAGATACCCCATAACAACAAAAGGAAATGTATATTCAGACATCGAAGGCTCAACAAAATAGTACAGAGCATCTCCGGAATCCTTCTCTATTAATTTCAAAAAAGTATCTGTTACTTTTTCACCAGTAGCCTTTTCTTTTCGTTCATTCGTAAAAGCCATTTCAACATAAAAACGTTTATTGGCTAAATCACTATATTTTGAGTTGTTGCCATCGCAGCATTTATATACATTTTTGCCATCATTGAGATTTTGGAACTTTTTGAAATTAGTCAGGAAATTAGCATATCCCAATTCTTGCTGATTTTTAGGTAACCCTTTGAGCCAAAGTTCTTGTCCAGTATATCTTGCGGGATCTCCTTTTATAAAATTATAAGTACTGTCATATGCTAGTGTGGGCGCAAGAATTGCATTTGCTTTTTGTGCTGAAGCAGTTGTGTTATAGAATATTTGTGAGAATATTATAAATGATAAAATGATATATTTCATGTGATATTTTTTATTTGGACAAATGTAGAAATAATGGGTATACACTCAAAGCAAAATAGATTTGGCTAACAATATTTTGTACTTTTAGCCATAATTTAATTATCTTTATTTCTTTGCTTAATTACATATCATAACAAGAATGCAAGAACTTGAACTTAGAGTATCGTTACTACAATTGGATATAGTTTGGGAAAATGTTACAGAAAATTTAGCCCAGGTTGAAAAAAAAATAGCTGAGAATTATCAAACAACAGATCTGTTTATTTTACCTGAGATGTTTACGACAGGTTTTTCAATGAATAGCCGAGTTTTAGCAGAAACGAATGATGGTAAGACTATTCGAAAGATAAAAGAGCTAGCTCAGCAATTCGATGTTGCTATATGTGGAAGCTTTATAGCAGAAGATAATGGTGATTACTATAATAGAGGATTTTTTATAACTCCCGATTCAGAAAACTATTATGATAAACGACACTTGTTTAGGATGGGAGATGAAGCAAATCATTTCTCCAGTGGAAACAAGCGTCTCATCGTTAGCTATAAAGGGTTTAATATAAGTTTGATTGTTTGCTATGATTTGCGTTTCCCTATTTGGATACGTAATGTTGAAAATGAATATGATATATTGATATGTGTAGCAAATTGGCCAATTGTAAGGAGTAGGGCATGGAACATACTCCTGGAGGCTAGAGCTATCGAAAATATGGCATATGTTTGTGGCGTAAATAGAGTAGGCATAGACGGAAATGGGTTAGAGTATATAGGTGATTCCAAAATTATTGATCCTAAAGGAATAATAATTGCAACTTCAGAAAACAAAACGGATGTCATTTCCGTTAATATATCCAAAGAGAGTCTAACAAAATTCAGGAATAAATTTCCTGTTTGGAAAGACGCAGATGAATTCAAGTTATTATAATTAATAAATTAAACTGAAATGAAAAAGATTTTAAAACCGATTACATTATTAGCTGTATTTGCTCTAATGTTAGTAGGAATTCAAAGTTGTGGTGTAACTCCAATAGATCAAACTAAATTGGATGGTTACTGGGTCTTGACTGAATTGAATGGTCAGAAAGCAGAGGATTTATTCAAAGGCCCAATTCCATCTATTGAATTCAACAGAACAGATACAATGGTGTCTGGTAATGCTGGTTGTAATAGTTATTTTGGTAAATATGCTATTGATAAAGAAAATATTTTCAGTGCTCCTACATTAGGTGCTACCATGAAAATGTGTATGTATGAAAATAAAGAAGCTGATTTTTTGAAAGCATTAGGTGAAGCTGCTGTAATTGGTTTTAATGAAGCTGGTAATTTGACTTTCACAAAAGATAATGTTGTTGTATTGTCATTCGTTAAAGGCGAAGTTCCAGCACCAATTGTAGAAACTCCGGTTACAGCTGAAAATATAGTTGGTCAATGGACTTTGAAGTCTATGGGGAGTGAAGATCTGAATGCTTTATTTGCAGAAAATATTCCTACTATAGAATTTGATGCTGAAGGAATGGCTATCGGTAAATCGGGTTGTAATAACTATCGTACAAAAACTACATTGGAAGGCAATGTTTTATCTTTTGGTCCGCTAATGGGAACAAAAATGGCATGCCCTCATCTTGATGGAGAAGCTAAATACACAACTCTATTAAGCGGTCAGTTATCAGCTATTATTGTAAACGATGTATTGACTTTGTCGAAAGATGGACAAGTTGTTCTTGAATTTGTGAAATAATTTTCCTCTATAAAAAGTAAAAGGGATTTGCAGTTGCAAATCCCTTTTTATTTAAGTTTATTTTTTATTCGCTCCGTTTATATCAATCGGATTTTTTACTTTCTCTTTTAGTAAGGCTATTTCTAGAACTTCCCGAATATTTTCTACATAATGGAATTTCAGCCCTTTCAAATATATTGGCTTAATCTCGGAGATATCTTTCTCATTATCCTTACAAAGAATAATCTCTTTAATACCTGCACGTTTAGCCGCTAGTATTTTCTCGCGGATACCACCTACTGGAAGAACTTTACCGCGTAGAGTAATTTCTCCGGTCATAGCTAATCCGGAACGAACTTTACGTTGAGTAAATGCAGAGGCTAATGAAGTAACCATAGTAATACCGGCCGACGGGCCATCTTTTGGTATGGCTCCTTCAGGAACATGTACATGTACATTCCATTTGTCGAAAGCTTCGTCTGTAATACCAAGTTCGGTATTGTGAGCTCTCAAATATTCTAAAGCTAGTACGGCAGATTCTTTCATGACATCTCCCAGATTGCCGGTCAACGTTAATTTACGGCCTTCGCCTTTGCTTAATGAAGTCTCGATAAATAGAATTTCTCCCCCTACCGAAGTCCAAGCTAGCCCCGTAACTACCCCGGCATACTCATTTCCTTGATATGCGTCTTTAGTATATTCTATAGCACCTAGATATTCGTGTAATTGCTCTGGCAATAGCTCTTTGCTATACTCTTTGTTAGATGCTACTTTCAATGCAAGCTTACGCATAATCTTAGCAATCTTCTTATCTAGTTCACGTACTCCAGATTCGCGGGTATAGTTTGTTATTACCAATTCAATCGTCTTCTTCGGAATTTCAATGGCATCAGCCGATAAACCATGATTTTCCAATTGTTTTGGTATCAAGTGACGGCGAGCAATCTCTATTTTCTCTTCGATAATATATCCACTAACGTCTATCAACTCCATACGGTCGAGTAGGGGTTGTGGGATAGTGCCGATATTATTTGCCGTAGCGATAAACATTACTTTCGATAGATCATAATCTATATTCAGATAGTTATCATGGAATGTACCGTTTTGCTCGGGATCTAATACTTCCAATAAAGCCGAAGAAGGATCTCCACGGAAATCATTACCAAGTTTATCTATTTCATCAAGTATAAATACTGGGTTTGATGATCCTGCTTTTTGTATATTTTGAATAATACGTCCAGGCATAGCACCTATATATGTACGGCGATGTCCTCGTATTTCTGCTTCATCATGCAGACCTCCCAATGATACACGAGCGTATTGTCTATTCAATGCGCTGGCAATAGACTTTCCTAGCGATGTTTTACCAACTCCCGGAGGGCCAAAAAGACATATTATTGGAGATTTCATATCACCTTTTAGTTTTAGTACTGCAAGATGTTCAATAATACGCTCTTTTACTTTTTCGAGCCCATAGTGATCTTGATCTAAAACTTTCTGAGCATGTTTTAGATTGAAATTATCCTTTGTGTATTCATTCCAAGGCAAATCCAACACAGTCTGTATATATGTGTACTGAGTTGTATAATCTGGCGATTGAGGATGCAAGCGTTCTAGTTTCTTTAATTCTTTTTCGAACGTTTCAGCCACTTCTTTCGACCAGAGTTTTTTCTCAGCACGTACACGAAATTCGTCTATATCTGCTTGTTGGGGATTTCCTCCAAGTTCGTCTTGAATTGTTTTCAACTGTTGTTGAAGAAAATATTCCTTCTGTTGTTGATTCAACTCATCGCGTGTCTTCATTTGGATATCCATTTTCATTTCCATGATCTGACTTTCGCGATTCAGTACTACCAATAATTGGTAAGCTCTGGCTTTATCGTCGATAATTTCAAGAAGGTTCTGTTTTTCGCTCGCTTTTATAGGAAGATTTGTACAGCTGTAATTAATCAATACAGGTGCAGCCAGTTTTGATTTCAAACGTTGTATAAATTCGCGAGGAGGATCACCGAACATACTCATCATACGGATGATTAGATCTTTGATCGAATCTGTCAGAACTTTATATTCGTCATCATTTGGAAGAACAGTCGTTGTTGTCAACATTTTATATGTTCCTGCCAAATATGGATCAGTTTGTGTCAAACTTGTCAGCCTGAACACTTTTTTCCCCTGAAAAATGACAGTTACATTGTCCGTGTCAGGTAGCTCGACTACTCTGAGGACTTCTCCAATGACTCCTATTTCATATAGATCTTTTTCATTAGGATCTTCAGTTTCAACATCACGCTGGCATACTAGCCCAACATATCGTTTGCCAGTTTTCTCAATATCTTTTATCAGGCGCATCGATTTATCACGTGCTACAACAATAGGTTGACTTACACCCGGGAATATAACAGTGTTACGAAGCGCTAGAATCGGTATCGTAGTTTCCAGTTCAGCGTCATCCATTGTACAATCGCCATCGACAAAATCATTCGATACAATTGAGATGACAGCTTCTCCACTTTCTTCTAAGCTAAATATGTCGTTGTTTCTTTTCTTAAACATAGTTGTTTTATCATTATTTGAAGCAAATTCTTGCTTGTAAAAGTAAAAATACAATTTAATACATAGATTTATATTAAATTCGTAGTGTTAAAAGCAAAATTTATGCCAAACCCGTTTTTTCGATTCAAAGAGTTCACAGTTTATCACGATCGTTGCGCCATGAAAGTTGGTACCGATGGAGTTTTATTAGGAGCATGGACTAATTTAGAGAATACAAATAAAATTCTGGATATAGGATCAGGATCGGGTTTAATTTCGTTGATGATTGCCCAACGAAATTCGAACGCATTTATCCATGCTATTGATATTGATCCAGATGCCATTGAACAGACTCGAATAAATATAGAAAATTCACGTTTTGCTAATCGTATCACTAGTGAATGTATATCATTGGCTGATCATACTTGGAAGAGTACAGAAAGATATGATTTGATTGTATCTAATCCTCCTTTTTTTGCGGATTCATTAAAATCACCGGATCATAAACGTACGATTGCAAGACATACTGATACCTTGATAATCGAAGATCTTATAAGAGATGCAGCAAGATTATTGGCAGACAATGGCCGAATATCTTTGATATATCCAATTGAATATAAAGAAAGGCTTATGGGTTTAGCTATGGAAAATGCACTGTTTGTAACTCGTATTACCGACGTATATCCAACTCCAACATCTAAGCCAAAGCGTATATTGATAGAACTTTCAAAAGAGGATAGGGGTGCTGAAGAGAATAATTTAATAGTGGAAATAGATCGTCATGTATATTCGGATCAGTTTGTTGAACTATTACGCGATTTTTATTTGAAGTTTTAGGCCTCAAATTATGAAGGGTGTTATACAATCTTCGTTTCCCACTTTGCATATTTGAAGTATAGCACAGAGAATAATAGTAAGAATCCCCAATAAACGCACTCTACTAACCAGCATACAGCAACCGAAGCTTGTATCTCAATTACTACTACGTAAGTGTAAACCATGTAGAGAGCAAGGGTTATCAGTTCAAGTATTAAAGCCGATCTTGTGTTACCTGTTCCGGAAATGGCATTAAATACAACTGTAGATATGCTACATATAGGCAGTATTCCTATAATGACCATCAGTGGAGCTACTGTCAAGTGTATGAGTGACGGATCGTCAATCGGTGCAATGAGCGAGATCCAGAATTCTGCTCCTATGGCTATGATTAATCCAATAATGATAATCATACCTAAACTAAGTGTAGAGATTCTCTTTATTAGGGGTATTACATCAGATAGAACACCTTTTCCCATTGTATTTCCGACTAATGTATTTGCAGCTGTAGCAAATGCATTCATCGGAATAAAGAATATCATGTAGAAATTGCGGATGATATTTGTAATCTCTAAAGCCTGAGTTGATTGCTTTTCAATTGCAATAAAAAAGATGAACCATGTCGACATTGATATAAGGTATTGTACCATTGTAAATGCCGATATCTTGAGTATGTTTTTGATGATGAAGAATTGAAAGCGTATTCTTCCGAAACCGTATTTCTTAAGATCTACGGTTATGATTGTATATATGACGAAAAATAGTACTGATGCTATTTCGGATAATACAGCAGCAATACCTGCACCGGCCACACCTAGCTCAGGAAATCCCCAATGTCCGAATATCAGCGTGTAATCGAAAATGAAATTGACGACACCCATCACTATGGCATTTATTGTTAATACTTTAGTGCGGGCGATACCGACATAAAATGCACGGAACATGACATTAATAGCTGCAAAGAAAAAGCCATATGTTCGCCAAGATAAATAGGTGTCTAATGCGTGATAGACTTCTTTTGAATTGAGATATTCAGGTAAAACTTGTTTACTTATGAATGCCGATATGAAGTAAAGTACAAAGGCCAACGCAAATAGAAACAATAGTCCCTGAGTTACGATTGTTCCGATTCTATCGTAATTTTGTTCACCATTTCTGCGGCTTATCATGATTTGTGCTCCGATACTGAATCCGAAACAAATCGTAAAGCATGCAATATAATATATTCCAGCAAGGCCTACAGCACTTTGTTCAACTCCGCCTACCTGCCCTAAGAAGTATGTAGCCGTTAATTGAACTATATTTTGAGCTAACAACCCCAACATTATGGGTACGCTAACTCTTAATATATCCTTGTAGGAATATATTTGTTGACCGATCTTCAAAAAATATTTTTTTAGTTGTTACTTTACCAGTTTATTGGTTGCTGTATCAGGAAAAGCAACCCATGGTTTGAAAGTTTTCGCTTCTTCAAAATCCATTTGAGCGTATGACATGATAATAACGATATCACCAGGCTGAGCTTTTCGTGCAGCAGCTCCATTTAGGCAAATTTTGCCAGAACCACGCTCTCCTTTAATAACATATGTTTCGATACGTTCTCCGTTATTGTTATTTACGATTTGAACCTTCTCTCCTTCGATCAGATTCGCAGCATCCATCAGGTCTTCATCAATGGTAATGCTGCCAATATAATTTAGATTAGCTTCGGTAATAGTAACTCGGTGTAACTTTGATTTTACAACTTCTATAACCATTTTCTTCCTTATTGTTCGTTTTTATATATAATATTATCAATAAGACGTATATCACCACAGAAGACGGTAATACATCCTACTATATAGTCACTATCTGACCAATTGTTTACTTGCTGAAGTGAATTTCCATCAACAATCTCAAAGTATTCAACATCCAGACCTTCATACTTGTTAATGTTGTCAATAACATATTGTGCTGTTTCTGACACATTTTTTTGCTCTATCATCTTTGCACTATCAAATAGTGCTTTCGATATATTTACAGCCAGATCTTTTTGTTCGTTACTTAATCGTTCGTTTCTGCTACTCAATGCAAGACCACTTTCTACACGAATAATAGGCATTGGTACAATCTGTACTGTCATACCCAGTTGTTTTACCATTGCACGGATGATAGCAAGCTGCTGAAAGTCTTTCTGTCCAAAATATGCTTTATGAGGATTTACAATATAGAACAAACGACTAACAACTTGAGCCACTCCATTGAAGTGTCCCGGACGATGTTTACCTTCCATTACTTTGTCCAGCATTCCAAAATCAAATACACGTGTATCAGGTTCAGGATATATTTCTTCAACTGTAGGAGCAAATACAATAATCGAGTCCGAAAGTTCTTGTAAACCTTGGCTATCGCGATCTAAATCACGAGGATATTTTTCTAAATCGCTTTTATCGTTAAACTGAGTCGGGTTTACGAAAATACTGACGATTGTAATGTCATTGTCTGTTAGAGATTCTTTTACTAATGAAAAGTGACCGGCATGTAAAGCTCCCATTGTAGGGACTAGACCAATAGTTTTGCCTTCTTTACGGTAATTGTTCGTAATTACGTTAAGCTCTTTGGCTGATGTAACTATCTTCATTTTAGGAATTTAGTTCAAATTAAAATATCGATTATATCTCCTCTCGGAAAACACTGCAAAGCAACAAAATATTTATCAGAACTCGAAATATTGTAGCAATTTATTTATTGAAAAAGATCTATTATGAGCATATTTATTTCATTTATTGATCTTTTGCAGAAGGTTGATGAATAAAATGTCCTCGAAATGTTGCAAAAAAGCTGATTTTTTTTTATTATCTTTGTACAATCATTTATTATTGATATAATCAAGACATGAGTTCAAAAAAAGTATTATTTATTACACAGGGTATAACCCCTTACTTACCAGAAGATGATAGGACTACTATCGCACGTTTTTTACCACAAGCAGTACAAGAAAAAGGACACGAGATAAGAACATTTATGCCTCGCTTTGGTAGCGTAAATGAAAGACGTAATCAGTTACACGAAGTGATTCGTTTGTCAGGAATGAACCTTATTATAGATGACGTTGACCATCCATTAATAATAAAAGTAGCATCTATTCAAGCTGCACGTATGCAGGTGTACTTCATTGATAATGATGATTTCTTCAAACGTAAAGCTACTACAATAGATGATAATGGCGTAGAATACCCAGATAATGATGAGAGAAGTATCTTTTATGTCAGAGGGGTATTAGAGACGGTGAAGAAATTACGTTGGATTCCGGATATTATCCATTGCCATGGATGGATGACAGCACTTACACCCCTTTATATTAAGACAGCTTATGCTGATGATCCGTGTTTTAAGAATACAAAAGTTGTATATTCATTATATAAAGATGATTTCAAACAACCATTTAGTGATAATTTCGCTCAGAAATTAAAATTAGAAGGGGTAACAGATAAAAGTGTTGAAGGCTTATTAGGAAATCCGGTAACATACGAGTCATTGACAAAATTTGCCATTGAAACCGCTGATGGGGTAATTCAGATGGAAGATAATACAAATCCGATTGTCACAGAGTTTGCTGAAAAATCAAAGAAGCCATATTTATCGTATAAAGGAGATTTGGAAGCTTCGATTGATGATATAGATAAATTTTACGATAATTTCTAAACAAAGTAAAATAAAAGAAGAAAATTGCTGTTTTATTTCGGTAGAACAGCTTTTTTTTAGATATTTGGGGCTGAATTTAACCTAGGTTACTAACAATGGGAATTAGAACTATTATTAAAAGCTTTTTAGGGGCTTTTTTATTTATAATTGCAACATCATGTGATGATGATGTAAGTAGTATAGGAGAAAGTATCCAACCTGAAAGCGATAAGATATTTTTAGGGGTTGATACGCTTAAATCTATAACAGTCGAAACTGTCAAATTAGATGCGATTCATGCCAAATCAGTAAAAGGAGTATTAGGTAAATATACAGATCCAATATTTGGTCGTATTGAATCGGATTATATGTGTGAGGTATTTCCAACTAAGACTGCAGTATTTGTAAACGAAATAGACGATGTGAAGGTTAAAAACCTAACTATTGACTCTGTGTTTTTATGGATATCAGTAGAAAAGGCAATTGGAGATACTATTTCACCTGCTGGGTTATCTGTATACCAATTGAATAAAGAACTAAAGAAAGATGTATATACAAATGTAGATCCTTCTGAATTCTGCAATATGGATACTATCCTTGGACGTGGAGCCTTTGCAATTTCTGAAATGCCTTATATGGACGCCTATCGTGTTGTTACTGTTCCGTTGAAAAAGGAATTAGGAGAAAGGTTTTATGAGCTATGGCAAAAAGATGAGAAGATATTTGATAAAGCAGATAATCTTAGACCTTATTTCCCAGGTATGTATGTGACTCAGACTTTCGGGTCAGATGTGCTGATGACTGTAAATAATACCTCTTTAATTGTATATTATTCATTTGATGGCCCAACTCATGATAAGAGTTCTAATGACTCGACATACATCAGAGCTTTTAAAACAGGACCAAGCCCCGAAGTTATTCAGATTAACAGTATAGAAAATGAGAATCTTGATGATTTGATTACAACGACAGAATCTCCTATTTCATATTTAAAATCACCTGCAGGTGTTTATTCAAAATTTAATATTCCTTTAGGCGATCTAGCTAAAATTGTAGGGCAAGATACAATAATTAATATTGCGAAGATGAATGTGTATGGAAATACGGTTAAAGAGCAATTTTCAAAATTTGACCGCCCTTCAAATTTACTTTTCATAAATAAAGATTCTGTAGAAAGCTTCTTCACAAGAAAAAATAACAGCCCTGACAATGTTACTAGCTTTGTGATTATGCGCGATGGTACTTCCAATTTATACAATTTTCATGAAAAGATAAGTTCTTCGATAGGTGCTAGTACTACATATACCAATGGGTTTGCAGGGATGTTTAATTATTATTTGAACAAATTCAGAGAAGATGGCATTGAATTCAAAGATTTAGAGTATCTATTGATACCAGTTGATGTTGCATTTGCCGAAGGAACAAATTCTTCTGGGGAAAATGTAAAAGTAGTAAACTCGGTCACTCATTCGATGGCGCCAACTTCGGCTATTTTGAAAACAGAAGATATTAAGATCCCTTTAGTATTTTCAAAATATAATGAGCGTAAGGTAAAAAAGTAAGCGAAAATAATATAATTTAAACAGTCAAGTCGGCATCTTTGAGGTGAAGTCTTGGCTGTTTCTCTTTTTTGAAATATCTTTACAGAATCAATATGTTTTGTTAAGTATAGTAGCTTTACTATTTTGTTATCATTACACATAAATAGAATTATTTGGAAATAATAATAAAGTGTTTGTTTATTGGCTTCCTGTCGTCTGCACCAATGGGTCCCGTAGGAATGCTTTGTGTGCAACGTACGCTCAACGAAGATCGTAGGCATGGACTCTTCACCGGAGTTGGCGCGGCTTTGGGTGATATGTTGTTAGCTCTTATAGCTATTATTGCGGCATTAGGAATAGGATTGACAACAGAATATATTGAAGCTAAGCAGCAGCCTTTTCAGATAATAGGGAGTATTATTCTTATTGCATTTGGCTATATTATCTTCAGAAGGAATCCTTCGAAAAATTTGATCAAACTAAACGAGGCTAGAATGTCGACATGGAAAGTCATTGTATCTTCCTTCTTGTTGACGATATCGAATATAGGCACTCTGTTGCTTTATATGGCATTGTTCGCTCGCTTTAATATCATAGATCCTTCGCGTGTTTTTTTCTTTCAAATTTTAGCTGTTTGTGTTATAGGAATTGGTGCTATGATATGGTGGTTTATCATTACCTATATTGTAAATAAGCTAAGGACACATTTCAACCCACGAGGATTGAAACTCTTCAATCGTATTGTTGGAACAATTTTGATGACAGTAGGTTTAGTCGGAATTATTACAGCAATTTAATTTTCAAATTCAATTTTTATATCATAATATGTAGAAAGAGCTCGTGTTGCAGTTCTGTCTTCACTATGTGTGAATTTTGTATATGATCTAAATCTCTTAACCTTAATTTCTGATTCATTATTTAATTTTGCTTCTCGTATAAATACTTCTCTATCTTTCATTGTCGTGTGACAAATATTCATATCCTTTAAGGCATCGTAGGTCGAGAATAGAAATGCTATACCTGCTAAAATAGCGCATATATTACGAATGCAACTAAAGTTTGGTAGTATATCTTGTAATGAATAAAATATTGTACCGACCCCAATTATTAGAAATGTAATTGATCCGAACCAAGCTCTAGGTGGAAAGGCCGGAGATAATACCATTGCATAAACTGAAGCAAACATGGCAATAATAAATATAAGTGATATTTGCTGTGGTAAAGGCATTTTTAACGGATTCATACTCTTATAATCTGATAGTGAAAAGAGTAGAATATAAATTATTATTACTATTCCGCAGAAATATACCAAATCAGAACTGTGCATAATAAAGCGGAAAACGAAAACTTGGATATCAAATGGCATCGATTCACCTGCTCGGACCATATTCCCAGGTGCAAGAAGCATGAATAAATATCCAATAATTGCTCCAGTAACTCCAGTTACAGACCATTTAGGAATACTCCATTTATGGACTTTGAACAAGCATATGAATAGTATTGATAAAACAATCATTGCCCCACCGGTATTCTCATTTGTCCATCCTGCAATAATTCCATATATGAAGAATAATAAAGCATACATATATGCATGTGTCGTATTTTGTAGTTTGCCCTGGTAAAATCTATATGGTAGAATAAAGAGTAGGATGAGTACAGTTCCCCATAGATAATTGCCACTGCCAGTCATCCACAATATTGTATCGCCTATAGAAGGCTGTAGAAACCATACGGAAAAGAATATAAGAAGAAACATGCCAAGACTATGTTTCCCTCGTCCTTTGATTAAGTAGTATATCAGAGCAATGTATGCTATAAATACGCTACTGTTTAACACATCGGCAACAAAAGGAGGTAGCATTAATAATACTTGCACTATGCAATGAACAATAGAACGGCCTCCCCACCAATAATAATGAGCAATCTGGCTTCCTATAATATCCGAAAATGATGATACTCTTGTATTAGTATCTTTTCCTAAAGTGAATGAATACCAATGATCATCGGCAATCATAGGAGTCAATACATTTAAAAGAAGTATGAATCCAAATACAATTGCTATTGCTAGTATCCAACATAAATATCTGACCTGTTTATGCTGATTATATGATTCGTAGAGATTCTTAATATTAATATTCGATTGCATAATATGCAAAGTTGTAAAGTGATTCTGAAAAATTAAATGAATGATCGAAGATAAATAAAAAAGCAGGATAATTTAGTAATTCTCCTGCTTTAATATTATTATGAATTTAGTTGTACTTCTTAAAACTCAACATTGTTTGGAGTTCGAGGGAAAGGAATCACATCGCGAATATTTGCCATTCCTGTAACAAATAGAATTAAACGCTCGAATCCTAATCCAAATCCTGAGTGTGGCGCTGTTCCAAATTTACGAGTTTCAAGATACCACCATATTGAACTTACATCCATTTTAAGTTCGTTTACGCGATTCATTAATACATCGTAATCGGTTTCACGTTCCGAACCACCTATGATCTCTCCAATTTTAGGGAATAGAACATCCATACCACGTACAGTTTTTCCATCCTCATTATGCTTCATATAGAAAGATTTGATTTCTTTCGGATAGTTTGTCATAATTACCGGACGTTTGAAGTGTTTCTCAACTAAGTAGCGTTCGTGTTCCGAAGCTAAGTCAGCTCCCCAGTATACAGGGAATTCGAATTTAGCACCACTTTCTTCAAGAATCTTCACACCTTCGGTATATGTAATACGTACGAAGTCATTATTAACAACGAATTTCAGACGGTCAATTAGTCCCATTTCATCATTTGCTTTCTTGTTTCCATAGAACATATCTGCATGATCGTTCAAGAACTGAATGTCATCCATACAGTTATCAAGAGCATAGTTAATCAGATATTTCAAGAAATCTTCAGCAAGATTCATGTTGTCCTCGTTGTCATTGAATGCAACTTCTGGTTCAATCATCCAGAATTCGGCCAAGTGTCTTGGGGTGTTTGAATTTTCAGCTCTGAATGTAGGTCCGAAAGTGTAAATTGCACCTAATGCCATCGCTCCAAGTTCACCTTCCAATTGTCCCGAAACAGTTAGATTTGTTGATTTCCCAAAAAAATCTTCCGAATAATCTATTTTTCCATCTTCCTTTTTCGGTGGATTTTTTAGATCAAGTGTTGTCACTTGAAACATTTGACCGGCACCCTCTGCGTCAGAAGCAGTCAAAATAGGTGTGTGGAAATAGAAGAATCCACGATCGTTGAAATACTTGTGGATTGCATACGACATATGATGGCGGATGCGAAATATAGCTCCGAAAGTATTTGTTCGAGGACGTAGGTATGCAATTTCTCTCAAAAATTCAGGCGAGTGACCTTTTTTCTGAAGAGGGTAGGTTGTAGGATCTGCTAAACCATATATTTCAATAGCATCTGCTTGAATTTCGCAGTTTTGACCTTTACCTTGCGATTCAACTAGTTTTCCTGTAACGTGAATTGCTGCACCTGTTGAAATTTGTTTTAAATAGTCTTCTCCAAATTTTTCTACATCGGCAACAACCTGAATATTATTTATTGTAGAACCATCATTAAGGTGAATAAAGCTCACATATTTGTTACCACGGCTAGTACGTACCCAGCCTTTAACATCTACTGTCGATCCAAAATCTTTATTTTGGAGCAGCTCTACAATCTTAGTTCTACTAATAGCACCCATGCTTTTAAATATTTTATTTTTGGTTATTAATCGATTTTAATATATTAAATTATATTGTGGGTGATTCGATTATTCGAATGCACCCATGCGAAGCATATTTACTTCGTTTTCTGAAAGATATCTCCACTTTCCGCGAGGTATATTCTTCTTCGTAAGTCCAGCGAAATATACGCGGTCAAGCTTGATTACCTGATAGCCTAATTTTTCGAATATGCGGCGAACAATACGATTGCGTCCCGAGTGGATCTCTATGCCTACTACGTTCAATGCATCCTCCGATTGGTAAGCGATTGAATCTGCGTGGATTTCTCCATCGTCAAGATCTATACCATCTGCAATAGCTTGCATATCTTCGATTGCTACATCTCTGTCAAGAGTTACTTGATATATTTTTTTCTTTTTAAACTTTGGATGAGTTAGCTTAGATGCCAAATCGCCATCGTTTGTAAGAAGTAATACTCCTGTTGTATTTCTGTCAAGACGTCCTACTGGATAGATACGTTCAGGACATGCATTTTTAACAAGATCCATAACTGTAAGACGGTTTTCCGGATCATCCGATGTTGTTACACAGTTTTTTGGTTTGTTAAGTAATACGTATACTTTGCTCTCTAGGCGTATTGGCTGATCTTGGAAAGTAACCAAATCACCTCTTTTTACTTTTACTCCCAATTCGTTAACTACTTCACCATTCACTTTAACAGCTCCTGATGCGATGAAAGTATCCGCTTCGCGACGAGAACATACACCTGCGTTAGCAAGATATTTATTCAAACGGATTGGTGTATCCGGATCTAGGTTTTCTTTATACTTAACCGGTTTAATTACACGCTTAGGCTCATTCGAACGCGGTTTTGGTTGCGGACGTCTGTCATAACCACCACTTCCGTAGTTACCTCCTCTGTTGTTATTTCCATATCCTCCGCGTGAATTACCTCTGTCATTGTAATTGTTGCGATTATTATAGCCGCCGTCGTTATTATCATTATAACCTCTGTTGTAGCTATCGCCATCATTATTGCTATAACCACGATTATTGTTGTTATAACCTCTGTTGTTATTATATCCTTGATTATTGTTATAACCGCGATTATTGTCTCTGTTATTATTGTATCCGCGATTGTTGTTATAACCTTGGTTATTATTATATCCGCGATTGTTGCTATTATAATCACGGCTTCTGCCTTCATAGCTGTATCCGCGATTAGCACCCTCGTTATTATATCCACGATTGCTACTGTAGTCACGGTTCCCTCCTTCGTTGCCATATCCACGATTGTTGTTATAGTCGCGATTAGCACCCTCATTATTGTATCCACGATTACTACTATAGTCACGATTTCCACCTTCGTTGTTGTAACCGCGATTGTTATAGTTGCTAGGACGATTATTGTAACCCCTTTGTTGTTGATTGTTGTATCTATCCTGCGATTGATAAGGGTTTCTGTCGTTGTTATTGTCAACAAAAGGTTTGCGTAATTCACCTACGCGTGGGCGTTTTTTCTTTACTGGACCTTGCGTGTTCTCATTGTTCGAGTTGTCGTCAGACGAAAAGAAACCATCTCGGCCTCCACCTTCGTAATTACTGTCTGTCATAATTTTTTTGCTGTTTAAACGTTTTTTTTACTTTTTGATTTCTACTGTTAATTTAAATATGACCTCACGGTCTGTTCCGAATTAAACACCTGTATATGTATGAGGCGTTATTTTCTTTAACTCATCCTTAATTTGGTCTGATATGTCTAAATTATTTATAAAATTTTCAATTGATTTTTCTGTAATTGCTTCGTTAGTTCTTGTTAAAGCTTTTAGAGCTTCATATGGTTTTGGATAGCCTTCTCTTCTTAAAATTGTTTGTATTCCTTCAGCTACCACAGCCCAATTATGCTCCAGATCATTATATAGAACATCTTTGTTCAATAAAAGTTTACCTAGACCTTTTAAAGAACTTTGTATTGCGATGACAATATGACCTATCGGTACACCTACATTACGCAATACAGTAGAGTCTGTCAAATCTCTTTGTAGACGTGAAACAGGTAGTTTCGAAGCCAAATGTTCAAGTATAGCATTTGCTATTCCTAAGTTTCCTTCTGCATTTTCGAAATCTATAGGATTAACCTTATGTGGCATAGCTGACGAACCTATTTCTCCCTCTTTAATTTTTTGTTTGAAATACTCCATCGAAATATATTGCCAAAAATCGCGGTTCATATCAATCATAATAGTATTGATACGTTTCAAACCATCAAAAAGAGCTGCAAGATTGTCGTAATTTGAAATCTGTGTAGTCCACTCTTCTCTGGATAGACCTAATTTTTCGGAAACAAATTTATTCCCGAATTCTTTCCAGTCGTATTGAGGGTATGCAACACGATGAGCATTGTAGTTTCCTGTTGCTCCGCCAAATTTAGCCGATTGAGGTATTGATTTCAGAATGTTAAGTTGTCCTTCCAAACGATTTGCAAAAACTTTAATCTCTTTGCCCAAACGAGTAGGAGAGGCTGGTTGTCCGTGAGTTTTTGCTAGCATCGGAACTTCTTTCCAATCCTCAGCATATTTATTCAATACCACGATCATTTCTTCTATCAATGGATAATATACTCTTTCTAGAGCTTCCTTAATCGATAGCGGGATCGAGGTATTGTTGATATCTTGTGATGTTAATCCGAAATGAATGAATTCTTTGTGAGCTTGAAGACCTAGTTTGTCGAACTCTTCCTTGATGAAATATTCAACGGCCTTTACGTCATGATTGGTTGTTTTCTCTATATTTTTTATACGTATAGCATCTTCCTCGCAGAAATTGTTTACTATGTCTTGTAGTTGTGCAAATACAGATTTGTCAATTGTACTCAATTGTGGTAGAGGTAATTCACATAATGCAATGAAGTATTCTACTTCTACACGTACACGGTATTTGATTAATGCGTATTCAGAGAAATACTCTGCCAGATTTTCAGTCTTATTGCGATAGCGGCCATCTATAGGCGAAATTGCAGTTAAAGTTGTTAATTCCATTTAAGGGATGAATGTTAATATAAAATAATAGAGAATAACGAAAATATCACTATTTCAGTATTCGGTTTTTCTTTCTTTTTTATTGAGTTACAAAGATAAGATAAAAATAAGATATCAGTACGCTTTTAAGTATAAAAATAGGCGAATTTTAAGCTCTTTAAGAGATTTATATTTTGATCTGGAAATTATTCAAACTTATTGATTGTCTCGACAATAAAATGCAGTTCTTCTTCGCCGATAGTGGGATACATTGGTAAACTAAGTATTTCACTTTGCAGCGTCTCGCAATTAGGTAAATTTAAAGAGTTAAATTCACTGTATGCTGATTGTTTGTGAATCGCTTTTGGATAATGTATTTGTGTTTGTATGCCATTATTTTCTAAAAATATTTTTAGTGCATCTCTTCTTTTGCATCTGATTACATACTGATGAAATACATGCTCATTGGATGTATATTCTTTGGGGAGAATTAATTGTCTGTTTTTTATATTATCGTTGTAGAATCTTGCAATTTGCTGACGTTTAAAATTGTCTTCTTTAATGTGTTGTAGCTTAACTAAAAGGATAGCTGCTTGTATCTCATCTAAACGTGAATTTATGCCTTTCAACTCGTGCATGTATTTAACTTTCGAACCGTAGTTGGATAACGTATATATCTTTTCAGCCAGTTCTGAATTATTGGTTGTAATAGCTCCAGCGTCCCCCATAGCTCCCATATTTTTGGTAGGATAGAAGCTAAATGCTGCAGCATCTCCAAGATTTCCTGCTAATTTGTTGTCAAGTGAGGCTCCGTGAGCTTGTGCTGCATCCTCGATTAAAAGTAAACTGTATTTCTTGCATATTTTTTTCAATTCATCTATTGGAGCTATTTGTCCGTATAAATGGACAGCTATTATGGCTTTGCTTTTGGGGGTTATCCTACATTCAATATCTTCCGTAGATATGTTAAATGTATTGATGTCGCAGTCGGCTAGAATAGGGGATAAACCCGTTTGTGAAACTGCTAGTGCCGTTGCTATGAAGGTGTTGCTTGGGAGAATGATTTCGTCTCTATCTTGCAGAATATTCAAGGCTTTATATCCTTCTAAAATAAGCCTTATTGCATCAAGGCCTGACGCAACTCCGATAGAATGTTTTGTACCGCAAAATTCAGCAAAATTATTTTCGAAAGATTCCTTTTCCGTACCCGAAATAAACCATCCTGAATCTACAACACGGCTGATCACTTGCTTTATCTCTTCGGCGTAGCGATCGTTCTCTCGTTTAAGATCGAAGAATGGTATTTGCATAATAGCATCAATGATGATTTAACATTACTTTAGCGTTCTCGATAGCTGCATCGGTTAGGACTGAACCACTCAGCATTCTGGCTATTTCTTCAAGACGTTCCTGATCAGTCAATCTGCGCAGATTTGTTGTTGTTGAAGTTTCATTGTCTAGTTTATAAACCCAATAGTGAGCGCTGCCTTTGGCTGCAATCTGAGGGAGGTGTGTGATTGCAAGTACTTGCATGTTCTTGCCCATAGATTGCATTATAATACCCATCTTATCAGCAATTTCACCGGATACACCAGTGTCAATTTCATCGAATATGATAGTTGGTAATGCCATTGCTCCCGCCAACATTGATTTGAGGCAAAGCATGATGCGCGAAATTTCACCACCAGAGGCTATTTCAGCAATTGGTTGTAGCGAAGCATTTTTATTCGCCGAAAACATAAATGTAAGTTTGTCTATACCGAAGTTGTTTGGTTGACTCTCTTTTTCGAAAGAACATTTAAATTGTATGTTAGGCATGCCTAAGTAAGCTGCACTTTGTATTAATTCTTTCTCAAACTTATTGGTAATCGACTGACGATTTTTACTTAGCTTTTGAGCCAATTTAAGCATAGTTTCTGCTTTTAGACTGACTTCTTTTTCAAGTAGTAGTATGTCTTCATCAGAAGACTCGATATTTTCTAGTTTTTTTGCAAGCTCACTCTGTAGTGCTAATAATCCTGAGATATTACTGGTATTATACTTTTTCTGAAGAGTGTATATTGTATCTAGTCGAGCTTCGATAAAGTTTAATCTTTCGGGATTAAATTCTACATCTTCGGCCATGCGCTCGACTTCAGATCCAAGATCTTTGAGATCGATGTATGCAGTCTGAATTCGCTCGGTAAATTCATCAGATCTCTGGAAGAAAGAGCTGAGCGACTGAGATGTGCTTAAGCTTTCTTTCAGACGAGGGATAATTCCTTGGTCATCATCCGAAAGTAATGTGTGTATTTTATACAATCCTGATTTAATATCTTCGGCATGATTCAATTCTTCTAGTTCTGATTCTAGCTCCTCTTGTTCATCCTCTTTGAGACCTGCTTCGGTCAGCGAGTTGTATTGAAAACGAAGATAGTCTTCTTCTTCTTTGTTTAGTCTAACTATTTCTTTAAGCTCCTCCAATGCTTTTAGGGCAGATTTATAATCTTTGAACGATTCTTGATAATCTTTCAATAGCGTTTTGTTGCCAGCTAGTGTATCTACGATTTGCATCTGGAACCGGCTGTCGCCAAGAAGTAGATTCTGATGTTGCGAGTGGATGTCTATCAGCCTGCTTCCCAATTCTTTTAAATCAGTCAATGTAGTAGGAGTGTCATTGATGAATGCACGAGATTTTCCTGTAGCGAGTATTTCGCGACGGAGAATGCAGTTTTTGTCAAACTCAATATCACGTTCTGTGAAGAATTCATTCAGGTTATATTCTGCGATATCGAATTCTCCTTCTATAATGCATTTATTTTCGTCTTTTTTTATGGCCTTGGCATCAGCTCGTTGACCGAGTATGAGTCCTAAAGCTCCCAATATGATTGACTTACCAGCTCCGGTTTCTCCTGTAATTACAGAGAATCCGTTGTCGAAATCAATTTCAAGGCTGTCTATCAGCGCGTAATTCTTTATATATAGCGACTTTAACATAAATCAAATTTGTATTCAAAGATAGATGTTTTTTTGGAGTTTTAAAGTTCGCTAGATCGGATTTAAGTTAATATTTGCTTTGTGTATGAGTCGATGATATTTAGTGATTTTTACGAATATTTTTTAGGATATCTGAACATGATACTCAAAAATGCACCTATACCGATAAGTATCGGATAATATAAATAAGGTACAATTTCTATAGTGCTTATATTTGCCAATTTGGCGGCAATAAGCAACTGTGCACCATATGGGATAATTCCTTGTGTGAAGCAAGAAAATGTATCTAATAGACTGGCTATTTTTCGGCTATCCAATCCAAATTTATTGCTTATGTCTTTTGCTATAGGGCCACTTATTATAATGGCAATTGTGTTATTTGCTGTGAATACATCCGTAAACATGACTAATCCTCCTATCGAGAGTTCTGCTCCACGTTTTGTTTTGATACGGCTAGTCAGTTTTTGAATAATCCAGTCGATTCCTCCGTTGTATCTGATAATCTCAAATATGCCCCCTGCCATAAGAGAAACAATGATGAGTTCTCCCATATCTCCTACAATTCCGTTTCCAGAAGCAACTCCCCAATCCCATACACCAAATGCTCCAGTATAAAGTCCGACTGCACCCGAAAGAATAATTCCGAGAAGAAGGACTATCATTACATTGGTACCTAAAAGTGCTGAGATTAATACAACCAAATAAGGTGTTACTTTCAGCCATTCTACATCATCGAAACCGATATTGACATTGTCTAGGCTGACTGATGATCCGGCATAAACGTAATAGCACATAACCAGTATTGCCAGAGGAATAACTATCTGAGAATTGACTTTGAATTTATCCATTAAGCTACAGCCTTGTGTACGTGTAGCCACAATGGTTATATCTGAAATAAAAGAAAGATTATCTCCAAACATTGCTCCTCCGATAACAATCGCAACCATCGGAGCCAAGTCGATATTTGTTTGCGAAGCTATACCTACAGCAATGGGTGCTAGCGCAGCAATAGTTCCCGTTGAAGTGCCCATGGCCATTGATATAAAGCATGCGGCAACGAATATGCTAGCCATAATAGCTTTGCTGGGAAGTAAATATAAGAGCATATCGACAGTGGCATCAACAGCTCCCATTGCTTTCGCTGTTCCTGCGAATGCTCCGGCAAGTACAAAGATTATAACCATCAATATGATGGTTTCATTGCCAGCTCCACGACAGAATAGAGATATGCGATCGTTTAGCTTTAATTTTTTCACGCTAATTATGGCAATAATTCCTGTAATCATAAAGGCGACTGATATTGGCATATTATATAAGTCGCCTGTGCAAATGAATGTAGAAATGTAAAGTATGAAAAAAGCCAAGAAGGGTAGCAGTGCCCAACCGTTGGGTGATTTTTTAGTATTTGCTTCCATTTATGGAAATGTATATTAAATAGTGAATGGCATGCAGAATTGCATTCTGTCCTTTTGAAGCGCGAAGTTAAATAATATCCAAAGTCTTTTCGTGGAATATTTTTCTTTAAAAATATTTGTATGCATGTTTATATTCTATTTTAATATGTATATATAGATATGTTTAGAATATTTATCTATAGTTAAAAGTGTTCTTTGATGAGATTTTGTTATTATTAGTAGAAATCGAAAATTATATGAACTTTTGTTTCATTTGTTACTTTTTGAAATTGTTGCTAAAAATAAACAAGGAACAATCCGAAGACTGTCCCTTGTTTACCGAAATTTGTAATATATATAGCGATTTGCGTTATCCGCACTTCGATGCTCCGCAGTTTGTACATTTCATGCAACCTTCTTGGTAGATTAATGATTCTAATCCACAAACTGGACACTTTTGTCCTTTTGCTTCGGTTTCATTAGGAAGATATTTTTTCAATGCACGTTCTACACCATTTTTCCAAGTATTAATTGTTTCGCTGTTCAGTTCCAGACCTTGTACCAGTTTTACAACCTGATCAATTGGCATTCCGTAGCGAAGTACACCGGAAATTAATTTCGCGTAGTTCCAAAATTCAGGATTGAACTTATCATTTAGTCCTTCGACTGTTGTCTTATATCCGCGTTTGTTTTTGAATTGGAAGTCATATGAACGCTCTCCTTCGTCGTTTGTAGTCTTGATGATAACTCCATGATTCACATTCTTAGGTAGCATCAACCCTTCGTCGTCGTCCGCTATACCTGTAAATATTTCGTATGGACGACCATTGTGAAGGCCGATAAATGCAATCCATTTTTCTTTGTTGTTTTGGAATTTGATAACATCAGCCTCCAGTTCACGAGGACGTTCTCTAAGAATTTCAGGTAGTTCATAGCAGTCTTCTTTCGGGGCTTTTTCTTTGCTGTTATCGCTGGCTGCAACAAGTACCCCATCTCGCGATCCGTCACGATAGACAGTACATCCTTTACATCCGCTTTTCCAAGCTTCGATATATAGTTGGTTTACTAAATCTTCCGATACGTCGTTAGGTAAATTGATCGTTACGCTAATAGAGTGGTCTACCCATTTTTGCATGCGACCTTGCATTTTTACTTTTTGCAACCAGTCCACATCATTTGATGTTGCTTTATAATATGGTGAAGCTGCTACTAAAGCATCAATTTCTTCACTTGTATATCTTTTTGCTGTAGGGTGTCCGTTTGCTTCCATCCATGTGACAAATTTGTGATGGAATACAATGTACTCTTCCCACGAATCGCCATTAACATCTACAAAATCTACACGCACATCTTTGTCGTTCGGATTCACTTTACGACGACGTTTGTAAACAGGTAAGAATACTGGCTCAATGCCTGATGTAGATTGTGTCATGAGGCTAGTTGTCCCAGTTGGAGCTATAGTCAAACACGCAATATTACGGCGTCCGTATTTCTCCATAGCTTTGTATAGCTCAGGATCAGCTTCTGTCAATCGGTTGATGAATGGGTTGTTTTTCTCGCGCTCTATGTCGAAAATTTCGAATGCACCACGTTCTTTTGCTAGATTTACAGACGACCAGTATGCAGCTAGAGCAAGTGTGCGTTGTACTTCTTCTGCAAAAGCAGTAGCTTCATCTGTTCCATAACGTAGGCCCATTGCAGCTATCATATCGCCTTCGGCAGTTATACCAACACCGGTACGACGTCCTTGAAGCGTTTTTTTGCGAATTTTTTCCCAAAGATGTCTCTCGGAGGATTTAACTTCTTCCGATTCAGGATCTTGATCGATTTTAGATATGATCATATTGATTTTCTCCATCTCAAGATCGATAATGTCGTCCATAATGCGTTGAGCCAGACCTACATGTTTCTTGAAAAGCTCGAAATTGAAAGAAGCCTGATCTGTAAATGGATTTTCTACATATGAATATAGATTGATCGCCAATAAGCGACAGCTATCGTAAGGACATAAAGGGATTTCACCACATGGGTTTGTTGAAATCGTTTTAAATCCAAGGTCTGCGTAGCAATCAGGTACAGATTCGCGAATGATAGTATCCCAAAATAACACACCAGGTTCAGCTGATTTCCATGCGTTGTGAACGATTTTTTTCCAAAGATTCTCAGCGTCTATATCCTTTGTTGTTGTTGGATTGTTGGAGTCTATTGGATATTGTTGTGTGTATGGTGTTCCATTTACGATCGATTGCATGAAGCTATCGTCAATTCGTACCGAAACATTTGCTCCGGTCACTTTACCTTGCTCCATTTTTGCATCAATAAATGATTCAGCATCTGGATGTTTGATAGATACGCTTAGCATTAGCGCTCCACGGCGCCCATCCTGAGCTACTTCTCGTGTTGAATTGGAGTAGCGTTCCATGAATGGTACAAGTCCGGTTGATGTCAATGCTGAATTTTTTACCGGAGAACCTTTCGGACGGATGTGCGATAGGTCGTGACCAACGCCACCGCGACGTTTCATTAATTGTACTTGTTCTTCATCGATGCGGATGATTGCTCCATATGAGTCAGCGCTGCCATCAATACCTATAACAAAGCAGTTCGATAGTGAAGCTACTTGGAAGTTATTGCCAATACCTGTCATAGGGCTTCCTTGTGGAACGATGAATTTGAAACGATCGAAAAGATCGAATAATTCTTGAGCCGAAAGACCGTTTTGGTATTTGGCTTCAACTCTGGCAATCTCGTTTGCCAATCTCCAGTGCATGTCAACTGGGGTTCTTTCATAAATATTGCCTAATGCATCTTTTAAGGCATACTTATTTACCCAAACTTTTGCTGCAAGCTCATCGCCCTCGAAGTATTCGAGCGTGGCGTTATAAGCATCATTGAATGTGTAACTTTGCTGAGACATTTTGATGAAAATATTATATTGTCCTTTTAAACTTTTATCGTATTACAAAGAAATAAAGTATATCCTAATGAACAAAATATATTACTGTTTATTTGTCAATAAATCGAAAAGTTTTCCGTTTTTATTTTTAATTATCTAATTTACAGCGCTTTGTATTTTTGTATTTAGCAAAAAGTTTTCCGTTTTGGAAATCTGAAGTGTAATTGGTTGGTATGTAGATAAATAAAAAAAGATGTCTGGAGGAACCAGACATCCTAAATGTTTAATGCGTATATATTTATTTGATCAGTAGTATTATTGGTCTGCTCCAACCAATTCTGCGTCGATCATGATACGTCCGCAATATTCGCAAACGATAATTTTTTTACCGATTTTGATGTCCATTTGTTTTTGAGGTGGAATTTTATTGAAACAACCTCCACAAGCAGCACGTTCTACGCAAACAACAGCTAGACCATTGCGTGCACTTTTACGGATTCTTTTGAATGCTTGTAGTAGGCGAGGCTCTACTTCGGCTTCGATAGTTTTTACTTCTTCGCGAAGTTCTTCTTCTTGTTGCTTAGTTTCTCCTACTATACTGTCTAGTTCTTCTTTTTTAGATGCAAGATCAGCTTTTCTTTCTTCTAAGAATTCTTTGTTTTTAGCAATCTCCTCAACTAGATTTTTCGATGCATATGTAAATTCACGTATGCGTTTCTCAGCTAATTCAATTTCAAGAGATTCAAATTCGATTTCTTTACTAAGGTGGTCGAATTCGCGATTGTTACGCACATTATCTAGTTGTTCTTTGTATTTAGCTACTTTAGCTCCGCTTTCTTGAATTTTATTTTTTTGTTGAGAAATTTCAGTCTCAGCTTCTTTTTGTTCAGTAACGTATTTTTGCACACGAGTTTCTAGACCGATAATTTCATCTTCAAGATCGGCTACTTCTAGGGGGAGTTCTCCGCGTAAGATTTTAATTTTGTCTATTTCAGACATTTTTTGTTGAAGCGAATAAAGTGTTTTTAGTTTATCTTCAACAGTTACATCTTGTTCTTGTTTCTTTGCCATTTTTTTTATCGTTTAGTAATTGTTTTGTCTATAAATAAAAAAATGCAGTAATTCGCCAGCCTTAACTGTCGTCTTACTACATCGTTGTAAAAAGACTGGAGTAAGTCACAGACTGATTACAAGTAGTTTATCGGATTGATATCCGAATTTGCCAAATGTGCTGCAAAGTTAGGGAATTTTTTCGAAATCACTTCATGAAATACATTTTTTGTGAAGATTTCGGATTCATAATGCCCAATAGCTGCAAGAAGTATCTTGTCTTCTACATCGTAGTAGTCATTATATTTGGCCTCGCCTGTAATAAATGCATCCGCTCCGTATGTAATCGCTTTGGGAGCTAGAAATGCGCCGCTACCACTACATATTGCTACATCTCGTATTGGAGTACGTCTATATGCCGAGTGGGTTAATGTAGTAAGTTTAAATGTGTCTTTTAGCATATATAAGAAATCCTCTTCTTCCATTTCTTCGGGTAAGGTTCCAACTATACCGCTACCTGCTTGTTGCCATGTGTTATCAAGGCTATAGAAATCATATGCAGGTTCTTCATATGGATGAACGGCTAACAGTGCGCGTAAAACTTCGTTTTGGCGATGGCGAGGTAGAATAGTTTCTATTCTTACTTCATCTTCGTAATGTAATTTACCAACTTCTCCACAGAATGGTTTTGCATTATCGTTTGCTCGGAATGTTCCTTGTCCAGATAAGTTGTAGCTGCATGAATCATAGTTCCCAATATTACCAGCACCCGCATTAAAAAGGGCATTTCTTACTATTTCACTATGAGAATGAGGTGCGAAAGTCACTAATTTTAATAGTTTCCCTTTTTGTGGATCTAGAATTCTTACTTGTTGTAGATTCAGTAGTTTTGCTAAATAAAAATTAATACCATTAAAAGCGTTATCTAAATTAGTATGAGCAGCATATATAACTATATCGTTTTTACATGCTTTCATCATGCATCTTTCTACATAGTTTTTGCCGGTTAAAGATTTAAAGCTTCGGAATGCTAATGGGTGATGAGCAATGATAAGATTGCAGCCTAATGCAATTGCTTCATCTATTACTGGTTCAGTAACATCTATGCAGAGGAGTGCAGCTTTAGCTTCCTGGTTTATGTTGCCGATTTGTACACCACTATTGTCGAAGTCTTCTTGCAGTGGGATAGGAGCTAATTGCTCTATCGCTTGGAGTATATCTTTTATTTTCATTTTACTCGGAAAAATAATAATATTTGAATTGCTATTTCTATTAAGCTTAAAAATAACAATTCTGTGTCAATATATTTTTATTTTCACAAAAATTCACGTTTCTTTATTGTAGAATAATGAATTACTAACTTTCTAAGCTGGATGATATGGAAAATCAAGAAAATGACATTCGTAATTTGGAAGATCGATCGGTTGTAAGTCTTGTCGATTGGATCATAACATTAATAATAACAGCAATTCCTGTTATCAACATTATAATGCTATGTGTTTGGGCATTTGGTAACCGAACAGCGAAAAGTAAATCAAATTGGGCAAAAGCAAATTTAATATTTATGCTGATTGGTGTAATCTTGCTAATTATCTTTTGGGGAGCTATTGCTGCTTTAGTTTTAGGTGCAGCAGGATTAGAAAATTATAGATAGAGTACTGTCGGTACAGAAAATAAAAAAAGCAGAACAATATTTAGTTCTGCTTTTTTATTTGATTAATCGAACATTTTTCGGAAGTGGCTAAAAATTTTCTCTTTAATGCCTTTACTTGGCTTGAAATTATCTGCTTTATCCAGTTCTTTTATGGTTTTCTTTTCATCGTCATTTAATGTTTCAGGAACATATATACTTATATTGATAAGTAAATCTCCTGTTCCATATCTATTTATGCTAGGTAAACCTTTGTTTTTAAGACGAAGTACTGTTCCTGGTTGAGTTCCTGCTTCAATATTGATTTTAGCCTTGCCATCAATTGTAGGGATGACAACTTCGCCTCCTAGACACGCTGTGGAAAAGTTTAATAATAGATTGTAAATAACATCATTGTCATCTCTGAATAATTCAGGATCTTGTTCTTCTTCGACGAGGATCAATAAATCACCATTTACCCCCCCGTGGCGTGCTGCATTTCCTTTTCCACTCATAGATAGTTGCATGCCTTCAGCAACTCCTGCCGGAATATTTAGTGTTATAACTTCTTCTTCGCGAACAATACCCTCACCAGAACAATGAGAACATTTCTTGGTTATAACTTTTCCTTCGCCACCGCATGTCTGGCAAGTCGATTGAGTTTGCATTTGTCCAAGCATGGTGTTCACAACACGTATTGTTGTTCCAGAACCTTTACAAGTAGAGCAAGTTTCGTATGCAGTGCCGTTGTCAGCTCCAGTTCCATGACAATGAGAACAAGCTACGAATTTTTTCACTTTGATCTTCTTCTCGACACCTTTGGCTACGTCTTGAAGTGTAAGCTTGACTTTTACACGCAAATCGGATCCTCTGTTAACTCTTGGCCCACGTTGACCTCCAAATCCTCCGAATCCTCCAAAATGCCCTCCAAAAATATCCCCAAATTGAGAGAAGATATCGTCCATAGAGAAACCTCCTGATGCGCCAAATCCTCCCGGAGCTTGATGTCCGTATCTGTCGTATTTAGCACGTTTTTGCTCGTCGCTCAAAATTTCGTAAGCTTCAGCAGCCTCCTTGAATCTTTCTTCAGCTTCTTTATCTCCCGGATTCTTGTCAGGGTGGTATTGTATCGCTTTTTTGCGGTATGCCTTTTTTATTTCCTCTGAAGTAGCTGTTTTTGTAACTTCCAGCACTTCATAATAATCTCTCTTAGTTGCCATCAGATGGTTCGAATTTTATATGTAATTTGTAATCTTGCTTATTTAGCAACAATTACTTTCGGGTAGCGTATAACTTTATCGTCAAGGGTATATCCTTTTTGTATACAATCGACGATTTTATCTTTGTCTTTCTCGTCTGCAGCTGGAATTGTAGTTATTGCTTCGTGCTTATCTGTATCGAATGGTTGTCCGATAGTTTCGATTTCTTTAATTCCGTGTTTAGTCAAGAAGTTTTTAAATTTGCTATAAATCAAATCCACACCCTCTTTTACAGCTGCAATATCATCTGTTTTTGAGATGTTATCCAATGCTCTTTCCAGATCATCAACAACTGAGATGACGTCAGTTAAAACTCGTTCACTTCCGTTACGTAACATATCAGCTTTTTCTTTCATTGTACGTTTACGATAGTTGTCAAATTCGGCATTCAATCGTAAGTATGAATCTTGCAGTTGATTGTACTTAGTTTCCCAGTCGGTCACATTGTCATTCTCTGGCTGTTCGTGCCCATTAGCATCCTGTTCGTTTGTCAGATTATCTTGTAGAATATCTTCTTCCAATTCAGGATTGTGTTGTTCGTTATTTTCTTTCATATATATTATTTATTTTATTATCAGTTGTTTAGTCTGCTTTTTATTCATAGACCATTTGTGAGCTTAAATCTAAGCGACAAAGATACAACAAAAGCCTTGCCAAAGATTTATAAAGCTCTCGTGAATTGAAATTATTATTTTCTTTATATTTGTATATAAATCTAACAAATAGACTAGATATGTCCTTATCCACTTTACTCACTCCGGTGAATATTAATTTTATCATTCTGTTTCTGACAGCAGTTTTATTTATTCACGGAAAAATTCGTTCAGATTTAATAGCTCTATGTTCATTGCTGGCATTAGTGTTGTTCGGCTTAATTACTCCTACGCAAGCTTTGGCGGGATTTTCTAGCTCGGTGGTAATAATGATGGTTGGATTATTTGTTGTAGGTGGAGCTATTTTTCGTACCGGATTGGCTAAAATGATAAGCAGTAAGATGCTTCGTTTGGCTGGTGATAATGAAAATATTCTTTTCGTATTGGTCATGGTAGTCACAGCATCGGTAGGTGCTTTTGTGAGCAATACCGGGACAGTTGCAGTTATGTTGCCCATCATTGTGAGTATGGCAAATAGTGCTAATATAAGTCCGCGTCGTTATCTAATGCCATTGGCATTTGCTAGTAGTATGGGGCTATTTACTTTGATCAGTACACCTCCTAACTTAGTAATTCAAGAAATTATTACAGAAAAAGGTTATAAACCATTGGAGTTTTTCTCTTTTGCTCCGATCGGATTTGTCTGTTTGTCAGTAGGTATAGTAATGTTGTTTTTTCTAAGTAAGCTTCTAGTCAAAAAGGATGATGATAAACAAAAATCAGATAAGAAAGGTAAGACATTGGCTGAGTTGGCTAATGAATATAATATACAGCAGCAGTCATATTGTATTGAAATAGCCTCTGATTCATCATTATTGAATAAAACTTTGGCCGAGTTAAAAATTGCGACTAAATACAATGTTTCTATTGTTAAGATTGTGCGTAGAGATAAGTCTTCTCGATTAAGAAAGAAATATCTGGAAGAAGTTGCAGGTCCAAACTCTATCTTGATGAGAGATGATACTTTGTATTGTCAGGGAGATAAAGAAAATATTGAGCGTTTTGCGACAGAGAATGATTTGACTATTGTTCAGAATCCGGAAAAAAATGGGTTAACCGAGTTCCAAGAATCCGGTATTGCCGAAGTGTATATAATGCCTAATTCAAGATTAATTAATAGAACAATAACAGAGGCTAGATTTCGAGAAGAATTTAATGTAAACGTTTTGGGTGTTCAACAGAATCAGGAATACAAATTAAACGACGTCCGAAATATTAAGCTCCATTCGGGAGATGCTCTACTGGTGCAAGGGCGTTGGAGTGATTTGGCTGAACTGGATAATCGAGAGGCTGATATGGTGCTTGTAGGTCAGCCTCTTAAAGAAGCGTCTAAGGTTACTCTAGATCAGAATGCTCCGGTTGCAGCTTTTATAATGCTATTAATGATAATAGCGATGGTAACGAATATCATGGCACCGGTAGTTGCCGTTTTATTGGCAGCAGTAGCTATGGTATTTACAGGGT
This sequence comes from Dysgonomonas massiliensis, assembly GCF_900240225.1. Taxonomy (GTDB): domain Bacteria; phylum Bacteroidota; class Bacteroidia; order Bacteroidales; family Dysgonomonadaceae; genus Dysgonomonas; species Dysgonomonas massiliensis. Next base: position 155,052 of record NZ_OEPV01000008.1, on the reverse strand, counting down.
GCTTGCGTAATATGGAAGAAGCATATAGTAATATAAATTGGGAAAGTATCGTTCTTATTGGGGCAATGATGCCAATGGCTACTGCCTTCGAAAATACGGGAATCGATATTATGATATCCAATGGCCTGGTCGGATATTTTGGTGGAATGAGTAATTATGCATTATTGGCAGGAATCTATTTTGGAACTTCAATTCTTACACTTTTTATTAGTAATACCGCAACAGCCATACTTTTTGCTCCGATTGCCATGCAGTCGGCTGTAACAATGGGTATTAGTCCATATCCGTTATTGTTTGCCGTCGCAGTAGGTGCCAGCATGTGTTTCGCATCACCATTCTCAACACCTCCTAATGCATTAGTCATGTCAGCAGGTCGTTATGAATTTATGGATTATATGAAAGTTGGATTGCCCCTTCAAATTGTGATGGGAATTATTATGGTATTTGTACTTCCATTATTATTTCCTTTCTAAAATTGAACCTTTTATTTTTCGATTTTTAATTCTATCTTTGCGTTATGAAAGATTGGATGAGTAGATACATTGAATTTTTGCTTGCTTCGCATAACTGTTTGGTGATACCAGGGTTAGGCGGGTTTATAGTAAGCGATAAATTTGAATTGTCTAATTCTGATACAATTTTACTACCTAATCTGACTGTTGCTTTCAATCAAGACTTAAAGTATAATGATGGTTTACTTTATGCAGCATTGCAACAATACGAAGGATTAACATACGATAAGGCACACCAAAAGGTGAGTGATGAAGTCTATCGAATTAAAACGGAATTAAGTAAAAATAAAATCTTTCAAATCGGTCGTGTCGGTACACTGGAGCTGAATACCGAGAATAATCTTTTCTTTCAACCCAGCGAAGAATACGTTCATCCTTCAAACTTTGGATTGGTCGCTGTGTCATTGAATAAATTACAACGTGAGATTGAAGCTCCTGCAGAATATGTATCTGTCAGAGAGAATAGTAAAATGTCGTATATAGCTGTGGCTATTGCTTTAATTTTACTATTTGTTATGCCTATTTTCAATCAGCACGAAAAGCGAGTTCAGCAAGCAAGCATAATAGAAACTACTCAAAAGAGTTTATCTAATAAGTTCGAGAGTTATATTGCTTCCAGCCAAGAGACCTTGTCAGAATTGAGATCTCAGGCTGAAGGGGAAGATGAACTAGCAGTATTGCCTCAAGCCGAGAAAATATCAGCTAGAACTTATTACGTTGTTATTGGCAGTGAAACAAGTGAGCATAGACGAGATGCCTTAATGACAAAGTTTTCTAAAGATTTTTCAGATGTTTCATACGTAGAGACTGATGGTCGTTATCGTATATATGCAGCATCATTTGACGATAAAGCGATAGCAGAAGAATTTGTGATTAAGTTTCGTGAAGAAAATCCAAAATATGAAACAGCTTGGCTGTATTCAAAGAAGAATTAAATCTAACGTCGCTAAAATATAATAAAAAGGCTCTCCAATGAGAGCCTTTTTATTGTTCTATCCTAGGAATGAAATGAGCTTATTTACGTAATCTCTATTGTTTGAAAGGCGTGGCACCTTATTTTGACCACCCAATTTGCCTAAAGATGATAAAAAATCATTGAATGTACCTTTTGGCACACTATGGATTATAGGGGCGCGCAGAGATAAATTATAAGACCGTTTTGCTTCGTAATCTGAATTTACTTTTTTTAAAGCGTTGTCCAACTCCTCTGTAAATATATTTATATCTGTTGGCTGAGTTTCAAATTCAATAAACCATTCGTGAGCTCCAGTATTATTATCACCGAAGTATACAGGCGCAGCTGTGTATTCCGATATTTGCGCTTGAGTCTTGTTGCAAGCTTCTGATAAAGCTTTTTCGGCATTATCTATAATTAACTCTTCACCAAAAGCATTGATAAAACTTTTAGTACGTCCCGTAATGTGAAATAGATATGGACTTGTTGATGTGAATTCTATTGTATCACCGATCATGTAACGCCATAACCCGCCATTGGTAGATATAACAATCGCATAATTCTGTCCAACTTGCACTTCGTCTAGAGTTAAAGTTTGTGGTTGAGGCGAATCCCACTCCGACATAGGTATAAACTCGTAGTAGATATTGCTATCCAGCATCAGAAGCATATCTTTAGAATCATTTGTATATTGTACACCGAAGAACCCTTCAGATGCATTATAAGTTTCCCAGTAATACATGTCAGGCTTCTGAATGATCTTTCTATATTGTTCCTCAAAAGGAGCGAAGCTAACTCCTCCATGGAAAAACACTTCTAGGTTTGGCCAGATATCTGTCAATTCGCGACCCGTATCTGTTTTTATCTTTTTTAGAAGGATCAGTAGCCACGAAGGTACACCCATAAATGCGCGTACATCGTTCTTAACTGCATAATCGGTCAGTGCCTGCAATTTGTCTTCCCAATCGGGTAGGAGAGAAATACTTTCAGGGGTTCGACTTCTTTTAGCCCAGAAATATAGATTTTTTATAAGTATAGCCGAAATATCACCAGTAAAGATGCCGTCGCCTATACTGTTAATCTGCTTACTGCCACCTAGCACAAGAGTTTTTCCAAAGAAAAACTTAGCATTTTTGTTCTGTCGACCATAAATTGCTAACATTTGCTCTCCGCACTTGTAATGACCTTGAGTTAGCGATTCTCTGGTAACTGGTATATACTTGCTTTTATCTTCAGTAGTTCCCGAAGACATTGCAAACCATTCTATAGGTTTGTTCCATAGTACATTTTGCTGATGCTCCTGAAGAATTTTATCCAGGTATGGACGTAGATCTTCGTATTGGAAAATAGGAACATTTTTTCGAAAATCATCTTTGTTTTTGATTGTATCGAATTTATGTTCTTGTCCAATATAAGTTTGAGCGCCATTACGAATTAGATAATTCAGTATCTTTTCTTGAGTTTCGATAGGTTTCGTAATGAAACTATCTACTTCGCGATATTTGTAGTCTAAATATTTATGAGCAATTTGCTTGATCATCCTATGCGACTAATTTTTCTTAATAGTTCGGCGTCGTGAATCTTGATTTTACGACCATCCAACGAAATTATTCTTTCGTCGGCGAAATTAGATAAAGTACGGATAGCATTTGACGTTGTCATATTTGACAGATTCGCAAGATCTTCTCTTGAAAGATAAATACTAATGGTCGCACCATCTTCCTCGAAACCATAGCTGTCCATGAGGAATATCAGCGACTCAGCTAAGCGACCTCGAATATGCTTTTGTGTCAGATTAACAACTCTTTCGTCGGCAATGCCTAAATCTGTAGATAGTTCCTGTATGAAAAACATAGCTAATGAAGGATTATTCATGACTAATTTTTCAATAAGGACCATCGGAATGAAGCATATTGTCGATAACTCGAAAGCAGCTGCTGCCGTTACATATGGTTCTTTTGCAAAATATGCACGATATCCAAAGTATTGCGAAGGCCTTATCATTCGAATGATTTGACTTCGTCCACCAACCCCTTCCTTAAATATTTTTACTTTACCTTGACATAGGCACATAAGGTCTTTAGGAGTATCATTCTCTCTATAAATAACCTCATTCTTTTTAAACTCAACAATCCGGGTGTTAGTTGTAATAGTTTCTTTCTCTTTATCGTTTAGTACATTCCATATTTCGGGAATACTTTCAGATAAACTAATAACTATGCTTCTTGCCATCTATATAGATACTTTCGATTGTTTTTGTATTTGGTTCGATCTAATGCAAAGTTAAACTATTTTTTGAAGAATTACAAAAGCAATCGAAATACTACAACTGTAGTCCTCTAGTTTATTGCAAAGCTTCTTGTTTATAGGGGTTCTTATATCGAAAAAAGTTTTATTTTTGTATGGCTTGATGAAATATCTATAAAATTTATAATAAAATCATAATTTATGGAAGAGAACAAAGAAAGGATGGGGGATTTACCCGAAAATGCTTTTCGAGAACTAAAAGAGGGAGAAGAATACACTCCGCTGATGCATCCGGATAAAAATTACCCGGAAGTGACCCCTTGGTCGGTGACATGGGGTATTTTGATGGCTATTTTATTTAGTGCTGCAGCAGCATATTTAGGTTTAAAAGTAGGACAAGTTTTTGAAGCGGCAATTCCAATTGCAATTATTGGAGTTGGATTGTCTACAGCTTTCAAAAGGAAAAATGCTTTGGGTGAGAATGTATTGATTCAGTCTATAGGTGCCAGCAGTGGAGTAATCGTTGCCGGTGCAATTTTTACACTTCCTGCATTATATATCTTGCAAGATAAATACCCGGAACTGTCGGTTAGTTTCTTGCAGGTATTTATGAGTTCGTTACTTGGAGGTATATTGGGTATCTTATTTTTGATCCCTTTCCGCAAGTATTTTGTTTCTGATATGCATGGCAAATATCCTTTTCCTGAAGCAACTGCTACTACACAAGTGCTTATCTCAGGAGAAAAGGGAGCTGGACAAGCTAAACCTCTTGTATTGGCAGGATTAATTGGTGGACTTTATGATTTCGTAATTGCAACCTTCGGAACATGGGCTGAAGACTTTACTACAAGAGCTTTCGCTTTTGGCGAGTTAGTTGCAGATAAAGCCAAACTTGTCTTTAAAGTGAACGTAGGTGCGGCTGTACTTGGCCTAGGTTTCATCATTGGATTGAAATATGCTGCAATCATTTGTGCAGGTTCTGCTTTAGTTTGGTTTATAATTGTGCCTTTATTGCCGCACTTGGGAGATGCTGTTCTTTCTTTCTTACATCCTACTTTTGTAGCTTCAATAACTGGAACTCCATCTGCAGCATTAGCAGATATGGCTCCGGAAACTATCTTCACTGAATTTGCGCGCCATATCGGTATCGGCGGTATTGCTATGTCTGGTATTATTGGTATTATTAAATCATGGCCAGTAATTAAAAGTGCTGTAGGTTTGGCATCATCAGAAATGAAGGGCGGTAAAGGCGTTGATACTAAGGTGGCTGTTAAGCGTACGCAGCGTGATTTGCCGATGAAGTTTATCATTCCTGCATTGATAGTCTCTTTGATTGTAACATTTCTATTCTTCTATTTTGGAGTTATAAATAATCTTGTATTTGCAATTGTAGGTATCCTTATAGTACTTGTTGTTGCATTCTTGTTTACGACAGTAGCTGCAAATGCAATTGCCATTGTTGGTAGTAATCCAGTATCGGGAATGACTTTGATGACTTTGATTTTATCTTCAGTTATTCTTGTTGCAGTAGGTCTTGAAGGTACTGCAGGTATGGTTACAGCTCTTGTGATAGGTGGAGTTGTTTGTACGGCACTATCAATGGCAGGTGGTTTCATTTCAGATTTAAAAGTTGGTTATTGGTTAGGAACTACTCCGGCAAAACAACAAACATGGAAGTTCTTAGGAACTCTAGTCTCGGCAGCTACTGTAGGTGGTGTTATGATTATCCTGAATAAAACATATGGATTTACTGGAGAGAATTCTCTTGTTGCACCGCAAGCAAATGCAATGGCAGCAGTAATTGAGCCATTGATGATGGGGCAGGGTGCACCTTGGATGTTGTATTCTATTGGTGCAATTATTGCTCTTGTTCTGACTGGAATTAAAGCTCCGGCATTGCCGTTTGCGTTAGGAATGTTTATCCCATTACAGTTGAATATTCCATTGCTAGTGGGTGGATTGATCAGTTGGTTTGTTGGTAGCCGCAGTAAAGATGCTAGCGTGAATAAAGCCCGAGTGGATAAAGGTACATTACTGGCATCAGGGTTTATCGCAGGAGGAGCATTAATGGGCGTTGTATCAGCAGCTTTGCGCTTTGGTGGTATTTCGTTTATTAGCGAAGATTCAACTTGGATTGGAAGTAAAGGTGCAGAATTATTATCATTAGTAGCATATGCTGCTATTATAGGATATTTGACATATTCTTCGATCAGAGCAAAGAAAGATTAAATAATCTATATTATAATTAGAAAAGAGCTTCTCTATATAAGGGAAGCTCTTTCTTTTGGTGAACAGTAGATCTATAAGCCGGGTTCTGTACTCTAATGATATAGAGCGTCTGTCATTTATCTAGACTTGATGTCACCATCAGGCTCAAGCGACCTACCCCCCGACATCGAGCGAGCAGCCCTACATGCGTCGGTATACATGGTCTTGCAACTTGCAAGTAGTACGGCTCGATATATTACTATATCGACCGGTGAGCTCTTACCTCACCTTTTCACCCTTACCTCGTGAGAGGCGGTTATTTTCTGTTACCTTAAACTCTGACCTCACGACCAGCTTCCCGTTAAGAAGTACAATGCTCTGTGTTGCCCGGACTTTCCTCTTGCCGCATCTTGCGAAGCGACCAGCGACAAACCGTTCTACTGTTTATTTCGGGGGCAAAGGTACAACTTAAATTTTTTCTATGACTTATTCTTGTTACTTTAGTAATGAGGTATTGTCACATTTTATGTATTTTTGCAGCTGACTTTTAAAATCTCAACATATGTCGTGTATATTATATATAGAAACAGCAACTTCAGTTTGTTCGGTTGCTGTCAGCAAAGATGGTGAAGTGATTTTTCAGAAAGAAGAAACCACAGGTCCATCACATGCTCAAGTTTTGGGCTCTTTTGTAAAAGAAGCGGTAGATGAACTTCAAAAAAAGAATTTAAAGCCAGATGCAGTGGCTGTAAGCTGTGGCCCGGGTTCATATACCGGATTACGTATAGGTGTATCTGAAGCTAAAGGTTTATGCTATGGCTGGAATATTCCATTGATAGCTATTGAAACTTTGACAATAATGGCTGCGGGTGTTGTTCGCCGTAGATTAGTTGGCGATGATGTATTACTATGCCCGATGATTGATGCCCGTCGAATGGAAGTGTATGATGCGATATTTGATTCGCAATTGACAAAATTAAAAGAGGTATCAGCAGATATCATAGACGAAAATTCTTTTGCAGAATATCTGTCTGCCAATAAAGTGGTATTCTTTGGTGATGGATCGGATAAATGTAAATCGGCATTAACTCATGTAAATGCATCTTTTTTGGATTCGGTTTATCCTCACGCTGAAGATATGGTGGCGTTAGCCGAAGAAGCATTTGCTAATAAAAGTTTTGTAGATGTTGCTTATTTCGAACCTTTCTATTTGAAGGAGTTTGTAGCTACTACACCTAAAAATAAAGTGTTGGGAACTTAATTAAGTTTCTATATTAAACCTTATATAACCTTAAATCATATTACGTATGTTTTTGTTTTCTCCCAAAGAGGTTGCAGTAGAATTTTGCAATTCGGGTATTTATAAGTCTAATTTGGATACAAAGCGCTTTGCTTTACTTGCTATACTAGGCGGAGCTTTTATTGCTTTAGGAGGACTTCTAACTGTTATTGTAGCAGGAGGTATGCCTGGTCTTGCTTTAGACAATCCTGGTATGATTAAGTTTATAGCCGGATGTATTTTCCCCGTAGGGCTAATCATGGTAACTATAGCTGGAGCAGATTTATTTACTAGTGATTGTGCTGGTGTTGTACTGCCATATCTAGAGAGGAAAATAACTGTTGTAGCAGTTTTTAAGGTTCTAGCTATTTCTTATATTTTTAATTTCGTTGGGGCGCAATTTATTGCTTACTTTTTATCTTCTAGTGTTGGACTTCTTGATTCAGATCCTTGGAGGTCGTATCTGCATAATCTTGCCTATTCCAAAACTTCATTAGACTTCTATACTGTATTTATGAAAGGTATTGGAGCTAACTGGCTTGTTTGTCTTGGAGCATGGATGGGATTTGCTGGAAAAGATCTTGTCAGTAAATCGTTAGGTATCTGGATCCCGGTAATGATGTTTGTGACATTAGGATATGAGCACTCTATAGCTAATATGTTTTTTATTCCTGCTGCTATATATTCTGGAGCCGAAATCACATGGAGCTATTTTCTAGTATCTAATCTTATTCCTGCTACGTTAGGCAACATTGTTGGGGGATCGCTGTTAGTAGGAGGATTGTATTGGTATATCTATATGAAAAAATAGATGCTAATGTTGTAGCAAATATAACCAAAGTCGAAAAGAATAATTTAATAATAAAAATGTGTGAGTCGAGTAAATGCTTGGCTCATTTTTTTTAATTTTTATTTGCATATAAATTTATAATCAGTATATTTACGAAAAAATAGTAGATTTACGAGTATGGAAAAGTTAACGCATCAAGAAGAAACAATAATGTTAAATATCTGGAACCTTAAAGAATGTGTGGTAAAAGATATAGTAATGAAAATGGATGAACCCCGTCCTCCATATACAACTGTAGCTTCTATTGTGAGGAATTTAGAGCAGAAAGGGTATCTGAATTCGAAGAAATATGGTAACGTATATGTTTATTCTCCTAAAATTGAAGAGGATGATTATAAGGCTGTTTTTATGTCGAATGTAGTATCAAATTATTTTAGTGATTCGTATAAGAACTTAGTTTCATTTTTTGCTAAAGAAGAAAAGATATCCGCTGAAGATTTACAGGAAATAATTAGAATGATTGAAGAAGGAAAGAGTAAAAATAAATAATACCGGAGAATATGGAAACACAAATTATTACATATCTACTGAAAGCTTCATTGTCTTTTGTCGTTTTCTATTTATTATATTTACTGTGCTTTCGGAATGATACTCTGTTAAATATCAGACGGTTTTATTTCTTGGCTATCATCTTGTTTTCGATTAGTTTTCCTTTTATAAATATTCAGCTAAATCAAGAACAGTACAGCGCATTGCCCGAATTTCTTCTACCGGCTGCAATTGTCACAGCAAATACAGCTAGCGAATCAAGTTTCTACGGAAATGTTTTTGATTTTTCATTGCTGCAAATAGTACTAGGAGTCATATTTTTTATCTCATCAATATTACTACTAAGATTTCTTCTCCAGGTATTCAGTCTTATACGTCTTAAAAAAGGTTTGAAGCAAAAAAGTGATGATAAGTATCAGTACATATATCTAGTAGAGAAATCTTCTTCTTCGTTCTCCTTTTTCAATTGGATTTTCTTAAACCATCCAGAAGGTGACATTGAGAATGATGAGGTAATTGCTCATGAACAAGAGCATGCAAAGCAGTTTCACTCTATCGATGTCGTTCTTATAGAATTGACTTGTATCGTCTTTTGGTGGAATCCTATTGTCTGGATGATTCGTAGTGAGATGAAAACCAATTTAGAGTATTTAGCTGATAGAGGTGTCGTCAACAATGGATACGATAGCTATAAATACCAATATACTTTACTACAAACGATAAATAATAATACAGGTATACCTTTCATAAATAATTTTAATGTATCACAACTCAAAAAACGAATTGCCATGATGAATAAACAAAAAACATCCATATTTGGATCGGCCAAGTATCTATTGTCCTTGCCATTAATAGCAGGATTATTACTCATCAATTGCTCATTGTCTGGAGCACTTCAAGATAATAGCAATTCGACCCCACTAAATTCGAATGAAGAAGTTAAGCAAGAATCTATTTTGATTGATTCTGACTCTAATCAGCAGGACAGACCTTTTACAACAGTAGAGATTATGCCTCGTTATCCAGGTGGTGAAGATGAAATGTTCAAATTTATTGGTGAGAATCTGAAATATCCTGAATCAGCGGAAAAAGCGAATATTCAAGGTCGAGTAATTATACGTTTTGTAGTAGACAAAGAGGGAAATGTAATAGAGCCAAAAGTTTTGAGAGGGATTGATCCGGCATGTGATGCTGAATCGCTTCGGGTAATTTCGATGATGCCTAAATGGACTCCAGGGAAACAAAATGGGAAAGAGGTTGCAGTCTACTTTACAATTCCAATAATTTTCAAATTGGATAAAGATAAGGAAGTTAAAGAAGTACAAGAATAATATTGCAGTAGAGGTTGTTTGATTCGAACAACCTCTTTTTATTGGATGTAAAAATGTATATCTTTATCATATGTAGTACGATGTATTGGTGACCTTAAAATATTGACTTATGAAAAATATACTATCATATATTTGCCTGATTTGTTCATCCTTATCTGTATTTAGTTGTACAAGTAAAAATACATCTAAAGAGTTTCAAGCTGAACAAAAGATTGAGATAAAATCAGATTCCTTAGAATTGACAAATCAAATAGATTCATTGATTGTTGCAGATTCTTTACTTCCCAATATAGGATTGCTAGTTCCTGAAGAAATAGAACCTATAGAAGAGATTATTGTAAATTTAGAACCCATTGATACGACAAAGGTTTATAGAATGGTTGAACAAATGCCTCAATTTCCTGGCGGAGAAGCAGAGATGTATAGTTATATCAGCAAGAATTTGAAATATCCCGATGAAGCTATTGAGAGTGGTGTACAAGGTCGTATGATAATTCGTTTTGTCGTTCATCGATCCGGAAAAGTAATAAATGCTGAAATATTAAAGAGTATGCACCCTAAATGTGATTCTGCGGCTTTAGATGTAATCAATAATATGCCTGATTGGATTCCAGGGAAGCAAAATGGACAAGTTGTGAGTGTATATTATATGCTTCCGATAATGCCACATTTTAGATAGTTTTCTATCTTACGAAATTATATGTATTTTTGCTTTATAGTCGGAAAGCAATTAAAAAAACGTGGCAGATTACGGACAAACTGATATAAAATATTTACCGGGAGTAGGACCTAAACGGGCCGAAATTCTGAATAAAGAGATTGATGTCTTTTCGGTCGAAGACTTACTACATTATTTCCCTTATAAATATATTGACAGAAGTCGTATCTATTTCATTCACGAAATAGATGGGGCTATGCCTTATATTCAGTTGAAAGGACATATTACACTATTCGAGACAATAGGTGAAGGACGGAATAAGCGACTAGTCGCTCATTTTACCGACGGAACGGGTTTCATAGAATTAGTCTGGTTTCAAGGAGGTAAATTTGTAGCAGATAAATATAAAACTTTTGTACCCTATATAGTATTTGGTAAACCAACGCGATTTGGAGATAAGTTCAATATTGCTCACCCCGAGATAGATCCTTATATTGACGAGAATTCGCGGAATATAGGCTTGATGCCAGCGTACAATACAACTGAGAAAATGAAAAAACATTTTCTCAATTCGAAAGCTATACAGAAGATGATGATGTCGGCTTTCTCATCGTTTTCGTCTCAACTGATAGAAACATTGCCGGCCCAAGTGCTTAAAGAAGCCAATCTGATGGGCTTGAAAGAATCTTTACGCAATATTCATTTTCCCGAGAATGCACAATTGTTACGCGCAGCACAATTTCGATTGAAATTTGAAGAATTGTTTTATATTCAGCTTAATATCTTAAAATATACATCCGATCGAAAATCGAAGCTTAAAGGCCTGATATTTTCTAGAGTGGGCGACTATCTAAATAATTTTTATTCGCAGAATCTTCCATTCGAATTGACTAATGCTCAGAAGCGCATAATCAAAGAGATCAGACAGGATATGGCAACTGGCGAGCAGATGAACCGTTTGTTGCAAGGAGATGTTGGTAGCGGGAAGACATTGGTTGCGTTGATGTTGATGCTGATAACTATAGATAATGGTTTTCAGGCAGCAATGATGGCTCCAACCGAGATATTGGCTACTCAGCATTTTATCACTATTCAGGATATGCTGAAGGGCATGAATGTTAATGTTGAGCTATTAACTGGCTCGACCAAGAAATCAGACAGAGAACGTATTCATGCGAATTTACTTAATGGAACATTGCAGATTCTAGTTGGTACACATGCTCTTATCGAAGATACTGTACAGTTTCAGAATCTAGGATTGGTTGTCATCGACGAACAACATCGTTTCGGTGTTGCTCAACGGGCTAAGCTATGGTCTAAAAACGTACAACCTCCACATATTTTGGTAATGACAGCTACGCCTATACCACGTACATTGGCTATGACCGTTTATGGCGATTTGGATGTATCGGTTATAGATGAACTACCTCCGGGAAGAAAACCGATTCAGACTATCCATCAGTATGACAAAAAGCGTGGAACTTTGTATCAATCGATACGTCGTCAACTGCAAGAAGGTCGTCAGGTATACATTGTTTATCCACTGATAGAAGAAAGCGAAAAGATAGATTTGAAGAATCTCGAAAACGGATACGACCATATTCGAGAGGTATTTCCAGAATATACAGTCTGCAAAGTTCATGGAAAGATGAAGCCTAAAGAAAAAGAAGAGCAGATGCAACGTTTTGTCCGTAACGAAGCTCAAATAATGGTTGCTACAACGGTTATCGAAGTCGGAGTTAATGTTCCTAATGCTTCAGTAATGGTTATCGAGGATGCTCAACGCTTTGGACTATCCCAGCTACATCAATTGCGTGGTCGGGTAGGGCGTGGAGCCGATCAATCATATTGTATCTTGGTGACACCATACGAATTGTCGGCAGATACACGTAAACGTATGGAGATTATGGTCGAGAGCAATGATGGTTTCGAAATAGCTGAGGCCGATTTAAAACTTCGTGGGCCCGGCGATTTAGACGGAACTCAACAGAGCGGAATCCCATTTAATCTACGTATAGCTAATATCGTTCGTGATTCGGATATCTTGCAATATTCACGAAAAGTGGCTGAGAAAGTATTAGACTCTGATCCTCAGCTCGAGCATCCTGAAAATAGAATACTTCTTCGTCAGCTGAAAAAGCTAAAAGGAAATAGATTTGGCTGGGGACTGATCAGCTAATAAAAGAATGCTTCACAAAAAGCTAAAAAGCTTAAATTTATTGTATATTTGTTTTAGTCTCATTTATTCGATTATGAGGCCCTAATAATACGTTTTTTAGACTATACAATATTACACATCTATAAATATGAAGCAGACTCTTACTTTTAATCCTTCAATAATCCAATCTACCGAGAGTAAAATTAATCTTGATGCTTTCGATAAGAGTGTTGATGCTTATGAGAAAAAAGATTATAAACAATCTTTTCTATTGTTGTTGGATTATATAAATCCTGATATTCGTACTAAATATCAAAAAGATAATAGCTTTAGTGTTCCGCATGGATCGGTATTAGTAAATATTGAGCTGACTGATGATCAGTTAATCGTTACAGCTCCATTTTTGAAATTACCAGACAAGAATAGAGTCCCATTGCTCCGTCAAACAGCTACCCTGAATTTCAGATACATTGATATGGCTCATATCAAATTGGAAAATGAACGCCTATTATTTGAATATTCATGCCCATTAGCATTGGCGAATCCATATAAACTATATTACGTCTTAAGGGAGATTTGTGCTACAGGAGATGAATACGATGATGAGTTCGCTACGAAGTTTGGAGCTGAACGTATCTATGAGCCAAAGATAACTCCTTATGATGCCAAGACTCTGGATGCAGTATATAGTGTAATTCAGCAGAGCTGTGAAGAATGTAATACGGGCATTAAATATTTTGAAAGTGAGCGTAAATATGGATATGCATGGAACATCGTAGCCAGTACATTGTTAAAAATCTTGTATTATGCCCATCCACAAGGTCAATTGCTGAATGATATAAATAAAGCAATCGAAGATCTTGATCGGGAAGATATACCATTGTCTGAAACTGTAAATATTGCTCGTAAGCTTGTCGATCGTATTCAAGCAATGTCTAAAGAAGAGCTATCGAAAGATATGTATTATGTAGAAACTTTCGTCTCGACAAAACGTAGATCGACCTTAACGAATATTCAGGATAACTTCAAAGGTTTATATGAGACTGTGTCTAAATATATGGAACAAGAAGACTATATGGCTTCGACTGTTATGATGACTTACCAGTTTTACAATATGTATTACAATAACGATGTACAAGACGATGTCAATAAACTGGTCGTTAATGCCCTCACACAATCGTCTGCTAAGCCATGGTCAGAAGCCGCTTCGATTCAGTTTCGTGCGGTAAAAAGCATTATGGAAGGTAATTTATCGACACCTATCGGTGGAGGTAGTCTCAAAGACGCGGTTAGCTCTTTGTTTGGAGGATTGTTTGGTAAAAAGAAATAATAATACAAGATAGTTTAGAATTATGGCTCATAATAATATATACGATGCAGTTTTTAAAGTAAATCATGCAGGAGGTTCGGGTAGTTGCTTCTATCTGAAAAAATATAATTTATTCGTAACAAATTACCATGTCGTAGATGGATATCGTGAAGTTGGTATTCAAGATGATGAGAAAAATTCATATCTGGCTAAGGTCATCATGGTAAACACATCGCGCGATATCGCATTTCTGGCAGCAGATGGTAACTTTGAATCATTGCCCGAAATAAAATTATCGGATGTAGATGAAACTGTAATTGGACAAAAGATTAATGTCGCAGGATATCCTTATGGCATGCCATTCTCTGTAACAGAGGGGACTGTATCCTCTCCCAAACAATTGATGGAATCAAACTATTTTATTCAAACTGATGCTGCTGTCAATCCGGGTAATAGTGGTGGCCCAATGTTCAATGAAAAGCAGGAATTGATAGCTATAACCGTAAGTAAAATAAAAGATGCTGATAATATGGGATTCGGTATTCCCGTTGCAGACCTTAAGAAGATTATTGTTGATATAGATAAACTGGATAGAACTAAATTTAATGTTCAATGTTCAAGTTGTGATGAATTTATCTTTACTGAAGAAAATTTCTGCCCTTCTTGCGGAAACAAACTGCCGGATAAGGTTTTTGATGCTCGTGGATTGACAGATCTTGCAACATTCTGCGAAGAAGCTATTAGCGAAATGGGCATAAATCCTATACTGGCACGTCAGGGATATGAATATTGGAAATTTCATAAAGGAAGTTCTGAGATAAGAATGTTTGTTTATCAGCGAAATTATTTATTTTGTACTTCTCCGATAAATGTCTTACCTAAAAAAGATCTTGAACCAGTATTGACTTATTTGTTGAGCGATCCTATTCAGCCTTATCAACTGGCTTTAGACGAAAGTCAAATATTTTTGTCATATAGGATATTTATTGCAGACATATTTACAGATTATAAAGATGAAATACGGAAAAATATCGTGAATATGGCTATAAAAGCTGATGAATTGGATAATTTCTTAGTAGATACCTATGGCTGTGAATTCTCAGAATATTCGAAGAAATAAATTAAAATAAAAGCCGATCAATTTTGATCGGCTTTTATTTTATGGAACTAGAACTTTCAATCCTTTAGGATAAATCCTTACATGTATATCTTTATCCATTATCAAGGCATCTCCATCAATGTGCATCAGACCTCTAGATGCACGTTTAATAGTAATCTCATTTGTTTTGAAAGATATGAGTTTTTTATTCTTTTCCAGAGTTTTGCTAAACATCTGCAAGCCTAGAATTGGAGTATCTAATATATTCAAGGGTTTCAGAATAGATATACTAAGTTGGCCGTCCTGCACATCTGCATGAGGAGCTATATATGCATTATATCCATATTGACCAGTATTAGCACATGTTACGAGGAAAAAATTATCTCGTATAGTCCCTTGAGGGGTAACGACTTCATATTCTTCTGGGTGATATTTGAAAAATGTAGTGGTCATCGTTTCCATATACATCTTCAATCCTCTGTCTTTAAGCCCTTTTATTTTCCCGGCCACTTGAGCATCAAATCCTACACCACAAGTGCAAAAGAATATGTTATCATTTACTTTTCCATAGTCCATTGTAATCACTTTTTCTTTGTTGATGATGGAAAGAGCTTTTTCGAGATTAGTAGATATATGCAAATCGCGTGCTAATCCATTACCCGATCCAAGAGGGATAATTCCCATGGCACAATTGGTATTCAGAAGGGCGCGTCCAATTTCATTGACAGTACCATCTCCACCTACAGCAACTACATAATCGACTCCATCGGCTGCTGCTTGAGATGCTAATTCGAAGCCATGACCAGCATATTCGGTAAAGTCTACCTGGATATCAAAACGCTCAGGGTCTAAAATCTCTCTAGCTTTTTCAGCTACAAGTTTCTTTCTGGTAGTTCCTGAAACTGGATTAATAATAATATGTATTTTCTTAGCTTGTGTGGTCATTGTGATTTGCTATTTTAATGCAAAAGTATAAGTTTAAACGAATGGATACAAATATTTGCATCCGATTTAGTACTAAGTTTTATATCTTTGTAGTCATTTTTGAGACATGAATACAGAAGACAAATTACAAGAACTAGAAAATAGAGCATCAGCACAACGTGTAGCCGATTTGATTCTCGACATGGGGACGTATATGTTAGCCTCGGGCGCTCATTGTGGTCGTTTATCGAGTAACTTGTCGCGTATGGCTATAGTGTGGAACTATTCGATCGATCTAAATCCTTCATTTAAAGGGTTGCAGGTTACGGTAAAAGATTTGAATAATCCCGATAATTCGGTAACTAGTTATAAAACATCTCCCGAACATAATGTCCATTTATCAGTATTGACAGATATATCTGCTTTGTCTTGGAAAGTGCATGAAGAAAAGCTTCCGATAACTTTTGTAGAAGAAAATTTTCAGAAAATAAAGCAAAAGCCAACTTATCCTACATGGTTAATTACTCTAGCTGTAGGTTTCTCTTGCTCTGGATTGTGTGCATTTGCTTTAGGAGATATTTACAATATTCTGGTTGCTTTCACTGGAGCTTCAGTAGGTTATCTTGTAAAATACCAGATAGCTAAATGGAAATTTAATGCAATGATATCAATTGCATTAGCGGCTTTTGTAACAACATTGATTTCAGGATTCGGATATTTAAATGGCTTTGGAGTTCGTCCTGAAGCAGCAATGGCTACCGCTGTTTTGTACTTGATACCTGGAGTCCCGCTTGTTAATACTGTAATTGACTTGATAGAAGGTTATTTATCATCATCTATCAATCGAGCCTTGTTTGCAGGATTTATTCTTCTATGTATTGCCAGTGGTATGACCTTGTGCATAACTATTTTAGGAATCAGTAATTTTAATTAAACGAGTATGGAACTAACATTCGTCAATGTCTTAATAGATTTCTCTATTGCATTTATTGTTGCTGTAGGATGGGGGATACTTTTCGGTTCACCTCGTAGATTGTTATTGGTTGCAGGTTTACTTGGAGGATTAGGGCATAGTATACGTTTTGTATTTGTTCAGCTGGATATGGGATTGATCACAGCTACACTGGTGGGTTCAGTTATAGTTGGTCTTACCGGAATATGGGTTTCGAAGATTGTGAAAAGCCCTCCCGTAGTTTTTACTATGCCGGCATGTATAACCATGATTCCTGGTTTGTATGCTTATCGTACGATGATGAGCGGAATCCGTTTAATTGACTTAAAAGGAGCTGAAAATGATCCTTCGGTATTAATAGAAATGTCGCATAACTTGATGCTGACAATGTCATTGCTATTTACACTGGCTATCGGTATTTGTATCGGAGCATTACTGTTCCGAAAATCTACGGTAAGGGATATAAAATTAAAAACAATTATTAAAGGCTAGAAAGCTGTTTCCTTTTTTGTACCAATCTAACAACATATCGTAGGACTAGAAATGCTACGATCTGTGTGAAAATTATAAAAACTCCGGATGGAACATCCAATAGTGCTGATAGAAAGAGACCAACAATACAGCCTATAAAACCAATAAGAACGGAAAGCCAAATCATTTTCACAAAATTTGAAGTGAACAAATTGGCTGTCATCTGCGGTATTGTCAGTATAGACATCAGAAGTACAATGCCTACTAAACGGATCGACATAACTATTGTAATGGCTATAAACATCATCATAGTGTATTTGATGAAGTTGACAGGTAGGTTACGTGTTTTAGCAAAGTCCGGATCAAAAGCCGTATATAGTATTTCGCGTCTGAAAAGGACGAATAGAACTATCAATACTAATGATAGAACAGCTAAAGAAATAATATCGAGTTGTGATATCGTAAGAATATTTCCGAATAAGTAGTCCGAAATGTTTGTTGCAAATCCGGGTGTCATGTATATAAAAATAATCCCTATTGCCATTCCCAACGACCACAATGCAGCAATAGCTGAATCTTCACGTATTCCTTGTTTCAAGGATAGCCATTCGATGCCAAAAGCAGACAATATAGAAAATAACAAGGCTGTAAATATCGGATTTATTCCGGCGAAGATGCCAATACCAATACCGCCTAAAGACGCATGTGTAATACCTCCACTGACAAAAACCAATCGGCGGACAACTATGTATGTCCCTATAATGCCACAAGCAATACTAGCCAAAAGGCTACCGATAAGTGCATTTTGAAAAAAATCGTATGAAAGTAGTTCGAAAAAATTCATCTTTTGTCTATCTGATTTTGTGAGTACAAAAATAGACTAATATTGTTGACTATGGAAATTTAGGTTCGTATTTCGAGATAACTTTTTTAGTTCTCGAATAGATAAGATAGATAATGTGACGATTTATGAGTTCTGTTTGAAATTTAAGGGTATTATAATAATTTTATCTATACTATGATTTTGAAATTTGGATGAAAAAAGGCAACAGAATGATTCATGCTAAACTTGTGAACTTCTGTTACCTTTGTTACTTTTTATTTTCAGATATCTGATTGTCAGGTTATTGATTCTTATGAAATATTGTGCCTCCGGCTTGTGCTGTACAAAGAACTAACATATCTTGTACATCGACATGTGCCGGCTGCGATACTGCATAATATACTGCATCAGCTATATTGTCTGCGTCTAATGGAGTAAAACCTTGATAAACTTTATCAGCACGATCTTTGTCACCTTTGAATCGAACCAGAGAAAACTCGGTTTCAACCGCTCCCGGGCAAACTTGTGTTACTCGAATATTGTAGGGTAGGAGATCTATTCTCATACCTTTAGTCAATGCATCTACCGCATGTTTGGTAGCGCAATAAACATTACCGTTTGCATATACTTCTTTTCCCGCTATAGAGCACAGGTTGACTATATGTCCCGATTTACGTGCTACCATTCTAGGAGTTATTACGCGCGTAACATATAGCAGCCCTTTGATGTTAGTGTCAATCATACGTTCCCAGTCATCGACTACTCCTTCGTGAATCGGATTGAGTCCGACAGCTAATCCTGCATTGTTGACAAGGATATCTATATCTTGCCAAGATTCAGGAAGAGAAGTAATAGCATGCTCAACTTCCGTATATTGACGTACATCAAATTCGAGTGTAATAACATCCGTTTTATATATAGTTTCGATTTCGGATTTTAACTTATCCAAGCGATCTTTGCGTCTACCCGTAATAATAATTTTACAGCCTTCTTTAGCCATTCTTTTGGCAATAGCTTCACCTATTCCAGCCGTTGCACCTGTTATCAATGCTATTTTTTTCATCTGAATATATTTGATTAATTTCGTTTCTAAGAATCTAGAATAAAGGTAATAAAAAATGAATTTAAGGCATATAATATTAGTCAAATATGTCCTAATATAATGAATCCCAATTCATTTTTTTGTGTCTTTGGCTAAAACAATTATCTTTGTCTTATAGCTTTTGAAGCGATTTACCCATAGATTTGGGGTATAATAACAATATAGTAGAATCAAGATGAAATCAATATATACATTCGACGAAATACTCCATAAAGTTAATACCGAGATTGCAGCAATAAATTATGAAGGTTATCAACCTTCTTTATTGTTCGAGCCAATAAGTTATATTTTGGGATTAGGCGGTAAACGTGTACGTCCGGCTCTAGCCCTTATGTCTTGTAATTTATATAGCGATGAGGTATCACGCGCTTTGCCTATTGCTAAAGGCATTGAAATATTCCACAATTTCACTTTATTACATGATGATCTGATGGATCGTGCTGATATACGAAGAGGACAGCCTACAGTTCATAAAAAATGGACTGATAATGTGGCTATTCTTTCTGGCGATGCTATGTTAATCGAAGCATATAAAGAAATAGCAAAAGTAGAGGGAAAATATCTTAAAGTTATACTAGATCAGTTTTCGATAATGGCTACTGATATTTGCCGTGGACAGCAATACGATATGGACTTTGAGAAGCGCATGGATGTTACTGTCGAAGAATACATTGAGATGATACGCCTCAAAACGGCAGTATTGCTAGGCTGTGCTTTGAAAGAAGGAGCGATAATTTGTGATGCTCCAGAAACGGATTTGTCTAATTTATACGAATTTGGTATAAATTTAGGTTTGGCTTTTCAATTGAAAGACGATTTATTGGATGTATATGGAGATGAAGCAAGTTTTGGTAAAAGAATAGGTGGCGATATTTTATGTAATAAAAAGACCTATCTACTTATCAGTGCTTTGTCAAAAGATGAGTCACGAGAGGAATTAATTTCTTGGATCAATAAATCAGAATTTGACGAAAATGAGAAGATTGAGGCGGTAAGGGCTATATACAGCAAACTGAGATTAAAGGAGCAGTCAGAAAATTTAATACAAGAGTATTATCTGAAATCTATTAAGCACCTAGATGAAGTAAAAGTGTTGAAAGAGCGTAAAAAAGCATTGTATCTACTTGCTGAAAATCTAATGTTCAGAAAATCTTAATTAAGTTATTAAATGCTACTACACAATGCCTTACCGGAGATTACCCAATACTGATAACGCTCGGATTAGATCCCTTAAAACAGCTATAAATAAGCTTAAGGTGAGTGATAATTCAGAATTAATAAAATATGATGTGCAGACTCTCGAAATAATGTTGCGTAATTTTGAGAATGCTCAGATTATGTATCGTCAGAGCTTAGGTAAACAAGTGTCGGAGAATCAGAAGTTTCAGAAACTTGTAAAAAATGCAAGACTCTATATATCTCATTTCATTCAGGTTTTGAATCTTGCAATAATTCGTAACGAGATAAAGAAAGAGGTAAAGCCTTTCTATGGACTGAGCGAAGATAGCTATGCTGTTCCAGACTTATCAAGTAACGAATCTATCCTGACTTGGGGTGAAAATGTTTTGAAGGGAGAAAGTCAGCGAATGCAAATAGGAGGCACGCCAATTTACAATCCTACGATAGCACGTGTTAACGTAGCATTCTC
The DNA here is from genome assembly GCF_900240225.1 of Dysgonomonas massiliensis. Lineage (GTDB taxonomy): Bacteria > Bacteroidota > Bacteroidia > Bacteroidales > Dysgonomonadaceae > Dysgonomonas > Dysgonomonas massiliensis. The sequence continues at coordinate 134,037 of NZ_OEPV01000008.1, read as the reverse complement.
TCAATTCAAAGAAGCCTATTTTAATCAAAAAACATTTCAAAATATAACAACTCGTCAATTAGAAATTCTTAGTCAACAAAGAGATTCTATAGATCAGACCTTGTGTTCGCTTTGGAACGAAATAGAAGCTGCATTTGCCTATTTAGAAGGCGAAATCCGTATTCAAACTTGCAAAGAGTATGGAATAGTTTATTATTTAAGAAAAAGTGAAAAACAGAAAAACCTATAACATATCTCGAATACATAAAATAAAACAGAATACTAACCTAACACATAACATATATGATAGATAGCCATACGCACATTTACGGTCCCAATTTTGAGGAAGATTATGCTGCTGTTATTGAACGAGCTAAAAAATCAGGAGTTAAGTATATTTTATTACCCAATATAGATATTGAGTCAATAGATCAATTGCATAAATCTGTAGATAATAATCCGGAATTTTGTTTACCTATGATGGGGCTTCATCCGACAAGCGTTGATGAAAATTGGAAAAAAAATTTAGCTGTAGTAAGAGCTAACCTTGATAATACGAAATACAAATATGTAGCTATTGGGGAGATCGGTGGAGATATGTATTGGAATACGCAATATGAAGTGGAACAGAAGATGGCATTCGAAGAGCAATTGAGATGGAGTATCGAATTCGATTTGCCAGTTTCGATTCATTCTCGCAACTGTATACCTGAATTAATTCGTTGTATTAAAAATGTTGGTGCTGATAAGTTAAGAGGGGTTTTTCATTGCTTCGGTGGAAATACAGAAGAGTTACGTCATATCCTTGAGTTGGGCAATTTTAAGATTGGTGTAAACGGTATAGTGACTTTTAAAAACTCCACTTTACCGATGGTGTTACGTGAGACTGATCTGTCAAATATAATTTTAGAGACTGACGCTCCATATTTGGCTCCTATGCCTAATAGAGGTAAACGTAATGAACCATCTTACCTACCTTATGTAGTGACGAAATTAGCAGAGATATTTCAGACAACAGAAGAAGAAGTTATTCGTACGACATCGGAGAATTCATGTAAGTTATTTAATCTCCCTAGTTGAATTGCATAGTATACAATATAAAAACCTATTCAGAATGTTCTAAATAGGTTTTTACTTATTATCATTTTTTAATCAGATTATTTGATGAGATTTATAAACTCTTCACGTGTTTTTGCTTGATTGAAAACACCTGTAAAATCAGATGTAGTAGTTGTTGAGTTTTGTTTCTCAACTCCTCTCATTTGCATGCACATATGTTGCGCCTCAATTACAACCATAACCCCAAGAGGATTTAGTGTGTCTTGAATACAGCTTTTGATCTGAGTTGTAAGTCTTTCTTGTACTTGTAATCTACGAGCAAAAACGTCTACTACTCGTGGAATTTTACTTAGTCCTGTTATGTATCCATTCGGGATGTAAGCAACATGAGCTTTCCCCCAAAAGGGAAGCATATGATGTTCGCATAAAGAATAGAAATCAATATCTTTAACAATAACCATTTGGCTATAATCCTCTTTAAATAGAGCTTTGCGTAAGATAGCCTCAGGATCTTCTTTATACCCTTTGGTTAGGTATTGCATTGCTTTTGCTACTCGTGTAGGAGTATCTAATAATCCTTCACGATTAACATCCTCTCCTAATAATTGAAGAGCTTCTTTATAATGGCCAGATAATAGATTTGTTGTACTATCGTCTTTTATTTCCTGCATAATAATTCTATTAGTATCTTAGAAAGATGGGCGTTTGATCATATCTTCAACTATTGTCATTTCTTTTCCGAAAGAAGGAAATTTCTGACGTAGCTCTTTTAATACTAATTCTGCACCATCACGTGTGATAAAGTTTCCTACTCGTACACGCCAAAAAGGCTCGTTGTAGTTGATTACAACTTCATACTCGGGGAAAGCATTCTTAACCTCTCTATATTTGCGTTGAGCTTCAGCTTTAGATTTAGCTTGATTGTTTCCCGAAAAAACTTGTATTTTGTAGCCTTTCGATCTTACGTAGGGTGTATTGTCATAGTTCCTATTTGTACTATCTGCAACGAAATAAGTACCTAATAGGCCATCTATACTTTCATCCTGAAGAACACGTACTGATCCTTGTCCTCTCTTAGGTGTATTTATGTCATCAATTATCGATCTAACTTCTTGTGCATAAGTTAGCTGATATACACTTAAGATCATAATGAGGATACAATATATTTTTTTCATATAGAGTGAGTTAGTATTGCAAAAATATAGGCAGTTTGCCTGAAAAAAAATATAGGAACAAACCTCTTCTTATTCGAAGTTTGTCCCTATTTATATCTACTTATTTATCGAATCCAGCGATAACATCCATGAATTTATCTACAGCAAGAGAAGCTCCACCGATAAGTCCACCATCGATATCAGGACAAGAGAATAATTCTTTCGCATTGCCTCCATTAGCACTTCCTCCGTATAGGATAGATGTGTTGTCAGCTACTTCTTTTCCATATTTATCTGCCAATGTTTGACGGATGTAAGCATGGATTTCTTGCGCTTGTGCTGAAGAAGCAGTAAGTCCTGTTCCGATTGCCCATACAGGTTCGTATGCTAATACAATTTTTGAGAAATCTTCGGCAGAAAGATTAAACAGTGCATTTTCGATTTGTGATTTAACTACATCGAAATGTTTGTTTGCTTCTCTTTCTTCTTTAGTTTCACCAATACAGAAGATTGGAGTTAAACCGTTAGCTAGAGCTAGAGCTGTTTTTTCTTTCAGAATAGTATCTGTTTCGCCATAGTATGAACGACGTTCAGAGTGACCTAGGATTACATATTTTGCACCTGTTGAAGCAACCATCTCTGCTGATACTTCACCTGTATATGCTCCAGATACTTTGTCAGCACAGTTTTGAGCTGCTACTCCTAATTTATTTGTATCTATAGCTGAAGCTACACTTGCCAAATGGATAAATGGTGTGCCGATCACAACATCACAATTTAGATTTCCTTTTGCAGCAAGAGCTGCATTTAGTTCTTTTGCAAATTCAACACCTTCTTGAAGATTTTTGTTCATCTTCCAGTTTCCAGCTACAATATTCTTTCTCATAACTTTTAAATTGATTTATATTTATTGGTTTATAATAATTATTTGTCTTCTAGTTTGTTATTGTCTTTCTTGATTACTCTTTTTGTTGTTCCGTCAACGGAAATTTTTCTGAAAAGAAGTAAATCGAATCCTTTGAAGAGCAACAAAGGTAGTATGAAAATCAGAGATATGTATATAATATTCTCCTTATTTGCTTTTTTTACATCTATCATTTGGCTATATGACAATTGATCGAGTGGGGCTGTAAGATTCTCTTCGGCGGGTGTCTCTATATCAGCCCACTTATTTATCACAGTACCTTCTTTTAATAAGACAAGTCCTGGATTTGTACGAATAATGGTTTTTAATGTTCTTTCATCTACTTGGCAGAAGTTTAAGTCAACCGCATTTTCTCGCTCCCACGTCACAATGTCCGCGGTAATAGATGCTGTTAAACAATAAAATCTATAATGATATTCATCTGCATAATTCATTACATCTTCAAAGTTCGACAAATAGGTTTTATCCATATCTGCCAACGATGGGGAAACCATCAAAAAAACATAGTTTGTATCGGATAAAACTGTTTCTGTAATATCGTTTTGTCCAATAAAATCATTCTTTTCTTCATTAAGAATAAGGCGATTAATAACAAATTCATGCACCGGCGGAATTTCCCCTTCCTGAATGACTTTTGTTTCCATTCGAACAAAAGTCCAAGTCGAATCTTCCCAAGGGAAGTTATCTTGCGAAAACTCTTTTTCTACACCATCTTTTGCATATATCAGTATTGATTCATCTATAGGTTCTTTCCCTTCTTCCACTTTCATTAAATCAGGAAGATGATTGCCAATTTTATATGGACGGAAATCTATGATTGGATCGTAGACATAATTATATACTTGGAATGCTAAAGAGAAAAATACGATATAAAGGAATGCCATCCAATAAGTTCTGCCTGTATAAAAATTAGATATACTCTCATATTTAAAATAGATAACGATTGAGCATATCAATAAAACAATGTTCTTATAGAATGTTTCCCAATTAGTTAAAATCAGAGCATCACCAAAGCAACCACAATCTTTGACCGGATTTGCTATTGCAAGATAAAGAGTTAATGCCGTCATGAATATCATGACATATAGTAGTAGACGTGAATTTATCTTACGATATATTCCCAGTAAAAGAAAGGCACCCATAACAAATTCGATAGAACTTTGAAGAAAAGATATTGGCATTGATAATGGGTTGAGTATAGTCAATCCAAATGCTGAGAAATAATCTTCAATTTTGTATGCTGTACCGTATGGGTCGACAAGTTTTACGAAACCAGAGAATACAAAAGTTACACCTAAAATGATACGGGATAATTCCACTATTATTTTAGATATAACATGTTTAGCTTTGTTTTCGTTCATCGCGACGATACTATCACTCATCTGGAAATTCCATCTTGATCAGAGCAAATAATGAATAATTTATCATATCCATATAATTAGCATCTACACCTTCTGATACCAACGTTTGCCCTTTGTTTTCTTCTATTTGTTTGGTGCGATATATTTTAGTTAAGATCAGATCCGTATAAGAACTTATTCGCATCGAACGCCATGCTTCATCGTAATCATGGTTTTTAGCATACATTAGTTCTTTTGTCTCATTTATATAACGATCGTATAGTTCCATTGCCTTTTCGGTATCGATATCGATGCTATCGGTAAATCCTAACTCAAGTTGGATTAAGCCGACTACACCATAATTGACAATAGCGATAAACTCAGGCATAATTCCTTCATCAACTTTGCTTACACCTTTTTCTTCTAAGCTACGGATACGTTTTGCTTTAATCAAAATTTGATCTGTAACCGATTGAGGACGAAGTATTCGCCATGATGCACCGTAGTCTTTCAATTTTTTTGAAAACAGTGAGCGACAAATACCTATTACGTGATCGAATTGTTCTTTTGTATTGACCATTCTTTCTTAACTTATTCTTTTACGAAGCAAAGATAGCTTTTTTTCGTGTATCTTGATTCTATTATGATTTAAAGAGAGTTATAAATTTTGAATAAATATTGGAGAATGCAGCTAGTATAATTTGTAAAAAGCGGCTGTAGTTATTAAAGACTACAGCCGCAAAACTTAAATAGAAATTAGAATGAAATTTTTTATTTAAAACATTGGTAGTTGATATATAAATCCGACTGATACTCTGTTGGTATTAGTAGTTTGCGCATCCTTTATATAAGCTTTATCTGTATATTTATATGCACGTCCTACGTATGTCAAAAAGAAGTGTAGATTCGATTCCATAGGATAATACTCTATACCAGCCATATAGCCCAATGCTGTACGATACTTACCTTTCTCTATTGTCAATATCTCATCTGAACTAACTCGGATATCTAAATCTTTATAGAAAGAAGCTGTTTCATACATGCCTTGTACAAAAGCATTCCAATTTTTTGTAAAACGATAATTCATATTCAAAACCAAAGCTAGATACTCTGTATTTCGACGAGAATATTCTGATAAAATGCCTTTTCTGTCTAATGCCTGTTTTGTATATGTCGCATCGAAGTAAGCACCAAATTTGTCTAAGCTCAACTGGTTACCAAATGCAAAATGATACATTTGTTTGTCTTTCGCTTCGTCCATAACCGATGCTGACCAACGTGTCTTGAAAACATTGTTAAAATTACCATTCCAATTTAATGTATATAGTAAAGGCAATTTTGAATCTTTAACATTTGCATTTTCTTCGCCATATTCTTCAGCTATAGTTCCTCCATTACGGCTATCTAAGACCTGAAATTGAAATTCATGGTTCGCGTTTGGATGATATATGAAGCTTGCCCCAGTCAAGAAATTACTCATATATTCTATCATATCCGAATATTCGTAAATCTCAATCGGATTTAGATCAAACTCGATACCGCCATATGCAGAACATAGTTTACCCGCTTGAATTGAGAATTTATCATTCAATTTTACACCAATCATCGCTATATCAATTGATTTTGGCATATTATCGATATTATTTCCTGGATTATTACCTCGGTTCAAACGCTGGCGATAACGGTATGATAGCCAATCGGTAAGATTGCCCTTTGCTTCAATACGTAATTGACGCATATGAAATTTACCTTGATCAAAATGACCTTTTTTAAAGTCTGCATTGAATGATCCATTCATATTCAAATACAGCTTGAACTTATCTTGTTTCGTTTCCAAGTTTAGAACTCGTTCAAGTACCGTTGGCTCTTTTTCATAGTTGTCCTCTTGCTGTGCCGATAGCGAAAAGCTAGCTAAAGATACCAATGTGAGGATAGAAACTCTTTTTAATATGTTCATAAGGTTAAGTATTAATTAGGTACTTGAAAATTAGTATTCGTTAAAGTATGATTGGATTGTTTGCCAATCAGTTGTTTTTGTAAGAGCTAGCATCAATAAAACTCTTGCCTTTTGAGGATTAAGCTCTTGAGATGCGATGAATTGGTATTCAGCATCATTTACTTCAGCATCGAGAGTAGTTGGTCCTGTTGGTACACGCGATGAACGTACAACTTGAATACCTTGTTTGCGAGCTTCTTCCAATATAGGGAAAATATCTTTGTGGATATTACCATTTCCTACACCTGCATGTATAATTCCTTTGTATCCATTTCCAAGCATAGGTTTAATCATATCTGCATCAATGTTTGAATAGCTGTAAACGATACCAACTTTTGGAAGCTCGTTCAGGTTTGTAACATCAAAAATAGAAGATGTGGTGTGTTTTTTAGTACAAGTTGAAGTAAAGAATACTTTACCATTATAAATATATCCTAAAGCATCATTGTTAGCAGCTTTGAATGTTTCGACATCTAGCGTGTGGGTTTTTAAAACGCTGCGAGCTGAAACAATTTTGCCATTCATAGCTACCATTACACCTTTACCTTTAGATTCCTGAGCTCCGGCAACCACTACAGCATTGTATAGATTTGCTGGTCCGTCAGCACTAATGGCAGTTGAAGGACGCATAGCTCCTACCAATACAACCGGTTTGTCGCTTTTTACAGTCAGATTTAAAAAGAATGCTGTTTCTTCCATAGTATCTGTTCCATGAGTAATAACGATACCGTCAACATCAGAATTGTTTAGTATCTCATTGATGCGTTTTGCTAATGTAAGCCATACGCTATCGTTCATATCTTGCGATCCGATTCTTACAACTTGTTCTCCAGTAACTTCTGCTATGTCTTCTACTGGAACAGCATCGAGCAGTGTGCCTATAGCTACTTGGCCAGCAGTATAATTACTTTGTGTAGAAGAAGTACCAACACCGGCTATAGTTCCGCCAGTTGCAAGGATGTGAACTTTGGGCTTGTTTTGAGCAACTAGACTTGTAATTGCAAAAAACATACATGCTATAATTAGCATTGATGATTTTAAATTTTTCATAATAGTTTCTTTTTAAATAGTGGGTATTTAATATTTAGAATATTTGTATGAGTAACAATCCGACTCCTATCGATACAGCTGTAGCTATCAGCCCCGGCATCATAAAAGAATGGTTTAATATGTATTTACCTATTCGGGTTGTGCCAGTCTGATCGAAATTGATAGCAGCAATGATAGTAGGGTAGTTAGGTATAAAGAAATAACCATTTACGGCAGGGAAAAGCGCTATTAACAGATAAGGGTTCAAACCTAAGGCTATTCCAAGAGGAACCACAGCTCTCACTGTGGCAGCCTGACTGTATAATAGTATGGACATCGCAAACAGAGCGACTCCAAATAGCCATGGCATTGCAGTAACTATATCTTTTATCGATGCTGTTAACTCTGTTATATTGCCATTAATAAATGTATCTCCCATCCAAGCGATACCAAAAATGGCTACAACGGCCTGCATACCTGCAGAGAAGATTGATCCTTGTGCTGCTTTCATTCCACTGGTTTTTGTTGAAAGCAATATCAATGCTGCAGTACTCAGCATTATTATCTCGATTAGATATGGCATATCTAGTGTTACAAGTTCGCCACTGACCATAAAAGTTGGTCTCATACTTTCTATAGATCCGAACAGAACTATGAATACTGCTGCAAGGATAAATAAGGCAACCGATAATTTTGCTTTAAAACCATTTTGTTCAGCTTGAGCATTTGAGTTGGAAGTTGTGATTTCTCCATTCTTCAATCTGCGTTGGTACTCAGGATCATCAACAAGTTCTTTGCCGACTTTCATTGATGAAAATGCACCAACCAATACGCCGATAAGAGTTGCAGGAATAGATATTTTCAAAATATCGAATAATGTAATATCAAATCCCGCTAAAAGGCCCAAGAGGGCTACTGTTGCTGCTGATATTGGGCTGGCAGTAATTCCCTGCTGCGAAGCGATTACGGCGATTCCTAGTGCACGTTCGGGTCTTACTTTAGTCTCTTTAGCTACTTCGGCAATTACCGGAAGAACTGAATATGCAACATGCCCTGTTCCGGCAACGAAAGTAAAGAAGTAAGTAACTAGAGGGCTTAACCATACTACCTTAGATGGATTTTTTCTTAAAAGTTTCTCGGCTATTCTTACCATATAGTCAAGACCTCCAGCAGCTTGCATTGATGCTGCAGCCGAAATCACTGCTGCTATCATAAGCATAACATCTATTGGAGGTGCTGTCGGTTGAAGGCCAAATACGAAAGTTAGAATAGCTAGTCCTAGTCCACCCATCACTCCAAGCCCAATACCTCCAATACGGGCTCCAATGATTATAGCTACTAAGACAAATAAAAGTTGAATTAACATGTTTTCTGGTGTTTGATATTATTTATTGTTCTAATTTTATTTGGATGTTACTTTGTTCGTATCTAAATGATGTTAAAAAATAGTAAAATGAATGTTTGATTATAAGTGTTAGGCAAAAATAAGGTATTTATTTGTATTGTTTATCTCATTTTGTAAATATTTTATGCGTTTGTTGGTTATAAATTAATATTCCATTGTTGTATAACTAATAAAGCCACCCTAGATTCTGTTCTAAGATGGCTTTACTGGTAGTAATAATTACTTACTTATATATTTTTATTCTCTCCTCTAATGATGAAAAAGATTTTTCAAGAGGATCAGCTATCGGATTTCCGAATGGCATTTGTGCAATTAGCTTCCAACTCGAGTCAATGTTCCATGTTTCAGCGACTTCGGCATCAATGATAGGACTGTAATGTTGTAATGATGCTCCAATACCTTGTTCACGAAGTAACATCCAGATTGCATACTGGTGCATAGCTGTTGTGTGTTCCGAATACTCGGGGAACTTGTCGGCATAGCTCGGAAACGTTGATTGAAGACCTTTAACTACATTTTGATCTTCATAAAAAAGTATTGTTCCATACCCAGATGCAAAGCAATTATTTATTTTGTCTTCAGTTGATTGAAATTTATCAGCTGGTACTTTTTTTCTTAATGTCTCCATTACTATACTCCATAGCTTTTTGTGTTCATCACCCAATAATAAGACTATTCTCGATGATTGAGAGTTATATGCTGATGGAACATTCGTAATTGCAAATTCAATGATATCTTGTAATTCGCTATCACTTGCAGTAATTTTGTTGTCAATGCTGTAGTAAGTCCGTCTAAGCTTTATTGCATCTTTTAAAGATAAATTTTTCTCCATAATTTAAAATGTTTGATTTTTGGGTTCTTAATTTGATAGTCTAAATCAACTATAACAAAAATAATAATAATCCTATCAGTTTCAATAACTGTGCCATAAATTATAAAAGTACTATGAATTATAAAGGAAATAGATTGTTTTGATATATGTATTTGTCATTTTGATATGCTATGATTGAAGTTGTGGTAATAGAGAATTTTACACTATAATTTTATAATTTTTTTATCATTATATGCGATAATCAGCAATTATACTATCTTTGCGACTTCTTAAAATTCTAAAAAAATATTTCATGAAAAAATCTGTACTTTTATCTCTCTTTTTGCTGGCAATAGGGGTTAATTCGCTATTTGCTCAGAATCTACAATTACACTTTGATCCACGCGGAGCTATCCAAGGAAAGGATAATTTTAGTAAAAATTATGCAACTGCAACATTCGAAATGTTCAAAGCAGACAAATGGGGTTCTACTTTTATGTTTGTCGATATGGACTTTAACATCGAGAAAGGAAACATTGGTTTGGCATATGCTGAGATTGCTCGTGATCAAAATTTAGGAAAGCTTCCAATCAAAGCTCACGTTGAGTTTAATGGAGGTTTGGGTAAAAATTTTGGAGAAGGTGGTTATAGTATTGAGAATGCATACTTAGGAGGTATTTCTTATCCGTTTGCCGTAGGTAAATTTAATTTCAATACATACGTGGCATACAAGCTTCAGGCATTCGACAAAACGAGTCATGATGTACAGTGGACTATTTCATGGGGAGCAAACTTTTTCAATGACAAATTGACTGTGAGCGGCTTCCTGGATGTTTGGTCTCAGAATAAAAATAAATCTAAAGAAGGCTGGAAAAGTGGTAAAAAAGTAGTGATTATTGCAGAACCTCAGTTCTGGTATAATGTAAACTCTAATTTGTCGTTTGGAACAGAAATCGAAATTACAGATAACTTCTATATCAAAAATAGAGGTTATGTGAATCCGACAATTGCAGCTAAATGGAATTTTTAATTCGATAAGAAAATATGCTAGACAAAGTTTTTAAACTCTCGGAAAATGGTACAACAGTAAGAAAGGAAGTCCTTGCAGGATTGATTACTTTCCTTACAATGGCGTACATATTGGTAGTAAATCCTGATATTCTTGGTACAACAGGAATGGATAAGGATGCCTTGTTTACAGCTACAGCACTAGGTGCTATCGTAGCTACTGTATTGATGGGCTTGTTAGCTAACTTACCGGTTGCTCAGGCATCGGGTATGGGGCTAAACACCTTTTTTGCATTCACTATCGTTGGTGCAATGGGATGTACTTGGCAATTTGCCCTGACTGCAGTATTTCTTGAAGGTATAATCTTTATCATCCTTACATTCCTGAATGTTCGCGAGATGATAATAAAAAGTATCCCTGCTGTTCTGAAGAATGCTATACCAGTTGGTATTGGTATGTTTGTTGCTTTCATAGGATTCAAGAATGCAGGTATTGTAACTTCTAATCCAGCAACATTTATTTCTCTTGGCGATTTCTCGATGCCAGGAGTATGGATTGCTTTGGTTGGTTTGATTGTTACAGTTGTATTGTACGTATTGAATATTCAGGGTGCAATGCTCTTAGGTATTGTTGCAGCAACAATTTTTGGATTCATTCTAGGTGAAGCTAGTCTTCCGCAAGGAGCTATAATTTCGACACCACCATCGATTGAACCTATATTTGCCCAATTTGAATGGACAAATGTTTTATCAATAGATATGTTGATAGTAGTATTCGTTCTTCTATTAGTGAATTTATTTGATACAGTAGGAACACTGATTGCTGTAATGAGTAAAATTGGTGGAGTTGATAAAGATGGTAACTTTCCTCAAATGAAAAAAGCCTTGTTTGCAGATGCGATAGGTACAACTATTGGATCTATATTCGGTACTAGTACTGTTACCTCTTATGTTGAGAGTGCTTCGGGGGTTACTGCCGGAGGACGTACTGGTTTGACTGCTATTGCTACAGCTTTATTCTTTGTGTTAGCATTGTTCTTTCATCCTATATTTAGTATTGTTCCAGCTCAGGCAACAGCTGCTCCGCTTATAATTATCGGATTCTTTATGATGTATTCTGTCATGAAGATCGATTTTGGAGATATGTCAGAAGGGCTTCCTGCATTCTTGACAATTGCAATGATGCCATTTACATACAGTATTGCTAATGGTATTGCGTTTGGCGTATTAAGCTTTGTGTTTATCAAATTATTATCAGGGAAATTTAAAGACATAACAATTACAGTTGTTATTGTGTCGATGATGTTCCTTATTAAGATTGTTTTGGATGCAATGCATATAACAGCATAATATATTTTTAGATATTAAGGAGGTCGGTTCATCAGAATCGGCCTCTTTTTATTTAGTATTTAGGCCGAGAAATTTTATTTTAATCTTTGTATAAAGTATCACTTTCGATACCTTTGACGAATGATGGAATTTTTATCTACACATTGGTATCAAATTACCGGAGTCGTTTTCGGACTCATCTATCTTTATCTGGAGTATAAAGCTAATATTTGGATGTGGGCTGCAGGTATTTTAATGACTGTATTTTATATTGTCATTTTCTACGAATCGAGCTTATATGCAAGTATGGGTATTTATATATTTTTCTTGTTGGCATCAATTTACGGCTGGTTATCGTGGATGATCAAGCATCGAAAAGCCAAAGAGGATAATAAAGATTCAGCACCAATAGAGCGAATGCCAATAAGAAGAATTATTTTAGTTGTTGGAGGTATTTTACTCGTTAGTGTTGCTTTGGTTTATATTTTATCAACATATACAGATAATAAGACCGAGATTATTATTGGTGATTCACTCTCAACATCTCTTAATATAATCGCTTTGGCAATGGCTGCTCAGAAATGGGCTGAACAATGGTTGCTACTGATTCCTGCGAATATAATTTCGGCAGTGTTATTGTTTATGCAAGATGATCCCATTTCGGGTATATTGTTTATTGTTTATTTTGTTGTTTCTATATTTGGTTATCGTAATTGGGTACGACTTGCTGCTGAAAAGCAATCGTAGAGATTCTGCGCAAAACATAAATAATTATATATCTTTGTCTCGTAATAAACTTTACAATCGCAGAACAAAACAAACTGAATGAAGATATTTCAAGTCATAACTGCTTCTGAATATGGTGGAGCACAAACTATTGTTGCCGACCTTATTAAAAACTTCAGCAAAGATCATGAAGTCTTTGTTTTATATGGAGGTGAAGGAGAGGCATGGAGTAAGCTTGGAAATAATTTTAAAAGAATTAGATTAAATAAGCACCGAAAAAGTATTTCACCTGCTGACTTGATTACTTTGGTAAAACTCTTTTATTATCGTTTCAAATATCGCCCAGATATTGTTCATTTGCATTCATCTAAAATGGGAACATTAGGGCGTATAGCATTTCGTAAAAGTACGATTGTGTATACAATGCATGGTTTTGATTCCGTTCGAAAAGCTTTCCCTAAATTTATGATTATAGAGAAAGTTCTAGGTAATCGTGTGGCCAAATTTGTAGGGATATGCAAGTATGATATTCGTTGTATGACTGAGGAAGGTATTAATAATGATATTAAATTAGTCTACAACGGAGTAGAAGATAATAGCGATAAAGTACCAACAAATAATGATCAGTTAGCTAAAGAATTGGAGCGGATCAAAAGTAGCTATCCTAAAATAGTAATGTGCATTGCCAGAATTTCACATCAGAAAAGGTTTGATCTGTTTGTCGAAATAGCAAAGTCAATGCCTCAATTTGCATTTGTGTGGATAGGGAATAAAGACACGATGCCAAATTTGCCAGAGAATGTATATTGTATGGGTGAATCACATGCTGCTTATGTTTATCTTAAGTATGCTAATGTATTTATTCTACCTACAAATTATGAAGGTTTGCCTATTTCGTTACTTGAAGCTATATCTTTCAGTAAACCGATTATAGCTTCAAATGTATGTGGTATACCGGAAATAGTTGATGGATATAACGGTTTTGTTGTAGATAACACAGTCGAAGACTTCACTAGTAAGATAAATTATATTCTAGAGGACGAAACACGAGAAAAAGAAATGGGGGAAGCTGCAAGAAAGACTTATCTCGAAAAATTCACCTTTGCCCAAATGACAAACAATTATAAAACTATATTCGAAGAGGTTGATAAACAAAACAAACTCTAAAAAATGACAATAGATAGATGCTAATTCTAAAATCTATTTATTTTTGTATAAATCTAGATCACAACATCAAAATTTATGGATATAATCCGACAACGACTACAAGAGTCTGCCGATACAAAGAAACGAATTATAGAGGATTCGATTCTTCTGAAGCAGATTAATGATACAGCTAACTTGATTATAGAGCAATTTAAAGCAGGAAAATCAGTCTATTTCTGTGGTAATGGAGGGAGTGCAGCAGATGCACAACATTTAGCGGCCGAGTTATCAGGACGTTTTTACTTTGATCGCCCTCCTTTATCGGCGGATGCATTGCATGGTAATACATCATTCTTGACAGCAGTGGGTAATGATTATTCATTCGATGTCATTTATGCAAGATTGCTTCAAGGTATAGGTCGTGAAGGTGATGTACTGATCGGTTTATCGACATCGGGTAATTCGAAAAACATAATCGAAGCTGCCCGAAAAGCTCGCGAATTAGGTATAAAAACAGTCGCAATGACTGGCGAAAGTGGAGGTGAATTGAAAAATATATCGGACATATGCCTATGTGTACCATCGACCGATACACCACGAATTCAGGAGTCGCACATAACGATAGGACATATTATTTGCGAAATAGTAGAAAGTGCTTTATTCGATAAAAAATAAGAGGCTATGATAATACGCAGTAAAGCACCTTTCAGATTAGGATTAGCAGGTGGGGGAACAGATGTTTCTCCATATTCAGATATATATGGAGGATCGATATTGAATGCCACGATCAATTTATATGCATATGCAAATATAGAACCTCGTGATGATAATAAGATCGTATTTCGTATCCCTCAGACGAATGAAGAATATATCTTCGATTCAGCGATGGAATTACCAATTACTCACGATAAGACAAATTTGTTTAAAGGTATTTACAATCGTGTCATACGTGATTATAGTAATGAGCCATTATCATTTACGTTAACCTGCGCTTTGGATGTTCCATTTGGTTCGGGTTTAGGAACTTCATCTACATTGGCTGTAGCTATTTTAGGAGCATATGCCGAATGGTTGTCATTGCCGTTGGGTGAATATGATTTAGCCTATTTGGCATATCAGATAGAGCGTGTAGATCTGAAACAAGCCGGAGGGAAACAAGATCAGTATGCTGCCGCATTTGGTGGATTCAATTTTATGGAGTTTTATGCCGATGATAAAGTAATCGTTAATCCTTTGCGTATTCGCAATGATGTGATGAACGAACTGTCGAATAACCTTTTGTTGTACTATACGAATTCGAGTCGTGATTCGGGCGATATCATCGAGAAACAGCAAAAGAATGTAAAAGATCAGAAACAAAAGTCTATCGAGGCTATGCATCAGATCAAGAAGCAGGCAACCGAATTGAAAGAAGCTATTCTGAAAAATAATCTCGATGAAATAGGAGAAATCTTACACAGAGGATGGACTCATAAAAAAGAAATGGCAGAAGGTATAACAACACCTTTTTTTGAAGAATTGTATAATGCTGCTTATAACGCAGGTGCTACGGGTGGTAAGATATCGGGAGCTGGCGGTGGAGGTTATGTATTTTTCTATTGTCCGGATAATACTAAATTTGCTGTGATTGAAGCTTTGGAAAAGCTGAATCATGGACGAATTCAGCCTTATGCTTTCACAAAGAAAGGCCTTGAAACTTGGAGAAAGAAATAATAATTACGACTTAAGTGTAGATATATGTTTGTTGTAAACGGAAGATATTTGACCCAGAAAGCTACAGGAGTGCATCGCTATGCATTCGAAATATGTAATAAGCTTCATGAAATGGGAGTTGATTTTCATGTAGCAATACCTAAAGAGATAAATCCTGATTATAAATTCAAATTCAAAAC
Organism: Dysgonomonas massiliensis; assembly: GCF_900240225.1. Lineage (GTDB taxonomy): Bacteria > Bacteroidota > Bacteroidia > Bacteroidales > Dysgonomonadaceae > Dysgonomonas > Dysgonomonas massiliensis. The sequence goes on along the minus strand of NZ_OEPV01000008.1, from coordinate 118,238 downwards.
GGTTGAATGCGGATCATTGAAAACCCATTTGTGGGAACAGATATCGCTGCCTCATTACCTGAAAAAGATCGGTAACCCTTTGTTGATCAGTTTTACTGGATGTGGCCCTCTGAACTATGATAATCAGATTACAACTATACACGATGTCTCTCACGAACGTTATCCGGAATGGTTTTCGAAGAATTATTATCGCTATTATCACTATATGATACCGCGAATCAGTCGTAAGGCTCATGCAATATTGACTGTAAGTGAATTTTCTAAATCAGAGATCGTTGATGTGTTTGGTCTCGATCCCCGAAAGATACATGTAGTACATAGTAATGTTCCATTTCATACGAAACCATCGCGAGAAGAGATCCTTAACTACACACCAGATACCGATGAGCGTTATATAATAGCAGTTTCGTCGATGGATCCGCGTAAAAACTTTGTTAAGCTTGCCGAAGCTTTCAAGATGCGCGAAGATAAATCATTGAAACTATACATCATAGGAATGCGATTTAAGGCATTCAATACGCCGGATATGGAGCGTTTGATGGACGAAAATATTGTTCTTCCTGGTTATATTGATGATGATGCACTGCAAAAAATGTATCAGAATGCGACAATGTCTATCTATCCATCGTTTTATGAAGGTTTTGGATTGCCTCCATTAGAATCGATGACATATGGCTGTCCTGCCATTGCTGCGGATATTCCAGCTTTGCGTGAGGTCAGTGGCGATGCTGCTTTGTATGTAGATCCTTTTGATCCGAAAGATATCATTGCTAAAATTGATTTATTAGCTAAAGATCAAGAACTGCAACAAGAATTACGATTAAAGGGATTGGAACAAATAAAACTCTATTCGTGGGAAAAATCTGCTAAGCAGGTTTATGAATTAGCACAGCGTTATATGTAAATCAAATTTATTTCAGGATGCAAAAGAGACTATATTTTATAACATTATATATATGTTTTCTTGCATTTCTTCCGGTTATTGCACAGAAATCGAAGACCATTCATGTGATGGTTGCATTGTGCGATAATAAATACCAAGGTATAGTTAAAGTTCCTGCAGGAATAGGAAATGGACAAGATCCAAACTCGAATTTATATTGGGGATGTGGATATGGTGTTCGCACTTATTTTAAGAAAAGTGCCGATTGGCAGGAAGTTTCACATTATAAAGTAGATAGTGTACGCCTTGAGCGAATTATATTTAAGCATAAAATAAAAGATTATTATTTAGTCGCTGATGCATATAATGGGCGCTACATCAAACAAGCAACATTAGATCTACTAAATTCGTGTTCTGGTGTAAAGAAAGATTCACTAACAGTAGACGGGAAAAAAATCGGTATATTCGGTAATTCTGAAGTTTTATCCTATGTCGGTCATAACGGGCTGATGGACTTTAAACTGACTGGCAGTACAAAAAATAAAGATGGAGTTACTCGTCAGGTTATGATCTTTGCATGCGCTAGCCGTCAGTATTTCCGTAAATTCATCGAAGAAAGTGGAGCAAATCCTTTGGTTTGGTCTACTCATCTGATGGCTGCGGAAGCTTATCCTTTACACGCTGCATTGAAAACATATCTGGCCGACGGAGATGATGAAGCAGTTCGAACAAGTGCAGCTGCAGCTTACGCTAAGTATCAGAAATGCTCATTGAAGGCTGCTAAAAAGCTTCTCGTTACTGGTTTCTAAGACTATTAATATTCTATTTTTTTGATTTTACTATCTTTTGTTCATTCAATATATTGGATTGTTTCTGTCCAATAACTAGGATACTGTTGTAGCCTTTAGATGTTATTTTATTAAATTTCAATGAAAAGGATTTAATTTTAGGGCACGTTTATGAAATATGTTTTATAACTTGCAAGGAGATTATTATCTAGTCATTGTATACTATTGTTATAAACTAAAAACACACAGATACCATGTTGCCTAAAGACTATCAACTCTTGAAAGATGAACTTTCAAAGAAAATCGATCCGAAACGTATTATCACTAACCCCTTGCAATTGCTGGCTTATGGAACAGATGCCAGCTTTTACAGATTAATCCCCAAAATAGTAGTTCAAGTTCATAATGAAGAAGAAGCTATTGAAGTTATAAGACTGACGGGAAAGTTGAATATTCCTGTTACCTATCGTGCAGCAGGAACTAGCTTGTCGGGGCAGGCTATAAGCGATTCGGTGTTAATGGTGGCAACACATCAATGGAAGAAGTATTCTATTCTTGAAGATGGATTAAAAATTCGTCTTCAACCCGGAATAGTTGGAGCCAGAGCAAATGTTCATTTAGCTCCCTACGGACGGAAAATTGGTCCCGATCCGGCATCAATAAATGCTGCAATGATCGGAGGTATTGCTTCGAACAATGCAAGTGGTATGTGTTGCGGTACTGCTGAGAATTCGTACCAGACAATAGCAGATATACGTATAGTTCTTTATGATGGAACGGTACTTGATACAGCAGATGAAAATAGTAAGAAAGAATTCAAAGAAAAACATCCTGAAATTATAAGAGAAATTGAGCAATTACGGGACGATATAAAAGCAGATAATGTACTACATGAGCGTATAAAGAAAAAGTTCAAAATAAAAAATACAACAGGGTACAGTATTAATGCTCTTGTTGATTATGATGATCCATTTGATATCATCAAACATCTAATGATTGGAGCAGAAGGAACATTGGCCTTTATCTCAAATTTGACATATCATACAGTTGTTGATGAGAAATACAAAGCTTGTACGCTAATGATTTTCGATACAGTAGAGAAAGCTTGTTCGGTAGTACCAGCCTTGAAAGAAAGTCCGGTTTCGGCGGTTGAATTAATGGATAGAGATTGTATCCGCTCAGTAGAGGATGATCCTCAAGCTCCAGCTTATTTCAAAACATTACCAGATACAGCTTGTGTACTCCTTGTTGAGATTCAAGCTAATGATAAAGAGACGATCGATCAGAAAGAGGTAGCTGTCAGAAAAGCTGTTGAATCGACTCCTACCATTCAGCCGTTCAAATTTACTTCTGATCCGAAAGAGTATGCTTTCAATTGGAAAGCGCGTAAAGGGATCTTGTCTTCTGTCGGAGGCTTGAGAAAGACGGGTACAACTTGTCTTATCGAAGATGTCGCATTCCCTGTGCCTCGTTTGGCCGAGGCTTGCGTTGCTCTAAAGGCTTTATTTAAAGAATTGGAATATCATGATGCTGTATTATTCGGACATGCTTTGGATGGAAACCTACACTTGAACTTCTCTCAGGACTTTTCTACAAAAGAAGAAGTCGAACGTTATTCAAAGCTTATGGATGGAATCAGTGATATTGTTGTCAATCAGTTCGATGGCTCACTGAAAGCAGAACATGGTACGGGACGTAATATGGCACCGTATGTAGAGAAAGAGTGGGGGGAAGCTGCATATAAAATCATGCTTCGCATCAAAAATATATTCGACCCGAATAAGTTGATCAATCCTGGAGTTATAATAAATGAAAATCCAAGAATTCACCTTGAAAATCTAAAGCCATCGCCACCTGCGCACGAATTGGTAGATAAATGTATGGAATGCGGATTCTGTGAACCAAATTGTGTGGCTGAAGGACTTACATTATCACCCCGACACCGAATTGTTATTCTACGTGAAATATCTCGTCTGAAAGCTCTTGGCGAAGATACTAAAAGACTTGAGCAAATGGTACATGATTCGAAGTACTTTTTAAACGAAACATGTGCTACGGATGGTCTGTGTGGATTAGCTTGTCCGGTCAAGATAGATACAGGAAAACTGGTTAAAGATATAAGACATACTGAGGCTACTGAAACATGGAAGAAACGTGCAGCTTATATCGGGGATCATATGGCCGATGTTACATCAGCGGGTAGATCGACACTAAATCTTGTGAATCTTTTCCAATCGATATTAGGCGATTCGTTGATGGGTGGTATAGCTAGTGGTATGCGATCTATTTCGGGCGATAGAATTCCGAGATGGAATAAGTATATGCCTAAAGGTGCTCATCGAATAAATTACCAAGTAGTTAATGAAGGTCAAGAAAATAAAGTAGTCTATTTTCCTTCATGTATAAATCGTACGATGGGTAAATCGAAAGATTATGCGAAAGATGAAGTAGAATTAACCCGTAAGACAGAGGAATTACTGATGAGAGCCGGATATACAATTATATATCCTGATAAACTGAATAGTTTATGCTGTGGTATGGCATTTAGTAGTAAAGGCTATAAGGAAGAAGGTGCTAAGAAATCGAAAGAACTGGAAGAAGCATTACTGAAAGCGTCGGAAGGTGGTAAATATCCTATTCTTTTCGATATGAGTCCATGTTTTTATACTTTCTTCGAAGCTAATACGAATAAAGATATACGGATTTACGACCCTATCGAATTTATGCTAACTGAGGTTATGCCTAAACTCGAGGTTAAGAATAAACGTAAAGTTGTAACCGTTTTTCCAGTCTGTTCAGCTAAAAAAATAGGTATGGAAGGGAACTTGTTGAAATTGGCTGAAATGTGTTCGGAAGAGGTTAAGATTGTAGAGTCTAACTGCTGTGGATTTGCTGGAGATAGAGGATTTACATTCCCTGAATTGAACAAGCACGGGCAGCGTCATCTAGCAGAGCAAATACCTCATGGTTGTACCGAAGGTTATTCAACAAGCCGCACTTGCGAGATTGGTATGAGTGAATATAGCGATATCAACTTTAAATCGATTTTTTATTTGATTGATGAAGTAACTAAATAAAGATATCTTTATCTTTAGTATAGAATTGCGGGTGAGCTTTCGTTGTGGAGTTCACCCCTTTTCGTAGAAAAAATGATAAAAAATAGAAGTAATAAAAAAGTGTAGTAATGTGTTACTTTTGTTATTTTTTATGAGAATAGAATAATATGAAAGTTGGTGTAATTACAATAGGAGACGAGATCCTGATCGGTCAGATTATAGATACTAATACAGCATGGATCTCGCAGAAAATGACAGACGCTGGATTCGAGGTTGTTGAGAAGGTGTCGATAGGCGATAATGCCAATCAGATAAAAAATACAATAATATCGATGTTCACACGTGTAGATATTATTCTGACAACTGGTGGACTGGGACCAACAAAAGATGATATAACCAAGAAAACGCTATGTGAACTCTTCGATACTGAATTGATCTTCGATTACGAAGTGCTTGATAATATCAAAAAAGTATTGGCTACGCCTGATATGCTGAATCCGCTGACAAGAGATCAGGCCTATATTCCCAAAGATTGCATAGTTATTCAGAATCGGGTAGGAACTGCTCCAATTACGTGGTTCGAAAAAGAAGATGGTAAAATCTTAATCTCGATGCCAGGAGTTCCTTACGAGATGCGTTACGTTATGGAAAACGAGATATTGCCTCGTTTTCAGAAAAGTGAAAATATCGAGATATATCTGAAGAAAATATTCATTGTTGGCGGATATACAGAATCCGCTTTAGCTATGAAATTGGCTGATTTTGAAAATAACCTTCCAGAAGGCTTTGGATTAGCTTATTTGCCGTCATTAGCTGTTATGAAACTACGTTTATTTGTCAGGGGTGATCAGTATCAACGAGAGTTTGACTCGCAAGTTCGACTACTTGAGGAAATTATAGGAAGTGCTATTATTGCAGACAGAGATATCCCGTTAGAGCAGATTTTGGGAGAACATCTTAAAGCAAATAATCTTACTATTGGAACGGCCGAAAGTTGTACGGGTGGAAATATTGCTCATATGATTACTTCTATTGCCGGCTCCTCTGCATATTTCATCGGTTCTGTTGTTTCTTATGCTAGCGAGGTCAAAGTTCATTCGTTAGGTGTGTCGTCCGAAACTATTGTTCAGTTTGGTGTAGTAAGCAAAGAGACTGCCGAAGAAATGGTTCTAGGCTTACAGAAGAAGATGAATGTTGATTGTGCTATTGCGATTACGGGTATAGCTGGTCCGGATGGTGGTAGCAAAGAGTTGCCTGTCGGTACAGTTTGGATTAGCACTTATTGCAAAGGAGATGTTTTAACTCGTAGATATCAGGTCGGATTTTATAGAGAATCAAATATTGTGAGGGCTTCAAATAGAGCCATGCTTCAGATGTTGGATATGATAAATCAGATATAACTTAAGTCAATTGCTTTTTACGGAATGTAAGATAATCTTTGATTATGTAATACAAAAAAGCTGGGGCTATAATGAAGAATAATTTGTTGCTTTCGAATGCTCCGGCAAAATCTAGATGAATCGCCTTTTGGCAAGCTGTGGTAAATCCACAGCCTGGACATTCGTATCCAAATATTGATGTCCATAAGCATGGAATGGTTATATCTATTATATTTAGTGAATTAAGTATTACTGATATAATGAAATAACAGAATATTAAGGTTAGTATAATATTCTCTCGAAGATATTTGATTATATACTTAAATTCCTTTTTCATCATTATGCAAAAAAGAGGATTGTGAAATCCTCTTTTCAAAAAATTAATTAATTCAGAAAATATGATTTTACTTAATTATCTTAAGTAAGGTCAGTGCCATCGGCCATTTTCATCTTATCTAATAGAATCATGATAAAATCGTATAAAACCCACAGACCGCAGCCTCCGAGAGTAATCAGCATTAGCCACCAATTTTTATATCCCATCAAATAACGGTGAACTCCAAATCCTCCAAGGAACCAACAGATTACTAGCATAAGGGCTTTCGATTGAGGTTTCACTTCTTTTGGAGATAGTTTATCTGATACGTTGTTTATTGTGTCATTTACATCGTTTTCCGCCATTTTGTTTAAGTTTTATGTTAATATAATAATTTCGAAAAAATAGATATATTTCGATTCTATAAGACAAATATATAAATTAATTGTAAAAATCCTAATACGAGCAGTCTTTATTTTAAAAATATCTGTTTTGATGAAAAAGAATTATCTTTGTTAGCGAAACTCGTATCGAGAATGAATTTAGAAATAAATAAAACATTTGGTAAAGCTGAAAAGCTATGTTCGCAAAGTGTAATAGATGAACTATTCTTGAAAGGTAGTTCATTCATAGCATATCCTCTTAGAGTAGTATTTGCATGTAAACCAACTTCGGATGAAGAAGCTCCAAGTATTTCGGTACTAGTGAGTGTCTCTAAGAAGAAATTTAAAAGAGCGGTAAAACGCAATAGAGTGAAGCGCTTGACGCGAGAAGCATATCGATTGAATAAGGATATACTTGTGCCGATTGTTCTGCGAGAAAGACTCCATATCGATATAGCCTTTGTATATCTTGACTCAACTATTTTATCATTCGAAGAATTTGACAAGGCAATGAAGAAAGTAGCTCGCGTACTTACCGAGAGGACTAACACAATACAATGAAATACATTAAGAAAATATTATCCTATATTTTGTTGATACCAATCTATTTCTACAAATATTGCATATCACCAATGTTTCCTCCTGCTTGCAGATTTACGCCTACATGTTCGCAATATGCAGTTGAAGCAATTAAGAAACATGGCCCATTTAAAGGATTTTGGTTAGCATTAAAACGTATTTTACGTTGTAACCCATGGGGAGGGCATGGTTATGATCCTGTTCCATGAATAAAAAAACAGGATAAGAATAAACTTACCCTGTTTCTCTATTTAACCTAGTTGTTTGTTTAATTTGCAGCTTCCTCTAAAGCTTTAGCTTTTTTATCTGCTTCATCTATCAATTTCTGGCCTTGTTTCTTTGCTTCCTCTACAAGCTTCTTAGCTGAAACTTTTGCTGCCGCTGCTGCTAAGACATTATCTCCAGCTTTTTCTACTAATTTGGCTGCTTGTTCTTCAGCTGTTTTTACAAGTTTGTCCGATGCGTTTTGTGCTTCTTCTCTCAATTTTTGAGCTTGTACTTTCTTGTCTGTTAATGTTGATACAGCTGAACTAACCTTAGAATTATCTCCTTCTGATAATTTGCCTCCTAAAAGTTTATCAGCAACATTACTTACAGCATCTGTTACAGCACTCTTCATGTCGATATTGATTTTTGGATTGGTGAAAGTTCCACCAATTGTAAGAGGTACATTATTCAAATAGTCGTTCTTGAGCGATTTAGGTAAAGTTACAGTTCCTGAATAATTGATTGATTGATCTAGGCCTGTTTTACCTTCTAATTTCATAGAACCACCATTACCAATATTGACTGTGAAAGGCTTAGTAGTTATTTGTCCATTTTCGATAGAGAATGGTATATTTAGATCTTTGGTTGAGATTGACTTTAAACTTTCGTCTTTCAATGTTGTTGCTAGTGCATTAAGTACACCAACATTTTCTATTTTAAGATTGTTTGTATTTAAACCTCCATTTGCAGTCAAAGCTTGTAAGGTCTCCATTATCGAGTTACCAAACTTAGTCTTAAAGTTCAGGTTCATAGAATAAGTACCAAGTAGGTTGTCAAATATAGGAGCTATCTTTTGTATCGCTTCGACTGATTTAAATGTTTCAGCAAATGATACATTAGATAAATTCATGGCAAAATCAACTTTAGCATCTTTAGGATCAGAAGTGTCGTAAGAACCGGTTAGTTTGGCATTTCCACCCAGTGCGTTTCCACTAACATTGGTAAGCGATAAAATACCATTTTTTACGCTCATCGCTCCATTCAGGTTCGTAATATTGATCTTTTCATAAACAACTTTAGCGAAATTAGCATTCAATGCAAGATCTAAGTTTTTGGGAATAATAATGTCTCCAGAAGATATAGTTGTTGTATCTGCAACTGCAGTATCGCTATCATCACCGCTCATAAAGTCATTTAAATTAAAATAGTTTGATTTCAAGTTTAATTGGCCTTTCAGAGTTTGATCTTTGAAAGCATAAGCTATAAAGTTTTCGAGCTTACCATTAGCAGATAAATCATTTACACCTATCTTCATATCCATCACAGGTAGATTTACATAACGTGGAGTGAATTCTAGTGCAGCTTGATTGATATTTACATCAGGTAGCGTTTCTGATTTGTAGATCATGTTATTTAACTTAAGATGACCTTTTGCTGAAACTTTATCAAATTGTTCTTTTTCTATATATGACATTGCTGTTGCAATAGCAAAGTCTGCATCAAGTTTACCATTCAATTCAGTACCTTTTTCAAATGGATAAACATCCTTTATCATACCTAAATCTAATTTTCCAAAAGCTTGTGCATTGATATACATATCTCGGACAATATTACTAACCTTTAATGATCCACTGAAAGGATTTCCCCCAAGATTGAAAGAGAACTTCTCTATGTTAGCAACCATATCATCGAGTGATCCTTGCTTTTCTTTTGTGACTAATGCATCGATATTAATATTGTTTACAGATTTCGGTAGATCTGGATATTGGAACATACCATCTTTCACTTTAAGTGCAAGATTAAATGCTGGATATGTTTCGCCTTGCATCAAACCTTTTATCCAAGCATCTAGTGAAGCTGTTCCATCGGCTTTCACCCCTTTAAAATCAGCTGTATACATAGCTGGAACAAGAGATAGAACTTCTTTAAATTTAACATCTGGAGCATTCAGTTTTAAATCCATATCATAGCTGTCATATTCTTTGCCTAGCAATGCGACAAAACCATCTATGGACGCGGCTAGATCATTCAATTTTAGGCTGCTCTTTGTAAACGTAAATTTCATATTGTCAAAATTGGCATTTATTTCAGCATCAGTACTTCCTTTCACTTTGTTTAAATATGGTATGCCGCCCATTGCAAAAGTAATCTGATCAATAACAGACTTCGTTTTGATAGTTGTTTCGCTTGCAGAGAAATCTCCTGAAATATTGCCGTTCCATCCAGTAAGGATAACTTTCATATTAGTTGAATCGTTCTGAAAAACGATGTTTGAATTTTCAATGGATATTGATTGTAGATTCAAATTGAAAGGAGAGGAAGAACTTTCATCTTCTTTCTCGATGTTAGTTGAGTCTTCTTTCATTATGTCCCAGTTTGCATGTCCGTTTTCCAGAACATGTGCGAAGAGCGAAGTATTATCCAGATTAATTTTGGATATTTTGTAATTGTCTCCGAATAAGCTAGCTAAATTAATAGTTGCACTCAGTGACTTGGCCTGAAGAAGGGTATCTCCCTCAAACTCATTTGCTCCGCTAATTGTAACACCATCTAATGAGAGTGTAGCATTAGGGAAATTTGAAAACAAATTTAATCCAAAGTCAGCAATTTCGACATTGGCATCCAGCATCTCATTTGCTGTTTTGATAACGATATCTTTTATTTTCCCTTTGAAGAAGATTGGTATAAATATCATCAGAAGGATGATAATGCCAATTACTATACCACCAATTTTTAATCCTTTTTTCATGTAATTATAGTTTTTGTTTCTGATTATTTGTTTATGCTTAGATTAAACAAAGTTAGATTATTTTTCAAAATATCATCTATTTACCAAATTCATAATGCTGATGTGATGTTAAATATCTCTACAAAAAAAGCCCTCATGATATAGAGGGCTTAGAAGTTTTATTATGTATTAATCTTACATACCGATTTGCATTTTTATATAATAAAAGGCGTCATCTCGTGATCTGAAATACATAAATCCATCATGTTCAACTGGTAGCTGTTCTAATGATACTGGAATTGGATCACTGTTTGAATGATTGAAATCGAAGTTCTCATGGTTTGAAATACATGAACCATCTTGTCCAGACTTTGGATTCCACGTGTTAATCTTGAGTGTCTCCATATTCACAGAATAAACAGTACTACTATTAAAAAAATGATTTGAATTGTTCATACTGTTAAAATTTTAGGGTCACACAAATAATACTATACAGCCTTAATGTACAATAATTAAATAGAATATGCAAACAATAAAGGTTAAAAAATATGTTTGATGTGGCTTGTTTGAAATGTTTTATTGTACAGCAATTTTTATGTTAATATTCGTTGAATTTTTGTCAATATGATAGCAGTTATTTTTTACTGATTAAATTTTTTGGTCTTATAATTAAGTAGTACTTTTGTAAGGATAAGATTGAAATATTATAATAATAACCATATTTAATCAGTAAATCATGAACATTTCTCACATTGAACATTTGGGGATTGCTGTAAAAAGCATCGAAGAACATCTACCTTATTATGAAGGTGTGTTAGGATTGAAATGCTATAGCATTGAAGTCGTAGAAGATCAAAAAGTAAGAACTGCTTTCTTCAAAGTAGGACAAACTAAAATAGAACTTCTAGAGCCAACTAGTCCAGATAGTACTATCGCTAAATTCATCGAAAAGAAAGGTGAAGGTATTCATCACTTAGCATGGTGTGTGACTGATGGTGTTGCTAATGCATTAGCAGAAGTTGAAGCCAAAGGCGTTCAACTAATCGACAAAGCACCTCGTCGTGGAGCTGAAGGTTTGGATATCGCTTTCTTGCATCCAAAATCAACAGCGAGTGTTCTTACAGAATTCTGTGAAGTTCCTCAAAAATAAATTAAAATGACTTTACGTAGAAGTTTTCTTCTTGTAGAGTCTTTTTTGCTTTTGCAATAACATTTAAAATATAAAATATAATTAACATGAGCCAATTAGAAAAGGTAAAAGCGTTAATAGAGCTACGTGCTAAAGCTCGTCTTGGCGGTGGTGAGAAGAGAATCGAAGCTCAACATGCTAAAGGAAAATACACAGCGCGCGAACGTATTGCTATCTTATTAGATGAAGGTAGCTTCGAAGAATTCGATATGTTCGTAGAGCATCGTTGTACAAACTTCGGAATGGAGAAGACTAAATTCTTAGGAGATGGAGTTGTTACAGGTAGCGGAACAATCAATGGCCGTTTAGTTTATGTGTTTGCACAAGACTTTACTGTTATCGGAGGTTCATTATCAGAAACTCTAGCACTTAAGATTTGTAAAGTAATGGACATGGCTGTTAAAGTTGGTGCTCCAGTTATTGGTCTTAACGACTCGGGAGGTGCACGTATCCAAGAAGGAGTGAATGCTTTGGCTGGTTATGCTGAAATTTTCCAACGCAATATCATGTCATCAGGAGTAATTCCTCAGATTTCAGGAATCTTTGGCCCTTGTGCTGGTGGTGCTGTTTATTCTCCAGCATTGACAGACTTTACTTTGATGATCGAAGGTCTTTCTTATATGTTCCTTACAGGACCGAAAGTTGTTAAAACTGTAACAGGTGAAGACGTTACACAAGAACAACTAGGAGGTGCAAGTGTACATGCATCAAAATCAGGTGTGGCACACTTTACTGCAGCAAATGAAGATGAAGGACTTGAATTGATCAAAAAATTATTTGGTTACTTGCCATCAAACAATAGAGAAGAGGCTCCACGTGTTGAGTGCACTGATCCTATTGCTCGTATGGATGATAGCTTGAATGAAATTATTCCGGATAATCCGAATAAAGCATATGATATGTATGAAGTTATCGGAAAAGTATTCGATAATGGAGAATTCCTAGAAGTACATGCTGCTTATGCTAAAAACATCATCGTTGGTTTCGCTCGTATGAACGGACAATCAGTAGGTGTTGTTGCTAACCAACCTAAATATATGGCTGGTGTATTGGATATCAATGCTTCACGTAAAGCAGCTCGTTTTGTACGTTTCTGTGATGCTTTCAATATTCCTTTAGTAACGCTTGTTGACGTACCAGGATTCCTTCCAGGAACAGGACAAGAATACGGTGGTGTTATTACTCACGGAGCAAAACTTCTTTATGCATATGGAGAAGCTACTGTGCCTAAAGTGACTGTGACACTTCGTAAATCTTATGGTGGATCACATATCGTAATGAGCTGTAAACAACTTCGTGGTGACTTGAACTATGCATGGCCAACTGCAGAAATCGCAGTAATGGGAGCAGAAGGTGCTGCTGAAGTTCTTTATGCGAAAGAAGTAAAAGAAGCTGGCGAAAATGCAGCTGCTGTAAAAGCAGAAAAACTGAAAGAATACAACGATCAGTTCAGCAATCCATACAATGCTGCTCGCTATGGTTATATTGATGATGTAATTGAACCTCGTAATACACGTTTCCGTGTAATCCGCGCTCTTGAGCAATTGAGAACAAAACAACAAGTTAACTATGCTAAAAAGCATGATAACTTGCCTCTATAATTCCTCAAAAACAAAAGAAAATGAGTGATCAAAATATACCAAAAGAAGTATTAGCTGCTATAGCAATGGCTATATATGACATGAATGATCAGCACGATGTAGAAAGCAATGTGTTGACAATAAAACATGTTTCTAAAGACTATTTACCATGGGTAGATAGAAGTAGTGCAATGCTTCAAATGCCAGTAAGAAAATAAAATTTGAATAATTATTATGAAACAATTCATATATAGAATCAACGGACAAGAGTATATCGTTGCCGTGAACAAAATGGATAACTCGCAAGCAGAAGTAGCGGTTAACGGAACTAACTATAATGTAGAATTGGTTGATGGGGAAGAAGAGGTTACTCTTGTTACACGTCCAGCAGCTCCAGCTCCGGCAGCAGCTCCTAAAACTGCGGCTCCAGCTCCAGCAAAATCTGCAGGAACAGGTGCTAAAGGTGCAAATGCGCTAAACTCTCCACTACCAGGAATCATTGTTAGTATCAGCGTAAACGTTGGTGATGCAGTGAAAAAAGGTCAAACAGTAGCTGTTCTTGAAGCGATGAAGATGGAAAATGCACTTCAAGCTCCAGTTGATGGTACTGTTGCTAGCATTGATGTAAATGTTGGTGATTCAGTTCTAGAAGGAGTTGCTATCCTTACTATTTCGTAATTTGAAATAAGTATTTCGCAATAATAATTAAATGTTGCATAAGAGAAATTCTTATGCAACATTTTTATTATTTTAGCACCTTATGTGATACTTCGTATTTATCTTGATGTAAACGTGTATGAAACTATATCTATATATTGATTATTATACCCAATGGGGACAAACTGTATATATTACGGGCTCGACAAAAGAATTAGGCCAGTGGAACGAAGATAAGGCTAAACCCATGCAGCATATTGGCAATTCTCAGTGGATAGCAGAATTAGATATTAATGATTATGACGTTTTTGAATATAAATATCTGATTAAAGAGAACTCAAATATTCTGAGAAATGAAGCTGGTTTCCCTCATACAATAAAAAAATATATAGGCTATACACTTCATGTCCGCGATAGTTGGCAAGATAAAAACCAATATCAGCATTTATACACATCAGGGTTTACTAATAGTTTTTTTGCACATTCTATCGGGACAGAACTAAAATTATATAGTAGCACTATATTACTGAATGTAAAATGTCCAATAGTAGACAGAGGATCCGAACTTTGTATTTCTGGCTCTTCTCAAACATTAGGGGAATGGGAAGTAAATAAGGCTATAAAGGGCTCTTATCAAGGTGATGGTACTTGGTCTTTCTCACTAGATAGACAAGCAATAGACATAGGAAATGAATACAAATTTTTAATACGCAATAATTCATCTAAAGAATTAGTAGAGTGGGAGAAAGGAGAGAATAGAAAATTTCAATTATTAGAAGTAGTCGAAGATTCTACATTGGTTGAAAATCTTGAATATAGATTTAATCATCTTAAAAATTGGAAAGCGTCTGGAGTAGCAATTCCTGTATTCTCATTACGTTCAGAAAGTAGTTGTGGCATTGGAGATTTTCATGATCTAAAAAAAATGATTGATTGGGCTGTGGCGACTAATCTGAAGGTTATTCAGATTCTACCTATTAATGATACTACCAGTACTCTTACAAATGCCGACTCATATCCTTATAGTGCTATTTCAATCTATGCTCTGCATCCAATTTATATTGGATTATCAAATTATCCGCTGAACAATAAGTTAGCTCATGCAAAATACTTAAAAGAATTTGCTTCTTTGAATAAATTGGAGAAGCTGGATTATGAAAATACGATAAAAATGAAACTATCGTATTTAAGAGATTTATATGCTGAAATAGGCAGTGATGTGCTATCTAAAGCTGAATATAAATCTTTTACAAAAGAAAATGAATATTGGTTATTTCCCTATGCTAGCTTCTGTTATTTAAGAGATACATTTGGTACTGCTGAAGTTAGAAAATGGGGCGAATATAGTGTCTATAATGAATATAAGATAAACAAGCTAACATCGAAAAAAGAAGTTCGAGATGAACTGAAATTCACATATTTTTGTCAGTTCTTGTTGCATAAACAGTTGACTGATGTTCGTAACTATGCCCATAAGAATGGGGTGATACTCAAGGGTGATATACCAATAGGAGTAGATCCTAATAGTGTAGATGTATGGGTTGAACCTCACTTGTTTAATCTTGACACACAGACGGGCGCACCACCTGATGACTTTGCTGAAGATGGTCAAAACTGGGGATTTCCAACCTATAATTGGGATGAAATGTCAAAAGATGGATATCAATGGTGGATTAGGCGATTTCAAAAGATGGCTGATTACTTTGATGCTTATCGTATTGATCATATTTTAGGCTTTTTCCGAATATGGGAAATTCCTTCGCATTCGATTCATGGCCTATTAGGATATTTCAATCCGGCATTGCCTTATTCGGTTTCAGAATTAAATAACTTCGGATTCGATTTTGATGAATTGAACATGATAAATCCTTATATATCTGATGAATTTTTAGATAGTATATTTGGAGAGATTTCAGCTGATATAAAATTATTGTATCTAGATAATATAGGAGAGGGAAAATATAAGCTCAAAAACGAATTTAATACTCAAATTAAAATAAAAAAACACTTTGAAAAAATATCAAGTGAAAAATCAGATTTGGTACGTCTCGGACTTTATCAATTGTGTAACGATGTCCTCTTTGTGAAAGACAAATATCATACAGATAAGTATCACCCTCGTATATCTGCATATAAAACTTATGCATATAAATCTCTATCAGAGAATAACAGATATGCTTATGCTCAGCTTTATAACCACTTTTTCTATCATCGACATAATTACTTTTGGCAAGAAAATGCCATGAAGAAGCTCCCAAATCTTATTTCAGCGACTCGTATGCTGACATGTGGTGAGGATTTAGGAATGATACCGGATTGCGTACCATTGGTAATGAATGAACTGCAGATATTAAGTCTTGAGATAGAAAGAATGCCAAAGACAATGACTCGATTTGCAGATTTAACAAGATTGCCTTATTTGAGTGTATGTACAACTTCGACTCACGATATGTCACCTATTCGTGAATGGTGGCAAGAGGATAGGTCATTAACTCAGCAATATTACAATGAAATTTTACATCAAGATGGTGATGCACCAGAAGAATGTACAATCGGCTTATGCGAAAAAATAATAATTAATCATCTAAGTTCGCCGTCAATGTTGACAATTTTACCTCTTCAAGATTGGTTGTCCATGGATGAAGCTAATCGAAAAGCAGATACTTTTTCAGAAAGAATAAATGTGCCAGCCGACTCCAATCACTATTGGGGATATCGTATGCATATCAATATCGAAAAATTAATCAGTAATAGTTCATTTAACGATAAAATCAAAAATATTGTAAATGAAACGTTACGAAATAGCTGAAATATTGACTATTTAATGTTTTTTTCGATAATATCTTATAAAATTTAGATAGATGGAAATATGATTTATCTAAATTTGCGCAAGACATATAGAAAACTGATGTTTTTTAGTTATTGACCTAAACTGTTTTATATGAGAAAAGGACAATTACCTTTTTTGCTATTACTAGTTTGTATAGCTTTCAATTCTTGTAAAAAAAATAAAGTAGAACTTCCTAAAGTCGAAATTGCTCCAGTACTGACTGAGGATATTAAAATTTATGGAAATTATGTGGGGTTGATCCGTGCCGGAAGTAGTGTAGAGATACATGCGCGTGTAGAAGGTTTTTTGGATAAATACACATTTAGTGAAGGAAAACGAGTACAAGCTGGTGAACCTTTATTTTATATTGATAATAGAGTTTATAAAGCTAAAGTCGAGAGAGCTAAAGCACAGTTACAGAAAGACGAAGCACAATTAGCTAAATCGGAGAGAGATGTCAGACGACTCCGCCCTCTATACGAGCAGAATGCTGCCAGTCAACTTGACTTGGATAATGCAGAAGCAGCCTATAATATGGCAAAAGCAAATGTAGAAATGAGTAAAGCGGATCTTGAGCAGGCAACTATTGAGCTTGGTCATACAGTTGTGCGTTCTCCTTTTGATGGGTACATGAGTGAACGTCGTGTAGATGTAGGTGCTCTTGTTGGAAAATCAAATTCTACTTTACTTGCTACTGTAGTTAAGAGAGACACTGTTTTAGTCGATTTTAAACTTACTTCATTAGATTATTTGAGGAGTCAACGTCGTAATGTGCATTTGGGTGAACAAGATTCTACTCGGTCTTGGCAGCCTACAGTTGACGTAACATTGGCTGACAATACAATATATGATGAGAAGGGTATTGTTGATTTTGCCTCTCCGTTAGTTGATCCAAAAACAGGTACATTTGGTGTACGTGCAATACTGCCAAATCCTAATCAAGTATTATTACCTGGACAGTTCACACGTGTGAAGCTTTTACTAGACGTAATTGAACGTGCAACTGTTGCGCCGCGCAAATCGTTGATAATAGAAAAAGGCGGGGCTTTTATTTATGTTATTCGCCCTGATAGTATTGCAGAAAAACGTTTTGTGGAAATTGGAACAGAGCAAGAGAATTCGGTAGTCGTAGTTCGAGGATTGGCTCCAGGCGAAAATATTGTAACAGAAGGCTTACAAAAATTAGCACCGGGGCAGAAAGTTATTCCTCTTACACATACAGAATCTCAAAAACTGCTCGAAGCTCGCGAGCAAGAATTAATAACAAATAAGGAGGATAAATAATGAAAGGCGGTTTTTTTATCGAACGGCCAGTCCTTTCTACTGTTATATCTGTATTAATTGTAATTATAGGTATAATTGGATTGTCGTTGTTGCCTATTGAGCAATATCCACAAATAACTCCACCGATCGTAAAGATTAGTACTTCATATCCAGGAGCTAATGCTACAACGGTTTCACAGGCTGTTGCAACACCTATTGAGCAGGAGCTTAATGGTACACCAGGAATGATTTACATGGAATCGAGTAGTACGAATACCGGAGGGTTAAATATTACAGTTACTTTCGATGTAAATACAAATCCTGATTTAGCTGCTGTAGAAATTCAAAATCGTGTTAAGTTAGCAGAAAATCGTTTGCCTGCTGAGGTTCTTCAAAATGGTATTTCTGTTGAGAAGCAAGCTCCAAACCAATTGTTGACAATTGCTCTATCATCAATCGATCCTAAATTTGATGAGATATATTTAAGTAATTACGCAACGATAAATGTAGTTGATGTCTTAAAACGTATTCCAGGAGTAGGGCGTGTATCGAATGTCGGTAGTAGATATTATGGTATGCAAATTTGGGTTTATCCGGATCGCTTGGCTAGTTTTGGATTAACAGTCAAAGACCTGCAAAATGCCCTTAAAGAGCAAAATCGTGAATCGGCTGCTGGAAATTTAGGACAACAGCCAATTGTTGACGTAGATGTGACTATACCCATAACCGCTCATGGACGATTGTCTACAGTTGATGAATTCGAAGATATAGTAATAAAAGCAAATAGCGACGGATCATTTATCCGTATACGAGATGTAGCTAGGGTATCTCTCGAAGCATCTTCATACAATACAGAAAGTGGACTGAATGCCGAGAACGCGGCAATATTATCGGTATATACCTTGCCGGGAGCTAATTCCATGGATGTTGCAAATCAGATAAAAGAGACTATGGACGATATAGCAAAAGACTTTCCAGAGGGAATGAGTTATATTGTTCCATTCGATATGTCTGAATATATTAACCAATCTATTCATGAGGTGTATAAAACCCTTTTCGAGGCATTGTTCTTAGTAATCTTGGTCGTTTATCTATCATTACAAAATTGGCGTACAGCTTTGATTCCTATCGTTGCAGTGCCAATCTCATTGATAGGTACATTCGGATTTATGCTTATCATGGGATTCTCGCTCAATATGTTAACTCTCTTAGGATTGGTACTTGCTATTGGTATTGTAGTTGATGATGCCATAGTCGTCGTCGAAAACGTAGAGCGTATTATGGAGGAAAAAGGCTTGCAAGCACGTGAAGCAACCCATTTAGCTATGAAAGAATTGACTGGGGCTTTGGTTGCAACATCTTTGGTCCTTGCAGCAGTTTTTGTTCCGGTTAGTTTTCTTGATGGTATTACGGGCTCATTGTATCGTCAGTTCTCAATAACTATTGTTGTGTCTGTATTGATATCTGCAGTAGTAGCATTAACATTGAGCCCTGCCATGTGTGCTATTTTATTACGACCACAATCTCATAAAAAGAAAAATATTGTTTTTCGAAGAATCAATGTATGGCTTAATATCAGCAATAAAAAGTATGCTAAAATTTTATTGAAAGTTATCTCTAATCCGAGAAGAACTATAGCTGCTTTCGGTATGATTCTTGTCTTTATTTTTGTTTTAAATAGAGTATTACCTGCAAGTTTCATTCCTCAAGAAGACCAAGGGTACTTCACTGTAGAGCTAGAAATGCCAGAAGGAACTACGTTGGAACGTATGCGTACTGTAACAGATCGTGCTCTAGTTTATTTAGGACAGCATGAAGCTGTCGATTTTGTCCAAAATGTGACAGGATCTAGTCCGCGTGTAGGAACAAATCAAGGACGTTCTACTTTAACCGTCATGCTGAAGCCTTGGGAAGAACGTAGCATGAAAGTAGAAGAAGTGATGCGTGATGTTCAGAAAGAGTTTACTAATTATCCAGAAGCACGAACTTTTGTTTCACGTCCTGCAGTTATTCCTGGTCTAGGAAGTGCCGGTGGTGTTGAAATGAAATTACAAGCGCGTTCAGGAGCTTCTTGGAATGACTTAGTCGCGGCAGTTGATACATTTACATATTATGCCAATAAGTCTAAACGTATAGAAAGTGTGTCATCGTCTTTACAGGCCGAAATTCCGCAGTTATATTTTGATGTGGACAGAGATCAGGCGATGTTGCTCGGAGTTCCTATGCCGGATATTTTCTCGACAATGAAAGCTTATTTGGGATCGGTATATGTAAACGACTTTAATATGTTTAATCGTATCTATAAAGTATATATACAAGCTGATCAATCTTATCGCGCTGATGCGAACAGTCTGAATTTGTTTTTTGTCAAAGGTTCGGATAATAGTATGGTCCCACTGACAGCATTAGGGAAAACGGCCTATACAACTGGTCCTGGTAATATTACCCGATTTAACATGTATACTTCATCTTCTATGCAGATTACACCAGCATCAGGGGTAAGCTCGGGTGATGCTATGAATGAAATTAATAAAATTGTATCAGAAAAATTACCTGAGAATATAGGAGTAGCTTGGAGTGGACTATCTTTCCAAGAACAGAAAGCTAGCGGTCAAACTGGAACTGTATTTATGTTGGTCTTCATATTTGTATTCCTATTCCTTGCAGCTTTGTATGAAAGCTGGACTGTCCCGATTGCTGTGATGCTTTCGTTGCCAGTAGCAGTTTTAGGTGCATATATTGGTATTGGTATTTTAGGCCTAGAAAATGATATTTATTTCCAGATAGGATTAATTACATTGTTGGGGCTTGCAGCCAAAAACGCTATTTTGATTGTCGAATTTGCCAAAATGCGAGTTGATGAAGGTATGCAGCCCGTAATAGCTGCTATGCAAGCTGCTCGTTTACGATTCAGACCTATCTTGATGACTTCATTGGCATTTGTTTTAGGATTATTGCCAATGGTTATCGCTTCAGGGCCGGGTTCGGCAAGTCGTCATTCTATTGGTACTGGAGTGTTCTTTGGTATGATTGTGGCTGTAACAGTTGGAATTATATTTATACCATTCTTCTTTGTTTTGGTATACAAAGTGAAAAATCGATTCGGAATTCCGGAATTTCATTATATAAGTTTTGTGAAAAGATGGAAAAATAAAATTGAAACGAAAATAAAAAAATAATATGCGTAAGTATATCTATATAGTTATCATAGGAGCTACATTTTTATCGTCATGTAAAATAGGTCAACGATATAAACAGCCCGAAATGCAAGATATGCCAGACTCTTTTGCTTCTACAAGCCTACAAATGGACAGTACTACAGTAGGGGATATAGGTTGGACTACTTTATACTCTGACCCAGCTCTCAAAGAACTTGTTTATAGAGCTTTGGAGAATAATAAAGATATGAAAATAGCAGCAGCCAGAATAAAAGAATTGGCTGCAAATAATAGAATTAGCTTTGCAGAAATGCTTCCTTCAATTGGAGTTGAAGGATTATTTCAGAAAGAAGCATTGGATTATAAAAATTCAATATCGCCTAAGCATAGAGGCCAATTTACATTAAATTGGGAGTTGGATTTATGGGGTAATTTGCGTTGGGCCAATGATGCTAGCGTAGCCAAATTGATACAGTCTGTAGAAGCTCAGAGAGCATTACACCTAACAATAGTAGGTCAGGTAGCGCAAATGTATTTTGAGCTTACTGCACTAGATCGAAAATTGGCTATAGTAAAGCAAACATTGGTTGCTAGACAAGAAAGTTCATGGTTGGCTAAACTCAGATATGAAGGTGGTTTAACCTCAGAAATACCATATCGTCAAAGTTTGGTTGAGTTGGCTCGTACAGAGACGATGGTGCCGAGTTTGGAAAATGAAATACAACTAAAAGAAAATGACTTAGCTGTATTGGTTGGAGCATTTCCATCAAGTTTGATTCCTCGAGGGATGGGACTAAATAAACAAATATTGCCGGATAGTTTGCCCGTGGACCTACCTTCTTCGTTGTTGAAGAGACGTCCGGATGTTATTCAGGCTGAACAAAAGCTCATAGAAGTAAATGCTAAAGTTGGTATGGCTCTAACGAGTATTTTCCCGAATGTGAAATTAACAGGTAAATATGGTGTCGAAGATGCTCATATTTCATCAGTATTGAAGAATCCTGCATGGTGGTTATCAGGATCTCTGTTAGGTCCGGTATTTAATTTTGGGAAAAATAAAGCAATTCATAAGGCTGCAAAGGCAGCTTATGAGCAAGAAGTATATAGTTACGAAAATAAGATTCTCAATGTATTCAAAGAGGTAAATAATGCTATCGTAACATTTGAAAAATCGAAAGAGGTTCGTAAATCCAGAGAAGAACTATATACATCAGCCAAATCTTATTATGAGCTTGCACGATTGCAATATATAAACGGAGTGGTAAATTACATTGATGTACTTGACTCGCAGAGACAATTATTTGATGCCGAAATATCATTGAATGACGCTTTATTGAATGAGTTAACATCTACAGTTACACTTTATAAAGCATTAGGTGGAGGTGTTGTTGAATAAATCTTGTCTTTTGATTTAGTGACAATACAATATTCAAAGAACTTATTCGTTATACAAAAGTAAAGTCTACGATCCGAAGGAGATTGTAGACTTTAAATAATATTTGTAAATAAAACATCATATAATAAAAATGAAAAAATTAAGAGTTTGGCTAGCTAGTGAGTCAGGTAAACGTTTTTTTAATGTTGCATATAGCTTGGGTGCGGCAATTGTCATCATTGGTGCAATGTTTAAAGTAATGCACTATCCTGGAGCAAACGTTATATTCGTAACAGGAATGGTGGTTGAAGCATTCATTTTCTTTTTATCAGCGTTCGATACTTCATTATATGATAATACTCCGGTTACAGTTGGTCAAAATATACAGATGTCAGATCAGATTTTGGCTAATAAAATAAATAATGTTGAACCTACATCAGGTGATCAGAAACCAATTAATTCATCTTCGGTAAAAGGTGCTCCTAGTGTAGGAGGTTCTCAGGTTATAGTTGTAGGTGGAGGAACAATTGGTAATGCATCTACGGCTGCATCTGCACTATCGGGTACAACATCACATCTAGGTCAAGCTGCATCTACATCTGGATCTGTTGCAGATCCATCAATAGGTAATATAACATCGGAATCAGCAAAAGGGTATACAGATAGTATGGCTACTGCAGCCCAAAATATGGAAGAATTCTCGAAAACAATGCAGTCATTGAATGAAACCTCACAAACATTATTAGATGCCTATAAGCAGATAGCTGATGCTAATAATTTGTCAGAATCGATGAATACGGTAAGATATATCAATGATAGTCTATCACGTATTAAGAATCTATACGATGGAGCAATCGGTGATAGCTATATGTTTAAAGAAGAAATGTCAAAAATGACACGTCATATTGAAGCTCTTAATCAAGTTTATGCACGTCTACTTCAGGCTATGACATCAAATAATAATTCAAACCAAAACAATCCTCCGATTTATTAATCGAACTGTTGAATAGATATTAACGTGTATAACAAGGAGGATAAATAATGGCAGGAAAAAGGAGAGTATCGCCCAGACAAAAGATGATTAACCTGATGTATCTGGTTTTCATCGGTATGTTGGCGATGAATATATCGGTCGATGTTCTAAATGGATTTGATTTATTAGGAGATAATATTGCTACTACTATTGATGCTACATCAACAAGAAATGAACAGCTATATTCAGAGTTGAATTCATCATATGATCAGAATCCCGAAAAGACAAGATCGTCATATGAAAAGGCGAGAATATTGAAACAACGTTCAGATTCTTTGTTTAATTATATTCAAGATTTGAAAGTAGAAATTGCTTTGAAAACAGATGGAAAAGATGCTGATGTAAATAATCTGGAAAGACGTGAATATAGAGATGCTGGGTCGGAAGTATTTTTGTCTCCGGTTGATGGTAAAGGCAAAGAATTAAAGAATGCTATTGATACATATCGCAATCAAATCGTACAGATGATTGCAGACCCAATTAAAAAAACGACAATAGAAAATTCATTATCTACCGAGCCGACAGAAAGAGCTAAACGTAAACAACAATCATGGCTTGAATCTTCTTTCGAGAATATGCCTAGCATTGCAGTAAATACTTATTTATCAGAATTACAGTCGAACATAAGACAGGCCGAAGGCGAAGCGTTGAATAGCTTGGTTAAAGAAATTGACCTAAGTGATTTTAGAGTTAATCAGTTGGATGCAATTGTTATTCCCGAATCAAAAGTTGTGGTACGTGGAGCAAACTATAAAGCGAATATTATTGTTGCAGCTGTTGATACGACACAACGCCCCAGAATAGTTGTTAATGGTAAAGAAATTGAAAATGGAGCTTTACATATTCCTACATCTTCAGTTGGTAATTCATTCAAGGTCGAAGGATTCCTCGAACTGATGAATAGAGATGGTTCGATCTTCAAAAAAAATTTCACAGATACTTATACTGTTATTGAACCTATGGCCACAGTAGCGCCATTGTTGATGGATGTTGTATACTTGGGTATTGATAACGAAATGAGTATTTCGGTACCCGGATTTACATCGAATCAGGTAAATGCATCTGTACAGGGGGGGACTATAACACGTAAAGGCAATAATTGGGTTGCTCGTCCGGCAGGTAAAGTAGGAGATAAGTTGATAGTAAATGTATCTGTTAATGATAATGGTGCACAGCGCTCAATGGCTCGTAAAGAGTTTCGCATTCGTGCGCTTCCAGATCCTACTGCATATATCAATTATACTGATAGTAAAGGAGCTGCACGTGTATTTAAACAAGGAACTCTTTCTCGAAATTCACTTTTAAGTGCAGGAGGAATAAAAGCATCAATTGATGATGGAATTTTGAATATCCCATTTCAAGTTTTAGGTTTCAGATTAGTTGTTATCGATGCTATGGGAAATGCTTTGCCACAAGAGTTATCTAATGGTGATAGGTTATCGGATAGACAGCTAGAACAAATAAGACGTTTGGATAGAGGAAAAACTTTCTTTATATCGGGCATTCGAGTAAAAGGTCCTGATGGTATAGAAAGAAATATTGCACCGATGGAGGTTCGATTGAATTAAACCATAGTATTTAGCTCTAAAGAGAATCTATTCTTTAGAGCTTTTTTATTATTCTAAATTATGTATTTTAATCAGTATTCTATAAACTAAGAACAAAATATCTATAACAGCGAATTGTTGGATAATCTTAAATAATAAGCTACGATGAAACGACTAAGTAAAATACTTTTATTAAGTTCACTGTTACTAATAACAAATTATTCAATGGCTCAGAAAAAGATAGTAAAACTTTGGCAGCAACAGGTTGAGAGTAACGGCCTTGTTGGAGATGAAGTAAATGTGAAGAATAGAATCAGCAATGTTTCTGAGGCCGAACTATGGCTATATAAAGCAGATACTGCTAATAACACAAGAATGGCTATTGTTATTTGTCCTGGAGGAGGTTATGTTAAATTAGCTATTGATCATGAAGGCGAGGATTTTGCAGAATGGCTCAACAAACAAGGAATAACAGCCATTGTACTAAAATACAGAATGCCTAATAAACATAAATTCGTGCCGCTAAGCGATGGGCAAGAAGCAATAAAATATGTACGGCAACACGCGGAAGAATTGGCTATTGATTCTAATAAAATAGGTATAGCAGGTTTTTCTGCTGGAGGACATTTGGCAGCATCGGTATCTAATCATTTTTCAGAAGAAAGTGTAAGCTCAAGGCCTGACTTCTCGATATTGTATTACCCTGTAATTTCGATGACCGAGACAGCTCATCCAGGATCAATGGCCGAATTGTTAGGTGATAGTCCTAGTCTTGATGATATCAATTATTTCTCGTTAGAGAAACAAGTTACAGTAAATACTCCCCAAACTATCATCTTTTCAAGTTATGATGATAAAACAGTTTCAGTACTTAATAGTACAGATTATTATCAAGCTTTGTTAGATAAGGGAGTTAAGGCTTCAATATATTTATTTCCAAAAGGAGGGCATGGGTGGGGGATGCATTCCAATTTTGAATATCATGAAGATATGTTATCTCTATTGAGTAAATGGCTCAAAGATATAGATTAGTTTACTTATAGTATTTATTATAAACTTTGTTATAGGACGGCTCTTGTTTTATTCTATCGATCCAAGTATTCACAGAATCAAGTAATATTGGTGAATCCTTCCTTAGTACCCACGCTTCGAAATGAGTAAATCCTATTTCTGTTTCGCAGTCAATTTCTGGTAATTCTTTTGTTATTCTATTAGCTGTTTTATCATCTATGATTGAATAATCTATTTCACCGGAAGCCACTTTCATCGCTAGCTGTTCATTGCTGTACAATGGATCTTCTATATGGTATATTGAATCACCAATCTCTGCTGCCAAGTTGTTAATACGCACTATTGCAGGAGAATGGCTGGCTACGTATATTGTACATTTTGCCAGTTCTAGATGGCTCCTGATTGGCGCTTTATCATCGTTAAACTTAGCTTTGCGTTGAACCAATACTAATTTATTTTGCGTGATAGGTTTGGTCAGGTTTAGAGAGTCTTTTATTTGATTTGTAGTAGGTATATTGGCTATAATAATATCACATTCATGAGAGGTTAGTGCATCAATCATTCCTTTTATATCTGACTTCAAAATAACCTCTATATTTAAGGATGTTTCCTTTTTTAGCATATTAATCATATCATAATTGAAGCCCGAAATAGAGTCATGCGCTACATAATATCCTAAAGGACTATAGGTTGTTGCAACCCTTAGAATTCCTTCTTTTTCAATATCATGAAAATCCCTAGTATTCTGTTTTTCTTCCGAAGCATTCAAGTATAGACAAACAACAACCATAAATATAATGATAGCAATTATTCCTACTAGCCTATAGATGTGTTTTTTGTTTGTCATAGCAATTGTACTATCAATTATTAAATTTCCAAGTAAGTCCCATCTTCAACCCTGAAGGATTTATTGCGTATCGATATAATGAAAACGAATTCCCATTTCCCATTCCTTG
This sequence comes from Dysgonomonas massiliensis, assembly GCF_900240225.1. Taxonomy (GTDB): domain Bacteria; phylum Bacteroidota; class Bacteroidia; order Bacteroidales; family Dysgonomonadaceae; genus Dysgonomonas; species Dysgonomonas massiliensis. The sequence continues at coordinate 91,320 of NZ_OEPV01000008.1, read as the reverse complement.
AGCAAAATTGTAATACATTACGAAGAATCGTGTATTTTTCAATACTAAGTTAATATAGGCATTTGCCATAGGGAAATTACCTATTTTATATTCCTTTTGATTGAAAAACTGCATGGTCATAAAATTGTAGCCCGGAGCATAATATTCAGTATGATAGTGCGCATCTACCCCTAGTTGTACACCAAGGACCTTTGCTATTTTGGTCTTTAAATACAGATTGGTATAAACGCTTAGATCGGGTAGGGGTATAATGTCCTGATTGCTTGAACTTTGATATGCAATCTGGTTTTCCCAGTTCAGAATACCAAGTTCCAATTTATTCTCAAATTTTAAAGATAAAATTTGTATACCATCACTGTGTTGATTGATGATACCATCCATTCCGTAATATCGTTGATTCTGTATATTTTCTACACCTCCACTAATTTTTGTATTTAAAAATGGTATATCAAGTTCACCACCTACAAAAGTACGTCTTGTTGCATCCAGATTTTTATGCCAGTTGATATATTTCGAATGAAATCTTTCTTCGAATAGTGTTGGTGCAATATTTTTATAATATGCTTTTGCTCGTACTGCTATTTCTTTATTCCTTAGATATATTTTAGTTGTCAGGTTACCTTCAATAAGAAGATCTTCTCCTAATAAATCTTTTGAAGCTTTTGCATCGAAAAATAGATATTTTCCGCTTGCTTTAGAAATTTCTGCTCCAATAGTAAACTTGTCATCTCCATAATGCTTATAATTCCCGTAGAAGTTATTTATAGAATCAGGATAATTAGGTACTGAATACTTTCTCAAATCATATTCGGCAAATACTGTCAACCCAAATTTTGTCCATGGTCTGAATCCTTCATTCATACTCAATGCCAGTGTATTTTTGAAAGAGTAATAAGACATGAAATCATTCAGAAGATCGTCATATTTTATTTGTACTGGAGTAGCTCCATTGCCCATATCCTGATTGATAAGATTGTTATCCCTCATGTAACTATCAAGATATGAGTAGTTCGATTTAACTCTTCTGCGTTGATCGGTATAGTTGGTTGTAAATATTATACTTGCTAATGGTATATAATCCTTTTTAGTTCGCATTACCGATGTAGTATCATTCAGCCATACTTCTTCTTTGTCATTCCCCAGATCGTATCTATTTGTTATAAATATACGTCTTCCTTGCATACGGTTCCACGTGTTCATGAAATTTACAGGGATATTGCGCGAATCGCCACTGAAGGTCATTTTTTTCTTAACTTCATCCGGACTTGTAATGAACTCGTACCATTTTGCTTCCCCATTTTCCGAATCTGCTAAACCTCCATTTTCAGATCGGTTCATGTAGTTATTATTGAAAAATGCATGCATTTTATAACGATCTCCAATATAGCTGGCGTATAGATCGTATATAAAGTGTTTATTATATTGATAAGAATAAAGACCACGTGCATATAAATAGTCGAAATTCATTCCAATATTAAGCTTCTTTCCAAAGTTTGATGAAAGCTCTACCATCAGACGTTGTTCTCCATCTTCTTTGCCTCCAGCTGTTTGGTAGTATATATTAGAAAATGGAACCTTAGTATTCAGAAAGATGTTATCTTCGGGCTTCTTATACCAATAATTGAATGCATTTAAGAACATATAGCCAGTATTGGAGTCGACAGGACGATTGAAGAATATTTTGCTTTGGGCTGGTGACCCAATATTACTAAGGTAACCAACTGCAACATCTTTGCTATCTACCAAAGTGGATGCATGAAAATTGACGAAGGACGTGTCTCTATCAACGATTGTTCTAGTTCCTAAACGAGGAGAAATCTTCCACCCATATATTTTAATTGGAGCTACTGAATCCTGATCATGAGAGTGATCGTGGCCATGATGGTCATGATCTAAATCAACTACCCCTTTGTCGGTTAATATTACATTTGGTTGTTCTTCTCTAGATGTAGGAATACTGTCTCTGTTTTGGCCCAAAATGCAAATATTGGAAAATGTATATATACAAACAGATAGGAATATTGTTGTGAATTGTCGCTTCATCCTGGCAATCTTTGGTATAAGTGTAACTTTATTGTTTTGGTGTACACTTCATTGTTTCATTATAACTGCGCAAAGATAGAAAATATTGTCCATAAAATTCATAGAATACCCTTCGTTGATGGCAACTCGAAATTAAATATGTCTCTGTTTTTAGCATTTTTAAGAGCTCGGGCGAACGCTTTAAATATTCCTTCTATTTTGTGATGTTCATTTTCACCTTCAGCACGAATGTTCAGATTCATTTTCGCGGCATCGCTCAACGACTTAAAAAAGTGCATAAACATCTCGGTAGGCATATCACCAACTTTCTCACGATTGAATTGCGCGTTCCAAACCAACCATGGACGTCCTCCGAAATCTAGAGCGACTTGACACAAGCAGTCATCCATTGGTAAACAATAGCCATATCGTTCAATACCTCGTTTGTCACCTAGTGCTTTATATAATGCTTCACCTAAAGCAATACCAGTATCTTCTATTGTATGATGTTCGTCGACTTTTAAGTCTCCTTTAGTCTGTATATTTAAGTCAATTGATCCATGTTTAGCAATCTGTTCTAGCATATGGTCGAAGAATCCTAATCCTGTATTTATATTACAAACACCTTTACCATCCATATTTACCGATACGTATATATCGGTTTCTTTTGTACATCTTCTTATCTCGGCTTTACGTTCTCCTCCGATTAAAAAATCAGCAATACGATCCCAATCGGATGTTTGAAGAATGCAAGTCTCTTTTAATTCTTCCGGAACTTCAAGATCTTCATTCATAAGAATAGCCTTGGAACCTAGATTCTTCGCTAATTGAACATCGGTCATGCGATCTCCAATAACAAAAGATTTTTCGAGATCATAATCATCCGAAAAATATTTGCCCAGCATGGCTGTCCCAGGTTTACGTGTAGGGAGATTTTCCTCAGGAAAGCTACGATCAATTAATACATCGTGAAAATGAATACCTTCCCCCTTGAAAGTTTGCATCATCAAATTATGTACTCCCCAGAAAGTATCTTCTGGAAACGATGATGTTCCAAGTCCGTCCTGATTAGTTACCATAACAAATTCGTGATTCAATCGTTTTTGAATTTCATACAGATTTCGAATCACTTTCGGATAAAATTCGAGTTTTTCGAATTTATCCAGTTGATAATCTATTGGCGGTTCGATAACTAAAGTCCCGTCCCGATCTATGAATAGTGCTGTTTTTTTCATTTTTATAATACTTATATATTCAAAAAAGTAACACATGTGTGCACTTTTTTATTATTTCTCTATCTATTGTATTTATATGTCAACTACTACTTCATAAAATAATATAGATAAACTTTTATTATTAACTATAATTTTTGAAGTGCTTCAGTAAGGGTTTTGTTTTCTTGCTCAGTACCTATCGTGATTCTGAGACAACCTTCGCACATTGATACATTATTGCGATTACGTACTACGATGCCTAGTTCAGCTAACTTCTTATAAATTCCATTTGGATCATTAACTTTAGCCAGAATAAAATTAGCATCAGATGGATAAATCTTTTCTACTAAACTTAGCTTGGATAATTCTTCAATCAAATTTGTTCTTTCCGTAAGAATTGTTTTTACCCAATCTTCTTTTTCAGCTAGACGATCTAGTGCTTCATTTACATATTCCTGAGTCAGTTGATTTATGTTGTATGGATATTTTACTTTACTCAGAAGTTCGATAATCTCTTTCGATGCGAAAGCCATTCCCAAGCGAACAGCAGCCAACCCCCATGCTTTCGAGAATGTTTGTAGAACTATAAGGTTTGGATAATCTTGTAGGTCTTGCAAGCGAGTTGCTTTCTCTGCAAAATCAATATATGCTTCGTCAAGAACTACAATTCCCTGAAATGAAAATAAAATACGATCTACATCTTCTCGTTTCAACAGATTTCCCGTTGGATTATTGGGCGAACAGAGGAATATAATCTTTGTATTGTTATCCGTCGCATCTAGCAAAGCATCAATATTGATTGAAAAATCCTTATTTAGTGGAACTTTTCTATACTCAACATTATTAATGTTAGCACAGACTTCATACATGCCATAAGTCGGATCGATAGCTACAACATTATCTATTCCCGGTTCGCAAAAAACGCGGTAAACTAAATCAATTGGTTCATCACTACCATTACCGAGAAAAATATTTTCAGAATGAATTTCCTTTATTGCAGCTATTTTATCTTTTAGCGCTAATTGTCGAGGATCTGGATAACGATTATACGAATCGCGAAGCGGATTTTCATTTGCATCTAGATATACAGATGCTTCACCCTTGAATTCATCTCGTGCCGAAGAATAGGCCTTCAAATTCCAAATATTTGGTCTAACTAATTGTTCAAGATTCATTATTTATAGTGTGTTTATTGTTTCAATCTGATTATATAAGTGACATGAAAACTTTATTGCTTTTCGTTTGTCGTTACGACAAAGATGATCAAAGGTTCATCTGCTGTATTTATGACAGAATGGTAATTCTCTTTCCCGCTAATAGCTGTGATTGAGCCTTTACTTAATTGTATCTCTTTTATTGTATTATTATTCCCTATACGCTCAACATATTTACCAGAGCCATTCACAACGATATATAATTCCTGTTCAAACCTATTCCCATGCTCGTGAAAACCAGCTTGATCGCTTTTGTTTAGTAAAACCATATAACAGGCTATACGATTGTTGACTAATTCATCCGATTCGAAAAATGAAAGCATATATACAATGCCATTACCGCCATACATGGGATCTCGCTTTTCTATTTTGATAACATCTCGATCAGATTTACCAAATATATAAGCTTTTAAATCAATATATTCTGCTACCTTATTTATTACGGCTTGTTCTTCCAACGTCCATTTTGCTTTAATCATGAGCTTATTTCAGGTTTTTAGTCATTTCAACATGTGGAATTCCGATTTCAGTGAAATAATCACCTTGAGTAGTATATCCAAGTTTTAAATAGAAGCCAACAGCAACTTCTCTAGCATGAAGATACATTATCTTGTAATTCGAATCACGTGCAAATTGTTCCGCATGACCTATTAATTTTCTTCCATAACCCGATTTTTGGAGTGTGCCGTCAACGGCCATCTGGCGTAATTGGATTGTATCAGCATCAATATGGTTAAGGAAACAACAGGCAAGTAACTGATTGTTTTCTTCATTGAAAAGGCCGAGTAGTGTATAATCCTTGTCTTTGGCTAATTCTTCTTCGGATGCAATAAGATTAAGCGGAGCTCTCAGAACACGATGTCTTAGGGCAAGCATTTGTTTGTATTCGTCTGAGCCAAATTTTATGATTGAGAACCTTGTCATAATCTTTTCTTCATTATTATGTGACGTATTCCTGCTTCGATAAATTCATCCCCTTCGAAATGATATCCATTTTTCAAATAGAAAGTTTCAACAGCTCTTTGCGCATGCAGCATAATTTCTTTATAGTTATCTTGTTTTGCAATATCTTCAGCAAACGAGATAAGCTTAGATCCAATTCCACTTTTCTGCAACTCTTCCATTACTGCCATTTGTCTTAATTGGACTGTTTCTTTGGTATATTCGGTAAGAACACAGCATCCAATTAATTCTCCATTATCGTAACATCCGCAAAAAATGCTTTCTTGATCTTTTATGAAGACATCTTCGAAATAGGGTAGCCCTATGGGTTCGAGAAGAATCGTATTTCTCAGCTCGACCATTTCAACATAATCTACAGAATTATATTCTACTGTCCGAAATTCCATAATTTACTTTTTCAATCTAAGTGTAACAGCATTTTTGTGAGCAAACAATAATTCGTTTTCAGCCATAATCTCGATGGTATTTCCAAGATTTTGTATACCTTCTCGCGTGATTTCCTGAAAAGTAATTTTCTTCGTAAAACTATCAAGATTTACGCCGCTGTATGCTTTAGCATATCCACTAGTAGGAAGTGTATGGTTTGTTCCTGAAGCATAATCGCCTGCACTTTCGGGTGTGTAATGGCCTAAGAATATTGATCCTGCATTAATTATTCTATTTGCAATAGACATATAGTCCTCAGTCTCGATAATTAGATGTTCTGGTGCATATTCGTTGGTCATTTCGATGATCTCTTCGTCATTTTTTAGTAGAATTAACCTACTATGATCGAGAGCTTTTTGGGCTAGCTCTTTTCTGGGTAGCTGTTCTAATTGTTTATCAACAGCTTCTTTTACTGAATAGAGAACATTTTCATCCGTTGTGAGCATTATTACCTGACTATCTGCTCCATGTTCGGCCTGAGACAGTAAATCGGCAGCTACAAAATCAGGATTAGCAGTTTTATCGGCAATCACAAGTACTTCGGATGGCCCTGCCGGCATATCTATTGCCACATCTTTGATGCTAACTAATTGCTTAGCCTTCATAACATACTGGTTACCAGGGCCAAATATTTTATAAACATTTGGCACCGACTCTGTTCCATATGCCATCGCTGCAATAGCCTGAACACCCCCGACCTTAAATATTTTACTTACTCCGGCTATTTTTGCTGCGTACAATATTGCTGGATTTACTTTTCCATCTTTATCGGGAGGGGTACACAATACAATCTCTTTACAACCTGCAATTTTTGCTGGAACAGCAAGCATGAGCACTGTCGAAAATAGGGGAGCAGTCCCTCCGGGAATATATAAACCAACTTTTTCTATTCCTACAGCTTTCTGCCAACAGATTACACCTTGGGTAGTCTCAACTTTATTGCTGATCAGTTGCTGATTTCTGTGAAATTTGTCAATGTTCTCTTTAGCTTTAGCTAAAGCCGTTTTCAAATCATTAGAGACTAATTCTTCCGACTCTTCTATCTCTTTTTTACTTACAGCTAGTTGTTCTGGATCTAATTGTATCTTATCAAATTTAGCTCCGTATTCAACAACTGCTTTATCGCCGCGTATTTTTATATCATTTAGTATATTCTGGACAATATCATTTAGTACTGAATCATCAAATGATGGTCGAGCAAGAATATTTTGCCAGTCCGAGCGATTCGGATATTTTATAATTTGCATCTTATTATTTATTATATTCTCGTTTCAGTAAACTGTAAACAGCTATATCTGTAAATTGATTATCTACCAGTAACTCTCCATCTCGTTCAATTCCTTCGAGCGAAAATCCCAATCTTTCAGGAATTGATCTGCTTGGAATGTTTTTAATTGCAACTCTAATTTGAATTCGGTTAATTCCCATTTTATTGAAGGCATAATCAATCAAAGCTTCTACAGAGCTAGTCATGACACCCTTTTTCTGTGCTTTTTGCGATAACCAATAACCTATTTCAGTTCTCTGATTATTTAAATCTGTATCCTTGAAACCAACAAGACCAACGAACTCGTTTTTATAAAAAATGCTGAATTGTTTATCAATCCCTCCTGTCAGCATTTTTACAGCATTTATACTATCTTCAACTGCTAAGGTTGTATCCACAAATGGTAACCATATCCGCATATATTCTCTTTCAGAATCTAATATGCGGAATATTTCCGAAGCATGTTCTATTGTAAGAGCTTTTAGTTGGATGTTGTCTCTTATTTCCATTATTATAAAATCATTTTTTCAATCGGTAATACAAGTATACCTTCTGCTCCCTGAGCTTTCAGATCTGCAATGATTCTCCAGAACTCTTTGTCGCAAATTACTGATTGTACAGAGCACCAACCTTCTTCGGCTAATGGAGTAACAGTAGGGCTACGCATCCCTGGCAATAGGCGAATAATATCATCAAGTTTTTCCTTTGGAGCATTGAGCATAATATATTTTTTGTCCATTGCTGCTTGAACAGCTTCAATTCGGAATATCAGATCATCTAAGATAGCTTGTTTTTCAGAAGCAAGATCATTGTTTGCAATTAAAATTGCTTCGGAGTACATAACTACTTCTACTTCTTTTAGTCGATTACTAACTAATGTCCCTCCTGAACTGACTATATCGAATATCGCATCTGATAAACCAATACTTGGAGAAATCTCTACAGAACCGGTTATGATGTGTATGTCTGATTTAAGATTGTTTTTCTCTAGAAATTTAGATAAAATATTAGGGTAGGAGGTCGCAATTTTACGTCCGTTAAACCATGACACATCATTATACTCTTCATTTTTCGGAATTGCTAATGATAGACGACATGTACTAAAACCTAATCGTTTTATGATATTTGCATTTTCATTTTTTTCAGCATATTCATTTTCGCCAACAATGCCTATATCTGCTACGCCTGTAGCAACAGCTTGAGGAATATCATCGTCACGTAGAAAAAGAACCTCTATTGGTAAGCCTTTGGCTGGAATGAGTAATGTTCTCTTTTTGTTGTTCAATTTAATACCAGCTTCCTTCAGAAGCTCCATTGTTTCTTCAAATAATCGTCCTTTGGATTGTACTGCAATTCTTAGTGTCATAATATTTTAATTTTATTGATTTTATTCGTTGGGTATAAAAAACAAAAAAGCTTACCGATCACATACGGTAAGCTTTAATATTTAATTATATTTCTTGGATACAACATCTCTTGTATCACTTACCATATGGTGAGTAATTTACAATGATGATGATGGTGAAATTTGTTGCTAAACATAAAAATAAATCTTTATTATCGACAAATGTAATGTTTTAAAACAAAATGACAAATTATTTTCAATGAAATATTTCTAATTGTTACTTTTATGTCCTTGTCTATGCTCTTGAATAACCTTTTGCATGAAGTTTGTCTCTACTCGCGATAGTTTAAAGACTTTCTGGATCGGTAAAACCTTTTCAAATTTTAAATAATATTCTTTTTGCAGTTGTGCTTCTTTTATTTTAGCATCCAGAAATGCATCCGAGGCAGCTTTATATGTAGCATCAGTCTTTGATTCTCTAATTTTCATTCTGGCTTTTCGTGCATCTCTATTTATTTCAAATTTTTTCTCCATAAACTCATTTAACATTGGAATGAAATTTTTAGCTTCTTCACTTGTCAAGTTAAGCTCTTTGGTGAAAAAATCTGCTCTGTCCTTGATAAAGCTTTCTTTATCAAATTTTTTATGCTGATTATTCTCTCTGTTTCTATTCTGATTTTGAGCCTGCATAGGAAACAAACATATCGAGAATAGCGTAAATATTAAGATTAAATTCTTTTTCATATTATTTTAACTGTAGAATTTATTTTGAATAAATTTCTTCGAACAAAACATCTTGATAACTTGCGGCTATCAATTGATCTTCCATTATATCAAACATTTCATCTTCAGAAACAGTGATGTTGTTTGTATACGAATTATTTTGTTCTATTTGTTGCGAATTTGTATCAGAAATTGACGTTACATTAAATATAACAGCAACGCAAGCTGCAATAGCTGCAGCTAGGGGCAATACTTTTTTCCATAACGGAACTATTTTCTTTGCTTTTGTATTTTCTTCTTTCGCAATTTGCTCCATTATCTTCGTGTTAAAGTCTTGAAAGTAATTTTCAGGAACTTTAAACGGATTCTTTTTATTGCTTGAATTATCTAACATAGTTATTTAATTTTCTGTTTTAACGAGTCTTTAGTAGGTCGTCAATATATTGACTATGGTTTCTTGAAAAGGTTTAATCGGAAAGTAAAAAATCTTCAATTTTTTTTACAGCATGATGATACGATGCTTTCAAAGCTCCTACAGATGTTTCAAGAATCTCAGATATTTCTTCATATTTCATCTCATCGAAGTATTTCATGTTGAAAACAATTCGTTGCTTCTCTGGCAATGTAAGTACTGCTTTCTGTAGTTTTAGTTGTGCTTCATCCCCATCAAAATATACATCATTTTCAAGCTTGTGAATAAGATGATTATCAACATCATCCAACGAAGTCTTATTCATCGCTCTTTGCTTGTTCAAGAAAGATATTGATTCGTTTATAGCTATACGATATAGCCATGTCGATAATTTTGAATCGCCTCTGAAATTAGCTATACTTGACCATATTTTTATGAATGTATTTTGTAATACATCATTGGCATCATCATGCGAAATAACAATTTTACGAATCTGCCAATAGAGGGATTCGCTGTATTTATTTACTAGTTCAGCAAAAGCAGCCTGTAAAGTAGACTCGTCTAAGAGTCTTGAAACTAAAGATTCATCTTCTATATTTTGCATCATAGTATTATGTTATGCATCCTCTCCTTCAATCAATTCTTCTTCATCCATTTCTGTAGAGCTTGGTTGTCCTTGTTCGAACCATTCTATGAAATCGTCAACTTTATTTTTGTTGTTATCCCACCATTCTAAAGATTCAGGGAACTCGGCAACACTCACATATCTACAATATACATCAAAAAAACCGGAACCAATTATCTCACTATAGATTGGAACAAAGAAGTTCCATAATAATCCTTGCTGATCATCAGCTTGCATTTGCATAAGTTTGACGAATATAATTTTAGACGATTTTTCGAAAAACTGATAACGTTCCTGAGGAGAATCTGATGCCGGTTTGATTTTTTGTATTTCATCATAGATTGCCTTTCTCGACACTCCACTCTCTGCAGTTAATGCCTCTGAATTGGCATCGTGTTTTGCCATAAGGATATCGTACATTTCTGTGAATGCATCTTTAGACCTGTCTGTATTTGGCTCTAGAAGTAAAAAGAAGTGGAATGCATAGATACTTCTCAGCCATCTTCCAGAATCATTAAGAGCATAAGCATACATTAAAAAAGAACTAGCATGTGTTGCATCTATTTCGATCGCTTTTTGCAAATGATCGATTGCCATTTCCATGTTATTTGTATTGAAATAACTCAACCCTAGATTGAAGTGTAACAGATACGAATCTCCGCAACGCTCGACTGCTTGATTTAATAAAGATATTGATTCTTCTATTTTTCCTGATTCTGCCAATGCAGTACCTTTTACGATATAAGCATCCATCAACAATGGCTTGAATTCGGCATCGATAACTTTACTACTATATCTAATTGCATTTTGATAGTCATCCAATTGTAGGTATGATAAAGACATCTCATACGTTGCCGACATAGATGTCGGATTTATTTTCAAGGCTTCGTTGTAGCGTTCTATAGCTTCATTGTAACGACCTCTATCGTGTAGACTCACACCTTGTCTAATCAGTTTTTCGGATGTTGACTGGGCATAACCCGAAAACGAAATGAATATTAGTATAAATATTATTATAAAGTTTCTCATTTTACTTCAAAATATATGAAATTACAAAAGTATAAAAATACTTTAATAATGAGTTATGTTAATTTGATCTAGAATCCTAATGTTTTATAACTAGAATATAAGATTACTTAATTAATCAAAAGGTTTAATTTAAGTCTTTAAAATTATCAATTGTTAATCGAAATGCTCTATAGATATTAATTATTATTAGATTTTGATTTCAATGTTGTTCAAAATGATTATATTTGTTTGAAGTAGAACTATGCATAATACAATATTCCGATGAAAAATAGTAACAATACCTTTGATGTAGCGATGATTTCTAAGTTTTATGGATCATATGCTAAGAAAGTTAGTATGGCTAAATCGATACTAAATAGGCCTTTGACTTTAAGTGAAAAAATTCTATACGCTCACCTGTCTTCTGAAGAAAAAACTGTGAGTTATGAGCGAGGAGTCGATTATGTGAATTTTGCCCCCGATAGAGTTGCTATGCAAGATGCAACGGCCCAGATGGCACTTTTGCAATTGATGAATTCGGGACGAAATAAAGTTGCAGTTCCGTCAACAGTTCATTGCGATCACTTAATTCAGGCATATAAATCAGCAAAAGAAGACTTAGCTACTGCAGAATATACGAATAAAGAGGTTTATGACTTTCTGCACGATGTGTCAAATAAATTCGGAATAGGCTTTTGGAAACCCGGAGCAGGAATCATACATCAGGTAGTTCTAGAGAATTATGCATTTCCTGGAGGTATGATGATTGGTACAGATTCTCATACACCAAATGCAGGAGGCTTAGGCATGATTGCAATCGGAGTAGGTGGAGCCGATGCCGTTGATGTTATGGCAGGTATGCCTTGGGAGTTGAAAATGCCAAAACTCATCGGAGTACATTTGACGGGTAAATTATCAGGATGGGCTTCGCCTAAAGATGTAATTCTGAAATTAGCCGGAATTCTAACTGTAAAGGGAGGAACTAACTCTATAATCGAGTATTTCGGTGAAGGAACTTCATCAATTTCAGCTACCGGAAAAGCTACAATCTGTAATATGGGAGCAGAAGTAGGGGCTACTACATCCATATTTCCATATGATAGTAAATCGGCTGAATATCTAGTTGCTACTGACAGAAAGGAGATTGCAGATATGGCAGACTCTGTTCGTACAGAATTAGAAGCGGATGATGATGTATTGAGAAATCCAGAAAAATATTATGATAGAGTAATTCATATCGATTTGTCAACTCTTGAGCCATATGTAAATGGTCCATTTACACCAGATGCAGCATACCCACTATCTGAATTTGGAAAGATTGTAAAAGAGAAAAGATATCCTCAAGAGATGGAAGTAGGCTTGATCGGTTCGTGTACAAATTCATCATATGAAGATCTTACCCGTGCAGCTTCTATTGTCGAAGATGCAAACAGCAAAGGTATATCGGTAAAAGCCCAGTTCATAATCAATCCGGGCTCGGAAAAAGTACGTGCTACTGCCGAAGCGGACGGGGTATTGGCTGTTTTTGAAAATGCTGGAGCTACGATCATGGCAAATGCCTGCGGCCCTTGTATCGGTCAATGGAAACGAACGAATGAAGCTTCGGACCGCCCAAACTCTATTGTGACTTCATTTAATAGAAACTTTGCAAAAAGAAATGATGGGAATCCAAATACGCATGCTTTTGTCTCATCTCCAGAGATTGTTGCTGCATTAACTATTGCCGGAGATCTGTGTTTTAACCCGATAACAGATAAACTCAGAAATGAAAAAGGTGAATTAGTTTCTTTGGCAGAACCAATAGGGAAAGAACAACCTATATCAGGTTATAAAAGTGGCCTAGCCGGTTATATTGCACCTTCTGATGAAGGAGATAAAGTAGAAGTTGTCATAGCACCCGATTCGCAACGGCTTCAAGTACTGCAGCCTTTCGCAGCATGGGATGGAAATGATATTAAAGAGCAGCCTTTATTGATAAAAGTAGAAGGAAAATGTACAACTGACCATATATCTATGGCAGGGCCTTGGTTGCGTTTCCGTGGCCATCTTGATAATATTTCAGATAATATGCTTATTGGTGCAATCAATGCTTTTAATGGGAAGTCGAATGCTGTGTTAGATCGTGAGACTGGTGAATATATTGCAGTTCCTCAGTTGGCTCGTAAATTCAAGTCGGAAGGAATTGGATCCATTGTTGTGGCCGAAGAAAACTATGGAGAGGGGTCATCCCGAGAGCATGCTGCTATGGAGCCTCGCTTTTTGAATGTGAAAGCAATTATTGCTAAATCATTTGCTCGTATTCACGAAACTAATCTGAAAAAGCAAGGTATGTTGGCACTTACTTTTACAGATAAATCTGATTATGACAAGATAAGAGAAGATGATAAAATAAGTATCATTGGACTAGATAGTTTTGAGCCTCAAAAGAATTTGACAGTGCAACTCACTCATGCAGATGGAACATCTGAAAGCTTCGACGTGAGTCACACTTATAATGATTTACAAATTAAGTGGTTTAAAGCCGGAAGTGCTTTAAATTATATGAAAAGAGCAAGGTAGTTTAACCTAAGAAAAAAATACAAATGAAAGATATAAGTGCAAAAATATCGAAAACGATAACAAATACAAGTTGGTTTGATGACCAGCTATTCAAGGATTTTGGTGTCAAACGAGGTCTTCGGAATGAAGATCATACGGGTGTTATAGTTGGACTGACTAGAGTGGGGGATGTCGTTGGTTACGAGCGTGATGATGAAGGTAAATTAAAACCTATTCCGGGTAAATTATTCTATAGAGGAATCAGTATAGAGGATATTGTTAGAGGAGCTCAGAGAGAAAATCGATTAGGCTTCGAAGAAGTGCTTTATTTGATTTTATCAGGTAATCTTCCTACCAGTGAAGAGCTGGAGGAGTTCTCTAAAGGGTTGAGTGAGACAATGGACTTAAATCCTAAGATTACGATGCATATCCTTGATCTCGAGGGGCAGAATATTATGAATAATCTGGCTCGTTGTGTATTAGAATTATATACTTTCGATAAAAATCCGGATGATATATCGGCAGAAAATCTGGTTGATCAGTCGCTGAATCTTATTGCAACTTTCCCTACAATTATAGCTTATGCATATAATTCGATACGTCATAGCAGAGGGCATTCTTTACATATCAGACATCCCAAAGCGGGGAAATCACTGGCCGAAAACTTCCTTTATATGATGAAAGGTAGTAACAAGTATACAGAGCTCGATGTGAAGATACTGGATTTGGCTCTGATGGTTCATGCCGATCATGGAGGAGGCAATAACTCAACATTTACAGTAAGGGTTACCAGCTCTACAGGAACAGACACTTATTCAGCTATAGCAGCTGGTATTGGCTCTCTAAAAGGAGGACTTCATGGCGGTGCAAATCTTCAAGTTGTAAATATGATGAATGATTTGAAAACACAGATAAAAGATTGGACTAATGTAAATGAGGTAGACGATTATTTAAAGAAAATTCTAGCTAAACAAGCTTATGATAAGAGTGGAAAAATTTATGGATTAGGTCATGCAATATATACGATTTCCGATCCAAGAACAGTTCTGTTAAAAGAAATGGCTCGAGATTTGGCGATAGAAAAAGGTCGTGAGAAAGAGTTTGATTTTTATAATCTGATAGAAGAACGTGCAATCAGCATCTTCATGGAGACAAAAGGTAAGGCTGTCAATAAGCAAGTGTGTGCTAATGTCGACTTTTACTCAGGATTCGTTTATGATATGATAGGACTACCTCAGGAAATTTTTACACCTTTGTTTGCTATGGCACGTATTGTAGGATGGTGTGCGCATCGTATTGAAGAGTTGAATTTCAAACAGAGAAGAATTATAAGACCTGCATATAAAAGCGCAGCTGATTTACAAGAATATATACCAATCGATAAGCGTTAGTATTTATAACAACTATTTGGAGCAGATACAATTAAGTATCTGCTTTTTTTATGTCAAAATGTCATTTGAAATAATACTTAACTTTTTAGTGAGAACTCTTTTCTAATCTTTGTTTCGGATATTTTTAACGTTATTTAAACTGTCATAAAGGTCTAAATGCATAGTTTTTGCATATGTATATATGAACAGCAATTAGAACAGAGTTAAAAGCTGCGAGTATAAATTATACAATAAAAATATAGGAGGATTAATTATGAAAAATCAAATCAGAAAATTCGACAGAAGTGGTAGTTTCTTTCCTTCATTATTTGATCGTTTTGCAAACGAAGATCTATTCAGAGATTTTTGGACAGAAAATTTACCTGCAACAAATGTGACCGAAAATGATAAAAGCTTTGCTATTGATTTATCAATCCCTGGATTTAGTAAGGAAGATGTACAAATAGAAGTAGATAAAAATATACTTACAATATCGGCTAAGACGGAAACTAAAAATGAAACAAATGAAGATAAAGTCTTGAGACGCGAATTTCAGACTTCTTCTTTTACTCGTAGATTCACATTGCCTGAAAATGTAGATACAGAAAATATTTCAGCGTCAGAAGAAAAGGGTATTTTACATATACTTTTACCTAAGCTAGATAAGGCTATTGAAGATAAAGTAAAGAGGATTGAGATTAAGTAAAGTTTATTATGTTGTTTGATTAGAAAGAGAGGAGGTATTTAATGCTCCTCTCTTTTTTATAAAAGAAAAAGGTATCCATAATCATGGATACCTTTCAGTCAAATAGTCGAAACTATTATTCTTTTACTTCTTCAGCTTCACCTTCTGCTGCCGGAGCTTCTTCTACCGCTGCCTCTTCAGCAGCTGCAGCTGCATTAGCTTCTGCTCTTTTTTGAGCTACAGCTTCAGCTTTAGCTTTGTTAGCCGCTACTTCAGCTTCTGCACGAGCTTTTGCTAATTCTTTAGCTTTTGCATCGTTTTTGTTTACGATTGCCAATAAACCTTTTTGTTTATCTGCTTTCCAAGCTTCGAATTTTTTCTCAGCGTCAGCTTCAGTGAAAGCACCTTTAGCAACACCACCTAGTAAGTGCTTTTTCAAAAGCACACCTTCTTCAGAAAGGATGTTACGAGTAGTATCAGTTGGCTGTGCACCAACTTGTAGCCAATATAATGCTCTTTCGAAATTCAAGTTTACAGTTGCAGGATTAGTATTCGGATTGAATGTTCCTACTTTCTCGATGAATTTACCGTCACGTGGAGATCTGCTGTCAGCAATAACGATGTGGTAAAATGGATAGTCTTTACGACCGTGTCTTTGAAGACGAATTTTTGTTGCCATTTTCTTTTTAGTTAATGATAATTATACATAATTGTTATTAATCGCGTGCAAAGATAGGGTTTTGTTTCCAAAGGACAATCCATTTACAAGCTTTATTTATTGATAAACAAGATATTTATAGTAAAAAAGATCCCCTAAAGGATCTTTTTGGTCTTATAATTAGTTGTTTTCAGGACGCAGTTTACGAACTGTTTCACCTGTACGCCACATTTCACTTTCACGAAGAGCTTTCAACTCTTCTTCAAGTTTTTCGCGGTAATCAGGTTGCGAGTTTGTATCTATCGAACGTTGTGCTTCGTTTCCGTTAGCAACTTTCTTATATAGTTTTTCGAATACCGGTTTTGTTGCATCATGGAAAGGTCCCATCCAATCAAGAGCTCCTCGTTGAGCTGTTGTCGAACAATTTGCGTACATCCAGTCCATTCCGTTTTCAGCAAATAGAGGCATCAATGATTGAGTCAATTCTTCAACAGTTTCATTGAATGCTTCTGATGGAGAGTGACCGTTTTCACGTAATACTTCGTATTGAGCTTGAAGAATACCTTGAATAGCACCCATCAATGTACCACGCTCACCCGTTAGGTCTGAATATACTTCACGTTTGAAGTCTGTTTCAAATAAATATCCCGAACCTACACCTATACCTAGGGCTATAACACGATCTTTAGCACGTCCTGTCGCATCTTGGAAGATAGCATAACTAGAGTTAAGTCCGCGACCTTCAAGGAACATACGACGAAGACTGGTTCCTGATCCTTTAGGAGCAACTAGAATTACATCTACATCAGCCGGAGGAATGATACCTGTACGTTCTTTATATGTGATACCAAATCCGTGTGAAAAGTATAGAGCTTTACCAGCTGTAAGGTATGGCTTAATACGTGGCCAAACTTCAATTTGAGCTGCATCCGATAGAAGGTATTGAATAATTGTGCCTTTTTCAGCTGCTTCTTCTATTTCGAAAAGTGTTTCACCTGGTACCCAACCATCTGCGATAGCTTTATCCCATGTTTTTCCACCTTTACGTTGACCTACAATTACGTTGAAACCATTATCTCGAAGGTTCAGAGCTTGTCCTGGACCTTGTACACCATAGCCGATAACAGCTATAGTTTCATCTTTCAATACTTCTCTTGCCTTTTCTAAAGGAAATTCCTCACGAGTAGCAACTTGTTCTGCTACTCCACCAAAAATCATTTCAGCCATTTTCTTAAGTTTTTAAATTGAGTTTATATTCTTGTTTGTTACGTCCATGTTATACGAGCAGAGCTTACAACTGTTTCTCCGCTTTTCATCTCAAGGATGTATTGAGAATCTTTTTCTTTGCACTGAAGGATATCTATTTTTGATCCGTATTGTCCTTCAGCAATATAATTAATCTCAAATCGATTTATATTCTTAGCCTTGAACATTTCTATATCGAATACATTTACAAAGTGTTCAATATATTTCATGCTGTTCAGGTGCTTGTTGATATCTATATCACTGTATTTCACAATGAAACGATCTGCAATCTGAAAATTATCTTTCAGAACTGGAATTTTCGATAAATTCTCAATTGGACATGATTTATCAGTAATATAATCGCTAAGTCCTTCTAATTCTAAAACATTTGTAGGTTTTCGAGTCTCAATATCAATGGATGCCCAGAGTGATTTAGCAAATCCTATTTCTTTACCATTAGCATCTTCAAAAGAAAAATACCTTTCGGTAAATATTCTATTGACACTAGCTACCCATGTTTTAATTACAAATATATTATCGTTAGAAGGGTATTCGAATATTTCGATAGCCATCCGCGAAAGTACCCATACACGCTTCTTTGAAGTCATTGATGAATATCCGAATCCGCGTTCTTCGGCATGTTTTGTTGCTGCTTGCAGCATAAATCCGCCTATCATCGGTAGTGTAGCTTTTCCTCTGAAGTCGCTAAGATAGGCATCGATCATAAATTCGAATCGTCCAATTGGTTCAATCATTTCAGTACGTTTTGATTAATATTTAGTTTGAATTATTTCTTTTATTTTCTAATTCAGCTAACATATCACTCAAACGCTCAATCTTGGATTTCGTGATCGAAATTCTTCCCGATCTGATAAATTGTAGTACTCCTATTGTCTTACTTAATTCGTCAAATAGAGCCTGGGTCTCATCATAGTGACCGGTTTTTTCTACTACGACACATACATCGTTGATATCCAAAATACGAGCATTGTATTTCCTGATGAGCTCTTCTACTGATTCTATTTTCAAGAAATCAGCAGTTGACAGCTTGTAGAGTGCAATCTCCTGATAAATAAGCTCATCATCTACATTGTAATATGCTTTCAGTACATCGACTCGTTTGTCGATTTGGAGCACCACTTTTTTTATCATTGCTTCGTCGCAAAACACAGTAATAGTGAATTTATGAATCCCCGGTATAGCTGATTGAGAAACAGATAAAGTCTCAATATTCAATTGACGGCGAATAAATACACTTGTCACTTGTCCTAGCAATCCTACTGTATTTTCCGAAAATATAGTAACTGTATAGAGTGTTTTATTTTCTTTAGTCATAATGCTCTAATATCAAAGATAATCATATTTTTTTGTCATTTCCTAATAAAATATTTGTTACGCAGCTCCCGGCCGGAATCATAGGATACACCATTCCTTTCGTTTCTACATCAACATCCAACAAGTAAGCTCCATCATATTCAATCATTTCTGCGATAGCTGCATCAATATCTTTCCGTTCTGAAACTTTTCTCGATTTGATATCATATGCCTCAGCGATTTTTGTAAAATTAGGGTTCTTCATCACAGTTTCGGAATAACGTTCGTCGAAGAAAAGTTCTTGCCATTGGCGTACCATCCCTAGGAAATGATTGTTTAGTATGATGATTTTTATGTTCGTATTATACTGCATAATTGTACCCAATTCCTGAATTGTCATTTGCATTCCTCCATCTCCAACAAATAGGCAAACCGTACGATCTGGAGCTCCGTATTTTGCTCCAATAGCTGCAGGTAGACCAAATCCCATCGTTCCCAATCCGCCAGATGTAACCACACTACGCGATTTCTTGTATTTGAAGTATCGTACACCCATCATCTGATTTTGACCAACATCGGTAACAAGTATGGCATCATTGTCTGTGGCTTCCGAAACTTTATTGATAACTTCACCCATTTTCAGCATTCCTCCGTTTGTAGGGTGTAGTTCTTTTTCAATCACAATATCGTACTCTTGATCATAGAAGAGCTTGAATTCTGCTTTCCAATCTGAATGATCGTTCTCATTAATGTATTTCGCGATTTCGCTTAATGTTGCTTTCGCATCGCCTAAAACTTTAACATCTACTTGAACATTCTTATTGATTTCACTGCGATCGATATCGAAATGAATTATTTTGGCTTGTTTAGCATAGGTGTTCAAATCGCCAGTCACACGATCATCAAAGCGCATACCAATCGCAATAAGAACATCGCACTCGTTGGTTTTCATATTAGGAGCCACATTACCATGCATGCCTAACATACCCATATTTAACGGATGATCTGTCGGAATGGCGGATAAGCCTAGAACTGTCGACGCAAATGGAATATCTGCCTTTTCAATAAAGGCTTTCAATTCTTCTTCAGCACCACTCAATATTACTCCTTGTCCTACTAGTGCTAGTGGTTTCTTTGCTTTATTGATCAAATCAGCAGCCTGCTGAATATAATCATAGTTTAGGCTGGGATAGGGCTGATAACTACGAATAAAGTCTGTTTTCTTATATTTAAATGACTCAAAAAAAGCAGTCTGAGCATCTTTGGTAATATCCAATACAACTGGTCCAGGACGTCCATTTGATGCTATGTAAAAAGCTCTGGATACAGCCCATGCAATATCTTCGGCACGTCTGATTTGGTATGCCCATTTGGAAATAGGCTGAGTTATACCAACTACATCTGCTTCCTGAAAAGCATCGCTACCTAGAAGAGTAGAGTTGACTTGACCACTAATGACGACTAATGGTGTACTATCCATCATAGCATCGGCAATACCAGTGATGGTATTTGTAGCTCCCGGTCCGGATGTAACCAACGCAACCCCAACTTTACCTGATGTACGCGCGTAGCCTTGTGCTGCATGTACTGCTCCTTGTTCATGTCTGACAAGGATGTGCTTAATTTTGTCTCTGTTGTTATATAAACAATCGAATACAGGCATGATGGCACCTCCGGGATAACCGAAGATTGTATCTACCTCTTCGCTGATCAAAGACTGCAAAAGCGCTTCACTTCCATTAATTTTCATCATCGATCTCAATTATATAAGTTCTATTCTATTATTCTAACACCACCTAAATCTGCCGAGCTTACCATGCTGGCATAAGCTTTTAGAGCTTTTGATATTTTTCGTTCACGATTTGGCTTAAATGCATCTTTACCTTTTGCTATCTCTTCCTGACGACGATTTTCTAATTCCGTATCAGATAGTTTCACATTGATAGAACGATTTGGTATGTCTATTTCTATTATATCTCCATCTCTGACTAATCCTATTGCACCACCTGAAGCTGCTTCGGGAGATACGTGACCGATAGACAATCCCGAGGTTCCACCAGAAAAACGTCCGTCTGTGATCAAAGCACATTCTTTTCCCAAATGTCTTGATTTGATATACGATGTAGGATAAAGCATTTCTTGCATACCCGGGCCACCTTTAGGACCCTCGTATGTTATAACGACAACATCACCTGATACAACTTTTCCTTTAAGGATACCTTCACATGCATCATCTTGTGAATGGAATACTTTGGCAGGCCCCGTGAATTTAAAGATGCTTTCATCTACTCCAGCGGTCTTAACTACACATCCATCTAGAGCTATATTACCTTTCAGAATTGCTAACCCTCCATCTTTAGTGTAAGCATTATCAATATTTCTGATACAGCCATTCGAGCGATCAGAGTCTAGAGTCGGATATTGGCTATCTTGTGAACCCATGATCAGATTAAATCGATTACCTGGAGCAGATTTATATATATTCTCAGCTATTGGAGAAATGTCTTCTTTTGTAATATCATATTTTTCAATAGCTTGAGCTAAAGTCAAACCATCAATTCTATTTGTTGATGTATCGATCAATCCACCTTTTGCCAATTCATTCATAATACCAAGTATTCCTCCTGCACGGTTCACGTCTTGAATGTGATATTTCTGTGTATTCGGAGCAACTTTACACAAACAAGGAGTTTTTCGTGACAAAGCGTCAATGTCTGCCATCGAGAAATCGACTTCGGCTTCATGTGCTATAGCTAAAAGGTGCAGAATTGTATTGGTAGACCCTCCCATTGCTATATCCAATGTCATGGCATTCATAAATGCTTGTCGAGTTGCAATATTACGAGGAAGAATACTCTCATCTCCATCTTGATAATACTTATATGCATTTTCAACTATTTGTATTGCAGCACTTGTAAATAAATCAGCTCTATTAACGTGCGTCGCAACTATAGTCCCATTACCGGGAAGAGCCAAACCTATAGCTTCATTCAAGCAGTTCATTGAATTTGCCGTAAACATTCCAGAACAAGAACCGCAAGTTGGACAGGCCGATCGTTCTATTGCGTTGACTTCCTGATCAGATACACTTTCGTCAGCCGATTTAATCATAGCATCTATCAGGTCAAGATGTTTTCCATCTAACTCTCCAGCTTCCATCGGACCTCCAGAAACAAATACTGTAGGAATATTTAGTCTCATTGCAGCCATAAGCATACCAGGCGTTATCTTATCACAATTGCTGATACAAACCATCGCGTCAGCTTTATGTGCATTGACCATATATTCTATGCTATCAGCGATTAAATCGCGTGAGGGTAGGGAATATAGCATTCCGTCGTGCCCCATTGCAATACCATCATCTATTGCGATTGTATTGAATTCAGCTGCAAAACATCCGCGTTTTTCAATTTCATTCTTTACTTTTTGCCCTATTTTATGAAGATGTACATGCCCTGGTACGAATTGTGTAAACGAATTTACAATAGCAATCAGGGGTTTGCCCATCTGCTCTTCTTTCATGCCGTTTGCACGCCATAAAGCTCTTGCTCCTGCCATGCGGCGACCTTGTGTACTTGTTGAACTTCTTAATTCTATTTTCATAATGTAAAGAATACTATTAAAAAAAATGCCCTTCTCATATCTAGAGAAAGGCATATATGTTGTTATACGATCAATTACTACTAATTAGCTTGCACTATTATAAACATACCTTTCTCTCTTATTCTGCCAGAGGACCACCAGAATAATGTTAATAATAATGATATGTAAAGCGCAATTTGTCATTTTTTACTGCTATATAATATGCAAAGGTATTATTTTTTGTAGATAAACAAATTTTTTTGCTACAAAAATGATTTTTTAGTTGGTTTTTTAACGAATCTATCCCGAAAAGTCCATTCCAATATAAAATAAGCCACTAACTAGTGGCTTATTTTATTGAGATTTAATATTCTTATTTTCTAAATGGAGGTTTTACAACTAAAGCTTTTAAATTCTTGTTTCGAACTTTGATGAAAATCTCTGTACCAATAGTAGTGTATTCAGGTTTTACATAGCCTAATCCTACGCCTATTTTACGTGTAGGAGACATTGTTCCTGATGTCACATGCCCGATAACTTCATCTTTATCATTTACAATTTCGTATCCATTGCGAGGAATGCCTTTTTCTTGAAGTTCAAAGCCACATAGTTTACGAGTAAGGCCATCAGCTTTTTGTTTTTCAAGAACACTTCTTCCTATAAAGTTTTTACCTTCTGCAAATTTGGTAATCCAGCCTAATCCAGCTTCTAGTGGAGTAGTTGTTTCATCTAAATCATTTCCGTATAGACAGAAACCCATTTCTAGGCGAAGTGTGTCTCTGGCCCCCAGACCGATTGGTTTGATGCCAAATTCTTCACCAGCATTGAATATAGCCTCCCATATACCAAGCGCTTGATCGTTGTAGAAGTATAGTTCGAAACCACCTGCTCCGGTGTATCCGGTATTTGACATGATTACATTACCCATGCCTGCTCCTTCCATCGAAATAATTGCAAACGAATAATAAGGTATTGTCGTTAAGTCTACTTTCGTCAGCTTTTGAAGTGTAGCCAATGCTTTAGGTCCTTGAACTGCAAGCTGAGCTATCTTGTCTGAAGCATTTTCTAATTCAGCACCTATATTATTGTTTTTTACCAGCCAATTCCAGTCTTTCTCAAGATTAGAAGCATTAACAACTAACATATATTTGTCACCTTCGTAATGATATGCGATTATATCATCAATAATACCGCCATTTTCATTAATTAGTGCTGTATACTGAGCTTTACCAATCTCAAGAGTCGCAGCATTATTGCTGGTTACTTTTTGTAAAAACTCTAGAGCTTTAGGTCCTTTAACCCATATTTCGCCCATATGAGATACGTCAAATACACCAACTTTTTCACATACTGTGATATGTTCATCAATGATGCCTGAGTATTCGATAGGCATATTATAGCCTGCAAATTCATGCATTTTTGCTCCTAAGGATATGTGCAAGTCGGTAAATGGTGTTTTTTTCATAATAAAGTTTTTAAATCAGTTATTTCGTTTTTGAAAGGTACAATTATTTTATCAAGTAATTACTTTTTTGCAACAAGTTCTGCAATTTTCACAATCACCTCAACTGCTTTTTCCATCGATTGCACAGGCACAAACTCGTAACGACCATGGAAGTTATGACCACCTGCAAAAATATTAGGACAAGGCAATCCCATAAATGATAAACGTGCTCCGTCCGTTCCTCCTCTAATAGGTTTTACTATAGGAGTAACACCTACGGAAGTCATTGCCTCAAAAGCTAGATCTACGATATGTTTTACAGGTTCAACCTTTTCACGCATATTGTAGTATTGGTCTTTGATTTCTATCGTTGTACTTTCAGGATATAGTTTGTTGATATATTCAACAGAATTTAACAACAGTTGTTTACGTTTTTCAAATATCTCACGATCATGATCTCGTATGATATATCCCATTGATGCGCTATCGATATCTCCTGAAAGATTTGTCAAGTGGAAGAATCCTTCATATCCGGTTGTGTGCTCAGGTCTTTCGTTAGCTGGAAGCAGCGAAACCAATTTGTTAGCTATAACTAACGCATTAACCATTTTATTTTTAGCATACCCAGGATGTACGCTGCGACCTTGTATATTGATTTTAACTCCAGCAGCATTGAAGTTTTCATACTCTAATTCTCCGATAGGACCACCATCTAATGTATATGCCCATTCGCATCCGAATTTTTCGACATCAAAATAATCTGCACCTGCTCCAATTTCTTCGTCAGGGGTGAAGCCTATACGAATCTTGCCATGCTCTATCTCAGGATGATCTTTCAGATATTGTATAGCAGTCAGTATCTCTGCAATACCGGCTTTATCATCTGCCCCGAGCAATGTTGTACCATCAGTAACAATTAAATCTTGTCCTATATAATCTGTCATCTCAGGAAAATCGTTCGGAGAAAGAATAATATTTGATTCTTTGTTTAGCACGATATCTTTCCCGTCATAATTACTGACAATACGAGGATTGACATTCTTTCCGCTCATATCAGGACTTGTGTCCATATGTGCAACAAATCCTATTGTTGGTATGTTTTTAGTTGTATTTGCAGGTAATGTAGCCATTAGATAGCATTTATCATCAAGAGAAATGTCCTCTAATCCCATTTCGCGTAATTCTTTTTCTAACTCTTTTGCCAATACCATTTGTCCCGGCGTACTTGGTGTTACACCTGTCTGAGTGCTCGATTCTGTATCAAATTTTACATATTTGAGAAAACGATCAGTAACTTTCATATATTTTTATGTTTTTAGTAAAAAAAATCTACAATTTTATACTTGAGGTAAGTCGTTGAATCATAAAATAATTTACCCTGAAAAACCTCTCAGACAAAGATAGGAAAAGGATTCTGAAGAGAAAAATGTATTGTGAAATTTTGGAGGATAAAAAAACTTTACTACTTTTGTCGTCGGGTAAGTCCTATACGGTCAGCTCCCGATTAATCCCCCAGGGTTTGATCGCAGCAAGGGCCGTCGGTTGTAGCGACGCGATATAGTAAGCTTGCCCACCTGCCTCTTTAGCTCAGTTGGCCAGAGCACGTGATTTGTAATCTCGGGGTCGTTGGTTCGAATCCGACAAGAGGCTCAAAAAAAGACTAACTCAATTGAGTTAGTCTTTTTTCATTTAATTACACTTCATTATTTATTATCATCCATAACTTTCTGAATATCTTCCATCGTAAAGGTACCTAACAAGCGAATTATTGTGCTTTCTTTCTCGCCGGCGATGAACATGATGAATTCTTTAATTTGATTTTTTTTGCCATTGTCTTTGGTTATCAGGAAGTCTATTCTGTCACTTCCGTCTTTTACCTTCATTAGGCTTTCGTAAGTATTATTCTTTATGTATTTACTTGCTTCAGTGTTCATTGTACGAGCTGTGAGGGCGTCTTCTGTCGAATATATCTCCAATTGATCCAATTTGTTAATCAATCCGCCAATATTTGCTTTGGTCGAATTTACATTAGAACCAGCCATTTTTAGGAGAGATTTGGATATATAAACTACAGTTACTTTGTCATTATCTTCTAGTTTATTGAATAAAGCATTATTCTGAGCATGCACTGAAAATATGCTTGAAATAAACAATGCTACAATCACTAAATATTTAAGTTTCATAATTATTTTATTTGTTTAAAGTTTTTATCAATTATTGCATTCGATTTTTCGATTCCTTCTTCAAAAGTATCTATTCCTGACAATCCTTTATTAAGTTTGGATGAAATCAATAATAGTGCTTTTTCTGTTTCGGCATATGCCTTATTGGGGTCTGTATATGTATCACGTAATACTAAGCTGGGGGACTGTAAACTGTTTTCTGGTTTATCATTCAGTAATACTACAGAAAGTAAAATGGCTATACTAGCAGCAATTCCTGAAAACCAGTATATTGTTTGATGATTTTTTTTCTTGTTAAGAGTTTCTTGCTGACTGTTAGCAATCTCTTTATCAGCTAAATTGTCAATGAGTACATCCAATTTATTCTCTAATGTTCCATCAATTATGATATCATTAGTGGAATGAATACTTTCGAAGATGAGTTTTTCGTCCATTAATTCGGGCGCAATACTTTCACTAGAGAAATACTCAGTCAACATATTTTCCTCTAATTCACTACTTTTTCCGTCGTAGTACAATTCTAATAATTTCTTTATATCTTCAGTTTTCATTCTTTGTATTTGCTATAATAACTATCTCTGACACTTTTACGTGCTCGTGATAAAATAACTCTAATGTTTACTGCGTTTAATCCTGTTATCATCTCAATCTCTTCGTGTGTGTAACCATCGCAATCTTTAAATTGAAGAATCTGCTTTTGTTGTTCGGGCAGTTGGTTTATTATAGATTTTACAATTGAAGCTTTATCTTTAATCTCAATTGATTCAATCATAGATACATCTGAGGTAGTGCTATCGGGAATAAGCTCTTGGGTTATTCCATCCTTGGAGCTCCGCAGGAAATCGAGACAATTGTTACGTAATACGATGATTGAAAATGCTTCGGCATTATTTATATCATCCAAATCTTTTCTCTTTTCCCAAAGCTTAATGTATGTCTCCTGAACAATATCTTCAGCATATACTTGGTTTTGCACTATACGGAACGCTATCCGGTAGAGTTTTTGATGATGGGGTAGAAACACTTGTTTAAACGTTTCCGCATCCATACTTATCCCTTTTTATTGTCCTTATTATAATCATTGATAAGTTTATCAATGTCTTCAGGGTTGAAATTACCTAATATTTTGACAGCCGATATACTTTCATTGTCAATATTTACAATATAAAATCCTTTTATCTTATTGCCATCTCGTTTCAGCATAATGCGTACATTGTCCTCTTTATCTTTCACTCTTACCAATGTTTCGAAGCCTTTTTCGTCGTTCAATTTATTTAATCGTGACATATAATGGTTTTTCTTCGACGAATCAGTATAATCCAAATCAATTACCTGAATTGAGTTTATGCATTTCAACATTTGTGCTCCTTCTTTGTCTTTATCTTTATTTGCAAACATCTTAGCAAAAGACATCAGAAGTCCTCCAACTTTGACATTCTCAGCTTTCTTCTCTTTAGAGATGTCCGAAACGATATTTTCTATATTTTCAGCATGCAGAATTGATGTGGAAAATGTAATAGCAATAATGGTAATCAAAGTAATAATTCTTTTCATATAAGTGAGTTTTATAAATTTCTTTTTAGTTTAAATCTTGAGCTCATATATTATGACGCACATAGTCTGTTTTTTGTTACAATAAAAGTGAAAAATATTTCAGAGGTTATAACAAATGCCAATCTAATATAAGTTGAACCCTTTATTCGTGATTAATAAGTATATTTGTTACTCAATAAACAAAAATACGTATGAAAAAAATAATTGGACTATTTATTATTGGTATTCTAGCATCGGGGTCATATGCCCAAAGGCTTGAATTGAAAGACATAACGGGAGGAAAATATGCAGAGCGAAGAGTTAGCCCTGTGACTTCTTCGGCCGATGGTGAATCATATTATCAGGCTGACAACAAAAGGTCAATGATTATTAAATATTCATATAAGACCGGGCAGCCGACTGATACAATTTTTGATGTTAAAAAAGCAAGAGGATGTACTTTTGATTCTTTTCAAGGTTTCGTAATGAGCCCTGATGAATATCGTTTATTGGTATTTAATGATGCCGAACAAGTTTATAGACATTCTTTTAAAGCAAATTATTATTATTATGATATTCGTCACAATTCAATACGCGAATTGACTAAAAATAAAGGTAAACAATCTGTTCCAACATTCTCGAGAGATGGTCGCATGCTTGCTTTCGTTGTAGATAATAATATCTGGTTGGCAAAATTTGATTATGACAGTGAATCTCAAGTTACAAAAGACGGAGCATTCAATAAAATAATAAATGGTGCTACAGATTGGGTTTACGAAGAAGAATTCGGAACGACTTCAATTATAGACTTCTCGGCAGATAATCGTTTACTGGCTTTTGCTAAATTTGATGAAAGTGAAGTTCCAGAATATAATTTTCAGTATTATGGAGGTAACTTATATCCACAGGATGTGAGATTCAAATATCCTAAAGCTGGTGAGCGAAACTCAAAGGTTACATGTCATGTGTTTGATATAGATGCAATGACAACACGTAAAATAAATATTCCTGAAAAGGATTATGAGTATATCCCTCGCATTCAGTTTTTACCAGAAGGTGATGATTTAGCGGTAATGACATTCAATCGCGAACAGAACATCTTTAACATGTATTTCGCAAATGCACGTTCTATGGTTGCGCGCTCTATTTTGAAGGAAGAAAACCAAAGATATATCGACTCTGAATTTTTAAATACGATTCATTTCTTCGGTAATCAATTCACATATATCAGCGAGAAGAGTGGATATAGCCATATCCATCTTTATGAAAATACAGGAGTAGAAAAGAAACAACTGACATCAGGCAATTTTGACGTCACAGACATTCTAGCTATTGATAGTGATAAAGGTTTTGTGTATTATTCTTCAGCGGAAGATAGTCCTATGCGTCGTTCAATTCATAAAGTAGATATTAAGAAAGGAACTAAAACAAAGCTGTCAAATCAATTCGGATACAATACTGCAGTATTCAGTAATAATGGAAAGTATTTTATAAATACTTATTCTAACGCGACAACACCTGCCATAATTACTTTGCATGATGCGACTGGAAAGCAATTAAGAGTATTGGAGGATAATTCGAAATTAAAAGCTCTATTAGCCAATAGTAACTTACCTAGCAAAGAATTTATTACAGTTAAAGGCGCCGACGGTTCAGATTTGAATGCATATATAATGAAGCCGGCGAACTTCAACTCTTCTCAGAAATATCCATTATTAATGGTCCAATATAGTGGACCGAATTCACAGCAAGTTCTTGATAAATACTTGACTGATTGGACTGATTACTTGACTACTCAAGGATATATTGTAGCTTGCGTTGATGGTCGTGGTACTGGTGCTCGTGGAGAAGATTTCCGCAAGTGTACGTATATGAATTTAGGTATATACGAGTCTGATGACCAAATAGCAGCAGCTAAATATTTCGGTACATTACCTTATATCGATAAAGATAAAATTGCAATTTGGGGATGGAGTTATGGTGGTTTCAATACTCTATTAAGCATGAGTCGTGGTGACGGAACATTCAAAGCAGGAATTGCAATTGCACCAGTAACGACTTGGAAATTCTATGATACAGTATATACTGAGCGCTTTATGCGTACTCCGCAGCAGAATATGGATGGATATGTTAATGGATCGCCTATGACATATGCAAATCAGCTAGAAGGTAATCTGCTATTAATTCATGGTACTGCTGATGATAATGTACATTTTCACAATACGATGGAATATGCAAATGCATTGATTACAGCCAACAAGCAATTCGAAATGTTTGTATTTCCTGATAGAGATCATTCAATTAGAGGAGCAGAGGTAAGAGCTTATCTGTATCAAAAGATTATAAACTTCTTAAATACAAAAATGTAATTCGGTATGGAGCGCGTAAGAAAACCGGACTGGTTAAAAATAAGATTGGGAGGAAATGAAAATTTCACTCGTACAAAAAATATTGTAGAATCACATTGTCTACATACAATATGCTCTAGTGGCCGCTGCCCCAATATGGGCGAATGTTGGGAGCGTGGTACAGCTACATTTATGATTGCTGGCGATATCTGTACACGCTCGTGCAAGTTCTGTAACACTAAAACGGGAAAACCTCTGGCATTGGATGTGAACGAACCTGCTAATCTGGCAAAATCTATTCAACTGATGAAGCTGAAGCATGCTGTAATAACATCAGTAGATAGAGACGATTTACCAGACTTAGGAGCTAATCATTGGGTGTCTACAATAGAAAAAGTAAAAGAAGTTAATCCAGGCATAACAACCGAAGTACTTATTCCAGACTTTCAAGGAAAATCAGATTTGATTGATATTGTCTGTAAAGCTCAGCCGAACGTTATTGCTCATAATATTGAAACAGTTAGGCGTTTAACACCTCAAGTCAGAAGTGCTGCTAAATATGATGTCAGTCTTGCTGTATTAAAGAGAATCGCTGACAATGGCTTGAAAGCTAAATCGGGTATCATGGTTGGGCTAGGGGAGACTACTGAAGAAATTTATGAAACGATGGATGATTTATTAGCTTCGGGATGTAGTATTCTCACAATAGGACAATATTTACAACCATCAAGAAAACATCTGCCGGTATCGGCATATATATCGCCGGAAACTTTTGATGAGTTTAAAAATGTTGCTTTAGAAAAAGGATTTACTTACGTAGAGAGTGGTCCATTGGTGAGATCTTCTTATCATGCTGAGAGATGTTTATAAAATAATGGATAATTATTCTGTACGAAACAAAAAAAGGTTGACAATTTATGTCAACCTTTTTTTGTTGTTATTCTAGTGTAATAATTTATCTCAATTGAGCACCAAGTTCTTTTTCAAGTGAAGTTTGTATTTTCTTCATGATCGCATCTATCTGCTTGTCATTCAAAGTTTTCTCTTCATCTTGTAGGATAAAGTTTACAGCATATGATTTCTTTCCTTCAGGTAGATTTTTACCTTCGTAAACGTCGAAAAGTTTAACTGATTTCAATAATTTACGCTCAGCTTTCTGTGCAACATTTACAATATCTTCAAACAATACCGCTTTGTCTAATAGAAGAGCAAAGTCGCGACTTACAGCAGGGTATTTAGATATCTCGGTATATGTTACTGAATGCTTTTTGATTTCTTTCATCAAAGAGTCCCAGTTCAAATCAGCATAAAATACTTCGGCATTAATATCCATAGCTTTCAGTACTTTTTTGCTAACGATACCTATAATACCTAGTTCTCTGTTACGAGTCTTGATAGATATTGCTGCGCTGTAAAGTTCGTTCGAAAATTGAGAATAGCTGTATTTATCAGATGAAATACCTATTCTTGATAGAATATTTTCAACATATGCCTTGAGTTGATATACCGAAGACTTTTCATCTGCAGCAGTCCAGCAATTAGTTATACTGTTCCCTGAAATCCAAATTCCAAGATGGAACTCTTCACTATATTCTTTTAAAGTTTCACCCTCAACCTTTTTATCAGCATCGTAGAAATAGCAATTGCCGAATTCATAGAAACGTATATCCGGATTTTTATGATTTCTGTTGAATGCAACACTTTCCAAACCTCCAAATAAAAGCGTCTGACGCATAACTGAAAGATCGTTACTAAGTGGATTCAATAGTTTTACACAATTCTTAATTGGGTAAATATTTGATTCGGTATAATAGCTTTCCTTAGTCAGAGAGTTATTCATAATCTCATTGAAGCCAGAACCAGTTAATTGTTCAGAAATAAGATTCTGAAGATCATAACTTTTATCTGATTGAGATTTATATGAAAGGTTTGAATTTACATTTTCGCTAATTTCTACATTGTTGTAGCCATAAATACGTAGGATATCTTCAATGATATCGACATCGCGCTGTACATCTACTCGATAAGTCGGGACAGACAGTATCAAGCGGTCTTCAGCGTCACCAGCTGGACGTATTTCGAGACTTTCTAAAATTGAATCTACAGTTTCAGCAGGTATGTTTTTACCTATTACTTGATTCACTTTATCATAAGTTAATTCTACTATTGCATTGTTGATAGGAGTAGGGTAGATATCTATCAATTCACCAACAATTTCTCCACCTGCAATCTCCTGAATAAGTAAAGCTGCACGTTTCAGTGCATACAATGTATTATTAGGGTCTGCACCTCTTTCGAAGCGGAATGAAGAATCAGTATTCAGACCTTGACGACGAGCAGTCTTACGTACCCATGTAGGGTTGAAATATGCTGATTCAAGGAAAATATCTTTAGTTGCTTCTGTTACTCCTGATTTAAGACCTCCGAAAACTCCGGCAATACACATCCCTTCTTCTTCGTTACAGATCATAAGATCTCTTTCACTCAAAGTATGTTCAACTTCGTCAAGAGTTATGAATTTAGTCCCTTCAGGAAGTGTTTTTACAATAACTTTTCCACCAGTGATATGCTGCGCATCGAATGCATGTAAAGGATGACCAAACTCGTGAAGTACAAAGTTGGTAATATCTACAATATTATTGATTGGACGGAGTCCTATTAGATTCAAACGATCTTTTAACCAATCGGGGCTTTCTGTAACAGTTACACCTTTGATCGTAACACCCGAATAGCGAGGACAAGCCTCAGAATTATCTACCTGAACCTTAATATAATCGTCTGATGCTTTCGTCGCAAAATTATCAATGCTAGGTTTCTTTAGATCAGTTGGTTTTACATTTTGCTTCAAATAAGCAGCCAAGTCACGAGCTACACCAAAGTGTGAAGCAGCATCAACGCGGTTAGGAGTAATATCTACTTCTATAACGTAATCACTTTTGATATTGTAGTAATCTTTAGCTAATGTTCCAGGAACAGCATCGGCTGGTAATACGATGATTCCATCATGACTAGTGCCAATGCCAATTTCATCTTCGGCACAGATCATACCAAATGATTCTTCACCTCTGATCTTAGATTTTTTGATAGTAAAAGATTCTTCACCTGAATATAGAGTAGCTCCGACAGTAGCTACAACTACTTTCTGACCGGCTGCAACATTTGCAGCACCGCAAACAATTTGTACAGGATTTCCGTCTCCTAGATTAACTGTCGTGATATGCAAATGATCTGAGTTAGGATGATCAACGCAAGTCAGCACTTCACCGATAACAAGACCATTCAGTCCTCCTTTTATAGTTTCTACTTCTTCAACACTACCACATTCTAAACCGATAGATGTTAGTGCATCGGCAGTTTCGGTAGGATTTAGATCAAAATCAAGATAATCTTTTAGCCAATTGTATGATATATTCATTATTCAAAAGTTTTTCTAAGTCAAAATGATTGCCAAAATTACAAAATTTAATCCTATGTAAGAAATACATATGTCAATTAATGAATCTACTTTTTGCATAAATATCATTTTATAGACAATTATTGTAAAATCCACATTTTAACAAGTTTTAACTCGAGTGGAGTATCTTATGGGTTTTAGCATTCAAAAGGCTTTTGAAAGTTTGTAACTTTAAAGAAGAATTAAAAATACCCAATGTTATGCAAAAACTTACATCTGAAAAATTGACAATTATTGGTGCTGCCGGAATGATCGGCTCAAATATGGCACAGTCAGCAATCCTTATGGGACTATCAAGTAATATATGCCTTTATGATCCTTACGCGAAAGGATTGGAAGGTGTTGCAGAAGAACTATTGCAATGCGGAATTAAAGGATTGAATCTATCTTATACATCAGACATTAAAGAGGCCTTGTCTGGAAGTAAGTATATTATTTCTTCAGGAGGAGCAGCACGTAAAGAAGGCATGACACGAGAAGACTTATTGAAAGGTAATGCTGATATTGCTATTCAGTTAGGAAAAGATATACGCTCGTATTGTCCTGATGTAAAACATGTAGTAGTTATATTTAATCCTGCAGATATTACAGGTTTATTAACTTTATTGTACTCCGGACTTAAACCTACACAAGTAACTACATTAGCTGCACTTGATAGTACAAGATTAAGAAATGAATTAGCTAAACATTTTAATATTCATCCTGATAAAGTAAGCAATTGCCGTACTTATGGTGGTCATGGAGAACAAATGGCAGTATTTTCTTCTACTGCAAGTGTCGATGGGAAACCGTTGAATGAATTGATTGGTACATCAGCCTTGACTAAGGAGCAATGGGCGGATTTAAAAGTTCGTGTAATTCAAGGAGGTAAGCACATCATTGAACTTCGAGGAAGATCATCATTCCAAAGCCCAGCATTCTTATCACTCGAAATGATACGAGCTGCAATGGGAGGTGAAAAATTTGATTGGCCGGTTGGTTGTTATGTATCAAACAAAGAGTTCAACCATGTGATGATGGCTATGGAAACTAATTTAGATAGCACCGGTGTCCATTATAAAGAAGTAAAAGGTACAGAACAAGAACATGAAGAACTTCGTCAAAGCTACAAGCATTTATGTGATTTGAGAGATAGCTTAATTAATACAAATGTAATTCCTCCGATCAGTGAATGGAATTCTATAAATCCTAATTTATAAAGTCGTATGACCAATTATATTACAAAATTGCTATCTGATGATTGCTCAAGATCTGATACTATGCTGGAAATGTATATACATATTCCTGAGAAAGTTCAGCAAGCATCTAAAGTAGTAATAATATGTGGTGGTGGTGGCTTCAATAAAGTTAATTTAGATCATGAAGGCCATCAGTTTGCTGAATGGTTAAACTTGTTAGGTATAGTAGGTTGTGTCTTAAACTACAGGTTGCCTGATGGTACCGACAAGCATGTAACGGAGAAAGATTTACGCCAGGCGGTCAGGTTTGTTAGAAATAATGTAAAAGAGTGGGGGCTTGATAAGCCAAGTGTTGGAGCTGCGGGTTTTTCAATAGGAGGACATGCTGTTTCTTTAGTAGCTACTAAAGTTGAATCTGATTCCAAATTGGATTTTTCGATGTTGTTTTATTCTGTTACAAGCATGCAAGATAAAATAACCCATATTGCTTCAAGAAATAAACTTCTGGGAGCAGACCCAAGTGAAGAAGATATATATAACTTCACGGCATTGAACCATGTATCAACAAATACTTCACCATGTTTTATAATGGCGTGTAATGATGACTCAATTGTATCTCCTTTAAATAGTGTATTATATTACGAGCGATTGAGAAAAAACAATGTGCCTGCTGCTCTATATATTTTCCCAAAAGGAGGACATGCATGGGGTATGAACAAAGATTTTCAATATCACACTGATATACTTTCATTACTAGAGAAGTGGATTCGTGATATTTAATTCTTGAAAAATATTAATCGAAAATAAAAGGAGGTTCATATTAAATATTGAATCTCCTTTTTTATAAAATTATCAGAACTGTCTATATCGATATACCATACTTGTGTTTAACTTCAGCCATAACAAAAGTACTCGTTAATGAACCGAGGCTCTCAACTGTTCCCAAGACATTTAAAATAAACTCTTGATAATATTTCATGTCTGGAGCATGAATCTTTAAAAGATAATCGTATTCGCCCGATATATTATAACATTCCGTGACTTCGGGAATGTCTTGAATAATACGTGTGAAATCGTGCGCAATATCTCTGTTCAATCGTTTAAGTTTTACACTGCAAAATACAACAAAGCCACAATTAAGTTTCTCTGCATCAAGAATAGCAACATATTTCTTAATATAGCCATTTGATTCTAAGCGCTTTAGTCTTTCAAATACTGGTGTTGTAGAAAGATTAACTTGCGACGCAAGCTCTTTGGTCGTTAACTTTGAATTGCTTTGTAAAATTCTTAATATCTGTAAGTCTATCTTGTCTAGTTCTTCCATAGAATAAAAATCTTTTAAATGTGAATTCTTATACCTTAAACCAAAATGTTTTTTCTGTTTGAACCCTAAAATTAGTTATATTTTCCAATATTTTATAATTCGTTGTTTAATATTTCTATAAAATATAATTTTGATGGAAAATAGTATTGAAAATAAAATAATAAAATTATATAATTATGGGAAGAAATAATTTACGCTTCGAGACATTACAATTGCATGTTGGACAAGAACAACCAGATTCAGATACAGGTGCACGTGCAGTTCCTATCTATCAAACAAGTTCTTATGTATTTCGCGATTCTGCACATGCTGCAGCGCGTTTTGGTTTAACTGATGCCGGAAATATTTATGGACGATTGACAAATCCTACTCAAGGAGTATTTGAAGCTCGTGTTGCTGCTTTAGAGGGTGGAGTAGCAGCTTTGGCCGTAGCATCAGGAGCTGCGGCAATTACATATGCTTTCGAGAATATTACACGTTCAGGAGATCATATTGTTTCTGCTAAGACTATATATGGAGGTACTTATAATCTATTAGCTAATACTCTACCTACATATGGTATTGCAACAACATTTGTAGATCCATCGGAACTATCTAATTTTGAAAATGCAATTCAAGAAAATACAAAAGCAGTATTTATTGAGACTCTTGGAAATCCTAATTCCAATGTAATAGATATCAAAGCTGTCGCCGATATTGCTCACAAGCATAGAATTCCTTTGATTATTGATAATACATTCGGAACGCCATATTTGATTCGTCCAATTGAACATGGGGCAGATATTGTAGTGCACTCGGCAACAAAGTTTATCGGAGGACATGGGACATCATTAGGTGGTGTGATTGTAGATTCTGGAAAATTTGATTGGGTAGCTTCTGGTAAGTTTCCTCAATTATCAGAGCCTGATCCTAGTTATCATGGAGTACGTTTTGTTGATGCTGCAGGGCCTGCTGCTTATGCAATTCGTATTCGTGCAATTCTGTTACGTGATACAGGAGCTACAATTAGTCCATTCAATGCATTTATCCTTTTGCAAGGCCTCGAAACTCTTTCATTGCGAGTTGAACGACATGTCGAAAATGCTCTGAAAGTTGTGGATTATTTGACTAAGCATCCAAAAGTTAAGCAAGTGAATCATCCGGTATTGAGCAAACATCCGGATCATGAATTATATAAGAAATATTTTCCGAAAGGTGCTGGATCTATTTTTACATTCGAAGTTGATGGAGGCCAAGAGGCTGCTCATAAATTTATTGATAGTCTTGAGATATTCTCATTACTGGCAAATGTAGCAGATGTCAAATCTCTAGTAATTCATCCTGCAACAACAACACACTCGCAGTTGAATGAAAAAGAACTTCAGGAGCAAGCGATATATCCGGGAACTGTACGCTTATCAATAGGTACCGAACATATTGATGACTTATTGGAAGATATAGAGCAAGCTCTATCAAAAATATAATGTGATGAGTATATTGGTTTAAGTGTTTTTGTGGTTATAGGCTTTCTTGATATTTTATCTTTTCTGAATAATTCAGATACTTATCATATTGTTTAATGATAGCAATTTGATAAAGTAGATTAAGGGATAAAATATCAAGATCCTTTTATTTTTTTATACGTCTCATAAACAGAGGATAACACAGCAATCCGATACCCAAGACAATACCTGATATAATCCAATATATTACAGGAACAATTGATCCTATCCATCCAAAATATAAGAAAGCTATTGCAATAATGAAAGCCAATGCTAATCTTATATTATTGAATTTAGATGTACTTAAAGTACCTCTTTTAATCAATACATATTCAGCAATTATTGTAATAAGATAGGTCGGAAGATTGATAAATGCCGCAACTGTAGTTATATTTACAAAGTGTGACAGCATTTTTTGATCTCCTGAAATTTCAGAATAGAAGTTCAATAATAAAAATGTTGTTGTAATCAACCCTGAAACAATAAGAGCAATGTGCGGTGTTGAATATTTAGGATGAAGTTTAGAAAATGACTGAATAAAGAATTTATCCTTGCTGGCAGCATATACACTTCTGGCAGTAACTAATATCCATCCCGCTAAAGTTCCGATCAATGAAACCATAATGATAAAATTGATGATGAACTTTCCATAGTTTCCTCCAATACCGTTATTTATTGCATCAGCAAAAGGGGATTCTGATTGGGCAAGTTCTGACTGAGGAACTAGTGCAAACAATGATACATTCAGTAATATATATATAACAGCTACTATAATTAATCCAAAGATTATGCTGCGCTGAATATTTTTCTCAGGATTCTTGATCTCGCTTCCTGCCATTGTTGAGCTTTCTAATCCGGTAAAGGCCCAGAAAAGCAGTGCAATTGCAGCTGAGAACATCGTAAAGAAACTAACATTCGGGTTATCTGCCAGTGCCACTGGAATTTCATCACTAACTAGTATGTCTAAGTTGAAATATGGAATAGCTACAATTATAAGCAGGGCAAATACGATGAACTTCAATAGATTTGCAGTAATACTGACCCATCCAGCAAACTTGACACCTATTATATTGATATACGTAAAGAACCATAATATTGTGAGTGTTATTACCAATCTGTTGATAGGTGTATTCAGGGAAGGAACCATTTCTACAAAAGTTGTAAACATAAGATCTACTATGGCGGCATTGCCAATGGCAGCACCAACCCACCAAATCAAACTGACCATATAACCGGTAAAATTGCCTAATGCAGCTTCGGCATATACAACAGGTCCCCCTGCTTTAGGTATTGCTCTACTTAAGTTCCCATAACTTAATGCAATAATAATGGCTCCAACGGCAACAGCTATCCATGCAAGAATAGTAATTGAAGGGGTTGCCACTTTAGCTAAAGCTGAAGGCAGGCCATAGATTCCTGACCCGATCATATTTCCAATAACGATGCTTATAGCTGTTATTAAACCCAAATCGCGTTTGAGTGAGTTATTTTCTGAATTCAATTTTACTACTTGTTTTTAAATCGGGTGCAAAAGTAATCAAACTTTTACTATCTATATGCCGTAGATGATGCTGAAAGATAATAAATGTGATAAATTTAAGATTATTTTTATCGTAATTTTAGATGTGCTCTTTTCGTTTCTGTATAAAAAGTGGAATAACTATCTGATCACTTGTTTTTATTCCTTTGCAAATGTTGATTTGTAAGATATTATTATGGTTAATATATTCGAAATGTTTATATTTGATTAAAATGAATTATAAATTAAAATAGAACTATATGAAAAAATTATTATTCGGATTATTGATTGCGATAGCATTTATGTCTTGTAAAGGGGACGATGGACGTGATGGAGTAGATGGTAAAGATGGAGTAGATGGCTTTACTAATATGGAAGTAGTGGATGTGAGAGTGGGCAGTGAACAATGGGTAGTTGGAAAAGATGATTTCACTGGAGAATCCTTCTTCTACTATGATTGGAAAATAGAAGAACTTACAGAGCATAGATATGATAATGGAGCTTTAGTTCCTTATATGATGGATTTGAATCCAGAAATAGAAGTCAAACACTTGATGCCATATTCATTGTCTAGCGGAGACAAAATTGCTACATATACTATAGATTATGAGCCAGCAGGATATGTTCGTTTCTATGTAAAATATTCGGATCTAAGCACAACTAAAACACCTCCAACAGTTGATTATGTATTAGTGTTTTTGGGCGATAAATAATAAATAAAAATAAGAATAAAAAAAGGCGAAGATAAATCTTCGCCTTTTTTATATTGATATGCTGTATGATCAGTATGCACTTTCGAATTCGTCGAGGAAGCGTTTGTCATTTTCCGAGAACATACGCAAGTCTTTAACTCGATATTTCAGATTTGTAATACGCTCAATACCCATCCCTAGAGCATAGCCTGTATATTTTTTACTATCGATTCCGCAATTCTCAAGAACATTAGGATCTACCATTCCGCAACCAAGGATTTCTACCCAGCCAGTATGTTTACAGAAAGGACATCCTTTTCCTCCGCAAATATTGCACGAAATATCCATTTCGGCACTTGGTTCGGTAAATGGGAAATATGATGGACGTAAGCGGATTTTTGTATCAGCGCCGAACATTTCTTTAGCAAAGTATAATAAGGCTTGCTTCAAATCGGCAAACGATACATTTTTATCAATATAAAGTGCTTCAACTTGATGGAAGAAGCAGTGCGCACGATATGATATTGCTTCGTTACGATAAACGCGTCCTGGGCATATGATGCGGATAGGCGGTTCTTGTTTTTCCATTACACGAGCTTGTACAGATGAAGTGTGTGTACGTAGTAGTACTTGTGGATCGTGAGAAATGAAGAATGTATCTTGCATATCGCGAGCTGGATGGTCTTCTGCAAAGTTCAGAGCTGAGAATACATGCCAGTCGTCTTCAATTTCAGGACCTTCAGCAATAGTAAATCCTAAGCGACCAAAAATATCACTGATTTCTTTTTTGACAATAGATAGGGGATGTCTGGTTCCTAGTTTGATCGGTGCAGCTGTACGTGTCAAGTCTATTGATTCGTCAATCGATTGATTGTTTTCAAGCGAATCTTTTAGCTCGTTAATTTTATCCTGAGCTTTTTCTTTCAACTGGTTAAGCAGCATTCCTACTTCGCGCTTTTGTTCTGCTGCGACATTTCGGAAATCATTCATCAATTCTGATATTTCACCTTTTTTACTAAGGTACTTTAAACGAAGAGCTTCTATCTCGTCGGCCTTGCTTGCTTTCAGAACTTCTACTTCAGCTAATAGCTTGTTTATTTTATCTATCATCATGTATTTAATTTTCGGAATACAAAAATACATTTATTTTTTGTATTTTGCACAAAAGACTTTAATAGACCTTTAAGATCAAGGTAAAATAATAACATAAATGAAGATATTAATTATTGAGGACGAATACGAATTACTTAAATCCATCGAAACTTTTCTCCTGTCAGAGAACTATATTGTAGAAAAAGCTACAGATTATGCCGAAGCCGAAGAAAAAATATTCCTATATAAATATGATTGTATTTTACTTGATATAATGCTTCCGGGTGGTAATGGACTTGACTTATTGGAAAAAATGAAAAAAAATGATATAGTCGGAAATACAATAATTATTTCGGCTAAAGATTCATTAGATGATAAGATTCGAGGACTGGATTTGGGGGCTGATGATTATCTTACAAAACCTTTTCATCTGGCAGAACTACATGCTCGTATTAAAGCCGTGTTGCGAAGAAACTTGCAGGATGGTAAAAATATTTTGATAATGAAAAATTTATCAATTGACTTTGATCAACGGTTAGCAGCAGTAGGAGATAAAGAATTAAAGCTAAACCGAAAAGAATTTGATATTTTGACTTTCTTTGCAACTAATATAAATCGCTTAATAACTAAAGAAGTTTTAGCTGAACATGTTTGGGGGGACAATATTGATTCAGCTGATAGTTTCGATTTTATCTATTCTCAAGTAAAGAATCTCCGTAAAAAACTAAAAGATAGCAATTCCGAAATAACTATTGATAATGTTTATGGTGTCGGATATAAAATGTGTGTATGAAATTAGTAAACTATTTGACATTAAAACTTACGCTTTCATTTCTCATTATACTGACGGTTTGGTCTGCAATATATTTTAGTCTTCAATTGCACGAAATATATGATGACATAGACGAAGGATTGGATAATTTGAGGCAAGAATTTATTGTGAAAGCTAACCGATCGGCTGATTTTACCGAGGATATGATGAAGCATAATCCTTTGAATATAATTGTGACTAAAATAAGTTATGAAGATGCTCAGGATATTAAAGATTCATTTACGACTACCAAGGTATATTTTGAGACAGAGAGTGAAGAGGAAGAAGTTAGGATGCTGACAACGGCTTTTTATTCGGAGCCTAATGGTCAATATTACAAGTTACAACTATTTACGAGTAATGTTGAGACTGAAGACTTGTCTCAGAATATGTTGTTTCTTCTGATCATATTGTGGGTTTGCTTGATTACTACAATGTTTATTTTGAGCAAAACAATTTTGAATAAAAGTAATAAACCTTTTTTTCAATTGATAGATCGCTTAAAATCATTCAGATTAGAAGACAGAGAATTAATAGAATTTCCTTCGACCAAAATTAATGAATTTCAGGAATTGAATAATTCAGTGAAAAAACTTTTGGAAAATAATATTAAGACTTACTCCGAGCAAAAAGATTTCATAGCCCATGCTTCGCATGAACTACAAACGCCTTTAGCTATAGCAATAAATAAATTGGAATTTTTGATATCTCAAGAAGGATTGA
This sequence comes from Dysgonomonas massiliensis, assembly GCF_900240225.1. Taxonomy (GTDB): domain Bacteria; phylum Bacteroidota; class Bacteroidia; order Bacteroidales; family Dysgonomonadaceae; genus Dysgonomonas; species Dysgonomonas massiliensis. The sequence goes on along the minus strand of NZ_OEPV01000008.1, from coordinate 48,927 downwards.
ACGAGGATCAAATGAATGAGCTTAGCTCGACTTTATTGACTTTGAATAGAATGAAACGTATGAATAGTAATCTGCTTCTGCTTTCAAAAATTCAAAATAGGCAATTCAAGGATACGAAAAATTTATCTCTTAATTCGGTAATAAAAGATATTCTGACATCACTAGAAGACTATATAGGACATAAAGATCTCAGTTATACGATAGACGAAAAAGATGTACTTTGTATAGATATGAATGAAGACTTGGCATATATAATGTTTACAAACCTCCTAAAGAATGCTATATCATATAATATACCTAAAGGGAAAATAGATATTACAATATCTTCATCCGAAGTCTCAATTATTAATGATGGCAAGGAGCCTGATATGTTGAAAGATATTTTTGCCCGATATGTTAGTGGTTCAACTAGTAACAATTCTTTAGGTTTGGGATTGCCTATCGTTAAAGCTATCACAGACTATTATAACTACGATATTCAATACGAATATAATGGTAGGCACTGTATGTACATATCTTTGCCAAAATAATTATGATGATTTTCCTAAATCTTTTCAGAATTGACTCCTGATATTTGCATATATAAAAAATTATAAACAGAACTATTATGAAAAAGTTTTTTTGTGCATTATTATTTATCGGGGTACTCGTATCTTGTCAGTCTGCAATAGCGCAGCCAAAGCCCTCTATTACAACTAAGCATACAAATGATAAGATAAAAGAAATGCTTACATCTTTTAAGATAGCAGATTCACAAGATGTGATAACTCCTCCATCTGTTGTGAGTAGTAAGTTTAATATTGATTTCCCTCAGGCCCGTGATATTGAATGGGAAGTAGCTTCAGGTATTTATGAAGTAGAGTTTGAAATAGGTTATACAGATTACAAATGTTATTATACAACTGACGGAGATCTATTAATGTATGCATTTAATCTCAATGTATTAGATATTCCTGCTGTAGTAAAGAATACTACTATAGCTAAATATCCTGATTATGATTTCGATGATATAAAAGAAATTCATAGAGGGACAGAAGTTTTATTCGATATAGAATTGAAACATCGTAATATTGAAGTGGAAATGTTGATTCTGGAAAATGGAACAATTCTAAATGAGAAATTTGATTAATTTATCTAGTCAAACATTACAAGATGAAATAGATAAACATCAAGAATATTACTATTATATAAAGCTGTAGATAATGTCTATCAACAGCTTTAATTTTTTATAGGTATCTTTGTCTTATAAAATAGATATACTATATATGTCAAATATATTTGAACTAAAAGACTTTCTTGATAAAAAAGTAGAGCAATACAACACTCCGGATTTTATACCGAATGATCCGATAAGCATCCCTCATAAATTTGAGATGAAGCAGGAAAAAGAAATTATGGGTTTTTTTGCTGCAGTCTTTGCTTGGGGACAACGCAAAACGATCATTAATAAATGTAATGAGCTTGCCGAACGGATGGATAATTCACCATATGACTTTATTTTGAATCATCAGGATTCGGATCTGAAGAAACTATTAGGTTTTAAACATCGGACATTCAACGATACAGACTTATTATATTGTGTCGAGTTTATGAAAAGGCATTATCATACTTATGATAGTCTGGAAGATGCATTCGCATCTGGTGATAGTGTCGAAGAATGCCTAAATAATTTTAGACAATACTTCTTCGCGATAGAGGACTCACCAAAACGTACTCAAAAACACATACCATCACCTAAACAGAAATCTGCTTGTAAACGCTTGAATATGTTTTTGCGCTGGATGGTGCGCGATGATAATTGTGGAGTTGATTTCGGAATATGGAAAAAAATATCGTCTAAGGATCTAATATGCCCACTCGATCTTCATGTTGAAAGAACAGCTCGCAAACTGAACCTTTTGAAAAGAGATAAACCTGATTGGAAAGCAGCTATTGAATTGTCTGAAAATTTACGGTTATTAGATCCTGAAGACCCTGCAAAATATGATTTTGCTCTATTTGGAATTTCTATAGAAGAGAAATGTATTATTAATGCATAATTTGAAGTATAGAAATTGTTAATTAGTATTTTAAAAATAGAACACGCCTTAAAAGCATCATAAAAATTAGGTGCAGAGACAATAAAAAAATAAGATTGTCATTACGAGATATTGATTTTTACTATATTTGTCTTAACAATTCAGTAATATAAATTAATGGGTAAACTTTACCTTATACCAACACCTGTCGGAAATCTGGAAGATATGACTTTCAGAGCGATACGTTTACTAAAAGAAGTTGATCTTATTTTAGCCGAAGATACACGTACGAGCGGTTTCCTTTTGAAGCATTTTGAAATAAAGAATAATCTGCAATCTTATCATAAGTTTAACGAGCATAAGGCGGTTAATCAAATTGTAGAAAAATTGCAATCAGGTTTAAATATCGCTTTGATCTCGGATGCCGGTACGCCGGGTATATCTGATCCGGGCTTTTTAATAACTAGAGAGTGCATTAAGCATGGGGTAGATGTTGAATGCCTACCAGGTGCTACTGCATTTGTCCCAGCATTGGTTTCTTCGGGTATTCCATGTGATCGTTTTTGTTTCGAGGGCTTTTTACCGCCCAAGAAAGGAAGGATGACAAGAATGAAACAATTGGCTGAAGAAGATCGTACTATTGTCATTTACGAATCTCCCTATCGAGTAGTTAAAACATTAACTCAACTTGCCGAGTATATGGGTGAGGAGAGAGAAGCTGCTACTTGTCGCGAGATTTCGAAAATGTATGAAGAGACAAAAAGAGGAACTTTAAAGGAATTAATTTCACATTTTACAGTGAACGAACCCAAAGGGGAGTTTGTTATTATTATTTCAGGAAAAAATGAATAACTAAAAAAAGATTAATATGAAAAAAACTATTGTAGCATGTCTATGTGTTCTAACATTTGCTTCATGTAATGTAAAGAATTCTGACGAATATAAACGCCTAAAGGCTGAAAGTGACTCAATTGCAGCAGCGAATGAGCAAAGTATGAATGAACTGAACGATATGATGGCTTTGATGAATGATATTGAAGAAAATTTTGATGAAATTCGTAAAGCAGAAAATTATCTATCAGTACAGTCTAAAGAAAAAGGTACATTATCTCAGAATAAAAAAGAAGAGATAAGAAGCAATATTGAAATGGTAAATGAAATTATCAAAAAGAATAAACAAGATATTGCAAGTTTGAATCAACGCTTAAAAAATAGCACAGGCCAAACTTCTAATTTGAAGACAAGAATTGACAAGTTAACTGCGGAATTGAATGAAAGAGCAGAATCATTAACTAAACTTCAGGAAATTCTAAAAACCAAAGATGCTCAAATTGCAGATTTAGAAACTAGTCTACAATCTTTATCAGATGACGTAGAAGGATTAGTTGTTCAATCTACAGAGCAAGCACTTAAAATCAAAGAACAAGATAAAGCGTTAAATACTGCATTTTATATGTTCGGAACAAAAAATGAGTTGAAAGATGCTAAGGTTATTTCAGGTGGAGGATTTTTATCTTCAGTCAAAGTGTTAAGTGAAAGTATTGATCGTGAAAAATTTGTTTCGATTGATGTTAGGGATACTCAAAACATACCTGTTTATGCTAAAAAAGCAAAAGTATTATCAGACCATCCTAAAGATAGCTATGTTTTAGAAAAAGATGCAACTGGTAATATTGTTCTCAAAATTACTAATTACAAAGAATTCTGGAATATCAGTAAGTTTTTGATTATTCAAGTTGATTAAACTACTATATGATAAAATTCGAAGTCCACTAAGAACCCAATCTTAGTGGACTTTTTGCATTTATTGGCTATTTTGAAAATGTATAAATGCCATACAAGGTATTATCTGAAGTTTTTTTTATACTTTTGTGTGTTCATAATTTTACGAAAAAAAAAACAGAAAGCAGTGGCTAACACGAAGTATATTTTTGTTACAGGAGGCGTTATTTCTTCCTTAGGAAAGGGTATTATAGCAGCTTCCCTTGGTAAATTGCTACAAGCAAGAGGTTATAAGGTAACTATTCAGAAGTTAGATCCTTATATAAACATTGATCCTGGTACACTTAATCCTTACGAGCATGGCGAATGTTATGTTACAGTTGATGGGCATGAAGCCGATCTAGATTTAGGACATTACGAGCGTTTTCTTAATGCTCCGACGCATAAGGATAATAACATTACAACGGGACGTATTTATCAGAATGTGATAAGTAAAGAACGTAAAGGAGATTATCTAGGCAAAACTGTCCAAATTGTACCTCATATTACAGACGAAATTAAGCGAAATATTAAAATGCTTGGTTCTAAATATGATTATGATTTCGTAATTACCGAAATTGGTGGAACAGTTGGTGATATTGAATCACTTCCATATATTGAAAGTGTTCGTCAGTTACGGTGGGAACTTGGCAAAAATTGTTTATGTGTTCATTTAACTTATGTGCCATACATAGCTGCAGCGCAGGAGGTTAAGACTAAACCTACTCAGCATTCAGTAAAAGAATTACAATCGGAAGGAGTTCAGCCTGATATTTTAGTACTTCGTACAGAACATCCGTTGAATAAAGATATTCTTCGTAAAGTGGCTTTATTCTGTAATGTTGATGCTGATGCAGTTGTTCAATCGGTAGATGTTCCTACAATTTATGAAGTGCCATTGATGATGCAAAGTCAAGGTGTGGATGAAATTATCTTACGTAAATTCTCAATGGAAATAAACGAGAAACCACAAATGGAATCTTGGCGTCATTTCCTTGATAAATTGAAAAATGCAAAAGACTCTGTGAAAATAGCATTAGTTGGTAAATACGTAGAATTACCAGATGCATATAAGTCAATCAATGAATCTTTATTACAAGCAGCTGTATACAACGATCGTAAATTAGATTTACATTTTATTCAGTCGGACAAAATAACTCCAGACAATGTTGAAAAGACATTAGCCGATTATGATGGAGTTCTTGTTGCTCCTGGCTTTGGACAACGTGGTATTGAAGGAAAATTCGTAACTCTAAAATATACTCGTGAAAATAATATTCCAACTTTAGGCATTTGCCTAGGTATGCAATGTATGGTTATTGAGTATGCCAGAAATGTACTAGGTCTGGAAGATGCAAACTCTACTGAAATGGATGTGAATACTCCATTTAAGGTAATAGATTTGATGGAAGAGCAAAAGAATATTACTAATCTTGGAGGTTCAATGCGTTTAGGAGCCTACAAATGTGAACTGGAAAAAGGTTCAATAGTGAGCAAAGCTTATGGTCAAGATGAAGTAGAGGAACGCCACCGTCACCGTTTTGAATTTAACAACGACTTCAAAGAAGAATTCGAAAAAGCAGGAATGAAATGTACAGGTGTAAACCCTGAAACCGGTTTGGTAGAAGTCGTTGAAGTACCTGCTAACAAATGGTATCTTGGTGTACAATTCCATCCTGAATATAACAGTACGGTTATATCGCCAAACCCTTTATTCGTAAGCTTCTTGAAAGCAATCATTGAAAATAAAGAAAACAAGTAATTAATCGTTTTAAAAAAAGTAAATGGATAAAAACAGTATTATCGGCTTCGTCTTGATAGCTGCCGTGCTAATTGGTTTTACGTACTTTACGAACCAAACGGCAGAGAAAGATGCAAATAAACGCCGAGAGAATATCGAACAATTAGATAAAAGTAATTACTCTGAGACAGTCCAAGCAGCGCAACAAGATACTCCAGATTCACTAATTGGACAGAATAATACTCAAAATGTTGCCGATTCATTCTTCGGTGCTGTTAATGAAACTGATACTACTTCGGTTGTAGATTCAAGCAGTAATGTTTCTGTAGGAGAAAAAATTGTTTCGCTGGAAAATAAACGTATCAAAATCGATTTTACAACAAAAGGAGGTCAGATAATGACAGCTCAGTTGAAAGAATATAAACGATTTGATAAAGATTCGCTTTATGTAGTAACGAATAATGATGCATTTAATTTATTATTGAGAAATAATAAAGGTGCAGTTCTTCGTACATCTGAATTGAATTTTACGCCAGTTGTTGTTAGTGATAAGAATTCGCTTGTAATGCGTTACTCTGTATCACCGTCACAACATGTAGACTTTATCTATACATTGTCGGAAGACGATTATATGTTGAAATTTGATATTGCATTATTTGGACTAGAAAGTCTTATAAGTCAGACCGCTAATGCTTTTGAATTACAGTGGAATCAAGAACTTCGTCGCCAAGAGAAGAATAGATCAGGGGAGGAAAAGTATTCTCGTCTATCATACAAATATGTTGGTGATGATGTGCTGAATCTGAGTGAAACAAAAAATGATTCGAAAGATGTAACTGAAGCTCCAGTTAAATGGGTAGCCTTCAAAGGACAGTTTTTCTCCTCAATTTTGATTGCAGATAATCAACTTGAAGAAGTACAACTAGATTCAAAAATATTAACTTCAGAAGATTATTTGAAGTCATATAGCGCTAGTATGTACGCGCCTACTACTTATGATGCAGCTACTAAATCAGTAAGAGCAGGATTCCGCTATTACCTAGGACCACTAGATTATACGCCATTGAAAGAATACGATGCTGACATATCAGATGTAAGTAAACAACTCGATTTGGATCAATTAGTACCACTTGGTTGGACTTTATTCAGATGGGTCAATCAAATATTTGTTATCCCTGTATTTAACTTATTAAGATCTACAGGAATGTCGATGGGTATTGTGATCCTTCTTCTAACTTTTATTGTTAAGATAATTACATCGCCTTTGATGTTCAAATCATTCAAATCATCTGCAAAAATGAGAGTTCTACGCCCTGATGTAGAACTATTGAATGAGAAATACCCAAAACAAGAGCAGGCAATGGAAAAGCAGCAAGCAGTAATGGCCTTGTATCGAAGTGCGGGAGCGAATCCTATGAGTGGATGTATTCCGATGTTGGCTCAAATGCCTATATTGATCGCTTTGTTCCAGTTTTTCCCTACAGCTATTCAGTTGCGTCAGCAAAGTTTCTTATGGGCGAATGACTTATCAACATACGATGCAATATTTGAGTGGGGAACATCTATCCCTCTAATTGGTACCCATCTTAGCTTATTCTGTATACTGATGACTGTTACTAATATTGTATACACTAAGTTCAATATGGATATGACCAATACAGGACAGCAACAAATGCCTGGTATGAAATGGATGATGTATCTGATGCCATTGATTTTCTTCTTTGTATTGAATGATTTCCCTGCAGGTCTGACATACTACTATTTCTTGTCATTATTGATTACTATTTTGTTGACATTGGCTTTCCGCTTCCTTATTGATGAAGATAAAGTGAGAGCTCAGTTAGAGGCTAACAAAGTGAAAAATAAAAACAAAAAGAAATCTGGTTTTATGGCTCGCCTTGAAGAAGCTCAACGTCTTCAGCAACAACAATTAAAAGAAAGAAATAAAAAACAAAGTAAGAGATAATCTCTGCTACGTATAATAAAAAGGACTATTTATCTTAAATAGTCCTTTTTTGTTTTAACTAAAAGGACTAACTTTAGGCTACTTTTTTAATCCACACCAAAAATATTATGAAAAATAAAGTTTCACTCATTATCTTATCCCTGAGTTTGGGAATATGTTCATATGCTCAGGATATTAATCAAAAAGATTTAACAGATATACGCAGTAGTTTTGTAAAAGATACCCCAACAAAAGCAATTCAGAATATTCTTACCGAAGATAAAGATATTCGCAGTAATGCTTTGAATCGCGATTTACAAGGAAAAATAGATCACTACTTTAAGTATAGAGTTGATGTAAGTGGCATAACCAATCAATTAAGTTCAGGCAGATGTTGGATGTTTACATCCATGAATGTTCTTCGTCCTTCGATAATGAAGAAATATAACTTAAAAGAATTTGATTTTTCTCATAACTACTTATATTTCTGGGATATATTTGAGAAGTCAAATTTGTTCTTAGAAAATATAATTGCTACGGCAGATCGCAATATGGATGATCGTGCTGTCGAAACTTTCTTCAAATCACCGGTATCAGATGGTGGAGTATGGAATTTATATTATAATGCCGCAAAAAAATATGGTGTAGTTCCAAAATCAGTAATGCCAGAAACAGCTCATTCAAACAATACAAGCCAAATGATAGGTGTAATTAAAGAGTATCTACGTTCGAGTGGTTACGATTTAAGAGAACTTTCAAAGGCGGGTAAAAATGAAAAAGAACTACGTCTAAAGAAGAAAGAAACATTGAAAGGTGTTTATCGTATACTGGCTTTATGTCTAGGTGAACCTCCAATGCAATTCACTTGGAGATATAAAGACAAAGACGATAATATAAAAGAGTTAAAGGATTATACTCCGCAGCAGTTTTATAGTGAAATCACACCAGCTGATTATTCTCCAGAGAATTATATAATGATAATGAATGATCCAACTAGAGAGTATTATAAAGTATATGAAATTGAAAATTATTCCAATACTATAGAAGGTATCAATTGGATTTATTTAAATTTGCCCAACGAAGATATTAAAAAAGCTGCATTGGCATCTATTAAGAATAATGAAGCTATGTATGCTTCGTGTGATGTAGGTAAATATTACAATCGAGCAACAGGAATTTCGGATCCAGGAATGTATGATTTTTCATCGCTATTTGGTGTTGATATTAATAAAATGGATAAGAAAGCACGTATACTAACTCGTCAAAGTGCATCTGCACATGCTATGACTTTAATTGGTTGCGATACTGATGAAAATGATAAAACAATTAAATGGGAGTTTGAAAACAGTTGGGGAACATCGGCTGGCAACAAGGGATATTTAACATTTACCGACTCTTGGTTTGACGAATTTATGTTCCGTATAGTTATTCATCGCAAATATTTAGATCAGAAATCTTTGGATTCATTGCATCAAAAGCCTGAGATACTGCCAGTTTGGGATTATATGTTCTAGATTTGCTAAAATTAACCATTTTGACGAATTTGTGTAGGTAGTAGAAATCAAATAATAAAAAAAACAAAAAAGATGTTTTACAATATAAAAAAAGAATTGGAGAGCCGAGATAAAAGCTCTTACTTTGTAATCACAAAAGATAACCAAGACAATCTTTATTTATACCTTAAGCCTATTACCAAGAATTAATTCACACAACAAGTAAAAGGAGGTTTTGCAAAAAGCCTCCTTTTACCGTTATTATAGAAAGAGTATAGATAGATTATGAAGATTTGTTACTTAATATTAGCTCATAACAATTTTAAGCATCTCGACCGCTTAATATCGGCAATTGATAGTGATAATGCATTGTCATTTTACATTCACATTGACAAGAAAGTTAAGAATGAATATAAATCTCATAATAACAAGGCTGTGGTCATTCCTGAAAGATATGATATTAGTTGGGGCGGTTATTCGATGATTGAAGCTACTATATCCTTATTACGGTTCGCAGAAGCCAATTGTAGCGAAGCTGATTACTATATTTTAATAAGTGGAGTAGATTACCCTATACGAAGTGAGCAGTATCTTCAAAATCTTTTATCAGAAAAGAAAGAATTCATTGATATTTATCGAACAGATGTTGACCATAAACCACGAGATAGATATGAGTATTACTTCTTCGACTATGATCGCCGAAATTTAAAGTTTTATAATCCTAAATTTTTACTAGAAGTCTTTCTTAAAAAAATAGGTTGGAAACGTAAAGCTCCCTTCAAAGTCTATTCAGGTTCACAATGGTTTGCATTGACAAATGCATGTATCAGGTATATTTTGGAAACTATAGAGTCGGACAGACGTTACGAGACTTTCTTTAAACATACTCTAGTGCCAGACGAAGCTTTTATTCATACGATTATAGCAAATTCACCTTTCTTCGAGAATGTGGTAAAAAGTTTGGTTTTTGCTGATTGGAATGTACCGATTCCACCTGCAATAATTGAGAGACGGCACATCGACTTTTTAGAGAAGAATGACGGATTTCAAACCTCAAGCGGTTATTCTCGACCATATTTTGCCCGTAAGTTTGATGATAATAGTGGATCTATTCTAGAAGAAATAGAATCGAGGCTTAGAAAATAGCGATATCTACAAAAGTATCATGAAGGGTGTCTTTCGAAAATGTTGATAAAAGGGATTTAACATAAGCTCTACTAATATCTTTAGGCTTAAGTATATCTTGATTCCAAATAACTAGATCAACATCAATTTTAACAAGACCTGTTTCTTTATCGTTAGCATCACGTCCTAATTTTTTTTCAATGGATTTTAAAATGAACTTAATATTCGATAATTCTTTCTCGGTACTTATTATTGCAAGTTGATTTAAAAAGTTGTGTTTATAGTTCTTTCCATAAGGAACTGTCTCACATACTTCAGAATACGAAATATGCTCGAAATACAAATCAAGTAACTGACGACAGCTAATAATATTATTATTACTATCGAAATTAGATCCTATACTGATAAGAACTTTATTCATAAAAGCAAAGATACATCTGATTTTGAAAATAAGCAGTATCTTTATAACCGAATAATATTATAAGAAATAAGAATATGAAATTTATTGCGATCATTCCGGCAAGATATGCTTCTACTCGTTTCCCTGGTAAACCATTGGCTGACATCAAGGGCAAACCAATGATACAACGTGTTTATGAACAAGTAAAATTCGTTGTGGATGAAGTATGGGTTGCTACGGACGATGACCGTATATATAATGCAGTCGAAGCTTTTGGCGGAAAGGCGGTAATGACATCAGCCGAACATCGAAGTGGGACTGATCGAATTAATGAAGCTTATAATAAAATCGGAAAACAGTTTGACGTCATAATTAATGTTCAAGGTGATGAACCTTTTATCCAACCCGAGCAGATTGAAAGTCTGAAAGCTTGTTTCGACGGGCCGAATGTTGAATTAGCTACTTTGGTTAAGCCATTTAAGCAAGAAAATGGTTTTGATGCATTGTTTAATGCCAACTCACCCAAAGTAGTTATAAATAAAGCAAATGAAGCTATATATTTTAGCAGGTCAATTATTCCATATATTCGAGATGCACACCATACTGAATGGTTGAATAGTCATGTATTTTACAAACATATAGGTATGTATGCATACCGTTCGGATATATTGGCTGAAATAACAAAACTACCGCAATCCTCACTTGAATTAGCAGAATCATTAGAGCAGCTTCGCTGGATCGAGAATGGTTATAAAATAAGAGTAGGATATACAAAAATAGAAACAATAGGTATCGATACTCCTGAAGATTTACAAAAAGCTATAGAATTGATGAATTTATAATAACAGGATGTGCCTTACAGGTAATATGTTATAAAATATTAATAAATTTAGATTTGAACATTATTTTGTAAATTTGATGTCTCGATAACCTGTAAAATATTAAAGGAGACATTATATAAATCATGTTGAATAAAGTACAATATAAAATGGGGATCGACGTAGGTTCGACCACCGTTAAAGTTGTAGTTTTAGATAATAACTATCAAGACGTTTACAAAACTTACCGTCGCCATCATGCCAATATTCAGCAAACATTAGTTGAAGAGCTAAAGGTTGTAGCTGAAGAATTCTCTGGAGTTATATTTAAAATATACATTTCAGGATCGGCAGGTATGGGAATTGGTGAGCGAGTAGGGATACCATTTATACAAGAGGTCGTAGCTGCTGTCGAAGTAGTAACGAATGCATATCAAGATACGCATACTCTTATTGATCTAGGAGGAGAGGATGCAAAAATGGTCTTTTTCGGAGAAGGACGACAACCCGATATTCGTATGAATGGTAGCTGTGCAGGAGGAACGGGAGCGTTTATCGATCAGATGGCTAGTCTGATGAATATAACCGTGGAAGAACTCGGCGAAAAAGCTTTAAACTTTGACAAGATATATCCGATCGCTTCACGTTGTGGTGTTTTTGCTAAAACTGACGTACAGAATCTAATAAGTCGCAATATACCGATGTCTGATATCTCGGCATCGATATTGCATGCAGTAGCCCTTCAGTCTGTAACTACTTTGGCCAGAGGATGCGATATTGTACCTAAAGTATTGTGCATAGGTGGTCCATTGACGTTTATTCCTGCTCTTCGCAATGCTTTTCAAGAAGTTTTGAAGATAAAAGAAACGGATTTTATTATACCCGCTCATGGAGAATATTTCCCAGCAATGGGGGCTGCATATTATTCGTCTGCTGATGATATGGTATTCGAATTGCCAGAGCTTATCTCTAAGTTGTCAGAAGAAACTACTGCCAACCAATCCGATGCACTAGAACCCCTATTCAATAATGAATCAGAATATGAAGAGTGGGGAAAGAATCGTAAGATTAAACAATTAAAATATAGACCTCTAGGTACTGATAAAGAAATTGAATGTTTTCTTGGTATTGATTCAGGTTCGACAACATCTAAGGTTGTTATTATGGATGCTGATTCAAATATCGTACATCAGTTCTATGGTAATAACGAAGGTAATCCATTGAAACGAGTAATGGGGGCGCTTCGTGATTTCTTTGACGAGGCTAATAAAAAAGGAGTTACAGTCAAAATTCTTTCATCGGCAGCAACCGGATATGGCGAAGATCTGATGAAATCTGCATTAGGCCTTGATTTTGGAATTGTAGAAACAATTGCACATATGACTGGTGCTCAGTATGTCGATCCAGAGGTGTCATTTGTATTGGATATTGGTGGACAAGACATGAAATCGATATTCATCGATAACGGAACTATTTCAAATATAGAACTAAATGAAGCATGTTCCTCCGGTTGTGGATCATTCTTGCAGAACTTTGCATCTAATTTAGGTATGGAGCTTGGTGAGTTCTCGCGTTCAGCTTGTTTGGCTAAATATCCAAGTGATTTAGGCTCACGATGCACAGTCTTCATGAATTCGAAAGTGAAACAATCATTGCGAGAAAATGCCGGAAATGATGATATTGCAGCAGGATTGGCTTATTCTGTAGTCAAAAACTGTCTTTTCAAAGTACTTAAGATTTCAAATCTGCAGATGCTTGGAGATCATATCGTAGTACAAGGTGGTACATTCCGTAATGATGCTGTATATAGAGCCTTGGAAATGCTATCAGGCAAAACTGTAAGTTCTACTGATCATCCCGAGTTGATGGGTGCTTTGGGAGCTGCACTTTATGCGCAACGCCTATACAATAAAGGTATAAATACAGGCAGCTTCAAAGGACAAGATTCACTATTTGATGTATCTTCTATTGATACGAAAGAGTTAACTTGTAAAGGTTGTACAAATTTGTGTTCTGTTCTTCGTTTCCGTTTCAATAATGGAAATATAAGTTATGCAGGTAACAAGTGCGAAAAAGTATTCTACAATAAATCAGCGGAGAAAGTCAAGGGATACAATGCCTTTGACCGCAAGAATGAGATTCTATTTGATCATCCGGTAAATCCGGACAATATAGAACGAGGCAAAACCATAGGAATTCCTCGAGTATTAAATATGTTCGAGAATTATCCATTTTGGCATACACTTTTGTCAGAGTGTGGTTTTAATGTAAGCTTATCTCCCGAATCAACTTTCCCATTATATCAGAAAGGAGTAGGAGGGGTTATGTCAGATAATATTTGTTTTCCTGCAAAATTAGTTCATGGTCATATTCTTTCTTTGATCGAGCAGAAAGTTGATCGAATATTTTACCCGATTGTACCTAAAGAAGAGAAAGAATTCGGAGGATCATCAAATTCATTCAATTGCCCTGTAGTTAGTGGATACCCAGATGTTATACGTAGTTCTATAGATCCAGAAGTGCGACATGGCGTACCATTCGATCAGCCCGTTATTACATTTAGTAATGATAAGGCTCTATACAAAGGATGTTATAGTTACCTGTCTGGGTTTGGTGTTTCTAAAGCTGTATTTGAGAATGCATTTTCTAAAGCTCAAATAGCCAGAGAAGATCTCAAAAAAGAACTCTATAATTATCAAAAAGAAATACTAGATCATGCAATAGAAACTGGAGAAATGCTATTTGTGGTAGCAGGTCGTCCATATCATACTGATCCGTTGATCCATCAGAAAGTAGGACAAATTTTGGCTGATTTGGGTGTAACTGTTCTTACGGATGATGTATTCCGCAAACCAGAAAGTGCGGGATTTGGCAAACTAAATATTATCTCGCAGTGGTCTTATCCTAATAGAGTTGTACAAGCAGCAATGGAAGTAGCTAAACTTCCTCATAATATACAATTAGTACAGCTTAACTCATTTGGATGTGGTCCCGATTCATTCTTTATGGATGAAACAAGTGAAATATTAAAAGCATCTGGTAAGAATATCACAGTACTTCGTATTGATGAGATTGCTAGCCCAGGATCTATTCGTTTAAGATTACGTTCACTTGTAGAATCATTAAAAGCAATAAAGATCACAGACAAGCCTTCTGGCAATATACAATACCGAGGTTATTCGGTACCATATAAGATCGCAAAAGATGCTAATAAGACAATATTAATACCTTGGTTAGCAGATTTTTTGAATCCATTTGCTCCTGCATTAGGAGAATTACTAGGTGTTAAAGTAGCAAATCTACCGAAATCGAATAAATTGTCAGCCGATTTGGGCTTGATGTATGGAAATAATGAGGTTTGTTATCCATCAACATTGGTATTAGGCGATATAATAAGTACACTTCAATCAGGTGTATATGATGTAAAGGATGTCGTTGTTGCCATAACTCAGACCGGAGGTCAATGTCGTGCAACGAACTATATAGCTCAAATAAAAAGTGGTTTAACGAATGCTGGATTTAATGACATTCCTGTTATAGCATTAACGTCGGGCGATACTTTCCAGAATGATGAAAGTGAATTTAAACTCGATTGGAAGAAACTCGCTAAAATTGCAGTACCATTAGTATTGTATGGTGATGGACTTCAGCAGATGCATAGTGCTATAACTATACGCGAAAAGAAAGAAGGAGCATCAAAAGAATTATTTGACTTTTATATTGAACGTGGTATAGATGCCGTTCGAGCAAATAGTCCTAAGCAATTGATGCGCTTACTCGAACAGGCCGTTGCTGATTTCAACGATGTACCTATTGAGGATAAAAACTATTCAAAAGTTGGTTTGATTGGCGAAATATTCGTTAAGTATAATAACTATGCACAAGCGAATATAACTGAGTGGTTACGTTCTAAGAATGTTGAAGTATCTACACCGCCATTGCTGGATTTCTTATTGCAGTTCTTCGTAAATAATAAAGTAAACGAGGCCAATGGTTTATCTTCAAGTACAGTCCTTTCGAAAGTATTGACTCCACTTATCTGGAATTATGTGAATAGAAAGATTCGAAAGTCAGAGAAGATTTTGAGCAAATTTAAATTCTATGAAGCATCGGAATCTATTTATTCAAAAGCAGAAGCAGCTTCTGAAGTTCTGGATTTATCAAACCAATTTGGCGAAGGATGGTTAATACCAGGTGAAATTGCTCACTATGCACGTAAAGGTGTTGACAAAGTAGTGTGTATTCAGCCTTTTGGGTGTATTGCAAACCATATTGTAGCTAAAGGTGTAGAAAAACGGATAAAAGAAATTTATCCGAATATGAGTATTTTATACTTAGATATAGATGGCGGAATGGCTGAAGTAAACTTACAAAATAGACTTCATTTTATGATATAATCTATTTAGTTCAGAATGAACTAAATAGCAAAATGATATCTTTTTAAATCAATATGATAGTTTAAAAGTTTATATTTTGCTTAATCAAAATGGCAATTCGTAACAAAAGCTTATTATCTTTGCGGCTCAATTTAGAGCCGCTTTTTATTTTAACCAATATGATTCTATAGAAAGCGAGAATTTAATAACAAAAACTGTACAAAAAAGTAAATAGACATGGAGGCGTATAAAGATTTTAAAGGTACTAAGTGGCAGGAAGAAATCAATGTGAATGATTTTATCCTGAAAAACTATACTGAATATACTGGCGACGAATCTTTTCTAGCAGATGCTACTGAAGCAACAAAGAAACTTTGGGACAAATTGAGCGAAATGTTCAAAACTGAAAAAGCAAAAGGTGTTTATGATGCTGAAACAAAGATTCCTTCTCAGATAGATGCTTATGGAGCTGGTTATATTGACAAGGATTTAGAGAAAATAGTAGGTGTTCAAACTGATGTCCCTTTAAAAAGAGCAATCTTCCCTAATGGAGGAATACGTATGGTTCAACAAAGCCTTGAAGAATATGGCTATGAACTAGATCCACTGACGACTGAAATTTTTACAAAATATAGAAAAACACATAATGAAGGTGTTTTCTCAGCATATACAGATAGTATTCGTCGTGCCAGAAGCAATGGATTATTGACTGGACTTCCCGATGCTTATGGGCGTGGTCGAATCATCGGAGACTATCGCCGCGTAGCTCTATATGGTGTAGATCGTTTGATTGCCGAAAGAGAAAGACGTTTCAAAGAATGTGATCCTATCGTGATGACAGATGACTTGATTCGTCTACGCGAAGAGCTAACTATGCAAATTCAAGCATTGAAAGCACTGAAACGAATGGCAGCTGCTTATGGTTGTGATATCTCTAATCCAGCTAAAAATGCTCAAGAAGCTATCCAATGGACATATTTCGGATACTTAGGAGCTATCAAAGATCAGAATGGTGCAGCGATGAGTTTGGGACGTGTTACTACATTCTTAGACATCTTCATTGAAAGAGATTTAAAAGCTGGATTGATAACTGAGACTGAAGCTCAAGAAATGATTGATCATTTTGTTATGAAGCTTCGCATTGTACGTTATCTTAGAACTAACGAGTATAACGAGCTATTCTCGGGTGATCCGGTATGGGTTACTGAGTCGATCGGTGGGATGACTAATCAAGGTAAATCGATGGTTACTAAAAATAGCTATCGTATGCTACATACTTTATACAACCTAGGACCAGCACCAGAACCAAATTTGACAATTCTTTGGAGTGAGCGTCTACCTGAAAGCTGGAAGAAATATTGTGCTAAAGTATCTATTGACACTTCATCTCTACAATACGAAAATGACGATATTATGCGTCCGCAATTGGGTGATGATTATGGTATTGCTTGTTGTGTATCGCCAATGCGTATTGGCCACCAAATGCAATTCTTCGGAGCTCGTGCGAATCTACCTAAAGCTTTACTTTATACAATCAATGGAGGTAAAGATGAGAAGACAAAAGCTCAGGTTTTACCTAAACATTGGGTTGAAAAAGTATCAGGCGAGTATCTAGAGTTTGACGAAGTGTGGGAAAAATTCGATCGTACGCTTGATTGGGTGGCAGAGACTTATGTTAAGGCATTGAACATTATTCACTACATGCACGATAAATATTCGTATGAAGCACTTGAAATGGCTCTCCACGATGTAGATATTGTACGTACTCAAGCATTCGGTGTGTCAGGATTGTCTATCATTGCAGATTCATTTGCAGCAATTAAATACGGGAAAGTACGTATTGTAAGAGATGCTGATGGCGATGCAGTTGATTATATCTTAGAAGGTGATTATATTCCATTCGGAAACAATGACGATCGTACTGATAAATTTGCGGTTGAAATTGTAGAGAAATTTATGAATAAAATCCGTAAACGTAAAATGTATAAAGATGCAATACCTACACAATCGGTATTGACAATTACATCGAATGTTGTTTATGGAAAGAAAACAGGAAACACACCAGATGGACGTCGTGACGGAACACCATTCGCACCGGGAGCTAACCCTATGCACGGACGTGATACGAAAGGTGCAGTAGCATCACTTTCTTCTGTAGCTAAACTTCCTTTTGAGCATGCTAACGATGGTATTTCATATACATTTGCAATTACACCTAATACATTAGGTAAAAACAAAGAGGAAGAAGCTCAGAACTTGGTTGGATTGATGGATGGGTATTTCATGCAAACAGGACATCATCTGAATGTCAATGTATTTGATCGTCAATTATTGATTGATGCGATGAATCATCCTGAACAATATCCTCAGTTGACAATTCGTGTCTCGGGATATGCTGTGAATTTCGTTAAACTAACAAAAGAACAGCAATTGGATGTAATTAATCGTACGATTACAACTACTATTTGATCCTAATAAACAGATATATTTGAACGAAGTGAGGTTTTTTATAACTTCACTTCGTTTTTTACTAAATAATATTTTCAGATGAAAGGTTATATACATTCTTACGAAACCTTTGGGACTAAAGATGGACCAGGTATTCGCTTTGTATTATTTACTCAGGGATGCCCTTTACGTTGTCTTTATTGCCATAATCCCGATACGTGGAATAAGCAAGATGCAAAGTATATTTTTACCCCGCAAGAAGTATTTGATGAATTCTACAAAGTAAGAAACTTTGTTCGTGGAGGAATCACTATTTCGGGAGGTGAGCCTATGCTTCAACCTGAATTTGTTCTTGAACTATTCAAAATTTGTAAGGTACATAATGTACATACAACAATAGATACATCAGGTATATATTTGAACGATAAGGTTAAAGAAGTTTTGAATTATACTGATTTAGTTTTGTTGGATATTAAACATATTGATGCAGATAAATACAAGGCTCTGACTAGTGCCGAGCTGAATCCCACACTTCGATTTATGGCTTATCTATCAGAAATAAATAAGCCGGTATGGCTCCGCTATGTTCTTGTACCAGGATATACTGATGATGAAAAGGACTTGCACGAATGGGCTAAATATGCTTCGCAATATAGCAACATAGAACGTGTCGATATCTTACCTTTTCATCAAATGGCTATTCATAAATGGGAAGAGCTAAATAAAAAATATAAGTTGAAAGAGGTGAAATCACCATCTTCGGAAGAAATAAATAAAGCCACAGATATATTTCGATCTTATGGGCTTAAAGTGTAATTATAAGATATAATTAAAAAGGATTAGCTTATTGCTAATCCTCATATTCTATAGATTCTGTACATTTCGCAAATGTCGACTAATTATCTGTTTGATAGTGATAATTTGTAATGGTATAATTGAATTAGCCTCTATAAAAGCAGGGCAATCATCAAGTTGTCTGTTTCGACGGACAAATTCATCTAATGGCATATTGTCATTGTATCCTTCAAAAACTCGATCATAGTCTTCCTTTGCATTTATAAGCATTTTTACAACATTATCCAGTTCCGGAATAAGATTCATAACCTCGATGGCTTTTGTCAAGTTAGAGTAGCTTAATGAGTATCCAAAATCTTTTGTCTCTAGGATATATATCCATTCTTTAATCAGACTAAGAGAGTCTTTATTAACACCTGCAATTGCTTTGTAGTTTGCGTCGTACATTTCTTCTTTTATCATAGATATCGCAAGGTTGATATCATACTTTTCAGCCTGATAATGCCTGTCTGCAGTAGCAGCGTCTGTTCCAGTAGCTTCTACGATCATTCTGATAGCTTTGGCTGTGTATAGAAGAACACATTTCTCAATATCTCCTTCATTATCCGTCAATAACTGCTTAGCTTCCATCAGTGGAATAGGGCGTTGTGCGCGCAATTCAAGAATTTTCTCTTTCATCTAAAATCAAATTGTCTTTTTATATCACAAAAATACAAAAAGAGTGCCATGTTATCTAAGAGAATATTGTTTAAAAGAAAAAGGGTTGAATTAATTTAATTCAACCCCTTCTTAGATATAGTGAAATCTTTATTATCTCAACATATTAGCAATGTCAGAGTTTGATAAGAATTTAGCGAAATCGATATCATTTAGAATAGCCGATTTGTCAAATCCTTTGTCAAGAGCTGATTTTAAATTGCCGGCAACACCCGATACATTGTTAGTCTTAGCTGCTACAGTAGCTAGTAAATAGTAAGTTGTAGCATCTTTAGCACTAATTCCGTTAAGAGTTTGTTGTGCTTTGTTGTAATTCTTAGTTAAGATTTGAGCTAGAGCAGCATTGTTTGATTTTGTCTCACCAAATGCTTGAACAGCTTTTGCGTAATCACCTTGTTTGATGTAAAGAACACCTAATGCTTCGTTCAATGTATTTGCACCAGCAGCATTTCCTAATAATTGTTCAGCTTTTTCGTTGTTGCCTTCAAGCATATTGATCAAAGCTAAGTTCATATTTGCTTGTGGAGCGCGACCTGAAACTTGATTTGCTTTATTATAAGCTTGCTCAGCTTTTTTGAAGTCTCCTTTCGCATAATAAACATTACCAAGGTTATTCCAGCCACGATAATCGTTAGGATATTTTTGCGTTGCAAGTGTGTATGCTTTTTCAGGCGAAACGTCATTTAAAGTAGCAGCATAAAGAATTTCTTCAATAGTTAGTTCTTCGTTGTTGTTTACTGCATCTGCAAGCTCTTTGTCTGTTTTACCGATAATTTCAACATTAGCAGTCAAACGTGAACGACGTAGTTTAGGTAAAATAGTTTCAGCTAGATCAGAATAAACTGCAGAAATATTTTTGATTTCTTGCTCTCTTCTTTCAGGATCTGGATACATAGAAAGAACACGTAGAACTAGATCTTTATCTTGTAAGCTAGAAGCTTGAACCAATTTTTGGAAACCGTCCCAGTCTTGTGCAGTATATTTAGCATTAACTTCTGTATCGATTTCGTTTTTCTTTAGCTCTTTTTCTAGATAAGTTGAAGTGTTTTTCTCACGTCTTTCAGCAAGTTTCTCATTCAATTTGAAACCTCCATCTGGAGAAGCGTAAGCTGACACTTCAATGTCTACATTTTTACGATCGTTAGCATCTGCTTCTTTGATTAGTTCTTTCCATGCAGCTAGATTCGATGAATTCAATTCAGAAGAACGTAGTTCAGCTTGTTGAATTAAGAAAAGGATTTCTGCATCGTGAGCTTCTTTGATAATACGTTGAAATGCATCTGGAGCTAAAGCTGGAGTTACAGTTTTAGGGTCAGCCAAAGCTGCAGTAGCAACTACACCATCAGCAACTTTTACATCCGGAAAATCAATGATTGATCCACCATTGCGAGAAATAGCAAAACGAAGGAATAGTTCTGATTTTTGCATTGCAGGGATGTAGTTAAACTCTGTTTTAAGAGTTACAGCACCTCCATTTTCTCTGTTGATGACAATACCGTTACCTGTTACTTTTTCTCCTTGATATGTTTGTGAACGTCCTAAAGCTTCGCCTCCGGCAAATTTAAGTACTGGGGTAACAATTACTGTTGCCTTTTTGTCAAACCATTTAGCAGGGAAACGACCATTGATCGTTGCTGGAACTTTCGATCCGACCAATTCTAATGGAGCCGGAGTAGCAGTGAATAAATCACTTGTAAGCGGATCCATTTTTTTGCTACATGAAGTTGAAACAACTAGTGCTACAACTAATGTAATTACATAAATGAAACTAAAATTTAACTTTTTCATAGACTTTCTAAAATAGAATTTAATTATTCAAATTTGTTATATCTTTTATAGGAAATATCCTGATTTTAACACAAATCTAATCTTTTTATTTCGCATATAAAATAGCTTGCTGAGCTATTTTTCCTCTTCGGATAGTTTAATTTTTACTTAATTCATTTTTTTAATCTTAATTTTGAATTGGATCGTTATTTTAACGTCTATTAATTCATCTATTGCTATTTAACCGAGATTATGTTTATCTCGTATGACAATTTAAAATAGATGCCGTGATAATCTTCATTAAAAGATAGACGTTTATTGGTTTCAGAAGACCAATTCTTATATTTTGCTTTTTGGAATGAATATCCCAATCCGATATTTATTGACTGATTCCCTTTAGGATAAAATGTCATACCAAATCCAGGACTTAGATAAATCCCTTTTGCATCTTTTACTGAATATCCTGTCTTTAGGCTAAAGTAGGGTGTTGTTTTTTTATAAAGAAAATTAATTTTTGTATTGATAAACAATGGTAACGAAGATTCTTTCTTATTAAGACTCAGACTATACGAAACTCCCAATCCTGTAAATACATAGGGATTGAACTGATATCCAAGTGATAGTGAAAAATCGAAACGATTATTTGTAATACTTCCTATACCTTGTGTGTACTGATAATCGGTAATTCCTCTTAAGCCAGATATCTGCATATTCCATTGGTGATTATATTTTCTGAGTTTTCGATAAACACCTTCCGGATCGGATGGATCAGTAGCTCCGGTTTTGCCTATACTCATTCCCGGGCTAGCCGAAAATGTAGGTTCTGGCTTGTAGACGTTTTCAGGTTGTGGCGTAGAGCTGAATTTCATATCTATAGGTTGTTGTATGAAACCCGCATCAAAAGGTGTATCATTAATTAATCCTCCTAAATTTGATTGCTTATTTGTATTAGCTGCGGCAGTGATTGATACACCTTCCTTGACGGTAGGCTTTCCTCCAATGGGTTCTTTAACTATTTTATCGATAAGATCTAATTTATAAGTATATACACTGTCTGTTTCTGTTAAATAATTATGACGACTTATACTGACTCTTACGTTAGGTACTTTATATACAATAACCCCTTCTACACGGCTGCCGTCTTTGAAATAAATAACATCAATGTACTTAGTCGATTGTTGAGCTAATATGCAAATAAACGAAGATGTGAATGCGAAAAATGAAATGAGTCTTCTTCTAGGTATCATACAGTAAAAATATTTAGGTCTTCTAATATTGATCACTTAGTCAAAGGAAAGCCAATTATTTCTTATATTTGTATTAAATAACATTAATATAACATATTTTTGATGAATACGTTTGGTAATATTTTTAGACTTACATCATACGGAGAGTCGCATGGGAAAGCAATTGGAGGCGTTATTGATGGATGCCCAGCAGGGATTGAAATAGATATGGATTTTATCCAAAATGAGCTTGACCGTCGCCGTCCGGGACAATCAAAGATAACTACACCTCGTAAAGAAGCTGATAAAGTTGAATTCTTATCAGGTATATACGAAGGGAAGACAACTGGTGTGTCGATAGGTTTTGTAATATGGAACACCAACCAGCACTCATCAGACTACGATAATATGAAAGATATTTATCGTCCGTCACACGCTGATTATACTTATCAACAAAAATATGGGTTACGCGACCATCGCGGCGGAGGGCGTTCATCAGCGAGAGAAACTATTGCCAGATGTGTTGCCGGTGCAATTGCAAAGCTAGCTTTGCGTCAGTTGGGTATCGATATCATAGCATATACATCTCAAGTTGGAGGAGTCAAACTTGAAGACAATTATACAGCATATAACCTATCAACAATTGAAGATACTCCCGTGCGTTGTCCTGATATGACTACGGCTGCTGAAATGATTAAACTGATAGAAGATGTAAAATCGAAAGGTGATACAATTGGTGGTGTAGTAACATGTGTTATTAAAGGGGCTCCCGTGGGATTAGGAGAACCTGTATTCGGAAAACTTCATGCTGCTTTAGGTAATGCTATGTTAAGTATTAATGCTGTAAAAGGTTTTGAATATGGTGACGGTTTTGATGTAAACCATCGGGGTTCGGAAGTCAATGACGAATTTTATGAGGATAATGGAAAAGTAAATATCCGAACAAATCACTCAGGAGGTATTCAAGGAGGCATATCGAATGGACAAGACATCTATTTCCGAGTTGCCTTCAAGCCAGTGGCTACAATATTGATGAATCAGGAAACTGTTACAAAAGACGGAAAAGATACAACACTGAAAGCTAAAGGTAGACACGATGCATGTGTGTTGCCTAGAGCTGTACCTATCGTAGAAGCTATGGCAGCTATGACAATACTTGATTACTATCTGATAAACAGATCAAAAAAGAGTCTATAAATAAAGGTTAATTACCACACTAAAGAATAAGAAGTATGAAAAATAATATTGTTTTATTATTGACAACAACCATTGTTTTATCTTTTTGTTCTTGTGGATCGATCCCTCTATCACAAGGACCTTCATATAACAATCCGACATATGATGTCAGCTATTTATTCGAACATGGAGGAGTAAAAATATTTCGTTTTTATGATATGGGGCATTATGTTTATTTCTCTCAGCCTGTCTCTGATATTTATTCTGTTAAAGATGATTCTACAATGTTAAAGACTCAAATGATAGCAGGTTATAAGACTCAAATAGATAACACCGAACGAGAAATTTCAGAGGTATACGCCATTGAAGGAATATCAACAGAAGGAGCTGAAGCAAAAGTGTATTACTTAGACTCGAGAATTAAGGAGGCTCATATTGATATATATGGAGAAACGGGTAAGACTGAAGTTGCCTATTTCTTTAATCAGAACAATATAGACGTTGTTGAAACAGTCTATCTTTATAAAAAAATGATAACTGATGTTAAGTCACACGATGATATCAATTTAGAATACGAATTGAAGTATAAAATTGATTATGATGGTAAAAGGATTGGTGTCGAAAAACAAATAAACTATACTGATATCTTTAGCAACTTTAAAGAAGTTATCCCTTTTGAAATTTAGTATCTTTATCTATAACAAAAGGGTTGCAAATAAGTAAGTCCCATCTGATATGCGAATAATTGAAAACAAGATATTGCCTTCAAAGCGATTCGAAGCAATAAATCTTTTTGGGTTTATATTCATACGCAGTGGGACTCAGTTGGATGAACGTTTCAAAAATCACGAAGCAATACATACACACCAAATGAAATACATGCTATATGTGTTTTTCTATCTGTGGTATGTTATTGAGTGGTGTGTACGTCTTGTACAATATCGAAATGCATTATCGGCATACTTCAATATAAGTTTCGAACGAGAGGCCTATGAGAATGATTCTAATTTTGATTATCTAAAAACTCGTCGTCCTTTCAGATGGATTGAATATCTACGAAGCAAAAAAGAAACTAACAGATGAAAATAAGTAAAATGTGTATACTTTTGTCACTTTTTATAGATTAGCATATTAGATGAATATACATTTTTTTAATCCCGGGCATGAAACGGCTGTTCTGAATAAATCACCTTACTATATGGCCCCAACGAATGTGATGGCGATGCAGCGCGAATTGGCATTTCTGCCTGCTTGGTATGCTGATAGAAACGATTATGTATTTGTTTGGGATAAAAATGATCTTGAATATTGGAAATATCTGTCTGATAATTTAGATGGAATAGCACAGCCTATAACAAAAGAAGAATTAGGAGGATTATCAGCACAGCTCTGTTTATGGGGCATTTCTCCTCAAGCTATCCATTTGTGGAGAGAGAGCAATGATTTATACAATTCTCAGATAGTAATACCCAAATGGGATGATAAATATTTTGCATTAACAAGCAGGCAAGTCGCCAAAGATTGCTTAATGTATATCCAGAGTAGAATACAAAAGATAGATAATGAACTGGTACCATCGTTTTGCTTCTCCTTGGATGAAGTTGAAAGCTTAGTAAATGCATCATCATATCAGCTATTGGCTAAAGCGCCTTACTCGTCATCAGGGAGAGGTTTGTTATGGCTTCCAATAGGAGAATTAACTCGAACAGAACGTCAAATACTTAGTGGGATTTTGAAGAAACAAGGTTCTGTCTCCATCGAAAAGGCATTAAACAAGCGGATCGATTTCGCAATGGAGTTTATGAGCGATGGAGTAGGGAATGTTACTTTTTCAGGATACTCTTTCTTTGAAACGAATACTAAAGGAGCTTATTCGGGAAATATATTGGATAGCCAAGAACGTTTAAAGAAACGCATTGGAGTATTTGTTGATTTTGATTTGTTAGATAATATTCAAGAATGCGTTGAATATTTTTTATCTAGAGAATATGGATCGGTATACCGTGGTTGTATTGGTATTGACATGATGATTTATTTAGCTGAAGATGGCGAATTCAAAATACATCCATGTGTTGAGATCAATATGCGTTACAATATGGGATATTTGGCATTGCAGTTTACCGAAGAATATTTAAGCCATGGCTCTTCAGGACGATTTCATATCGATTTCTCTCCAAAGGAAGGAGAAATCTTCAATCAGCATCTAAAACTTACTGAAGAGCATCCTGCTGAATTTAAGAATAAAAAACTCGCAAAAGGTTACTTGCCTTTATGTCCGGTTCAGACCAATAGTCATTATTGGTCGTATGTTCTGATAGATTAAAAGCAGCGACGACGAAATTCGGCGCAAACAATAGCAGTAGCGATAGCTACATTCAATGATTCGGAGGTTACTGCATCAGCTGGATAATTAGGAATGAACAGTTTATGACTTATTAGTTTTTCTATCTCAGGACGAATTCCATTGCCTTCGTTACCCATAACGATAATACCATTTTTAGATAATTTTTGCTCGTACATATTCTGCCCATCCAGTAAAGTCCCGTATATTGGTATATTAGGTAGATGCTTATTTAATAACTCTTTAAGATCTAAATACTCAACCTTTACTCGAGCTATAGCACCCATTGTAGCTTGCACCGTTTTTGGGTTAAATATATCTACAGTATCAGTCGAACAAAAAATATGACGGATACCATACCAATCGGCTAATCGCATGATTGTACCCATATTTCCAGGGTCTTGTATGCCATCTAATGCTAGAGCTAGATCATCTAGTGGATTAAAATCATTTTGCCATTGAGGTTGATAGAAAACAGCCAATGCTTGTTGTGGAGTTTTCACAAAACTAGCTTTAGATAATTCTTCAGATGAAGCTTCGATTACTTCATCTACATCATCAAATTTTACTTGAGCTAGAAAGTCTTTTGTCGCAGCTAAAATCTGGCATTTCATTGTCGGTAAAAGTTCTGCAACCATTTTATTCCCTTCGACAACAAATGTATGATGTTGATTACGATGTTTTTTATCTTTTAGAGATTGTATGTATTTGATTTTAGCTTTACTGAGGCTCATTCTTGCTTAGTTTATTAAAATTGCTTTATTTATTCGATATTTGAATTCTTTTTCAAACAAAACTATAAAAAAAAGCAATTAAAAGGCTAATTTTACCGTTCATTTCAAAATGAGATTTGTTTACAGTCAGCAATGAAGTCAAAAATACGATATATCTCCCTCTTTATAATTTTTGTTTCTGTCGTCATTCTATCTTCGTGTAGTTCTACAAAATTTGTACCCGAAGGCGAATATCTATTGACCGATACAGAAGTTAAAGTAGTTGATGCTAAAGGGTTTTCATCCATGGAAATGGAAAGCTATGTAAAGCAACGACCTAATTTCAAGACATTGATGTTGTTTAAACTGCCTTTGACTATTTATAATTTGTCAGGGCGCGATTCTACACGTTGGATAAATCGTACACTTCGCAATGCTGGTGAACCTCCTGTTATTTTTGATAGTTTGCAAATTGATAATTCGGTAAAAAATATTACTCGAGTTATGAATAATAAAGGATATCTGGATGCAGAAGTAGAACCAAAAGTTACTCTGAAAAAGAAAAAAGCAAAGATCACTTATAATGTATTTGCCAATAAACCATACACAATTGAAGATTACCTGATATCTGTAAATGATTCACTTATAGATACGAAGATTATACCAGATAATAAATTTACGCCGACGAAACGTAATCCTCAAAACCCAGATACGAAAGCAATTTTATCGCGAAATCCAATAATAACTAAAGGTAATAATTTTGACCTGATACGTTTGGATGAAGAACGTAATAGAATAACGAATATATTTCGGAAAGTAGGCTATTATAATTTTGACAAAGAACATGTAGGATTTATTGCGGACACTACTTTAGGAAATAATAAAATAGATTTAGAACTGAAAATATATCCATTTGCAACACGTGGTATTGGCGGTCAAATCGTTGAAGGTAAACATCAAAGATATTATATCAATAAAGTTAGTATTTATGTCGATTTCGATCCTTTAGTAGGTATCGGTGTAGATGATTATCAATCGTCTTCTGTTTATGATGAAGGAGATATACGTATACTTTACGGAAAGAGGGGTAGATATATTTACCCAAATGAGATTATTGAAAACTGCTATATCCTTCCAGGCGAATTATATAATGAAGAAAAAACATCCAGGACATATAGCTCTTTTTCAAAATTATTTATTCTGAAGAATGTAAACATAGCATATGTACCGGTTGTTGAAAACGATTCGACCAAATTGAATTGCATCATAACTTGTGTGCCAGATAAGAAACAAGGAATATCAGCTGAAGTAGAAGGAACAAATTCGGGAGGCTTTCTTGGAGTTGAAAGCAGTTTAGGATATACACATAGAAATGTATTTAAAAGGGCTGAACAATTCAATTTCAAATTACGAGGTGCATATGAAGCACTAACTTCATCTTTTTCTAATTTTGACAATAACTACTTCGAAATAGGTGGAGAAACTTCATTAACCGTACCGCGATTTATTTTTCCATTTCTCAGTCGTAATTTCAAGCGAAATATTCATGCTTCGACAGAGTTTTCGGCATCATATACTTATCAACGACGTCCTGACTATTTCACAAGAACTGTATCATCTGTCGGGATGAAATACATCTGGCAAGGTCAGCGAGCAAACTCAGCTAGGCATACAGTTGAACTGATTGATGTAAACTATATCCATCTACCTGGAAGATTAGGGGCTGCTTTTGACAGTACAT
The DNA here is from genome assembly GCF_900240225.1 of Dysgonomonas massiliensis. Classification (GTDB taxonomy): domain Bacteria; phylum Bacteroidota; class Bacteroidia; order Bacteroidales; family Dysgonomonadaceae; genus Dysgonomonas; species Dysgonomonas massiliensis. Next base: position 20,326 of record NZ_OEPV01000008.1, on the reverse strand, counting down.
TGACTATTAATGCTAGATTATATAGCTTTACCGATCAGTTTATTATGTCATCAGGATATACTTACTCGAAGGCTAATATTACAAATACAACGAAAAAATATGGTACTCCGATCAGTTCTATAAGAACATCAATTGAAACTGCAGGAAATGCCCTTAATTTAATAGCTAAATTAGCTGATATTAAACGTGAAGATGGTTCGAGAAAGATATTTGGGACGAGATATGCTCAATACGTAAGAGGAACTGTTGACTATAGCCAAACATTGCATATTGACGAGAAAAACTCATTTGCATGGCGTGTTGGAGCTGGTGTAGCTTATCCTTATGGCAACTTCAAAGAAATTCCTATTCAAAAACGTTTTTTTGCAGGTGGAGCAAACTCTGTCAGAGGGTGGGGTGTGCGTGAGCTTGGCCCAGGTTCTTTTAAACCGATTAATAAAGATTATAATAATTTCTATTACCACTCTGGAGATATTAGGCTAGATGCAAGTATTGAGTATCGTAGTAAGATATTCTGGGTTCTAGAATTAGCAGCATTTGTCGATGCGGGAAATATATGGACTTTCAGCGAATATGAAAATCAGGAAAAGGGTAATTTCCAATTCGATCGTTTTTATAAAGAGATTGCTTTGGCATGGGGACTTGGTTTACGTTTCGATTTCGATTTTGTGATGATTCGCTTAGATTGTGGATGGAAAGCATATGATCCATCAGAAGCTAAAATGTCGGACAGATGGAAAATCAAAGCACCACAAAAAATAGGAAGTAATACTGCATGGCATATTGCTGTGGGTTATCCATTCTAGAAACACGAAAGAATAATTAATCGAGTTTTTGTCTATCTTTGAATCAAATTTTATCAATAAACAATAAATACAGAATTAAAACTTACGGAAGTATATGAATAATTGGTTTGAATGTAAAGTTACATACGAAAAAACTCTTGAAAATGGTATGCAAAAGAAAGTGACTGAACCATATTTGGTTGATGCGCTATCGTTTACCGAAGCTGAAGCTAGAATTATCGAAGAATTAAAACCATATATATCTGGCGAATTTACCATTGCTGATATTAAAAGAGCCAAGTTCAATGAGCTATTTTTCAACGAAAATGGAGATCGTTATTATAAAGCTAAGGTTTTATTTATTACATTAGATGAAAAAAGCGGTACGGAGAAGAAAACAGCGGCACAAATGTTAGCTCAAGCTAGCGATATAAAAGAAGCTATGGCTATTGTAGAAAAAGGTATGGCCGGAACTATGGCTGATTATGTAATAGCTTCGCTTGCTGAAACAACCATTATGGATGTATTTCCGTATGCTGAAGGAGAAAAAAGACAAGTAGTTTTATAAATTAGAATTAAAATAATGAGTATTGCGGAGAATCTGGATATTATAAAAAAGCAGTTACCAGCTAATGTTAAGTTAGTAGCTGTTTCTAAGTACCATCCGGAAGAAGATATCATGGAAGCTTATAATGCCGGACAAAGAGTGTTTGGCGAAAGTCGTATGCAAGAGCTTGTACCTAAATACAAATCGCTACCAAAAGATATCGAATGGCACTTTATTGGACATCTACAAACAAATAAGGTTAAAGATATTGTGCCCTGCGTACACACTATACATAGTGTAGACAGCCTTAAACTACTCAATCAGATTGAGAGTAGGGCATCTATGATTGAACGTCATATTAATTGTCTGATTGAGGTTCATGTAGCTAAAGAAGATAGCAAATATGGCTTTACAATTGAAAAATGCAAGGAGTTTTTTGCTCAACTTGAATGGAAAAAATGTATATTTGTCAAAATCGTAGGCCTAATGGGTATGGCTACTGATACCGATGACGCAGAGTTGGTAGCTAGTGAGTTTGGCAAATTGAAAGTGTTATTTGATGAAATTAAGGCAGAATATTTTTCAGATAACCCTGACTTTTGTGAATTATCAATGGGAATGTCTCACGATTATAAGATTGCTGTAGAAAAAGGATCTACTATGATTCGTTTAGGTACATCAATTTTTGGAGAACGTGCATATTAGATTGAAAGACCAATTGAATATTAAAATATATAACAGACAAACACAATACAATTTTAGAATATGAATATACAGCAACTTGAGTACATTATAGCTGTTGATAATCATCGACATTTTGCTAAAGCTGCAGAAGCTTCATTTGTAACACAACCTACACTAAGTATGATGATACAAAAATTGGAGGATGAACTGAATGTCAAGATTTTCGACAGAAGTCAACTTCCGGTACAACCGACTCCAATAGGGGTCCATATCATTAATCAAGCACGTGTCATCGTCTCTCAAGTTAAGCAGATCAAAGAAATCATACAAGAAGAGAAGGGGATTGTTCAAGGGGTTTTTAAATTAGGCATTATACCTACTGTAGCTCCGTATCTGCTTCCTAAATTAATGGTAAAGCATGATGAGAATAGCTATGATATATCGTTGATCATAGAGGAAATGACAACAGGGCAAATAATAGAACGTTTGTTGGCTGGGACTCTTGATGGCGCTATAGTTGCTACACCGTTGAAAAATGATAAAATAAGAGAGTTTCCGGTTTATTACGAAAAATTCTATGCATATGTTTCGCCTAAAGAAACATCCCTTTATGCAAAGAAAGAATTAGAAGAAGACGATTTAAATATCAACAGACTTTGGCTATTAGAAGAAGCTCACTGTTTCCGTAGTCAGATACTAAAAATATGCAATACGCGCAGACGTAAGAATACACATTCTTTGTTCTCGTATGAGGCTGGAAGTATTGACACATTGATAAATATAGTTGATAGCAATAGCGGTTTGACTATTATTCCGGAGATGGCTATTGAGCATTTAAGTGAGGCTCAAAAGAAGAATATCAGACCATTTAAGAATGTAACTCCGGTCCGTGAAATAAGCCTTGTAACTCGTAGAGATTATCTGAGAGAAAGAATATTGAATATCATCACGACAGAAATTCAAGATGTAGTACCAAAAGAGTATTTGGATCCTGAACGTAAAAAGTCTGTTTTAGGTATTGATTAATAACATTTAAATTGGAATAATTTTGTGTAGTCTTATACAAAATTATATGGGGTATTAGCTCATCTGGTAGAGCGCAACGCTGGCAGTGTTGAGGTGATCGGTTCGAGTCCGATATGCTCCACTTTTTAGATTTCATATAATATGGTCAAAACACAAAAGGCTTATAAATCAATGGAATAGTTGGTTTATAGGTCTTTTTTGGTTTAGTTCAGTTTGTTTGATATTGTGAAATGTGTTACATATATTTGTAGATATGTAGCATTGGAAACAAAAAATGTAGCAAGATGGAAATTAACCGAATTGTATCTACTTTCATTCAGAAGCAGTACTCTAATAACGATGAATACACAATCAGAATATCTATTCGTTGGAAATTGCCCAATGAAAAGAAAAATCAATGTGTGGCAATTAATGTTGGTCATACTATATCGTCAGAGAAATGGGATAGTGAATTATCAAGAGTAAAGAAAAGTGCAAAGAATAAAAAGTACATATCCTATTTTGAGATAAATAAAGAAATCCAACGTAAGGAAGAAGTTATTGATACAGCCTTTAAAAAGTTTGAATTTAAAAGAAGAGTTCCTTCTCAAAAAGAACTTCGAGATACAATAAACCATCTACTAGGTAAGAATGTTGGGAAGCCACGAGAGCTAATTACAGTACAAGAAGCTTTCAGTGCATACATTCTCGATTTATCTAATATGAAAACACTTTCCTTGTCGACATATGCCAAACTAAAGTCTATACGAAATATATTGAGTGAATTTGATTCAGATTTACGATTAGATGAAATGACAAAATCTAAGCTTGATGATTATATAATGTATTTAGTGACCAATAGGGGCCAACAGAATACAACAGTAAAAAAACACATGTCAATTATTCGTACATTCTTAAAATATTGTGAAGATAGAAGATTGATAGATACAGACTGGAAAACACACAGAATTGAATTAAAAGTTGTGTCAGGGAAGAATGTTGTATTTCTTGACATGAATGAATTTAACCGAATTTATGAATTGGAATTTCCGGAAGACAAAAGGTATTTAGAAAGAACGAGAGATATATTTTGTTTTCAATGTCTGACTTCTTTGCGTTATTCAGATGTATCGCAATTAGTAAAAAAAGATGTATCAGAAAATTATGTGAATGTAGTAACAGAGAAGACCGATCAAGTGTTACAAATTCCCTTAAGCCAAAAAGCTTTATTAATTCTTGAAAGATATAAAGATTTTGATAGAGTAAAAGCTCTACCGGTTATCAGTAATCAGAAAATGAATGATTATATCAAAGAGATTTGTTATTTAGCTGAAATCAATCAAGATATAACTAAGACTTATTTCAAAGGTAAAGAAAGAATTACCAAAACATTTAAAAAATATGATTTAATCTGCACTCATACAGCTAGAAGAACATTCATCTGCATTGCCCTCGCAAATGGAGTGACACCCGAAACGGTAATGCGTATTACAGGGCATACAGATTATAAATCAATGCAACCATACATAGATGTAACAGACAAGGCTAAAATTGAAGCAGTAAGTATTTTTGATTAACAATATAAAACAATTATTATTATGGGAAACAATTTAATGAAGTACATATTGCGCATTTCAAAAAATGGAGATTTTAGAAATATTGATTGGAACATTTTAGATAGGCTAATTACACAAGGTCTGAAACGAGAGCCTAGATTTGTATTTTCTTCTTTAAGTTTTATATCTATGTTGGTTTCGGCTAAAATGTGTTGGGTATCTCATGAAAATGGAGAAATATCTAATCTAGATTATTTTCTGCTAGTATTGTATTACTTCTTCTTTCTTGGTAGTGTAGCTTTATTTGTCTATTCTAGGACTAATCGTTTCAAGTTAGGCGCATTAGGAATAAAGTTAGGGTATTTTTTTGATGATGCAATATTGAAAATAATAAACAAAATTACACCTAATACAATATTCATAAAATGTAATTCAAATGATAGAAACTCGTTGAGTGAAGTTGATTTTAGAAAATTTATCTTGATCAAATTCAGAAATGATATTGATATAGATCAAGTATGTGTAATTTTACTTAAAGAAAGTAAAATTGCGCAAGAAGATATATGTAAACTTCGTTATTTTTTTCAAGGTATAACTCCATTCTCTAAGATAAAAATAACTAGCAGAGCCTCGAGAAATAATGTTATTACTTATAGATGGCTATTTGATTTATTGAATGAATATATTGAAGGAGGAATTTTAACAACATTAGGAAGCCGAAGAGAACAATTATTGCTTTTAATTCATAATAACTTTATGAAAGGAGAAGAGCCATTTATCCATAAGAATCTGGAAAGTCGTTATTGTGACTGGCGAAAGCCCATATTAAAGGCGAACTAGGTTTTTTTCGCATTTAATATTACATTATAACAATGTATTAGAGTTTTTTTTATATTGTTTTGTAGTTCCTGAAATTAATATCATTATTAAATAATTTGAATTATGGAACTACAACAATTACAGCAAAAACGGGCAATTGACCTAACAGCTGGTGAATTAGCCAAAGTATTAGCCTCTGAATTATCTGTAACACAAAATTTATCCAAGGAATCTTCTAGTTATTCTTTTAAGGGGATTAAAGGAATAATGGAAATATTCCAGTGCTCTAAATCTAAGGCAATGGGAATTCGTACTAGTGGTGTCATTGATGAAGCATGCATTCAGAACGGAAATTCATTTCTTATTGATAGAGATTTAGCTCTAGCTCTTATGCGAGATAAGACAAGCTATAAGACTTATAAAAGACAAAAAGCATAAGGTCGGCTAACCATATGCTTTTATTATTTCAAATCAATTTACTACAAACTGATTATGTATATGCTACGCGCAAATATACATAGAAATATCTATGTAACAACATGAATGACAAGTTAAAATTATACGAAACCAATAAATTAGAAGGTGACAGTAAAAAGACTGTATATCAGGTGATAAATAATTATATCCAAGACCACTTCACCATTCGATTTAACGAAATTTCGCTGACTTATGAAATTGCACAAAAGAAAGACTTCGAATTTGAAATCCTTAATGAATCAACTCTACTTATATCTATGGTAAATAATGGGATATCAGTGTCCAATCAAACATTAAAAACATATATGAAAAGCGATTATATAATATCTCACAATCCGATTAAAACATATTTTGAGAATTTACCAAAATGGGACGGAATAGATTATATTTCACAATATGCAAGTTACGTGAATACAGATGACAATATACTGTTCGCCTACCATCTAAAGAAATGGTGTGTCAGAGCTGTTTTATCTGTTTTTTATACAGATAAAATCAATAAACATTGTATTGTTTTAGCTAATGGAGCACAACATGCAGGTAAATCAACCTATCTAAACTATTTAATCCCTGACGAATTAAAATCCTATTCTTCGGAAAATATAGGGATAGATAAAGATAGCCGAATAAAACTCTGCAAAACCTTTATTATCAATTTAGAAGAACTCGAAATTATGGGTAAAGATGTCAATTCAATCAAAGCTTTTTTATCGCAAACTTGGGTGAATGAACGACTTCCTTATGCAGACAAGTCAACAAATATCCCTAGAATTTGCAGCTTTGTAGGAAGTACCAATAGAGTAGAATTTTTGAATGATGACACAGGCTCTGTCAGATGGATTATATTCAATGTGATAGGTAAACTAAATTTTAGATATAGCCAAGAGTTTAATATTAACAACTTATGGGCACAAGCCTATTATTTAGCATTTGAAGATAAAACTTTTAAGCCTGATCTGACTGATGATGACGTAAAAGTCAATGAAAAAAGAAATGAAGCTTATACTGTACAAACAGTAGAAAGGGAACTTATACCAACATATTATGAGCCAAGTCTTGATATTGCAGACTTTAGGACACCGACAGAAATAGTTGAAGAGTTGCGAGTATTAGGACATCGGTTAAATAATCAACGAATAGGCAGTGCTTTATCCCGATATGGTTTTTCGAGGATTAAACATGGAAAACGACAAGTGTATGGATATTTAGCAAAACCATTATTCAAAGATTCTCCTTTGGATTTGAAAATAGCTTACCAAGTTACCAAACAATAAATATATTATTGAGTAATAGTATTTTATTACAGGTAGGTAACTATCTATTTCTATTTACCTAAGCTTACCTAAAGTACTAAAAAAGCAGGTAGAGGTAAGTTTAGGTAATCCAGTAAAAATAAGATAAAACACAGATAATAAGCGAATAGGTAAGCAGGTAGGCTAAAATTGAATTCCGAGGAAATAATATTATTCAATGAAAAGAAAAAACAATGACATTAGATAAAATAAAAAAGCTAAGTATTGCATCCTATCTGCAATCCATAGGCTGTGAAATCAAAAACGACAGAGGCTATTATGGTATGTATCTTTCACCCTATCGAGAGGATGTACAACCCAGTTTAAAAGTAGACTTTAATAAAAACCTCTGGACTGATTTTGGAAGCCAGAACGGTGGATCAATTATCGATCTGGTAATGAAAGTGGAGAACTGTTCGTTCAGTGAAGCCGTTGAACGATTAAAAACCCAAGAGCACCAGATCGCTTCTTTTTCTTTTCACCGAAATGCCCTCTGTAAAGAATCAATAATTCTAATTCGAAAAATCAAGAAGCTGGAAAACAAGGCATTGCTGCAATATCTGGACAGTCGGAGAATAAATCGCTCAATAGCCACGCAATACTGCAAAGAAGTATATTATACTGTAAACGGTAAACTATACTTTGCAGTCGGTTTCAAAAACGATTCCGGAGGTTTTGAGCTGCGAAGTAAATACTTCAAAGGATGTACAGCTAAAGACATCACATCGCTCCGAAAATCCGCCGACACACTTATTGTCTTTGAAGGTTTCATGGACTACCTGTCACTGATTACACTAAAGCCTACTTGCCAATATTATGATGCAGTCATCCTTAATAGCCTGAGCATGCTTGACAGGCTAAAAGAGATTATCCAGACATACTCTCAGGTAAGGCTGTATCTGGATAATGATATGGCAGGTGACACTTCAACAAGCAGGATACTAAGTTGCTCAGCTCATGTTACAGATTGTCGTGATCTCTACAAAAGCTTTAAAGACTATAACGACTACCTGATTGCAACTTAATATTCCCGCATTACCTTTTCATGAAGTTCGTGATTCTTTTCCAAAAGCTGTAGCTTTTAGTATTGACTTCATCGAAAAGGCAATAAGCAAGAGGAAACGGGGCAAAGCCCTGTTTTACCTCTTGACCTACGGTGCTTATCGCTGTAATACAGCGAGTTATAATTTACCCCTTTTATAAGGGAATTATAACACTGAAATTATCAATCTGTTTTACAGATACTTAAATACGATATTGTTATAATAAGCGTTATAAAACATGAAAAAGAATACAACAGTAGCCATATCCTGCAAGCACGATCAAATACTTACACAGCTATGCTTGCAGGCTGATGTCAGCAAGAAAGAATACCTCGAAAAAGGCATGGAATACTTCCAACGCTTCGGAATCAATCCTGCTGAATTTGAATCGCCAAGCGATGAGATCAAGAAGCTGATAAAAAAACTGGATCAGGTAATTGCTTTTATCCGTAAGCAGGAAACAGATATACTTAAGCCTGCCTGTATGATTATCCAGAACAACGGCATGCAGCTATCACAGCAAATCAGCAGATTGGATAATCTGATAGACAATAAATCTATCAAAGACGAAACGAAACTAATAATCAGCAACTACAAAGCATATACAGCTGCATTAATCAAAAGTATAGACCAGGCTAAGGAACAGGAAAAGCAAGCAATTCTGATGCTTGCACAGGCTATCGAGCATAAGGATAAGACAGGATTAGGCGATCGTATAAAGAGACTGCTCGAATGAATGTCAAGATACAGGGAGGAGACGAGGTATATTCCAATACAGGCTCATGCTACAATGTTGTTTGCTATCTGGAACACGAAGACTATTTGCATATGTTGGATGGGGAGCATATTGAACCCTTTTTCTCGCAAGACAAGGATGATCTGAGAAAGAAATACTTTGTCCCTGAGATGGACAATAACAAAGCAAAGCTTTGCAGAAAAGATGCTAAGTTCTATGTACTGACAGTATCTCCCTCACAGCAGGAGATAGAACATATGGGAACTAGCCAGTTTGAACGCTCCGAAGCTTTTAAACGATTTATCAGGGAACAAATCATTTCTGTCTATGCCAAAGGTTTCGGAAAAGATCTGACAGCTGATGATATTCTTTATTTTGCGAAGATTCATCATTCCCGAAAATCGGGTACAGACCGACAGATGCACGCTCATATTGTAGTCAGCCGTAAAACGAAAGACAACCGAATAAAAATATCGCCTCGCACCAATCACCGTAAGGGGCAAAACTCAGGAGCCGTAAAATCGGGTTTTGACAGAACTCAATTTTATCAGAAGGTAGAAGAAGTTTTCGATCAATTCTTTTCATACAGCCGTCAGCTGACAGAGAAGTTTGCCTATCTGAATACAGTCAAAAACAATACCATCGAAGAACTTGAAAATTACCTGAAAAGTGAATTTTCGGATTCAGAGCCTATTCAGGAGCATAAACAACAGAAGCAAGAGCAACATGAAGTAATAGGACTTCATAAACAGGCTATTAATCAGACTACCGAAATGAAGAAAGAACAGCCGAAAGGGAGAAAAAGATCAAAAAGGATAAGGCTGTAAATAGATAACCAACTAACAAACAGAATCATGGTATATTAATTTGTTAGTTGGTTATTCCATTATCTTGTTAAGTTATGAAGCTATTAGCTTATTAAACTATTAATCTAACAATCCTGTAACTTAATAACCTAACAACAAGAGGTATCACTCTCCAGATAAGCAAACTTATCCAGGTAGTATTCTAATTTCCAATTGCTGTAATTCCAGCAGTAATCATAGAAGTAAGTCTTAATTACATTCAGCTCCTGATGTTTCAAGCCAAGCGATTCATCATTAAAGACGGCTTCCTGCTCTTCATCCAGCTTAAGTGCTTTATCAGCTATCATTGAATTTACAAAGTCGGACACAGGCGGTGTCAATCCGTCACGTTGCAAGTCAAAGCAGATCTGTTCAAAGAGGTTTAGATCTGCAAGATCCCCCGATAAGAAATTCGCTTCGGGAACAGTTGCTCCGATTACTATAATTTCATGAACCAATTCCTGAGTGACGGATGCCAGCAGCTCTTCCAGTCTTGTGTGTATATCTTTTACCATCATATTGTGTTTTAAGGGTTATTTCTTTTCAAAACGGAATACATAATAAGGCTCATTCTTAGATGCCAGATAATGCTTACCGGTATCAAATAAATATACATAATCGACATCGTATTCCGCAGTAAAACAATGAATAGTTATCAACGTTGATACTTTTTCAGCCTTTGTCTTTACTCTTTCATTCACACCGACAGAACCGGGTAACATCAGCATCGTTTCGCTGAAAAATCCCATCAGGCCATCTGCACCGACTTTACCCAGATAGTGAGGTCGTTTGTTGTAATGGAGTATTGCCACATCGGCAAGAGATGATAAACGAATAACTGTAGTTGAATCCTGATTGGCCTGATAGAACTTTGTTGTTCCTCGAACTTTATCTCCCAGTTTGGGAGTAGCTTGTCGTACAAGAGGAATATAATCATCCAGTTCTTTAGAGAATAGATAACTTCCTTTCTCGGTCGGTAGTTTCAGCAGCTCTTTTTGCTCCAATGGATAATCCTGTTTCTCAGAGATAGATAGTTCCTGAATAGCATCCCGATAACCTTCTTTGTGAAAATTAAGAACAAAATTACCGGGTGTGTAATCGATTGAAAACTGTCCTTGTTTGTTGGTTGTAGTTTTGTAGTCACTTCCTTGAATGGCAACTTCGACTCCTTCAATCGGCTTACCGAAGTTATCATAGACTTTGCCGTTGATGGTTTTATTGCACGATGTGAATATTATCAGACTGATAACAGATAGGAAAAGACAGAGTTTTTTTGTTTTCACTGCAGCAATCCTGCTAAGTGTTGCTTTGGGATTTTCTTTCATATTCTTTGTATTAATGGTTAGTATATTCCTATTTCACAATAGCTTCACTGAACCACAAATAAGAAGGCATGGAACTCGCCAAGTCCGAAACGGAGGTACTGGAATACCCAAGAAACGAAACAAGGCAAGCCCATGCCCCTATAATGAGCACGAGCATTGCACAGGTCTCCTCGTTTCTTAGTTAAATTTCCAGTTTTACCGTTTCGAGGTTTATGTGAACGCTAATGTTATATCTTAATATGCGACGCTTCGCATCATATTTCCTAAAACAAAGATAAACAAAGTAATTGAGAATTATAAATCTTATGTTAGCTACATCATACTTTAGCAAAGCATTATTTGCATATATCTTTTGAAGGAACTTTCTGTATGTTATTTAGCATAATTAATAAATGTGATTGTATTAAAATTATTGTTAATTTAACAAGTCGGAATACTACTTGACCTAAAGGAATCAATCATATAAAAAATACACAATAACCTTAATCTAACTTATCTATGAAAAAACTGCTATTTCTGCTAGCGATTAGCATTGGGTATTGTACGCATATCTATGGCCAGCTTACCACGGAGCACAATGCCATCCGGAAAGGTGATGAACTGATCAAGTATCAAGTCGATTACAAAGATCCAGGAGAAAGTGGAACTAAAATTATCTGGGACTTTAGTAACTTAAAAACTATCAACGAAGAATACATAGTTGTTTATTCAGAAGCTCCGTTTGTCGGAGATAGCGTTTATGTCTTAGGTTATCATGAGTTTTCAAAAAAAGACAATAGTATCAAAGCGGAGAATCTGCTTGTAGCCACGGAGCATAACACGATGTATTATTACATGCAACGCAATGATTCTTTGCTGTTGCTAGGACATGAAAATCCGGTAGTCAAACTTCAATACAAAGAACCTTATGTGATGTCTGTATATCCTATAAACTTCGGGAAGACAGTCTACTCATCCTATTCTACGCAAGGTAAATATTCTGGGACAGAACCTATTGCTACGAATGGAGAGGTAGAAACTATAGCCGATGCTTTTGGTACGATGATACTACCAGATGGTGATACCATCAGTCCTGTATTACGTGTTAAAACAAGCCAGACCATTATAGATCAGATCAAAAATGAAAATATGGAAACTGTAACCGACCAGAAAATACTGGAGACTTACCGCTGGTATACCAAAGGCTATCGTTATCCAATCTTCGAAACTGTACGCAATATAAACTTGGCAGATAGTACAATGTTATTTGGAACATGTTTCTTCTTTCCTCCTCAAGATCACTATTATCTGGAGACTGATCCCGAAAATCAAAAGTTATTGAATGAACTATGGGATGTGAAAGATGAACAAATAACACAAGCAGATACAAAAGAAAACGAGCTTCCTAAACTGGAAGATTACATTACCTACAAAATCTATCCAAATCCTGTGGATACTGAACTAAACATTGCCTATACAATGAAAGAAGACGCTACAGTCAATTTTGAGCTATATTATATAAATGGAAATCTGGTTAAAAAAATTGTAAAAACAAATCAACAGATAGGCGATCATTCCGAAACGATCAACTGTTCAGGCTTAATGCAAGGCAGTTATGCACTTCGTATTACTATAAATAATACATTCGAAAATCAGGCAATAATAAAAAGATAAACTTCTAATAAATTATGAATAAATTCAAACTCATAGTAGTAATAATATTACTTTGTATATTTAATTCAATAGATAGTCTAGCTATATCTGATGAAAATGATAATAATTTTAGACCAGTAGATAGTGCACCTAAGGTTTTACCGCCATCCCCTGAAGCTTTTAAATTTTCGTTATATGGAAATATCCCACTTGATAATGCAAACGGCTCTTTCAACTATTCATTACCGATCTATACGGTAAAATCTAATGATATAATTATTCCTATATCACTAAATTATAATTCTAATGGCGTTAGAATTGATGCTCTTACACCCAATGTAGGTATAGATTGGAATCTTGCAACAGGTGGTGTAATAACACGAACCGTTAAAAGTGCTCCTGATGATTTGAAAACAAGATGGTATATGAAAAAAGGAGAGGTAAATGATCCTTTGCTTATTGAAGCTGCAAATAAAGGAAGACATGAATTTTGCCCCAGAACGATTGAGATAGATACTGAACACGATATTTTTAATTTCAACATAAATGGACTTGTTGGCAAATTTTATTTTGATGAAAATTTGAAAATTTATGTAAGCTGCGATGAAGCAGTTCGAATAGAGAGCATATCAAAGGATGGTGCATTTAATGAGTTTATTATAATTGATACAAAAGGATATAAATATTTTTTTGGAGGAAGTTCAGAATATATCGAGCAAACTAAAACATTTAATATAGATAAATCAATATCATATCATTCTAAAGGAGCATCCATATCAGAAAATAAAATGATGGATAATGTGTATAATGAATATTATAATTCGGCTTGGTATCTTAAAGAAATTGTTTCACCTAATAATAACAAAGTGAGATTCGAATATCAGCCGAATACATTCTCTTATCCTATCTCAACATTTCATAATATAAGTTATCCCCAAAAAAAAATCTATGAAAAACGTCCATCATTGTCAGGTGAAAACGCATTTGATCTCTTACTAAAATGGGGTGAAACTTTATCTTATGGGTATATCTACAACACTATAAAGTCTAGGGTATTAGCTGATATATGGTTTAATAAAGGGAATGTACATTTTGATTATAGTAGCGATCGGCTAGATGATGGTGGTGTATTATTGAAAAATATAAGTATTTATAATACAAACGAAAAAGGAGATAAAAAAAGCCTTTATTGTAGCTTCGCTTTAGAACAAGAAATTGTAGAAAGTAGGGATACTCCAACATTAAAATATGCTTTCCAGTTAATGGAAGGAGAAAAATACAATATACAAAATTTGAGATATCGATATTTTTTGAAAAGTATAGAAAAAAGAAATTCGATTGGCTCTTCCATAGATAAATATGAATTTGAGTATTATGATATTAAAAATTTACCTTATAGACTTTCTTATAATCAAGATAAGTTTGGTTATATGAATTCTGCATCCAGCAACAATACTCCATTTAGTAAAGATTTGTTAGAAAATTCAACACTATATAATCTGTTTAAGAATGCTAATGGACTAAATTCAGACACATATTTTCTAAATACCAAAGATTTATTTAAAGCGGATAGGGAAGTATCTTCATCTAAAACATATACAGGGATGCTAAAAAAAATATTCTATCCAACAGGTGGTTATACAGAAGTAACATACGAAGGCAATTCCACTAGTGTGAAAAACAATAAAAGAGTCTTTAATTACAGAAATTTTGAAATAAGAAAAGATCCCGAAGCTTTATATGGAGAGACAACTACTTTTGAGTTTGTAGCTAATGATTCTGATAGTCTTATCTTAAATGTGTTAACATATGCTAGTTTTGATACACCATCCTCTGAAATAGAACAGCCTGCAGGGATTAGTGATTTAAATATTCGAGTTCAAAACTTAACCAACAGAAAAGTTATATATGATGCTCTCTATCCAATTAGTCGGAAGAATATAACTTATCCAGAGAAAATATTCGAATTAGAACAAGGGAATAAGTATTCTATTATTATGTATACTCAATCAGAAAGAAAAGATGCTTCAGCGAGAGTATCAATAAAGTATAATCCTCATATTGAATCAGAAGAAAAACTTGAATTTGCAGGAGGAGTGAGAGTTAAAGATATCACAGATTACACAGAAAGTAAGATATCTAACAAACGAAAATTCATATATAATACTATCGAAAATAGGTCTTTACAGAAAACATCATTGATCGCTCTCAGAGAACCTGTTTATTTTAGTGCATCTCGATATTTTCATGTAACGTTGGGGATAACTAGTTTCCCTCAGTATGAGGGGGATATATTGCCGGTATATACGATTAGTTCATCACCTCTAAACAATATGTATATTGGTAGTCAAAGGCAAGAGCCATATTATACAAGCATCACAGAAATACTGGAAACTAATGGAATAAATAATGGAGCAATTACTCGAAAATATTTTAAAATCGAGGATAGTCCAGGGCGTATAATATGTGGATATATAAATAATAATATACAACCTTATTCAAATTCAGCCGAGGCATATTATGGATTAAAAAACGAAGAAGTTGTTTATAAATATTTGGCAGATAATTCCACTTATACTCCTATACAAAAAAAAGAATATAGATATGCAATTTTAAGAGAAGACTCTCTTTTGAGCCATCTTATATCTGATACAGATTCAAGACTTTTAGATGATCCAAGTACGAGTAAATTTCCTAAAAAAGCGGATAATATAACTGTATATAGGTATGAAAACTACATTAAATTGGTAAAGAAATCTGAAATTATCACAACTGATCTTATTTCGAAGAATGACAGTACTCAATCAATTACTAGTTTCAATTATGACAATGGTCCTTATTATAATTTAATCCAAGAGTCAATAAGTCATACCCAAAATAGCAAACTTATAAAGGCATATAAGTACCCTTATAATTTTGAGGACAAAATATATAAAGATATGTTAGATAAAAACATGATATCTTCAATAATAATACATTCTATAACCAATAATAATAGTAATAAACTATTGAAATATGAATATGTTAATGATAATAACAAAATCTCATTAAAGAGTGTAAAGAGTTCTTATTCTGGTGATAATAATTACATAACTGATATATTTTTTGATAAATATGACGAAAGAGGCAATATATTGAAATACACAGATAAAAATCAGTTATCAACTATATATCTATGGTCCTACGGAAGTCAATATCCTATCGTAGAGATAAAGAATGCGACCTATGATCAGGTATCGACAGCAGTCAGTGGTGTATTTGGTATCAGTATAGAAGCCTTATCACAAAAGGATTATACAGATACAGAACTACTCTCAAAATTTAAACTACTACGTGAACATACCTCTCTCAAGAATGCAATGGTAACCGGCTATACCTATAAACCTTTAGTTGGTATAACCTCTATGACCGACCCGTCAGGAAAAACCATGTATTACGATTATGATGAATTCAATCGTCTAAAAGAAACAAAGGATACAGATCAGAAAATTGTTGAATCTTATGAATATAACTATAGGAATAAGTAAAGATTATCACTATGAGAAAACTATATATAATAATATCGCTTCTATTGTTTATCGCTATCTGTAGCTATGGTCAGTCGAAAGATCAGAACTATATTCGTACTCGTACCTATATGAGTACAGATACAACGAAACGCATGGATCAGGTCCAATACTTCGATGGCTTAGGACGACCGAATCAAACAGTTCAGGTTGGAATTACACCCGGTAAAAAAGATCTTGCAATCATGCAGGAATACGATGAGTTTGGCAGAGAATCCAATGTCTGGCTTCCGGGGTATGGGGTAGGTAATGGAGTATATACAGATCCAGTCTCAGTAAAAACAAATGCTAAAACACAAAATGCAGGAGATCAGTCACCATTCTCTAAACCTGTATATGAGGCGTCGCCATTAAATCGTGTACTGGAACAATACGGTCCGGGACAGAACTGGCACAATAATGGGAAATCTGTCAAAACTGGATATTTAACCAATAAAGCAAAATCGACACTATCATTAGCCGTAGCGGACTCCTTAGTTTGTGCTCTAATTCAGCACTCGGGAACATTAACCTTTAGCTATACGAAGAACTATGCAGCAGGAGAGCTGTATGTAACCAGAATGAAAGATGAAAACGATAATACTTCGTATGAATTTAAAGATAAACTGGGACAGGTCGTTCTTACTAGGCAGATTAACGGATCGCAATTGTTGGATACTTATTATGTATATGATGATTTCGGTAATCTTGCTGCCGTTTTTCCTCCTATGGCCAGCGATCTGATATATAATGATAAGTCTCAGCTGAACATGAATAGTAATGCAAGGATTAATTATGCATATTTGTATAAATACGATAATCGTAATCGCTGTATCTATAAAAAACTACCAGGAGCAGATCCTATTTATTATGTATATGACAAGGCAGATCAACTTATATTCAGCCAAGATGGGGAGCAAAGAACTCGAAAAACGGGAACTAAGTCGGAATGGACATTTAATAAATACGATGCTTTTGGACGATTGATTATTTCAGGTATATACAAAACAGATATTAGCCATGCAAATCTGCAAGCAAAATATAAAGATGTTGTATTTAAGGAAGAGGCAGGTGCTGGTTCGTATGGCTACTCATGGAATACACTTAAAACAACAGATTTAGAAAATGCAAACTCAGATGTATTACTTGTAAATTATTATGATGATGTAAATAATCTTTTAAATTTAGGAACACATACCAATTATAAAGAGTTATTAGCATATAATACCGAGTCGGGTTATGGGGTTCAGCATACAAATTCTAAGGGCTTACTTGTAGCCACGAGAGTAAAGAATATTGATTCGAATGGTAAAAGCGAGAATACAAGAAAAGGTGAGATAGCTACTGCTATGTATTACGACAATCGTGGACGTGTGATTCAGACCAAATCGACCAATCACTTAGGGGGAGTTGACAAGGAGTACATCGCTTACGACTTCGTTGGTAATCCAACGCAAATGAAAACAGTACATTCGGCAACAGGTAAGACTACCCAGACCGAAATATACAAATACACTTACGACCATGCAGGCAGATTGTTGACTACAACCCATCAGTTAAATAGTGGAACTGTAACCATATTAGCAAAAAACGAATATGATGAATTGGGACGCTTGAAATCGAACCAAAAACATACTCATGCTAATTTGAAGACAAATTATTCGTATAATGTACGATCGTGGACTAAGTCGATCAGTAGCCCTTTGTTCAATCAGACGTTGTATTATAATGATAAGGTAGCTACTCATAGCTATTCGGATTATGTGCCACAATATAATGGTAATATATCGGGTATGGAATGGCAAGTTCAAGGCGAAAGCAAAAGAAGTAACCGTTTTAAATACGATGCTCTCTCGCGTTTGACACACTCTGCATACAATGGGGTAATATCAGGAGGCTCATTCAATACATCATATAACTATGATAAACATGGTAATATTACATCATTTGTACAAAGAGGATTAACAAGTACCAACAATTATACTGATGTTGACAATCTACTTCTCAGTTATAACGGGAACCAACTTAAGAATATTCATAACCAAGGCAAGGGTTCTGTCATTGCTGAAAATGAACACTTCCAAGATTATTCCAAAGATGCAACCAAGACAAAAGTCGAATACACCTACAACAGCAACGGAGCAATGACCAAAGATTTAAACAAAGGAATTAGTAGTATTAAATATAATTCCTTAAATTTACCTCAGTCTATAGCGATAGATGGCAAGGGTAGCATTGAGTACTTGTATTCAGCATCAGGTCAGAAATTACAAACAATACATAAAACAGTTGTAGAAACACGCAATTCCCCTGTAAATTCGGTAGTAGCTTATAATGCGGTCAACAATGATCCTAAAACGACAGACTATGTAGGCAATAAGATCTACGAAGACGGTTTTTTGAAACGTATTTTGGTAGATGGTGGTTACTACGATGCAATGGTTAAGAAATATTATTTCTATCTGACGGATCATTTGGGTAATAATAGGGTTGTAGCCGATCAGAGTGGGATAGCTATACAAAAAACGCATTATTATCCTTTCGGCTCAGCATTTGCAGGGAGTGAGAATCAAGGAGAACAACCCTACAAATACAATGGCAAGGAGCTTGACAAGATGCACGGCCTGAATATGTACGATTATTCGGCACGTCACTACGATGCTGCTATTGGCAGGTTTACGACGATAGATCCACTGGCGGAAAAGTATTACTCAATTAGCCCGTATGTGTACTGTCTAAATAACCCTCTTAGGTGGATAGATAAAGATGGAAGAGATCCTGGAGATCCATTTAAGACACCAGAAGCAGCAGCTAAAGACTTTGCTAAATACTATAATGGAACGTCGATTGTTAGGAATAGAGAATTTGCATCTGTTATTTATAGTACGAAATCAGAAAATGGAGAGAAAATATATTCGTACAATGTTGCTAATATTGGTTGGCGAACTAAGGCTGAAGTTCCTTCTAATGATATTCCAGAAAGTACTAGTTTAGAAGGGATCGTGCATTCTCATGGTGAATTTGATGCATTCTATGATACCGAAAATTTCTCACGGACAGATAAAGATGCTTCAAAAGCCTTAGAGGTTGATAATTATTTAGTAACCCCAACAGGAAAATTAAAAAAATGGGATGTAAACAGAAAAGTTCCAGAGGAAATTGAGAATACAGAGGATCTACCTAGTGATCCTAAATCTCCAGTGAAAGAGCGAAAAGGTAAGCATGATGCTAAAAACACAAATCCGAAATATAATGATCCTTGGGGAGTTGATAAATATGATAAGATAGAAGATAAATAAAGTTAAAAAAGTTTTATGAAAAATATTATAAAAATAATTTTATTAATAGTACTATTTACATCTTGTAAGAGTTATAATTCTAGTCATTATCCTCCAAATGGATTTGTCCCTAATGAGAGTACGGCTGAGAAAATTGCTGAAGCTGTTTGGTTGCCAATTTTTGGGAAAGATATATATATGCAGAAGCCCTATCGAGTGAAACTTGAAAAAGGTGTATGGATTGTAGAAGGAACTTTAGAATCTAATCCAGGAAAAATAGTCGTTGGAGGGACTGCATATATTGAAATCAATCAAAAAGATGCAAGAATAATGAAAGTTTCGCATGGCCTATAATGTAGAACCTTAATAAACGTGAGTATTTTATACAATATGTCTGTTAAAGCAACATATTAATGTAGAATTAGGCTTTTACCATCTCTTTATCATATGATGCGTTTGCACCCTCTCCGATAAGGTAATCTACGGACACATCAAATACAGCGATGTTTTTAGAGCAATTTTATCTATATTGTTTTATGGATAAGGCTTTCGTAGAATATAAGGATGCGATTCGGGAAATGATGAAAAGTTGTACACAAGTGTTACTTTTTAGCTTCAACTTTCTTAACCTAACGTGAGTTCGATATAAGAAAATGATTTTAGAAGATAGTCAATTGGCTATCTTCTATTATATCTACCCTAATCGAAGGCTTTTTCGGTAAGAAACTATATGCTAATAATCCGGCAATCAGATTGG
>NZ_OEPV01000009.1 GCF_900240225.1 Dysgonomonas massiliensis | reverse complement strand
TGAGAGCCAAGGCATCCACCATGTGCCCTTATCTACTTTTTTTATTCTTTTCGTCACTTAACCCGAAAGTCAAGCAACTCGATTGCTCTACTTATACTTTATGTTATCATCATGTCAATGAACGCTTTCATTTGCTAAACCGGCCAGCGCTCTGGCGTTGCTGTCAGGGCTTTCCCGTTTAGCGGATGCAAAGATACGAACTTTTTATTCCCCTCCAAACTTTCATTGCACTTTTTTTGAAGAATATTAATCCAAAACAAAACAAGCAACTAAAAAACAACACATTACAACATCAAAAAAAATCAAACTTTTTTAGAGAAAACCAACCTCAAAGCAGAACATGCCCATTTCATCTAAGAAATCAAACAAAAACAAAGAGCCGATAAAACACATCTAATCCATAAAATTCAATAATTCACATGACATATATATCTAGGGATAGTTCTTTTTCGTATTTTTGTAGCGTTTCTATAGAATTTAAAACGTAAATGTTCCATATAAAACGACTTTATAGATTTATACTCGAAGCATTTGTACCGATATTCTCCATGACTTTCGGAATATGCTTATTTATAGTATTGATGCAATTCCTCTGGAAGTATGTCGAAGACATGGTAGGAAAAGGGCTTGATACCGTAGTCTTAGGAGAACTGTTCTTCTATTCTGCGCTCTACCTCATCCCCATGGCATTACCTCTAGCCATCTTGTTAGGATCATTAATGACTTTCGGCAATATGGGCGAACGCTTGGAATTGTTAGCCATCAAAGCATCCGGAGTGTCGCTACTGAAAGCCATGAGTCCACTTATCATATTGGTATCCATTATCTCTATAGGAGCTTTCTTTTTCCAAAACGAAGCTATGCCCCGCATTGCAGTCAAACAGAAAACGCTATTAACATCCATCAAACAGAAGTCTCCTGAACTGGACATACCAGAAGGGTCATTCTATAATGGGATTGAGAACTATAGTATATACGTAAAGAAAAAGAACAAAGAAACCCGAATGCTTTATGATGTAATGATATATAACACAGCAGAGGGATTCAATGATATGATGGTTTTCGTCTGCGATTCGGCTAAGATGAGTGTTGCCGAAACAAAAGACTTTCTTCTTCTCAACTTATACAGCGGACAACGCTTCTCTAGCTTTCGCGAAGCTGATATAGACAACAGCAACACCTACAAATCTAGAAGCAATCAATTTGTTCCATATAGCCGCGAAAATTTCAAGCAAAAAAATATAATTATCAAGTTCGACACCAACTTCAATCGCCTAGACGAATCATCTATGGAGGGATCTGGTATCGCCATGAATCTGAGCAAACTTCATTTTTCGAGAGATTCGGTACAGAACTTACTAGATAGTATGAATGTTGTCGATCGAAAAACGATGAAGCATTCATATCTGAGACACTTTACAACTCAGGATACAGCCTCAGCACAAGTGAATAAGACTCAAAAAGAGATTGCAAAACTAGATTTTGATTCACTGCTTAACTCATTACCTCGAACAACCACTCTTTCTGTTTTCGAAAGAGCCTCGAGTGGAGAAGAGAATAATGCCAGCGCATTTCTTATCCAGTCATATACTAAAAATACATATCAGCAACAAGTCCGGCACTATAAACTTCTAGCACATCAGAAGTTCACTCTGTCATTCGCTTGCTTGATATTCTTCTTTATCGGTGCTCCCCTCGGTGCAATCATCCGAAAAGGAGGACTGGGAATGCCCGTTATTATTTCTGTAATTCTATTCATTATATATTATATACTGGATACAATGGGCATAAAAATGGCTCGCGATGGAATATGGCTGATCCCAATAGGAATGTGGTTCAGTTCTATGGTTCTATTTCCTTTGGGAGTATTCCTTACCTACAAAGCTATGAACGATTCAGCATTATTCAATGTAGAAGCATACAACAAATACTTCTATAAGATATTGCGCATCAAACCGGCATTGAAGGTTTCTATAGAAGAAAAGAATCATATCCTTCAGCAGATACCAACAGTTGCTCAACTTGGAGCAGATCCTGATCTGATAGAAAGAATGAATAAAATGGATATAGATAAGCTAAAAGAAGCCGTACTGACTAAAGCTACTGATGAACAAGAGCAAAAAGCCAGATTACTAGCCTTAGCTATATTGAAAGATAAAGGAGCGAGTCTGGATCAGATGATTGAACAGCAAGACAGATCTGTCAAAGAATCGAAGGCTGGTTTGTTTAACTCTAGTGCCCTATGGACTGGAATTGCGTATATTGTAGCATTAATTTGCATCATTATCGGACAAAAAACAAAAGCCGACACATTAGTTTATATTGCAGGAATTGCGTATTTTGTAATGTTCCTACGAACACTGACATATTATACAAATTTTTACAACGCATCGCACCCAAAGAAAAAAAAATCATATCACACCATTGTTGTAGTCTTGGCATTCTTTTTGTTCCCAATAATGTACTTTTTCATAAAGAAGCAAATGGAGAAAGACATCAACAGAACCGAGCCTATTATAGTATCGGAATAAACCTATAAAGAAATGGATATTAAGCTAAATTCAATAGAAGAAGCTATTGACGAAATCAAGAAAGGCAACTTTGTTATAGTTGTAGATGACGAAGACCGTGAAAACGAAGGAGACCTGGTTATTGCAGCTGAAATGATGACAGCCGAAAAGGTAAACTTCATGGAAAAATACGCCCGTGGATTAATCTGCGTACCAATAACTCCCGAACGTTGCGAAGAGTTGGATCTGCCAATGATGGTTACGAATAACACATCTACGCACGCAACACCTTTCACTGTTTCTGTCGATTTGCTGACTAATGGTTGCACGACCGGAATATCTGCTCATGACAGAGCTGCCACAATTGTAGCTTTTGCAAATAAAGACACCAAACCTGAAGACTTTGGCCGTCCTGGACACGTATTTCCACTACGAGCTCGCGAAAAAGGAGTATTAAGCCGCATAGGACACACCGAAGCGTCTGTAGATCTAGCTCGTTTGGCTGGATTATATCCTGCAGCATCACTTATAGAGATAAAAAAAGAAGATGGCGAAATGGCCCGTTTGCCCGAATTGATGGTTTTCGCAAAAGAACACGATCTCAAAATCATATCAATAGCCGACCTTGTTAAATATCGACTCGAAAGAGAATCATTGATCGAAAAAGGCACTGAGGTAAAAATGCCTACAGCATATGGCGAATTCCACCTCATCCCTTTCCGCCAAAAATCGAACGGTCTGGAACACATTGCTCTTATTAAAGGAGAATGGAAAAAAGATGAACCAATCCTTGTTCGTGTACACTCGTCTTGTGCAACAGGCGACATATTTGGTTCGATGCGTTGCGAATGTGGCGAACAGCTTCACAAAGCAATGGAAATGGTACAACAAGAAGGTAAAGGAGCTATCATCTACTTGAACCAAGAAGGCCGAGGAATTGGTCTGATGGCAAAGATGGAAGCTTACAAACTCCAAGAGAACGGATACGATACGGTAGAAGCAAATCTTCATTTAGGTTATCGCGCCGATGAGCGTGATTATGGCGTAGGAGCTTCAATCCTACGAGAATTGAACATCAACAAGATGCGTCTGATGACAAATAACCCTATCAAACGTATAGGTTTGGAATCTTTCGGATTGGAAGTTGTAGAAAACGTTCCGATCGAAGTTACTCCAAACAAATACAACTCGTTCTATATGAAAACGAAGAAAGATCGTATGGGACACAATTTACACAATACATAAACATTTAAACTCTTAAAATATGGAATTAGAAAGAAGAGAAGGTTACACACAACAATCGGTACAAACGCCTATTGATGCAGCTGTAGGAACAACAGCATATCGCACGCTATTCAGAAATGTATATTTGTGGATGACACTGGCAATGGTCATAACAGCTGCAACAGCGTATACAGTAGCTGTAACACCTGCACTATTGAACATTGTATTTAGCAACAAAATATTCTTTTACGTTGTATTATTTGCGCCACTCGCACTAGTGTGGTATTTATCTGCCAGAATAAACAAAATATCATTTGCTACTGCAACCTCGCTATTTATAGTATATTCTATACTTGTAGGGCTAACATTATCGGTTATATTTTTAGCTTATACCGGAGCATCGATTGCAATGGTATTCGGAATTACAGCCGGAACCTTCGGCACAATGGCACTGATAGGGACTTTCACAAAAGTAGATCTATCTAAACTGGGAGGCATCCTAATGATGGCATTGGTTGGTTTGATCATTGCTTCAGTAGTAAACATCTTTTGGGCGAATGACACATTATACTGGATCGTATCTTATGCTGGAGTATTAATATTTGTAGGCTTAACTGCATATGATGCTCAAAAAATCAAACGTCAGTTACAAGCACACGGATATGAAATCAACGACACAACACAAAAGATTGCTCTGATGGGAGCTCTTAGCCTATATCTTGATTTCTTGAATATGTTCTTATTCTTACTTCGCATTTTTGGCGACAGAAGATAATATCTGAAAACCTGATAAATTTACGATAGCAAAACGAAGCGGCTTCCGCATTGTTTTGCTATCTTTGTTTAGTACAGAAGCGATCTTATTAAATCTTATAACTTATAAAAATTTAACGCTATGCTAAAAATCTCTGACCGTATAGCCAATCTTGCCGAATCGGAAACGCTGGCTATGTCGCAGAAAAGTAACGAGCTAAAAGCTCAGGGAGTTGATGTTATCAATCTAAGTGTCGGCGAACCCGATTTCTTTACACCAACACACGTGAAAGAAGCAGCAAAAAAGGCTATTGATGACAACTTCTCATTCTATACACCCGTTGCCGGATACCTTTCATTACGCAAGGCCATCTGCGAAAAGTTGAAAAATGAAAACGGTCTCGATTTTAAGCCATCACAAATCACTTGTTCCAATGGAGCAAAGCAATCGGTATGTAATGCAGTATTATGTACAGTCAATGCCGGAGACGAAGTGATCATCCCTACTCCATCGTGGGTTAGTTATGTAGAAATGGTAAAACTAGCCGAAGGTATACCCGTGGCGGTTGATGCAGGAATCGGACAAGATTTCAAAATTACACCGGCTCAACTTGAAGCAACTATTACTCCAAAGACAAAAGCAATCATGCTTTGTTCACCTTCTAATCCAAGTGGAAGCATATATACTAAAGAAGAGCTGAAAGGCTTAGCTGATGTTTTAGCTAAATATCCAAATATATTTATCATCTCGGACGAAATATACGAACACATCAACTATGTTGGTAAACACGAAAGTATTGCCCAGTTTGAAAATGTACGCGACCGCGTGATTATCATCAACGGAGTATCTAAGGCATATGCTATGACCGGTTACCGTCTAGGATGGATGGCTGCTCCACAATGGATAACAGACGCTTGTAACAAATTGCAAGGTCAGTATACATCTGCACCTTCATCTATCGCTCAGAAAGCGGCAGAAGCTGCATATACTGGTCCGCAAGAATGTCTTGAAGAAATGCGTCAGGCATTCGAGCGTCGTCGCGACTTGACAGTAAAATTAGCATCAGAAATACCTGGATTCAAAGTAAACAACCCGGGCGGAGCATTCTACCTTTTCCCTGAGTGTACTTCTTACTACGGAAAATCATATAATGGACGTACAATAAACAACTCGGGAGACTTGGCAATGTTCTTACTGGAAGAAGGGCACGTGGCAAGTGTTGGAGGTGCTGCTTTCGGAAGCCCTGAAACGATTCGTTTCTCGTATGCTACTTCGGATGAAAATATCATCGAAGCATTCCGCCGAATCAAAGAAACATTGGCTAAACTAAAATAATACAATGGCTAGAAAAAAAGCTGTATTCAACTGGAGCGGAGGCAAAGACTCCGCTCTTGCTTTATATAAAGTACTACAAAACGATGAATACGAAGTTGTATCTTTACTGACGACTATCAATAAAAACTCGGGAACATCATCAATGCATGCCATTCCTGACGATCTACTTCAAGCGCAAGCCGATAGCATTGGATTGCCACTCTATCGAGTAATGTTACCCGAAAAAGACATCAGTGGATATAATGATGCGATGATACAATCAACCGAACACTTCAAAACTTTCGGCGTGAATCACTTTATCTTCGGAGATATCTATCTGCATGATGTTCGTTCATACAGAGAAAAACAGCTAAATCCACACGGCATAGAAGTTGTAGAACCTCTTTGGGATAAAACATCTGAGGAAATAATAGAAGATTTCCTTGATTCGGGTATAAAGACTAAGATAATAGTTACTCAGGCCGAAAAACTGGACGAGACTTTTACTGGACGAGACCTTGATCGTTCCTTTATCGCATCACTTCCCCAAGGAATTGATGTCTGCGGTGAAAATGGGGAATATCACACCTTCGTTTATAATACTCCGTATTTTAAGAACGAAATCAAATTTTCACTAGATGTCCCCCGAAAGGAACATTATGATTTCGTGATGGACGACGGCGAAAAGAGACGTTACTATTATTGGCAATGCCACCTAAAATCGGAATTATAAAACTCTGACCTCAGATTCTGGAATATTAGCCGATCTTATTCGCCACTCTTGCGGATAAAGGTTATTGGCACGATTACCAATATTCTTTACGAATCCCAAAGCTACACCTTTATATATAAGGAGTACATAACCTTTGCTTATCTCGGGCGGCAACTGCAAAGGTTCACGGCGAAGATAAGCTATTGCTGTAGGCCAGTCAATATCTAGAGTTTCGAATGCCGATTGATTCAACTCGTTAGATAGAGCCAATGCTTGGGACGGGATAAAATCCTTTCCTTTAGTCTCTCCTACAAAGATGCCTGCCGACAAGACATTCAACTCTACAGTCAGCAAATTCATATCTTCCGACAAGTGCTTCGGATAAGCCGACCAGCTATCTCCTTTGGCTACGAAATTATAAGCTTCCGAATTTTGAATATAGGATTTGTAGTTTTTAGACAGATCTAGCTTTCTGTTCTGCTTCTTATCTTTTTTGGGTTTCAGTGGACGAATATCATCTTCATCTTTACGCAACACGGCTAAAAAGAAGCCTTCCCCACGAGTACGATGCGGCATAAAACGATATACTGGATTATCATATTTCAAAGCCCCTTGAATCTGCCAATCGGCAGAAATATCGACCGATAAGACTTCTGCACCAAGCGTCTCTTGAATCCATTGCACATTTTCTTCGTCTTCCTCTAGATTGTATGTACAGGTGCTGTATATCAACAACCCTCCGGGCTTCAGACTATTCCATACATCGGCAACGATTCGCTGTTGACGCTGCGTACAAATCTTCACATTATCTACCGACCATTCATTAATAGCACCTGCATCTTTACGAAACATTCCTTCGCCCGAACATGGTGCATCTACCAATATCGCATCAAAGAAATGATTCAATTTGCCGAAATCAGCAGGATCGTTATTCGTTACGACTACATTCGATCGCCCCCACTTAGCCATATTCTCGGCCAAGATATTCGCACGAGAACGAATTACTTCGTTTGTAACAAGTAAACTGTCATCATCCAAAAGATCGGCTACTGTAGTAGACTTACCTCCAGGTG
This sequence comes from Dysgonomonas massiliensis, assembly GCF_900240225.1. GTDB lineage: Bacteria > Bacteroidota > Bacteroidia > Bacteroidales > Dysgonomonadaceae > Dysgonomonas > Dysgonomonas massiliensis. The sequence goes on along the minus strand of NZ_OEPV01000009.1, from coordinate 205,565 downwards.
CAGCACAAAGATCAAGTACGCGCACGCCTTCCTCCAGATATTGAGACAAAGCACGAGCAACAAACATCGAAGATGCCTCTTGCACATAATAGCATCCGGCATGAAACAACGGATCGAAAGTGAATTGCGGACGTTCTGCCAAATAATATGCATTATCGCACCAAGGAACACGGTCCGTCAAAGGGATATCAAAGCCTTTCGCTTTAACACAATTCAGCCTGATACTCACGGGCGAATCGGACAACAAAGCTTGTTCGAAGTTACTCCACTCGTCCCCGATAATAGGACGCATACGATCGATAAAGTCAGAAGGTAGATTCATATCTGCATATTTTAGCGCAAAAATACCTATTTTTGTACAAATTATTCATCTAAATAAGAAGCTATATGCAAGCGTCTGTATTTTTAATTCCCGTTACATTAGGAGAAACAAGTATCGAACGAGTATTACCATCATATAACAAGGAGGTAATATTAGAAATAAAACATTTTATCGTCGAGAACGTGCGCTCTGCAAGACGCTTCTTGAAGAAAGTTGAATCTTCGATCAATATTGACGACTTGACTTTTTACGAGTTGAATAAACATACCGATATGAATCAGATAGAGAAATATCTGACTCCGATAGAGAAAGGCGAAAGCGTAGGTATTATTTCAGAATCGGGTTGTCCTGCAATTGCCGATCCGGGCAAAGATATTGTAGCGATAGCTCAACGCAAAGGTTATACAGTAGTTCCTCTGATTGGTCCGTCATCTATTCTGCTTTCGTTGATGGCATCTGGATTCAACGGGCAGAACTTCGCATTCAACGGATACTTACCGATTGATGCTTCGGAGCGTTCTCGAAAAATCAAACAAATGGAGCAACGTATCGCTCACGAAAATCAGACACAGATTTTCATTGAAACTCCATATCGGAACAATAAACTAGTCGAAGAATTAGTTTCAGCTTGTTCACCTACAACAAAGCTTTGTATTGCGATGAATATTACTTGCGAAGATGAATCGATAAAAACCAAGACTATCAAAGAGTGGAAAAAAGCAATCCCCGATATGGCAAAGCAGTTTTGCATTTTCTTGCTTTATAAATAATCACTCATTATGAAAAAACAAAATTACGCTGAAGAGGCTCAATATTTGGCTAAAGCAGTTGATATAGCAATTTTTATATTTGAGAACTATGCTCCTGAATCATGGAGTAATGCAGACATTCAACATTTGAAAGATTTCTATTTAGAAACAAAAAATAGAATTATTAATCCTGAGCCACAATATAAAAATATCGCTAGTTTAAAATATTTAAATGAAGATATTTTTACACCATTTCAAGAAGGACATGGTAATTATGTAAATTTATTTTGGAAAGAAATTAAAGAAGCGGGATTACCATTTATTAGAGTAAATAAGATGGAAAAAATTCTTAAGCGAAAAAAAATAAATAATCAACAGGAATACGATTATGTAATAGATACAATTGTACCCTTCCAACAAGAAGGGATTATCTCAGAAGAAGATGTTAAAAATCTGAATAAATATATCGAAATCTTCGAAACAAAAAATTGAGGATTAAAATAGGATATTTATCTTACATTTATCCAAATACCTAGACCTCACAATAAAGACTTAAATACTTATGAAAACACAAAAACAATTATTTAGTTATTTAATATTGATTCTTTTGTGTATAGCATGTTCTACTCAAAAAACCTCTGAAATATCATATATATCTGAAGATGCTGTGCATACAAACATCATTGTAAAAGGAAGAGGTTACATTGGTGTAATATTCCCCGTGGATTACAATGATATGCCTTTTCGTTATAACTGGATAACAGACATAAAGGAACAAACAACTTTGACTTTGTCCGACATAAATTCAGCTGAAAAAATATTAAGAAAAGGCATTAAAGAAATAAGCAAAAATGCTTATTACCCCGATCATCCAATAATTCACGAAAAACTTTCTAAGTATATAAGGCAATATTTCGGATATATAAATTCGAATGGTGATAAGATTGTCTTCATCAACTGTTTTTGGCCTAACGAGAGCCGATTTGCCAGATTTATCAATAGAACATTTTACAACGAGCAGGAAGATGAAAGCTGGAAAACAGAATACTATCATATCCTTGATGGAGGCACCTATTACTGGAAAGTAAAAGTTAACCTCACAAAAGAGATTTTATTCGACTTCGGAACGAATGGAACTGCATAATATTTATAAGAATAAAGGGCAACACCACGTGTCACCCTTTACTTATTCTAACTAATCAGTAGATTATTTATACATCTTCTCGCGAAGTGCTTTGATATCATCCGAAGTTATATAATCATCGTAGCTCATGATTTTATCTATCGTTCCGTTTGGAGTCAATTCGATTACACGATTACAAACCGTATTGATAAATTCGTGGTCATGCGAAGACATCAAAACATTTCCTTTGAATTGAGTCAATGTATTATTGAATGCCTGAATAGATTCCAAGTCCAAGTGGTTTGTCGGTGAATCAAGTACGTAGCAGTTTGCACTTTTCAACATCATACGAGCAATCATACAGCGCATCTTTTCACCCCCTGAAAGCACTTTCGAGCTTTTAAGAACTTCTTCTCCAGAGAACAACATACGACCAAGGAAACCTTTAATATAAATTTCGCTCGTATCGTCCGAGAACTGAGACAACCAATCGATAAGATTGATATCATCTTTGAAGAAATCACTATTATCAAGTGGCAGATAAGCAGTTGTTATTGTTTGTCCCCAACTGAATGTTCCGGCATCTGCTTTTTCAAGATCATTGATTATCTCGAAGAAAGCTGTCATTGCACGAGGATCTTTCGACAAGAATACAATCTTATCGTCTTTTTCTACATTGAAGCTTACATTCTTGAATAAGGTTGTACCTTCGATTGATGCAGCAAGGTCGTTAACCTCAAGTATCTTGTTCCCCGGCTCGCGATCAGGCGAGAAAATAATTCCCGGATAGCGACGTGAAGATGGTTTAATTTCTTCGATATTAAGTTTCTCCAACATCTTCTTACGACTAGTCGTTTGTTTCGACTTAGCAACGTTAGCACTGAATCGACGAATAAACTCTTCAAGTTCTTTCTTCTTCTCCTCAGCTTTCTTATTCTGATTTTGTTGTTGACGAAGTGCCAATTGGCTCGATTCGTACCAGAAACTGTAGTTACCTGCAAACATCGATACTTTACCGAAGTCGATATCTACAGTGTGTGTACATACCGAGTCAAGGAAGTGACGGTCGTGGGAAACAACCAATACCGTTGTATTTTCGCAGTTGTTAGCCAAGTAGTTCTCAAGCCACATAACTGTATCGATATCCAAGTCGTTGGTAGGCTCATCCAGAAGCAAGTTGTCTGGATTACCAAACAATGCACGAGCAAGCAGGATTCTTACCTTTTGCTTACCACTCATATCGCCCATCATTTGATAATGATAATCTTCCGATATACCTAGTCCGCTCAATAAGTTTGCAGCATCACTTTCGGCATTCCAACCTTCAAGTTCAGCAAACTTTTCTTCCAATTCCGAAGCACGGATTCCGTCTTCGTCGCTGAAATCTTCTTTTGCATAAAGAGCATCTTTTTCTTCTTTGATCGCCCAAAGAACAGAGTGCCCTTGCAATACAGTATCCATTACGGTTTGAGCATCAAAAGCAAAGTGGTCTTGCGACAAGACTGATAAGCGCTCTCCATGTCCTTGTGAGAAACCGCCTTGTGTAGCATCTTTCTCGCCACTAAGAATTTTCAAGAAAGTTGATTTTCCTGCACCATTTGCTCCGATAATTCCATAGCAATTACCATTCAAGAATTTCAAGTTTACTTCTTGAAACAACACTCTTTTACCAAACTGAATACCTAAATTTGAAACTGTAATCATAATTTTACCTCACAAAAAAGGAGTTTAGCACTCCTTTCTTCTATCTAATTTTATTGTTTATCTATTGTTCTTAATATAACCGACTGCTTAACCTCAGGAGTGACACTGAAAAGTCGGTTCTGCATACCATCCCATGTCTCGATGGTTAACGTACCACCATTACGTGAATTAATATAAGGCTCGAAGTTGTATAGATACGAGAAGTGTGCCTGATAAACTTTTTTAGAAAAAGCTTTCGCTATTTCCGAATAGTATGGTTTATTCCAGAACATACAATCTTCATATCCTTCCGAGTTTGTAAAACGAGTCGACTCGTCTCTGTATTTTTTTGTATCTGCTACAAATAGCTGGTAACCTTTTGTTAATGTTTCTTTTGTATGTGCAAATTCTATACCATTGATTCGGCGAATTACATGTCCAGCACGGATTCCTGCACGATAGGCCGGCGAATTAGGAATTACATCCGAAACTGTGGTCAGGTTATCTGCATCGAAATACATCCCTGTATAATTATATTTGTTGAAGCGTACTTGATATGCACTTTCTTTTTTTGTTGTAGTATAAGGGAATTGCATCAACATCAAAGGTGTATGTATACGAACATATTCGTCCAGTTCCATCTTATCTCCCAGATAATCTTTGATCGAACAATCCCAAATTTGAGTTATACGCGTCGAGTCGATGTATTTACGATCGTAAAAGCTGAAACCATATTCTACAACGAACTGGCTTTTAGCTTCAATATCTTTTCTTGCATGATCGAAAATAGGCAATGAAACCATTTTCTGTTTCTCGACATCAAATCTCTTCAAACGAGATTCGGTTCCTTCAAGCGATTCCAATCCGGTAAAGCGTGCATTCGGATAATAATAGTAATATGTTTGAATCAGCATATCGGGGTCTTTCGTATCGCGTTTTAAACCTTTAGCCTCAAGCTCGGAAGCTAGAAGATTTGCAATATAACCATCTATTGGCGGCAGATTGGTATTATCTCCCTGATAAAAATCGAATGTGTGGTAATCAGTGAAATTAACATCCTTAGTAGGAGTAACACTTATTGGAAGTGTAAATGTTCGGTTATGAGTATTCTCAAGGCTATACAACGAAAACAGCGAAGATAACTGTTGTTCGCTCAACGAATTCACAGCAATGCATCTACGCATTAAGGGATATTCTTTAAAATAAGCTCCCATATTACGAATCGTAAAAGTAACCTCGGGACGTAATCCATCAAACAGCCAGCTGGCAATAGTCTGGTTATCGCGGAGATATGTGGCTTTCCCGTTAATCTCCATGATGATATCACCTATTTTAATTCCTGCCTGTTCGGCGGGCGAGTTTGCTTCAACGTCGGTTATCACCAATTCGCCAAACCCCCAATTCTGATTTTTACTAATCTCGAAAGTGATTCCGTAATAGCATTGTTTCTCTGAAAATTGCGCAAAAGCAGTTGTTATCGATAACGCAATAATAGATAATAAAAGGAATATTCTTTTTGTCATACAATCAAGCCTTCAAAAATTTCGAGCCACAAAGATAATTGTTTTACAGCAAAATAGAGAATAAAGACCACTCTTTTCCTAATACTTTATCTTTATAAGAGATTATATAGTAGTCAATAAACAATAAACAGTTACAGAAATGTGCCACTTTTGGAAAATGATGTAAATGTGTATACAAGTGTTACTTTTTAACAAAATACGAATTGATAATCAACGACTAGACTTTTTCATTTAAAATCATGGCATATTTTATGTAAATTTGTATTTCGAAATAAACCACTAAAAAATAGACGTATTATGTTTTCAGGAATAGTAGAAGAAGCAGCTCCGGTAGTTGCATTGCGTAAAGAAGCAGAAAATCTGCACATAACAATGAAATGCTCGTTCACCAACGAACTAAAAATAGATCAGAGCGTTGCTCATAATGGTGTTTGCCTGACAGTGGTAGATATCAAAGATGACACATATACCGTAACGGCTATAAAGGAAACACTAGAGCGTTCAAATCTTGGGCTATTAGAGATTGGCAGCAAGGTTAATCTTGAAAGAAGTATGATTATGAATGGTCGCCTTGACGGACATATTGTACAAGGCCATGTCGACCAGACTGCCATTTGCACAGACGTTCAGGAAGCTGACGGAAGCTGGTACTATACATTCGAATACGAGTTTGACCGTGAAATGGCGAAAAAAGGATACCTGACAGTAGATAAAGGATCGGTAACAGTAAATGGTGTGAGCCTGACAGTTGTGACACCTACAAACAACTCGTTCCGTGTAGCTATCATTCCTTACACTCATGATTTTACAAACTTCCATCAAATAGAAAAAGGATCGGTTGTAAATATAGAATTCGATATAATCGGCAAATATATTAGCCGTATAACTCAATTATAATGAACGCTAAAGACTTTTACGAACTGGTAAATCGTCGACAAAGTACTCGCGCTTTCGATACCGAGCGCAATGTCGACCGAGAAATCATCAATCGTATTCTCGAGGCTGCGCGCATGGCTCCATCAGCTTGCAATGCGCAGCCTTGGCATTTTATCGTTATAGACGAACCCGAATTGAAAAATCAGGTAGCCGATGCTGCTTCAGCCAAACTACTTGGCATGAATCATTTTACGAAACAAGCACCGGTTCATATCATAGTAGTAGAGGAAAAAGTCAACTTATCATCTGGCATCGGTGGCTTAATCAAAGATAAACACTTCGCATTTCTGGATATTGGCATTGCAGCTACACATATTTGCCTGGCAGCCGAAGCTGAAGGACTCGGCAGCTGCATCATGGGTTGGTTTGCAGAGAAGAAAATCAAGAAGCTACTGAATGTTCCTGACAATAGACGAATCGTTTTGGATATAGTTATCGGATACCCAGCTCAACCACTTCGTTCGAAGAAACGCAAAACTAGCGAAGAGGTAATTTCATACAATACATATAAATAGCAAACCCACTCGTCCAATGAAGAACACAAAGTACTGGTTAGCATTATTGATATTTGCCGTAGTTGCCATTTGGTCAGGGATCGACTCATACGAACCAACCCTATGGCTACTCGAAGCTGGACTCTGTCTAGTCGGTGTTCTTGTACTCGTTGCAACATTCAAGCGATTCAAATTCACTGACATTACTTATTTCTTCATATTGGTCGAATGTATTGTTTTACTTGTAGGTGCTCATTATTCATATGCGCGTGTTCCATTGTTCGATTGGATTAGCGAAATCTTCGATTGGCAAAGAAATAACTACGACAAAGTAGGCCATTTCTGCCAAGGCTTTGTTCCCGCATTCATCTCTCGCGAGATACTGGTCAGACTCAAAGTGATCAATGGCCGAGGCTGGCTGAATTTCGTTGTTGTATGCATTTCGCTTGCCATTAGTGCCTTTTATGAGCTTATCGAATGGTGGGGAGCACTATTAGTAGAACGCTCAGCCGAAGATTTTCTCGGTATGCAAGGATACATATGGGATACTCAGTCGGATATGCTTTGCGCTATGATAGGCGCTATCTGCATGTTGATTTTCTTCTCGAAAATGCAAGATAAGCAGATTGATCGGCTAAGTCGCTAAAAACGAGTATTCTCAGATGACTGATTTTAAGCTTGCTACAAGAAAAATAAGTAAGCACGCAAAAAACACAGCCAATTTGTTTGTATTTCAGAATAAAGTTTCTATTTTTGCAACGCATTTCAGAGGAAGTGCGTACTCCAGAAAAACGGTGTGGTAGTTCAGTTGGTTAGAATACCTGCCTGTCACGCAGGGGGTCGCGGGTTCGAGTCCCGTCCATACCGCCAATTTTCATAGGAGTCAAACAAAAAGTTTGGTGTGGTAGTTCAGTTGGTTAGAATACCTGCCTGTCACGCAGGGGGTCGCGGGTTCGAGTCCCGTCCATACCGCCAAAGCCTGATAATCGTTAGATTGTCAGGCTTACTTTTTTATTACTGCTTATATACTCCTATTAATACCCGAAAACAATCATCTTCTTACCTCCACAAATACACAATTAAGTATCCCGATCAAAAATAAGGAATAGCAAATCCAAAGATAAAAATTGATCTACATCATAAAAGCTAATTACACTTATCATCCGTATCAAACTTTATCAGTATATAAAAGCTGGCAGCAATTTTCAGCTATAAAAAAACCAAGATGCAGTCTTAAACAAACACCAAAAACCCTTCATAAGCACACAGAAAGCACACATGACCGATTTAACACCCGCATTTGAACATTTTATGATCAGGGCTAGACATGTATTCTCTTAATTTTGCGTCAGAGAAAATCACAATAATATCAAAAGAAAAGCAAATAAATCTAAACCAAAACATACCAAGAATAGTTCTAACAAGGAGAATTCAAGAAAGTCACAATTACAAGTAATAAACCAATATGATGCACTTATCATATTCTAAATTCAAATTGATACCAGAATTAAGATAAAACAAGTATAAAATATACAGAAGCACTTAAGCAAGAACGCAAGTATGTCATCACTTCGCGTTAACAACAATAAACACATGAGAGAATAAATGATCCTTAAAATTAAGTTTTATATAACAAATGAGAAAATGAGAAAATATCTATTTCTACTATTCTTGATGCTGACAACAACTGTGTCGGCGCAAAACTCAATAACCCTGACAGGTCAGGTTATTGATGATTTAAAAGAGCCTCTTATTGGTGTCTCAGTTTCTGTAAAAGGAACTACCAATGGAACCTCTACAGATCTAGACGGGAACTTCGTTTTAAATAATGTTCCGTCGAACAGTACAATCGTAGTATCTATGATTGGTTTCGATCAACAAGAAATTGCTCTAAAAGGACAAACAGAGCTAAATGTTATACTTAAAGAAAAAGCTACAACTCTTGACGACGTAGTAGTAATCGGCTATGGAGTAGTTAAGAAAAGTGACCTTACTAGCTCTATCACGACTGTGAAAGGAGAAAAACTACAAGACATGTCAGCTGGTAACGCACTTAATGCACTACAAGGTAAGGCAAATGGTGTACAGATTACTTCTGCCGGAGGCCCTGGCGATGTACCTCGTATTATCATCCGCGGTGTTACTACTCAAAATGGATCTGACCCTCTATACGTAGTAGATGGTGTTCCACTACCCGAAGGCAGCAACATCAACTACATCAACCAACACGACATCGAAAGCATGGAGATATTGAAAGATGCATCTGCTGCTGCAATCTATGGTACTCGTGGATCGAATGGCGTTGTTTTAATCTCAACTAAAAAAGGGAAAGTTGGGAAGCCAACATTTCAGTTCAGCTCGTCTGTAGGCTTTCAAACAATGAAAAAACCAAATATTGCAGGAGCAGAAGTTTATGAAAAAGTATTCAAAACAAGATTTGAAAATGATGGTTCAAGTTGGGAAAATGCGTGGGGAACAAAAACTGGTAATGGGTTGAAAAACTCTGATGGTACAGATTGGTGGGATAAAACTGTCAATGACTATGCCCTTCAACACAACTACAACTTTGGCTTCCAAGGGGGCTCGGAGCAAATCGTATATAGCGGTAGCGTTGGTTATTTCCGCCAAGAATCACAATTCGATGCTGGATATTGGCAGCGCTTGACAGGTAGATTTAATACTGAATACAAGTTCAGCCCTGTCGTAAAATTTGGAATGGATTTCAACCCCGCCTACGAAAATTGGGAAGACACACCCAACTTGTTCGGTGCAGCAATGAAAATGGATCCTACAACTCCCGTATATCGTTCTAAGGATGAATGGTCTACTACAAATTCTTACAACAATTATGAACGTTCATATCACAACCTTGAGCACAACCCAGTAGCAACTGCAGCACGCCAAAATGCATACACAAACAAATATGCATTAGGAATGAATCCATATGTAAATATTGAACCTCTGAAAGGCTTGATTTTCCGCACTCAATTCGGAGTAAATGTTTCAAACGAAATTTACAATAAATTTACCCCAATATTTTTCATTCATGATCTCGAAAAGAATGATAAAGCATCCGCTGAAAGGAAATCAACTACTAGAGTAAACTGGGCTTGGACCAATACAGTAAACTACATGAAGACTTTCGACGAAAAGCATAACATTAACCTGATGGGAGGTTATACTATGGAGAAAGATGCAATTTACTGGAACAGATCGGAGACGACAGACATTGCTAGCAATCACCCAGATCTACAATATCCAAATGCAGGCTCTACCAGAATTGCAGCGGAAGGAACAGATGAGTTCTATACTCTTATATCATACATTGGACGTGTAATGTATAATTTCGATTCACGCTATTACTTAACAGCAACTATGCGTGCGGATGGTTCTTCCCGCTTCCCAGCAGGAAATAAATATGCATATTTCCCATCCGTTTCAGGAGCATGGAATATCACAAACGAACCTTTTATGAGCGATCAAAATGCATTCGACAATTTAAAGCTTCGCTTAGGATGGGGACGTGTAGGTAACCAAAACATCGAAAAAGGCGCGTATTTGAATCTTATTGACAATATTTATTACACATTAGGAGGAGATCGCGTAACTGGAACAGCACCTAGTAGAATTGGAAACAAGAATCTAAAATGGGAAGTAGTAGAAGACTATAACCTAGGTATAGATATGTCTTTCTTGAATAATCGCCTAGAAGTAACAGCTGATGTGTTCAGCAAAAAATCTCACGATATGCTAGTAAATAGTCCAAACCTTAACGTTTCTGGTTATCCTAGCTGGGATGCAATGATGTGGACAAACGTAGGAAGCATGCAAGCTCGTGGATGGGAACTTTCTTTCAACTGGAGAGATGCTATTCAAGATTTCAGATATGAAGTTGGATTAAACCTTTCGAGCGTTAAAAATAAAGCAATCAAATTCAATGACGGAGTTATAGCATGGAGTGGAAACTTCTACAACAACTCAATTATTAAAAATGATGCAGGAAAAGAAATTAGCCAATTCTATGGATACATAGCTGATGGTATTTTTCAGAATGAAGCAGAACTAGATGCACACTCTAAAGACGGGAAACGCATCCAAGAATCGGCAGAACCTGGCGACATCCGTTTTAAAGACTTAAATGGAGATGGCAAATTAGATGAAAACGATAAAAAATATATCGGAGCAGCATTCCCTGATCTAATGATAGGCTTGAATCTTAGAGCATTCTACAAAGATTTCGACTTAACTGCCAACTTCTATGGAACTATAGGTAATGATATCTATAATTCAGCTAAAGCAGGATTTTATTCTGGAGAGAATGGTCAAAATGTTTATGCTGATGCATTCAACAAAGCATGGAATGGAGAAGGTACATCTAATAAATATCCACGTTTAACGGTAGCCGATGTAAATCAAAACTACAGAACAGTTTCTTCATTTTTTGTTGAAGATGGATCATATTTCCGATGTAAGTTGCTTCAACTAGGATACACTCTACCTAAACACATTACCAAACAAGTTGGAGTTCGTGTTTCTGTATCTGCTCAAAATTTATTTACAATTACAAACTATTCAGGAATGGATCCTGAGAGAGCATCTATGGGTAGCGCTCTTGAATCAGGTATTGACAACATAGGATATCCTAATCCTCGCACATTCCTGCTAGGAGTTAATGTTAATTTCTAAAATAAAACGCAATGAAAAAAATATATAAATTACTATTCACTGCTGCTATCGTAGCTAGCTCTACTACAAGCTGTTCTGACTTTCTAGATCAACCTATTTTAGGTAAAGAGAATCTTGATACATATTTCCAAACAGAAGAGGAGTGTTTAAAACAAGTTACGGGCTGTTATCAATCTCTATTCTCTGATGGATGGTGGCAAATACAAGCTCCTTATGTTGGATTCGAGATGTCAAGTGATGACCTTTGGATGGGAAATACCAATCAATCTCAAGCTGACTGGTATGACATGTCTCACTACATGAACTCAAAAAAGAATGGACCACTTTCAAATTTCTGGCAATACCGTTACAAAGGCATTTTGAGATCAAATGTTGTTATCGAAAGAACCCCCGGAGCACCATTAGAAGAATCTCTACGCAATCGTATAATTGGAGAAGCTAAATTCACTAGAGCATTTCATTATTTCGATCTAGCCAAAAACTTCGGAGGAGTACCGCTAGTTACAGGTCTGCTAATGCCTAATGAGCTTGTTGGAATTACGAGAGCTTCACTTGAAGATACTTATGCATTCATCGAACAAGATTTGAAAGATGCAATAGCATCACTTCCGCTAAAAAGTGAATATTCAACATCGGATCTTGGCCGTGCAACTAAAGGGGCTGCCATGGGATATCTAGCTAAAATTTATTTATATCAAGAAAAGTACAAAGAAGCTGAAACATACCTAGACTCTATTGTAGCAAGCAAAGAGTATGAATTGCTGCCTGAATTCAAAGATGTATGGACTATAGCAAGCAACAATAGCATTGAATCTTTATTTGAAATTCAATACAAATATGAACAAGGCTATTATATAGGTAACAGTTTCACTATATTCACAGGATCACGTAACGACTCAGGATGGTCATGGGGACAACCTACAAGCGATCTTGAAAATGCATACATCAATGCAGGCGATACTGAACGTTTGAAATGGACAATCATCAAACATGGAGATGATGTCACAGGTGACCCTGACGCTAAAAATTATGAGATCAAACCTAGCGAACATAAATCAGCACGTATTATCCGCAAATATTATGTTCCAAAAGCAGAGCGTCCAGAGAAAGATTATAACACTGATAAAATTCCGTTGAACTACAGATTAATGCGCTATGCAGATATTCTATTGATGCAAGCTGAAGTTAAGAATGCATTAGGGAAAGATGCAGAAGCACGTGAAGCTTTGAATCAAGTACGTGGACGTGTAAATCTTCCTGAAGTAACAGCATCTGGCGATGAGTTGCGTCAAGCAATCCGTCTGGAGCGTCGCTTAGAGCTTGCATACGAAAATCAACGTTTATACGATATCCGTCGTTGGACAGATACTAATGGTAAGAAAGTTATCTGCAATCTGTTTGGTAAAAATGGTTCTTTCGTAATTTACAACACTGTAACATCTACAGACCCTTACGAAACAACTAACCAAGGAGAAAGAAGTGATAAAGGTATTAACTTCCAAGAAGATCGTGACCTAGTATTCCCTATTCCAGAGAATGAAGTTACAAGATCAAACGGAAGCATTGCACAAAATCCAAACTTCTAATCATTATATAACATTAAGAGAGCCGGAGTAATTACTTCGGCTCTCTTTTTATCAATATGTTATTAGTTAGTATTTAAATAACTGCCTTGTCTGTTCGGAATTATCTCTTAACTTTGCACCCATATTAGTTTAACGACTAACTGGAAAGGTGCTCGAGTGGTTGAAGAGGCACGCCTGGAAAGCGTGTATACGCCAAAAGTGTATCGAGAGTTCGAATCTCTTCCTTTCCGCATTAACATCTAAAGCGTTTGCATGTTTGCAAGCGCTTTTTCATTAGAAGCTTTACTAATCTGCAATAAGTACGAAATTCAGACATGCATACAGAATACCGAACAAGTAGATGGCGAAGGTAAGCCAATATTTCAGTCCAAATGGTACAAGTTCTCGAAATGAAAAAGAAATTTATTTCCAAACAAAGCACTCAACACTCTATAATCCAATACTTCAATAATTTCGCAATCTACCTCTACGATATGATTATTTTTATCAAATAAACTATTATATTTATAAAATCAATAAGTATCTATATAAGTTAAATATAAAAATTGCAACTATGAAGATACATGAATATCAATCGAAGAAGTTGTTTTCCGACTATGGAATTCCTGTAGAAAAGCATATTTTATGCTACAATACGACTGAAGTTCTGGATGCATATGAGCAAATGCCATCATCTATTTCCGTAGTAAAAGCTCAGGTCTTGACCGGAGGAAGAGGAAAAGCTGGAGGTGTGAAACTTGCCGGAACAAAGGATGAAATTAGAAAATATGCAAACGATATTATCGGCATGCAAATCAAAGATTTCGTTGTTGAAAAGGTTATAATCAGCGAAGCCGTAAATATCGCCTCAGAATATTATATGAGTTTCGTTATCGATAGGAATTCCAAGTCTGTCCTATTGATGCTAAGTGCTGAAGGCGGAATAGATATTGAAGAAGTAGCTGCAACCGCACCCGAGAAGATATACAAATTCAATATTAATCCTTTCATTGGAATACCGAATTATCTGGCAAGAAAATTTGCGTTTACTATATTTAACGACGTCCAACTCGTTGGACAAATGGCTTCCATAATACAACAACTTTACACATTATTCATTGAAAAGGATGCCTCACTGGCCGAAATCAATCCTCTCGTCTTAACTAAAGAGAATAATCTTATAGCCATAGACGGGAAGATGACTTTCGACGACAATGCTCTCTATCGCCAGTCCGATATCATTCAATTTTTCGAGCCTACCGAAGAAGAACTTATAGAAGCTCAAGCCAAAGAAAAAGGCTTCAGTTATGTACACCTCGACGGAGAAATAGGTTGCATGGTAAATGGTGCCGGATTGGCAATGGCGACTATGGACATGATTGAACTTTATGGTGGAACACCTGCCAATTTTTTAGATATTGGCGGCAGTTCGAATCCAAACAAGGTTATTGATGCCATGACTTTACTACTCAAAGATCCACAGGTAAAAGTTGTACTGATCAATATCTTCGGAGGAATTACCCGTTGCGATGATGTAGCTGCAGGACTACTCACTGCGTTCGAACAATTAAAAACCGACATCCCTGTAATTGTGCGTCTGACCGGAACAAATGAAGCCAAAGGTCGCGCCATGCTACAAGGAACACGATTCAAAGTAGCTGAAACTATGAGTGAAGCTGTAAAAATGGCTGTATCTAGTAAATAAAGTTTTACTGATATTCCCATATAAGTTTAACGCAAAACTAATACATTATGAGTATTCTTATTAATAAATCTACGCGATTAATAGTACAAGGAATAACCGGACGCGATGGCAGTTTCCATACTCAGAAAATGAAAGATTACGGAACTAACATCGTGGGAGGAACATCTCCGGGCAAAGGAGGTACCACATTGTTTGATATACCAATCTTTAATACGGTATCAGAAGCCCTAGAAAAGACTCAGGCCAATACTTCGATCATATTTGTACCTGCACGTTTTGCAGCTGATGCTATCATGGAAGCAGCCGATGCTGGAATCAAATTGATCATCTGTATATCGGAAGGAGTTCCAACTTTGGATGCCATAAAATCATATCATTTCGTTCACTCGAAAGGAGCTATGCTCATTGGCCCTAATTGTCCGGGATTAATGACTCCCGACGAAAGCTTAGTAGGTATACTGCCCGGACAGATATTCAAGAAAGGTAATATTGGAGTTATCAGTCGAAGCGGGACACTAACTTACGAAGTCGTTTACCACCTTACCCGCGAAGGTATGGGACAATCGACAGCCGTCGGCATGGGCGGCGACCCTGTAGTAGGATTATATTTTAAGGAATTATTGGAAATGTTTCAGAATGATGCCAAAACTGAAGCCATAGTTATGATTGGCGAAATAGGCGGAAATGCAGAAGAACTTGCAGCAGAATATATCAAACAGCATATATCAAAGCCAGTTGTAGGCTTCATTGCCGGACAAGCAGCTCCTCCGGGGAAGCAAATGGGACATGCAGGAGCTATTATATCCAGCGGATCGGGAACTGCTACCGAAAAAATCACAGCACTTGAAGCGGCTGGAGTAAAAGTTGCTAAAGAGCCTTCTGAAATACCCGCTATTCTAAAAAATCTACTTTCTAAATAAGATTATCCATTTAATAAGAAGTCCCCGAATCAACATGTATTCGAGGACTTTTATTATTGAGAGTCAGTCACATTCTTAATGTTCGTGATCATGGTCATGTTCATGATCGTGGTCTTTATCTACGATAACAATGTTACGGGTTACGTAAGTTTCATTTCCTGAAGCATCAAAGCAATATACAATTAAATGATATTTGCCCGGAGTTGCATTTTCTGGAATAAGCACTTCTGAATGATTTACCTTGGCACTTTTATCTGTTAAGTCCCATGCTTTGGCAAAGAAGAAAGGTTCAGTTTTCTCAGTTGATTTCAGCGATTTTGTATGATCATGATCGTGCCCATCTCCATGGCTATGCCCGTTAAAATTATCGTGAATTTCCAACTTATAGGATTTCAACATCTCATTATCTACCAACTCCATAACCAATTCCATATTTGTTCCGGCCACTAGTTCAGCTCCTTCGGCTGGAGTTATCAATTTTACCTGAGGGGGAGTTGTATCTCCATCATCATCGCCACACGATGTGAACGTAAATGTCAATACAAGACCAATAATTGCTAAATATATAAGATTAATTTTTGTTTTCATTTTAATAAACTTTTAAAGGGTATTCTAATTGATAATTGAAAGTTCCGTCCCGGCTCGGGGATTTCTACTTTTCTGTAAAAACTTAAATGATTATAATACTTTGTATCCATCAGATTACGTACTGAGAGTCCGATTTCGAGAGTCGTTTTTCCAAGAGTTAAACTTGCATTTGCTCCCAAGTGAACAAGGTTTGCCCCATCAGTCTTACTTTCGTTATTGGCAATTCTGTTTTGCGATGCAATACTTTGTAATTCTCCATATACTTGGAACATCTTATTACTCCATGTTATAGTGTTTCGCATCGATGCAGGAGGAGAAAAACTCAATGCTGTCTTCCGATCTACATTATAAGTATAAATATATTCTCCGACGAACGAATAGTTGAACCGTCGCAGAAAATCGATACTAAACGACAGTTCAGTTCCTGCAAAAACAGCTTCAGCTCCTGTAAATCTGTAAACCTGACCTGTATGAGGTAAGCTAGCCTCAGGCCATTCTCCGGTTGGATTCAAGAAAATATAATTACTGAACCAGCTAGCAAACGGAGATACAGACAATTGAATTCCATTCTTTTCATACAGATAAGAAGTATCGAATTGCCATCCTTTTTCCGACTTCAACGAAGCATCTCCCTGCTCGTATCTGAAGGTTCCATGATGGACCCCATTAGCAGCCAATTCGTTCGCTCCGGGCAATCTGAAACTATGTCCGATATTCGCTTTCAACAAATGTGTATTATGGATATTCCAAACGACGCCTATAGAGCCTGATAAATCGCCAAAATCTCTAGTCAATGACCGGCTTCGCCATTTATACTCGTCTACGATTTCTGGATTTTCGCCTTTATCTGTCAAGTATTCTTCGAGATGGGAATCAAGGAACTCGTATATTTTAACTCGACCATGATCGTATCTCAAACCTCCACTGATAGTCAGGTTATCTGCAATTTTCCAAGTAGCCAGTCCAAATAATCCTGCTGTAAAACGATTATATCTGGGCAATAAAAACGAATAGCCCCCTATTCGATTCTTTTGATATTGTACATCTGCACCAAAACTATACTCCCAGTTATCAAGACCAATGGTTTTAATCTTCAGAGATGAGCTATAGGTATCAAGTGTAAACATCAGCTCTTTGTTCGGATCTTTTTCGGGAGGAGATTGCGCAGCTCCATAATGCGTATGAAACAAGCTCCACTCTTCGCGGTGGTTATTCTGATAACCTAAATCTAACGAAGCCACAAATTTATTCCAAACATACTGCTGACGAGAGGTTACTTTAAGGTGATTAACCTTGCTATAGGGAAAATCTATATTTCGGCTATCGCCATCATCCTTCACTCTATCTGAGTCCGGTGTACCATGAGCCCCCGGGAAGAATCCCGCCTTCTGATAAGTATTACTCAACGAGTAATTTGAAAGATATCGTCCTTTTCTATATTCGGTATACCAATTTATACTGCGATCATAACCCGCAGTATTTTTTAATTTACCTCCATAGATAGGGATTCGCTGAGTTAGATATTCTATCTCATTGGTCGGAATCCGATAATCTCCACATTGCTTTTCAGAATAACGTAGTTTGGTATAAAAATTATTCTTCTTAAACCCAACTAGCACCGAGCCCCCGAGCATTTCATTTACACTCTTGCCCAGAAAAACGGCCTCGCCAAAGATTTGATTTTCTAGTGGTGCAGGAATCTGGCTGATTTCTACAACACCACCCATAGCATCACTCCCATATAAGAGTGAGGATGGCCCCTTGCGTATAGTAACTTGTTCCACATTGAAAGCATCGATTTCTAGGCCATGATCGCTACCCCATTGCTGTCCTTCTTGCTTAATACCATTTTCGGTAACGGATAGTCTATTGAAGCCCATCCCACGGATCATTGGTTTGGAAAAACCAGATCCGATATCCATTGATTTGACTCCCGGAATATATTCCAATGCTTGCATTATATTGCCCGAAAAATGTCTGTCCAGAAAATCTTTCTCGGCCACATCTACTGATTGAGATGAATTTAATTGGCTCGATTTCTTGAAAGATCGTGCTGTAACAGTTACATCGCCCAAATCGACCTGTTTGATAGAGTCATTTTGCTGAGCTGAAACCGGCAATACAAATACTAACATAAACATAGCCAGAATAAATCGGTTATGCATATAAATATTTGTTTTGATAAAAATGTAAAATTGATTTATGAAGGATAGAGAAATCTACCTTCAAATTCGGATTTCATAAAACAAATGAATGCGGTGGAGCACGTAATTGGCTAAGGTTAAATATTGAATAATATCCTTTTTCTTGGTATGATGAATAAATCAAACGACTTAATTCAGTCGGTTTTATATTCAACAATAAAGGATCTGCTTCGGTAAAAAGTGAAAAATGAAATTGGCAGACTTTACATGTATTACAATCATGTTTATGAGTTGCCTTATCATCAGAATGCGGGCATGCATGTTCTATACATTCATTCTCGTAAACGTGAATGGATTGCGAAACAAATGGAGCTAAGAATAAAAATACTAATAGCCCAATTATTATATTATGTTTCAACTCTCGTCTTTGCACTCTTTATATATAATTTCGGATACAAATATACAATATTTTTAATTCGAGCCGTTTATAGACATCTTTTATTTAGAATTAATTTACATAACAACAATACAAGTATTTTTGTTTCCAACATCACAAGTTTTCAATAAACTATTCACCTTAACTAAGAAGATAGCTTATTTTTCGTTCTCTTCTTGCGCCACAAAACCAAATATACAGCAGATAGAAAATATCAGATAGACCGCTGCAATTATACCGAATAAAATCAAATTGATATTCATAACATCGTCTTTTAAAGATTCAATTTGAATTTAGAAGATAGTTATTACAGGATGGTTAAACGGCTGTTAAGTTTAATTCAAGATAGGTTCGGCTATAAAAAAGAAAAGGTTGTCATCACGACAACCAATCTTCATTGTTAACCTTAATCTAATACCATGAAAAACACATTACAAAGATATGAACTTTTTTCGAACTAACAACATCTAAATGAGAGATATAAGAAGAATCAATAAGCAAAAGATAACATCTATCAGAGTTTTAAGAAAACAATAATCAAACAAGTATTTATACGCAATAAAAACGTATTTTACTATCCTAATTCAAGATGCTTTGCATATATTTGAAATCAAACTTAAAAACAACATTATGGGAGGATTAGGTATTATTTGGTCAATAATCGTAGGACTGCTTGCCGGAGTAATAGCAGGGAAGATTATGAAAGGTAAAGGTTTCGGTTTTATCATGAATGTAATCATAGGTCTAGTCGGAGGTGTTATCGGCGGCTGGGCTTATAGCTTATTGGGAATCAGCTCTAGTGGAGGAATATGGGGTAACCTGGTCATGGCGACCATTGGTGCAATAATATTACTATTTATCGTTTCATTGTTCAAGAAGAAATAATTTGAATATATTTGCAATATTAAGGACTCAAAAAACAAATAATTATGAACATTACAGATCAACAATTAAGAGAAATAGCATTAGCCGGAGGAATAGATAATGCAAATATTTTAAGTATTGAACGCTCGGACAATTTCTTTGAATTGAAAGACAATGAACAAAATTCTGTTTTCTCTCTTCAATTTATCATTGGCGCCTGTTCCGACAGAGTTGAATTTAAGTCTAACGTAGACTCTTTCGACGAAGAGGCTTCGAGACGAAAAATGGAAAACTTAGGATTGATTGAAAGACTATAAAATGAAATAATAAAAATTTGAAAGGGCGATTAATCATCGCTCTTTTTTTATATTCTTCATAATACCTTTAGTGACAAAATCTCCAATTAAAAGAGTTATTCCAAGTATAATAAGTTGTATAATTACTACTACAGGAAGATATCCTGCGACTGAATACCTAAAGCCAAAACTAATAATTGTAATAGGAAAAGTAAAAAGAAGGAGAAATACACTACCATCCCAATAAAAAGGATCACTTGGCGCTAAGCCTAACACTGCAGTTAGGCCTATCAAATTATAAACAACAATTAATGATGCTACAATCTTACGTACTTTCATAAATCAAAGATAGACAAAAATAGAATATAAGAGAGCCAGCAATCATAATACATATTTCATATCAACAAGCCTAATTACTTGACTTAATCAGCTATTTTACTTATATTTGTTATACACTCATTAAGCCCGAAGCTATGTATTATGAATATCTGAATAGAATAGAGGGTGAGATTAATAGATATTGCATACAATACAACAAATCATCAGACCATCAGATAGAGCTTTCTGTGTTTATTGGAATTCTGCGGGGAATTATTTTTCCTCAAAATGACCCACTTGGGTTAATCAGATCATATAACTATTGGGCTAGCAACTATGGTTTTACCATGAAGCATGGTCATTACTACGAACTCCTTAGAACTATCATCTTTGTATTATCCGATCGGAACAGGCTTGTTTCTTCATACTACTACGAATGCTTGAGACTATTTCAATATCTATTCCAAGGTTTGCCTCAACAGATGTTCAAGTGCGATAAAACTGATATAATTAACAACCTAGATATACTTGCCGAAAAATTTATAAGAGGAAATACGATAGCGCAAACCGAACAAGAATTTATGATCCGGATGAATTATGGATTATTGTTTAAAGAATCTTTCCATGAAGCTGCACACGCTTTACCACAAGGCTTAAATAGGATCTTCGATTTCAAGAAACTTGTAGCCGAAAGAATAATATATAATTTAGAATTTAATCCTAAATACAAGGATTTATCCATTGATCCAAATGCAATCTAGTGATTTCAGTCCTCTGACTTATTGCGGATATAACGTAACTTTTCCTGAAAAGTATCACCTATCCTATATGCACGATCTTTTGCTTCATCCGCAACGGGGCCAACAAATAGCTCGTCCACGATTTCTGTGAACAGAGTTAGCCAACGGTCAAAATGCAATTTATCGATAGGTAATTGTGCATGTGGAGGAAATGGGAATCCGGAATAAGTACGCTCTCCTAACAACAATCCTTGCCAAAAGGAGTATAGTTTTGACAGATGTTCCGGCCAATGATTTTGTATCTTCTCATTGAAAATTGGACCTATCAACTTATCTTTGCGAACTTTTCCGTAAAATAAATCCACCATTCTTTTTATATCATCCAGATTTTCGATATCGCGGGTTGCTAACATTTGAGACTAAGTTTATGTATAATACTGTGATAAACGTTTTTGCCAAGGTAAATGTTTAGAAACGCTTAATCATTCTTCAAGTCTAAACAAAGAAACCGCCTTTTCTAAGGTGGTTTCTTTGTAGCACAGCCGGGAATCGAACCCGAATCTAAAGTTTAGGAAACTTCTATTCTATCCATTGAACTACTGCGCCAGATGCTTTATAGAAGCACTGCAAAAATACTAGAATTTATCGCAATGCACAAATTTTACAAAAATTAATACTAAGACTTTGTTATAGAAATAAATAGTGTTAAAACTCTGACAAATATTAACCATTGACTATACCAGCAAACTGAATACCAAGATAAAATAGCTTATATTTGCTAAAATTTCATAGAGTTTATAATACAAAAGAGAACCAATGTTCCAAATAGGAGATGCCATAGTAGGGCGCGATATCATCGAAGAAGAGTTTCTATGCGATTTATCGGCCTGCAAAGGAGAGTGCTGCGTAGAAGGTGAATCAGGAGCGCCACTCGAAAACGAAGAAGTTGAAATCTTAGAAAAAATATTACCCGCAGTATGGGACGATTTGTCGCCTGCGGCACAAAAATTGATTAATGGGCAAGGAGTTGCCTATAAGGATGACGATGGCGATATGGTCACATCCATCATCAATGGCAAAGACTGTGTTTTCACGTATTACGACGAGACGGGTATTTGTAAATGCGCGATAGAGAAAGCATACAAAGCAGGCAAGATAGATTTCTACAAACCCATATCATGCCACCTTTACCCTATCAGGCTCGAACAATATCGTGATTTTGTAGCACTGAACTACCACCGATGGTCTGTCTGTAAAGCGGCAGTATTGCTTGGCAAGAAAAAAGGCCTGCGAATCTATCAATTTCTGAAAGAACCACTCATTAGAAAATTTGGTGAAGACTGGTATAACGAGCTATGCACTGTAGCTGAGGAATACAAAAAAGAACAAAACAAATAACAGATGCAACATCCTTTGGATAAGTTTAAATATTGCCCTAAATGTGGTTCTGACAAGTTTGTTGTTAACAACTTCAAGTCAAAGCATTGCCACAAATGCGGCTTTACTTACTACTTCAACTCCAGTGCTGCAACAGTAGCAATTATCATCAACGAAAATAACGAATTGCTAGTTGCCACTCGTGCAAAAGAACCAGCAAAGGGAACATACGACCTTCCGGGAGGATTCGTTGACATGTACGAAACGGGTGAAGAAGCAATTGCTCGCGAGGTAAAAGAAGAAACTCATCTCGAAGTGAGTGGAGTACAATATTTGTTCTCGATCCCTAACATCTATAACTATTCGGACTTCGAAGTTCACACACTTGATCTCGTTTATCGATGTCAAGTTGATAACATAGACAGTCTGAAGGCCGAAGACGATGTAGCAAAATTAGAATTCAAAAAAATAGAAGACCTCAATCCTGAAGATTTTGGTCTCATGTCAATAAAGAAAATTATTAAATCAATACAACAAAAAGTTAAGGTATGAAGAAAATATTCATCGGACTGACTATCATTTGTGCAACACAGTTTACCTATGCCCAAAAATCGGTACACTATGCACAGCCAGACCGCCTGTTCAACCAAGGGCGAGAGATGTTCATCGACCGAAATTATGCAGGTACAATCAATACACTGACTGAGTTTATCAAACATTCGAAAGATCAGCAAAAAGTTGAGGATGCTAAATATATGATTCTGGGTGCAGAATTCTATATGGGAACACCAAATATTCTGAATGAGATAAAAAACTACCTGGAAGAATATCCCGGAACATTGCATAACGACAAACTAAACTTCTATACTGGAACAATCCATTTCCAAAACAAAGAATGGGACAAAGCTTTGTTCTGGTTATCGAAAAGCAATGGCGATTTATTGGAAAAAGACGAACGAGGAGATTATAACTACCGCATGGCTTACTCGCTGATGCAGACTGGTAAATCAGCCGAAGCAAAACGTCTTTTCAGTCAATTGACCAATAACAAAAAATACGGAGAAGCATCATCTTTCTATTATGCCGTTATCAACTTCAAAGATGGCAACTATAAAGAGTCTGCTTCGGTCTTCAGAAAACTGAAAGACAAATCGGCTTACCGCGAAAATGCAACATTCTACCTGATCCAAAGTTCATACTTGGATGGGCAATACGAGGAAACAATACGCGAAGGACGCAGCTTTGTTGCTAATTATCCTCAAAACGAGAATAAAGGAGAAGTTTATCGCTTATTAGCTAATTGCTATTACAAAGCTGGCGACATGGTAAATACAGTTCTAAACTACGAACGTTTCATGCAATCGGGAGCTGAGCTTTTCCGCGAAGATATGTTCCAGCTGGGTAATGCTTATTATCAGAGCAACACATACCCTCAGGCAGCAGATGTACTGAAAGTAGTAGCTTCGAACAACGACCTATTAGGACAAGCCGGCTATATGCTATTAGGACAAACAAATGTAAAACTAGGAAATGACGCTAATGCACTAATGGCATTCGATGCTGCTTCAAGAGCTCAATTTGATAGAAAAATCAGCGAAGATGCACTTTACAATTATGTATTATTGCTAAACAAAGGAGCAGTTGCAACTTTCGGACAATCGATTGATGCTTGCCAACGTTTCTTGAGCGAATATCCTACATCTCGCCACACTGACGAGATCAACAACCTGATGGCAAATACATTGCTTTCGACAAAGAATTACAAAATGGCTTTACAAGCTATCGACAGAATGAAGTCTCCGGGAAGACCAGTTCTTGAAGCTAAACAAGTACTGCTATCGCAAGAAGGCATTCAAAACTGCATCGATGGCAATTACAGTCAAGCCTTGACTAATCTGAATTCAGCTATCAACATGGGTAATTTGAATACTCAAGCTCGCAACGAATCATATTTCTGGCGTGGTGAAGCGAATTATCGTATGGCATCTTATCATAATGCGATCAGCGACTTCTCATCGTATATATCAAATGCAGGTTCATCGCAATCAAATTACGCTTTAGCTCTTTACAATTTAGGGTATTCAAATTTCCAATTGAAGAACTATGCAAAGGCACAAGACGCTTTCAAAAAATACGTTTCAGCCGAAAGAGATAATACGAAACCGATCTACTCGGACGCACTAAATCGCATCGGAGATACATATTTGAATGGACGTTCGTTTGCTGAAGCTGAACGCTATTATTCACAAGCAGCTAATGCAGCAGGAGGGAATGCAGATTATGCAGAATTCCAAAAAGCATTTGTCAAAGGTATGCAACGCGACTATCGTGGTAAAATTACAGCATTGGATAATATGATGTACAAATACCCCAACTCTGTTTACTATCCGGATGCTTTGATGGAAAAGAGTAAATCTCTGATTATGCTAAACCGCGAAAAGGATGCTATTCCTGTACTTGAGAATTTGCTGACAAACTACTCGCGTTCGGCAATTGCGCCCGAAGCAGGAGTTCAATTAGGACAATCGTACTACAATATAAATCAAGCACAGAAAGCTATCGATACTTACAAACGAGTAATCAGTAATTATCCGAATACGGAAGAAGCCCGCCTTTCAATTCGCAGTATGGAAGCCGTTTACAAAGACCTGAACGATATTCAAAGCTATGCTGCTTATATGAACTCATTGGGTGGCAATTTCTCTGTTTCATCTATCCGTCAGGATTCATTGACATATCTGGCAGCTGAAGCTCTTTACCTGAAAGGGCAACAATCGCAAGCGAAATCAGCATTTGCAAAATATCTTCAATCATATCCGAATGGAGTTTACAGCGGAGATGCTAACTTCAACCTCGGATCTATCTTGTTCGATGCTAACGATAAGCAAGCTGCATTGAATCATTTCCAAGAAGCGATCAAATCGGCTAATCCAAAATATATGGACGACGCGTTGATCTACACTTCTGGAATCCAATTCGATAATAAAGATTACGCAGCAGCATACGAAACATATAAACATCTGTATGAAGCTTCGAACAGCAATGAGAATAAAGGAATAGCTCAACTAGGAATGCTACGTTGTGCATATCTGACTCAACAAGACAATGCGGTTGTAGATGCTGCAAACAAAATATTGGCAGACGGCAAAGTTTCAGACAAAGTGGCAAGCGAGGCTCGTTTCTATCGCGGACAATCACTTCGCAACATCGGCCGTGTAGATGATGCTATCAAAGATTTGACAGAAGTAGCTAAAGATACTCGCTCTATTTCGGGTGCAGAATCGCAATATCTACTTGCACAGATGTATTACGACAAACGCTTCTTAGATTTAGCAGAAAAACAAGTCAACGACTTCATGAAGAAAGGTACACCACATGAATACTGGATGGCTCGTGCTCTGATTGTTCTATCGGATACTTACAAAGCTAAAGGCGACAATTTCCAAGCTCGTCAATGGCTAGAAAGCTTGCAGGCAAATTACAAAGGTACTGAACCCGATATTCAGGAGTCTGTATCAACTCGTTTGGCAGAACTAGGTAACAACTAATCTAAGTACAGCAATTCATTAAAAGAAATCGAACAATGAGAACAATATATCAATCAATATTACTAATCGGACTATCAGCTGCTTCGTTGACTCTCAATGCTCAGACTGCAGCTAAGGATACTGTTCTGAACAAACAAGTAATTCTTCAGCGTGAGTATAGCCCTACAATCAACGAGGCTTCGCGCATCAATTCGAATCCTTCTATCTTCGAACCAAACGTTCAGAAGAAGAGTTTGAACTTCGAGCAGAAAGCTCCACAACTACTGATCAACAACAATCGCTTAGGGGATTCCAGAGCAGGAGAAATAATGACCGATGTAGAGTATAGCAAAAAACGAGGCTATGCGCAGATAGCTGCCGGCAATTATGCAAATATAGACGGAGCATTGGGGTATCGCATTGTTAACTCGGAAAGAGATCGTCTGAATCTATTTGGTTCATACGATGCTACTAACGGAAAGCTAAGCTATGCCGAAAGTATGTACTATAAAAGGATGAAAGCTAAGTATAGCGACATCAATGTAAACCTGAATTATCAGCATACATTCGATCCGTCCATTCTGTCTATCGAAGCGCTGTATCGCAATCTGGGATATAACTATTATGGCAACCCATTTATATCTAACGAACTGTTAGACAACTTAGATAATCTACCTAATTTCGACAAGAAACAAAATATTTCTGTCATTGGATTCGCTGCTGCATTGAAATCGAGAGACGAAAGCAAACCTGCATTGAATTACGATGGAAAAATCAGCTATCGTAGTTTCAAGAGTAAATACGGTACACACCCCGAACTTGATGGACAAAAAGGTGGGCAGTTGAATGTTCAATTAGACTTGAATACAGAATTCGACTCTGAGAAATGGTTGGGTATTGATATGTATGTAATGAATCAATCGTTAAGCAATGCTATTAATGACGACAACATGCTTCATGTTTATGGTGTACCATACATCAGATTTGAAGGCTCTAACTGGAAAGCGAAACTAGGAGCTAAAGCAGGTTTCATTACTGATCATAAAAACAGCTTTATCGTAGCGCCAGATCTATATGCATCAGTAAAACTAGGAGAATTCAATAGTCTGTATGCCAGTGTAACAGGAGGAATCAACGAAAATACCTTTCTTCAAGTTCTGGAAGAAAACAGATACGTAAACCCATTGAATAGAATTGGCTATTCGAGAACTGTTTACGATGCCGAACTAGGTGTAAACATTGGAGCTTTTGCCGGAGTTGAATTCGACATCTTCGCTGGATACAAGCAAACAAACAGAGATCATCTGTATATAACTAATGCACCGTTTTCTGGTAATTCGAACAACTCGACTCTGGATGCCATCTATGCATGGGGAAATGTCAGCGATGCTGTATATGCCAATCTAAGTACAGGCAAAGTAGGTGCTTTGTTTAAAACAAACTTGATTCCTCAAACAAACCTTTGGGCGCGTGCCATCGTCTATGCTTACAACGTGAAATACAAAGGCGGAAATTTGAATAATTTCGTAGAGGAAGCTCCGGCTAAGAAAGAAGCATGGGGATTACCAACTGCGACAGCTGAGCTTCATGCTGATGTGAAAGATGTAATCCTACCTAACTTAACTCTTTCTATGGACTACACTCTCGAACTTGGTCGCAAAGCATACTTTGGTGGAAGATCAATATCAATGAAGAATATGAACGAGCTGAACTTCAGAGCCGATTACCGAGTAATGGACTGGATATCAATCAACGCACGCGTGAACAATGTATTCTCTCAGAAATACGAAAGAGTGTATGGGTATACTCATCAAGGAATAAACTTCATGGGAGGTCTTAACCTTAAGTTCTAAGGTTTACCCAACAAAACGAATAAAGAGGAGCATCGATTGATGCTCCTCTTTATTTTATATAGCCTTATCTGCAATATTAGCCCTTGCCTTTGACAAGAACTGATGCATCTCTGCTGTATCCTTTCGTTCGATGATACTCAGTAAGTGCTTCAATTCGGCTCTGATGCCATTTATCTGATCGGGCGTATAAGGGTTAAACAGAATTTCAGTCAACAGATAATCGTCTTCCGACAAAAGTCCTTTGGCGATTTCCATATGACGCTTGAAAGTCGTACCCGGTGCTTCTTGATGCTTCATCACCGAAGTGAAAACCAAGGTAGAAGCAAATGGGATAGAAAGCGAGTAAGCAATCGTCTCGTCATGCTCATCAAACGTATATTCGAATACACGAAGTTTTAAGCTATTATACAGATCAAGGAAGAACCTCCTACCCTCTTCGCTCGATTCGGATATTACAATAGCACTTTGCGAACTCAAATCACGTAGGTTGGCAAAAGTAGGACCAAACATGGGATGAGATGACACGAAAGGCTGTTCGACACTTTTATAGAAATCTTCGAGTCCGGTCTTAACCGAAGCGATATCTGAAATGATACAATCTTTACGTAGATATGGTAGTACCGATTTGAAAGCTTCGATCGTGTATTTAATAGTTGCCGCATTCAATACCAGATCGGGACTAAACTTTGATATTTCATCCGGATCGCTCATACGTATTACATTATATGTAAACTTCAAGCGTTCGGGATTAGTATCAAACATGGCAACTTCGTGATCCGTACTTAACACATCGGAAAAGAACGAACCCATTTTTCCGGCTCCAAGAATTAGTATCTTCATCGTTTAGATCTCCTTATTTATTGACGATATCTAATTGTACACGAACCGACTCGGCATGAATAGCTTCGAGTACAACGCGCATAAATTCAGGATTCATATTCATTCTCTCAGCTTGCGATATGCGTTTATGAAGAATATCATCGTAACGATCAGTTTGAACGATAGCCATATCGTGTTCTTTTTTGTAAACACCTATTTCCCCAGAAACACGCATACGCTTAGCCAATACTTCTAGCAACTGATCATCCAGTTGGTCGATTTGCTCGCGCAACTGACGTAAATCTTCTGTCGATTGAGTAGTCTGACGAACAACCAATGCAGATAGTATCTCTTTCAATGTCGCTGGCGTTACTTGTTGTTTTGCATCACTCCAAGCACAGTCAGGATTACAATGAGTTTCGATAATAAGTCCGTCGAAATTCAAATCCATAGCTTGCTGTGAAAGACGCTGAATCAAATCGCGACGTCCTCCGATATGACTTGGATCACAGATCACTGGCAGATCGGGGAATCGACGTTTCAATTCGATCGGAATGTGCCATTGAGGCATATTGCGGTATACTGTCTGATCGTATGAGCTGAATCCGCGATGAATAGCTCCGATACGGGTCAAACCTACTTTACTCAAACGTTCTAGTGCTCCAATCCAAAGTTCCAAATCAGGATTTACGGGATTCTTAACCAACACTGGGATATCAACACCCTGCAATGCTTCGGCGATTTCCTGAACAGCAAACGGATTAGCAGTAGTACGTGCTCCGATCCAAAGCATATCGACTCCGTATTTCAAAGCTTCGTAAACATGCTTCTGTGTAGCAACTTCGGTTGATACGTACATACCAGTTTCTTTACGAACGTTTTTCAACCAAGCTAGTCCTTCGCTACCTACTCCTTCGAAGCCTCCCGGTTTGGTACGAGGTTTCCAGATTCCGGCACGAAGTATCTTCACTCCGTTAGCAGCCAATTCTTTGGCTGTTTCCATTACTTGTTCTTCTGTTTCGGCACTACAAGGGCCTGCAATCACTAGTGGACGCTTTGGGTCGATACCCGGCAATAAGATTGATTCTAATTCCATAATATATTATATTTTAATTATTTACGTTCTAAAAAGTAACACTTGTAACAGATATTTACTCTTTTTATACTATTGTTTGTTTTTCTATTTATTTTGTTGATTATCTACTATATAGATAATTATTTTACAAATTCTTTATTCTTTCCAGAGCTTCGGACAACATCGTTTCATTACAACACAATGATATACGAATATAACGTTCACCACGA
The DNA here is from genome assembly GCF_900240225.1 of Dysgonomonas massiliensis. Taxonomy (GTDB): domain Bacteria; phylum Bacteroidota; class Bacteroidia; order Bacteroidales; family Dysgonomonadaceae; genus Dysgonomonas; species Dysgonomonas massiliensis. Next base: position 175,592 of record NZ_OEPV01000009.1, on the reverse strand, counting down.
TCACCGAAAATGAAACCCGGAGTCAAGAAAACACGTGCGTCGTACAGAACCTTATCAGCTAATGTCTTGCTACTTTCACAATCTTCGGGAATACGTCCCCAGAGAAACATTCCTACCTGATTCGGATCGAACGTACATCCTAACTGAGTCATGATTTGTTCTGCTAGATTACGACGTTTCTGATACAACTCGATATTATGTTCGCGATGCCATTCTGCAGAATTATTCAGGGCTGCAATAGTAGCTTCTTGAATTGGTTTCAAAATACCACTTTCAATATTGCTAAGTACTTTTAACACCCATTGTACAAACTGCGGATTCGAAGCTATCATTCCCATACGCCAACCCGGCATATTATGCGATTTACTCAACGAATTCAATTCGATACAAATATCTTTTGCTCCTTCGACCATGAAAATGCTTAATGGTTTCTCGTTCAGTATGAAGCTGTACGGATTGTCGTGAGCAATTACGATTCCGTGTTTCTTTCCGAAAGCAACCAGTTTTTCAAATATCTCTATTGTTCCATTAGCTCCAGTAGGCATATTTGGATAATTAACCCACATCAATTTCACATCCGACAGATCCATTTTTTCCATCGCTTCGAAGTCGGGTTGCCATCCATTATTCTCATCCAAATCGTAAGTGCATATTTTGGCTCCGATCATCTTGCTAACCGACGAGTAAGTAGGATATCCCGGATTAGGCACCAAGACTTTATCTCCCGGATTCAAAAATGCCAACGAGATATGCAAAATACCTTGTTTCGAACCGATTAATGGCTGTATTTCCGATTTGGGATCTAATGTAACTCCGTATGATCTTTTATACCAATCAGCAAAAGCATTTCTAAGTTCAGGAATACCAACATGAGGCTGATAACCATGATTCGATGCTATGCGGGCACTCGATGTCAGTGCATCCACAGTTTCGTCAGACGGCGGAAGATCTGGGCTTCCGATACCAAGACTTATCACATTCTTGCCTTGAGCATTCATTTCAGCTACTTCTTTCAACTTGATAGAGAAGTAATATTCGCTTACTGTATTTAACCGATTGGCCGGAGTTATTGCTTTCATTATAATAGTTATTTCTTTAATTCAAATTAGTTTTCGCTTTGTCTTCCATCAACATATTCGCCCAACATTATCAGATCCGTTGTCAGCGGGCGTATAGCACTCAGTGCTTGACGATAGCGTGTGATATCGGAGAATTTAAGATCAACATAGAATTGATACTCCCACTCGCGACCAATAATAGGCAAGGACTGTATCTTAGTCATGTTGATATTGTAGAAAGAAAATACCGACAATACGTGCGAAAGACTACCCTCGCTATGAGGAACTGTGAATACAATAGAAGATTTATTCAGCACCTCGTCTTTCTGCAATTCGTCTACAATCCAAGGATTACCGAAAATAAGAAAGCGAGTAAAATTGTGCTTATTCGTCTCAATTCCCCTCGCCAGTATCTCCAATCCGTAAATTTCGGCAGCTTTTTCGCTACATATAGCAGCATGACCCATCAATTGCTTAGTAGCTATATCACGCGCAGCAAGAGCAGTATCTTCATGTTCAACAACCTTAACGCTAGGTAAAGTGTCAAGAAAATCGTTACACTGCATCAATGCTATCGGATGCGAAAGCACCTCAACCACATCGTGAATTGTTTGTCCGGGCAAAGCAGCCAGGCAATGCGAGATACGTTGCTTGTATTCACCAGCAATAGGCAAACGATGCTTTTTCAGCAACTCGTAATTTGGCAACAAACTACCTGCAATCGTATTCTCGATAGCCATAATACCGATCGTATTGGCTTCGCTTTCAATAGCTTTAAATATATCACGAAATGTTGCACATGGTATAATTTCAACTTCTTCGTTGAAAAAATTTTCTGCTGCTATCCCATGATAAGCTCCTAATCCTCCTTGTATGGCTACTTTTTTCATAACGTATATTCAAAAAAAAATCCCGTCTTTACAGACAGGATTCTATATATTCATCGCAACTTGTTTTCGTTTCATTTATCTATACACAATCCTGTTCTACTTTGGCTAAAAAAGTAAAAGTAAAAATAGAAATATGTATAAAGTCGATTCATTTAATCTTTCTTGTTTTTGATATGTATGGCTACAAATGTAATGCTTTTTAATTATAAACAAATAAAAAATACAATTATTTTAAATTTTAATTTATCAAAATAGCTTCCAACAGCTTCAAATACACCACGAAAACCATCTTCTGCACAGCATTTCTAGCATTAATCTAACATTTAATTGCCAGCACTTACATTTTGATTATCTATATCAGATTCAGCACCGTCTTCACTATTCTCATCGTCAGACTTCACTTCTTCATCCAACTGAGTTTTAATATACTTCTCAACAATACCATCCAGTCTAGATTGTAAACTGTATTTCAACACCAACATTTTTGTCTCCGAATCCAGATTTGTACGATAAACTTTCGCATGATCTTGCTCACATGCACGCATCAGATGATCAATAGCCATTCTGTCATTATTCATACGGAATAGAACTATCGCCATCAAATAGTCATTTTCGGCATTTTGATCTAACTGTTTGAGAAGCTCGTACGCATCAGTATTTCGTCCAAGACAAGTCAGAACCAATGCTGTATTGTAATCCGAGAATTGCTCCAATAATTCGTACGACCTGGTGTACTGTCTATCTTCCAGAAGGCGCAATCCTTCGGCATAATCTTTCTTAGCCTGCTCAATTGCAACCTGATATTGATCTTCGTTGTAACGATGCATATTGAAAACAGCCTCTACTTTACGAAGTTTTGGATAGATATGATCTCTCATTTTCTGATAATCATTCTTAAATGCATATCTTACCTCAACCTCAGCAGCATCTTTATTTTTATTGTTTTTCAATTTATCCAATATTGCCTCTTTATTATCAAACAGATCATCGCTACGCTCAATTAATACCAACGCAGTATTAATATCTTCGCCAATGTTTCGTGTCTTAATAATCTTCGATAACTCTGGATTCATTCTCGAAATATAACCTCTTACATCTTCCAGTCTACTAGCACTCAGACGCTCATTTGCTGAAGCCATTCCATCCAGTGACGTAGAGCCTATAAGAGTTATATCGTCAACCGTAAACCCATTTTTTTTAGACCTTTCATATAGATCTAAGAATTTCTTCATTTCAGCTCTGTTGATCGTATAATTGATATTGAATCTAACATCGTTAGCAGGATATTCGAAGTACATTGTTGTAGAATCGCTGGCATAACGAGAAACAATATTCTTTTTACCTATCAAAGTTGTATCCATCAATTGCGAAAGCGATGATACGACATAAGTTATGGTATCAGCTGCAGATGTACGATATGTACTACGATCAATCGCCTGAACCTGAGACTGCAATGTAACACGCACATTCTTAAGCCCCTCGACTACCTGATAAGCATGGCGATAATGTAACAAGAAATCTTCTTTTCCTTCAACAATAGAATCTAAATAGACTCTTTGAGGATCATCGTAAGGATAGCGAACCATTGTTTTGAATATATCATGACGACGATTAATAGCCGATTCATTCATGGCTATTTCGTCGAAATAATATCTGTTATCCGATATTTTACGAATATCGCTTTCTGTCACATACTTGTTTACAATATCCTTTGCGGCAATTCCATCTCGAAATGTTTGGCGATAGCGCCTCGGAACAACTTTTTCGGTCATTACTTCCTGTTTCCACAAACTAGGGAAACCTTCAGTTACTTTCTCGTATTTTTTACGATACTCATCACTCAAACCTAGAGATATCTTGGTTCCTCTTTCATCGGGATGAGTTTCGAGTAAAGTTTTCAACGCATATTCATTATATTTTTTGAAATTGTAGCCCATTCGTTTGGCATAATAAAACGCGTCCTGATCTTCTCTATCGAATTTCCATTTTTCGAAATTCACTCTTTTACTCCATGCGTTGTAGTACTGATCGAAATAATGTGTCTGCTGTTTTTTTACATCTCTAGCAACACTCTTCTTATCTAAGAAATATTTATCGTATTCGGGTTTACTTACTAGTGTTCCCAAAAATTTACGATATTCGGCATAGCTTTCTTTTTGCTTCTTGGCAAACTCCTGACCCTTCACAATCACACGTTTAAGGGATACGAGAGAGTCGTTGTGAATGAGAATAGGATCAACAACTACTCGCCAATCTGTCGAAATAAGTTCTTTTGGAACAACTATAAGAAAGTCTGTATTAATATATCCTTCTCGCTCGGGAGCAAATCGGTATTTAGCCTTTACCTCTACCGATCTCAGTCTATGCACACCTTTAGTTAAGTCAACCATATCTGTTTCTCCCGTAATAGGAGTATTTATCACCGAGTCCATTTTATAGTATTCACCTCCGCGATCTTCATTCGTATAGACCACAATTTCCGAAGCGATTACCGATCCTGTAATAGAATCGACAAACCAACCTTCGGTAGGCAGTTCCACATTCACTCGCTGAGATTGTCTAAATAATGGTTTAACTATCAGTTCTTTGTTTGAAGAACAAGATATGATTATAAAGCTTGTTATTATGAATAAAGATGCAAAGAAAATAGATGCGCCCAAACGCTTTCTTCTAAAAAAATCCCTCATGCTCTCTTGCTTGTTTATAGATACAGTTTTGTAGTTCTAAATTATTGTTTACAGGTAGTTTAAAACCCGATTTAGTAGTTGTGTAAGTTATTTACTATCGATTATTCGAAATAGTCTTATCTTTCTTAAAGTTAATTAACGCATTAGGGGTCAAAGATAATACTTTTCTAAAAAACAAAGCCTTTTATCCGCACAAAATATGTTTCGTAGAAACAATTATAGCACAACTACACTTTTTCGACACCCTAAGATCAGTAAATACAAAAGTTTTATATTATATTAGCACTAGCTATGATGAAGGCTATAGATACACATCATGTTGTCATACTACAACGCTAAAAACCTTCTAAAAGCTAGATTTATCCAAGGAAAGAATACAACAATTTTCGAAATATCATTATAAAGCAAGCGAGTATTATGAAAGAATTTTTCTCAACTATGGAACCAATACAACAAATGTATTGGTACATTGCTTTAGGCGTTAGCGTCATCTTTATTATCCAAACAATCATGACTTTTGTAGGAGCAGACTCCGACACTGGTGTAGATGCAGATTTCGACGGAAATCTGGATGGAGTAGATGCACCATTCCAGCTTTTCTCGCTAAGAAATCTTATCAACTTTCTATTGGGATTCGGTTGGACCGGAGCGTGCCTCTACAATGCCTTCGACTCTAAAATAGTAGTAGGAATCATAGCCACTGTAGTAGGACTGATCTTTGTCGGAATATTTTTCGTTGTATTCAGAGCATTGATGAAACTTGCAGAAGATAACTCATTCAAGATAGAAGAAACTATCGGTAAAACAGGTGACGTATATACTAAAATACTAGGTGAAGCCAAAGGTAAAGGTAAAATCTTTATTAGTGTACGTGGCACGACACATGAGCTGAATGCTATAACTCATAATAAAGAAAATATAGAAGCAGGATCGATGGTCAAAGTCATTTCAGTCGACAACGGAATACTAACAGTTACTCCGGTCTAAAACAGTGCAAATTAATATTTATATAACAATCAAATCAACTTCAAAATGCAATTAGGAAATGTAATATTATTTCTTTCTGATTTTATGTCTGAAGGTGGCATCATGCCAGTAGTCATAGTTCTGGCTGTAGTCATAGCGGTAACGTTTTTGGCTTTATCATCCAGATATAAAAGATGTCCTTCAGACAAAATACTGGTTGTCTATGGTAAAACCGGGGGCACATCAGCCAAATGTATACACGGTGGTGGTGCTTTCATCATTCCGGTTATTCAAGATTTCGCTTACCTTGACCTGAAGCCAATATCAATTGAGGCAAATTTGACAAGTGCCCTGAGTAAACAAAACATTCGTGTTGACGTACCTTGTCGATTTACAATTGCTATTTCGACCGAAAAGGAAAACATGAACAATGCAGCAGAACGTTTGCTGGGACTAACAACCGGTCAAATTCAGGAACTGGCAAAAGATATTCTTTTCGGACAGCTACGTCTTGTTATTGCAACGATGATGATCGAAGAGATCAACTCGGATCGCGATAAATTCCTAGACAACATCTCTAAAAACGTTGACACAGAACTTCGAAAAATAGGTCTTAAACTGATCAACGTCAACGTAACCGATATCAACGACGAATCGGGATATATCGAAGCATTGGGAAAAGAAGCTGCCGCCAAAGCAATCAACGAAGCAAAAGTTAGTGTTGCCGAGCAAGAAAAAATGGGAGAAACAGGTAAAGCTGTTGCAGACCGCGAACGTGATGTAAAAATTGCAGAAACGAACCGTGACCGTGACGTAAAAATTGCCATCACCCAAAAAGACAAAGAGGTAAGCATCGCCGGAGCCATGAGAGACGAATCGATCGGTAAAGCAGAAGCTGAAAGAGACACCCGTGTCAAAACTGCCGAAGCAAATGCAATTGCCGTTCAAGGAGAGAATGAAGCTAAAATTACAATTGCAGGATCGGATGCTGCAAGACGTGAAAAAGAAGCCGAAGCTGCCCGTCTAGCTGTTGCAGCCGAAAAAGTTCAACAAGCAAAAGCTTTGGAAGAAGCTTATGTCGCTGAACAAAAAGCCGAACTTGCACGTGCCGAAAGAGAACGCTCGACACAAGTTGCAAACGTTGTAGTTCCTGCCGAAATCGAAAAACAAAGAATCGTTATTGAGGCGCAAGCTGCTGCGGAACGTATCCGCGAACAAGCCAAAGGAGAAGCAGATGCTATCTTTGCGAAGATGGATGCAGAAGCACGAGGTCTATACGAAATATTGACAAAACAAGCAGAAGGTTACAAAGATGTTGTTCAAGCTGCTCAAGGCGACACAACAGCTGCTTATCAATTATTGTTGATTGAAAAACTTCCAGAGCTTGTCAAAACTCAGGTTGAGGCAATCAAAAATATCAAAATTGACAAAATTACCGTTTGGGATTCTCCGAATAGTTCTTCAGCTAATGGGAATACGACGACTGCAAATTTTGTTTCAGGCCTCATGAAATCTGTTCCTCCATTGAATGATTTATTCAATATGGCTGGTATGAATCTGCCTTCATTCCTGAAAGGTGATGACATGAAAAGCGATGATGTGACTATTCCTTTAGCTCCTTCCGAAACAGAAACCAAGAAAGAAGCTGCGGAAACACAAGCTACTGAAGATACGAAAGAATAAGACATTGTTCATTCAAGCAAAGGCGGATTAGTACTTAATCCGCCTTTTTCGTTCGCAACACATTGATTCTTAAAGCTTATTAAATATAAATAATAACTATAAGCCATTAAAAAAATAATCATATAAAAATCTATATCTTTGTCTCTCAATCGTGATAAAATCGTCAAAGAAATGAGCTACTTCAATTATAAAAGACGTCAATCGTCTGTTACAAACATTGGTAATTGCCCTCTTGGAGGCAGCAATCCTATACGTATACAATCGATGACAAGTACAAATACGAATGATACCGAGGCTAGTGCCGAACAAGCTATTCGCATCATTCAAGCCGGAGGCGACTATGTTCGCCTAACTGCACAAGGTGTTCGCGAGGCCGAAAATCTTCGCAATATACGTGCTTACATCCGCGAAAAAGGATATACAACTCCTCTAGTAGCAGATATACATTTCAATCCTCAGGCAGCTTTGGCCGCTGCTGCAAACGTAGAAAAAGTACGTATCAACCCCGGCAACTTTGTTGATCGTGCAAAAACTTTCGCTACTTTCGAATATACAGATGAAGAGTATGCACAGGAAATAGAAAAAATCCGTGAGAAGTTGCTTCCGCTGATCAAAATCTGTAAAGAAAATAAAACAGCTATCCGTATCGGAGTCAATCACGGATCACTATCCGACCGCATCATGAGTCGCTATGGCGATACTCCCGAAGGAATGGTAGAATCGTGCATGGAATTCCTGCATATTTTTGTCGCAAACAACTTTACAGACATAGTCATTTCGATGAAGACTTCCAACACCATCGTGATGACTCAAAGTGTCCGCATGCTTGTCGAAAGGATGAACAAAGAAGGCTTAAACTTCCCGCTTCATCTTGGAGTAACCGAAGCCGGAGACGGAGAAGATGGTCGTATCAAATCAGCTGCCGGAATCGGAGCGCTTCTAGCTGATGGACTTGGAGATACTATTCGCGTTTCGTTGAGCGAAGATCCGGAATTTGAAATTCCAGTTGCAAAAAAACTGGTTAATTATATAAAAGAGCGTGAAGGTCATGCCGAAATTAAGGCAACATTGAATACCGATTTCAATTTACTTTCACCAGACAAACGTCAGACTTATTCAATAGCCAATATAGGAGGAGATAATCTTCCGGTTGTTATTTCCGATCGTTCGAAAGGTAATTTCGAGTTTGATCCTCATTTTCTACCCGACTATATTTATGTTGGCAGCTCGTTACCGGAAAATGCTCCGCGATCGATCAATATTATCATAGATGCAAAAGCATGGACTAACGAAAAGAATCTGTACCCAATATTCAACGCTTCGAATTATAACGAAATAGCCTCGAACGAAGCTGATTTGAAATTCTTACAGATATCTTACCCTGAATTAACAGAAGATGTACTTTCTACATTGAAAGAAAGAAAAGATATCGTCCTACTAGCTACAACCAATCACATCAATGGTGTCGGAGAACAGCGTGCAATCATTCATACGCTGATGAATAATAACTGCCAAACACCAGTGGTTCTTGTACGAAATTACGACGAGAATCTCGACGAAGACATACAAATCAAAGCTGCAGCCGACTTTGGAGCTCTATTCCTTGATGGATTTGGTAATGGCATCATGCTAAGCAATGAAGGTGCAATTCCTCAACGAAGCTTAGATAAATACATGTTTGGTATTCTGCAAGCAGTTCGTGCCCGCACAAGTAAAACCGAATATATTTCATGTCCTAGTTGCGGACGAACACTATTCGACCTTCAATCAACTGTTGCACGCGTTAAATCTGCAACATCACACTTGAAACACCTGAAAATCGGTGTAATGGGCTGTATTGTAAATGGTCCGGGCGAAATGGCTGATGCCGATTATGGATACGTAGGAGCTTCGGTCGGAAGAATTTCTCTTTACAAGAAAAAAGAAGTAATCGAGAAAAATATCCCTTCGGATGAAGCTGTCAACAAATTAGTAGAACTCATCAAAGCAAATGGAGACTGGGTAGAACCAGAACTATGATTTCGGAGAACTATGAAAGATAAAATATATTTTCCTGCCGAATGGCATTCGCAAAGCGCAATTCAACTAACATGGCCACATTCCAATTCCGATTGGGATTATATGTTGGAAGAAGTTACTGTTTGCTTTGTCAATCTGGCAACAGCAATCCTCAACTATCAGAATCTACTGATAGTATGCAACAACAAGGTATTAGTAAGATCATTGCTGGAAAGCAATGGAGCTAAGACCGAACGCTTACGTCTGATCGAGATTCCAAGCAACGATACTTGGGCACGCGATCACGGAGCTATATCTGTTTTCAAAAATGGCAACAAAGTCGTTTACGACTTTACTTTCAATGGCTGGGGCCTGAAATTTGCTTCGGACAAAGACAACCAGATAAACAGAGCATTGTATGCAGCCAACAGCTTCGAAGATGATGTCATCTACGAGTCGAAGAAAAACTTCGTACTTGAAGGTGGAGGTATCGAGTCGGATGGAAAAGGTACACTTCTGACTACATCTGAATGTCTATTATCACCTAATCGCAACTCGTACATGAGCAAAGAACAAATCGAAGAATATCTGAAAGATATCTTTGGGATGAATCGTGTTCTTTGGCTCGATTATGGATATCTGGCCGGAGACGATACCGACAGTCACATCGATACTCTGGCTCGTTTTTGCGACGAACAGACAATAGCTTATGTGAAATGCGATGACGAACGCGACGAGCATTACGAAGCTCTGGACGCAATGGAAAAGCAGTTAAAAAGCTTTGTCGACAACGATGGAAATCCATACAAGTTGATTGCCCTGCCTATGGCAAAAGAAGTACACGACGAGGACGGAGAACGTCTACCTGCGACTTATGCAAATTTTCTTATCTTGAACGGAGCGATATTGATGCCATTCTACAACGACAAAGAAACAGATGAACTTGCTAGCCGCCAATTGCAGTTGGCTTTTCCTAACCACGAAGTGGTAGGTGTAGAATGTTCTGCACTAATATGTCAACACGGATCATTGCATTGCGTAACAATGCAATATCCTGAAGGTTTTATCAAATAAAAGAATTCTAAATATGAAAGTAGCATTAATCCAACAGGCCAATACTCCTGACATAAAAGACAATATAGAAAGACTAAAAGACAAAATACGCGAGGCTGCATCACAAGGTGCTCAACTTGTTGTTTTGCAGGAACTACACAACTCGCTTTACTTCTGTCAGATTGAAAGTACCGATACTTTCGACTTGGCAGAAACAATACCAGGTCCTTCGACAGACGAATTCGGAGCTCTAGCTAAAGAGTTAGGTGTAGTTATTGTTCTTTCACTGTTCGAGCGTCGCGCTCCGGGATTGTATCACAACACGGCTGTTGTATTGGAAAAAGACGGAACAATTGCAGGTAAGTATCGCAAGATGCATATTCCTGATGATCCGGCTTACTATGAGAAATTCTACTTCACTCCTGGTGATCTTGGATTCAAGCCAATCGAAACATCACTTGGTAAATTAGGCGTACTAGTATGTTGGGATCAATGGTATCCCGAGGCTGCACGTCTGATGGCAATGGCAGGTGCAGATTTACTGATTTATCCTACTGCTATCGGCTGGGAATCTACAGATACAGATGCAGAAAAAGCTCGTCAACTAGGAGCATGGGTAATTTCTCAACGTGGACATGCCGTAGCAAACGGTCTTCATGTAGTCTCGGTAAATAGAACAGGCTATGAACCTGATCCATCGAGACAAACTAATGGCATTACGTTCTGGGGAAACAGTTTTGTAGCCGGACCTCAAGGAGAACTCCTATACGAAGCATCAAACGATAAAGAAGAAATAAAAATCGTAGAACTTGACATGAAACGTTCAGAGCAAGTTCGCCGTTGGTGGCCATTCTTCCGCGACAGACGGATTGATGCATTCAGCGATTTGACAAAACGCTTTATCGATTAATGAAACAATGGTTCGTTATATTATTCTCCATTCTTCTTACCTCATGTTTCTCTGCAGCTAAAGAAAAAGAAGAGAACAAAGAAGAAGAATCAGCCACAAGAATACTCGAAGTAGCTGAAGAAAAAACTTATGACGAACTGAAAGAAGAAACACTATCGCGCCGCGAAGAATATCTGAAGGCATACAAAAGCTTTTCGAACAACAAGGCAAAACAAGACAGCATACTGGCTGACGCTGAAAAGTATTTACTTGATCAGGCAGCCAGTTATTTTATTTCGTGGCATGGTACACCTTGGGATTTTAACGGACATACCGAAGTACCCAGATCAGGACAGATAGCCTGCGGATTTTTCGTTACAACTACTCTGCGCGACATGGGTTTTCGTATTCCACGCATCAGATGGGCACAACAACATGCCGATTATGTAATCTACAAGCTTACGAATGACATCAAACGATTCAAGAATGTGCCGATAGAAGATATCGAAGACTATATCGAAAACAAAGGTGAAGGATTATATATTGTGGGATTAGACAGCCATGTAGGCTACATATTCTATCATCGGGGATGGATGCGCTTTGTTCATAGCAATTATTATCTGCCCAAAATAGGAGTAATGTCGGAAGATATTGACAGCAACAACCCACTCAACCGATCTATCATAAAGGTAATAGGAAAAATATTTGAGCCCGAAATGGTTCGGAACTGGATATTCAACACAGCCTATTCGGAATAATCTTCCTATCTTAAAGGGGTTTATCCACTTAAAGGCTAAGAGCCCGTTTAATCTTCATTAAATTGTTTTAAAATAGATTGGCTATCAGTTACTCAAGTTGTACTCCATTCGTAAATTTATGGATATAAGAACTTAGATTCACCACCTGTCAAATTTATCCAACCGGCCTAACCGATAACTAGTGGCGATATATAGAAAAAACTTTATTATTCGAAAAGCGCAAGCAAAACATGATTTAAAAGAGATATTTAATGGCATTTTCAACATTGATAAAAGAAGCTAAAGCAGAATACAAAGAAGCATCAAAGATTGTTAATGGTGAAATATTTAAGACTGGTACCGCTACTATTTTTGATTTTTTTAGTGGTGTTGTTGCTGGGCAGGCAAATGAAGAAATAATGAAAGATAAAACTCAAGATAATACTCCTTATCCAATTGATCCAAGAAATAAATAAGAAACTCTATATAGAGCCATTCATATTTTTATTTATTATAATTTCTTACAACAATGATGTTCTCTAAAATAAATTTTAAAAAAACTATTTCTTGGACGATAATTATTATATTATGGTTTTTTATAGCCTATTTACTTATCGGGGGCTCCTTGAAGCAGAGATCTTTAAAAATGCACAAAAAGGAAACCATCGCTGTGATTTATGAATTCATATCAATTAGATATACAGATTATTTTAGGTATGAATTTGTTATTGATAGTAAACTATATAAAGGTAGTGGATATCATTATAAAAATATTGACAAAGTATCCGTTGGGGACTCTATCTGTATTGTTTATGACAAAACCAATCCTAATAATAACAAATCATGCCGTGACTTCCATTAACTTAGAATAAGTACCGAATAAGGTTCTTTAATTTCTTAGCTATTATTACTATATCTGAAACATTTAGAGAGGACCTTTGCTTGGTTTGACAATGACAGAAGGCTATGTAGAAACTATGAAGTATCTTGATCCTGCCAAACAAATGGTCAAAATATCGGCAATAAAATTATTACTCAACAAAATTTAAACAGGCTCTCAGTTATGAAGAAAACATTCCTACTCATATTTTTATGCAGTATATCTTTTGCTTGCAGTGAAAAGCGGAAGACTGACAAAGCCAATGATGAAAATAAGGTAGAAACTATAACACCAACTACCCAACCTCACCTCAAGGAAAACCCCAAATACCACAACAATGAAAACCCAAATAACTCGCTTATAGTATCACCTGACCTTAACTCTATCTTTCCAAAAAATGAAGACGAATTAGAAGAATGGAAAAGAAAGGTATATGAAGAAGGCAACAGTGAATATTTCGATAAGCTTATCCTTTGTAATACGTACAATAAGACACTTCGCAAAGAAGGATATAAGGGTTATAATATCTCTGACGACCAAATGAGATATTTTGCTTATATAATGGTAGAAAAGCAATCCCCCCAAGCCCTAAAAAAGAAAATTATAAATATTTATATATTAAATATACAGAGTTTAGCGATTCTCTAATACAGGAAGATATAAAAACAGCAATAAAATACGCATACGATTTACTTCGGCACGATACAATTAATAGCTTAATAAAAATGCAAGCCCGCGAATTTATTGACAAGCATGAGAATAAATATATTTTGAAAACTAAGTAAGCTTATTCACTTGAGAAGAGATGACTGGGCTTAAACTCGAACACTCATGCCGTAATTCTATTACAACTCGTACAGTTTAGCTGCTAGCAAGCAAGAAGCATTCATTTCCTCCAAGCCCTTATCTTCCATATAGTGAAGGATATCACTAATTTTTGCCGAAGCCACTCTCACTGCATCTACGGCATCAGTTCCCTTGGCTAATTGAGTACTGAACAAAGCCGTAAACAGATCACCCGTTCCCACGGTATCGATACTTGCTTTCGAAGTCTTGATACGTTCTACCCTATTATCATCAATCAAGATTGTTTCAATAGTCGCATCCTCCGTATCAACCAGATGACAACTAGTTGCAACAACAGTTTTTCCTTTCAATAACGGAGTATTTTTCACTGCAGCAATCAAATCTTCGAGCGTTGCTATCTCACGACCAGTAATATATTGAAGCTCAAAAAAGTTCGGAGTCATATAACTACATAGCGGCAATAATGATGAGATCATTTTAGCAGCTACATTCTCAGGAATATAAAGACCTGTATCAATATCACCCATAACTGGATCACAGACATAAGTTTTATTGGGATAGCTGGATTTGATTTGCTTCACAAAATCGGCAATCGAATCAACCAATTCCTCGGTACGGATATAACCGCTAGTAACACAAGCGGTAGAATCTAAAACATCGATCTCTTTAATCCCTTGCACTAAATCATCAAACAGATCTTTCGATATTGCCGTACCATGCATAGGCTGATGGCCCGAATGTGCCGATAACAATACTGTAGGAAATACGATTGTGTCAAGTCCTTGCATCTGTATTGCCAATTCGGCTACATTGCTACCCACGTAGCCATACACCAATCGGCTCTGTATCGAAATAATTTTATCTGTTTTTTTCATCTACTATCCTTTATAATGCGAACAAAGATAGTTTTTATGAACTAATTGAGAAAGGAAATAATAGCTAGAATTAAAATAAGCCTAACATCAATCGCTCTATAGCCTTAGTCAATTCGGCATTGCTTCCACGATAATTGTTTACTATAATCGAAAAAGCATACTTTGTATCTCCACTGATATAGTAACCTGCATAGCACCGAACGTTAACAATACTTCCACTCTTGGCATATAGTTTACCTACCAAACGAGTTCCCTTTGCTAGATTGCGTACAGTCCCCTCCTTTCCTCCCTGAGGTAAGGACTTGAGAAAGACATCAGCATTTTTACTCTTTGTTTGCATATATACCAATATGTCGCAAAGCAACGATGGGCTAACTGCATTAGACGGAGCTAAACCACATCCATCATACATAAACAAAGCATCAGTTTTTACACCTTTTTCTTTCCAGAAATCATTTATTTGCTCAATACCTTCATCTAAAGCCGACGAGTAAATATCTCCGTTCTTCAACCGCCCTAAAGTACGTATCAAATGCTCTGAAAAATGATTATTACTTTTGAAATTGATATTTTGCACTACTTCGCTCAAAGGAAATGAACGATATCGATAAATCACATCTCCCCATTGGCGTTTACGAAGCGATTCATATCGATTTAATTCATAGTCGTTTCGGGCAGTCGATATTTTCGGCACCTTAACATTTTTACTTTCAAGCGTAGCCTTTAGTTTTTCCGCCAAGCACATTCCCGGATCGGGAATATCTCCTTTAATCGAGAATGAAGCCCTACCAGCAGGAATATTTCCACTAAGTAAACGCTTATTCGAAAATGGTTCGCCCATTATATAACCATTATCTCTTCCCGTTGTATTCAAAGTAAGGGTATTCGTAAAATCTAAAAATGGCATTTCAGGCACTGTTTTAACTATTTTAGGAGCAGTACTTTTATCTGTCGTATCGAAATATAACTCGTATGTATTATCAAAAACACTTATGCCATAGGCTCCTGCAGCATAATAATTCCCCATATCCTGGCGAATCCAACGCCACGACACACCTTCATAGCCAAAGACATCATCAATTACTACTATTTCCTTGATCTCTTCTCCTTCGAAAAACTTCGATATCACATCAGCCCATTGATCCAAAAACATGTATTGATCCCGATCGAAATGTTTCGTTCCAAGCGTAGGATCGCCCGAACCAACGACATATAATTTATCTCCATTGCGATACAACGAGGTTTCGTATCTGAAATCTTTCCCCAGCAGCTCTAATGCTGTCGCAGTAGTCACTAATTTGAGGGTAGAAGCCGGAGTCAACGACTTCTGCGAATTATAAGAAACAATTTCTTTTCCCGAGAAATCTTTTACACTAATCCCCACTAATGCCTGCTGCAGATTGGGATTTGACAGAAAATTATCGACAGCTTTCTGCTTAGTCTGTGCCGAAAGCGCACAAACTGATAGTAAAACAGCAATAATAACAGTATTTATCTTAGTTGAAATCATTTTATTTTCTTAAATTATCAGAATTGCTAAAATTCAATATCTTTGTAAAGATAAATATTTAATACAAAACACAATGGATCGCCACAACAGCAAACCATATACATTCGACCGCACAGTACGTTTAGTCATAAGTGTACTTTTATTTACTTTCGGACTATATTTGCTGTATGTCCTAAGAGGCGTTTTATTGCCATTCTTCATTGCATGGCTTGTAGCATACATGCTCAATCCAATAGTACGTATCTTCAAGCGCAAGCTGAAGCTCCCTCACACCTTTTCTGTTATTATAACTCTCTTTCTAAGTGCTGCGGCTATTGTCGGAGTTGGCTTTGCATTAAGTCCTCTTATATCAAGCGAAATAGATCAGGTAAAGAATATACTTACAACTTATAATCTAGCTCATCCTGGCGAAGATAATGTTACGATGATTATCTCCAAATTCGTAAGTGAAAATATTGATTTTGGTCTTATAAACAACTCATTATCGAAAGAAACTATAGTAGAAACTATAAAATACGTAAGTCCTGCTTTAGAAGGTCTATACTCGAGTACAGTCTCTGTTATAGTAGGTATGACCGTCATATTCCTTATAATGCTGTACATTATATTCATTCTTTTGGATTATGACAAGATTAATGCACTTTGGCGTTACCTGATCCCTCCTAAATACAGAGCTACCGTAATTCGAGTGGTTGAAGACGTAGAGCACAACATGAATAAATATTTCCGCAATCAGGCATTTATATGCTTAATCTTGTCGGTACTTTATGCTACAGGATTTCAACTAATAGGTTTACCTATGGCCATCATCTTTGGGATCATTGTCGGAATGATGCATATGATTCCATATCTACAAGTAGTCTCTTTCCCTATAGCTGCCCTACTCTGCTGGTTAGGAGCATCACAAGACAATGTGTCTTTTTGGGGTATAGTCGGGTTGACCATCCTTATATATATCATTGTGCAAATCATCATGGATTTATTCTTAATACCTCGTATTATGGGTAAAGCAATGGGGCTTAATCCTGCAATAATACTGCTTTCGCTCTCTGTCTGGGGATCACTTCTCGGCATAGTTGGAATGATTATAGCCATTCCATTAACAACATTATTACTAGCATATTACAAGGAAATGATAGCTTCATACGAAGAAGCTCCCGAACATATAAATCCATTAAAGAATAATCAAACTGAGTAGACAAATTGATAAAAAGATTGGCTTTTAGCCAAAGCAAACATTATCTTTGTATCAGAAAAATAGAAAATAATAAATTTACAACATGCAATTTATAGCTAAATTAGTACAAGTACTACCTATTCAATCTGGAATGGGTAAAAACGGAGAGTGGAAAAGACAAAGTATTATTGTCGAAACTGATGGAATGTATCCGAAAAAGGTGTGCGTTACACTTTGGGGAGATAAAGTTGGCGACACAAATCTATTACAAGAAGGTAATATGCTTGATATCTCTTTCGATCTTGAAAGCCGTGAATTTAACGGACGCTGGTACACTGATGTACGTGCTTGGAAAGTAGAAGTAGCTGGAGCAGCAGGAAGTGCGGGGCCAATGCCTGCAAATAATCCGGCACCAACGACTCCGGTAAACTTTAGCGGAGACTCGGGAGACGACCTACCTTTCTAAAAATGAACAGTTTTTAAACAAATTCCTTGTCAGCTCCGAAAATAAACTTTATCTTTGCGCCGATTTATAAATATTCAAAACAAATAATTTATGTATTTAGATTCAGCTAAGAAAGAAGAAATCTTCGCAAAATACGGAAAGTCGAATACTGATACTGGCTCACCAGAAGCGCAGATAGCATTATTTTCATACCGTATTTCGCATTTGACTGAGCACTTGAAGTCAAATAAGAAAGATTATAACACTGAAAGATCTCTAAAACGCCTTGTAGGTAAACGTCGCAGCTTACTTGACTACCTAGCAGCAAAAGATATCGAAAGATATCGTGCTATCGTTAAAGAGCTTGGCTTGAGAAGATAATTTTCAGGTTACGAGAAAAACAGAAAAGACTGATTCTATAAAGGATCAGTCTTTTTTATTTCCCTTTTTTTAAATCAACAAAAAAAACGCCCCTACAATGTAGAAGCGTTCATATTTAGCATAAATCCAATTCTTAAATTCCTATCAGTTCATCAACCGGAGGCTCATCATTAATATTTGGCGCTGATTCAGGATCGTAAGGGATAACTTCTACAATACTATCTACGACAAACTTCGAATGTCCACGCCAAGGCAAAGCCCCAAAGTATTCTTTATAATGCAATTTCACCTCTTGCCCAGCCAGATTCATCAAACGCTTTGCTACATCCTCATCTTCTACCGAGAATAAGAATTCATTGGACTGAAGTCCTTTTTTTCCATGACTAAAACCGATCTGAATCAGTTCACCCTCATATGTCTTAAATACATACCCTTTATGCTTGACATTATTCAGGACCCCGGCTTTCACTCCCGAATCACTGAACGGAACATAGTAGTACACGTATCCGAACAAGCCTAATCCGACAATCAATATCAACGAGATAATGATAAACGCTTTTTTTATTTTAGTCATAGCCATGGTTCAATCTCATTTTTAGTATGATTAATAAATAGGTGAACGATACAAATATATTCATTATTTTGAACTAATTTTGTAATGAGCTCAAATATTGTTTTAAAATCAATTACATAATGATAATAAAAGACGCAAAATTCGTAATAAGTAACACCGATTATAGAAAAGGACCAGCTGATGGAAAGCCTGAATATGCTTTCATCGGACGATCTAATGTTGGGAAATCATCTTTGATCAATATGCTGACCAACCGTAAAGGTCTAGCCATGACATCATCAAAGCCAGGAAAAACCCAATTGATTAACCATTTCATCATCAACGACGAATGGTATCTAGTCGATTTACCGGGATACGGATATGCTCAACGAGGAAAAGAAGGACGTGAATCCATACGTGTTATTATAGAAGATTATATTCTTGAACGCAAAGAATTAACTTCACTTTTTCTCCTTCTTGATTCCCGTCACGAACCACAAAAAATAGATCTCGAATTTATGGAATGGCTCGGAGAAAATGGCATACCCTTTTCAATTATCTTCACAAAGATTGATAAACAAGGGAAACAACGTCTCCAAGAAAACATAGACAAATACAAATCCAAGCTACTAGAATCTTGGGAAGAGCTTCCCCCTATATTCTTAACTTCATCCGAACATCGTTTAGGTAGAGATGAGATTCTTGATTATATCGACGAGATAAACAAAACCTTATAACTATGAAAACTAAAGAGAGTGATCACAAACAATTTATGAAAATGGCTATTAAACTAGCCGAAAAAAGTGTCGAAAAAGGAGGAGGCCCTTTTGGAGCAGTTATTGTACGCGATGGGGTTGTAATTGCTAAAGGGAATAATCTTGTTACTCTCAACAATGATCCAACGGCCCATGGTGAAGTCACAGCAATACGTAAAGCTTGTAAGAAACTAGGAACTTTCGACCTTTCGGGGTGCATCATTTATACATCTTGCGAGCCTTGCCCAATGTGCCTTTCGGCAATCTACTGGGCTCGAATTGAAGCTATATATTACGGATGTACTAAAGATGACGCAAAAGATATTGGCTTTGATGACTCATTCATATATCAGCAAATAGCATTAAATCCAACCGAAAGAGCCATATCAGCCAAGCAAATTCTACACACAGAAGCTCTCAATGCATTCAGAATGTGGAACGATAAAGAAGATCGCGTAGATTATTAAGATTTTGTTAAGAAATAGCAACATCAACACTGATAACCAGCAAGATAAGAAAAGGTTGTTACCAAAATGTTACTTTTATGTTAATTAATCCCGTATCAATCTGATTTTTACATATCTTTGCATTCGAAATTAGACAGGCATAAAACGATTGTATCATCCTGACTATTTGCCAATTAAATATCGGAAAATATTTAATATTATATAATGAAGAATAACCTTTTTGACAAATTCAAACCAAAAGAAAGTAAATTCTTTCCTTTGTTGCGCGAAATGGCAAACGTCATAACAAGCGTGGGAGATCTGATTATTGAATGTATGCAAGCAACCAGCCACGATCAAGTTGTAACAATATACAAAAAGATCAAGGACGAGGAGCACAGAGGAGATGCCATTCAAAACAAAATCTTCACAGAATTAAACAACACTTTCATCGCTCCATTTGACCGTGAGGACATCGATTCTTTATCTAGTACGATGGATGATGTAGCGGATTTAGTTAACAAATGCGCTAAACGCATGATGCTTTACAATCCGAAAGCAATACCAGAAAGTGCTAATACGCTTGCTACATTTGTACGCGAATCCGGAAGTTATATCGAAGAAGCTGTTGTTGCTTTAGCAGATCTTAAAAACAACACAGAGAAACTAAAAGGACTTTGTGACAAACTAAATGAAGTTGAAGGAAAAGCCGACGACGTTTATGAACACTTCCTTATAGATTTGTTCGAAAACGAAAACGATCCATTCGAGGTAATCAAACTAAAAGACATCCTTCACGAACTTGAACGTGCTACAGACGCTGCCGACAGAGTAGGAAAAATTATTCGAATTATCTTAATTAAGTATACATAATTTAAGAGATGACACTGTTAATAATAATCATCGTCTTAGCGATAATCTTCGACTTCATCAATGGATTCCACGATGCCGCTAACTCGATAGCTACAGTCGTTTCGACTAAAGTACTAACGCCTACACAAGCTGTAATATGGGCTGCTTTCTTTAACTTCGTAGCCTACTTTATAGCTAAGTTTATCATTGGCGGATTTGGTATCGCCGATACCGTATCTAAAGTCGCCGATATGTCGATCATCTCAAATCCATCACTGGTAATTATAGCTGGACTGGTCGCTGCCATCACATGGAATCTTCTAACCTGGAAACTTGGAATCCCATCTTCTTCATCACATACGCTTATCGGAGGGTTTGCCGGAGCAGCTATTGCTGCTGCAGGCTTCAGCGCCGTACATGCCGGAGTTGTGGGAATCATCGTTTTATTTATCGTAGTAGCACCATTACTAGGTATGATTGGTGGTAATATCATTACCCTGCTGACAATGCACTACGCAAAAGGGCTGAAACCATCCAAAGCTGACTTCTGGTTCAAAAATCTACAGCTTGTATCATCTGCTCTACTTAGTATTGCTCACGGATTGAACGACTCGCAAAAAGTAATGGGTATCATTGCTGCTGCATTGATTGCTTATTCTCACACCACACCAGATGTACATGAATGGCTATATATGAAATCGATGGATGACATGCACGACTGGGTACCGCTAGCTTGTTTCACTGCAATTGCATTGGGTACTATGTGTGGAGGTTGGAAAATTATGAAAACAATGGGTAACCGCATCACCAAAATCACTCCAATCGAAGGTTTTTGCGCACAAACTGCAGGCGCAATTACTTTATTCATATCTGAGATACTTCACGTACCAGTAAGTACAACTCACGTAATTACAGGTAGCATCATCGGAGTAGGATCAGTTAAACGTTTATCTGCTGTAAGATGGGGAGTAACTAAAGACTTGCTTGTTGCTTGGATATTAACAATTCCTGTTAGTGCAGTTTTAGCAATGACTTGCTTTTGGCTATTGAATACAATCTTCTTCTAAATTGACCAACTTCTCTGAAGCTTTTCAATAAGCCCTGAAGATATTTTAGAATCAAACTTTCGAGCAAATATTGCATTCGAAAGTTTGATTTTTTCATAATCCCTTTCGTCCAATATTGCTGGCGATTGCCCATCGCGCATCGACCATATCATAAAACGTAAATTATCGTTACAGATACGATCTTTAAATGGCGAGTTAAACAGTATCGATTGCATAAGAATCTCTTCTGGGCTGAAAGTATATTTAAAACGATTGAAAAGATGTGGCTTAGTATCTAAATAATCCAAACAATATTTTACAGCTTCACGCGTCAATGTAAAATAAATCAATCCTCCGTAAAGCTCCGGAAATTCAGCAGGTAACCTGCGCCTGAAACCAATCATTTTCTGCAAAGTTCTCATTGCTTGGATCAGATAACTACCTTTACCCTTTGCGTTCAAATACTCATAAGGTGCATAATATTCGATGCGGTTGATACCACCGCCTACCCAATGCGAACATGGAAGTTTTGCCGCACCAATAAATTCAATTCCTTTGTTTTGTGTAAGATACTCTGATATTTGCTCAGGTGATTTAACAGGGAAATCCTGTCCTGTAATAGAATGAATATATTCTATTGATTCGTCTTTACAAGCTTCGCGGGCAAGGTCTAAAATAGCCTCTAAATGCTTGACGCTCGCCCAGTGAATCTTGTGTTTTTGCGAGATATATTTTACTCGTCGATTTCCTTCCAAGGCTTTAACATCTGCCTCGTTGTAACTCTGCTTGCTATCCAAATGAATATAGAAAGAATAATCATCATTAAAGACGCTTATTATATCTTGGATAAAACTTATGTCTTTATACGCTGTAAGCAGAATAGCTTGTTTCATAGAATTACTCTACGTATGATCTTATACTTGCTGCTATCTCCTCAAATTCATCCGGAGAAAATTTAAGCTTAGGATTAGACAATATCATATCCGATTCTTTCTGGATCGGAATAAGATGTATATGAGCGTGCGGCACCTCTAGTCCTACCACCATAACTCCTACACGAAGACAAGGTACTGCCTGAGCTATAGCCTTTGCTACTTTTTTAGCAAACACCATCATTCCTGCAAGCGTATCATCTTCCAGATCAAATATGTAATCTATCTCTTGTTTCGGAATAACCAGAACATGTCCTTTTGCCATCGGGTTAATATCCAAAAAAGCAAAATAGCTGTCATCTTCAGCTATTTTGTATGACGGGATCTCCCCTGCTGCTATCTTACTGAATATAGTAGCCATAGCGCAATATATTTTAAATTGATATATCTACAATTTCGAATGTCATAACCCCTGAAGGGACTTTGATCTCTGCAATATCTCCTACCTTTTTACCTAGTAGACCTTGAGCAATCGGAGTACTGATTGCTATTTTTTGTTCTTTCAGATTGGCTTCACTTTCTGCAACCAATGTATATGTCATTGTCTGATTATTTTTCGTGTTACGGATTGTTACCTTGTTCAGAATCTGAACTTTATCGGTACCTATTGCATCTGCATTTATCAGACGGGCATTTGCCAATAATTCTTTAAGCTGCGAAATTTTAGCCTCAAGCAAACCTTGAGCTTCTTTCGCTGCATCGTATTCTGCATTTTCAGATAAGTCGCCCTTATCGCGAGCTTCAGCAATCTGACGCGAGATAGCCGGACGATCTACAGTCTCCAGCGTATTAATTTCTTCTTTGAGTTTTCTATAACCGTCTTCGGTCATGTAACTAACTGCCATGATATTTTCACTTTTAGATATTTGTTAATAAATTCTTTTGGGAAAGCACCAAAAAGAAAAAGAATCCTTGCCATATACGGCCAGAACTCCTCCTCTTTTTTATACGTATCTAAGCAAAGAAAGGAATATTTTTCCTACTTTCCAAAGAAAAATCGAAAATTTATAATACTTTCTTCAACTCTGCCTCGAAATCATCATTCGGCAACAAACGCTTAACTATCTCACCTTTACTACTTATCAGATAGGTTGTAGGAAAGCCTTGAATATTGAAACGAGTCACTAAATTCGAATTTACAGATGATTCTCGAACTGTAATCCAAGGCAAATTAGATGCCGAATTCAGCCAAGTGTGATTATCAACATCGAATGACACTTGGTATATTTCGAATTGAGATTTGTATTTCAAGTATAAATTATTCAATTTGATATTATGAACTGGCGAATACTCGGTACTATACGAAGTAAAATCAAGGACAACCGGCTTTCCGATTAATGATGCCAATTCAACTTTTTGACCTTTTTTATCAGTTAAAGTCATATTGTAATAATTTTCAGTTGTCTGATTATCTATTACAACAGCCTTTTCTTCTATTTGTTTTGCCGAATCTTCTTTATCACGAATGTCTTTCAAGACACTAAGAACAAGTCTTTCCATTTGTTCCGTTCTTGGAGACTCGGGACGATAGAATTTCCAACCCGTTGCAGCCGCCTGAAACAAGCTACGGTCTTTTTTATCATAAAGGTCAAATATCAACAGATCTCCTACTTTCTGGAACAATGCAAAATAAGAAGATAGACTTGCATAATCATTACGGATTTGTGCCTCAGCCAATGTTTTATAGTCAGCTATCGCCGATTGAACCTGAGAAGCATATTCGATTTGCGAAATATCTTTTATAGCAAACTTATAGTTCAAATCACGCAGCTTAGCCATCAATTTATTTTGAGCTAATGTAATATCTTTAATCTTCGAGCTATTTAACGATCCCTCTACTGTATAATCTGTAGCAAATTTAGCCTTCGATGCATTGATCTTGATCGTCTCTGTCGAATCAACCGCAATATTGATTGCCTGATTACCGAGACGCAACAAATAAAACTCGCCATATTGAGGAGCAGTTTGTTTGAACTCGAATTCACCCTCCTTATCAAGCTTCACTGAATCAATGACACTCACGGCATCAATCGATCTCATTTCGAGATAAAGTGTTGTAGAATCTGCATCAGACACAACACCCTCAAGTGTAAAGTGAGGCCCTTTATTCTTATCAGAACAAGATACGGCTCCCAACAACAGAAGAGCTAATACACAAAATCGGCTAAAAGTTGATATTTTCATATATAGATATTGTTATTCATAATTTGCAACAAAGATAAGATTTTTCACTTGATTTTCACTGCTGCTTACAAAACTTATCATCATTCTACAGAATGTTAAAAAGTAACACTTGTGTACAGTTTTTATAGGTTTATTTACAGGCACATTTGATATACTTTTACACTCTCTATCTTCCTATAACTTTGTTTATAGATAAACTTATTCTACTTAAATAGACGCCCCTGAACTGCTTCTCGTTCTTCAAAACGTTTCATAACTTTTGCCGTAAATTCGAAGTTTTTCAATCCCCAATCCGGAGCTATCAGCAGTTCTTTAGGCGACTGCGAAACGAAACGTTCTATTATAAAGTCAGGATTAAGTAACTCGGCAAAATCGATACACAGATCAATGTAGTCATCTACTTCGAATAAGTCGAACCATTCAGGATGCTCGCGATGTTGACGAGCCATAACTGTTCCTTTGATCAGCTGCAACTGATGAAGTTTTACGGTTGTCAGCGGGAGTTTGCTTATCACTCGCGCATGATTCAGAATTTCTTCACGGTTTTCGTGTGGCAAACCAAGAATCAGGTGCGCTCCGGTCATAATTCCACGTCCAGCAGTCTTTCGTATTGCCTCTTCACTCTCGGCGTGCGTATGTCCTCGATTAATAAATTCGAGGGTGCGATCCAAGGTAGACTCTAAGCCATATTCAATCATCAAAAAAGTACGCTTATTCAGCTCTGTGAAATAATCGAGTAATACATCTGGCATACAATCGGGACGAGTACCGATTATAAGCCCAACAACATCAGGATAAGCCAAAGCTTCCTCGTATTTGGCAATCAGCACCTCCGGTGCTTCGTAAGTATTGGTATATGATTGGAAATATGCCAGATATTTCATCGAAGGATACTTGCGCGAGAAGAACTTAATTCCATCCTCCAACTGATCGCTCACTGTTCGTTGCTTCCCTCCGTATCCAGGACTGAAACTCTGATTGTTACAATACGTACAACCTCCTAGCCCTTTCGATCCGTCTCGATTAGGACATGTGAATCCGGCATTGATAGATATTTTTTGCACCTTAAAGGAGAATCGCTCATTGAACAACCCACCTAATTCTTTGTAGTATTTATTTGTCATTTTGGTTTTACTTGAACATCCGTTCGATGCTATCATCTTCTAGCAACGAAATGATAATTTTGCCTTCAGGAGTATGCTTATGCATAGTAGAAGCAAAAAGCTGATTCACAATCTTTGTCATTTCCTCCTCGGTCAGCTTCTGACCATAAGTAATGGCTGCAGCATGAGCCATAGACAATGCTAAGGATTCTTGAATCTCATCTTTCACATCACTACCGGTTTCTATGCTTCGGTTGATAATATTATGTATCAACTGCACAGCATCCACATTCGTAATCTCGGACGGTATACCATTTACTGCATAAGTATTATTCCCCAAGAAACTAAGATCAAAGCCTACTGCTTCCAAATCATCCATCAAATAAGGAATCATAGCCGATTCGGATGGCGATAGTTCTATTATTTCAGGAAAAAGTGTACGTTGAGATACACCCTTCTTGCTTTGTATTTCTTTTATAAACTGGTCGAACAAGATACGAATATGTGCCCGATGTTGATCGATAAGCATCAAGCCCGATTTAACCGAAGTTAGAATATACTTATTTTTATACTGATAATGAACATTTACATCCTGACCTGCTACTTGCGCACCCTCTTCATTGAACACTTCACCGCCGAAAATGTTTGGCATCGAAGGAATTATTTCCTCATATACCGAAGGAGCCTCAACATCGGCCTTCTCTTTTTCGAAACCTTCATAAAACTGCTCCCAATCCATTTTGGGACGCGTATACGAGCCAGAGCCTCCACCGCTACTCTTATAAGAAGTAGGAGCTGTTGATTTGAACGGATTGTAATCCGGATTCAAATTTATTTGAGGAGCAATATTCTCGCGCGAAGGATCGTGAATTGGAATTTCAATAGCATCTTCCGTATCAAAATCGATAGACGGTACAGCATTAAATTTCCCTAATGACTCTTTTATCGCTGCCGATAGGATTTGCCAAATTGGCTGTTCGTTCTCAAACTTAATTTCTGTCTTTGTAGGATGTATATTTACATCTATCGAACTGGGATCAACTTCGAAGTATATAAAATAGTTTGGATTTGCACCTTCTGCCAACAAATGATCATAAGCCATCGATACAGCTTTATTGAAGTATGGATGACGCATATAACGCCCATTAACAAAGAAATATTGAACAGCACGAGCTTTACGGGCAGCCTCAGGCTTACTTATAAAGCCGTGTATCTTGACCATCGTCGTATCTACATCAATAGCTATCAATTGCTGGTTAAAGTTCTTCCCTATTACATTTACAATGCGCTGACGCAAGTTTGTTGCGGGATACTTCAAAACTTCAACATCATTATCGATAAACGAGAACTCCACATCAGGATTTACCAGTACAATACGTTCAAACTCAGTCAGGATATGACGTCGTTCTGTATCGTTGGCTTTTAAGAATTTACGACGTGCCGGAATGTTGAAAAATATATTTCGGACCGAAAAGTTACTTCCTTTAGCACACGATGTGCATTCCTGCGACTCCACTTGCGAGCCCGATATTTTTAATAGTGTTCCTAGCTCGTCTTCTTCGCGACGTGTACGCAATTCTATCTGCGAAACAGCCGCAATAGAAGCCAAAGCTTCGCCTCGGAACCCCATCGTACGTAAAGCAAACAGATCGTCTGCTGTTTTTATTTTAGATGTAGCATGCCGTTCGAAAGCCAGACGGGCATCAGTCATCGACATTCCTTTGCCGTTGTCTATCACCTGAATTAGCGTTCGCCCTGCATCTTTTATAATGACT
Organism: Dysgonomonas massiliensis; assembly: GCF_900240225.1. Taxonomy (GTDB): domain Bacteria; phylum Bacteroidota; class Bacteroidia; order Bacteroidales; family Dysgonomonadaceae; genus Dysgonomonas; species Dysgonomonas massiliensis. The sequence continues at coordinate 147,910 of NZ_OEPV01000009.1, read as the reverse complement.
TGTATACTATCAGCACCCGCATCAATGGCGTTCTCCACCAACTCCTTTATTACAGAAGCTGGCCGCTGAACAACCTCTCCGGCTGCTATCTGATTAGCAATCGAATCGGGTAAAAGATGTATTATATCATTCATTGGAATTCCTTTCTTTTCACGAGAAAAATTCGTCTACCATTCATCAAAATCTTTCGAGTCAAATATCGGATTTCGCGGAGCTTTCATATCTTCTGCTCGCTTCGATACTTTTCGTAAGATATCTTTTTTATTCAGAGGACGCATATAGTCGAACCAGAAGAATTCTGATAGTCGTCGCTGATTAGGTTTAATCATATCCATTGGAGTAATCTTACCGACAGGCTCTTTCGAATACTTAGCCCGTTTAAATACTCCTTTATCAAATTCGGTTTCCAGCCGGCTACCCTCAACCCAAAACAGTCCGACATGACCTCCATCTTTTTCAATCGGATAGAAGATTGTTTCGACATTTCCTTCAACCAGTATTCGGCGCATCTTTCCGTCTTGCATATAAACCTCCATACGACGTCCTTTTACCTGATTAAAATTAACAGAGTCTAGCTGCTCGATAGAAAAGCTATAGCCCAGAACATACATTCTGTCAACCGTACTATCATTAAAGAATACGTTCACCGTATCTCCGGTTATCTGATAACCCTCATTCCAAAGGATCGGATTGCCATACATATGCAATATTGAATCTCGCGAATGGAATTGCATCGAGTCACACACGCCCTGAGCATCGGTTCTATAGAAACGTACTCCATGATAAGCTTTCAGCAAACGGAAAGTAGAATCCGGTATCAATTCCAATGTATCGCCATGCAAATAAAGGCTGTCTTTCTGAGAATACTCGGTTGCAAAAGCCGAATCTGTCGCCATAGCGTACTGAGTCGAATCATTATAGTAACCATAATGTCCTTCTAAGATAACTTTTCGTGCAGTATCTTGTAGGAACATATTTCCAAAAACTTCGCCAAATGTCTTACTATATACTATTGAATCTCCTCTAAGGATACGGCTGCCATTTTTGCTAACAACTTCCGATTGATTCAGTAATACAGCTTGCTCTGTAACCGTATTATACCATCCTTTCGAAGACTCGATAGTTCCGCTATCAGATACAATCGTAGTTGGCGCAACTAAACTAGCAATCTTCGAATCAGTATCGTAATGCAGTTCGCTTGTATAAAGTTCAAATTTTTGATTCACAAGAATCACTTCGTTACGGAAAATAGCAAGATGATTATTTGGCTGATATTCACCCCATTCCGATTGCAAGTCATTTTCTTGATCCTCCAAACGACCTCCATTGAAGTAATAACCTATATTATTCGCACGGTCATAATCTAAGCTGTCGGTATACAATACCGCTTGAGATGGGATATTCTCGAGACGAACATTCTCGCGTACTTTGACTAGATTGATATTACCTTCGTAATACATTGCATCTCCGTATACAAAAAGTGTATCGCCTTGATTCATTACTACATTACCATAAGCGTCGAATCTATTTTCGGTATCATACCAATAAGCACTATCGCAGTACAACAATGCTCCGTTATGATAGAATACGACACTATCTGTCAAGATCTGAGCATCTGTATAACGAGCTTTGCTCACCTTATTTGCTCTTCGAAGATCTATTATTAATGGTGCTTTCTTCGGTTTTATCGTATCTGATACGCTTTTCTTATTAGACGAATCACTCGTTTTCGATTGAGGAACAACAAGCGAATCGACATAATTCAAACCTAAAGCTGCATGCCTATTACTCGAAGACAAATAACTCTGAGTAGAAGCATACAGTACAATCAAGCACAAAATACCAATAGCAGGTATTTTGTGCCTATATTTTTTCAATCTTTTTGAATTTATTATCACAATTTCAATTGACTATTTTATCTGGTCGCAAAGTCACTTCCTAGTCTTTCTTTACCCAACCTTCGTATTGGAAGTCACAATTTTTCCAGTCATCCTCAATATATACATAGGTTTTACGGATTTTATCCTGAACCCATTTTTTCAAAATCTCTTCGCGTTTACGTCCTTCTACAATTTCCTTCAACGATTGATAGTCATCAGATATATTCGCAATATGTCCTTCTGTTTTCGATCTTAATTTAACTGTTGCCACAACTTCTTTTCCACCATCTGTTTTCATATAAAAAGGGGCTGACACTTGTCCTACTTTCATAGTATCTACAACTGTAGAGATTTCGGCAGGTAGGTCTTCAAGACGGAAACGCGCTGTTCCGTAATACGGACTTTCTCTGCGGTTTACCATCAAACCTTCATTGTTTCTTGTATCTTTATCCGATGAGTAGAATGTTACAGCATCCTCGAAGCTAAATCCATCCTTCAGCTTTCCTGCATTCTCCTGTCTTTCAATAAATTTCTGCAATTCAGGAGTCAACTTATTAGCCCATATACTGTTCACTAATGTATCCATACGGGAAATTGCTTTATTGATTTCTTCTACCGGAACCTTTGGCTTCAACAATATATGGCGTGCATTCATCAAATCTCCACGGCGTTCAATCATCTGGATAATGTGATAACCATATTCAGTTTCAACAATATTCGATACTTTCTTAGGATCATTCAAAGAGAATGCTACGTTGGCAAACTCGGGAACCCACTGTGCACGACCTGTAAAGCCTAGCTCTCCACCATTACTAGCCGAACCATCTTCCGAATACATAATTGCCAGAGTTGCAAAATCTGATTGTCCGCTTTGTATCTGATTCGTAAAATCTCTCAAGCGGTCTTTCACCTTATCAATAACCTCTAACGGAATCGTTGGTTCTGTAGTAATAATCTGAACCTCAACCGATGTTGGGATATATGGCAAACTATCTTTAGGTAATTGGCTGTAAAATTTACGCACCTCTGAAGGTGTAAGTTTTACTTTATTAGATACAATTTTCTTTTTTACCTCTCCTACCAAATATTGATTTTGTAGCATATCCTGCCATTCCTGGCGAAGTTTAGATATTGGAGCTCCATAAAACTCTTCAACTCTCTCTTTCGAGCCGATCTCCATAATTATCATTTTCTCGTAATGAGCAACCTCTCTCGAAATACTTGAACCAGCAACTTCTATACTATCTATCTTAGCCTGATCTAAATACAGTTTCTGTACAGCCAATTGCTCTGGTATAAAGCAATAAGGATCTCCTTTCATACGTTCGCCTCTCGCTTGCAAGCCTATACGTTCCTTTTCAACATCAGATTTCAGAATAGCTTCATCACCTACTACCCAAATAATCTGATCGATTACTTTATCGTCTTGTGCATAAGTCTTTGTTGTACTCAATAGTAGTAACGAGATCGCTAAAAAAGTTATTTTTCTTATCATTTTATTTTTAATATGATCGTTGCTTAATTTTTTATGATTAACAAGGTTGCTTTTACGTTCAATTTTCATTTCCTTAAAAAGCCGCCGTAAAGATAGTTATTTATTACAATTTCACATTTCTATAGAATGTAAAGATCGCTTAAATATCCTATTTATTATAGAATTTTATTGTTTTATTAGCTTCAGCCCTTTCATACAAGTCTTGCTCTATCTGCTTCAAAAAGAGGTTTCGTTCACGACCTATGATAGCTTTCTTTATATCTTCCACAATATAATCATATGGAGCAACATCGCCAATCAGCTTATATTCTTTGATATGCAGCAGATACACAAAAGAAGAATCACTCACTTCTATCTTCGAATTTTGTCGCAAAAATTGCTCTTTATCCGAGACATTCAATGGCATCATAGCCGCAATATTTCCAAAATCGACCCATTTATTGTAGAACAATTCGTATCCCACAGTATGCTGAAGTGCATATTTTTCGATATTTTCGATTTCCTTATCTTTTCCTGTCGAATACCACTTTCTGAAGTTATTTACTTCAGGCGATTCTTTCGGAACTTTCAAATACAACCCTTTAATTATAGGAGATTCTAAGCGGAATTGCTCTTTATTTTTCTCATAAAACTCGGTCATCTTCGACTCTGTCACCTGATCTACAGCTTTTGCAGCAATCATATCTTCCTGATAAGAATGAATAGTTAGCGTACGCCTATAACTCTCAACCATTTCATCAATCAACTCCTGATTCGAGATATTCTTCTTAGCTTGCTCGTACATCAAAACATCTTTAATCCAGTTCTGAACATATGTATCAGCTAACTTTGTACTATCTGCCTTCAAATAATTCAAAGGCATCATACTATCCAACTGCGCTTGATAAAGCACATTCTCCCCAACTGAAACGATAGGTATTCGTTCGACATCAACATTTGCCATCTTCTCATTACAAGAAAACAAAAAAACTAGTGGCAATATACCCCAAAACAATACTTTTATTGATCGAATCATTTGATATCCTCTAAAACTTCTTTATTAACAACCACTTCATATTTAGCCCTCAGCCCTTCAATCCACTCTTTTTCAAGAAAATCCTGATAATCCGCGATCAGGCTACCGCCAACTTCTGCAACTTTTTCTGGCTGAGTCATCACTCTACCTTTCAGCACAACAAACTGATCTTTCACAGCATTCTTTTTCTTGAAGAAAGTACGATCTACTGTCGAATTCTCGCCTTCAAGCCAGAAACCTTTTTCCACATCAGGCTTTGACAATGAAGACTTTTCAAATATTTGATTAATCAAAGTTATCAGATTTACATCTGCTTTAGCTGAATCTATTGTTTTTTTTACCAAATTATAACTTTTTTCGTCCGAGCATCGTATAACATAACCCACAAAACGAGGTTGATCCCACTGATATTTATTTTTGTTGGCTTCAAAAAAGCGCTCCAATCCTTCAACATCTAAACTTGCCTTACGATAAACATTCCTATCCTTCGCTTCATAAGCCAACAAGCCTCCGGCAAATTCATTAATTCGACTCACCATCTCTGGATGACGTTTTTCTAAGGTTTCGAATACATAAGCTTGCAAGATTCTAGCCGCAAACTGGCCCAACTCCCAATCCAACTGCTCTACTGATAAATTGAACGATTCCTCTGTTTTTGCACCAAAGAATTTAGACATTGCCTCCTCATACTCTTTTTTCTCTTCGTTTTTCACTTGCCCTTTCAGATGTGCCACGAATCGACCGACAGAAATTTTCACAGTATCATCTATCGCTAACAATATATCATCCTGATTTTTCACCAACGGAATAAACGTAGAATCATTAGGAAATACCTTCTCGGCAATAGTCTTTATCCAACCATAGACATCTGCATTTATACGTAAATTATATTTCTCAAACAACGCTTTCTGATTTTCCAAAGCCAAACGATACCACCAATCTTTCGATCCTATCATTTTCTTAATCTCAGCCAACTGCTGATCATCGGTCATAGGCGGCACTTCACCAACCAAACGCATCAAATGAACTCCTAAATCCGTCACTACCAGACTACTCAAATCTCCAGGCTTCTTTATCTTATATGCTTCTGACATCAAACTTGCCGGCAATTGCCCATCAAGACCAAAAGGATCAAAAGCACATCCATTCTTCAAACCATAAGCATCGGCATAAGCTACACACAATGCATCGAAAGTAACACCAGGAGTTGCCATTAGCTCCTTAGTCGCCAACATCACACTATCCACCTGCTTCTGTGTTGCCGGAATCTGAGGAAAAGCAAAATAAATATGATCAACCTGCAATTTCCCCACAGCCGGTCGGCGACCTAAAATCTGAATAATATGATAACCTTTAATCGTTCGAATAGGCCTACTCACCTCTCCCGTAGGCAATGTATACATCGCATCCACCACCTTTGACGGAAACATAGAAGGAGTGACCCACCCAATATATCCATTCAACAAACTATGATCATAAACGGCTGAGGGGTTAAGCGTGTTATTCTTATACTCATCACCAACAAATCCTGTTTTCTTCAGCTTAGAATACACCGCCATTGCCTTTTTATATGCCGCTAATGTATCTGTAGGTAATACATTCTCTTTCTCAAACGGGATCAATGTATGATTGATTTCGACATCTTGCTCCAAATACTCTTTCAACCTTGTAATATACGAATCCATAAGCGCTGTACCTTCTTGCATATAAGGTGCAGCAATACTAGAACGGAAAGTAGATCGTTGATACTGAAAATCAGACATAGTATCCAATTTCTGACTATACGCCTCCTCAACCGCCAACTGATAATCAACATACGACTTCAGAAAGTCCTCGAAACTTTCTTTCGAGTTATCTGTTAAATCATTGTTCTTTTTATACGAAATTTCGAATTCTGATTTATGTATCGGCCGGCCATTTACAACTATAGCTACGGGATCATTTTGTTGAGCAAATGCAGTCACATTAAGCGTCCCCAAAAGTGTAGCTAACCAAAGTATATATTTCATCGTTTTGTGCTTTGCTTTAATCCATTGAATGATAGCTGCAAATATACAAGAAATATAAATCTGTTTTAATTTAATAACTTAAAATCAAAAGTTTTATCTTTTTTTCACCCGATGAAATGAGTATATCTATGATGTTGAAAACTTTTTATTAAAATTAAGTGGGGAAAAGTGGGGGAAGGTGTTTTATTTTATATCTTTACACCACAAAGTGCATATTTAACTAAACAACAGTTGTTTAATGCTGAATTTTCTAGGAAATATTGAAGCGAAGATCGACACAAAGGCTCGGGTCTTTGTTCCTGCTGCATTCCGGAAGATACTACAATCTTCGGGAGAAGGCACTTTAATTCTTCGCAAAGATATTTTTCAAGAATGTCTGACGCTTTACCCACAGCAAGTTTGGGAGAAAGAGGTATCACAATTGCGTTCGCGACTTAATCGTTGGGACAAATCTCAACAGCAGTTATTCAGACAATTCGTAGTCGATGCCGAACGCGTAGAAATGGACGCTAACGGACGTATACTTATACCCAAACGCTATATACAGATGCTAAAGATAGAGAGCGAAGTAGTATTCCTTGGTGTCGACAACACAATAGAAATCTGGACACGCGAAACTCTGAACGGCACTCTGATATCTAGCGAGGATTTCAGCACACAGATTCAGCAATTAATGAGCAGCAATCCTGACAACGAATAACATTTGATTTTTATGAGCGAAGTTTATCACATACCGGTTTTGCTGAAAGAAAGCGTTGACGGGATGAATATCCAGCCGGATAGTATATGTATTGACGTCACATTTGGTGGCGGCGGACACTCACGTGAAATACTATCACGACTAGGAGACAAAGGACATCTATACTCTTTCGATCAAGATCAGGATTCTTTCAAAAACATAAAAGAGCAACCAAACTTCACGTTCGTACATAGCAACTTCCGCTATCTAAAAAACTTTATGCGTTACTATGAAGTCGAAGAAGTCGATTCAGTTCTTGCCGATCTAGGAGTATCATCACATCACTTCGACGACTCTACCCGCGGATTTTCATTTCGTTACGACGATGGGGCACTAGATATGCGAATGAATCAGAAAGCAGGAAAAACAGCAGCCGATATTCTGAATGAATATAGCGAAGAAAAGCTAGCGGACGTATTCTATTTGTACGGAGAGTTAAAGCAATCGCGCAGAATTGCATCATCAATAGTGAAAGCCAGACAGCAAAATAAATTCAAGACAATAAGCGATTTACTGAATATTCTTTCTCCTTTTGTTGGCAGAAGTGAAAAGGAGAAAAAAGTACTGGCTCAGGCATTCCAAGCTCTACGAATAGAAGTAAACGAAGAAATGGATGCTCTCAAAGACATGCTGAAGCAATCATTGGAAATGCTAAAATCGGGAGGACGCTTATCAGTCATCACTTACCACTCGCTAGAAGACCGCCTTGTTAAGAACTTTTTCAAAACCGGCAACTTCGAGGGAAAAGTTGATAAAGATTTTTACGGAAATGTAAATACCCCATTCCGTTTGGTAAACAATAAAATTATCATTCCAGATGAGGATGAATTAGAAAGAAACCCTCGTTCACGCAGTGCAAAACTCAGAATAGCAGAAAAAATATAAAACAAAATGAAGCCAAAGAATATCAAAAAGAACATTATGTACGTCTTGGGAGGCACGGTGCTTACCGAAGATATCATTGTGAAGAATATTCGCTTCATCGTCATCATATTCGCTATTGCGGCATTTTACATCAGTAACCGATTCAGCTGCATCGAAAAGCGAGATCGCATTGATCGCCTTCAACGCGAATTGATAGATGCAAAATACGAATCGAACACAATAGCTGCTGAACTAATGAGTGTCAGCCGCGAAATGAAAGTTAATGAATTAGTACAACAATATGGGTTGGATCTCGAACGGTCGAAAGAGCCAGCTTATACTTTAAAAAAATAACGAACAGAAATGGCAGAAACAACATCGAAATCATCAAGAAAAACAGCAGTCGGGCGTTATGGCTGGATTGTTCTGTTTTTTTCGATCATATTCATTGCTATACTTGTTTGTATCATAAACACAAAATACGTCGAAGGACCCATGTGGCGCGAGATCGGGCGTGAAGTCATGGTTTCGAAGGAACGCGAAGTTTTACCCAACAGAGGGAACATTTATTCGGATGACGGCAGACTCCTGGCAACGAGCGAACCGTTGTATGGAATCTATGTTGACTTCATGGCTGAAGGTATTAAGAAAGATACACTGATGAAGTATGTCACACCTCTTTCTCAAGAATTGGCAAAACGATATCCTAGCCGAAGCGCTGCACAATATAAGAAAACATTCATGGACGGATGGGCTCTTAGTCGTAAAGAGCTAGCCGAAATAGAGCGAGTAAGACAGAATGGCTCGAACAAAAAAGTAAGAACCAAAAGTCGTTATATCCGCATCATCCCTCAGGATATCAATTACGTACAACTGAAAGAACTGCGAACTCTTCCATTCTTTAACAAACGCAGTAATCAGACAGGTATGATAGCCGAAGAAAAAACGCGCCGTCTGAAACCTTTCGGCAGATTGGCCGGCCGCACGGTAGGATCAATCTATAAGGATATTGCAATGGGTGGCAGTAGCGGCCTTGAACTTAAATACGATTCGATACTTCGTGGAGAACCCGGAGTAAAAAATCGCCAACGCAATAGTGGGAGATGGACTGATGTTATATTGGTTCAACCAAAAGACGGATGGGATGTACAGACCACACTGAATGTAGACATTCAGGATATGGCCGAGCGCGCCTTGAACGATAAGCTTGTAGAAACTAAAGCTGAATCAGGCACAGCAATAGTAATGGAAGTAGAAACCGGAGAAATCAAAGCTTTGGTGAATCTTGACCGAATTAGTGAGGGTGTATACGGAGAAGGCAACCCTAATGCATTCTCGTATATGTCCGAACCTGGATCAACATTCAAGACAATCTCTTTAATGATAGCCCTTGAAGACGGCGTCGTTACACCTGACGAAGAATTCCATGTTGGCAACGGGCAATTTCAATACGGAAAAAGGGTCGTAAAAGACCACGATTGGCGCAAAGGCAGAGATAGAGGAAATGTTACTGTAGCTCAAGGTATGTACTCTTCCCTGAATACAGTCATAGCCAAAATGATTTTGAAAGGCTACGAAGATAATCCTAAGAAGTACGTTCAACGTATGGAAGAAATGGGATTAATGAAAAAATTAACATGGGATGTACCAGTACAAGGTCGTGAAGGAACAACCTCGATACGTTATCCTGATGATAAATACAACCCTTGGTCGAAGACAACACTTCCATGGATGTCATTCGGTTACGAGACTCAATTTCCGCCTATATATATGCTGATGTTTTATAATGGCATTGCAAACAATGGAAAGATGCTTAAACCATTCCTTACAAAAGCATTTACAAACAATGGTTCGGTTGAAGAAGAGTTCGAAGCTGAAGTAATAAAAGACAAGCTATGTTCAGACAAGACTCTGCAACAAGTAAAAGACATATTGCGCGGAGTTGTTACTGACGGAACAGCTAAAGCTGTTAATTCAGAATTAGTTGAGATAGCGGGTAAAACGGGAACAGCAATGATTGCTTCTAGAGGAGGATACAGTGGCTACTACGTATCGTTCTGTGGATATTTCCCTTCAGACAAACCCAAATATACAATCTTCGTAGGTATACGCCGTCCGCAAGGAAGCCCTTCGGGAGGCTTGATGCCGGGAGCTGTATTCAGACGTATTGCCGAAGGTATTTTTGTACGCAACATTGCTGACGAACGTATCAAAGCTCCAGCCGATACAGTACATACACTAGTACCGAAAGTTAAAGCCGGTTACAGACAATATACGGAATATATCCTTGATAAACTTCATCAGAAATATACATCCGACGATCTATCAACATGGTCATCTGTCGAAACTAACGATCAGGGTGCAATTCTCATACAGGGGAAAGAAATTAAAGACGGACTTACCCCTTCGGTCATTGGAATGGGAGCTAAAGATGCGGTTTATCTACTTGAGAGTAAAGGATTACGAGTACATCTGACGGGAGCTGGAAAGGTTGTAGAGCAATCGATTCCGGCAGGAAGCCGACTGATTACGGGGTCAACGATAACAATACGATTAAATTAGAATACAGAAAGGGAAGCTATTATGAAGTTGCAAGATTTATTGAAGAAAGTTGACATCGTCACGATTAAAGGAGACGATAATAAGGAAGTCAAACTGATTTGTACCGACTCGCGTAATGTCGAGCGCAATGCACTTTTTATAGCTATCAAAGGTGTTCAGGTTGACGGACACAATTATGTAGAAAACGCTATAGAACAAGGGGCAAGTGTCATAGTATACGAAGAAGATACAATCAAAACAGATAACAAAGAGATAACATTCGTCAAAGTAAAACATTCTGCCGACGCTGCTGGCGCAATTGCCACTCTTTGGTACGGCGATCCAAGCAGTAAGTTGAAACTTGTAGGAGTAACAGGCACGAACGGCAAAACCACAACCGCCACCTTATTATATAATATGTTTCGCCGATTGGGATATAAAGCAGGATTGCTATCGACAGTTGCAAACTATGTGAATGATAAAGAATTCCACGCGACACATACAACACCCGATCCGCTTACGCTGAATGAGATGTTGGCTAAAATGGTTGAAGCTGGTTGCGATTATGCATTTATGGAAGTTAGTTCTCACGCTATCCATCAAAAACGTATCAGTGGACTAAATTTCGCCGGAGGCATATTTACAAACCTGACTCAAGATCACTTGGATTATCACCATACAATGGAAGAATATCTGAAAGCCAAAAAGATGTTTTTCGACGAATTACCTGCTACAGCATTCGCTCTGACAAACGTTGATGACAAGAACGGAATGGTAATGCTTCAGAATACGAAAGCCCAAAAACACACTTATTCAGTCAGAGGACTAGCAGACTACAAAGGAAAAATCATCGAAAAGCATTTCGATGGAACAGCTATCGAAATCAATGGGCGCGAAGTTCAAGTACAATTTGTAGGAGTATTCAATGTGTACAACTTACTGGCTGTATATGGAGCAGCAAATCTACTAGGTCAGCAAATGGATGAAATCCTCGTAACTCTTAGTGCATTGAAGCCAGTATCTGGGCGATTCCAAACATTCCGATCTGATGATGGCATTACAGCAATCGTTGACTACGCTCACACTCCAGACGCATTAGTCAATGTACTTGAAGCAATACACGAAGTACTGCAAGGACAAGGACAAATAATTACAGTTGTTGGTTGCGGTGGAAACCGAGATAAAACAAAACGTCCAATCATGGCACGCGAAGCAGTTCGCTTAAGCAATCAAGTAATACTTACATCCGACAATCCGCGATTCGAAGAACCTCAGGCTATCATCAATGACATGGCTGACGGACTAACAAGCGATCAACAGAAAAAAGCTTTGATGATTGTTGAACGCGAGCAAGCCATTCGCACAGCCTGCAAAATAGCCCGCACTGGAGATGTTATCCTCATTGCCGGAAAAGGTCACGAAAACTATCAGGATGTAAAAGGTGTGAAGCACCATTTCGACGACAGCGAAATTGTCCAAGAACTATTCGATATTAAATAACACTACAAAATAGAACTTTAAGAAATGTTATATTATTTATTTGACTATCTCAACAAACTAGATTTCCCCGGAGCAGGGATGTTTCAATACGTATCATTCCGCTCGGCAATTGCAATTGTATTATCATTGCTGATATCTACAATTATTGGCCGTAAGATCATCGACAAATTACAGAAATTACAAATCGGAGAGACAATACGAAATCTGGGCTTAGAAGGACAAATGAGCAAAAAGGGAACTCCTACTATGGGAGGGATCATAATTATTGTATCCATTTTGGTTCCCGTATTATTATGTGCACGTCTGGATAATGTCTACATCATATTAATGCTGATAACAACCATCTGGCTAGGAGCACTAGGTTTTGCTGATGATTACATCAAAATATTCAAAAAAGATAAAGAAGGAATGAAAGGAAAATTCAAGATCATCGCACAAATTGGTCTTGGTTTGATAGTTGGACTTACTCTTTATCTGAGCCCTGCAGTTATTGTAAAAGAGAACGTTGAAGTCCTTAGTGCTGATGGAGTAATAGAACGTGTAACATACGAAGCTGATGGAGTCAAATCGACTCAGACAACTATTCCATTCGTAAAAAACAATAATCTAGATTACGAACAACTAGTATCATTCCTTGGCGATTATGCCGAGCCGGCTGCATGGATACTATTCGTCATTATCGTTATATTTATTGTTACCGCTGTATCGAATGGAGCGAATCTGACAGATGGACTCGATGGTCTAGCCGCCGGAAGCTCCGCAATCATCGGAGCAACTCTGGGAATACTCGCTTATGTATCGGGGCACATCGAATTTTCATCCTATCTGAATATAATGTTTATCCCCGGTAGTCAGGAGCTGGTAATATTTGCAGCCGCATTCATCGGAGCTCTCATTGGATTCCTTTGGTACAACGCATATCCGGCTCAGGTCTTTATGGGCGACACAGGAAGTTTGACAATAGGTGGTATCATTGGAGTATTTGCAGTAATTATTCACAAAGAACTACTGCTACCTATTCTTTGTGGTATTTTCTTTGTAGAGAGTCTGTCAGTCATGATGCAGGTGTTCTACTTCAAATTCACTAAAAAGAAATATGGTGAAGGACGCCGTATTTTCAAAATGACACCTCTACATCACCATTTCCAAAAAGCAGGAAATGCAGGAATAATGGCTAAGTTTCAGCACCCAATAACACCAATTCCCGAATCGAAGATTGTAACTCGCTTCTGGATTATAGGTATTATACTAGCCGTACTAACGTTGGCAACCCTAAAAATGCGATAAACGATGATAATGAACAAAATAATAATCCTGGGAGGAGGCGAAAGTGGTGTCGGATCTGCAATTCTGGCACAAGCTAAGGGGTTCGATGTTTTCTTGTCGGACAACGGCCCTTTGAAGGATAAATACAAAGCCGAGCTAGACAAATACGGTATACCATACGAAGAAAATGGGCATACCGACGATTTGATTCTTGCGGCATCAACCATTATCAAAAGTCCGGGTATCCCTAATACAAATCCTTTGGTAAAAGAGGCTGCAGAAAAAGGAATACCAATCATATCCGAAATCGAATTTGCAGGCAGATATACCGATGCTAAAATGATATGCATCACCGGTAGCAACGGAAAAACTACGACAACCAGCCTCCTATATCATATCCTGCAATCAGCAGGATTGAATGTCGGCTTAGGCGGTAATATAGGTCAAAGCTTCGCCCGTCAGGTAGCCGAGAAGAATTTCGATTATTATGTTTTGGAACTTAGCAGTTTCCAACTGGATAATATGTACGACTTCAGAGCAAACATCGCAATACTATTAAATATTACACCTGATCATTTGGACAGATACGATTACGAAATGCAAAAATACGTTGATTCGAAAATGCGTATTATTCAAAATCAAACCCAAGAAGACATATTCATTCATTGGGCTGACGATCCTATCGTATCGAAAGAAGTTGAAAGAAAAGCTATTCAGGCACAACAATATATTTTTGCCGATCATGAAGGCCAAAACATCTGTGCCTACCCTAAAGATAAAAAAATATACATCCAAACACCAAAATCTGAATTTGTCATGGAACAAGATTTATTAGCCCTAACCGGTACTCATAACCTATACAATTCACTTGCATCGGGAATAGCGGCCAAAGTACTGGACATCAAAGATGAGACTCTACGTCAGTCGCTCAGCGATTTTCAGGGAGTGGAACATAGATTGGAAAAAGTGGCTCGTGTTCGTGGAGTACAATTCATCAACGACTCGAAAGCTACTAACGTAAATTCATGTTGGTATGCTCTACAAAGCATGAAGACTAAAACCGTTTTGATTCTCGGAGGTATAGACAAAGGAAATGATTATACCGAAATAGAAGAATTGGTTAAACAAAAAGTCCACGCACTTGTTTTCTTAGGAACAGACAATGCTAAACTTCATCAGTTTTTCGATTCAAAAATTTCTGTTATCGAAGATGCAACATCAATGGAAGAAGCTGTAAACAAAGCCTATAAATTAGCAAATGAAGGCGATACAGTTCTCCTTTCCCCTTGCTGTGCAAGCTTCGATTTATTTAAAAGTTACGAAGACAGAGGTACACAGTTCAAAGATTGTGTACGCAAATTATAATTAACGGATATGAACTTACAGGCTCTAGGCAAAGCATTAAAAGGCGATAAGGTTATCTGGGGTATTTTCATTGCTCTATGTGTCGTATCACTGCTCGAGGTATTCAGTGCATCGAGTACAATCGTGTACCGACAACAAAATCATTGGGCACCTATACTTCGGCATGCAGCCTTTCTTCTGATTGGTTTAGGAGGAGTACTATTCTTGCAAAGAATACCTACCCGCTTCTTTTCTATACTGGTTTTTGGTGTTCCAGTATCGGCCATTTTGCTTGTCATAGCCATGTCTTTCGGTGAAAATGTCAATGGTGCTCAACGTTGGTTGGGCGTTGGTGCATTTACTATTCAGCCATCCGAATTTGCTAAAATCTCCCTGATTGGATTCCTTGCATTCTTTCTTAGCAGGATGAACGAAAAGAACGAGAGTTGGATATATAAAACGATGCTGGTTGCCATTTTCGGAACTTGCATACTCATTGCTCCCGAAAACCTATCAACTGCATGTTTACTCTTTGCTGTGTCTTTCCTGATGATGTTCATTGGTCAAGTCAGTATGAAACGATTAGTAAAGCTTGTTGGGGCTGGAATTGTAGGATTAGTGCTACTTATAAGTTTAGCCGCGTTAATTCCCGACTCGTTTACGAAGGAATATATTCCACGTCTGGCAACATGGAAAGCTCGTATCGAGCGCCACAGCGATGACGACGTGAAGATAGGCGATCCTGAGTTTAAGATAACAGACGAAAACTATCAGGAATCACATGCAAAAATAGCTATTGCTAACGGAGGATTAATCGGTTTTCCAGGAAGTGGTAGTGAACGTGACGTACTGCCTCAGGCATATTCCGACTTCATCTATGCCATCATACTAGAAGAGATGGGACTCTTTGGCGGACTTTTTGTATTACTTTTATACATCGCACTCATGCTCAGATGTGGTATTATTGCATCCAAAACGGATAAGAAATTTCCACGATATCTCATCCTCGGAGCCGGGTTAATGATAACAATACAAGCACTGGCTAATATGGCTGTTGCTGTAGGTTTGATTCCCGTAACAGGGCAACCACTGCCACTCATCAGTCGCGGAGGTACATCAACAATCATTACTTGTGCATATTTTGGCATCATATTAGCTTGTTCGGCCAAAATAAACGAAGATGAACACGAGGAAGTTGATGAAGATATTGCTAACTTAGAGGTTGGAGATTTCTCGAAAGCTGAAGTAGAAAGTTGATTTTAAGACAAGATATAGTTTATGGATAACATAAGAGTAATAATAAGCGGTGGTGGAACAGGAGGTCATATATTTCCTGCGATAGCTATTGCAAATGCAATAAAAAAGCGATTCCCCAATTCTGAAATATTATTTGTAGGTGCAAATGGACGCATGGAGATGAAACGTGTGCCTGCTGCCGGATATAAAATCGAAGGGCTGGATGTAGCGGGGTTCGATCGCAAGAATCTGCTTCGTAATTTTTCAGTTCTTTGGAAGTTGCAAAAAAGTTTACGCAAAGCCGGAAGAATAATCAAAGACTTCAAACCTCATATAGCCATTGGTGTCGGAGGATTTGCCAGCGGACCAACTTTACGCAAAGCTGCTGCAATGGGGATACCTACTCTTATCCAGGAACAAAACTCATATGCGGGAGTTACCAACAAACTTCTGGCAGAAAAAGCAACTCGTATATGTGTTGCATACGAAGGAATGGAAAAATTCTTTCCGAAAGATAAAATCGTTATGACAGGAAACCCTTGTCGCGAAACATTAATGTCAAGCAATATAACAAGAGAAGAAGCTGCCGAATACTTTAAAATAGGTCCAAACAAAAAAACAATTCTTGTTGTTGGTGGAAGTTTAGGAGCACAATCTATCAACTGGGGAGTGCTTAAAAATATAGATATTATAAAAAAATCGGATATACAAGTAATCTGGCAATGCGGCGAACTATACATCACTGACGCTGCTATGAAACTCGCAGCCGAAGGCGATCCTGAGAATATAAAACTACATGACTTCATAAATCGCATGGATTATGCATACAAAGCTGCCGATCTTGTAATATCTCGTGCCGGTGCAAGTTCAATCTCGGAGCTAAGCTTACTTGGAAAACCCGTAATACTAGTCCCTTCTCCGAATGTAGCCGAAGATCATCAGACAAAAAATGCAATGGCATTGGTTGAGAAAGATGCTGCTATTTTCATCAACGATAAAGAAACGGGAGACAAGCTGATAGAAACTGCACTAGAAGTAGTTCAAGACGACAAACGCTTAAACGAACTGTCAGTTAATATATCCGCATTAGCACAACGTAGTTCGGACGAGCGCATTGTAGACGAAATCGTAAAAATAATTCAAAAAAATGGATAATATAAAGGCTGTATATTTTATCGGAATCGGAGGAATAGGCATGAGTAATCTTGCCCGCTATTTCATGTCTAAAGGGCTGAAAGTAGCCGGTTACGATAGAGTAGAAAGCGCACTTACCAAAAATCTGGAAGCGGAAGGAGCTGATGTACATTACATTGATGATATAAACAATATTCCATCTTACTGCAAAGAGAAAGAAACTACATTAGTGGTATATACGCCTGCTATACCATCCGACAGCAACGAAATAACATATTTTCGTAATAATAGTTTCGATATACACAAGCGTGCCGAAGTTTTAGGTATGATTACCAAGACTAGCAAGGCGCTTTGTTGTGCGGGAACTCATGGCAAAACTACGACTTCAAGTATGCTAGCTCACATACTGAAGCAATCACACTTAGATTGTAATGCCTTTTTAGGCGGTATTTTAAAAAATTACAACAACAATCTGCTTCTATCTGACAGCAGTGAGTTTACAGTTGTGGAAGCTGACGAATACGACCGCTCGTTTCACTGGCTGCACCCATACATGGCTCTGATCACATCAGTAGATCCCGATCATTTGGATATATATGGCACAGAAGAAGCATATCTTGAAAGCTTCAAGCATTTCACAACACTTATCCAACCTGGCGGTGCATTGGTAATGAGACATGCAATTAAACTTTTGCCCGAAGTTGCCGACGGAGTCCGCATATATACCTACTCGCAAGATAAGGGCGATTTCCACGCCAAAAATATTCGTATAGGCAATGGCGAAATTCATTTCGATTTTAATACGCCAACCGAAATAATAAAAGACATCCATTTGGGTGTTCCTATCAAAATAAATATTGAAAACAGTATTGGAGCAATGGCTTTGGCATGGCTTAACGGAGCTACGGCAGACGAATTGCGTCACGCAATGGCTACATTCGAAGGAGCAAAACGCAGATTTGACTTTCATCTGAAAACTGATAAGATAGTCATGATTGACGACTATGCACATCATCCGGACGAACTTCGTGCAAGCATTACTTCGGTAAAAGAATTATACAAAGACAAAAAAGTTACGGGTATATTCCAGCCTCATCTTTATACTCGTACTCGCGATTTTGCAACAGAATTTGCAGAAAGCTTATCACTCCTGGACGAGCTTATCCTTTTGGATATATATCCTGCTCGCGAATTGCCGATAGAAGGTGTTTCGTCTGAAATTATTTTCGATAAAGTTACATGTCCAAAAACTCTTTGCCGCAAAGAGGATTTGCTTGCATTATTAGAGAAAAAAGATGATATTGAGGTATTACTTACTTTAGGTGCAGGAGATATAGACCGACTTCTAGATCCTATAACCAATTTATTGAAGAATAAATATAACGTATGAAAAAAGCGCTGATTATCATATTGCTTTGCCTTGTTGCAGGTTACCTTGTTTTCGCGGCTATCTATTTTCAAGATAAGCCCAAAGAAGGTATTTGCGAAGGATTGGAGATCGTAATCGAAAACTCCGACAAGAGCTTTATCAATATCAACGAAGTAGAAAACTACATAAAGGCGAACCATCTGGATCCGACAGGGAAACAGTTCAAAGACATTAATACAGATAGTATTCAGAGTAAACTCATCAAAATACAGACAATCAAAGAAGCCGAAGTATTTGTTACAAATAACAACCTGATACGTATCAATCTCTACGAACGCAAACCTATACTGAGAGTTTTCAATGGTAAAGGACAAAGTTTTTATGTCGATACCGAAGGTCAGAAGATGCCTATCGCTCTAAAATCGAGTGCGCATATTCCAGTTGCTTCGGGATATGTGAGCGATAGTCTGGCTTGTAACGAGCTATACCGATTTGCAAAGTTTCTGAAAGAAAATGAATTTTGGAATGCTCAGATCGAGCAGATAGTAGTAGAAGGAAATGGAGAGATTATGCTCATTCCACGTGTAGGCGATCAGAAGATAGAATTAGGCAAACTTGACGGATACGAGAAAAAATTAGATAAATTAATGACTTTTTACCAAAAAGGCTTGAATGAAACAGGGTGGAATAAATATTCTGTTATAAATTTGAAGTTTGATAATCAAGTCGTTTGTAAAAAGCGCTAAAGAAGAATAACGAAAATCGCTAAAAAGCGATATACAAATACAGAGAATTATGGATCAAGCAGGATTTATTGCAGGAATAGATTTCGGAACATCGAAGATAGTAGGTGTTCTGGGTAGAAAAAACGAGCAAGGTGTAATTACTATTCTGGCTTCGGAAAGCATACCTGCGGATACTTGTATGAAATACGGCGTAATCTACAATATCGATGAAGCCGCAGGCAAGGTAAAAAAGCTTATTAACCTTCTTGAAAATAAAGTAGGAAAGAAAATAGGTAAAACATATGTTTCTATCAGCGGTCGTTCGCTACGTGCAATAGATCATATGGAAACTAAGGTTCTGGACGAAGAAACACCAGTAACCTTCGCTATGCTCGACGAAATGGAACAGCGTGCAAAGCAAAGCAAGCCTGAATTTATGACCAATTACGGCGTAATTGCTCCTGAATATTTCTTGGATGGACAGTCTCAAGAAGATCCGATCGACAAACCGGCTTCATCTATAGAAGTTCGTTATCGTCTGATAACTGGTCGTCCAAACATCAAAAACAATATTGTAAAAGTTTTGACCGAAAAAGCCGGAATACCAATTGCGGGATTCATAGTAGGACCAGTTTCTTCAGCTATACTTGTACTAGACGAAGCTGATCGCCAAGCAGGATGCGCATTAGTCGAATTCGGAGCAGGTACAACTACCCTATCGATATACAAAAACGGATTACTCAAATTCTTGACAGTTATACCATTCGGAGGCCGTACAATAACGAAAGACATACAAGCTCTGGGTTTTGTACAAGAGGCTGCTGAGTCGTATAAAATACGTTATGGCAGATTAGGTAAGCGTAAAGACAAAACTACACACGGAGTGGTCAATTCGGATGTAGATGTAAAAGAATTGAATAAAGTTATTCAACTGCGTCAGGACGAAATTATATTCAACGTCATCAATCAGATTAAAGAATCTGGATACGCAGACCAGCTTGAAGCAGGTATTGTTATGATTGGTGCAGCGTCTCAACTTGCTGGCATGTCAGAATATTTAGCCGAAAAATCAGAATTGTCAGTAAAACGTGGTACGGTTAAGCGCGTTTACATTAATAATGCAGCCGAACTTGCGCAAAACCCTGCATACACTCAAAGCTTAGGAATTCTACTTTTTGCGAACGAAAACTGTGAGAAAAAAGAAGAACCAAAACCAATTGTTGTAGAACCAGAACCGGAAGCTAAACAAGAGGTTGCTCAAGAACCGGTACAGTATCAGCACGAAGAACCTGTAAAATCCCACAAGAAAGAGAAGAAAAAAGATGGACGCCAACGTTCGATCTTCGATTTCTTCGAAAAAATGCAAAATTTCGGAGGGACAATGTTTACAGAAGAAGATGACGACGAAGACAAGGAGAAATAATTGTCTACGGTGAATCGAATTACAAATTGAAATAAAAAAACAAAGATATGGACGAAAAGATTTTAGATTTCCAGTTCCCTAGAAGAACACAGACAATCATCAAAGTGATTGGTGTAGGTGGTGGTGGTGGAAATGCCGTAAATCATATGTACAACGAAGGAATACATGATGTATCTTTCGCATTATGCAACACAGATAACCAAGCTCTGGGACAATCTCCGGTAGATACTCGTGTTCAGTTGGGACGTAAAATCACCGAAGGACTTGGTGCCGGAAATCGTCCTGAAATAGCTCGCAAAGCTGCCGAAGAAAGTCGTGAGGATATAGAACGCCTGCTGAACGATGGAACTAAGATGGTTTTTATCACTGCCGGTATGGGTGGTGGCACAGGTACGGGAGCAGCTCCTGTAGTAGCCCGTATAGCTAAAGACATGGGTATTCTGACAGTAGGTATTGTAACTATTCCGTTCGTATTCGAAGGTCGTAAAAAAATTATTCAGGCTCTGAAAGGAGTTGAAGACATAGCTCACAATGTAGATGCATTACTTGTAATTAATAATGAGCGCCTAATCGATATATATTCTGACCTAACAATTCCGAATGCATTTGCCAAAGCTGATGATACATTGGCCATCGCAGCAAAAGGGATCGCCGAGATCATCACCGTTCATGGACATATCAATCTCGACTTTGCCGATGTGAAAACGATCCTGAAAGATGGTGGTGTAGCCATCATGAGTAGTGGATATGGTGAAGGAGAAAATCGTCTGGAAGATGCATTCCGAACATCATTGCATTCTCCGTTATTGAATAACAACGACGTATTCGATGCGAAGAAAGTATTATTTAACATTTATTCGGACGACGAACATCCACTGATAGTAGAAGAAATGGAATCTGTATCAAATTTCATGAAACGTTTCGGACCGGATGTCGAAGTTATTTGGGGTACTGCAACCGAGAAAGATTTGGGCGAGCGTGTTAAGATTACATTACTTGCAACAGGTTTCGGCATGTCAAGCATTCCGGGTATCGAACAACATCTTTTCGAGATGAGCGAAGAGGAAGAACGCGCCGAAGAAGAACGTGTACGTGCTGAAGAAGAAGAGAAAATGCGCATCAATGCAATGATTGAACAGCATTACGGAAAAGATGGTGTAAAGACTATGGAAGTCAAGGATATTTTCTTCACTCCTAAACCAATTATATTATCGAACGAAGAACTAGATGACGATCGAATTATAGAAGCCTTAGAGAATACTCCGGTATTTAAACGAGACGATAAATTCAATCCGAACGAATATAAAGTAAATCAAAAAGTATCAACTAACTTATTTAACGAATAAAATGGCAACAGCATATCATAACTTATCATCATACGATCCGAACAAAGTACCTAGCGGTAAAGACATGCGTGTAGGAATCGTTGTATCGGAATGGAATCCTGAAATTACGGGAGCAATGCTTAATGGAGCTTGCGAATTACTACTAAAACATGGTGTTGAGAAAGAAAACATTCTAGTGGACTATGTTCCGGGAAGTTTTGAACTAACTTTTGGAGCTAAACATTTAGCCGAAAACAAGGAAGTAGATGCAGTTATTATCCTAGGATGTGTAGTTAGAGGAGATACTCCACATTTCGACTACGTATGCGAAGGAGTAACCCAAGGAATCACTGATTTGAACATCAGATATGATATCCCATTCATCTTCGGACTACTAACTACAGACAACATGCAGCAAGCCTTAGACCGCGCAGGAGGCGTACACGGAAACAAAGGAGATGAATGTGCAATTGTTGCACTAAAAATGATAGATTTTTATCGCAGAAATTTGTCAGAATAAAATTTTCTATTACCTTTGCATCGCAATCAAGATAAGGGCAGTTACCAAAGTGGCCAACTGGGGCTGACTGTAACTCAGCTGACTTACGTCTTCGGAGGTTCGAATCCTTCACTGCCCACTTGATAACATGCGGAAGTAGCTCAGTCGATAGAGCATCAGCCTTCCAAGCTGAGGGTCGCGGGTTTGAGCCCCGTCTTCCGCTCCAATAAAGCGATTACAATTAAATGTAGTCGCTTTTTTTATTAAGAAACATCCTTAAAGTAAAATCTATGAAGACCCTATTTTTATCTTTAATCGCTTTCTTAATAGCGATAACAACTACAGCACAAAGAGACTTTTCAGATTCAGACATTACGAAAGTAATACTACTAGGTACTGGAAATCCCAACCCTTCACCAGAGCAATCTGGCTGTTCGATCATGATACTAGTAAATAATACTCCTTATATCGTTGATTTCGGACCAGGATTAATACGACGAGCTGCTGCCTTAACTCCCAAATATGGAGGAAAACTTGAGGGCTTAAAAATATCTGAAATAAAAACAGCATTCTTAACCCATCTGCACTCCGACCATACAACTGGATATCCAGATCTTATACTCACACCATGGGTTATGGGACGAAACGAGCCTCTCAAAGTATTTGGACCGGAAGGAACAAACAGACTGACGTCACATATACTGAAAGCATACGAAGATGACATTCGATACAGAATTTATGGCACAGAATCAGCCAACAACCAAGGATGGCGAGTAAGCAGCAATGAATTCATAAAAGAAGGTGTAATTTATCAAGATGACAATATCAAAGTGGAGGCATTCCCCGTAACTCACGGAACTTGGCCAAACGCATGGGGATTCCGATTTACAACTCCCGACAAGATTATAGTTATATCAGGAGATACTACACCTAATGAGAAAGTTATAGAATACGCTGAAGGTGCAGATATTTTAATACATGAAGTTTATAGCAAAGCAGCATTCGACAAGAGAAGAAAATCCTCTCAACAATATCATACCAAACAACACACATCAACTTATGAATTGGGCGAAATAGCAGAAAAGACAAAACCGGGTATAGTCGTATTATATCATATTCTATTTTGGGGATACACCGAGCAGGATTTGCTTGATGAGATAGCGACAAAATATAAAGGGCGTGTTGTATCGGGAAGGGATTTAGACATATTCTAATCGAATAGGCTAAAACTAAACAGTTTCTCGTTTAATAATTTTATTTACAACTAAAATAATTACTTTTGTACTTCTAAAATACAATTATTAGTAAAATTATGAAGACAAAATTAATCTTAGCATTTAGCTTGCTCATACTAACAGTTTCAGCTAATGCTCAAAGTGTATTAGGTAAATGGAAGACTTTCGATGATGCAACAGGAGAAGCAAAATCGATTGTAGAAATAACTGAACGAAACGGGAAAATATACGGAAAAGTCATTAAACTCCTCAACCCTAAAATGGCTGGACTCAAGTGTAAAGATTGTCCAGGAGCAGATAAAGACAAACTCGTCGTCGGAATAGAAGTACTAAAAGGTTTGTCTAAAAATGGCAATAAATATGACGATGGCAAAATTCTTGATCCATCGAGTGGCAAAGTCTACAAATGTAATATCCAACTTGACGGCAAAAATACACTTAAAGTAAGAGGATATATTGGTTTTGCAGCATTAGGACGAACACAGACTTGGCAAAGAGTCGAGGAGTAAGCCTATATAAATCATACAAGATGTAAAAATAGATAAAGTCAGATAAGTATTTTTATCTGACTTTATTATCAAATTTCACTAACACACAAACTCATTCTTAGAAAGCATTTTCTTCTCCTTTAAAAACATTAATCACTGTTAAGAAGATAATTTTAAGATCGAGAGATAACGACCAGTTTTCAATATACCACACGTCTTTCTTTACTCGTTCTTCCATTTCATAAACAGTCTTCGTCTCTCCTCTCCAACCAGTAACCTGAGCCCAACCAGTTATTCCTGGCTTTACTAAATGCCTTACCATAAATTTGCCTATAAGCTCTGAATATTCTTCAGTATGCTTCAACATATGTGGGCGGGGACCAACAACAGACATATCACCTTTAAGTACATTAATGAATTGAGGAAACTCGTCTAAACTTGTTTTACGCATAAAAGCACCGATTTTTGTCACTCGGGGATCATTACGTGTTGCCTGATGTAAATCGGATGCTTTATTGGGCCTCATCGACCTGAATTTATAACAATAAAACTCTTCTCCTTGTATCCCTGTACGCTTTTGCTTAAAAAAAACGGGGCCTGGAGAAGTAATTTTTATAATTGCACCTAATATTATATACATCCATGGGAATATAGTAACAAGTATCAGTGAAGATAAAACGATATCAACTATCCTCTTCGATATTCTATTAACTGGATCCTGCAAAGGCTCATTACGCAAAGATAAAAGAGGTGTATTATTCAGCATATTCATAACCATCCTCCTCTTCACATACTTATAATACTCAGGTATTAGAAAGAAGCGTATCATATTTTTTTCACATACCTTCATCAATGGCTTCACATACACATCTCGCTTTTCAGTAGATGCATAGTATAATTCATCAACTCGATGATCCTTAATATACTCTTCTATAGAAGAGGTCACTCCCAAATATGGAAGGTATTTTCTATCACCTTCATATAACTTGTCTGAAAAATATCCAACAAGCTTATAACCATAAGCTGTAACTGCCATTTCTTCGTACAAATCAACACTTGCAGCATCACTACCAACAATGATAACAAAGCGATAATTAAGCCCTTTTTTTCTGTATTTTTTTAACAATATGCGAAAACCACTATGCCAAGAAACAAAAATACCGCCGATAAATAAATTACCCAAAGTCCACTCCAATGCAGGGATCTCAAAAATCTTACTTATTGATAATACTGCCGTTAAACACAGCATATATAGCAAAATCTGAGCACTAGCTTTCTGTATAACTTTGTCAAAAAACACAAAATGTTCAATTGTATTCGGGCGGACAATATTTGATACGAAGAAATAAGTAAGGTTAAGAAATGTAATGTAGATAATAAGTTCTTGAGCAGAGAATGTTCCTATTGCACCATCTCTCTTCATCAGATACAGTAACCCAATATATAATCCATTTAATAATAAAAGATCACCAATACGAATTACATAACTCAATAAATGACCATATCCCTCTCTTTTTTCCATAATATTTTAGCCAGATATATTAGTTACTTAGATTTCTAAAGATATGACATCTTTAGCTTTTGTTTGTTTAATAATAAAATATATAATTATTGCAGAAAATAATATACCTAAAGGAAGTATCCACATATCTTCATTTAGATCAAAATTTTCAATTCGTTCATATTGAGGTGTCCCATAATATGCAATTTGCAATACCACTGCTGTAAAATTATTCACAAAATGTGCAATTATCGGGACCCATAGGTTAGAAGTCCAAACAAATAAATAACCCAAAAGAGCCCCTAAAAGTACTCTTGGCAAAAAACCGTAAAATTGCATATGAATAATACTAAATATTATTGCCGTAATCCAGATTGCTACATGTTTATTCTTTACTATCTTTAAAATTATCTGTTGCAGGCACCCTCTGAAAAATATTTCTTCAATCACAGCTGCCAATACTGCAATAATAAATAGATTTATCAATATACCAGAAATTGATTTATCAGCAAGCATCTGAGCAACCATAGAAGAGGCCATCTCTTCCATATTCTTGAAAGCCTGTTCGACAGAAGCCAACGATTCGGGGAAATTTACAGAATGATTTATCGCACCTAAAAAGCCCACTAATGGCTGCACTGCAAATACTAATAATATAGTGAGAAGAATAATCCAACCAGAAGAAACATTTCTAATTTTCAAAAATTTTCTTCCATTTTCCTGAAAAAGATATAAATACAATATCGACGATAAAAGCAACCAACAAACAGTGGATATAACCTGACTTAATCTGAGAGAAGCAAGTGAATATGAACTAACATCCATAAAGACTTTATTTCCATCAAGAAGCACAACAACCAATCCTGAAAGAATACCTCCAAATAGATAGCCTAATATACTAAAAAAGACAAGAAATAGAAGCTGCGCACCACTATTCATATCCTTGAATATTTTAGTTAACATCTGATTCATATAGTAGTATTAGTGCGTTATGATACTATCAAGTCTTAGAATAGTAACTCCTGTGTTACGAGGTGTAGTTTTACAATAATGATCAATTGAACGATTATCAATAA
The DNA here is from genome assembly GCF_900240225.1 of Dysgonomonas massiliensis. Taxonomy (GTDB): domain Bacteria; phylum Bacteroidota; class Bacteroidia; order Bacteroidales; family Dysgonomonadaceae; genus Dysgonomonas; species Dysgonomonas massiliensis. The sequence goes on along the minus strand of NZ_OEPV01000009.1, from coordinate 121,246 downwards.
TAACTTTGCGGGAAGCACTCGAAGCATGTATTATCTTCAGCATACCTTTTTCGCGATACACTATTCCCAAATGATTATAATCGAGTCCGTCTATTGCAGATGCAAATATAACAATATCTCCGTTCAGAATAGCATCACTTGCTGCCAAAATCTCTTTTTTAGAGATTACAACATAATCTTTCAATGCAATATCCATTTCGATATCAGCTATTTGAGATACAAGAAATTTATTATTTCGTAACTTCGGATAAAGTTCTGGATGTGCTGACATAAAATTGATTTCCTTCTTTACTCTTTCGCCTCCTAGTTGACTTGAAATATTCTTAAAGATCTTTTTAGATTCTCCATCTGCAATCCAATCTATCATATAATGTAATCGTGATAGATATCCATCGATAGAACCTCCCCGATATCGGATCTTTTGTAAATAATACTTGAAATTCTCGAAAGTTGGTTCCTTCGAAATTGCTGTTAGTGTCAAGGCAATACATGTTTCTACAAATGTAGTACAATCAAATTCTTCGAGATTTACGACTAGGTGCTCATCTCCATTTTGTTCTAAGGTCGAAGCAACATAGGGCTTTCCTATGAAAAACTTGGCAGTAGAAATCAGTATTTCATTTGGAGGTAGCTTGTCGTATTCTGATATATATATGATATAGCGGTCAAATATTATTTTTGACCGCTTTTCTCGCTCTTCTATATCTTCATCTATTATATTCGAATACAAGTTTGTACTTGCAAGAATAGCAATGAAGACACAACAAATTATTCTAAACATATTTTCAGCTTAACCCTTCAATATAACCGTCAATTATATCAATACGATTGGCTTGAGGATCCGCTGGCAAACCGGGCATCCTCATTATACTTCCGGCAATAGCAACAATAAACTCAGCTCCATTATTTATTACAATATCATTTATTGTAAACGTAAAGTCTTTAGGAGAGCCGTAAGCTGTAGCATCATCCGAAAATGAATATTGCGTCTTAGCAATGCAAACCGGATAGTGCTCCAGATTAAGATCCTTTATTTGTTTTAGAGCCTTCATTGCTTTATTACTAAACTTCACTTCGGCTGCACCATAGATCTTTTTAGCAACCTTGTTTATTTTTTGTTCAGGTGTATCTTCATCTTCGTAGATAAACTTCAAAGGTTTTGAAGGATTACGTTCTATTGCATCTACAACAATACGTGCAAATTGTTCAGCACCATCGCCACCTCGAGCAAAAGCCTCATTCTCGGCATATAGGACTCCATTCTCAAGGCAATGTTGGCTCAATAAAGCTAACTCTTCCTCTGATTCATTAGCAAATTTATTAAGAACGACTACCACACTCTGCCCAAACGATTTCATATTTTCAATATGCTTGTCAAGATTTTCAAAACCTTTCTTTACACCTTCTATATTTTCTTTTTTGATATCTGCTACAGGAACACCCCCATGCATTTTCAATGCCTGAGTAGTTACAACTATAACTGTCAATCGCGGAACAATACCCGCTTTACGACATTTGATATCGAAAAATTTCTCTGCTCCCAAATCTGCACCGAATCCAGCTTCAGTTACAACATAATCTGAATGCGTCATCGCCATCTTAGTAGCAATTATCGAATTACATCCATGTGCAATATTAGCAAAAGGTCCTCCATGAACAAATGCCGGCGTAAATTCGGTAGTCTGAACCAGATTGGGATTGATTGCATCTTTCAATAGTACTGTAATAGCACCTGCAACACCTAGATCCTTTACTGTAAACATAGAACCATCAGCTTTATAACCTAGGATGATCTTTTCTATTCTTTTCTTTAAATCATCAAGATCTTTCGACAAACACAAGATAGCCATAATTTCAGAAGCGGGTGTAATCTCGAAGCCAGTTTCTCCTGGAGTTCCATTTTCCGATCCATTCAATCCCGAAACTATATATCTTAGATTTCTGTCATTAACGTCTAATACACGTTTCCAAACAATGCTTTTCAGTGCTTTATCAGTCGCTCTATTTCTATACTGATAATTATCCAACAAAGCAGTAATCATATTATGAGCCGAAGTGATTGCATGAAAGTCGCCTGTAAAGTGTAAGTTAATATCTTCCATAGGCAATACTTGAGCATAGCCACCTCCGGCTGCCCCGCCTTTCATACCAAAACATGGGCCTAAAGATGGTTCACGCAATGCCACTGTTACTTTTTTTCCTATTTTGTTCAATCCTAAAGCCAATCCGATAGACATCGTGGTTTTCCCCACCCCAGCTTTAGTTGGTGTTATTGCTGTCACGAGTATCAAATTGCTTTCAGCCACTTTGCTATCATCAATCAGTCCTACAGGTACCTTTGCTATATATTTTCCATAATTGTGTAAATCATCATTCGAAATACCTATTTTATCAGCTATTTCAACGATGTTTTTCAGCTTTATACTTCTTGCAATTTCGATATCTGTTTTCATAATAAAATTGTTTTTTGGTGTTGAGCAAATTTAGATATTTTTTTCATGATTATATAGCACTTTCAAATACAAAAAGGGAAGCAATCGTTAAATTGCTTCCCTTTTGAATTAAATATTACTAAATATTAGTCTTTTATATTCAATTTAGCTTTCACTTTGGCACTAGCATCAATTGCTGATGAACTAGTGTAAAGTAGAGCTTCACGGCTGATGATATATGTATAACCATTCTCATCACCTACAGTTTTGATGGCATTCATCATTTTTTGTTGAAGTGGAGCCAACAATTTTTGCTGCTCTTGTTCAAATTCTACTTGGCTTTTTTCAACGAAAGTTCTGTATCTTTCTTCCAAGCTTTGGATTTCTTTTTGACGATCCATTAAAATACTCTCACTCAACTGAGTTGTATCTTTCTGATAACGTTCTAGAGTTTCTTGATATTGCTTTTCCAGAGCTGCCATTTGTTTCTGAACATCTTCTCTTTTTTTAGCTAAAGCAGTTTCTACTTCGCTCATTTCTGGCATTTTCGTGAATATCTCTTGAGCACTGATATATGCAATTTTATCTTGTGCGAATGCTGCCACTGGAGCAAGAACAAGTAGTAGTACAAATAGTTTTTTCAACATAGTTTAATTCGATTTATTTAATTATTCTTCTGATTATAAGGCAAATTTATATTGATTATTTCGAATATCCAAGCTTGGCCAGGACTTCATTACTTATATCAATAGTAGGAGATGCAAATATGACGCTGCTAGCCGAAGCTCGATCTAAAACGAGCTGATACCCTCTTGCTTCCGATATCTCTTTTATAGCTTCGTATATTTCATCTTGTATTGGTCTTATTAGAGCTTCTCTTTTCTTGAAGAGTTCACCCTCTGCTCCAAAATATTTACGTTTCAGTTCTTGCAAAGCTTTTTCTTTTGCAACAATAGCTTCTTCTCGTTTTGTTTTTTGGTCTGCAGATAGAAATGCTAAATCAGCTTGATAAGTTTTATACATATTCTGTATTTCTTGCTGTGATTTATCAACTTCTCCTTGCCATTTTTTCGACATTACATCCAGCTGTTCATTTGCTGTTTCGTAACTGCTTATATTACCTAGGATGTATTCCATATCTATCAGAGCGAATTTCTGTGCATATGTATAACACATCGTTGTAGCGAAAAATGCCAATAATAATACAATCCTTTTCATATTCATCTGTTTTAAAGTTCTTATTCTATAAGACGCTATTAAACTCAATTAGTTTACTCAGCCTCTAATAAATAATGTTAAGAGACATTTCTTTAAATTAGAACTCTTGTCCTAGAATAAAGTGAATTTGACTTCCTGAGTTACTTCTACTATTGTTTATCTTATCAAATCCATAAGCCCAGTCAATACCTAACAATCCAATCATAGGAAGTATGATACGAGCACCTACTCCTGCCGAACGTTTCAAGTCGAACGGAGATATATCACCTACGTTGTACCAAGCATTACCAGCTTCTGCAAAACCGATCAAATAGATTGTAGATGAAGGTTCAAGAATAACCGGATAGCGTAATTCCAGAGTCAGACGAGTATATGCACTGGCATTACTGCTTATCGATCCGTTTTCGTAACCACGCAAACCAATCGTTTCTGTAGCATATGTATCCGAATATCCTGACATACCATCACCACCCATATAGAATGTTCCGAACGGAGAACGTTTATGTTTATTGAAATATCCTAACATTCCATACTCAAAACGAGTCATCAACACCGGAGTCTTATCTATTGAAGGAATAAGCGGAGTAAATGTACGTCCTTTGAATTTCCATTTGTGATACTCGATCCAACGGAATTTCTCGCCAGACTCATAGTATCCGTCTCTTTTCATCGACTTATAGTCTTTTCCATCCCATAAAGAGAATGGAGGTGTAATCTGCAAGCTTAATGAGAAATCACTACCACGACGTGTAAACAATGGGTTGTCAATTGAACGTCGACTCAATGTGAAGTTCATACTCAATTCGTTACTTGTACCATCGCGAACAATAAAGTATGCCCAATCTCTCATTTTATACATTTGGTATGATAGCTCTGCCTGGAAAGTAAAGTAGTCATCCGGCCAAGTCAATCGTTTTCCATATCCTAGTGATACCCCCAAAACCTGGAACGATTTGTTAGGGTCTAACGCTATCGAATAATCTCCATAACCACTGCCATAGCCGTTACCATAGCCGTAACCATTTCCATAACCATAACCGTAGCCACTACCATAGCCATAGCCATAACCTCCGTAACCACCATATGCGTTAGATAAGTAATTACTATTTATATCTGTTTGACGTGAATAATATACGGCTGCTGATAACGAGTTCGGACGTTTTCCTCCAAACCAAGGGTCCATAAACGATACTGAGTACGATTGATAGTATCTGGCATTCGTCTGAGCACTCAAGGTTAGGGTTTGTCCGTCTCCTTGTGGAATGATACCTTTATAAGTGCTTGGGTAAAATAAATTCTTTGCTGAGAAGTTCGTAAACTTCAAGCTCAAACGACCAATGATACCAGTATTACCCCAACCTGCCGAGAACTCAACTTGGTCATTTGCTTTCGATACTAGAGGTAGATTGATATCTACAGTACCACTTTCGGGATCAGGTTGAATATCCGGGTTACCCATTTGCTCTGGATCGAAGTGTCCCATCTGGGCAACTTCACGAATTGATCGGATAATATCTTCACGACTATATAGTGCTCCTGGACGAATACGTAATTCACGACGGACAACATCTTCGTATAGACGATCATTTCCAGAAATTCCAACACGACGAATACTTGCCTGATTTCCTTCTGTCACACGTAATTCCAGTGATATAGAATCATTTTCAATATTTGTTTCGATTGGATCGATATTCGAGAACAGATATCCATTATTTTGATAGAATAGATTGGCAACTGCATCTTCGTTCACAAGTAGGTTATCCATCAATTTCTTCTGATTGTAGACATCACCAGGATTTAATCCCAAATATCTTTGAAGATCACTAGTCGGATACTTCGTATTTCCTACCCATTTAATATCTTTAATATAATATTTAGGTCCTTCCTCTACTTTCAGAACTACATCAACCTTATTTGGTTTATTAGCTTCAGTAGCTGCGTATACTGTATCCCATAAGATTTGAGCATCACGATAACCTAGCTCATTATATTTGTTGATCAGGTTTTCTTTATCTTCTTCATAACCCTCTGGAGAGTATTTTGTCGAACGTAAGAAGTTTCTTATCCATGCATTGAAGTTACTTTTATGACGAGTTTTCTTCATCGATTTTTCAAGTGTACTTGCATGTACTTCTTTATTTCCATCAATCGTAATTGTGTTTATTCTGGTTTTATCTTTCTTCTGAATATCGATATGAAGAACTACATAGTTTTCTTTCGAAAGATCGTCTACAGTTCTGATATCTACAGTTGCATTGTTGAATCCTTTTTCAGCAAGATATTTTTTAATTCTATCTCGTGTCTTATCCATCTGGCTAGGTGTAATCTGCAGGTTTGTCACAAGCCCATTCTGACGTTCAACATCCTGACGTTCACCTTTCTTCAATCCTGTAATCTGAATATCCGAGATACGCGGACGCTCTTGAAGCTTTATTTCGAGCCATACATTGCTTCCATCTTCACCTGCCTTCTCAATCTTTACATCTGAGAATAATCCGATTTTCCAATATTTTTTAATTGCATTTGTTATCTCCGAACCCGGAATCTCTACTACATCACCAACTGATAGTTCAGAAACTCCGATCAGCACATAATCTTCATACATCGGATTCTTAACTCCGGAAACACTAATCCCAGCAATTTTATATTTTCTAGGACTGTTATACTCAATCGGTTTGAAGTTTTGCGGTATGAATTCTGACTTTACTTTAGTCGAATCTTTTACTGCTGTACTATCTGCTACTTGTGCTCTGATATTCAATACCGAGCATAATAAGACAAATAAGATGAGTAGGCTTTTTGGTTGCATACTATGTTTCAATGTATATATTTTTATTTATTTTCTTCGTTTGATATCTGCTCGCTCGTTTTACCGAAACGTCTTTCACGACCTTGATAGTCGACAATAGCTTTATACAGCGATTCGTCGTTAAAATCGGGCCACAATTCGTCTGTGAAATAGAACTCAGAGTATGCCATCTGCCACATCAAAAAATTGCTGATACGCAATTCGCCACCTGTTCTGATCAATAATTCAGGATCGGGAATACCCTTTGTCAATAGATGATCTGAAATGAGCTTCTCATTTATATCACTTTCTTTGATGCGTCCTTCTTTTAGTTCAATAGCAATTTGTTTCGTAGCTTCAGTTAGTTCCCATTTTGAGGAATAACTCAAAGCCAAGATTATTGTAGATCCTGTACATACCGAAGTATCACTCACACATTGCTGCAATGCTGCGTAAGTACTTTTTGGCAAACGGTTCAAATCTCCAATAGGTTTAAGACGAACATTATTCTCTATCAAATTAGCCGTTTCTTGCGCTACTGCTTGTACCATAAGCGCCATCAAGGCATCAACTTCTTCTACTGGCCTATTCCAATTCTCTTGCGAGAAAGTATACAGAGTAATATATTCAAGGTTAATTTTCGATGCTGCTTCTATTGCACGACGAACAGCCGCAAGGCCTTCTTTGTGCCCTTCGGTACGCTCCATATTGCGTTGTCTTGCCCATCGTCCATTTCCGTCCATAATAACGGCAACGTGTTTTGGAACTCTGTTGCTATCTATCTGATCAAAATAAGACATTATTCCTATATTTTTTATTATTCTCCTAATTGTTTATACATGGAGCACATCTTACTCCAAAATCCCAAGTAATACTGAACATAGTCAGTGCATACCAGTCTTTATTTTTAAAGAAGCCCGAGTTTGTTTTATAAGGATCACTCAAAGTCGGTCCATCTTTTTTTGTTTTATCAAAATCATCCCCAAAGAGCTTTCTCATTGAGAATTCAAATCCTAGATTCAATCGGTCGTTCAGCTTATACTTCAATCCCAACCCCATCGGAACATTGACTCCGTAGAAAGTATGATCTCCAAATCCAACTGTAAAGCCCAAACCTATCAACACATATGGTGTCAATCTTTTTGTATCGAGATATGCGTACTTGTTACTATAATTGAAAAAATTAAATTCAATTTGTCCGCCTAGATCTACAAAGTTACGGCTAAACTTAATGTCTTGACCGTAAGGAAAAGCATCACCCGAACTACGTGTATCACCCGAAACATGCCCCATTACCAGATTGGTTTTCACACTCCAGCGAAAATCATGATTGTACCGAAAAACAGCACCTCCCGAGGGACCTATATTTTTGAGCAGCTTCGTCTTGTTGGCATCACCCATATAAAACGAAGTCCCAGCCATTCCTCCTATCTCATATTTGTAGTCTTGTGCTTGCGTATGCATCGTCGAGATAAAGAAACAGATTAAAGTTATAACTATTTGAAATATCCTTTTAACCATGTTTTATTTATTTACATATATCTCTAACAACGCAATTTCTAGACTTAAAGTATAAAACTTAGTTTTTAGGAGCCAATCTATTTAAGCGTCCTTTCCATACTCGACCAGCTTGATTTTCTGAACCAATAATCCATATATAATTTTCGCGGTCAATTACAATTGTTTGATTTTTAGCAGTTTTTATCTGAGGATCAAATTGTTGTTTTTCAACAGCTTTAATCCACTTCATACCCCATCTACTGGTATATAATGTATCATTTGTTGCTGCATACATTTTCTCATCATAAATAAACGTCTTGAAGTCTTCTTTTACTTCAAAAGGCTTATTACTTGCGCCATAATACAATGGAGATATTTCTAATACATTCTTTTTATTTAGACTGATCATCCAAATGTCGGCTGTATTTTTACCAGAAAAATCTACACCTCCCGATATTGCCAAATGATTCTCTACTAATTTATTTCTATCATAATTTGTAGCTGACGAGAAGTCATGAGATGGGAATCTCTCATCTGTAGGCACTAAAGCTTCAGCAAAACCAGTTATTTCATTTACAAGTGTTATACTAGTCAGATCTTTCGTTTTACCAAATTTATATTTACCATTATCATTTACTACTACCAGCAATTGATCTTCCGCTTCGGTTGCTGCAGGTAAAACTCCTAATATATTATGGACATTCATTCCATTCGTTACAGGCTTCCAGTTAGCAGGGTCAGAAGTCGATGCTTTGTATGAACTTCCATCAGCAGATACTGCAAACAGATTGTTTCCAAATGCCATTATACTCGACAGTCTTATATCTCTAGGCAATTCTGTCACTGCAAGATTCCAAGACACATTATTCAAGGAAGATGTATATGAATTTATCTTGTTTCCTGCTACAGCATAAACCACCATATTATCATCCAAAGCAATTGCTTTCAACGGCACATTTACTGCTACTGGCAATGAAGCAACTCGTCCCCAGTGTAATGTATCTGGATCATATTGGTGAATATTTATTTTCAATTCATATTCTTTCATGTAAACATTTCCTGCTGGAGGTACAACTTTAAAAGTCAAACGTTTTGAAAAATCAATAGAGTCACCTTCTGCTGAATTCCATGTAAATATTGTATCTCCATAATCAATATCAATAGTTGATGCCGTTTCCCCCAATGATATTGTAGCCTTAAATTTAGCTAGCCTTGTACCATATGCCAAAGAGTCGGGATTATAAATCAACTTTTGTCGTTGATCAATGATAAACTTTGTTGATTCCAATACCGGATATGTAATACTATCTAAAGCATCTTTTGGGGTTCCAGCCAAAGAAAACGAAGTTATAAGTGCGTTTTTAGATTGTACAGAATCCACATATGTAGTAGTGTCATCATCATTACAAGATACGGTAGATATGATTACTGCAAAAGACAGTATGAGATATGCTATGTATTTAGTATTCATCAGTTAAATCAATCATTAATAATTCTAATGTGCAAAAATAGAAAGAATTTCGGCTTGTACGCCACAGAATTACATATTTATAATATTTTATATTTAAGATAATGGCATTAATTCTATTATTTTAGAATGTTTCCACTTATTCACTGCAACAATATTTCCCGATATTGATGGGGCCTTTACCCCTGAACCAATGGTTAAATCTCCGATTTCGCGGAATGCCCGATCCCACTTGCCCTGATCGATAAAGCTTTGCAACAGCTGCTGTCCACCCTCTACCAACAAAGAATTAATTTTTCTTTCTGCAAGAATTGTTAAGATATTTTTTAACATTTCCTGATCAAAAGTCATTGGAATATAAGTTACTGAACCCTGTTGTGTTTCCACAGATACATTTTCAGTAAACACCCAAGTAGGTGCTTCCGAATTTAAGACATTGGCATTTTCAGCTATACGTCCAGTTCTATCCAATAAAATCCGTATAGGATTTTTACCATTCCAGAGACGTGTAGTCAACGAAGCATTATCTTTTTGCGCGGTATTAGTTCCGATCATTATAGCATCTATTTCCGACCGTCTTTTATGTATCAACACGCGCGTGAAATCATTCGATATAAGAGTTGGAGTATCATCTTCCAAAGTCCTATCTCTATCCATAAAAGCATCACGGCTTTCAGCCCATTTCAGGCAGACATAAGGTCTATTATATTGCTGCTTTGTGAAAAATTCGCGATTAAGCTCCCTAGCCTCTTCCGTCAAGATACCTTCTTCAACCTCGATCCCTGCAGCTATTAACATTTCAATTCCTCGCCCCGATACCGCAGGGAATGGATCTCTACATGCAACAACCACACGTTTGACCCGACTATCAATCAGCAATTGGGCACACGGAGGTGTCTTACCATAGTGTGCACACGGTTCTAACGAAACATACACAGTTGACTCTTTCAATAGACTTTTATCTTTTACCGAATTAATTGCATTTACTTCGGCATGTGCTTGTCCATAACAACGATGATATCCTTCACCAATGATTTGGTCATTATAGACGACAACAGCCCCAACCATTGGATTGGGGCTGACTTGTCCTCGACCTTTCGCTGCCAGTTGAAGGCAGCGGTACATATATTTTTCGTCAGAGCTCATTCTGAATTACGACCAAGTCTCTATTATCTTGCAGCAATAACTTCGATTTCAACCATAGCCCCCTTAGGCAGATCTTTTACAGCAAAAGCAGAACGTGCCGGAAAAGTTTCTCCAAATTGAGTAGCATACACTTCATTCATACCTCCGAAATCGGCAATATCAGCAAGCAAAACAGTCGTCTTTACAATATTATCAGTAGTCATTCCTGCCTCTGCCAATATCGCTTTTATGTTTGCGAACGACTGAGCAGTCTGCTCTTTTATTCCACCTTCTGGAAATGCTCCAGTTGAAGGATCAATAGGCAATTGCCCTGAGATGAATAAGATTCCATTTACCTCTACTGCTTGACTATATGGTCCGATAGCTGCCGGAGCATTATTTGTTGCTATTATCTTTTTCATATGTGAATTTATTAGTATTTAGATTTCAAATTTAACCAAATGATTTTACAAAACTTAATTTACAATGCTCGTTGTCTTATTACTTCATAAATAAGGACTCCCGTAGCGACAGATACATTCAGCGATCCGATTGTTCCGAATTGAGGTATTTTGACCAGATTATCAACAATACGCAGATTATCAAGCGAAACACCAACATCTTCAGACCCCATTACCAGAGCAACTGGTCCATCATATTCTATCTCCGTATAATTCTTCTCGGCTTTCTCTGTAGCTGCAACAACTTTTATTCCGCAATCTTTCAGATACTTGATAGTATCTGTCAAATTTTGTTCTTTACAAACCGGAATTTTCATCAATGCGCCTGCTGATGTTTTTACAGCGTCAGCATTTACCGTAACGCTCCCGCGTGCAGGAATAACAATTGCATCTACCCCAGCCACCTCGCAAGTACGAGCTATTGCTCCGAAATTACGAACATCAGTCAACCCATCCAACAAAACAATAAATGGGTTTTTACCGTTCTCGTACAAAAAAGGAACGATATCTTCTATCTTCTCATAGCTTACTGCAGATAAGAAAGCTATAACTCCCTGATGATTTTTTCGAGTGAAGCGGGCAAACCTTTCCACAGGCACTCGCTGTACTGGAATATTATTTGAATTAAGAAGCACAAAAAGCTCTTTAGCCAAATCACCTTGAAGATCTTTTCGTACAATTATTTTGTCTATTTCTTTACCGGCTTCTATTGCCTCAATAACGGCACGAATGCCAAAAATCATTTCCTTTTCTTTCATTTATTATAATTAGAAGATAGATTTCAAAGGTAGAGCTAATTTGTGAAAAAAAAAATTACCCCCGACTTTTTCGAGGGTAATTCTTTATTATTTTTCTACTATGATTATTTCACAAGCTTCTGATCTTCATTCACTCTTATTCCAATTCGCTCTTCGTTCTCAGGATTATACTTCGAAACTCCTTCAATTCCACCCGGACCTTCAGTAATTTCGATATCAGTCACCTCTACTTCCGGAACCACTGGTGCATCTGCATCTTTTAGAATCGCTTTAATTTGATCTTGAAGTTTAAATTCATTTACTATTGCAGCAACTTCGTCGTCACCCAATATTCGGTAAGCTTGCCTGAAGTCTGTTTTACATGCATCAATCAGATGCTTAGCTGCATCTTGCTTGCGTCCTACTCGGTAAGAAACTATAGCAGACAGATACTCTGTATAGCCATTTGGCTCTAGTTTTTCCAGCAAGTCATAAGCTTTTTCATATTCATTCAAGTTAGCATAGCAAAGCGCTGTGTTATAATCCTGATACCCTCCTAATATTTCCAGAGCTGCATTGAAGTTACCATTCTTAATATTTTCAAGAGCATGAACATATGGTTCGTTAACTTCCGAGAAAATAGAATCCGCAACACCCATACTAGGACGGCTCATATTAAACACGATATCAATCTTACGAAGTTTAGGATATATATCATTCATAATGATTGCATAGTCAGCTTTATACTTACGGCGAATATCATGCTCTGTCTGATCAGGATAGACAGAAGTATTCAACATTTCCAAAATTTGTTCCTTATTTTTGATATCAGGATGTGCTTCAATTTCTTTTTTCATTCCATCCCAATCTTCTCCGATATATTTTGCAACGAAAGTCTCAGACACATTGGCTTCTGTAGGCAGTATTCCTTTCAAGAATTCTTTCATACCAACACTACGACGACGAGAAAGATCTAGATTCTTATCATAAGTACCTTCCAACGAAGCCGAACCTTTCAGTATCACACTATCAATAGTCAAGCCTCTTTCGTAGCGGTTTCGCATATATGTGCGGTATACACTATCAGCCTGCACTTTGTTATCACCAAAATTAACATCAAAATCAGCACTATTTACCTTATATTTTGGCTGAATCGTAATCAGATCATATACATTTCTGAAAATTCGAACTTTTTTAGCTGATAAAGTAGAATCCGCCAACTGATTCATATTAGTAATATAATATGTCAGCGTGTCGGTAGGAGCCATTCTGAATGTACTTAAGTCAACGGCCTCTACTTTACTATTCATTGCTAAAGAAAAACTTTCTTGCCCTTTAGCAACAGGTACTATTTTCGAATAGTGATACACTAAATCGTTATCACGTGTTTTTATTACTGAATCGAGTATAAACGAATCTCCTCCATCCAGAGGATATTTCATGATTTCGCCACGAATTTCATTGATACGGGCTACTGTCACCTCATTCAAAGCGACTTCGTCATAATCATACAGATGACTTGCAAAACGTAATGAATCCAGTCTCGTTGTTGAGAAATTTTTGATATCCCCAGCTGCTACACCCGCAGCATGTGCTTTGCGATATCTTCGGGGTACAACTTTATCTTCGAGCTCTGCATTTTCCAGACCTTGCGTATAATATTTCTTCTCTTCTATCTGAAGCTCATTCAAATACTTGTCATATAAGCCTATCGTATCTACTCCGGCAGCATAGTCACGAGCCACCATATTCAATGCTACTAGTGCATTTTCATTATAGTTTTTCATATCTACACCTTTTCTTTGAGCAGCATAAAAAGCATCTTGATCCTGACGATCAAACTTCCATTTTTCGTAATTTACTCGTTTAGACCAATCCTTATAATAGGCATTCCAGTAAAACTCTTGAAGTTTTTTCAATTCTTTCTCTGTCCGTTCTCTATCCGAGAATACAGTGCCATAGTCTCCACGGAGGACTAACGATCTCAAGAATTTTTGATAATTTATATCATCTAATTTTTGCTTTGCTGCAAATTCTTCACCTGTTATTTTCAACATAGGCAACACTACAGAGCTATCTCCTTGTAGTAGTTCCGGATTCATGATCAGCCTCCACTTAGACGATAGTAACTGACTAGGAACTGTTACTTTGAAATCAAGTTTCACTGTACCATTGCGCTCTGAGACAAAACGCTTATTAGGCTGTTTAAGGACATTAAAAACATTTGGTATTGACCTCAAATACTCCGTAGTCTTTGATGCAACAGAATCATCAACAGCAATTTCTTCTTGCTTTACAGGAGTAAAACCTGGTATATCAACAAACTCCAGCAGATAATCCTCTTCTGGCAGAACAATACTCTGCGGTTCAGGTTGTTCAACCGGGATATTATACATTTCCAAGAAATCATCTTTCTGAGCGAAAGCTATATCTACCTTTTCAGATTGCATAAAAAGAGGTTTTGTAACCGTCTTGCTTTTTCTTCGCGATTTTTTGAATTCAGAAGAATGCTGAAAAAGCTCTTCTTTAGGTATTCCCCATGTAGCACATGACTCTGTAATCAGCAAAGCAACTACTAGTAATATTGGGATATAAATTTTTGTACAGAATGTTGCCTTATTATTCAGTTTTCTTTTCATACTCTCTACTTTTCCTTCAGATAAATAGTGTTTGTTAAGTTTTGTATCGGTTTGCAAGTTTGTATATTTATTACGCAAATTTAATTCTTTTTTTCAATTAGCTGGATGGTTTACTATAAAACTCTAAAAATAGACATTTTACCACACAACCATATCAGAGTCAGGCGATTTACAACTTATATTTTTTTATCAGTTGAACAATCTCCGGATCATACGGTATACGATCTATTTTCTTCGGATCCTCAGCACAAGCACTCTTAAGCGCCTCTATAGCTTCATTATCGTAACCTAATCGACAAGCTGCAATCGCTAACAAATAGTTAACATCAGCATCCTTATCGAGAAACAACAATAGATCATATGCTTTTTGGTTTTCACCCATGCCCATCAGACATAACGCTGTGTTGAAGTCAGGATTCTCTGATAGCAGTTTGATAGCATCCCAGTATTTACGTTCTCGCATCTGCTGCAGAGCCTCTTTATACCCTACTATCGTTGTATATTTCATTTCTTCGGCAACCTCCATACCTGGACGATGCATGAAGAAGACGAACGCAGTTTTTCGAAGTAAAGGATAGATCGAATCTTGCATTACTTTATAATCGTTCTTATACGTACGTTTAATTTTACGTTCAGCGTTATCTGTATCCTCAAGCGTAGCTACTTCGCCCAATATAGAAAGGACTGCATCTTTGTTTGGCATATCATCTCTTTCTTTGATCCTAGACACCAGCGTATTCCAATCCTCTCCTTTGAAAGTATGTCTAAAAATATTCTCAACATCTAGAGTAGGAAATACATCTATCGATAGATATTTTTTCAGTGCTTGACCTCGTTTATCTGATAATGTCCAATTATACATAAACGTTCCATCAAGAGAGCTAGTCGTTTGCATAACAACACTATCCAGAATATACCCTGGTTCTTGAACATATTTTTGATACTCTTCTTTCAGCTTAGCAAGCTGCTCTCTATTATCTTGATATCTGATTTTAAAATCAGATTTTCCTGATTCAAACTTTGGATAAATCGTAATATGCGTATACATATTACGCATCACTTTAGTACCCTTAGTTTCCAGCTCCGGCTTAATCAGGTCATTTAGTGACGTTATTTTATAATTTGTAAAACTTGTCGACTCTACCTTATAAGAAGGATGCCCTACAACATCTATCGTATTATCAATCTTCAACTTATACTCTGCAGTACCTTGAGGCATGATTGCTCTATGAGGGTAGTAAAATACAAAATCCTGAGAAGCATCGAAAATAGTATCAACAAGAACATCTTTTCGATATGGATATGGAATCATCATTAACTTGCGCTCCTCTCTCAAAGAGTCTCTGCGTTCATTCACCGCAATTTGATCATATTTATAACGCTTCTTGGTTATATCCAGAGAATCCGTCTGAGTCATCAATTTATTTTCGAGATCCGAAAAACTTCTGTTCGATGCATACAAATCCCTAAACTCTTTAGGGACTTCATCAATAGTAAGCAATGGAGCACTAAAATCTTTTGGATATTTTGCAAATTTCTTTTCAAATCGTCTCATATGGCGATCATATATACCTGATGTATCTTTTCCTTGTGCCAGTCTACGTTCGCTCTCCTCGCGTACTGCACGCCTTGCTTCATATTCTTTTTCTTTGCGATATCCTACTTTACGAGCCTGATCATAAGAATCGGCATCTTCGCGTTCTTCTTTCCATCTCTCGTAAGCCATTTGCCTTTGCCATTCTTTATAATATTCATCATAGAATATATCTTGCTTAGCCTTCAGGTCACGATCTACTGCCTCATGATCAAGAAACTTTTCATCATATTCGTTCTTACTAACAATAGACGCTGCATATGCTTCATATGCTTTATAATCTTCAGCCTGCTTTGCTGCAAAAGCACCACCTCGTACTATAACATCTTCTAACTTTATGATGGAATCATTATTAAAAATAATTTGCGGAGAAATAGTCAGTTGAGTTCTAGTATTGATCAGAGATTTTGGTACTCGCACAATAAAACCGGTATTAACAACCCCATTTCTCTCAGGTACATTCGCTCCTCTCGTATTTGTAAGTAGTGCTGACAAACTAGAAGTATCAGTATTTTGAATACTTTGTAGCTTCGACAATCTCCAGTTATTTAATATTAACTCCTCCGAGATGATTGGAGTTCCAATCGAATCCATCTCCACACCTATCATATTGGGCTGTACGACATCGATCTTAGTCGAATCTTCCAACATCAAACGTTCGGCAACTTTAGCATTTTCCTTAATATCAGCCTTAGACAATTTCTGTAATTTGAAGTCATCAACTGCTTTAGTTTTTTTTGCGCTTTTCTTATTCTCTCGAATTTCTCGCACCGAATAGCTAGAGCAAGAATACATAACAGAAATAAGCATTGCTATAGCCAATGCATAAAATAGTCTTGTATGATGGGGAATCATTCTATTAAATAGCTGTATCATATTGCTTTGTGTCGTCTATCCTATTTATAAAGTTCTGCGTTTCGGTTATTTTTGCATGTAACTTGTGCTCTCTATTATTTCAATACAAGACAATCTAACCTTTTATAAATCTTATTTTTCCAAATAAATTATAATGTAAGGGGGCAAAGATAATGTTTTTTCAAAAATAATTATAAAATAATCTCATATATATCATACAAAGTCGCCCGCGCTCCAAATCCTTCTTTCTGATTTATAAGATTTTCATTCAAATAATACCCTCCACATTCGGTTGAAACACCATAATCAAAATATTTTTTATCGGAAAAAATATCACTATTTAATATGAAGTTTATCAGTTGGTCTATTGCTCCATTTTTCTTCCCGTCTACTGTTGCCGCTATATATTGTACGTGAACGACTTGATCTGTTATAAACAAAACGGTTCCTCCAATAATTTCCCCCTCCTTATCGCAAGCTAGATATAGATTTATATTATCTGGAAACAAACGGCCTAATAATTCGATCTCAGGCAAAGTATGAACCGGAGACTTCTTGTACTTCGAAAACAGATTATCTGCTAAAATTCCCCAAAAGCTTGCATAATCTTCCGACCGTTGAACTGTAATCTCTTTTCTCCGCGCTCTATCAAGACTATTTTTACGTTGCGTAGAGTATTCTATTCTACAATTGCGTAGATCAATTGTAGAAGATATATTTCGCTCACAAACAAAAGCCTTCAATCGGAACAAAGCATAGAGATCTTCTTCTGATGGCTGACGATGATAGATATGAGGAATTGCTTTATACACAAAACGAGTAAATCCTTGTTGACGAAAAGTAAATATCAGATGTTCAAAAATATCAAGTACACACTTAGCACCAATATGATTACTCAACACAAGTCCTCCATAAGTAAGTCCCTGATGCGAATAATAGCTTTTATTCTCGATATGTCCAGCCATCACCGCTAGCAAGCGATCTTTATCATCATATATCATAAATGACAATTCGCGGAAACGGCCTCGATGATACTCTATGAAATCGCGTTGATGCAAAAAAGTTCCATTTCTGGAATTTCGCACCAGATCATCCCATTGATCTTTATACTCACTGTTATATAGAAGTATTTTCATTCTTGCGATACGTTACAAAATCATCATAATCATCAATATAACCAGCCGCATCATAGGCCTCAGAAGCAAAAACGAGACACAAGGCTCCATCTATATAACTGGTTTGTTTGGCCCAAATTCCTGCAGGGAGAAACAAGCCGCTAGACGCGTCATTTAGATCAACGATCGAATTATTAGCCCCATCATTCAATTCGACACTAAAAGCACCATTCAAAGCAATAAGAACCTCATGGCAAGATTTATGCATGTGACCTCCGCGTTCAACTCCATTCGGAACATCATAAATATAAAAAATGCGTTTTATCGCAAAAGGAGTATTAGCAGCAGAGCACAAACCATCAACTCCTTTATAATCCATATCTATAGTCAAGCATTCATCGATCGAATAATTATTAGGTTTGAGTTCATTCGACTGAATGCCCCCATCCCCTTTCGGAGCTTCTGTATCCGATAGTATCAAACAAATTATATCACGGGATTGACGTGCAAGTTTAACATTCGTACCTTTCGAAATAACCAAACCTACATTCGGTTTATCCAGCAAATAAGAATCCGTATCCGAAGTAATCTCAACAAAGCCAGATAGTATTAAGATAATTTTATTCGAAACCTCTTCTTCTAGATATTTAAAAGCATTTTCCAGACTTTTACCCTTAGTCCATCTAACAGACTTAACCTCGAATGGAATATCATACTCTAACTCAATAGGAGTCAAACTCCCTCGATTATCCCTAATCACAGGCAACTCTATCAGTTTTACTCTCTGATTTTCGTTATATGCTATTTTCGAAGCCAAGGTTCAGGGTTTTGTTTAGTTGTACCCTTCCACAACTGGAAATGCAATTCTGACCGATTTGTATCAGGATCAGTATATACAGTCCCAAGCGATTGATTTGTCTTTACCTTATCCCCTTTTTTCACAGATAAAGTAGAGATATTTCCATAGAATGTATAATAACCACCGTGTCTCACAATTACACAATTGTTATAACCCGGCATATTGGCAACCATAGTCACTTCTCCATCAAACACACATCTGGCCTGAGCTCCGGCCTGCGACTGAAGATCAATACCACTACTCGAAGTAGAAACATGTTTCCATTGCTGATGTTGATGTGTCCCAAAACGAGTCGTTATTACATAGCGCCCTGTTATAGGCATTGGCAACTGCCCCCTATTCGCCGCAAAACTTCCAGAAAGCTTAACATCCGCCTCAGCTATAGCATCTTTCGGCAAGGGTTGCTTATCACGTCCCGCTTGCTGACCTTGTTGTTTTTGCTGCTGTGCTTGTTTTTTAGCAAGTGCTTCGGCCCTTTTACGAGCTTCGGCCTCTTTACGGGCAATATCCTCAGCAATTAGTCTTTCAATCTCACGATTTAGCTTTTCTGCTTGCTTTTTCTTTTCAGCCAATACTTTTTGAAGATCTTTCTGCTTTTCCTGAGCTTCTTTTACATTCGTCTGATAATTTTGTTCTTCTTTCTGAAGATTAGATCTTTCAGCTTCACGCTGACTGAGCAGAACAACCTTTTCAGCTTTCGAGCGAGTCAAAGCTTCTTGTTTCTGTTTTCGTTCTTCCTGTTTAGCTTTTATTTCGTCTGCCTGATTACTCCTATATTCTGAGTATTCACGTAAATAACGTAAACGTCTATAAGACTCGGCCAACGATTTACCGGACAATATAAATAATAGTTTATTCTGATTTTGCCTATTACGCAATACAGCATCCACTGTCTTCGCATAGCTCTCACGTTTCTGAACCAATTCTGCATCAAGCTCTTTAATCTCTTTTTCAAGTAAGCGTTGCTGAACATCAATGCTTGAAATCTCATCTTCGAGCAATGTTATCACTTGCTTTCTTGAAGCAATTTGCCCTGCAATCAATTTAATTCTTGTAAGCAAAGTCGATGCTGTCTTCTTCGTTTCACGTAACAGTTTATCTGTGTTCGAAATTTCAAGAAGCATCTGCTTCCTCTGAACTTCGAGTTCTTTAATCTTTGCCGTCTGCCCAAAAGCGAGACTACCGATTAAAAATGCAAGTATAACTAGGCTAATCCTCATTAAAATTTAAGCTTCGTATATTGTTCCAATAATTCAGAAAACGTTACTTCTTTATACTTTTTCGGGATTGAAGTATCAATAGTTATATTTTTATTATCAACATCAAATTCAGAATAGCTGATTGCCAAAGTCAAGGCACGTTTACCCATATTAATAGATCCCACCAATAAGGTTGGATAGAACTGTGAATTATCATGTTTTATAAAATCGCTGTACGTAAATTGCAACGTATTATCCAAACTCTTCTTGGTAACCAGCAGTGATATAATTTTTTCAGAAGCATCAACAGCAAAGCTATACATCAGATCAGGCTTACCTGCCGTCTGAAGCATCAACATATCATTGCCCGCATTAATTTTAAACTTCGAATAATCTTTCTTTTTTACCTCTTTTTCGCCGGGAATAAAAAGACTATTAGTCAACAATGCTTGCAAGTTATAATAATTCAGATCAACCGACTTAAGTGCTTTTGAATCGGCAAAACGCTCACTAGCATACAATCCTTTCAAGCGATCAATAATAACAACTCTGTCTGGCGTAAAGTCAACACGAAAAGCTTCTCCGAGTATTGGCACACGCACCGAAACCTGCATGATACTATCTTTGATAATTTTATAATTAGCACCGACTCTTTTTCCCGACTCACCTATTTTAAGCTCCAGGTTTCCCTTTGTTGATATAGATTTAAAATCGAAGCTATTATTCAGGACATCATTGATTGCATTTTTCTCGTCCCAATTTTTCGTGTAGCTATCAGTATCTACAGCTTGTTTTTTCGATTTACAAGCTGGCATTAAAACTACTATCGCCAACACAAGAAATGATATAGTTGTTTTATTTTTTAGGAAATTCATATTTATTGCTCTATATAAGTTTTTGTTTCAATTTTCCGATCCAGTGTCGAAGACTTTCTTATTCCCGGTTCCGTTTCAGCTTCTTCCTCCACTGAACGTTCTTTTGCTTTTTTCCAATATTTCAATGCCTCTTCTTTTTCATCAGTAAGATACAAAACATCTCCATAGTGTTCATAAACTTCAGAGCTAACCTTTTCACCACTTTCTTCGCTATACTTTACTGCGTTTCCTATGTATATCTTAGCCAATGTATACGCTTTTTGTTGGAAAAGCACCCAACCATATGTATCCAGATAAGTAGGATTTGTTGGTTCAAGCTTCACCGTTTTCGAACTCATAGATTCAGCCTTGTGTAAGTCTTTTTTCTCTAACGACAAGTAATAGCTATAATTATTCAGCACCAATACATTATTAGGATTATACTTGAGAGACATATCGTAATACACAAAAGCACTATCGGTCTGCTTTGTTTGGTAGTATATATCTCCAATCTGTCCATAGAAATTAGACATCAATCCAACATTTTGTTCAGGAACATATTTCAAACCATCCTTCAGAGAGATCAGCGCATCATCATAGTTTTCTTTCAAAAACTGAGATAAGCCCAAATAAAAGTAAAATTGGGGTTCATCTTCATTATAAGTGATAGCATTCTTACAAATTGAGATTGCCAAATCTACACTATCAGGGAATGCCGTAGAAAGCATTTGTTCCCAACCTGTCGGATTACTAGGATTTGCATCAGCAAAAAGCTGAAACTGAAAGCGAGCTTCATCCTTTTTCTCCTGAAGCATTAAAAGATTTCCATACATCAAGTTCAGCTTCGATTCTTGCGGATGTTGGATCAATAATGTATCCAGTAATGCATTTGCGGCTTCTGTATCTTTTTTTGTTTGATATAATGTTCCAATATATTGGGTCAGAACAGCAAGCTTGGTATCTACATCCATCTTCGGGTTAACCAATGCCGTACGCAATTCATTTTCAGCAGCCTCTTTATTATTCGTCTTTTCATAATAATCAGCCATTGAAGATATCAAATACGGATCTTCGGGATCTATTTCTTTTGCCTGCGTAAATATTTTATAAGCTTCCTTAAACTTATCCGACTCCATATACAAATTGCCCAACAAGATGCGATATTTCATCTCGTTCGGATATTTTTCGATATACTTTAAGATCTCGGCATAAGCTTTTTTTTCCTGATCCTGCGTTTTGTAAAGCTGATATTTCTGAAGACTTATTTTTTCATTCAATCCAATTACAGTCTCCAAACGGTCGAGCGTTTTAACTGCCATCGGCAAATCCTCATTCAAACGATAAGCCTCCGATAAATAGATATATAATTCGGGATTATCGGGAGTAGTTTTTATTAGTTTTTCATATAGGTCGATCGCCTCTGCATATTTCAATTGAGACAAGCATAAAGATGCATAAGAAACAGAATAATAGTAATTATCTGGATCCAGTTGAGATGCTTTACCAAAATAACTTAATGCCTGATCTTTTTTATCCAGCATATTATAGTAGTTACCTAATTCGAAATTCACATTCGCATTGGTAGAATCCATCTCATAACAATGGATCAGCAAATCGTAGGCTGAGTCAAACTTACCAAGTCCTTTATCTGAAAGTGATTGATAGAAATAATAATCGAACTTACGTTGATCTTCCTGAGACAATTTATTCTGTGCATAAACAGTAGCACAAGCAACTCCCAGCAGAAAGACTGTAAGTATATATTTTTTTGTTGCTTTTAGCATATATTTCTTGTTATTTTTTCCCGGTATGACCGAATCCTCCTGCTCCTCGCTCAGTTTCTTCCAGCGAATCGGTTTCTTCCCATTGAACTTGTGCATGAGCGGCAATTACCATCTGACACACACGCTCTCCGTCTTTTATTTCGAATTCTTCATTCGATAAATTAACGAGAATAACCTTAATTTCGCCTCTATAATCGGCATCTATTGTCCCCGGGGTATTCAGAACCGTCAATCCATGTTTTGCTGCCAATCCGCTTCTTGGTCTTATTTGCGCTTCATATCCTTGGGGCAACTCAATATAAAGGCCTGTTGGCACCAAAGTACGTTCTAAAGGTTTCAGAACAACTGGTTCTTCCAAATTAGCTCGCAAATCTAAGCCAGCCGAATAAGGAGTTGCATACTGCGGTAGCGCGTGTCTCGATTTATTGATGATTCTTACTTTCATGTAATGTATGATATTTTGCGTGTAAAAATACGAAAATAGTTAATTCTTTGCAATCGTTTATCTAAATAGATATAACTTAAGATGTTAATATATGCAAGGAAATAAAAATGAAAATATTTTCAAAAAAAATCTCAATTTGTTTTGCACAATTCAAAAATTGCCATATCTTTGCATCGCATTTGAGAGAAAATGCTACTCGAAAAGAGAAACAAAAAATGAGGGCGTTTAGCTCAGCTGGTTCAGAGCATCTGCCTTACAAGCAGAGGGTCGGCGGTTCGAATCCGTCAACGCCCACCAAACGGCAAAAAGGTCAAAAGCCACAAAATGCCAAACAAAGACATAAAGTCTGTTAGTCAGTAGATTAGCAGACTTTTTTCTTTTTCACCAAAGCCAATAAAAGTCAAAGAAAGACAATAGTGGAGTGAGTAAAAAGTGAGTGAAACTCTTACTTGATTTTTCACTCACTCGAAAGCTCGTTAATCGCTATGATTAAATGACTTACAAAGGCATTACTTGTCATACACAGGGAGACTCAATCTTTAAGCGATAGTGAATAATTTTGTCAAATCGCCTAAAAACAAGAGTTATGAAGAGTACTTATCGAATCCTTTTTTTGATACGAAAGAATGATTTAAACAAAGATGAACAAGCCAACATAATGGTTAGAATATCTATTAGTGGCAAGAAATCAGAGTTTAGTTCTTTGCAGTTTGTTAAGCCCCAAATGTGGGGTTCAACAGGCAGAGTAATCGGAAGAACAAAAGAAGCTGTGATAATCAATGATGCTTTAGATAAAATAACGATAGCCTTAGACAAGCATTATAAGGCTATCCTCGAAAAGGATGGTTATGTTACTCCTCAAAAACTTCGGGACACCTACTTGGGAAAAGAAATTCGAGAAAAAACAGTTCTTGCACTATATGACATTAAGGTAGAACAGAAAAGAAACTTAGTTGGTAAAACTATCCGAGATACAACACTATCCAAATATCTAGCCACCCGAAAACGTGTAGCAGATTTTATGTTACATAAATACAAAAAAGCAGATTTACAGATAAGAGAAGTAGATTTTCAATTCATAGCTGACTATGAGGTTTACTTGAAATCGGTTTGCGATTGTGGTCACAACTCAACAATTAAACATTTACGCTATCTGAAACAGATAATAACCAATGCTCTTAAGAACAGATATATTTCTTATGACCCTTTTGACGATCTCCCATTGTCATACAAGCCAGTGAACAAGCAATTTTTGATAGAGCCTGAAATAAAAAAACTTCTGTCAAAAAAGTTTGATTGTCAAAGATTAGAGGAGGTCAGAGATATATTTGCATTTCAGTGTTTCACAGGTATTGCCTACATAGATGTTTCCAATTTAACTACCGATAATATGTTTGAAGATGGTTTTGGACAGAAATGGCTACGTTTAAGCAGGCAAAAATCTGATGTGGAAGCGAATATCCCATTGTTAGAAATCCCTTTAAGTATTATCAGAAAATACAGGAAGTTAGGAAGTGATAAGCTGTTGCCTATGCACACCAATCAAAAGATGAATGAATATTTGAAGGAGATCGCAACTCTCTGTGGCATAAAGAAAAAGCTAACCACTCATTGTGGACGCCATACGTATGCTACAATAATGCTGACCAAAGGAGTATCAATAGAGAGCGTGTCTAAAATGCTCGGTCATACAAATATTACCACAACTCAAGTTTATGCCAAGATATTGAATGAGAAAATTTATGTAGAGGTAAATAAAGTCAGGGAGGAATTTGATGCTTTTCAGGCATATTATAAGCAAGCGAAATAGTTTTCTTTCTTTCATCTGAACACGAATATATAAGCAAGAGAATAACTAAATCAAGGTCAGGCCCTACGAGTTTGTACAAATAATCTTCCAAGTCTGCGACTAGCGTATTATTTGACAAAACCTTGCTTCTGTTATTCCCTTTTTAGGAAGATTGTTTATCAGACAGAAAGAAAAATAACATTCATAAATGTATCTTTGTCTTATCTATATAAAAACTCATGGAAAAATTCATTTATCAGATTCGCAATATTTACAACATTTCCGATCAGGCAATGGAATTATTATTGAGTATTTTCACTGAGATAAAGCAGAAAAAAGGAACTATAATCGTTCGAGAAGGTGAGTCAAATAATGATATCATATTTTTGAAAAAAGGTTTTTCAAGAGCTTATATAAATCAAGATGGTAAAGAAACAACAGTATGGTTTGCATCAAGCGGTAGCCCAACAGGAGCATATCATGGTACTCAATCTACTATAAATGTTGAACTATTGGAGGATAGTATATTATTGATTACTTCTCGATACCAACTTGAAGCCTTATTTGAAGAGAATATTGAATTAGCAAATTGGGGAAGAAAGATTGCCGAATATTATTTAGAAATCAATGTATATCATTTTTCACACTATAATGGTCTCGAAGGGAAAGAAAAGTATGAGCTTCTATTAAAAGAATACCCTGAAATTTTTCAAAAGGCAGCAATAAAACACATTGCTTCGTTTTTAAATATCACTCCACAATCCTTAAGCCGAATCAGAGGCTCTTTGTGAATTTTGTAACATATGTTATTTTTTGTGCTTTTACAAGTCCATAGCTTTGTATTAAATAAATTATACAGCAATGGAAAACTATTTAGATATAAATAAAGCAGCGTGGAACAATAGAGTTGATATACATATTGAATCAGAGTTTTACGAATTAATAAGACTTATAAATGGAGAACTGAGCCTTCCCTCGCTAGATATTAAATTATTAGGAGACATTAAGGGGAAAAGTATTTTGCATCTGCAATGTCACTTTGGAATGGATACAATTTCTTTAGCTAAATTAGGAGCTAATGTTACAGGAGTTGACTTTTCTGAAAAAGCCATCGCAAAAGCTAAAGAACTAAGCAATCAATTACAAATAGAAGTAAGTTATATCTGTTGCGATATCTATTCGCTACCTGATATGATTAATGAGCAATTTGACATAATTTACACATCGTACGGGGTTATCAATTGGTTGCCAGATCTCAATAGGTGGGGGAAAGTTATATCTGCATTATTAAAACCCTCAGGTAGATTTATAATGGTCGAATTTCACCCTATATTATGGATGTTTGACGAGACTTTTCAAAACATATTATATAGCTATTCTCGAAAAGAACCATATATAACTGAAGAATCAACTTATGTGGGTGATGCAGGTGAAGCTGTAGACAAAGTTGTAACATGGAACTATGGATTATCAGAACCTATTAATAATCTCACAAAAAATGGTATTCATATTGAAGGGATGGATGAGTATTTTTATTCCCCATTTAATTTATTTTCATCCATGATAGAAATTGAAAAAGATAGATTCCAAATAGCAGGGCAAGAAAACAAGATACCCATTACTTATTCTCTTATTGGCAAAAAGTTATAATTAAGATACAAGTATTCTAATAATTGAAACTATTTTTTGATTTCAAACTTTATGCCTATGAATGATCTAAATGAAACAGAGTTCTTTACTCTTCTATCTAGCCAAAAGCAGATAGCCTATTTTCAAATCCAAAATGCTTATGAAAAGTTTATAGAAAAAGTGATAAATATTAATCAGCCCGATAATGAATATACAATCATTTATCGGAAACTGAATCTGACTCGTATCGAGTTGGTATCATTGTCAAAGCATTTCAGATACGAGCAGGGGGAAAAATGCGCTTAAAGGTCAGTATTGTCAAAAGGCAATAGCTTTTATTGGTACCGAACTTTCTCTTCTAGAAAAAACATTCGCTTTTCCTGACCGATTTTATAAAGAACAAACCTTTAAATCCAATTTATACATAATCCCTAAGTCGAAAGGCTTGGGGATTATTGGTTTTGTAGAGTTAGTGGTTTGCCTTTTTCTTCTTGGAGAAATTTACACATCAAAAGGAGAAAGAGCTTCGCTTAGAGACATAGGGCAAGCTTTTGAGCAAATGTTCAACTTTAGTTTTGGATGTATCTACAAAAAGAGAATAGCTCTACTCGAAAGAAAAACATGTAACCTAACCAAGCTATTGGATAATCTAAAGAATCTGCTTATCAAAGAGAGCAAGAATAAACTAAATGAAAAATAATAATTTTATATGTTGCTTATAATGAATAGTATATAAGCAGAACATAGGGAGGTACTTAGAGAGATCTCTATGTTTCTGTCATCCATTGTCCGAGCTTTGCTTTACCAATCGATTGGAATTAATCAAAATATTAATTTCAAAAACAAAGAATTATGTATTTAGACAACGAGGACTTTTTAGCATGGATGGAAAAGCTATCCAAGAAACTCACAGATATAGGCAGAGATCTTAAACTCGTCATCAATACCGGCGATGCTTTTGCAAATGAAGACAAACTACTCGACAATCAAGATTTAGCATTTCTGCTAAAGGTTAGCTATCGAACACTCCAACGTTATCGGGATAGTGGTAAACTTCGCTATTTTCTTGTAAGGCGAAAGACCTTTTATCGTATGGCTGATGTGAAAGATTTTATCCAATCCTATGCCTCTAAAAAAGAGATTATGATGTTCAACAAAGGCTTAGAAGAGGGCAAGATCCTGAAATGATTCTGCTTTTCTCATCTAAGCAGAATGAAGCAAAAGGGTGAGAGCTGTGTTTAGTCCATCGCCCTCCCAAAAGACTCCGTATTTAACTCAAACACCCTCGCTCTACCGCTTCGGATTGTTTGGTTAAATTGAGCAAGAGGGAACTGGACTCTCGTCCTGTTCTCCTCTTGCCCTGCGGGGCAAAGCCTTCGGCTTTAGTGCTTTATCAAAAAGCACTGTAATTACACTTACAATTAGTGTAATCTTTTAAACCCTTATAATCAATCGTTTAAATGTATCATTTTCCATTAAATAGTAATTACTATGCAAAATCAGAATAGAAATATAGTGTTTACCACTATCTCCATAGATAAGGAAAGTCGTCGTTTAGTAGATAAAATATGCAAACGCTATTCACTGAAAAAGAGTGAAGCAATAAAATTAGCTTTTCAGTATTTGGATAAGGCAAATATCAATCCGAGTGAAGCACCTGAATCAACCAAAGCAGAGCTTCGGAAGATTAACAAACGGCAAGACGATCTAATCCGTTTTATCAGACACTATGAAGAAGAACAACTTAATCCGATGATACGAGTAAGTAACTCCATTGCTAGTAGGTTTGATAATATTGTAAAAACATTATCAGAAAAACTGGATTCAGAAATAAGCAATTCAAAGAATGTACTTGTTCAGGTATTAAGAAAGTTAGACGAGCAGTTTGGCAAACAAGCAGATGTGATAAATAGCCATTCTAAGGTTATCAATAATCTATCCCAATTACACCAAAAGGATAACAAGAAACTTCTAAAGCTTATCAGTCTGTATTCAGAACTAGCAACAGCAGGATTAATGGATGGCAAAAGAAAAGAGAATCTAAAAGCAGAAATTATCAATCTGATAAACAGCCAATAATATGAATATAGATTTTCCACCACCATCGAATGGTGTATATAATAATGCAGGGAGTAGCAAACGACTAGCAACCTATTTGGAACACGAGGACTTGGAACGGATGGAGAAAGGTATTTATACAGAAGGTTTTTTCAACCTGACAGAAGAGAATTTATATAAATCGCAAGTAGTAAGGGATATAGATAGCAATAAAGCTCAATTACTAAAAACAGATGCTAAGTTTTACGCTATTCATATTAGCCCATCGGCGAAAGAATTGCAAGCAATGGGGAGTAATGAGCAGGAACAAGCCGAAGCGATGAGAAGATATGTTCGGGAAGTCTTTATTCCTGAATATGCCAAGAACTTCAATAAAGGGTTATCGGCTAAGGATATTAAGTTTTATGGAAAAATTCATTTTGATAGGGACAGATCGGACAATACAGAAAATAATATGCATTGCCATATTATTGTTAGCCGTAAAGACCAAGCTAATAAAATCAAGCTCTCGCCACTAACCAATCACAGAAACACCAAGAAAGGAGCTATCAAAGGAGGTTTTGATAGAACGAATCTTTTTCAACAGGCAGAGCAAGGTTTTGATAGGCTATTCAATTATGATCGACAGCTAGATGAAAGCTTCGAATATTATAACATTATGAAGAATGGAAGTATAAAAGAGCAGATTAAGATGCAAGGACGTATGAATGCGTTCACTTATTCATTACCACATGATGACATGAATTCAGTAAGTCAGACACAGAATCAATCAACCATGAATAAGAAAAAAGAGAAGGATAAAGAAAGTTATAAAGGATTAAAAAGATAGTCCTATTTTATTTGTCAATGATTTAAATTATAGCTTTACAGAACGATTTAATACCATCTTTGTCTCAAACGCTATATCTTGATTTATAGCATATATAGTTAGTATATAATTCCGTAATCTATAATATTGTAGATTGGGGCTGTTAAATTTCTATAGATAGCCATTTGCTACAAGTATTGCAGGAGCATTATTATCTATACTTAATTACTACTCCCTGTAGATCTAATAAAATATTTCCATTTTATCTATAATAATGAAGAGTTCAACTCTTCATTATTATAGATAAACATTTCTTAATTGTTGCTTTTGGTACATATTTAATTATTTTTGTAGTAGTTTTCAATTATTTTTTGTATAATGGGAGATTTGGAACCTAAAAAATACATCGATTTATTTGCTGGATGTGGAGGCTTATCATTAGGACTACACAATGCTGGATGGAAAGGTGTATTCGCTATTGAAAAAAGTGTTGATGCTTTCAATACTTTGGAGTATAATCTTATTAATAGTTTAAATCATTTTGATTGGCCAAATTGGCTTCCTAAAGAGTCTCATGATATCAATGATGTTCTAAAGAAGTATAAGAAAGAACTAATTGATCTAAGAGGACATATTGATATGATTGCGGGGGGACCTCCATGCCAAGGTTTCTCTATGGCTGGACGTCGAAATGAGCATGATATACGAAACAACTTAGTAAAATCATATATTCGTTTTATTAGTTTAGTAAAACCTAAAATTATATTCTTCGAAAATGTTAAAGGTTTTACTCTGGAGTTTAAGAAAAATAAAGATAAAGGTATAGCATACTCTAGTTATGTAAAAAGCAGACTAAATCAATTAGACTATCAAGTGTATGGAGAACTTGTTAATTTTGCAGACTATGGAGTGCCTCAAAGAAGAACCCGCTTTATATTAGTAGGAATAAGAAAAGATATTGCAGGAGAGAATAAGAGCCTAGCTAAAAGTTTTTTCTTACAATTAATGAATAATAGATTAAATTTTCTTACCTCTAAAGGATTATCAATTGATACAAATCTAGGTGATGCCATTTCAGACTTACTTAAATCAAATGGAACAATTCAATCTCCTGATACAAAAAGTTCCAGAGCTGGAGTTTATGGGAAGCCTCAAAGTAAATATCAAAAGATAATGAGAGGGAACTCTACTTTAGATATTCCAGACAGCCACCGTTTTGCAAACCACAGATTAGATATAGAGAAAAGATTTCAAAGCATTTTGTCAGATTCTAAAACTCGCAGGAATAAAGATTTAGACAAACACCTTCGAATACAATATAATATAAAAAAACATACTATTATCCCTTTAGATAAGGATGATAAAAGCCCTACTATTACGACTTTGCCTGACGATTATATACATTATTTAGAGCCACGTATACTAACAGTTAGAGAATATGCAAGAATACAATCGTTCCCAGACAGTTTCGTTTTTAAAGGGAAATATACAACAGGAGGGAAGCGTAGAGTTCTAGAAGTCCCCAGATACACTCAAATAGGTAATGCCATTCCCCCTTTATTCGCTGAGCAAGCAGGAGTAATTCTTAGTAAAATAATTTAGCCATGTCAAACAAATTAGAATTTAGAGTTAGTTCCGCTTTGAAAAATATAGTTGGGAAAGACCTAATAGTCAATGATTACATCGCAATATTTGAATTAGTTAAGAATTCATTTGATGCAAGGGCTACTCATGTCATTATAACTTTTGATGAAGATTCTATATCTATTGCAGATAATGGTAAAGGAATGACTCTTGACGACATTAAAAATAAATGGTTATTCCTTGCTTATTCAGCAAAGAAAGACGGCAAAGAGGATGTTCCTAAAGAAGAGGACTTTCGAGACAAGATACGAGAAAGAAGATATTATGCAGGGGCAAAAGGTATTGGAAGATTTTCAAGTGATCGATTAGGAAAAGAATTAACACTTACAACAAAAACAAAAAACAGTGGTAACTGTGAGCAGATTTTTGTTGATTGGACAAAATTTGAAAAGGATCAAGAAAAAGAATTTGTTGAAATAAGTGTTGATCATACAAATCTTGGATATTCGACAGAGCTTTTCCCTGAAAAATCAACACATGGCACTATATTAAAGATTAGTAGACTTAATGATACTTGGCCAAGTTTAAAATTGCGTAATTTAAGACGCTCACTAGAGAAGCTAATAAATCCTTTTTCTGGTAAAAGCAGTTTCTCAATAGAAATTATCTGCGAAAAAGAAATAGAAGAGGATAAAGTTAGAACAGATAGCGAAAAGATCAATGGAATTCTTAAGAATACTATTCTTGATGCTCTAAATCAAAAAACGACCCGCATAGATGTAGAAATTTCTTCTACTGATATTATAACTGAAATAATTGATAGAGGAATAAGTATTTATAAAATAAGAGAACCTAATTTCGAAAATCTTCTCACTGGGACTTCTATAAGTCTATTATTTTTAAATAGATCGGCAAGACATACCTTTACCCTAAGGATGGGGATACAATCCGTCGAATATGGATCGGTATTCTTATATAAAAATGGGTTCAGAATATATCCTTATGGAGAACCTGGAGATGATAGCTGGGGAATTGATGCGAGAAAACAACAGGGCTATAACAGATATTTAGGCTCTCGAGACCTAATCGGTAAAGTCGAAATACAAACAAATCTTAACGAAGAATTTAAAGAAACCTCTAGTCGTGATGGAGGCTTGGTTCAGACTCGTGGAGCCATCCTTTTACACGAAGCTTTTGATAATGCACATAGACGTTTGGAACGTTATGTTGTTGGAGTCTTATGGGGAGAGGGATTCATGAAAAGAGATTTTTTTATAGATGATAAAATAGCGACTGAATATAGAAGCCTTTTATCAAAAGATAAAGACTCCGACGATATAACAACAGTTCAATCTAATCTAGGGAGTAAACTTGACTTTATACAGATAGTTAAAGGTCTTGTAAAAGATAGAAATGTTGAAGTTTTAGGATATAATGAAGATTTGACAAAACTAATTGTTGAGGAACTTAATACTGTAAAAATTGACGTTTTAAAAGATATCGAAGAGATAGCTATAAAGACAGGTAACGAATCACTTAAAGAGGAGGTTGAAAAGATAGCTATTGCTTTACAAGAAGAGATCGCAAAGAGAGAAAAAGCTCAACGAGAAGCGGAAGAAGCAGAAAGACGATTACAAGAAGAGATTGCAAAGAGAGAAAAAGCTCAACAAGAAGCAGAAGAGGCAAAAAAAGCTAGAGATATAGCAGAAGAAAATAGGAAAAAAGAAGAAATTGCCAAGAAAGAAGCTGAATTAAAACAAAAAGAGGCAGAACAAAAGGCTAGAGAAGAAAAACTAAGAAGGAAAGAAGAGGAATTAAAAAGAGAAGAAGAGGAGAGAAAAAGAAAATATGCAGAAGCACAAAAAGCAGAAGCAGAAAATAAATTAGAAATAGAAAAAGATAAAAACACATATTTATCAGCAACTAGACATCTAACAAAGGAAGTAGAAGATATTATTCATACTATTAAAATTTCTTCTAATGAATTGAAAAGCTCAGTCAAAAACATAAGAGATCAAGTTAAAGACAACAAGGCTATTTTAGAAGATTTAGCTCATATCAATTTTCATATTGATCGAGTTAACAAGTTGAGTAGTTTGCTCACCAAAGCAGATATTTCATTCTTAAAAGAACATGTTAAGATAGATATCCCCTCTTACATTGAGGAATACATATCAAATTATTCAGTTTCAATATCAAACATAAAATTCATAAAAGATTTTAGTGAACCTTTTATAAGAAAGGTTTCATCTTTGGATCTTTCTGTTATTTTAGACAATATTATTAGTAATTCAAAAAAAGCAGGGGCGACAGAAATGCTTATAGAATTTTCGAAACGAGGATCTCATCTAAATATAGATTTTAGTGATAATGGAGATGGCGTTCCAGATAATTTCATAAAAAATGATGCATTGTTTGAACTAGGAGTAACGAATCGTAGAGGAGGATCAGGTATTGGACTAAGCGCAATAAAGGAAAGACTAAATAAAAACTTATATGGAGATATAATTTTTGTTGGGAATAATCATAAACTGAAAGGAGCTACATTCCGAATAACATTTTAGCTATGAATAAGAAAACATGTCTAATTATTGATGACGAAGATCAAAGAGGTGTCTTTAAAACTGGAATACAAGATGTCCTAAAAAGAGATGGATATCATGTAGATCTTATATTTATCCATACTGTTTGTCAAGAAGTCCTAGATGAAAATCAAGATATTGACAAAGAAAAACTCACTAACTATATTAAATCTGAAATAGATGGGAAGCCCATTGATATTATTGTTACCGATTTTAATCTAAGTGACAAAAATATTAATGGGCTTGATGTTATTGAAATTATTCGTGAAGATAGGATTAAAACACCTATAGTCCTTTATTCTGGCAATAGAGAAGAAGTTATAAAATCTACTGTATTCAATGGTGAAGATTTAAAACCATCAGATGAGTTAATTCGTAGTGTAAAACGATTGATGCTACATAATATATCAGAATTCACCGATAGAACAACCTATACAGAAGAAGTGAATAAATTATTAAAGAAAAAAGAAAATTCAACACAACAAGTTCTATTAAGGAAACTTAGGGAGTTTTCAAAAGAAGAATTTAAGATTTGTTATCCTGAGCTTGGTGGAAAAAAATTTGAAGATATTGCTTCCGAAATCGAGAAGGACTCCTTGCAAGGACAGAAATTTCAGGCAGAGCTAATTGAACAGGTTTTATCATATATGCTTGACATCAATAAGAATTAGTTATGAAAATAATTTGTGTTTATCCAATAGAAGACGATAAATCTACAGATTTTCTGGAGCCTATATATAAAATGCTTAAAAAAATACCAGACATTAATTTTGTAGAATACCGATTACAAAACGAAAATGATACTGATGAAATGATTCAAGATATATCAGCAAAGGATGAGTCATTGATTATTTATATGGGGCATGGCTCTAGCTTAGATTTACAACAAAACTATAAACCGATTTTAAAGAGAGATAGTTTGATTATATTGAAAGGGAAAAGAGTCTTTTTTCTATCTTGTAGATCTGCAGAATTACTAAAAAAATGTGGAGTCCCCATGAAAGAGTATATTGGATTTGGGGATATGCTAACAAGTTGGCAAGAGATTATGGCTGAGCGAAATCTTGATGCAAATGCATACAAAGGAATAACTGAAGAGCATATAGAACTATTTAATTCCATATTAACAAATTCTGTTTGCCAATCTCTGGCGAAAACAATTGAACAAAAGAAATCATTTCAATATCTCTTTTTGAAAATAAAAATTTATCTAAATAGAGAAATAACCAGACTATTGCTTGATAAACAAGTGGTTGGATATGAAATTCTTGTAGAACGATTATTTGACTTAAAATACAATCTGTCGTTGAGTGATAAATTGGAAATAGAGCCACTGTACTAAATTT
This sequence comes from Dysgonomonas massiliensis, assembly GCF_900240225.1. Taxonomy (GTDB): domain Bacteria; phylum Bacteroidota; class Bacteroidia; order Bacteroidales; family Dysgonomonadaceae; genus Dysgonomonas; species Dysgonomonas massiliensis. Next base: position 86,377 of record NZ_OEPV01000009.1, on the reverse strand, counting down.
GTGTATCTAATAATTCTAATTTACTTCTATCCATTGGAGCAGGAGCAAGTTCAGCACCAAATAAATTTAACACCTGATTGACTTTATCCATTCGTAAGGTTTCTTTGCCTTGTTCCAATTCACGAACAAAGCGAAGTCCTACCCCTGCTTTTTCGGAGAGGTCTATTTGTGTTAAGCCGTATTGCTTTCGCATCTGCTTAACATATGCTGATAATGATATATTTTCCATAATTATACCCTTTGGGTGCTAAAGTAGTAAATAAATATCTAAATACACCTTTTAGGGTATAAAAAATATCTCAAGGTAGTAATTATACCTCTTAGGGGATAATTATAGATAAATTTGCAAGAAAAATATTGTATTATAGGAACAAAATACCTATCTTTATTTCATCACTTAACGAGGAAAAGTCCTCCCATTCTCATACATAAAACAAAGTGAGTAACAAGTGAGTGAGAAAGATTATAAAATAGCTACTACGCTGACAGCATACGGGTTAGATGGCTGAAAATAAATCCGTCAACGCTCACTATAAAAAAGCGATTACAATAATGTAGTCGCTTTTTTTATTGGTTTTCTGTAGGTTTAAATTGGTGATACTTAAACCGAGACTTAAACCAGAAAAACCATCATGAAAGCTACTATTAATGCGGTTTGTTACAAATCGAAGAGATTAAAAAACGGTAAAAATCCAATAATGTTAAGAATTAGCAAGAAAAGGAATGGCAGATTTTCGCCAGCATTACATCAGTATAGTTATCAGACCATACGTCCATTACGACAATTCAAATCTACACACGAATACAAGCAATAACTAAGTAGAATAAAAGAAATTAAGCTGCCTTCTACAGACAGCTTAATTTAGCTGATTGCAAACATAGAGAACCTATTATTTTTTGAAAACAACAGACTGTCCGAAGAATGCGTTTGCTGCATCAATCATCTGAACAAGTTTGTTCCAATTATTGGCTGGCTCATAATTGTTCTTATAAACTTTTTTAACCTTGATTACAAGGTCAGATCCTTCCACACTTGCCGATGATATGAACTGTCCACATTCATTATCGATGCTATAGTTTAGGTTCTTTATATTCTCTACTTTGTATCCCGCAGGGATAGCCACTTTTATTTCATGCTCGTAGCCTCGAGGGAATGACATATAAACGTCAATCGTACGATCGCGTGTACCATCTTCCAGCTTTACTTGCGTACCTATCAGTTTGCCGGCATCCAAAATATAGTTGTTTCCTGCACGTTTAACTAGTCCGTCCAAAGTATATTTTACGCTATAAACCATCTCCCGTTGATCAGGAGTTACACCTAGAGTAGGGAAAGAATATGCATCCAGCTCTTTCGCATCCATATCGTGATAATACTTTATTTCGGCTTCGATGGCCTTCTTTTGTTCTTTCTGATCCTCCGAATAGCGTGCCTCGAATGCATTTATATCTTTGGTTTTGTTCTTTTCTTTCAATATTTCTAATTCCGATTTCTTGCCTTTCCATTGTTCAAGGGCAGCATCCCAATCTTGTAATAATATCAATCCCGAATAATATCCGTTTCGATGATGCCCCGTAAGGATAGTCTGGCGGTCAATGTCAAGTGTCAACATATTGTTACCAGCAAGCTTAACGCTCATACTTGTTTTGTTTACATTCTGATCGACTTTGGATATTGGAAGAGTAAATGTACTGCGTGCTTTCGAATCGCGGAAGTTGATATTATTATAGTTTTTAGGTGTAAATACGATCGCTGTTTCACCTTCGAAACGCGAGTCGCTACCAACGTAATACTTGTATCGATTAGGGTGAAACACCTGATCGCCATTGGCAATCAATACAGGATCGTAATCGTAGAATGACGAAGTCTCATTACTGCGCACATCAAATCGACTTGTCACAAATCCGATTTTATAATCGATCTTATATCTTTTCATCATATATCCCAGTGTCGAAATGTATGTGTTGTAATATACATTGTTCAGATTGTTCATATGTACGCTTAGCGACTGTCCTATAAATTCGGCTAGTTGTCTCTTGTTTGCTTGTGGATTTTCTTTCATGAACTTTTTAGTCTGCTTATCTACATGTTTGGCATCAGTATAATACAATGACAAGTTGTAAACAGAAATGGCATCCTCCAATATTTTATCAGATGGCAGATTGGCATACAAACCTTCTTTGCGTGCTGTAGCTGGTTTACCTATGTTTTTATTCGAGTTGTACAGAACCGCAAGTCTGATAATAGGCAACTGGCGTAAAGGCGATAACCATTGTTCGGCAGTTACTTTTTGTATGTTTGTTTGCTTTACATCCAAAACATAGTCGCCTTCTTCGTTTGTAGACACTGTGAAATCAGGAGCACCATTCAACAAACGGTATTCGTTTGTTAGTTTCTTACTAAGTTCGCAATGTACTGAATAGGATAAAATAGGGTATTTCGATGCGAAGACAAACAGTTGTTCGGGGATATTCTGATAGTCTATACGTCCTTCTTCTTGGTAGAAATAATCTAGAATATCTCCCACCTGAAGATCTGATATAGCAAGTTTTTTATTTCTCTCCTTGTCCTTTTTACCTTCGGTAACTGATACAGCTTCGCTCATGTCGACTTCTTTTATTGTGCCATCGGGCTTGATGATACGCACACCAATAACAGCCTTGTAAAGAGTGCTTACGTTGCGTCCGTATGATTTGTCGTTTTCTTTGAATTCAAGATCGGCATTGTCTTCCAAAGCTTTTTTATCATTCAGTTTTATCATCTTACGGATGATGTGGCGGAATGTTAACTCTTTATTGAGACCGAATCCTAATATTCCACCTCCAGTAAAGCGGATTTTGGTGTTCCCTGTCGCATAAACTTCTTCGTGTAAAGCTAGAATTACAGCCGATTCGTTTTTGTGTTTGTCAGGAACTGAATAGTTTTTAAACTCGGGCTTATCCCATGCCCATACCGAGTCGCGCATGGCTTTTGCGTATTTCTCATAATCATCATCAGCAAAAGCTGATTGTATAACGAATATGCCAATTATGATTAATAAAAGTTTTGAAGTTCTCATGTTCTTTATTTTTATTGTGCAGTTAATACGACTTGTTCCATGTAGTTATTTCTCAGCTCGTCAATATCCGAGTTCCACTGGCTGAAATTTTCTTTTTTGATAAGAGGATCTTTTATGATTGTTTCCGAACGATAGAGCAGTTTGTTATCATCCTTGGTGTAAGTTATACGGAATAGATAACCATCTCTGTCGATTGTCATGTTCTCAGGTATATGTGTAAGCGAATATCCATACGGAATCAGAAGTTCAGCTTCGCGCACTTGGCAGCGGCGATAACTTAGCAAATAATTGGATTTTCTCTTTTTGATATCGATGTTATAGTTTATAAAGTCCTGAGTCTGATTCATTCCTATATAGATATCTTTGTCTAAGGTTTGAATACTCGATTTGTTATCCAATCTATAAGTGATGTAAGTTGCCTCAGTCTTAGGACTTGCCCCTCTCAATACGACATCAGAAGCTTTGTCCTGTATATTCCCGTCTTCGACAAAAAATCTCAAAGCTTCATCTATTTTATTTTTAGGGGTGGCGTTGATAAGAGATAAAATTCTCTCTTTCGATTCGCCTTTGAAATAACGCGCACATTGACCGACAAGCTTATCTCCGTCTATGGTAAATTTGCAGTGTAGGCTGTCGGTATTCAATTGAGGAGGGAAAACCGGTATGCGATTAAGTATAAATTCATCGCCATTTTCTATCATTACCTGACGCCCTTGTATGCTTTGAGGGTACTCTCCTAAAGGCATGTATTCGTATGTAGCATCCAGATAATAAGTTTTCCCGTCGAATAGCACAGTACATATCATATGATTATCTACCGAAAGATTAGGTACGCTGTAATCGTGAGCAATATGATTTGTTCCGATCCAAGTAAGCCTTGCATCAAATCCAAGACTTTCGAGCAAATATTTTGTCAGATTAGCCATACCTTTACAGTCTCCATATTTCTTGCGAAGCACTTCTTGAGCATCATCAGGTTTGAAGCCTGCGATGCCGTCTGCAAAGGCCAGATAACGAATATTTGTTTGCACCCAAGCAAAAACATCTTTGATCTTATCTATATCACTTTTACTGTCAGCTATAATCTCTTTTGCTTTATCGGCAATAATATTCATATCGTTGTTCATCTGATTTACGAGATGTTTGTACCATGCATATTGATCTGTTAAAGTTTCGAAGAAAGTAGTTTTTACACCCTCTATTTCAGCCGATTTATTCAGTATCATTATGTGTGGGTAATTATATGTATATCCTTGCATTGAAGGTTCCTGAGGTATAGGATCCAGATTATGGATAGTATATACATATGTTTTCTGATTGGTCTTAGGATCAGTCAATATTTCTTTTTTAATATTGTCGCCCAAATTGTAATCAACAAATTCGGCATTCATCCATGTTGGAAGAATGATTTTTACAGTTTTGTTTTTCACAAACAGATCGTCACATAGGGATATAACCGGGAAATACCTCGGATCTTTGATCGTTTTTTCAAACTCTACAGATCCTTTCTTCCCTTTTTTATCGAAATACAAAGATATCTCACAGATTTTAGCATCTGTGTAAAATATATCGTTCGAGCTGTATTGTGTGTACTTCGGATTTTCCAGTTTTATACCTTTTACCCGAACTTTGTCTATTGTCGATTCATTGTCGTACATCTCGTATGTATAGGTTTTCCCACCCAAACGAGTCGCTTCGTATTCGGCAATGTACCTTTCTTTGACAACTACCTGACCTTTGTCAAGTATGTATTCGTATGTTACATCTTTGTTGGAAATGATGATGTTATCATCCTCTGTTTGAGCTATGGCAATGAAGCTGCAAAAAAAGAAGATGACCGATAGAGTCATAATTTTGTGCATTGAATGTGTTTTGAAGATGTTTTTACTTAGTGAGTATTCTATTTGTGATTAATGTTAAACAAAGATATCTTTTTATCGGTGATTTGCAAATATTTAAACTGATATTCAAACAGAATAATTCCATTTGAATACTTAAAAAACAATTTGCATCCTTCAGAGAGAAATCCCATTACTCTTTGCTCAGAAATATTGTTTGCGTAGGATATGCGAATACTAATCCTGCAGCATTGAACATTTTCAATATTTCCATATTTACATTCGATCTTACTTGCGTATTGTCACCTTTCTTTTCGATGTAGTAAATAAAGGTTATGATCATTGCCGAGTCTGCAAAATCTGTGAAATATGCGGTCAGATCTTTTAGCGATACAAAATCAATTCTATTAGGCATATCTCTCAATATAGCCATCGCCTCTTCCATCTTTTCAGGAGTAGTATCGTATGTCAAACCTATTTTCATAACAACACGGCGCATTGGCTCAGCCGATATATTGATCACCGAAGTGTCCGATATTTTGTAATTCGGAAGTGTTATGATACGTTTGTCGTAATTCCTGATTTTTGTACTTCTTATACCGACGTCTATAACTGTTCCTTCGTAACTGTCAATACGTATAGTATCGCCAATACTGAAAGGTTTGTCGGTAAGTATAGTGAATGCCGCAAATACATTTTTTATTGTATCTTGAGCTGCCAGAGCAAAAGCAATACCTCCAATACCCAACGTTCCGAGCAATGCACTGATATTAACACCCACGTTGCTTAGTGCCGTAAATAAACCGGTTATCCAGATGATAATAGTAATTGTTCGGTTGAGGATAGGCATCATGCGCTGATCCTGCTTGCTACTTTCTTTCGATTTACCGAATCTTGTCCAATAGACTGAGATCAACCCGTTGCTAAGACGGGCAAAGAACCATGTTGCATTCAGGGTAATAAGTATTCTATAAGCTGTATCTATAATCTTTATATACTCTTGCGGGTATGATAGATTGTGTATGGAAATCCAGATACCAAGCAGCGAGATTGCAAAGATGAGAGGAGACTCCAGAGCTTCGAATAAAATATCATCCAGCTTATTTTGAGTCTTTTTTGTAAATGGTAGAATAACTTTCCGATTGATCAGAGATATAAGCTTAGCTATAGCAATTGTTATCACTAAAATCAGGAGCGAAACACTCCATTCTTCGACTGTATTTCCCCAAATCTGCTGTTCGAAAAAGTTTGTCATTATCTGTTTTATTATTTTAATTTCTATTATAATAGTAATACAAAGATATTCTTTTTAAGAAATCTGTACTACACGATATAGACAAAAAACAAATGAGTCTTCTGATGTCGATGGGTTTAAAGACCATATAACTATCAATTATATTCATAAGTGAATGATTATTGGTCTCTTTTGAATGAATTTTGATTATAATATCAACTATATATTTTTATTTTTGTATTTATATGTACAATAGTTAGGTATAAGATATTTATCATGAAAAAAACACTCATTCTTCTATCAATTTTATTAGGAGCCAATCTGTTTGCGCAGAAAACTCCGGACTGGGAAAATCCAGAAGTATTTGCAATCAACAAAGAAGAGACTAGAGCAACAGCTTTGCCTTATCCTTCTACCGAATTGGCGTTGGAAAATAACTACGCGTCTTCGCCCTATTTCAAATCATTGGATGGAAAATGGAAATTTCACTGGGTCCCTCGTGTAGCAGAGATTCCTGATGGTTTCTATCGCGAAAATTACGACGTAAGTAAATGGGTAGACATGCCTGTTCCAGGGAACTGGGAATTCAATGGTTTTGGAATTCCGATGTACGTTAACGTAGGGTTCGGATTCAAAAAAAATCCTCCGTATATTGATCGAGAAGATTCGCCATCGGGAGCATATCGTCACGAGTTCGATATTCCTGCCGATTGGGACGGACGTCGTGTTTTCATTCACTTTGAAGGAGGGACAAACTCGATGTACGTTTGGGTAAATGGCGAAAAAGTAGGTTACACCGAAAATGCCAAAAGTCCTGCTGAGTTTGATATCACACCTTATATCCGCATAGGAAAAAATACGTTGGCATGCGAGGTGCACAAGTTCAGCGATGGTTCGTATCTCGAAGATCAGGATATGTGGCGATTGGGTGGTATAAATCGTAGTGTATATTTATACAGCACTGCTGAAACTCGTATTCAAGACTTTTTTGCTCATCCTGATCTGGATGCAAAATACAAAAACGGATTGTTTAGTGTAGATGTAAAATTGAAAAATTATACAGCTTCGGCAAAAAATCAGTCTCTGGAAATTGCAATTGTTGACAAAAACGGCAAAAAAGTATTTACAAAAAATCAGTCAGTAGCTATTCCAGCGAATGGAACGACAGATATAAAAGTTTCGGGCAATGTATCAAATCCTCTAAAATGGACCGCAGAAACTCCGAATCTTTACACAATGCTCATCACGTTGAAAGATGGCAAGAATATAATTGAATCGACATCACACAGAATTGGATTCCGCAAAATAGAAATCAAAGACGGTCAATTACTAGTTAACGGGAAAAAGGTATTTATGAAAGGTGTAAATCTGCACGAATTTAACACCAAAACAGGACAAGTTGTTACTCGTGAAGAAATGATGCGCAATATTCAGCTGATGAAAGAATTGAATATTAATGCAGTTCGCACATCACACTATCCTCAGCAGCCTCTATGGTACAAACTATGTGACGAATATGGTCTATACCTTGTAGACGAGGCTAATCTTGAATCTCATGGACTAGGATACGGGCCAGATAATGCCTCGAACTTCCCTGAATGGCATGGAGCACATATGGATCGTATAATACGTGCAGTAGAACGTGATAAAAATCATGCATCGGTTATTTTCTGGTCGTTAGGAAACGAAGCAAGTAACGGTAAAGCGTTTTTCGATATGTATGATTGGGCAAAGAAACGTGATTCGAGCCGTCCGGTGCAATATGAACAAGCGAACAAACATGCTCGCAATACAGATGTTATATGTCTGATGTATCCTTCATGGCATGATATGGTTAATGATGCGGCAAAAGATTTAGGTAAGCCATATATAATGTGCGAATATGCTCACGCAATGGGTAATAGTATGGGTAATTTTCAGGAATACTGGGATTTGATGCGCTCGAGCAAAAATATGCAGGGTGGCTTTATCTGGGAATGGTATAATCACGGTTATGCAGCAAAAGATGATCAAGGCCGTTTCTTCTGGGCCTATGGTGGAGATTTAAAGGGCTATAACAAGCAAAATGACGGGAATTTCTGTATGGATGGAGTGATTACTCCTGATCAGCAATACATGCCACACTCACATATCGTGAAGAAAGTATATCAAAATATACTTTTCGAAGCAAAAGATATTGAAAATGGTATCATAACAGTGATTAACGATTATAAATTCACCGATCTTACTAACAACAACTATACTTACAAATGGGTATTGCTGAAGAACGGAGAAAAATCGGCAGAAGGACAATTTGATGTTGTGGTAGCAGCCGATAGCCGTAAGGATATAAAACTATCTATACCTAAAGTGACTGCTGAAGCTGGAACGGAATATTATCTGCAAGTATTTGCATATCGGAAAACAGCTACGCAGTTTCTTCCTGAAGGGTTCGAAGTAGCTAAAGAAGAATTTGCATTCCCTATGAATAACTATTTTATACAGGTTAAAGATGCAGGAAGTGCCGTTAAGATTGACAAGAAAGAGGATAAAGCGATTGTAACATCTGCTGGTATCACATACGAGTTTTCGACAAAAGATGGTCGCAGTTTGCTATCTATGAAAGATGACAAGAAGAATATTTTCAATCAACTTCCAAAATTAAACTTCTGGAGGGCTCCGACCGATAACGATTTCGGAGCGGGTACACAATATAAATCAAGCTTGTGGAATGCCGCCAGCTACGATCAGGTTATCACTTATAAAGGCATGGAAGATAAGAATGATGCTGTATCTTTCATTTACGAAGTAAAGCCAAGAGGCGTTGAAGCTAAGGTGATTGTGATGTATATGGTAAACAAGGACGGAAGTCTTACTGTGAAAGCTGATTATAAGGCTGAATCTGATCAACTACCAGAAATGGTTCGTTTCGGTATGATGATGATTTTGCCAAAAGAAGTAAACGATTTCACTTGGTATGGTCGTGGCCCATGGGAAAACTACATTGACAGAAATAAAGATACATTTATGGGTATCTGGAACGGAAAAGTAGAAGATCAGGCATATCCATATTATCGTCCGCAAGAAACTGGAAACAAAACTGATGTGCGTTGGTTTACTTTGACTGACAAAGATGGTAAAGGTATCAAAGTTATAGGTGTTCAGCCATTATCAGTTAGCGCAACGAACAATCGTCCTGAAGATTTGGATCCGGGAATAACCAAGAAACAGCAACATTGGTCGGATGTTAATCCTCGCAACGAAACTGTATTGTGTGTAGATTTATTTCAAAAAGGTGTTGCCGGACTTAATTCGTGGGGCGCACAACCATTAGATGAGTATCGTTTCAGTGATAAAGAGTATACATATAGTTATACAATTAGTGTAATTAAATAGAAATAGGTGGTTGTATTCTGATATTCGCATATCAGAATATGAAAATTAAAGCTTGCCAAGACATTCCTAATGGTTTAGGAGTTTTGGCAAGCTTTTTTCATGCGAAATAGCTACAATAAGTATCAAACCTTTAACAAAAAATCATTTTTTAACTAAAAAAGGTTGTTTGTTATTTTTTTTTATTATTTTTATAAAAAATTAAAACATATAAGACCGAGGTTTTAATTCAAATATTTTAATGCACAGACTAGGTACTATTTAATAAACTAAAATTACATTACTATGAAAAAGTTATTTTTTATTTTAACACTAGCTCTAGTTAGCTTTGGACTGAGCGCACAAGACGGACTTAAAGGGACATGGTTTGCTGGCGGAGAAATATCCTACAGTAAAGCAGGTGATGCTAAGAGTTTTACAATTCTACCAGTAGCTGGTACATTTATCACTCCAGATATAGCGATTGGTGCTGGAGTTGGTTATACCAAGACTGAGTTGCCTAGAATACTTGAAGGAGTAGCAGAGATAAATAAAACCGATGCTTTCATATTTCAACCATTAGTACGTAAGTACTGGAATATTACTGGTCCTATCTATCTATTTGGACAAGTTGCGGCTCCAATGGTATTTGGCGATGACACTTCAATAGGTCTAAATGTATCTCCAGGTATTGATTTTATAGTGAATAGCTGGATGACGCTTGAAACTTCTTTCACTCTTTTCGGCTTCAATTATACTAAATATGATGCAGGAGGCAATTCTTGGAATATAGGATTTGATCCTTTTAGTTCAAAAGAATCAAGAAAAATAGGACAATTATCTGTTGGGGTTAAATTCTTATTCTAATAAAACTACTTAACTAGTCCGCATAAAACGAAGAAAGGTCGCAATATTATTGCGACCTTTTTCTTTCTGTCATCATCTAAATTTGTTAAATTTGCAGAAATAAAAAACGGATAGATGTAAACATCTACCCGTTTTTTATTTTATTTATTCTGATCAGTAGCGATTTCTGCTACCATATCCACCTCTATTGTCATATGAGCGCTCTTGTCTCGGCTCACGAGGTTTTGCTTCCGATACAGCCAATGTTCTTCCTTGGTGTTCGATACCATTCAATTCTTCAATAGCTTTTGTTGCTTCTTGGTCATCCATTTCTACGAAACCGTAACCTTTAGATCTACCTGTTTGACGGTCTGTAATTACTTTAGCTGATGAAATTTCACCATACTCTTGAAAAAGATCTGTTAGGTCTGCATCTGTTACATTGAAGCTAAGACCTGCAATAAAAATGTTCATTTCTTATAAAATAAATTGTTAATAAATCAGTTGAGCCCTATAATTACAAAACATACTCAACTCACTTTATTAACTGAAGAAAAGGATGGATATGTATAAAAACCCAAATGTCGGAGCAAAGGTAATCATAAATATCTCAATATCACACTAAAAAAGCGTTATTTTGTTATTTTCACATCTACTGCGTTCATTCCTTTCGAGCCTCGCTCCAGTTTGAAAGAGACAATATTGTTCTCTTTTATCCCCTCTTCGGCATTGCTTTTATGGAAAAAATATTTGTTGACACTATTTCTGTCTTTGATGAAACCAAAACCTTTAGTTTCGTCAAAAAACTCAACACGGCCACTGAAATCTACAATTTCTTCAGTTTCCGCTTTCTTCGGCACAGATATTTCGATATCCTCCACATCTATTGTTTCTTCTCGTGCCTCAGGTGGAGTATCAATTATCATTCCATTTTCGTCAACATAAGCAATCATATCCTCAAAAGAATTTGTCGGATTATTTTTGCGTTCTTCTTTACGTTGCTGTTTTTCTTTTCTTTTTTCTTGTTTTCTTTTTTCTACTTCTCTTTTGTTGAATGAGTTTGATTTTGCCATTTAGTTCGTTTTATATTTAGTTTTTTATTTTTTTAATTAGCCGCAATAGGTAAAGTTATGCCGGTCAATTTCTGAATATCACGTAGCATAGTTTTCTCGTCTTGCGCACAGAAGGTCAGAGCTGTTCCATTGTTGCCAGCTCTTCCAGTACGTCCGATTCTGTGTACATAAGTTTCAGCAACATCGGGCAGATCGTAGTTGATTACCAGTTCCAACTGATCGATATCAAGGCCTCTGGCTGCTATATCCGTAGCTATGAGTACTCGTATTTCATTCGATTTGAAACTCGTAAGGGCTCGTTGTCTCGCATTTTGCGATTTATTACCATGGATGGCTGCACTGCCAATCCCTGCCTTACTTAGGATTCGTGCGATCTTATCTGCTCCATGCTTAGTTCGTGAAAAGACTAGTACTGATTTACTTGAGTCTTTTTTAAGGAGCTCGATTAGTAAATCTTTTTTCTCTGGCTTTTCTACAAAATAGATAAGTTGCTCAATTGTTTCTACTACAGAAGATACGGGAGCAACTTCTACTTTGACCGGATTATGTAGTATCGAACGTGATAATTTATCAATCGATGTAGGCATAGTTGCTGAGAAAAAGAGAGTTTGCTTTTTCTTCGGTAGCTTCGGTAACAAACGCTTGATATCGTGTATAAAACCCATATCCAGCATACGGTCAGCTTCATCCAAAACAAAGTGGCTGATCGAGTTCAGGTTTATGATACCTTGGCTCATCAGATCCAATAATCGTCCGGGAGTAGCTACAAGGATATCAATACCTCTCCTCAATTCGTTTACCTGAGCGTTTTGTTTCACACCTCCAAAGATTACACAATGACGGATATCTGTATATTTTGTATAATCAGTTAAGCAGTCATTGATTTGAATAGCAAGCTCGCGTGTAGGAGTGAGGATCAGTGCTTTGATCTCTCTCTTGTGAGCTTTAGTTTTATTTGGATGGAGTTGTTGTATGATTGGTATGGAGAAGGCTGCAGTTTTTCCGGTTCCGGTCTGCGCTAAACCTAGGATGTCACGATTGTCGAGTGCGGGGGCTATTGCCTGTTGTTGTATTGCTGTTGGAGTTGTATATCCTTTTTCGTCAAGAGCCTTCAAGATAGGCTCGATTATCTTTAATTCTTTAAATGTCATGTAATAATTTTAGATTGCTACGAGTGTGTAGCAACAATTTCTAATCTGAATTTTAACAGATGGTGGGGAAGAACCAATCGAGGAGAAACCTACACAAAATGTTTTATGCTACAAAGATAATGAAAATAATCGAAAAATTTTGTATTCTCCGATTTTGAGCTTTTAATTATGTAGTGGCAAACAGATATTTAGCAATCAAACTTATATAATAGAGCTTACAACAGCTTGTTGTGTTTGTTCAAATATCTCGTCGAAAGGTTTGTCTTTTATTGCAATCGGGTCGTGGATTGTAATGGTGATTTTATTTCCTAATCCTAGAGGAAATGATCCCCATTTTGTCATTTTCCACGAATTATTAATCGTCACAGGAACCATTAGTGCTGAAGGTGCATATTTGCAAAGAATCTTCAAGCCACTTTCGGCAAAAGGTTTTGGTTTTCCGGTTGTACTTCTTGTACCTTCGGGAAAAATTACGGCTGTACGATTATTTTGTTCGATATACTCTGCAATTTTTCTGACAGCTGTTAGTGATTGTTTCGGGTCTTTTCTGTTGATCAGTACCGATCCACCGTGATTCAGATTATATGAAATACTTGGAATACCTTTGCCAAGCTCGATTTTGCTGATAAATTTGATGTGCACTCTACGCAGAAACCATGCGATAGCAGTAATGTCGTAAAAGCTCTGATGGTTTGCTGCAATAATAAGAGGCTTCCCGGATGGTAATTTGTCAAGATTTTCTATTTTGTATCTTGTCCCTAATATATATGTGTTTGCTGTCAGAAAAAAACATAGGATATCTACACTTTTTTTATGAGCATTGTAGCCGAATAAGTTTAGGCATATCCACTGAATAGGATGAAAAATAACGAGCGTACAGCCAAGCATCAGATAATAAATAACTGAAAGTGGATATGATATTATTTTTTGCATTTTAGAACCACATGTTGAATTAAATACTGTTTCAAATGTAACTATTTTATTTCTCATATAACTATAGTAAAGTTATAATTAAGCTTTTTTGATAATAGCAGATTAGTTGTTTCCTTGAAATATGGCAAAATCATGAACAGATTTTATAATAGAGAACTTTGCTTTTCGCTCTAATTTTATCTGTCAATATATTTGTTAATACTAAACGTGTTGTAAAAGAAATAGAATGAACTATAATGTCTTACCTTTGCGCTATGAAAATAGAAAATAATTACACTACAATATTAGCTAATCTTGGAATTAGCACACTTAACGAGATGCAAATAGCAGCTCGTACTACGATAATTGAAGAGAAAAATACGATTTTATTGTCTCCTACCGGTTCTGGAAAAACATTGGCTTTTCTATTGCCTATTCTAGAAATATTGAGAGAAGATATTAAAGGAGTACAATGCCTTGTCATAGTTCCATCGCGCGAACTGGCTTTGCAGATTAAGCAAGTATGGAAGAAGATGGGAACCAATTTCAAAGTGAATGTTTGTTATGGAGGGCATTCTATCGATACGGAATTGAATAATTTAAGTAATCCTCCGGCTCTACTTATTGGTACTCCAGGTCGCTTGACAGATCATCTTGAAAGACAATCATTCGATACTAATTCTATCAAGACTTTAATTTTAGACGAATTTGATAAATCGCTGCAGCTAGGCTTTCAAGAAGAAATGAGTATGATAGTCGATCATTTGTCAAACTTAGAAAAGAAAATTTTATTGTCGGCTACATCGGATGTCGAAATTCCCGATTTTATAGAAATGGGTTCATCCGTCAGATTGGATTATACGAAAAGTAAAGTAGAAAATAAACTTTCAGTCAAAAAAATAGTATCGCCCGAGAAAGATAAAATAGAATCACTGTTCCAGCTAATCTGCTCATTTAATTCAGAACCTGCACTTATTTTTTGTAATCACAGAGAGGTTTCAGAACGAATTAGTGATTTACTAAATCAGAAAGGGATATATGCAGGGTATTATCATGGCGGGATGGATCAGGATGATCGTGAGAGAATTCTGATTCAATTCAGGAACGGAAGTTTGAATTATTTAGTTACTACCGACCTTGCGGCACGAGGGCTAGATATTCCCGAAATGAAACACGTGATTCACTATCATCTACCTTCCAAAGAAAGTGAATTTACTCATCGCAACGGCCGTACGGCTCGTATGCATTCTTCAGGAACAGCATACATTATATCTTACAAAGAAGATAAAATGCCGGATTATTTATCCGATGATATGGATATTTTGGAAGTAAAAGCAGGAAAATCTTTGCCCAAACGTCCCGATTTTCAGACAATATACGTGAGTGGAGGTAAGAAAAACAAACTCAACAAAAGCGATATTGTAGGTTTCTTTTTGCAAAAAGGTAAACTTGATAAAAAAGATTTAGGATTGATCGAAGTAAAAGATTTTATATCCTTTGTAGCTGTTCGTTCATCCGTTGTGAAAACTCTATTGGAAAATATTAAGGACGAAAAGATGAAAGGGAAAAAATATAAGATTGAAGTAGCAAGAAAAGTTGTAAAGAAAGATAATTGATGATTCAAATTACCCTTGATTTAAATCAAGAATTGCCCTTAGGGTTTTGAAATATTTCGCTATCTTTGGATATATTTATATCATATTTACTTGGTACAAACCATGAAAAAGGCCCTTAATAAATATCTGGAGTTGGAAGGAGTGGATCTCGTAAGACAATGGTTCCTTGATACTGGCATTAGAAAAGAAATAAAAAAAAATAGCTATTTCTTTCGCGAGGGAGATGCTAAACATTATGCAGGATTTATTGAGTCGGGTTCATTCAGATATTTAAAATCAAACAATAAAAGCATTCAAGATCAAATTGTTGGATATAGTTTTGACAACGATTTCGTTACTGATTATGGGGCTTTTCAAATGCAGGAAAAAGCTCAAGTTTCGGCACAGGCCATTAAAGATAGTATTGTATGGGTGGTATCTTACGAAAAGCTGAATCATTTCTATGATATTTGCGAGCTAAAGGACCTGAGGGCAAATCTTTCCGAATTACTTTTATCTGATATCTACGGTAGACTATTGTCTTTTTATGTCGACTCTCCCGAAGAAAGATATTTCAAATTGATATCTCGATTTCCCGAAATCCTAAACCTTGTTAGCCTCAAAGAGATTGCTTCTTTCATAAAGGTAACTCCTGAAACATTAAGTAGGATCAGAAGTAAGATGAAAATGCTGTGAATTGAATATTTATCTTACTAAATACTCCGTTTAGAATTGTTGGCTATGAATACAAAGGGCAAATGAGATTGTGCAGAATTCTCAATTAGTATATTTCTTCATCCATCTATTCGCCCCTTCTGGTATTAAGTAACTAAGTTAATTACTGAAATATTTTCTGTGCAATTTCGTTTAGATATAATCGACAATTCATCCAAGTATGTCCTCCAGGTGTATACATTTTCTCATAAGGTATATTTTGCTTATCCAGATTATTTATAAAAGACTGAGTCCATTCGTACAAAAAGTCTTCCGTACCACAACCTAACCACAATAGCTTTAGCTTAGATTTTAAATCTTGACTTGATGCATAAGTTCCATCTTTGAAATTTTTCTCAGCCAACTGAGCATTAACAGCAGGAGCAAATGCACAAACATATTCAAAAATATCAGGGTGTCCGAGTCCGGCATGCAAAGACTGATATCCACCACGCGAAAAACCGGCAACTGCACGACCGGAAGAATTAGCTTGAACTTGATAATTCTTTTCAACAAAAGGAATTACATCATCAATCAACTCATCTGTATAATCAAATGGATTTTTTATTGCAGTATTGACCTGACCTAAAAAAGTCATGCCAGGATTAGCATAAGGCATCACAACAATCATAGGCTGAGCTTTCCCCTCTGCTATCAGATTATCAAGAATGAAGTTAACACGTCCCACCTTAAACCATGTTTCATGCGTATCCGTTGCACCATGTATAAGATAGAGTACCGGATATTTTTTATCACTTTGCGGATCGTAACCGGGAGGTGTATAAACTACTAATGGACGTGTATCGCTTAGTGTTTTGGATTTGTAAAATTTGTAAGAAATTCTTCCATGAGGAACGTCTTTAACCGAATAAATCGCAGGTATTGAATCTTGAATATCTACTAAACTATGTTTGAATTGTTCATTTGGAAATATGAGCACATTATTCGGATCAGTAACCGAAACGCCGTCTACAATAAAGCAATATGGATAAAGGTCTGGTGCTACGGGCGATGTTGTAATGCTCCAAATTCCATTTTCCCCTTTAATCATCGGTTGATTCTCTTTCATAAATTGCGCACTAAGCTCTACAGACTTAGCATTAGGTGCATTAAAACGGAATGTAATGCTATTATCTTTATGCACTTCGGGCGATACGATCATTTGTCCTGGCATCTGTGCGTTAGACTCAATGACATGACATATTTGAAACACAAGAAAAAATAGTAGAACCTTTGCTATTCTTTTCATATCAATATTCTTTTGTTATTTATACTTTTCTATATGATTATTTTTGAAATAATAATCTTACTGATTCGCTCAAATAAAGTTTTGCATTCATCCAAGTGTGTCCACCACCCGTAATCATCGTTGTTGTCTTTATGCCGTTTTTATCTAGTTTTTCCATAAAAAGCTTGGCTCTATCATAAAGAAAATCATCGGTTCCTACGCCAAGCCAATATAAGTTTATGCGTTTATTGGTTTGCTCCGGATTCTCAATGATGTGTTTGAATGTGGTTTCAAAATCAGTAACATTTCCTGCAAATGAAGAATATGAGCACAGATATGAAAATTTATCAAGATTATTCATTCCGATGGTTTGAGCTTGATTTCCTCCTCTCGAAAAACCGCCAATAGCACGGTTTTCGGCATTATTTATAGTGCGGTAGTTCTTTTCAATGAAAGGCATCATTACTTTAGTAAAATCTTCATTAAGCCGCGCATTTGCAACTTTAGCACGAGGATCTGTAACATCGAAATATGCTGCCGGATTTCCGTAAGGCATTACTACGATCATAGGCTTAGCCAATCCCTGAGCTATTAAATTATCGAATATAAAATTGGCACGACCAACTTTAAAATAAGTTTCATCGGTATCTGTTGTTCCGCTTATTAGATAAAATACTGGGTATTTTTTGTTCGGATCTTCATCATATCCCGGTGGTGTATAAACCAGCACACGCCCGGTTGTTCCCAACACATCAGATTTGTAATAATCATAATTAACGGTACCATGTGGTACGTCCTGGATAGAATGAATCAATGGTTTGTCACCTTTAATATCTAATAGGCTTGCCTTAAAATGCTCATTCTCGAAATAAAACGGGTTATTGTTGTCCATAACAGTAACACCGTCAACAATAAATGCATATGGATATATATCCGGTTCTATGGGTCCCAGAGTAACGCTCCACAAACCCTTTTCGTCTCTTGACATTGGAGCGTTTCCTTCCATAAACTGAGGATCAACTTCCACATTTTTGGCATTTGGGGCAAAATAGCGAAAGGTAATTTTATTATCGGTGTGTACTTCAGGTGAAATAACCATCGTACGTTGTCGTTTATTTTCGGTGCTTTTTTGCCCCAATAAGATAAAGGACGAACTGAGCATGAAACAAATAAATAGGATTTTTTTCATGATATGTAATTTATAAATGATTGCAAAGGACTTCACTTACATTCAGAGGAAGTCCCTTGCAAATCCGTTGTTTTACTTTTTAGCAACACCTTCTTTTGTCTGTTCTACAAACTTCATCGTTCCGTCCGAATTATAGTGTAACTCGTCCACGCAAACACTACGACGTCCAATTGCACCACCTATACTATCGAGTGTTAATGTCGCATTATGATAAAACAAATACCATTTGTCATTAAATTCTATAATTCCGGGATGGATCGTAAAACTGTTTTCTGCCATTCCCGTCAGTTCGCCTTGCGGACTCCAAGGACCTTCCATCGAAGAGGCTGTAGCATAACATATGTTTTCTCTTCCCTGTCCCATTGAAGCATACGTCAGATAATATAAATCTTTGTATTTATGTAACCATGGTCCCTCAACAAATCTTGGTAAATCCACCACTTCAATTTCACCATCCAACTCTATCATGTTTGGTTTTAGTTTCGCCATAAAGCAAGTTCCATTTCCCCAACACAGCCATGCCTGTCCTTTATCATCGATTATGGCCGTTGGATCAATATCATTCCACCAACCACGTGCCCCATTTGAAGTCATATCATCTGTAATCAATGGTTTTCCAATAGGGTCTACAAACGGTCCGGTAGGACTATCACTTACAGCAATTCCAATTGCCTTGCTATTATATGGCTCACCAGCTTGCACTGTTGTATAATAATAAAATTTCCCATCTTTCTCTATTACCTGTGATGCCCAAGCTTCTCCTACACCCCATTTGAAATCGGTAGGTTTCAGTACAGAACCATGATCTACCCATTCTTGCATATCAGAGGTTGAATAGCATAACCATTCGGTAATATTAAATTCTTTGCCACCTGATGCAGAGTCTTGTCCTGCATAATATTCGTCATGACCCACATATAAATAAAGTTTTCCATCATACACCATAGGTGCAGGGTCAGCCGTAAACTTATCTTTGACTAAAGGATTCCCCGTATTCTTGAATGTTGGCAGATTATTCTTGGGAGTACATCCCATCAATAAAAAAACACAACAAATAATCGAACAAATTTTTTTCATAATGTACTATTTCTAATTGTTAATATCTTTTTTGTCAACTCGTTAAAATGAATACTCCTATTGAAACTTAATCCAGTCTATTGCCACCTCTCCGCGACCAGCTAACGAGACTGATAGGTTGTGTACTCCTTGCGGAAGATTTTTTACTGGAACAGTAACCAGTCCGGCTTTTTCAGCGGCAATTTCAGCCACTGTTTCACCATCCACTTTCACTTGCAGTGTTCCTTTTCCTTCTACTATCTGTGCTGAAACCGAAGTCAGTCCAGTTCCGAAATCGACATCATCGTAACGGACATAAGCACCCTTTTCGTTCAGTATAGTCTTCCAACCAGCAAAGTAATCGGTCGTATCGTTGTAGGCAATAGCGGCACCCGTCTTGCTCAGCTCCGAGTAGCGGTCAAGTTGAATTTCACTGGTCGCCGTTGTAATACCGACGCCACGTAATGTCGGTGTGACTTTGCGTATAGTCCCATCATCATTGAAATGAATTTTATCTATACGAGCAGAGCGATTCTTGTCGAAGTGCGGCGAGTAATCATTATGGTGGTAGAACAGATACCATTCTCCCTTATACTCTACAATGGAATGGTGATTTGTCCAGCACTCTGTAGGTGATTGATCCATAATTAGACCTTTGTACTCGAAAGGACCAAGAGGATTGTCACCCATAGCATATGAGAGGTTTTGAGTCTCCCCTTCTACAGGCACCCAAGGGTAGGTGAAGTAATATTTTCCGTTACGCTTGAATACGAAAGGACCTTCCTTCATTGACCCTTGCGGCAGGTCTTCTATAGCGACAGGCTCTGAATCAAGCTGAAGCATATTCGACTTGAGTCGGGCCCCATGCATTCCGCGACCCGACCAGTACAGATAAGCCTGCCCATCATCATCAATAAGCGTACAAGGATCAATACCATAAACACCCTTTATCGGCTCGGCCATCGGCACAAATCCCCCATCAGGGCGATCGGATATAGCTACTCCTATCATCATTCCGAACCTTCGGGTTATTGAGTCGGGCTTTACTATGGCTGGAAAGTATAAATAATACATACCATCGCGGTAAGTGCAGTCGGGCGCCCACATAGAGTAGGTATCGGCATTCACCCACGGCACTTGTTCTTGCGAAAGGATAACACCATGATCGGTCCAGTCCGTCAGATTTTCGGATGAAAATACATGATAATCCTCCATGCAAAACCAATCTTTGCGGAGATTGGGTTTATCGGCAGGTGCCGGAATATCATGCGAGGGATAGACATACATCTTTCCGTTAAAAACTCTCGCCGTAGGGTCGGCGGTGAATTGTCCTTTGATAAAAGGATTTTGTGCAGATACTGCTACAGAGAGCAGCATTGCAGAGGCTAATGATAAATATTTAGCGATCATGAAAGTTCCATTTAGAGTTATCACTGTTCATATCGAATTCGGCGAGTGTCGGGGTACTGTCTCCTGCGGAAACCAATACCAGTTTTTTGTCGGTACCAGGCACTTTCTTGGGCATGATCCGATAGGTTCCATCCGTCAACTGATCAATTCTCCACAGCTGTTCGGGTGCTCCAGTAAACTCGGGAACAGTCACCACTTCAGCATCCGCCGTGGCAGCCAGTGCACGTTTAGTTCCTTCTATCACAATCTTATAATAAGGTGCTCCGAGATATCCACCTGCATCAGGCACAGCAGTAATCGTCCATTTCTGATGAGGACGGAACATATAGTCGCCGATACGTACGTTAATATCTCCTTTCGGCCATGTATCTATAACATCCTCCAGCGTCTGCGATTTCAAAGGTTCGACAGGCTTGTCGTTTTTCTCCCAAAAGCGTATAGCGTTATGCTGCATTCGGATAAAGTCGACCGAAAGTTCAAGGGCATAGCCTCTGCGTTCGGACTCGATCAGGTACGTACCCTCTTTAAATTCTTCTCCCGCTACAGGCCAGCCATTCTTCCATAAGAGCGGGCGTATAGCAAGCACACTACGGCCACTACGCTCGAAATCGGCCTCATAATGGAAGGACATCTTCTCCACTCCATCTTCCTCGATGAAACGTCCGAAATGCCCGGGTCCAGTCTTACGGTTACCTGCAGCAATGACCATCTTGCCACCGCCCTCCAACATGTCTCTTCCGACATTGTCGATGTATGGGCCTGTCACATTGCGTGAACGACCTACTACGATATTATAAGTGGAGTTAGGTCCGTCACAGCAAGTACCATGTGTACCCAATAGGTAATACCAGCCGTCGCGATATGTCAGAGTAGTAGCTTCGCAGTCTATAGCAACGTTGATCTCCTTGTTACCTTCCACGCGCTTACCAGTTTTGGGGTCAAGCTCCACAATACGGATAAAGCCGAAATACGTACCGTAGGATAGCCACAAACGTCCATCCGTAGGGTCGAGTAACAGCCCGGCATCAATCGCATCGCAGTCTTCATCATCAAGAGAGTGCGCCACTTCGATGGGTTCGCTGTAGGCGAAATCGGGGGAATTGGGATCCAGAGTTTTGTTCCACATAGTCAGCACCTTGCCCGCGTGTCCGCCACCCAGACCGCCGCCTGTAGCACTATAGGCTATGAGGTAACGATCTCCTATTTTCAGAACATCGGGAGCAGCACCTCCTCCAGGACGCACAGCACCGCCGCTCCACGTCCAACCATCTGTTGAAATCAGTCCGCCGCTACCCGTACCGAAGGTATAGTATTTGCCGTCGCATTCGGCTATGGTAGAGGGATCGTGGATATAAGGTTCACCGGTCTGTGCGGATACTTTGCAGGATATACCTGAGCAGATTAGGGCAGTTAGGCCCAGCAATATAGCTTTTGTTTTCATAGTCATTGATGCGTGATGATTGTAATGTTCTTGACTGGTGTTCCGTCTTCTCGAAGGAAGCGAACACAAAAATCGCTCATGCCAGGTCCGTTGATAATGGCTCCTCGCAGAATGTTCCTACCTTTCTTCAGGGTAATCCGTCTTGACATTCCATCGTCCACTACCATTCGGCGGTCACCGGAAAGTAGCAGTACTTGCTCGCCATTGAGCCACCATGCAGATGCAGAGTTGGAACCAGCAGATAATCGGACATCACTGATGTCTTCTGGACAGTCGATAACCGTAACTGCCCAAAATAGTATGCCATATACGGGCTTCTTCAGTGCGGCAGCAAACCGGTATAGTTTCACATTATAGAGTTTGCTATCCAATGCGTGCCATCGTAACTGCTGTTTGCCTACTTTCACTTTGTCGCCATGCTTAGGTAGAACTGTGAATTGGTCGCGGAAGTATAATGTATCGAAAGCTTGGCGTAGATAACTGTCTGTGAAGACAGTATTCGTATGGTTTGGTTTTTCGATAGGTTCCAGTAACAGCCAACGCCTAATAAAACCCTTATCGTCAGGAACAGCTGGATCCGATGATACCTCGGCAAAATAATCGGCAAGAAACGTCGGTGTTTGTATTTTATACGCCTGCCTCGGCCTCCCCTGTGGAGGAAGCGAATTCGGTGAGGAATTCTGTTGTGCCACCGCGGGCATGCAAAGTATCAGGGCTAGACATGCCGCCAGCACTTTTTTTCGGTTGAATATATCCATATCTATACTTTTAATATATTTTATTTCTTCGTGTTAAACAGCAGCGGCACAAACTCCTTAAGACAGCGTCGCCAAGTAAGGAACTCGTGGGCTGTACCGGGACTTTCGTAGTAGATATTGTTTATGCCAGCAGCTTTCAATCCATCGCTTAGTGCCTTGGTACGTTCTGGATTCTCCATCTCCCCTATACCAAGGAAAAAGGCATGTACCTGGTTGTTGAAAGCATCGCGATCTTTGAATACGCCTCCGTAAGTAGTGTCGATATTCTTCAGGTCAATGCTCCCCGCTCCGCTGAATCCGCCTATCCAGGCAAACTTATCGAGGTTGTTCAATGTGGTATTGAACGTCAGCAGCCCGCCCCACGAAAGCCCTGCCATAGCACGGTTCTCGCGATCAGTCAATGTGCGGAAATTGCTTTCAATATGAGGAATAATCTCCTTTACTAAGATGTCAGGGAATTGTCCGCCAAAGCGTTTCATTGCGTCCTGACGTGTTTCGCCCGGCTTGAATACTAACGATTCGATATTACCATTATCCATGACTACTATCATCGGTTTCGCCTTTCCTTCGGCAATGAGGTTATCCATGATGAAATTCATCTTACCTTGGTTAGCCCAGCTAGTCTCATTCTCTCCCATTCCATGTTGCAGGTAGAGTACCGGATATTTCTTTGAGGGATTCTTGTCATACTCTGCCGGAGTGTAGACAATACACCTACGCCATTCCTTACGTATATCCGACCAATACTGGCTCTGGCTCACCAGACCGTGGGGAACGTCCTTGACACTATAGTAATCCACACCCTTTTCAGGAATTTCCACGCCACTCACCCAGCGACCCATTCCGAAGAACGGCTTACCATTCGGATCAGCAGTACTCACACCATCAACGATGATCTGGTAATAGTGGAAACCCACCACTTCGGGTTCTTTGGATACTAACGTCCAATAGCCATCGGCCTCTTTGGTCATTTCGCCACGGAAACTGATCTCCACCTTCTGAGCATTGGGAGCATGTACGCGAAAATGTACACGGTTATCTTTGCCTATGCGTGGCCATTCCGCACCATTGATGTTGTGCTCATTGCGAACAGTACCTTCGGGGAAATCTTGCCCCTGCGCGTTCAGTACCATCGGCAATGCCAACAGAAAAAAAAATACAAGTTTCAAAACTCTTTTCATTATTCTGATTATTAGATTTAACGTATTGGTTTCTAAATCGGAATATCCGCCACCCTTTCAGCGAAAGTTTGTTTGAAAGCCTTTCCTGACGCGGTGCGGATATTCACTCCTTTCACAATTAACCTATTGAAATCAATTTACACTGTCCGACTTCATATTAAGGTTGATTTTCTGCTCCTATGTTTATTCACCACTAGGGTTTTGTTTCAAGTTAGGATTGATAGATGTTGCAGCAAATGGGTATGCGAAATACTCATGTTTACCTTTTATGAAACCTGTCCTACTCTTATTTGGATTTGCTGTTTCTACATACAGACGGTGTTTAGGTTCACCTTTAGAGAAGAAAGCATCCTTAGTAGTAGGAATATCCTTACCATTGTTTACAATGCCATCTGTATCACCCCAACGTACCATATCTGGGAAGCGAACTCCCTCAAGCCACATTTCGTAGCTCTTCTCATTTTTCACTTCCTGTAGTGTAAGTGTACTTGAAATATGAGCAGAACCTGCACGTTGCTGAATTTCTTGAAGATACTGCAAACCATCAGCATCGTTGGTATGTGCACATGCTTCAGCATACATCAAAAGAACTTCAGCATAACGGAAGATAGTGAGATTCTTGAATCCATACCAGCCCTTCTCATTATCTTCGGGCCAAGCAACGAATTTGTTTGCAAAATAACCTCCAAAGCCATAAAGACCTGTTGGATCTTTAATACCAATCTTATCAGATTTTTCAAGTTCTTCGCGAGACAGGTCTTTGACACCATTCCATTCCATTTCATAGAGGAATTCGTCACCTGTTAGGAATGTTGCTTTACGACGTGGTGAATCACCATCGTTTGCCAACATACGTTCTGCAAAATCAGCACGGATAGAGTGACCACCCCAACCATCAGGACCGATAAATGATGGCTTAGAAGCCAATTTATCTGTACGCCAGTTCCAGAACTGAATCCACATCCAAGACGTGCGTTGAATTTTATTATCCCAGTCACCAACAGCTGCATTCTCAAGAGAGTTGGCTTGGAAAATCATCTCTTCGCAAAGGTCACCTGATGCATGGAACAAATTCGCCCAACGTTCAGTAGGAACAAGTTCGTACTTTTTCGAAGAAATAACCTGTTTCAAGTTAGTCTTCGCTCCCTCATAGTCACCCATGAATAGGCGAGCCTTACCTGCTACTGTAAGAGCGAATCCCTTTGTTACTTTTGAGGCACCAACCTTGTCTGATGGACTTGTACGTTCATCAAGGTATTGAACAGCCTCCTCTGCTTCTTTAGCACACCATTCCAACAATCCTTTATGTCCACCTTCTACTGCGTTGTTAGCCGGTTTTTCACTTGGACTAAGAATATGGTCAACCAATGGCGGACAGTCCCAACCAATAGCAAGCATCATATGTGACCAGGCACGTAGAGCCCGAGCTTCGGCACAAACACGATTCTTGATAGGTGTATCGGGGGTTATGTTGTCCAGTATAAGGTTGCAATCGTATATCACACCATAAAGTCCCCAGTATGCATTTTTTATCACCTCATTTTGTGAGTCATAACGGAACTCGTTAATCTGTGCTGCAAAGTCATTGTCACCATACATATTACCTGCTGCCAACATATCATCGCCAGCCTCGTTGAAGAGGAGCGGAAGGGCTACATAGATACCTTCATTGCCTGCTATATTCAAACAGAATGACTGGTAAAGATTGTTGGCTGCATTCTGTGCATCATCATCAGTCTTATAAAAACTATCAAACGATATCACACCCTTCTGGTCAATGTCGAGACGATCTTCGCAAGCACTGAAAAGGAATGCAATACTTAAAAGGGAAAATATTATTTTTTTCATAATGAATAACTTTTTTAGTTTTTCAAGGATAACTTTTTTTATTAAAACGCAATACTTGCACCAAATGTACACTTCTTCATTGTCGGATATGTACCAATATCATATCCACCTCCACCATTATTGGAAGTCGTTGCAGTCTCCGGATCCATACCAGGATAACTAGAGAAAGTAAAGAAGTCATCCAAAGAAACGAAGAAGCGAAGTTCTTTAACAGCCATTTTCTTAGTAAATGTTTTAGGTAATGTGTAACCTAGCTGAATCTGTTTGATCTTGAAATAAGAGCCATTGAACATTGAAGCACTTGAGCTCCAGAAGAAACGGTCTTGAGCTACACTAGCAACAGACGGCATCGAAGCATTCTTGTTGGTTTCGCTCCAAGCATTGTCCATGTAATACTTCAAAGAGTTACGCATTGGGCTATCAGGACGATAAAGAACATTGAAAATCTTATTACCTGCTACACCAGTACCAAAGATTGTTAAATCTATGCCTTTGTATTCCAAATTAATAGTCAAACCATAAGTAAGTGTAGGAATAGAACTACCTATATCGGTCATGTCCTGATCGGTCAACTCTGAAGAAGAAACAATGTTACCTTCGTGGTTGCGGAACAGAGGTGAACCGGTCTCTTTGTCTACACCTGCATAGTCATATGCACGGAAATACCAGATAGAGTGTCCTTCTTCGAATGAACTACGTACCATATTGTTTGTACCATCTACACCACCTTGATTGCTGTCAATACGAGTGATGTCGTCATACAGATAAGTAACCTTATTCTTCAAAGTAGATAAATTACCATGAATACTGTACTTAAGATCACCAATATTATCTTTCCATGAAGCTTCTACTTCAAATCCTCTGTTGTTGATTTTACCGGCATTGACTATAGTCGAATTCGTATAAACCTCAGGAACCGGGTTGATGGATATGAGAAGATCCTTCGTGTCCTTATTATAATAGTCAAGGCTAATTCCCAGGCGATTATTCAAGAAACGCATGTCCATACCGAAGTCTAACTGTTCTGATGTTTCCCATTTCAGATTTGGATTAGCCAATCCAGAAGGGTAAGAACCATAATGCAAAGCAGGGTTATCACCATACTGATACCAAGCAGAGTTGTAACTGATTGGCGAAACATATGGGTAATTACCAAGTACGTTGACGTTACCGTTGCGTCCCCAAGAAGCACGGAATTTCAAGAATGAAAGAGCATCGGTGCTGATGTTGTCCTTGATAAATTTCTCATTGCTGATGTTCCAACCCACGGCAACTGAAGGGAACTTACCCCAACGTTTGTCAGCAGGAAGTTTGGAAGTATCAAATGCGTCGGCACGGTAGTTAAACTGCAAATTGTAACGGTTGTCATAAGCATATAGAAAACGGCCAAAGTAAGAAAGGCTTCTCACATCAGAAGGCAAGTTGTTGATATTTTTTGTTGTAGTTTCGGCTGAGTTTACAAAATCAAGAAATTTGAAGTTGTCAGCATCACCGGTAAGAATCTTATTGCCGCCTGTACCTGTAGCCGAAGCCGATACATTATCCGAAGCATAATCAGTATATGACATACCGGCCATAGCACCAATATTATGCTTTTCGAAGAATGTTCTGTTGAAGTTTACAAAGTTTTCCCACTGATAGTATCGGCTATTGTTAGCCGCAGCTGAAATAGAATAATCTGTAGCTTTAGCCTGACCATTCATATAATATGGTTCAGCATAGTCGTGGCTATTATGTTGTCCAATACGGTAAGAAAGACGTGATGTCATCACAATACCATCAATAGGAGTAAGGTCTAGGAAAGCTGTTCCGCGAACTGTAATTCCGGAATTCTTCACATGGCGACGATCGCGCTGAAGCAAAGGGTTACCATTGTCATCCATCTGGAACTTTGAAGTAGCATAGTACTTGCCATTCGGAGCGACAAGAATAGTTGAAGGATTCACGGCATATTGTTCCTGCATACTTGTAGTGAAATCATCAACACTGTCCCAATATACCGGAGTCAGAGGATCCAGCAAAAGAGCAGGTGTCAGCATAGAACCATAAGCACTTTGATGCGTAATGTCTCGGGTAGCCCATTTCTCAATAGAAGTGTTCGTTCCTACTTTAATCCAGTCATAAAGTTTATAATCAGCATTGAGTTGACCAGTAAGACGGGTATAAGTATCTTTCTTACCACGTACAATACCATCATTGTTAATATAGTTTACAGATGTGAAGAAATGACCTTTGTCATTACCATCCTGAAATGTAATAGAGTGCTGAGTCGCCCAGCTACTACCAAATACTTCGTTTACCCAATCTGTCTCTTGAGGATTGTCGTAATCAACACCATAGCTTTGGGTAAGAGTCTTCATATCATAACCGGACAATTCTTTATATTTGATCCAGTCTTTTGCACCAAATAACTCAGGTGTCTTGCCTAGGCTCTGGTTGATAGCCTTGAAAGAGTATATTATTTTAGGACGGCCATTAGCACCATTACCTGTTTTTGTGGTAATGAGGACAACACCATTACCAGCCTGAGCACCATAGATTGCTGCTGAAGCTGCATCTTTCAAAACCTCTATAGATTCAATCATCGAAGGGTCAAGGTACTGAATGTTGTCAACCTTTAAACCATCGACAATCAATAGGGGACCAAGGTTTTCTGAATTTGAAGAATAACCACGAACACGAATTGAAGCACCCGAGCCAGGAGCTCCAGATGTATTCAAAATCTGAATACCGGCAGCTTTACCTTGAAGGGCAGCAGCGGCATCAACTGTTGTAAGGTTCTTAATATCATCTCCATTGACTGAGGCAATAGCACCTGTTAGGTCGCTCTTCTTTTGAATACCATAACCTACTACCACCACTTCGTCGAGAATTTCCGTCTTTTCTTCCATACGGATGTCGATAGTATTGCGACCATCGACCTTAATAGTCTGAGAATTGTAACCCACATAAGACACTGTAAGAGTTGCATTGCCACTCTGTAGGTTAATTGAGTAATTACCATCAAGATCGGTAATAGTACCATTGTTGGTTCCATTTTCCTTAATAGCCACACCAATTATCGGCTCGGAATCATTAGCTGAAACAATTTTACCTTTAACTTGAAATTGTGCCGATGCTGATATACATGTAAAAAGCATTAGCATAAGCAAGAAAGGAATCTTCTGAGATTTCTTATTTACTTTTTTCATTTTTTGATATTAGATTTAAGAATTAATAAAAATTAATTATGACCCACATAACAAATGTAACGGCGAAGGACAATGGCATAGTTTAAAAAATAAACATTTGTTTTCCACTATTAGACATAACGAATAATATATCTAAAATTAAAAATGCGTATCTAAAATTATAAAACGACTGCATTTTACTCTATGATAATGCTAGCCCATGCCATCACACGCAACGCCTCAGTCAACAAATTCCGCCGGACTGAGATGTTCGTAAACGTAATAAAGAGAATAGGATATGAGGAATTATCTGATTTGAAACAATAGATTTCCGAATAACTGTCTTAGGTAAAAGATGAAGCATATTCTGTATAATCTTATAAGCATGAATGTCATCTATCATACCTAACCAATAATTATTTTCTATCAGTCTGCAAGTACTACATTCTCTTCAGAATGGGTACTAATAGCAGCCTTTTCCTGATTCAGTTTTCATTAATATTCAGAAAGATTTCTATGAAAACGGGAAAATAAAAAAAGACTCCTCAGCATTAAGTAACGTATACCATGCTGAGGAGTCATATAATTCCGATCAATGAGTTTTAGCGTCTCAGAATTTTATCTTCAAAATAATTAATTTCATGCTGTTAGCAGATAACCTATTTGAATAATTGTTGTGCCATATGATATAAACTTCTGCGCCAGGTCAGAAACTCATGAGCCGTGTCGGGAGAAACGTAAGATGTTGCTTTAAAACCGGCAGCCTTTAGCTTCTCAACAGCCTTAGTCACACCATCTGGATTCTCCTTACTACCGCAACTGATAAAAATAGATGCCACTTGATTCTTATCCTTGATATCACTCGGTGCATAAGTACCACCGCTCAGTAGTCCGTAGTAGTTGAATACCTCCGGACGACGCAAAGTAATCAGTTTCGTCTCAAATCCACCCATCGAAAGTCCCGCCATAGCACGATACTTCTTATCGGCCATTGTACGGAAATTACTATCTATATAAGGTATCAGTTCGTCCACCAATACCGTTTCAAATTCTTCGGCCGTAAATTCGTTCAGAGTTCCGAACTTTATTTCATTCGTCATACCATATGTCATCACGATGATGAACGGCTCAATTTTGCCTTCGGCAATAAGGTTGTCCATAATCAGATTCGCATGCCCCTGATTAGACCATGCTGTCTCATCCTCTCCCCATCCGTGTTGCAGGTAAAGAACCGGATATTTTTTCTGATCCTTACCATAAGTAGGTGGTGTATAAACAAATGCACGACGATGAGTATTTGTACTCTTGGAATAGAAATAAACCTGCTGAACATTTCCGTGAGGCACTTGTTTCATAGCATAGAAATCCTCATCATGAGCCGGAATCTCAATACCACTTTCCCATCGACATGAACCATAATAATTCTTTGCACCCGGATCGTTAAACACTCCTCCGTCAATAGTTAGATGGTAATAATGGAATCCCTCATCCATAGGACCATCAGTGGTACCTACCCATACACCTTCCTTGTCCTTGCGAAGAACCGTACCACCACTACCGCCCAGCCCAAGACTGACGATAACCGACTTGGCATCAGGAGCAACTACACGAAAACGGGCGTATCCCTGCGAATTGACCATAGGATACTCTTGTCCGGGTTGATTGAGCGTAGAAGGACGAAAATCCTCTTTTATCACAGCATTATCGCGAGTCGGATCAAAATCTTTGATAAGAGTATAAACAGGTTTTGGCTTATAATTCTCATCGTAAGGAAGCGGATAGTTGCGAACACCAAGCCAAGAATCGCGATCAGACAAATTCCAGAAGGTAACATTCTTCACTACATCCTTATGCTTGCGAAGAACACGGAACAGGCGTGAGTACTGATCTTCCTGAAGCGTTTTCACCACCGGACTGATGTCACCACCATCACGGCTAAAGTTGAGCTGACCGCCCATCTCCTCGTTAGCACGGATATCAAGTTCGGTGATATGGATATGCTTTACTATAGTAGAGTATTTTGTTAAGGCAGCATCTACATCTTCCATGCTTGGACCATAGACGTTGTAGTGCCCTTGCATACCAATACCGTCAATAGGCACTCCTTCTTCCTTCATGGACTTCACCATGTTGTAGATACGGTCGCGTTTACCCGGATCGGCCGCATTATAGTCATTGTAAAAAAGCAGCACGTCCGGATCGGCTTCACGGGCATAGATGAAAGCTTTCTTGATGAACTCATCACCGGCTATCTTGTAGAGTGGCGAATTGCGGTACGGACCTGAGTGCTGATCCATACCTGGCCACCCTCCTTGGCGAACACCATCGGAAATGGCTTCGTTCACTACATCCCACGCATAGATCACGTCTTTATAACGCTTCACAATAGCCGTGATGTGCTGTTTCATGTTTTCAAACAATTTTTCTTTCGATACAAGGTTTCCCTTTTCGTCCTGATACATCCATTTTCCTATCTGGGAGTGCCACATAAGACAATGACCTCGAAGCTTGATGCCGTTACTGCGGCAGAAATCCGCAATTTTATCGGCATTCTCCCAATTGAACTCTCCACGAGTAGGCTGAATGAGTTCCGGCTTCATGTCATTTTCCGCCGTAATGCTGTTGAAGTCTTTTTTGATGATAGCAATCTGTTCAGGAGTTGAGATATTACGCATGTTGACAGCCACACCAACAGAGAAGTAATCCTTGTAGGCATCCTTCAATCCCCCTCCGTCGTTTTGTGCAGACCCGGTATTGGCACCCATGGCAAATGCCAATGCACAAAGAGTAAACTTGAATAATTTTTTCATCGTATAATTATTTAATATTTAAAAGGTTCGGAAATTTTAGTAAACTTGACACTTTCGTAGAGATTATCAGTTTAGAACTGTATATCCATCATTAATATTGGAAGTACACTAACGGCATTTATTATTCAGGCTACCGATAAAAGACAGAAGGGAAGGTTTCACTGACGAAATGTTCCATACTCATATTTATCTTTCCATTAGGTGATACAAGTAAGCCTAGCTGTCCCCAAGTACCCAGACTCGATATGGTAACTACCACGACGGATGCGAGCGTTGCCTTTGTTTTACAGTTTTTGTTATAGTATTTGATCTGTAGCAAAGATATGATTCCCATAATTTTACCTATTTCACTTTTAGATATTTTCTTTCAAATTATAGATATATACAGCATCTCAAGTATAAGTATGATGGACTGCTCTATTGCTAGAAAATCAATTCAGTATATATTTGATCCAGCACGTAAATCATTATTTTATTAAGAAAAACTATTGATGAACAAAATGTAAAACTCCTCTATATAGGTGACGTGCTTATTTGTAAAATAAGAATAAGGATCAAAGCCGAAATTTCTCACGGAAGTAAATTATCAAATTGACAGATTAACATTCGCTATACCTCCCGCATAGTAAGGATATCTGATCGCGTGAAGATGGCATCTACTATTGGATATAATGCGGACATCCACTATCAGTTACTTTCAAATAGCATATAGGGAAGTTGCCCATCAACCTCATCATCTGAGAGATAGAACACCCTTTCAGAACGAAGAAAATACGTATTTTATCTAAAAGCATAAATCAATTATCTATTTATGAAAACGAATGGCAATACTATGGTATATCTTCGATGTAGAATATTATTAACGATCTAATTTTATGAAGACAAAATTCCTAACCGCTGTCGCGGCAGCTATTTCCGTCTTCCTCTTTATGATGGTCAGCTTGCAAACGAGATAGTACCCCTAGAGCCCTAATCTTTCAAGGTATATATCCACATCTGACTAGGCAGTATAAAGACACAATTTTAAAAAGTAACTTAAGTATGCTAACATTATGAAAAAACATTTACTAAGTTTTATCGCTGCAATCTGCTGTACGGCGACCTTGCCGCTAAGTGCACAAAATATGTTTGCCAACATGCCAACTCAAATCCCAGAAACGCTTCCAACTGAAAAGTCTGCTCAAATTGTTGAGCAGGTAGCACAATCAGAGACATCGGTCTTCTATATGAAAGACATCGCGTATGAGAAGCGCAACGATATCGAACTGACGCTGCAACTCTTGATACCAAATACGGGTGATAAGGATCCCAAGCCTTGTATGGTCTATATTCCCGGATCTGCATGGTTCAAGCAAAACGTCTATATGGGCATTCCCAACATGATGGAGTTTGCCAAACGCGGCTTCGTGGTTGCCATCATGGAATACCGCCATTCGGGTATCGCTCCCTTCCCTGCACAGGTGATTGACACAAAAAACGCGATCCGCTTCCTACGAAAGAATGCTGACCGTTTTAGCGTTGATTCCAACAATATGTTCGTATGGGGTGATTCATCAGGTGGGCACACCTCATTGTTTGCAGGAATCACATCCAACAATCCGGAGCTGGATGATCCTGACTTTCCGGATATACCATGTACTGTCAATGCAATCGTAGCTTATTATCCACCTACTGATTTATCGGTATTGAAAGATGCCCCTCACGCAATAAGTAAGGGCGAGGCAAGTAGTCCGGAAGGGCATTTAATTGGCAACAGAGACATTTCGGAGAACATGGATCTAGCACGTAAAGCAAGCCCCAACTACTATGTGAAGAAAGAGATACCCATACCACCCGTGCTGCTTGCAGCAGGCATGAAAGACAGAGTGGTACCTTTCGTGCAGACCGATCTGATGGCGCACTCCCTCGCAGAAAACGGGAAAATTTTCGAGTATTATGCCCTCAAGGATGCCGACCACGGCTCATGGCAGTTCTGGACACCACTGATGTTCGACAAGGTAGAAGCTTTTGTCCGCAAGTATATAAAATAATATCAAATTAGTATGAAAAGAAACTATTTGCTGTTTCTTGTCGCCCTATGGTTGTGCAGCAGCGTAATGAATGCACAAGACAAGAATTTCCATATCTACCTTTGCCTTGGGCAATCGAATATGGAAGGAAATGCTCGTATTGAGCCACAAGATAAGGAGGATGTAAATGCACGTTTCCAAATGATGGCAGCCGTAGACTGTCCGGATTTGCAAAGGGAGAAAGGACAGTGGTATACAGCTATTCCTCCATTAGCTCGCTGTAATACCGGCTTGACACCTGCCGATTATTTTGGCCGCACCCTCGCGGCAAACCTACCGGAAGATGTTCGCATAGGGGTAGTCATGGTAGCTGTGGGTGGCTGCAAAATCGAACTATTCGACAAGAAAAACTGCAAATCGTATATAAAGGATGCTCCCGAATGGATGCGTTCTCCCATCGAAGCCTACGGTGGCAATCCGTACGAACGTCTGATTGAGTTGGCAAAGCTGGCTCAGAAGGATGGAGTTATCAAGGGAATCCTACTGCATCAAGGCGAATCGAACAATGGCGAGGAAGCATGGCCTATGAAGGTAAAGTCAGTCTATGACAATATACTGAAAGACCTCAAGCTGAAACCTAATTCCATTCCATTGCTTGCAGGCGAAGTGGTTCATGCCGACCAGGGAGGCATATGTGCAGCTCATAATGCATTAATAAATAAATTGCCTGCAGTAATTCCTACAGCCCATGTCATATCTTCGCAAGGCTGTCCTCAGGCGTTTGACAATCTGCACTTCAATGCTATGGGGTACCGCATGCTTGGTGAGCGATATGCACAGACTATGCTACGACTACTGGATTATCCTACAGATAAAGCCGTTTCTGTTGTAGCTATCCCCGCCACGACAAACGTGCCTAACGCATCCTTCCCCGCTATTCTTCAGGACAAACGGGTAAAGTTCCGTATCATTGCTCCTGAAGCCAAACAGGTTCAAGTAGATTTGGGCAAGAAGTACGACATGCAACGCAGTGCTGAAGGCGTATGGACTTGCACCACCGAACCGCTAGGTCCCGGCTTCCACTATTACTCGATCTTGATTGATGGTGTAGCGGTGGCCGATCCGGCCAGTGAGACCTTCTATGGTATGGGAAGAATGGCTTCAGGCATTGAGATTCCTTTCGACGGAGACGAATTCTATCAGGTGAAAGACGTGCCGCACGGTGCGATTCGCTCACAACGTTACTACTCGGATTTGACAAAGTCTTGGCGACACATGTTTATCTATACGCCACCGAGCTATGATAAGGACAATACAAAAAAATATCCAGTGCTCTACATCCAGCATGGAGGCGGAGAAGATGAACGTGGATGGGCGCAACAAGGACATACGGACATCATTCTAGACAACTTGATAGCCGAAGGAAAAGCACGTGAGATGATTGTTGTTATGTCCAACGGCAATGTCGGAGGCATGAATTTCGGCCGTCCATTGGGTAAAGATGCTTTCAGTATGGAGTTGTTACAAAACATCATTCCTTTCGTCGAAAAGAATTACCGCGCATTGACCGACCCTGCTAATAGAGCTCTTGCAGGATTGTCAATGGGAGGTATTCAGACGCTGAATACCGGGCTGCCCAATACGGACAAGTTCGCTTGGCTAGGCGTATTCTCTTCTGGTTGGTTCGCACAATCCAATAACTCGGCGATGTATGATTATCTAGCGGAAAACAAGGATCTCATCAACCAGAATCTGAAGTCACTATTCCTCACAATGGGCGACAAGGAAGATATAGCCTATGATAACTGCCAAAAGATGAAAATGGAATTTGACAGAATTGGCATCAAATACAGCTATTACGACTATCCTGGCGGACACACCTGGCCGGTATGGAGGGAGAATCTATACCGATTCAGTCAAATACTGTTCAAATAATAAAAGAGAAAGGTCGTCAGTAGGACGACCTTTTTTTATATGATATTTAAATAAGTTACACGAAATAAAAGAGTATATTTAAACATTAAATCCAGTAGTATGAAATTAGAAAAGAACAAATTTTACTCATTTAAGATTAAAGATCGGAAACAGGAAGAATTTGGATTTCTCATTGAGGAAGACGAAGAATGGTATCTCATTCGTCACTTATTTACAGACTACATGATTGATGGATATATGCTCATAAACAAAAGCTATGTAAGTAAAGTAAATAGAGATGACAAAGCTATTTTTACAGAGAATGTACTCATAGCCAATAAGAAAACATCATATTCATTAGATATGAATATTCCTCTCACAACAGAAATGTTATTTAAATACATATTCGAAAAACAAATTGTAATCCAAATAGACAACAAAGACGAGAATAAATGCTGGATAGGCAAGATATTAGATTCAACAAATAAATCAATATTTCTAACGCCAATATCACCCGTCGGAGAATGGGATACAGCATATTATACTTTCAGAAAAAAGAATATTAGGCTGATTAGCTTTGACAGTGATTACATCAATTCGCTCCTCAAATACAACGAATCCATAGAAAATTAACTTTTATAGGATAAAACAATGATTAGATCACAATTCATATTGGATATTTTGGACTTATTGCTTGATGTAGAAGAAGATGCATTATTTATAAAAAATCAAATCAAATATCTTTCAGATAATTCAGACTATGAATACACATCTGGAGCTGGATGTTTTATCACATTCTCACAGACCGATACTGAGAAAATAATCAAATACAAGTTGGATAAGAATATTGTTTTTGATAAGGTTAAAATAGAGAGTGAAGATATCGAAGCAGAAGCAATTCTTCATCTCAAAGATGGAATAATTGATAATCTGGAGATCTGGGCTCATACCGGCAATTATCCAAACAAAGAACTTACATCATATACTTTATCCCAAGAATGGGAGGATTCAAACAAAAGAGTTATAAAAAAAATATAAATGAAACATTATTAATTATTTACAAGTAGTGTCTATTAATAACTATCAGATTGAATAGTGACTACTTCACTTATAATAATTTATACTCTTATCTGGGGAATGTCAGTAATTTTCATTTAGTTTGAACTTTCCAACCTATCTCTTTTGCGATTCTGACAAAAGCTCCTTTTACACCATCATGTATTGTTTTTTCAGCTGATGGACTCATCATGTAAGAATTTCCTTTGTAAGTGTTATGCATAGTTGCATACAACAGCTTACCATCCTGATCATACAATTGCATCTCAACCTCAGTATCGTAATTCGATACAATAGGTACAAAAAAAGCAGTATATGTGGTATGTATAAATCGCAAATCAGTAATTAGCAGTGCATCTAAATTATTTTGTCTGCATATTTCTGATATTATATCGTTGTTTATTTGACTATCTTCAGTATACTTAATTTTCATGGGTATATCTAACGAATAGATATTAGCGTATTTGCTTATTGTAGAATCAAAGGCTAATGAGGTTTCTGGATAAATCATAGACAAAGTGTCGATATTACCGAGTGTAAAATATCCTATTCTTTGCACTGATGGCCGTGTATTTGTACTATAAATAGTTTTTGTTCCAACAGCAGCACAACTAATAAATAATAAGATAGAGATAAGAATAATGAAATTTCTCATAAGCATTAAAGTCTATTTACAGCCTAAAGTAATAAATAATTTTCTTATAATAATCAATCTCTTTTTGAATCTACAAAGAGTCTCCTTACTGACTGCCTTTTATTTTTCAAAGAATCCTCTACAACTGTTTTCAAACCAATTTTAAAGGGTATAAATAAACTATATCAGCTAAAAGAAATAACTATTGATGGAAACCTATCTTTTTAGACTCATTCATATTTCTCCACATCTCCATAGATTCATCAAACTCTTCCTCATCATCTGCTGGTGGAAATTCGAATTGAATAGATGTTTTATATGCAGATGTTAATTGTAAAATCAAGTCTTCTACTTTTTTCGCCTTTGTATAATTATCAATTAATTGATTATTTCTAAATATTTTTTCTTCTACTGATATTCCAAATATTATTTTTCTGTCATAAGTAAATTTTAAAATAATATGATCTACATCTTTTAAATAATCTCCAATATAAAAGACGAAACCACTATCCTGATTATTTACTCCGTATTCAATGACTTCCGACAAAGTATTGATTGAAATAAGAACTTCTTTCGTTCCATATTTTTCATTATTCATTACATATATCTCTTGATCTTCTCTATTTTCAATCATTTCTCGTTCCGCGAAAAAGTCAAGAAATCTTTCAATTGTTTCTTTATCTCGTTTTTGTGAGATTCCGTAGATGTCGTAATAAGGAGGCATAAATTATTTACTTTGGCTTTTATAAAAATCAAGATAATAAAAAAATCGCCAAAATGACGATCTTTTCTATTTTCCTGCGAATTCTCTACTATTGTCTTAAAACCATTTTGTTGGAAATTTGAATAAATTCGATCAAATGAAATCAATTTTCAGGACTTCTGATTCATTGTATTCTTCAAGAATATAGTCTTGATAATCTACACTACTGGGTTCGTATATATCAAATATGTAAACAAATCCCTTTTCGGTATCTCCTTGGTCATGACTTTTGTTGATAATGCCATTTTTTAAAAGAAAATAAGTCTGCAACATTTCATTTTGCCTTATTTCCATAACAACCCTATCTTCTGAAACTATATTTGGTATTTCACGCTTATTCCACTTTGGAAAAACAATCTCTTTTTTCAGTCTGCTATCAATATATACTTTTGCTCCATTAAGACACAACACATCCTCTGTTTTTGATGAATCAAAACACATATGCAAAATATCATCGGAATCCCAATGGTAAAATAAATTATTAAATCTAAATTCCATAGTTCACTATATGAAGACAAATAGCAAATATAACAAAAAAAGGTCGCCAATTTGACGACCTTTTCTTTTCAAGTGATCCCTCTGCGACTGTTCTCAAACCAATTTATAGAAGATTTGAATAAATTATATCAGTTAAAAGTGTATATTTAGGGAGTGAACCTAACTATTATGAAACAACATATATTCCTCATACTTATTTTTAGTTTATATCCTATTTTAAACATTTATTCTCAAGAGATGCATCCAAAATGGAGCAGATACTTTGAGAAACATAAAGCTTTTCAGGAGTATTACGATAAAAAGCTTAAAGATGAAGGGTGTCGAATAGATACTATTTATAAGACTGACTCAATTATCATATCATACTTTTCTTTAGAGACGGAAAAACTTCTCAAAAAACAGCTTATTTTTATAGAAAATGATTGTGGAAAATTCGAATTTATAGATTTTTACAATAAAAAAGGACTACTTGTATATAGAATACAATATCAATATGCTTGTCCTCGGAAGGAAGAACATTTCATCATTCCTTACTACGAAAGATATGAATATGACAGAAAAGGACGTTTAAAAATTCATGTCTTTCAAGTATCAACTCCTATGACAATCAAAAATATTTATGGCTATAAAAAAGGAAAGCAATATATAAAAGAGCATGCTATAATTCCTGAAACTGATTTTTGGGAGTAAAGATAACTTGTATTTGTTAAAAAAGTATATTTAAATCTATAATGAAGTTGAAGAAATTATTTACTTTACAAACGGTTTTATTAAAATGGGCAAAAAGAAAAAGCGACATACAAATAAACCTAAATCTCTAATGGACTATGTAGGATATGCGCTATGTGCAACTGTTATTCTGTATATAATAGGGAAGGGCGGATATGAAACTTATATCAATTCTTTATTAAGAAGAGAGGGTACATGCACTGAAGCAATTGTTTACGACAGGTATAGGCTCGGTAAGAAAGGTGATGTCGTATCCAAATATAAATTTCTTTATAACGGAGCATTATATGAAGGAAAATCCAACAACGATAGAAAAACAGAAGGAAAGACTTGGTTAAATGATAAATTAATCGTAGGTGATACAATTATTATTGTTTTTTTAGAGGATTCCCCTGAAGTAAATAGAAGTAATACTTTGATAGAGAAAGATTGCGAATGTCAATAGGTCACAAATAATTATTCAAACTATTTTTGAGTCAAAACAAGAAATAAATTTCACAAACAAAAAAGGTCGTCAAATTGACGACCTTTTCTTTTCAAGTGATCCCGCTGGGGCTCGAGCTATTTCTTTGAAGTCTTATATATACAAGAATATCAAAGCTCCTTCCTCCAAACTCCACCTATTTCACCTTAATTCTAATTCGGCGTTTTGCTGGCGATTTTATGGAATAAATGTAGTGATTTTTTTATTTTCCACCAATTTTCACCATGGAGTCAGATAAAAAGTTAAACCGAAGTTTCATTTAATACTTATCTTTTTAACTGTATGTGCAAATATTGCAGCCATACGCTGTTGTATGTGTTTGTCAACACCTCGTTCAGGATGCCAGCCATATACTATCCCGTTAATATTTTGTGTGTCTGATGAATACAACAAGCTGGTTTGGTTTCCTGATTTTGGATGTTTGGTCTTCCGAGAAAAGCCAATATTCTTATCAAACTCTATTAAGGGGAAACCCCATTTTTCTGCTAGTTTTCGTACCGATGTATTGTAAGTGGTTCTCGCATCATGCCAGTCAGTACAAAGAATAATAGAAACAGGTTTTCCAAATTTAGATTTGTAGTATTTTGATTCCGGATTATCCCTCAATTCATAGCACTCACTTATATATTTCTTTATCACATAATCATACGCTGCCGCATAATCAGTTCTATCAAAAGGTATTTTATAATCAGAATAGTTATTACACAGATTTGATTCATCAGCCACATCTTTATTATGTACATGCATGATTACAAAAACATCTATATCTTCAAGCTCTTTAGAGATATATAAGGAACCATTAGCCATCCGATTGGCTGCATCAGCTATAGCTTCACCTCCTATAGCTCTATTTATTGGATTTGCTCCCAGTATTTGACAACCGAGTTCGAACCAACCATTGTCTGAAGAAGCAAATGAAGCTCCGGTTAATAATATATTATACTGTGGCTCTTTATACTGTGGCTCTTTTTGAGAATAGACATAATTATTGATAATAGCGGAAAAGAGTATGGCTATGGCAATAATTTTTTTTATAGAATTATTCATTCCCTTTCCTACTTTATATCATTTAACAATTTAATTTTTCCTTCATTTACGAGTTTGATTATCAATTCTCCAAATAATGTATTTTGCCAAGCAAACCATGCACGTGTGAAATCGTAGTGATTATTTACATTAAAGGATTCGTGCATAAAACCAGTATCAGCATCGGTTTGCATTAGCATTTCGATACACCATTTTATCTCAGCATCATTTTGGCTAGTAAATGCTTTCATCATAATACTCATAGGCCATGCCATATCGTAACCAATATGTGGACCACCTATTCCTTCTCCATCTTTTCCTCTGAAAAAATAAGGATTATCTTCACTCCAAACAAAACGGCGAGTATTTTGATATATAGGATCATTTATGTCAATATCTCCTAAATATGGCATTGCCAAAAGACTAGGGACATTAGCGTCATCCATTAACAAGTGATTCCCAAAGCCATCTACTTCAAAAGCATATATCTGTCCATATTTTGGATGATCATATACAGCATATTCTTTTAATGCTGCTTCGACTTCGTTAGCCAAGTCAGTACACTCTTTGGCTATATCTGTTCTATTATTTACTGTCGTAAGTATTTCTGCCGCTTTTCGAAGGGATGTTACTGCGAAAAAGTTAGATGGTACTAAGAATTGTAAAGTTGTAGCATCGTCCGAAGGACGGAATGAAGATACAATAAGGCCGACAGGTTTGACTGGCGCTCCTTTTCCATCATTATTTAAAGTATCCAATGCGCGCTCCGATTTTCGTTGAAAAGTATAAGGTCCTATTCCTTCTTTACGTTGTTGCTCTCTGAACGTTTTTAGTACATTTCGTATCGCTTGCAGCCATTCCTCTCCGAATATACTTGTATCGTTTGTTGTTTTCCAGTATTGGTGAGCCAAACGTATAGGATAACAATGTGAATCTATTTCCCATTTACGCTCATGTACCCCCGGTTTCATATCTGTGATATCATCAATCCAATGACCTGTTTCGTTTCTATCTGTATAAAATGCATTAGCATACGGATCAAGGTTTATAGAGTTGAACTGACGAAGTATTGTTCCTGCAAGCATTTGTTTCAACTTTGAGTCATCATTTGCAAATTGAACATATGCCCAAACTTGTGCTCCCGAATCGCGCAGCCACATAGCATGGATATCTCCCGTATAAACACTTGTGTCAGGCTTACCATCTTTCGTTTCGAAGCGAACAGTTGTATCCAGTGTATTTGGAAAGCAATTTTCAAACATCCAGGCAAGTTTTGCATTTTTCAGTTGACCTTTGACACGTTTGATCTCTTTCTCTATAGCTTGAGAGACGAAAAGTCGATCCGATACTTTAGGTCTTTGAGATATGTATTTATCTTTGTTTATAACAGTATTATCTGCTTGTAAAGAAAAGTCGATTTGTTTTGAAGCCTTAATAGTATTACCTCCTATAAGTAATAAAAAAGATGCTATACTTATTGTAATATTTTTTTTCATATTTTGTTGTTTTACTTTTTCTTGTTAATTTCCTTCCATAGTTTCGGATTATTTATCTTCAGATCATTAGAGAATGAATAAGGAGCATCAGATTCCATTACCCCTCTCTCTTTATTTGGTATATCTGACATCTCAAAGCTTATATCAACTCCATCAATAAGTTGGTCGTGCGTTACATAGTTTTTAGTGTAAACATTATTGTTTACTTTCATTCTATTTATATACCTGTTATTTTGATTGTTGTTTTCTGAGCTAATCATAATGTTATTACCATTTTCTAGATTCAATGTAATTTTCTTAAACAATGGTGATCCTATAATATACTCTTTGCTCCCCGGAGATACAGTATACATCCCTAAAGCAGAAAACACATACCATGCTGAAGTTTGTCCATTATCTTCATCACCACAGTAACCGTCAGGTGTTGCACTGTATAAACGCTCCATTATTTCTCGTGCCCAAAATTGGGCTTTCCATGGTTCTCCCGAGTAGTTATAAAGATACACCATATGTTGAATTGGCTGATTACCATGTGCATAATTTCCCATATTCATTATTTGCATTTCACGTATTTCGTGAATTATAGATCCATAATAACTCTCATCAAATAGAGGAGGGACACTAAATACAGAGTCCATCATCAGATTAAACTCTCTTTTTCCCCCCATGAGATCAATTAAACCTTGAGGATCATGAAATACAGACCATGTATAATGCCATGAGTTCCCTTCAGTAAAGGCATCACCCCACTTCAAAGGGTTGAAGGGCGATTGAAATTTTCCATCTTCATTTTTACCCCTCATCAATTTATGAGCCGGATCATACAGATTCTTATAGTTCATTGCACGTCTAGCATATATATCGATTTCTTTCCGAGGTTTACCTAGTTTTTTACCCAACTGATAAATACACCAATCATTGTATGCATACTCCAATGTACGTGCAGCATTTTCATGAATACCTACATCGCAAGGTACATACCCCAATTTGTTGTAATAGTCGAATCCTAAACGTCCAGTTGAGGGAACATTAGGATGGACAGAATTAGCACCATGAATTACGGCATGCCATAAAGTTTCAATATCATATCCTTGCAATCCCTTGATGTGAGCATCTGTGACAATCGAAGCTGAGTTATTACCAACCATACTGTGTCTATGTCCTGGACTAGCCCATTCGGGCAAAAAGCCACTTTCTTTGTAAGCATTAACAAGCCCTTCTTGCATTTTCTCATTCATCGAAGGATAGACTAGATTCAAAAAAGGGAAAAGACATCGGAATGTATCCCAGAAACCAGTATCGGTAAACATATAGCCAGGTAAAACTTCTCCACTGTATGGACTGTAATGTACTATATCTCCTTTTGCATTGTACTCATAAAAACTACGAGGGAATAGCACTGAGCGATAGAAACAAGAGTAAAATGTTCTTAGATTATCTATGTTGTCATCTTCTACCTTAATTCTACCCAATACATTGTTCCATTCATCACGACCTTCTTGTGTTACTTGCTCAAATGATTTATTCCCTAATTCTTTCAGATTTAGTTCGGCTTGTTCGATGCTGATAAAAGAAGATGCTATGCGCGCATGTACTTTTTCGCCTCGTTGGGTTGTAAATCCGATAATAGCTCCGGCATGTTTACTACTTTGTTCCAAAACATCGCTCTGTATATTTCCTTCCGA
Organism: Dysgonomonas massiliensis; assembly: GCF_900240225.1. GTDB lineage: Bacteria > Bacteroidota > Bacteroidia > Bacteroidales > Dysgonomonadaceae > Dysgonomonas > Dysgonomonas massiliensis. The sequence goes on along the minus strand of NZ_OEPV01000009.1, from coordinate 42,219 downwards.
AACAGCAGCTTTATAGGTAAAAAGTTTATCAAATTGTACTACAAAGTAATTCTTGAAGTTATCGGGAACACCTCCTGAGTTTTTGGTTGTATAACCGATAATCTTATTCTCTTCAGGAATAATCTTTACATAAGATTCATCATCGAAGGCATCAACAACGATATACGATTTCTCTCGTTGGGGAAATGTGAAACGAAACATTGCAGCTCTGGATGTAGGTGTCATCTCGGTAACAACATCATGATCGGCAAGATACACTTTGTAATAATACGGTTTTGCAATTTCGGCTTTGTGCGAAAACCAACTGGCACGCTCATCCTCATCGAATATCAATTTCTGTGTTATCGGCATTATCGAAAATTGCCCATAATCATTTATCCATGGACTAGGTTGATGCGTTTGCTTAAATCCTCTGATTTTATCTGCCGTATAATCATAAGTCCAGCCATTCCCCATCTTTCCGGTTTGCGGTGTCCAAAAATTCATTCCCCATGGACGCGCAATAGCCGGATAAGTATTCCCTGTTGATAAAGAATGTTTTGATTGTGTCCCCACCAGAATGTTGACATAATCTATCGGATCTATGTTGTTCTGAGCAGATAGATACAAACTTGATAGCGCTATAACAAATATTAAAATAGTTTTTTTCATTTTATCTGTTAAGTGTTTTAGTATTTTATATTTTCTGTCGAGTAAGAATAAGGGCGATCATTCACAGATGTTCCCCATTTTTTGTTCGGGTTCTCATCCATTTTATATTCTAAAGTTCCACCTTTCATAATACTACGATAGTCTATCCAAGTCTTATTGTAAGAAACTTTATTTAAATAAGCTTTTTGAATATATCTATTATTAAGACTATTTCCTTTGGATATGATTTCGAATTTATTCCCATTCTCAAGATTGATCGTTATTTTAGGAAACATAGGAGAACTCAGAACATACTGATCGGTCCCGGGGCAAACAGCGTACATCCCCAGAGCACTAATTACAAACCAAGACGAGGTCTGCCCTTGATCTTCATCCCCCGGATATCCGTCAGGAGTGGCATTGTACAATCTATGTAAAACCTCTCGCGACCAAAACTGGGTTTTCCAAGGCTCTCCTCCATAATTATAAAGATATACCATGTGTTGAATAGGTTGATTTCCATGTGCATATTGCCCCATATTTATCAACTCCATTTCTGCCATTTCGTGAATAACCCGATTGTAAGAACCAACATTAAACGAACTGGGTATCGTGAACACCGAATCAAGCTTTGCTGTGAAACTACGATCTCCTCCCATTAAATTTATAAGTCCTTGTATATCGTGAAAAACCGACCAATGATAGTGCCAAGCCGAAGCTTCAGTGTAGGGATCTCCCCACTCTATGGGATCGAAATCAGGTGACCATTCTCCTGATTTATTCCGTCCTCTCATAAAACTTGTAGAAGGATCATATACATTTTTATAATTTAGAACTTGACGTTTAAATATGTTTTCGTAAAACTTGTTTCCCGAAAGCTTGGCAATCTGCATGGCTGCAAAATCGTCATAGCAATATTCTAATGTTTTGGCTACAGCTTCGTGATATTCGGGATGAGAGACGTAACCTAATTTAAAATAATCTATCCATCCATCTCTGCCATTTGATGGACCGTGCGGCCCTTTATCAGTACTCTCATGCAACATTGCAGACAAAGCCTTCTCTGTGTCAATATCAAATCCTTTTACATATGCATCTGCCAATAATGAAGCTGCATGGTTTCCAATCATACCTGCACTATGTCCTGGGAAAGACCATGAAGGTAACCACCCACTTTGATCGTATGCATCTAAGAGAGAACTAATATACCGCTGATGCATCTCGGGATGCAAGATAATATTCAAAGGAAATTGAGCTCTGAATGTATCCCAAAAGCCAGTGTCAGTATACATATAACCTTTGTGTATACATCCATCATAAGGACTGTAGTATATAGGCTTATCATTCGCATCGTATTCGTAGAACTTACGAGGGAATAGCATCGATCTGAAAAAACAAGAATAAAAGGTTTCTATATCCTCTCTTGTACCTCCTTCTACTTCGATCTTACCCAATTGCTTATTCCACTCTTGTTTAGCCAACTGTCTTGCATCCTCAAGGGAAGTGAGTCCCTCTAATTCATTTCTCAAATTGAGTTCGGCTTGTTCGATACTAATAAAAGAAGACGCAATCTTGGTATTAATCGTTTCCCCTTTTTCGAATTGCACATAAGCACCTACATAATCGCCAAAATTTTCAAACGAATTTGTCTGAATCTCATTTGTAATACCATCCCATGTACCGTGAGATAAAAAAGGTTTATCGAACTTGATTACAAAATAATTTGCGAAATTCTCTGGTGTTGCATGATTCCCATTTCTAGAATATCCTACAATTTTTTGCTCTTCTGGGTATATTCTTACCATACTTCCCCCCGATGTAGCATCAACTACGATGTATGCCGCCTCATTATCTGGGAATTGGAATCGCATAAAAACCCCTCTATCTGTCGGAGACATTTCAGTATTCAATCCGTTCTCGAATAACACCTGATAGTAATGAGGCCTCGCTGTTTCGTTGTTGTGACTGAACTTCAATGCTCTGGAATATTCATCTACAACCAAATTACCCGATACAGGCATAAGAGAGAATGTACCGTAATCCTTAGTCCATGAACTACACTGGTGAGTTTGTCTAAATCCTCTGATCGAGTCTTTGAAATGCTGATAAATCCATCCGTCTCGATTGATACCCGTTTGCGGAGTCCAAAAGTTCATACCCCAAGGCATGGCTGTAGTAGGATAGGTATTTCCTCTGCTCAAATCGTAGTGAGAGTTGGTCCCTTGTAATGTGTTTACATAATCCGCCAAATCTTTATCCTGAGCTTGTACGTAACAGGCAAAAATAAGCAACAATATAAAACAAATTCTGTACTTCATTCTTTTCTCTTTTACTTTCTAAGCAAAGATTTTATTATTGGTTGTATCACAGTTTCCATCACTTTGTAACCTTTTTCTACAGGATGTACTCCATCATGACCAAGATCCTCTATCAAAGCTCCATTCGAATCTCTCATATTAGCATTATAATCAGCATAAGGGATGTCATTCATAACAGCATAGTTGCGAATGGCAGCATTCAGAGAATCGACGATCTGACTCGCATTTTTTATATCTTTTCTCCAAGGATATTCACCAACAGGAAGTACTGACGACAGAATTACTTTTACACCATTCGCTAAGGCAATATCGGTCATTGACATTATATTGTCTAGTGTATACTGAGGATTGTATTTTCCTGTATTCTCGGCAATATCATTTGTACCAATATTGATCACCACTATCTGCGGCTTTAATTCGATTACATCTTTTCGGAATCGCAACAACAACTGCGGACTTGTCTGTCCTCCTATCCCTCGTCCAACGTAATTGTTATCTTTAAAAAAATCAGGTCTCACCTCCGGCCATGCATCCGTTATAGAGTTTCCTATAAACACGACTCTATTGTGTTGAGCTGGCATTGATAGTATTTCCTCATTCGGGATTTTATATCGCTCGAAATTAGGAAGTTCACTTAAACTATTCTGAGCACTAATATTTAGAATACAACTTGCAAAAATTAATATAACTATAATCTTTTTCATCTTAATCTATATATTTAAAAGAAGGTGGAAAGCTACTTGATGCCGAAGCCCATTTTTTATTGGCAACGCTTCCCATCACAAAATGAATAATTGCTCCATCTTTGATATCATTATGAGAAAACCACGATTGGTTCCACTCCTTACCATCGATAGTCATTGATTGAATGTATTTATTTTCTTTGGCATAATTACTTGTTGTAATTTGTACAGCTTTTCCATTTTCAAGATTAACCGTAGCCGTTTCGAAAAATGGACTACCTATTACATACACAGGCATACCCGGTGTTACTGGATAAAATCCAAGCATAGAGAATACCACGAAAGAAGATAATCCTCCACCATCTTCATCGCCTGGAACGCCCATCAAATCGTTTCTGAACCATTGGTCGAGAAGTGTATGTATCTTTTTCTGAGTTTTCCAAGGTTTGCCAACGTAATTATACAGATAAGGAATATGTAAGCTAGGTTCATTAGCCATAGAAAACTGACCAACGTTGCCTGTATGATCAGGCAGTTGTTGGTAGAAATCGAATTTACTACGTCCGAGTGGCTCATTAAACATTTGATCCATATTAGTATCGAAAGCATCAGTTCCTCCCATCAGACTAACAAGATCAGCTATGTTATGAGGTACATCCCAACGATAAATCCATGCATTATTTTCCCCATAATATTCTCTGGCTCCTTGTCCACCTGAATAACGATAATCAAATGGCTCTATGAATTTACCATCTTTGTCCTTCGGATGAAAGAACGATGTTTTAGGATTATATACATTACGATAATTAAATGATCTTTTTTCATACTTCTCGTAGTCACTTTCTTTACCTAGTTTTGATGCTATCTGTGCAAGACACCATTCATCGTAGGCTGTACCCAATGTAACCGCAATAGGTTGTCGTTTCTCGAAATGATTTACTTCGGGTACAGTTTCTTCTTCGCCAGGATAAAGTGCCGGTATATAACCTTGATCTTTATAAAATTGATCGAGCCACCCCGAGGGGGCACCTGACCATGGAGCTAATGTTTTCTCTTCTATAGCTCTGCGACATACTTCGTATGCTTTTTCCAAATCAAAAGAAATCATGCCTTTAACATAAGCATCGGCAATGACTGATACTCCATGATTTGAATTCATTCTGCGCGAATCACCTGTTATCTCGGGGAATGTAGGCATCCATGCATTCGGCATCTGATCGGTCATTCTCAAAAAAGAATTGATGATTTGGGATTGAGTCTTTTGATCAATAAGAACTCTCAGAGGATGTGCCGCTCGATAACTATCCCATATCCAGTCGTCGGTATAGAATGGTACTCCCTCATCATTGTGTATTTTCCCATCGAAAGCACTGAAGTAACGACCGTCTTCACTAATATTGACTGGACGTTCGAATGTACGATATAATGATGTATAAAATACTTCTAGATCAGCCAAGTCATCGCCTTTTACTTTGATTTTACTCAAAGCTTCGTTCCATATATTCTTTCCATATCTCTCAACACTGCTTAAATCAAAATCTTGAATTTCTCGTTGCAGATTTTTCTGAGCTTGTTCGAGGCTGATAAATGACATACCATATTTCACATTTATCTCTAAAGGCTCATCTCCAAAGTATAAGAGTAGAACTGAAGGACCTTCTTCTTGCTCTGTTTTATTTTTATTCATACCTGTATCAGAATCTAGTATCCCAAATTCTATAGGTTGAATATCCGTTTCGGCATAAATAAAAACCTGCGTATTATTATCCAAGTTCTGTGTTGCATACAGTTTGTTACCATCTACTTTAGCATAACCATTATCGGTACTTAACATTAGATACACAGATTCTCTTTTTGTGTATTTTATATTATAAATTCCAGACTGATGAGATACTGCATACTTAATATAAGTTTCTTTCTCGTCAAGCAGCACTTCGTATCCGTATGGCTTAATCTTTTCATTGTCATATGTATACTTTTTAATTCCCGGCTTCTCCTTACGATCTACAGTCTGTATAGGGCTCAGTCTGAAAGCCGATCTGCCCCTATGGCTTGTCACAATTAAAGGTAAGCCATTAATTTTATCCGAAGTGTAATCATCTCTCTCAGGGTACACTCTTAACATACTGTTTGGCAAATGTATTGTCGGATATGTTGGAACCAATAAATGACTAATGTTGCCCATATATGGATTTACATATTCTATAGGATCTTTCTTCACTTTGTCTTGACACGAAGCGAATATAATAAGTACAAGGAATGGTATTAATATTGCTATATATTTTTTCATTCTATATTTATAAAGAAAGAGAAGTTTACTCATCGTATTCTATGAATAAACTTCTCTTAAATAGTTCTTAAATATCTATTCTAACAGCTGGTACATAATTATACTTAGCCTCCGAAACATCCATCAAAGCCCCGATTCTAAAATAGAATTTTTCGCCTGCTTTCATTTCCGAATATTTACTAGGATCTATAGTTAGAGTATACACCATACTTTCGTTGGTTATATCATTTATATCTTGTTTGACTGATATTGTTTTAGCTAAGGGATCACCTACATTTTTTTCTTTATGAGCAAAAAGAGCAACGTTTTTTATCTTATTCTGCAAAGTTTGCTGAATAGAGAATGTTGCAACTATTTTTCCATTTTCTTTTTCTATTGATGCATTCTTGATGCGGATATAAGGCTGTACTTTGAAATTGATCTCAGTATTACCTTTAACTTTCACTTCAATATCTTCGGTAGGTACAAAATTTCCTCTGACGGCTCTCATCGTATATGTTCCTGCAAACATCATTTTATTCTGAAAAGTTCCATCATTCTTCACAACTTGATATTGCGTCTGAGGATTCTCAAAACCATGTTCGATATATTCAATCTGCACTCCGTTAATAATGTCTTGCTCTACAAGTTCACCTGTTTCCTCATCATAAATTCCCCCTTGTATAGAGGCATTAGGTCCATCATAATTATCTATATCATCTAAATCGCATGATAGAAATACTATAGATGGCAAAACAATCAGAATCAATTTTAAAAATATTCTATTCATAATCTATTTAGTTTATATTCTTATTAATGTTGTGGATTTTGTATTGCTCCATTGCTGGCTGTTCCAGGTATATGTCTATAATAATCTTTCTCTGGGAAAGTTTGTTCTTCATTGTTGACATATCTTCTGACAAAGATATACTGGGGTGTATTTCCTCGTAAGTCAAGATATGGAACAAGCGCTCCTTTTTTTCTGTTCTTAAATTCAGTATGATATGTACGCCTTCTGATTAAATCCCAATAATTTTTATTTTCGAAAGCAAGTTCGACAGCTCTTTCGCGCAACACTTGATTTAATGTAACATTTGCAATTTCGGTCGTGTGACCTGCGCGCTTTCTTATATCATTAATTGCTTTGGTAGCAACGGATAATTTTGCTGTTTCATTATTTTCTATTACAGCTTCAGCAAAATTTAACAATATTTCAGCATAGCGAAAATCGATAAAATCGGTAGTAGATTGGAGCCATGAACTAATTTTAGCATTTTCATTTAAGAATTTCCTCATCAAAAATCCAGAACGTGTAACGTCTGCTGAACCATCGAATCCCGAATATTGATTCCGGTCGTTAGCCCCAAAAGTATAATATGTAGTTCCATTATGCTGGTATTCGCCTTTGACATCTAACAAACTTCCATCAGGCTTTACAATTCCTCCTTGGATGACAATCTTTGTATTCTTCCAAATAGCATGTGGATAGATAACTGATGCAAAGAAGCGGGCATCTTTATTTTTAAATATTTGATCAGGAGTATCGAATTTACGATAATCTCTTGATGGGTTAAAACCTTCATATGGTGTTACAATTCCATCTTCTGTAGTTACAATAGGAGCTGCTTCTCCAGGTGTTCCATTATAATTTTCGTAAAGATCGACTAATTCAAGAATCGGATTTGTGCGTCCTCTATGAGGGAATCCTTCCGACGTTTGGTTGGGATTATTCCACCCATCATAGTCATGAGCTATATATCCTCCTGCATTGCCATAACCTTTCATAAAGATTATTTCGTTCATTGAACTTTTAGGGTTCATAAAAAGATTTTGATAATTGCTAGCAGCTTCTTCAGCCGATTTTGGGTCTTCAGAAAATAATCCGAACTTAGATGAGTTCATAATAGCTTCGGAAGCACTGATACAAGCATCATAATATCTTTTCACATCACTAGCATCCATACCACCTATCAAGTTTTTATCAACAGCTTCTCCCGAAAGCGGTGCTCTGCTCCAATACTTAGCAACCGAAGCTGCATGAAGTGCTACTCGAGATTTGAGTGCATAAGCTGCCCATTTGGTTGCTCTTCGTTTCGAAATATCATTATGAGGATTATCTGTACCTATTTCTCTTGTTTCAGGGAGTAACTCTATGGCTCTATCGCAAGTTTCAAGGATGAAATCCCAAGTTTCTTTTTCAGTACTTCTAGGTACTTTAAGTTTTTCGAAATTTGGATCAAATATTTGTACTTCTTTTATCAATGGTACACCACCATATCTTTTGGCTAAAGCAAAATAGGCATAAGCTCTCAAGAAATAGGCTTCCCCTTCGATCCAAGGAATCTTATTCTTATCTATGTTCTCTATCTTAGGTATAGCCTCCAAGAGAATATTTATATCTCTATTCAATGCATAGCCTTTCTCCCACCAATCGTTTTTTAATTCATTCCAATTAGGCCACTCCGAGTGGATAGCTTCTGTTCCATATTGGGCCGAAGTTAAAGACCCGGTATTCCCCCTGGCATTGAAGCCTTCGCGAGGAAAATAAACAAAATCTTCGATCGGAGCTTGATAATACAAGTTAGCAATGAAAGACTCGATACCTTTCTCGTCATTCAGAATTATATCTTCAGGCACCTTGTTTTTTGGTTCGAGATCAAGGAAATCCGAGCAAGCCTGAAATGTATATGACCCTAATATGATAGCTATATATAGTGCTATTTTTATATTTTTTTTCATGTTATAGTCAATGTTTTAAAATGATATATTTACTCCTATGTTAAACGACTTAGTTAATGGATAGTCGTACCCTCCTTTATATGCCGATCCTTCATACTTCTCAGGGTCAAACTGTTTCAGAAAAGAATCGGTAAATGTCAATAAGTTTGTTCCACTAACATAGAATCTCAGATTTTCCACATAATACTTTCGTGTATATTTGTTGGGTATTGTGTAACCAAACTCAATATTTTTCAATCTCAAAAACGCCGCGTTCATGTAAAATACCTGACTTTTGCGATAAGACGAATTCATATCTTCGGCATTACGTGCTGCGGGCCACTTACCGGCAATCCAGTTTGTATTATTAGGATCGTAGATATTTTCGGGGCGCCATCTATCATGAAAGTATGCAGGAAGATTACCATCGTTAAAGAACATTTGGCTGAAAACCTCATCAAATCTTACAGTATAAAGTGCTGCCCCTTGGAATACTGCATTAAAGTCGAAGTTATTCCATGCTGCATTCATAGTGAATCCGTAAAATAGTTTTGGTGTTCTATTACGGTATAATGGACGTTCGTCTTTAGAGTCTATTATTCCGTCGCCATTCGCATCATAAAAAATATAATCGCCAGGCAAAAGTTTGCTATTACCTTCATTTCCATATCCATGCACTATGCCATTATATATATCATCGTAGTTCTGAAATTGTCCGGTTTTATCCCAACCCCATTCCATATCATTCCATCTGTCCACAAGTCCATTTCTCCACCTATCAAAGCTGCTTCTGGCATCAGCTTTATCTACTTTCCGATACATTGTTCGCGCTAAGTTTAGATTAAAGCTGGCATCGTAGCTGACCTGTCCTATTTTATTATTGTGCGAAACAACAAAATCTATTCCCTGAGTACGATTACTTTCAAGATTTTCAAGTGGCATCGATCCTCCAAATGTATTTGGTAAACTAGCACCTGATTCTCTTTGCTTAGGTAGTCCAGACATATTGCGTTGGTAATAATCGAACTCAAAACTTAGCAAATTATTGAAGAGGCTAACATCAATACCGATATCGAAAATTTTGGATTTTGTCCATGTAAAGTTAGGATTGATAACTCCAGGTGCTGCTAGTCCACCCACATATTCACCATCAACAAATTCTGCTCCTTGGTTAGTAACAGATGTATATCCTGGGACAAACTGAAAAGCATCACCTACAGTTTCACCAATCATACCATAAGAAGCTCGCAATTTAAGGTTATCTACAAAGTGTAGATTTTTTTTGATAAATGGTTCTTCGGATATTCTCCATCCTCCAGAAACAGTTGGGAAAAATCCCCATCTGTCACCCACTGCATAGCGATATGAACCATCGTAACGGAAAGCAAACTCGATCAAATATCTACTTTTGAAGTCGTAATTGAAACGCCCTATATAAGACATTAGTGCTTCTTCACTTTCACTTCCTTCAGAATATTGTTTTCCTCCGGCTAAATCTATAACATCATTGGTGAAAGCATCGTACTCTCTTCTTGCCACCATATATTTATTTTCTATAGTTTTTCTTTCAGCAACTAATGTAGCTCCCACATTATGTGCTTGTAAGAATATTTGATTATAGCTCGCTTGTGCTTGCATAACCAATCTGTCCTGATCATCAGACCTGTTTTGAATACGAGGTTGAGTTCCTCTTGGACTCGAAACTAAATCTTGATTATATATTCTATAATTTTTCCATAGATTTTTGTTATAGCCATTATAACTATCGTATGCTACTGTACCTTTAAGTTGAAAACCCGGAAGAAATGGCGCATCATATGTTATAGATCCTGTAGATTGAAAGCTTTTACTTTTTTCTTCGCTGTATCCTGCATATTTTTTTTGCGACATCAGTACTGGATTCTCTCTATTACGAATATCTGCCGGATAATTGGGATCGTCATTTATATAAGGTCTTTCGGTAGGAAGGCTGATTATAGTTCCTTTATATGTCCACATAAATCCATCGGCTCCGGGATAATCGCGCTTGCCGTAACGACCTGCTAATTGGATGTCAGCTTTAAGGTATTTACTTAACTTCAGAGTCAGATTACTCCTTAGGTTGTAGCGATTGTAGCTCATATCATTACTCTTGAACAAACCTTTATCATTGAAATGACCAAAACTAACATAGTAGTCAACTAAGTCGCTACCTCCTCGTATTGAGAAGTCGTGACTTTGTTGCATAGCCGATTTTTTCATAGTTTCGTTATACCAGTCTGTACTTTTATAGCCTTCTCCGCCTTCGCGCCATTTGTTGAGCTCTTCTTCGGTTATAGCTGGTATTCCGTTTTTATAATAATTTCTTTCATTATTCAGCTCCATGTATTGTGAGGCGGATGACATTTTAGGTCTGTTGGTTGGCGATTGCCATCCGACCATGCTCGAATAGTTGAACCGAGGAGCACTAGATATTCCTTTTTTGGTAGTAACTATCACCACTCCATTAACAGCATTCAAACCATATACGGCAGCTGATGCATCTTTTAGGATTGAAATATTTTCAATATCATTCGGATTTAGCTGTTGGAACTCTGTTGCACTCTCTCTGACAATCCCATCTATCACAAATATGGCGCTACCAAATCCTCTGACATTGATTGTAGAGTTAAATGTTCCGGGTTCACCCGCCTGATGTCTGATTTGCAACCCAGGTATTTTCCCTTGCAATTGTTGTGCCAAGCCTGCATTTGTTCCTTTCATTATATCCTCAGACTTAATACTTGAAATGGCAGATGTCAGATTGCCTCTCTTCTGTGTTCCATACCCCACAACAACTAGTTCATCTAAAATTTGACTTTCCTCTTGTAATACAATTTGTAAGTCTATTTTATCTTTAACCGAGATCTCTTGGGTTTTGTAGCTCACATAAGTGATCACAATCACAGCATCTTCGTCCACAGATAATGAAAAGTTACCATCCAAATCAGTAATTGTTCCTAAGTTTGGTTTTCCTTTTACCATTATACTTGCCCCTATAATAGCTTCACCCGATTGGTCTGTGATTCTACCTCTGATAGTCTTTTTGTTAACCTGACTCTCCATCTGATTAGAATCGACAGGGGTTTTTCTTATAACTATGTGTTTATCTTTAATATCATATCCAACAGATTCTCCATCGAAAAGAATATTTAGGATATCTTTTACCTCCTTATTCTCAACATCTATATTTACGATCTTCTTAGTATCAATAACATTTGCATCGTAAGTAAAATAAAGTCCACTCTTTTCTTCAATTTCATTCAAGACTTCTCTGACCGTCTTGTATTTCGCCTTAATGGAGATTGAAGCACTTTGAGCATAAATGTTAGCTGCAAACGATTGAAGAGTCAATAGTAAACAAAGTAATATTGTGCATTTCATGACAATAGTTGTAATTTTAGTTAACAAGATTCTAAAACAGGTATTTATTATCCGTTTATTTCTAATAAATATCATATCTTTGATAATTAATTAGTTAATAATTGATTTAAGCATTTATTTTGATTGTTTTCTAGTTGTATTAAGGAGATTGTTGCCGCAGTCTCCTTGTTTTTTTCATGATATTATTTTCTCATAAGCCACTTATTTTTAATTAATAATTACTTCATGTTGATTTATTTCATAGTTCAAATCTGTTGCATTTCTCAAAATATCTAATACTTTCGGGAGTGATGTGTTTTTCTGAATCCTACAAGTTAATTTCCGATTCTTGAGAGACTCATTTTCAATGTATATGATTACATTGAATTTACGTTCCAGTACTTCTACTATAGTCATGAAATTTTCTTCTTCAAAATGTAATTCTCCATTTATCCAACTATAGGCAGTTTCTGCTATTGCATCAGAATCAACTGTTAGCATATTATCTTTGAGACGAAGCACTTGTCCCGGAAACATTTCTTTAGACTCCTTATCTGTTGATACTTCGACACTTCCAGACTTGAGACTTACAATAGTCTCCAAATCTGAATTATAGGCTTTAATATTAAATTCTGTACCCAGAACTTTCACGTTTATATTTTTACTTTGAACTATAAATGGATGTTTCTCATCTCTTCGGACATCAAAAAAAGCTTCTCCTTCCAGTTTAACTTGACGGTTTTTCGAGGTCATGTAGCTATCACTATAACTTAGTTTTGTATCCGAATTTATCCATACAACAGTACTATCAGGCAAATAAACTTTACTATATTGACCTCGGGGAACCTCTACTGTTGTATAATTAGGTAGATTCTGCTTCAGAGCGATATTATAAGCTATTAAAGATAATATAGAAGTAATGCAAGCAATGGCTCCATACTGTATCCAAGTCGGGATTCTGAAAGTCTTTTTAACAGGAAGAGCATCTTGTTCTTTGTTGAGTTTGTTATTTTTCATGAATGTTGCAAAAGCTCTATCCAATTTAGCATCAGCAGAATATTCTATTTCAACTTTTTTCTGCCACAATGATTCTAATCTAAACAAATAGTCTCTGTTTTCTTCACTCTCCTCGATCCAATCTGCTAACAACTCCAATTCTTCAGGAGTACTTTCTCCTATTAAATATCTTAATATTATATTATCTTCCATAATCGTAAAATCATGCTTTTCAGATATACGACAACGATTAAGAGGTAAATTACGTAGCCCCTTTAGTTAATAAAAGTTAACAAATATAAGATAAGCTAATAAATTAGCAGGATTAATATTTTCTCGGATTCTTTCTAGAGCTTTGTAAATATGTACTTCTACTGTTCGAGTCGAAATATTCATTATTTTAGATATCTCTTTATGGCTCAAGTCTTCAATGTAACATAATCTAAAAGCTTCCGCCATCCTGATAGGAAGTTTTTCGATCTCGGCTTCAAGTTGCTCTTTAAACTCTTGTGTACTAATTGAATTTAATAATCTATTTTCCTCTGTATTGTGCTCATAGTAATCAAGTCGTGCTTGCGCAATTCTTTGGGAAGAAATATACTTTTTTTCAACATCTTTATGCTGAATATAATTAAGGCATTTATTTTGTAAACTTTTAAAGAGATAGGATTCAACATTGCTCAATTCCAATTTTTCTCGCTCTATCCAATACATAGAAAACACATCCTGAACAAAATCTTCCACTATCTCGTTTGGTAAAAAACGAGATCCTAAAGACATTAATCGAGGATATAGGCTTTTAAAAAGTTTTTCAAATTCACTTAGCTGATCTTTTTCAAACCTGGATATATTTATGTATTGCTTCAATTTCAGACTCCTTAATATCAAAAACAAACTTACATAAAAAATATGATTTTATAATCTATTTGAAAGAGGTACATGCAGGAGGCCGAGGTAATACCCTTGAAAGAAATAAATAACCTTCAAGGGTACCTCTAATTTAATAAATCAAAGTTTATCCATATAGAAAGTGGTTGTGAAACTCAAGAAGACAGTAATTGAAAACTAAATAAAACTGTACACAAGTCTTACTTATTGCGATTAGCTTCCAATGGTTAGTGAGGTAATCATTTGGGCAGTTCGTCTCTAATTACCAACTTAGATGACGAAACGGTTCAGCATATCGAGTATGTTCCGTTCGGAGAAATGTTCATCGAAGAAGGCAACAACCGCTGGAATACTCCGTATCTGTTCAATGCCAAAGAGTTGGATGAAGAAACAGGACTGTACTATTATAGGACACTACCAAGAATCTTATTCTTTTTTAGCTGAAAGTACCTCTCTTATATACTCAACATATTCATTTCTGACTTCATAGATTTCCTCCTTGTAAGTTTCCAGATGATGCTTAACCAAATTGTTGATGAAATCCGGTAAACTGATAGGAGAGTTCGTAAATTGGACTATTTCTTTAATTTCAAAATAGAGTTCATCCTCAAAGTGAATGCTTCGTTGTCTTCTATAGACTATACGAGGCTTTTTCATAAACAGATCTTTGTAAGCAGCTAGCTTATTTTTCTTTTTGCCTGCAGATTTGGCTTTGATCTTTGGCTTTTCATTCCCTGATTCGGTATCTTCTTCTACTGATTCAGAAGGAGTATCATAAGTCTTATTTGTGTCATCACTATTATCTGGCTCATTCTCTTTCGGCTCTAGGTATAAATCTGCTGTCATCATCATTTTTAGTTTTTCCGGATCAGTTTCTTCTGTCGTTTTGTTTCTTGCCATATTGCTTTCTTTTAAGGGATTAATAATTAAGCCCATAAGTCAGTTAATCAGTAAGTCAATTAACTAGCTAATCAGCTAAGTATCCAACTATTTATCAGATAATTGAATTGTTAAATGACTGATTGAATAGTCCAATTATTGAATTAATTATTCATTGAATTAATAGATGAATCAGTAAATAGTTGAGTTATCTAATTATCAACTTAATCACTGAATAAATGAATCACTTAATTAATAACTGATTAAATTATCTACAAAGAATATAAAAACCGACGATTCTTCATAACAGCTTCATCCTTATGCACTATTCTGCTTTGTTTTTCAGGATATTCAGCTTCGAAGAAGGCATAAAACTCATAATTATTTTACGAGAAAGATCTATTCATTCATCTAAAATCAATGTTGAAGGATTTATTATCGGACTTATCTTCTATTTCCGTAGATACTGGCAGGAAATACAGAAAATATCTACCAAAGTTCAGTGTGTTTTCACAAGCTGAAATTAACCAACACGCGTTGATAGCGAGTTATGTTTTTTGCTGCAGAAAATATTCTTTGCTGCAAAACTTACCTCGCCCCAACAGAGACGTTGGGGGAAGAGGAAAACTCCAAAGTCGTTTTCCTAAATAAAGGCATTAAAATATCGTAATAAGATGGATCAGGAAAGAATGAAAGTAGAGTAATAGCTATAAAATGTAGGCAATGAGCAGATAGTTTTAGAGAAGAATATCCTTATAAATGTAACATCCGATTAAAAAATATCGGTATTTTTAATTCAATTCCTATATCTAAAAGGATATACTTTGTGATTCGACTACCTGTCCTTTTGGCAAATTAGCACAGTCTTCTGCTCCGGTCAAATTCAAGTCCTAACGGATTTAGACAAAAAATACGATCCCGGCGGGTCGTATTTTCTGCTAAAAATTTGACGTTTTGAAGACTTTTTATTGGAAAGCCAAAAGGACATAGCATGGGAACCACTTCCGATGCATATCAAATAGGACAAAGATAATTTATAGTCATTTCATAGTTTTCTTTAAGGACAAAAGCTGCTCACTCTTCCTTCAGCATATATTTATTAGTCTTTGGCTTTGTAAGCCATTTCTTCTCATACTCATCCGTAAGATATAATACCTCTTTGGATATTTTCACCAGTTCAATCGTCATTTTTTCCAACCGGTAAAGCATCTGTAATCCCCGTTTTTCTCCAAAATTGGTGCGAAGTATTTTGATTATCTGATTATAGTTTGAACCTACCTGGCGGTATTGTTCATAAAGATTAGTCAGTCGCATGAAATAATCATTGGAGGCTTTATCTATTAAAACGACCTTGATGGTTTTGCCGAATAGGACAGAGGCTATAAACTGACTGATGTTCGTTGTCTGCGTCTTTCTGAGTATATACTGGAACTTTTCATTATCCGCTTCGTCCAGATTCACTGTATATCTGTATACTTTGGGATTCATCACTTTCTTTCTTCCCGGTTTGTTTCTTCTTTTTGCATTTTCCATCGTATTCTATTTTATTAATAAATAATTGAATTAGAATTGTATTGGGTAAAGTTAGGCTGCTTATTAGCAGGGAGCAAGCAGCCTAACCCTAACATATCTATACATACCTATACACATCTATACAGCTCAAATAAAATCCTCGAATTATTGAATTTTAGATTGTAAATTCACTCTCGGTTAGCTAACCAAAGGGTTTATTTAGAATATTTTAAATGAAATAATTTATGGATTCATTTTGTAAAAATAGTCTTTCATATGAAGTGATACAATGCAGATCAGCAGGACTTAAAGGATCTTAATAGGACTTATACGGACAGTCTGAAAATGAATATAGCATCTTGCCTATTTTTACTTAAGGATGGCCATCCGAATTGTTTTGTATGAATTAAAAAACAGCATAGAAAATGGAAATAATGAATATCGAGAAAGATGCTCTAGAAAGAGTTATATCAAGCTTCTTAGATTTTAAAGAACAAGTTCTAAAATTGTGCAATCAGCATAAGGTGAAGAAGATAGATGATTGGCTGGACAATCAGGATGTCTGTATACTATTGAATATATCTTCCAGAACCTTACAGACTTATCGTGATACAGGCAAAATTGGATTTAGTCGTATCAACCAGAAAATGTACTACAGAGCAAGTGATGTAGAAGAATTACTAACTAAAAACAGGGTATTATGAGTTTAATTACAGAAAAGGATGAACAGATCAAGTCATTCTTCGAGGCTTTAAGTGAAATATTGACTGCTATAGAGAATGCACTCAAAGACAGCAAACCTTTATTGCAAGGAGAACATTATCTGACAGATAGTGAAGTATCCGACAAGCTTAAAATAGCCAGAAGAACACTTCAAGACTACCGTACTCAGGGACTGATTTCTTATGTCAAACTGGGAGGAAAGATTTTATATAAGTCCTCGGATTTAGAGAAATTACTATCCGACAACTATTGTGAGAAGTGGAGCTGATATTCGATTCGATGTTATCCCTTCTACCTAAACGTGAAAAAGCTCTCTTTCAATTTCAGAAAGGGAGCTTTTTATTGCATACGATCTCTATACTGAAAACTTCTGTTTCAGTACTTGCATTTCATCGGAGATAGTTTGGTCAAGTACCTTTGCGTATATTTTAGTCGTTCTGATATCCGTATGTCCCAGCATCTTGGCTATAGATTCCATAGAAACCTTGTTAGCCAAAGTCAAACAAGCAAAGCTATGACGTGCGACATGAGTGCTAAGAGTTTTTTGAATACCGCACAACTCACCCACTTCTTTGAGATATCCGTTCATCTTCTGATTAGATGGAACAGGTAACAAACAGCCTTTTCGTAGACATTCTGGATGATTCTTGTATTTCTCCAATATCTGTTTGGGAATATCCAATAAAGGGATATTACACATATTATTGGTTTTCTCTCTGGGTTTACGAATCCAATATTCACCCTTGTTATCACAAAAAATGTGTTCTGTCCAGAGATGTTGTACATCGGTAAATGCTAACCCGCTGAAACAACAAAATACAAAGATGTCGCGAACAACTTCAAGTCTGGGAATAGAAAATCCTTTCTCTAAAAGTAGACGTATTTCTTCTTCCACAAGAAACTCTCGGTTGGTTGGCGTATACTTGAATTGGATATCAAAGAAAGGATCGGTGTCCATCCATTTATTGGCCAAAGCAATTCGAGTAATACGCTTCAGGTTCTTAAGGTATTTGACTGTCGCGTTCTGTGCGCATGATTTCTCCGTTTTTATAAAATGCTCGAAACCTGTAATAAAAGCCTGATCCAATTCACGAATAGGAAGATCGGAAATACGATAATCTTTCTTCATATATTCGGTAAGGTAAGTAACAGTCCGTTCGTAGCGGAGTACTGTTCCCAAGACATAATCTTTTCCTAATAAATCCCTGCATTTTTTATTATGCTCGTTAAATACTTCCAGTAACATCTTGGGCTTATTGTTTTCTCCATAAAAATGCTGTTTGATAATATCGGCTGTAATCGCTTTTCCATCCATCTCCAATTCACGGTGTATTTGTAGAATTCGAGCACGAACAGTGTCAATATAATGATTTAATTCCTGAGACTGTCGGTCTTTACCCGCAGCACACTCTTTTTTGTTATTCCACTTACGGGTATCAATACTCCGCTTGATCTGCACTTCTGCCCGTTGTCCATTCACTGTAATGCGAAGACATACAGGAGCTTCACCATTCTTTAATAGTTTTGATTTCTTGATAAAAAACAACACTGAAAAATAATTCCGTTTCATACGCATTTAATTTGATTTAAAATTAGTTTTAATAATTCGAAATCAACCTATGCAAAACACAGTGAATCAGTGAGTAAAATTCTATAAGGTGGACAATGCAGCATGAAAATAAAGTCCACCTTTTTCACCACCGTTAAGGTGCTTTATTATGCTATATTAGGGAGGTTTGTAAAAAAGAAAAACTCCTAAAATCGGTTGATTATTAGGAGTTTACTATTGTTTTCTCTTTAGAGAAGTGATCCCGCTGGGGCTCGAACCCAGGACCCCATCATTAAAAGTGATGTGCTCTACCTACTGAGCTACGGAATCTCCGTGTTGCTTTCTTTGTTAAAGCGAGTGCAAAGGTATACGAAAAATCTAAAAGTCCAAAACATTTAGCGAAAAAAATTAAAATAAAATTTATACTCCGTCCAAAAAATGCTCTACAAAGCCTCAGAAGGCGACTTGCTATCAAAAAAAAATTACATTCAACTCATACTAAGTCTTCAATAAATTACAAAAAACCGCAAAAAACCACTATCTTTGCACTCTCATTCCCAAAAGGAGAGTTTCACATCATATTTACACAATAACAGTATATGACTGAACCGTTAAAACACGAGTGTGGGATCGCAATGGTCCGCTTGCTCAAACCCCTTGATTACTACCAAAAAAAGTATGGTTCGTGGCAGTATGGTCTCAACAAACTATACCTGCTTATGGAAAAACAACACAACCGCGGGCAGGAAGGAGCCGGATTGGCTGTTGTAAAACTAAATAGCGAAGTAGGAAGCGAATTCGTCTTTCGCGAACGAGCACTAGGCTCGGCTGCAATTTCTGAAATATTCGGTGCAGTACACAAAAAATATGCTAAGCTAACACCCGAAGAATTAAACGACGCTAATTTTGCCGAAAAAGAATTACCCTATGCCGGCGAAATCCTACTAGGTCACTTACGATATAGTACCGATGGAAAAGATGCACTATCGTATGTTCATCCACTACTCAGAAGAAACAACTGGCGATCACGCACACTTGCATTAGCCGGCAACTTCAATATGACCAATGTCGACGAGCTGTTCAATCAGCTGCTACAACAAGGTCAACACCCTCGTCTATATGCTGATACCTTTGTCCTTCTCGAACAAATAGGACATGCTCTAGACCGTGAAGTTCAGTTCAAATTCGATCAACTGAGCGAAAGCACCGGTAAAAAAGGCTACGCACTAAACGAGGACATCGAAAAGAACTTAGATATCAAATTCATGCTCAATCGCGCCAGCCACAACTGGGATGGAGGATATGTCATCGGAGGTATAATTGGCTGTGGTGACGGATTTGTTTATCGCGACCCATGGGGCATACGCCCGGCATTCTATTATCAGGACGATGAGATAGTAGTTGTAGCATCAGAACGTCCGGTAATACAAACAGCCATGAATATCGATGTAGCCGACGTCAAAGAGCTGGAGCCGGGACAAGCAATTATCATCAAAAAAGACGGAACAGTCAAGTTCTCTCAGATACGCGAAAAACAGCCAAAACTATCACCATGCTCTTTCGAACGTATTTATTTCTCTCGCGGATCGGATGCCGATATCTACGAAGAACGTAAAATGCTAGGGACACTATTGCTACCTCAGATACTGAAAGCTATAGATTCCGACATACAAAACACTGTGTTTTCATTCATACCAAATACAGCTGAGGTTGCATTCTTCGGGATGACTGACGCTTTCAACCGTCATATGAACCATGTAAAACACCGCAAGATTCTGGAAAAAGGTGCCGGTATAACTCACGAAGAGCTGGAAAAGATACTTTCGATGCGTGTACGCACCGAAAAAGTAGTCATCAAAGATATCAAACTCCGCACATTTATTGCGCAAGACAACAGCCGCAATGACCTTGCAGCTCACGTTTACGATATCACGTACAACTCGGTACGCCCGGGTGTAGACAATCTGGTTGTGATAGACGACAGTATCGTACGTGGAACGACTCTGAGACAGAGTATTATTAAGATGCTAGACCGATTGAATCCTAAGAAGATCGTTATCGTCTCATCTTCTCCTCAGATCCGCTATCCAGATTGTTATGGTATCGATATGTCTCGAATGGGCGAGTTTGCTGCATTCAATGCAGCTATTGCTCTACTAAAAGAGCGTGGCATGCAATCGGTGATTGACGAAGTATACCGAAAATCATTAGAACAGAAGAACAAACCTAAAGAAGAGATAGTAAACTATGTGAAGGAGATCTACGCACCATTTACCGATGAAGAAATTTCGGCTAAGATGGCAGAAATGCTTACTCCTCCAGATACGAAAGCCAAAGTGGAGATCGTCTTCCAAAGCATCGAAGACCTGCACAAGGCTTGCCCCAAAAACAATGGAGATTGGTATTTCTCGGGCAACTACCCTACTCCGGGAGGAAACCGCATGGTAAATACTGCTTTCATCAACTATATGGAAGGAGTAAACAAAAGATCATACAATTGATCCCTAATCTTTAGAAAATTATATAAGGCTACTTAAATTGATTTAAGTAGCCTTTTTTCAACCATACCAAGCTATCAAAAGTTTCTTTTTTGCACAATAAAAAAACCATTGGTTCATTCTTATTTCATATCTTTATAAATTAGTATAAAATGATATTATAAAAACTGTGATACAATGAATAGACATCTTTTATTATTAGCCACTTTTTTCATGGCAATTGTACTTAATGCTCAAATTGATCCGCGATACGATAAAGGAGCAGTGCCTGAAGTAGACGGCAAAATTATCTTCACGAAAAATATTGTTTCAGATCCTAAATTAAGCGACCAGGAACTCTTCGAGAAAGTAAAGGTATGGGCCGACAAAAACTACAACCAAGGAAAACAACGTGAAAAACAAAGAGTTTTACTGACCGACGAAGACAAAAAACAAGTTGCTTGCTCGGGAGATATGCTTCTTGTATTTGGCCGTAAACTTTTATCATTCGACTCGTCGCCTATGTACTACCAACTAATCATGCAGATCGAAGATGGTAAATGTGAAGCTACAGTACGAAACATCAGATACATATACAACGAGGGGCACGACAACGAAGAAGCAATGACAGCCGAAGAAACAATATCGGATAAAGTTGCAATAAACAAGAAAGGTACTAAACTAAACTTCTTCTACGAAAAATTCCGTAGAGTAACAATCGATAGTCTAGAACAAGTATTTACCTCGTTAGAAAAAGGAATAAATGACCAGCTGCTAGCTAGTACAAGACCTGTCAATAAAGAAATACAGTACGTTTATATAGACAAATCGACAGGGAACGAAGTAGAGGCTCCTACAACAGCTCAACCAGTTAAGGAAACTCCTCAAAATACAGTTTCAAGCCACGTTGCAACCCCAATGCCTATGCCAATTCCTACACCTGCAACTAAGATGGAAGGATTTAAAAAGGTAACAGCACAAGATATACCAAAAGATTTCATCAAACTTCTTGAGAAACCAACACTGGTAACAATCACCAAAGATGGAAAAGCTGTAGCTGCTACATGGGCCGGAACCAACAATTTCTTCGGCAAACAAGTATCAATGATCATTATGAACTCGCAAGCTGCTGCCGCAAACAGCATCGAAGCTGGCGACACATATACTATTTCGTTCTTTACTTCGGCTTCGAGAGATGCTTTAGCATTCAGTAAAGACAAAGGACTAATTGACGCAAAAGAGCTTAAATCGAAAGGTCTTAATCCGGTTGCAACAGAAGGAATGACTATCGGCTATAACGAAGCATCTATCGTCATCGAATGCCGCAAGATCACAGATCAAAGCTTGTCAAATGCTACATCAGAGATGAATGAGTATAAATCGGACATTCCTGCAGAGTGGCAAAAAGCAGGAACAGATAAGTTATACTTCAATGTAGGTGAAATTCTGAATGTGTGGGTAAAATAAAACCTAAACATCATACATAATAAAAAAGGAGATTCTAACGAATCTCCTTTTTTATTATCACAACCTTTATTTAGATAAAAGTTTTTAATTTCTCTGTATCCGTAAAATCATGAATTACATCATAAGTATAATCTTTCAAGAAGTCGGCAGAAAGACTTGTAGCAACGCCTATCACACGCATAAATGCATATGTAGCTGCTTTAATACCAGTAAATGCATCTTCAAAAACGACACAGTCTGCCGAACGTACACCCAGATTAGTCTGAGCTAATACATAACCCATCGGATCCGGCTTACCTTTCTTAATACTTTCCGAAGTTACAACAGTATCGAATGCATCTGACAATCCCAGACATTCTAAAACTCCTTTTGTTTTAGCTAATGAAGAGCTGGTAACCAAACCTACTCTATAATCTTTTTCACGAACATATTGAATAAACTCCAATACTCCTGGTATTACGATACTTCGATAGTCAATACTACTTTCCATATCAACCAAAGCCTTACGTATAGCTTGTTTGTCTTCGAGTGGTGATATAGCAAAATACAAGTCAATGATAGATCCGAATGTCATGCCCTGAATTTTATCCGAAAAGTTTTCGATTTTCAAGCCATTTTCTTTAGCGATCTTATTCCAGAACTTGTCGTAGTACTTTTCAGTATCTACTATTACGCCATCCAAGCCGAATAGCACTGTTGATATTTTTACATCTTTTGCCATTGTATATGTTGATTATTTATTGTTCGTTGGTTTTGTCTGTACAAATTAAGCCTTTTTTAGCGAAAAAGCTACTTTCTACAGTTTTTATTTCTTTTTCTCGAGATGAAGGATAGGATATGCTTTTCCTTCTCCATCGTACTCCGAACGCCCTATTTCTTCGAATCCGAAGTGGTAGTAAAAATCCAAAGCCTGTTTGTTTTGCTCATTGACATCTACACGACGAGCATCAAGTTTATCTACGGCATAATTCAGCAAAATCTTTCCAATACCTTTACCACGCACATTGTTGTGAACAAAAAGCATATCAATCATATTATCTTCAGAAATGCCGATAAATGCCGATATCTGACCTTTATCATCTTTGTATGCATACAAATCTAAGTGATTGAAATAGATAGGTACATGAGTTTTATAAAACTCATAATCTTCTTTCGACAAAAAATGATGCGTTGCATCTACAGCACTCACCCATACATCTAGGAGTGTGTCATAGTCTTTTGGTCCAACTTCGTAAATCATGGTATTCGATTTTTTTATACGTTAAAACGGAAGTGCATTATATCACCATCCTGTACTATATATTCTTTTCCTTCAACATTCATCTTGCCGGCTTCTTTGACAGCAAGTTCAGAACCCAAAGTTATAAAATCTTCGTATTTAATCACCTCTGCACGTATAAAACCTTTCTCAAAATCTGTATGAATCACACCTGCCGCCTGAGGAGCCTTGTATCCGCGAAGGAAAGTCCATGCACGCACCTCCTGAACACCACAAGTGAAATATGTCTGTAGATCGAGTAGTTTATAGGCAGCTTTAATCAAACGTGCTACACCCGATTCTTCAAGGCCAATCTCGCCCAAGAACATCTGACGCTCTTCGTAAGTTTCGAACTCTGCTATTTCCGATTCGATTTTAGCTGCAACGATCAGGATTTCGGCATCTTCATTCTTTACAGCTTCGCGAACTTGATCAACATATTTATTCCCATTAACAGCACTAGCTTCGTCTACATTACAAACATAAAGTACGGGTTTGTACGTCAACAAATAAATCGCTCGTGCTAGTTTTTCATCTTCCTTATTATCGAAAACTACCGTACGAGCTGATTTCCCTTGTTCCAACGCTTCGCGGAACTGAACAAGAATATCATACATGCGTTTAGCTTCTTTGTCGCCACCCGTTTTAGCCTGTTTCTCTACTTTTTGGATGCGAGACACTACTGTTTCCAAGTCTTTCAACTGAAGCTCGGTATCAATAATCTCTTTATCGCGAACCGGATTTACACTACCATCAACGTGCGTAATATTATCATCGTCGAAACAACGCAGAACGTGAATCACCGCATCTGTTTCGCGTATATTCGCCAAGAATTTATTTCCTAATCCTTCTCCTTTGCTTGCTCCTTTCACAAGCCCGGCAATATCTACTATCTCAACTGTAGTCGGTACAATTCTGTTTGGTTTAACCAACTCTGCCAACTTATTCAGGCGCTCGTCCGGAACGGTAATTACCCCCACATTCGGTTCTATAGTACAGAAAGGGAAGTTAGCTGATTGCGCCTTAGCGTTCGATAAACAGTTGAATAGTGTCGACTTTCCTACATTAGGAAGTCCTACGATACCACATTGTAATGCCATTATTTATTTTTCTTATTTATTTTCAATTAGATATTTCAGGCTACAAAGGTAATCAAAATATGGCAAAGGAAAGATACACAAGCCTTTCTTTACGAAAGATTGCATAGGTAGCAAAACTAGTTAAAAGGAATATAAATTTACAGCCTTTTACGAAGTGTGTTAATCGGATACAGCACCGCAAGCAATCCGACAATACTAACAGTAAGGAATACAACGAAAATATCCATTGCCTCAACCACTACGGGATAAGCATCTACGATGAATGCTCCGGGAGTTGTCCCAAGTTTCAACAAGCCGAAATGCTGTTGTAACAAACACAACACCAAGCCTACGACAAGACCAACCATAGCTCCGAAGAATGTAATCAGCCAGCCTTCGAAAAGGAATGTTTTAGAGATCAGTTGCTTGTCAGCACCCATATTCTGGAGAATACGGATATCGTCCTCTTTCTCA
The DNA here is from genome assembly GCF_900240225.1 of Dysgonomonas massiliensis. Lineage (GTDB taxonomy): Bacteria > Bacteroidota > Bacteroidia > Bacteroidales > Dysgonomonadaceae > Dysgonomonas > Dysgonomonas massiliensis. The sequence goes on along the minus strand of NZ_OEPV01000009.1, from coordinate 16,918 downwards.
ATAATCAGCATCGACAGTGAACTGACAACATTAAAAATGGCAATTGTAAGTATAATAACAAGAATGAGATAAGTAACCCATTTCTCGATATTCACCATCCGATAAGTACTTTCTTGTTGCTCGAATCTGTTTTTAACAACAAAGTCGCTACCAAGACTTTTCTGTATATCTGCCTGAACAGCGTCAACCGAAGCTCCTTCTCTGACTTTAATATTAATCGTAGACACCTCTTTCTCGTAACGAAGCATCTCACGTATCAAATCAATAGACACAAGCATTATCTGCTCGTCATATTCAGCCTGATTCAATGCAAACAAACCTGATACATAAGCCTCACGCTCGACAAAGGCAGTTGTCGGATTCGCCATATTCACACGTTCATTGCGCTTAGGCATGTATATTTCTAAGGGATATAACGAGCTTGCACGAACACCGATCTTCGAGGCTAGACCGACACCTAGTACGGCATAATCGAAGTCGCCCATTCTTAATCCGTATTCACCGCTAATAATCGTTTTTTGAATCCCGTTTATAGAATCAAAGTTCTCCGATACTCCTTTCAACGTAACGGGTATTTGACGTTCTTCGTACCTCAACAAAGCATTTTCTTCGAGGCATTCCGAAGTAAATTCGATCCCTTCGACACTCAGAGCTTTCTGAATATGATCATCTGTCGGATCGAAAACCTTTCCGCGAACAACACTTATTTCGAGATCAGGATCAAAATGGCTGAATGTTTTTGCAGCCATATCCGTAAATCCATTGAAGATGGACAAAGCACAAACCATAGCCATCGTTGCCACAGCAATTCCACCCACCGACAACATCGAAATGAAGTTGATGGCATTATGAGACTTCTTCGAGAAGAGGTATCTTTTTGCTATGAAAAACGATAAATTCAAAGCTCGACGAAATTAGTCTTTCAACAAGCGGTCGATATTCTCCAGATAATCCAACGAATCATCCAAGTAGAAAGCAAGATCAGGCACAACACGAAGTTGTTTTCCAACTTTCTGTCCTAGAGCAAAACGGATACCTTTTGTATTTGCTTTAATATTTTCGAGGAGCTCAGCACCTTTATCCGAAGGGAAGATGCTCAAATACGCTTTAGCTAATCCTAAGTCAGGACTCACACGAACGGTGCTAACTGTAACTAATATGCCTTGCATCTTACTTGTATCGGCACGAAATATCTCGCTCAGTTCTTTCTGGATCAGTCGGTTTATCTTTTGTTGTCTAGTAGTTTCCATATTTTCTAATTTATTGTGCAAAGGTAAGATTTTCTATCACTTTTTCCATATTAAAGTCAAACCATCGCGAATTGGAAGTATAACTTTCTCCACACGATCGTCTTTGGCAATCATATCATTAAATTCCTGAATACCGATAGTTTGTTTATCGCTAGGCTTTGCTTTCTCCAGAACTTTTCCATCCCAAAGCGTATTATCGGCAATAATCAGTCCTCCGGAACGTACCTTATCGAATATCAGATCGTAATATTCGATATAAGTTCTCTTGTTAGCATCGATAAATACAAGATCGAACATTCGGTCTATCGTCGGAATAATCTGCATAGCATCCCCCAGATGGAGATGAATCTTATCTTTCAATTTTGTTTGATGTAGATAGCGCATGATGAAATCCTCCAGTTCATCATTCACTTCGATAGTATGAATTTCGGCATCATCGGCAGCGCCTTCGGCCAGACAAAGGGTTGCGTATCCCGTATATGTTCCTATTTCGAGGATATATCTCGGCTGAATCATGCGACAGAACATTTTCAACAGCCTCCCTTGTAAATGTCCCGACAGCATTCGCGGACGCAACAGATTGACATGCGCATCGCGGTTCAATCGTTTCAGCAAGTCTCCTTCCTCATCTATACGCTCGAGGATATACTGTTCAATAGCCTCATCTTTCTCCAAACTCATATTCTCTATAATTTTGCTCCAAAGATAAGAAATATCATAGAGCAAGATTAGCAGCATCGAAAAAGATTGTTATATTTGTTATACAACTATACCAAGAAACATGCATCACAAAGTATTGGCATACATAAGCGTCATCTTGCTAAGCGCCTCTAGCCTTTTTGCTACGGGTCCATCTTATATGCAAGCCTTGATTCGCCCCATATCTATCAACCAAGATGGATATATCCTATGCCGTACCAAGTTTATGCAAAACCCCATGGGTGGATATAACTATCAAGACTACGAATATGGCTTTTGTGTGATCGGTCCGGATTCGATCGTCTTCGAAAAAGCCCAAGTCGTCAAGTATGATTTTTATAACGACGACGAAATATACATGAATCATATTGCATATTGGGACTCGATATTTAACAGTGATTTCGACAATAAGCATCTAAGTGGGATAGAAAGACAGTTAAATTACCGGTACGATTTTCACGAGGCAAATGCGCATAAATATAAACGGAATGATACAATTCCCATCAAGCAATTCATATACAGCAACACTTTCCATGATAGTATAGCGCAATACAGCTTACATGGGGCAACCGGTCGTTTCTATGAAGGTCAAGAATTGGTGGAGGTATCCTATGACTTTGGTCATATTCTATTTATCATGAATAGACAAAACAGTAGTAATTATGATGGTCATAGCCCTTATATAGGTGCTAAATTCAGCTATGCTTTCAATATTGCCGGAAGTGCTGAATATGAAGACTATTATATAACGGGAATAATTTTCAGGAAAAAGAAAAGCTAACTAATTATAATATAATAATATAACATAAATCTTACTGATTATGAATAAATCTGGATTGAACCCTGCCGACTTCGAAGGAACAGTAGATGGCAAAGAAGTTAAGCTGTATGTGCTTACAAACAAAAATGGTGCAGAAGCAACAATTATCAATTATGGTGCTAAGATAGTATCGTTACTTGTACCGGACAGAGACGGTAAATTGGTAGACGTAGTACTAGGTCACAAAAGTCTGAACGATTATCTCAATTCCGAGGAGCCTACTTACGGTGCTGTTTGTGGACGTGTAGCTAACCGTATCGCGAAAGGTAAATTTACGCTTGAGGGCAAAGAATATCAGCTAGCAATAAACAATGGTCCTAACAGCCTACACGGTGGCATCAAAGGATTCCAAGCAGTAGTTTGGGATGCTAAGCAAGAAGATGAGAACAAACTGGTTCTTACTTACCTTTCGAAAGATGGCGAAGAAGGTTATCCGGGAAATTTGAAGGTCAGAATCATCTACCACTTGAATAAATACAATCAGCTGAAAGTAAAATACGAAGCTGAAACAGATCAAACAACAATCGTCAACTTGACAAACCACTCGTATTTCAACCTTTCGGGCGAGGGCGATCCATCGGTATTAGATCACAGATTGACTATGTATGCAGGTCATTATCTACCGACAGACAGTACAGCTATTCCTTACGGACAACCAGATAAAGTAGCAGGAACACCATTCGATTTTACAACAGAACATACAATTGGCGAGCGTATTGATGCAGAACATCAGCAAATAACATTCGGTAAAGGATATGACCACTGCTACGTATTGGATAAATTCGAAAAAGGAGAACAATCTCTTGCAGTGAAATGCATTTCGCCTAAAACCGGTATCATTATGGAAATCTACACCAGCGAACCAGGTGTACAAATCTATACAGCAAACTGGCTACCAGGCAAACAAGAAGGTAAAAACGGACATTATTATCCAGAGCGTAGTGCTGTTTGTTTCGAAACTCAACACTTTCCTGACAGTATCAATCAACCAAGCTATCCTAGCATTGTACTGAAACCAGGCGAACTGTTTGTTTCATATACCGATTTTTGCTTCTCGGCAGAATAACGATTAACAATACATATTTTAGAGCAAAGGGGTTATAAAGTAACTCCTTTGTTTCTTTATATTCCTCAGCAAAGTTTATCTTTGCACTATGTATAAATACGACCTCATCACTGTTTTAGGTCCTACGGCTTCCGGTAAAACCGATATGGCCTGCAAGCTGGCCTACGAAATCGATGCTGAAATAATCAGCGGCGATTCGAGACAAGTATATCGTTCGATGGATCTGGGAACCGGAAAAGATCTGGCAGATTATACCGTCAACGGAAAAGATATTCCATATCATCTGATTGATATCCGCGATGCGGGAGATAAATACAACATCTTCGAATATCAGCTGGATTTTCATGCTGCTTATACCGATATCATCGGAAGAGGTAAGACGCCGATTCTTTGCGGAGGATCGGGATTATACATGGAATCCGTTCTTAAAGGCTATTCGCTGATAAACGTTCCCGAAAATAAAGAGCTCAGAAAACGCTACGAAAATACTTCGCTCGAAGAGCTTACAGCAATACTTGCGGCATATAAGGATCTGCATAACAAGACCGATGTTGATACTGCCCAACGAGCAATCCGTGCTATCGAAATCGCCGAATACACGAAACAGCATCCTGCCGAAAGTCAGGAATTCCCCCCGATCAATAGTCTCATTATCGGAATTGATATTGACCGTGAATTGCGTCGGGCACGTATATCCAAAAGGCTAAAAACCCGTTTGGACGAAGGAATGATAGACGAAGTACGCAATATTATCGACAAAGGCGTTCATCCTGATGATTTGATCTATTACGGATTAGAATATAAATTTCTTACCTTGCACATTCTTGGCGAACTGTCGTATGACGAAATGTTCTCTCAGCTTGAAATAGCAATTCATCAATTTGCCAAACGACAGATGACGTGGTTCAGAGGGATGAAAAAACGCGGACTGCATATTCATTGGATAGATTATGAAATGCCGATGGAAGAACGAATAGAAACAATTAAACAATTATTACAATGATACTAATACATAGAGCTACAATAGTAAACGAAGGTCGAAAATTCGAAGGATCGGTCTTGATAGAAGGCAAAACCATCAGCAAAATATACGAAGGTAATGTTCCCGAAGAAATACTTAATCGTGCAAAAGTAATCGATGCATCAGGCTTGCATCTACTACCTGGAGTAATTGATGATCAAGTCCATTTCCGTGAACCGGGACTGACACACAAAGGCGATATAGCAAGCGAAAGCCGTGCAGCCATTGCCGGAGGAGTAACCTCGTTCATGGAGATGCCAAACACTAAACCTCAGACAACAAGCATAGAAGAACTGGATCAGAAATTCGAACTTGGAGCTGAGAAATCATACGCTAACTACTCTTTCTACTTGGGAGCTACGAACGACAACATAAAAGAGTTGTTGAAAGTAAATCCAAAAGATGTTTGCGGCGTAAAAGTATTTATGGGCTCATCAACCGGAAATATGTTGGTTGACGACAAAAAAGTACTTCAAGCTATTTTTGCAGAAGTGCCGATGCTGATTGCAACTCACTGCGAAAAAGAAGAAGTTATCCGCCGAAATCTGGAAATATATAAAGCTAAATACGGAGAAGATATTCCAATCGAATGCCATCCTCTGATTCGTGATGCCGAAGCTTGTTATCAATCGTCAAGCGAAGCTGCCGAGCTGGCTTCTAAATACGGATCGCGCTTACACATTCTTCACTTATCAACTGCTCGTGAAGTAGGTATCTTCGACACAACACCTTTAGCTGATAAGAAAATCACCGGCGAAGTATGTGTTCATCATTTATGGTTCAATGATGCCGATTATGCAAAATACGGAACTCGTATCAAATGGAATCCGGCTGTGAAAACCAAACAAGACAGCGAAGCTCTGATGGAGGGGTTGTTAAATGGCAGATTGGATGTTATTGCAACAGATCATGCACCACACCTTTGGGAAGAAAAACAAGGCAGCGCCCTGAAAGCTGCATCGGGAGGTCCATTGGTTCAGCATTCATTGCAGATGATGATCGAATTCGTGAAACAAGGCAAGATTTCGATTGAACAAGTTGTCAATAAAATGAGCCACGCTCCGGCAACTCTATTCCGTATCGACAAACGCGGATATATCCGCGAAGGCTATTATGCCGATTTAGTATTGGTAGACACAAACAAGCCATACACTATTACAAAAGACAATATTCTGTATAAATGTGCATGGTCGCCACTTGAAGGAGAAACAGTTTCGAGCTCGATCGAAAAAACCTTCCTTAACGGCCAGATAGCATTCGAAAACGGAACAGTGAATGAGCTAAGAGGCGAAGCTCTGAGATTCAATAACTAATCTAACAGAACAACTACACTATGACTCTTGATATCATTCTAATCATCATAGCGGGTATATGCATTCTTGCAGGGATAGTCGGCAGCATTGTCCCTGCCTTGCCCGGACCTCCACTCAGCTATGTAGGAATATTGCTTGTGCATTTCACTTCTTTATCGGAATACTCGACAACCTTTCTCGTAGGATGGGCAATTGTGATAATAGCCATTCAAATACTAGACTATTTCGTCCCGATATGGGGCACAAAGAAATTCGGAGGTAGTAAATACGGAGCTTGGGGAAGTACAATCGGGATTGTAGCAGGAATGTTCTTTTTCCCTCCTTTTGGCATTATCATATTTCCTTTCGTAGGTGCTGTAATCGGAGAACTACTCAACAATAAAGACTTTGCATCTGCAATAAAAGCAGGTTTCGGCGCATTCCTTGGTTTCGTAGCCGGAACTTTTATGAAATTAGCTGTATGCTTTGTATTACTCTTTTTCTACATCAAAGAAGTTTATCACATCATCGCCAATTAATTTACAATCTTTAAGGCGTAGACAGAATCAACGTAGAAGGCATAGCCTGAACCAATTCAGGACGCTTTTCACGAAGTAATTTCCAGCTTTCAAGACTGATAATAACCAAATCGAACTGACGTACAATACCCTCGTCAACAAGGATGTGATTATTCCACTGCTGGAACAGATACTGGTTTGTTTTCTTAAGCTCTTTTACCGATCGAACAAAGTCTATCGAGTTATCAGACAACTGTATATGATCCCAAAGCGTAATACGTGCACCTTTGGCCAATCCTTCCATAAAGCTTCCGACGAAAGTATCGTCTTCATCCAAAACCGGAACTAATACTTTTTGTATATCAACAAATCCTCTGTCAATGAATATTCCTATAGGAGCATCTACTTTCGAAAGGATCAGACGAGTTCTATCTTCGAATGGAGAAACTGCCCGCTGACCACCTATAAACTTAGCAAGTAGCTTTCTGAATGATTCTTTGAATGAACGGGAAATCTCGACAAAGTGTCCTAGTAGATTATCTTCTCCTTCGGGCTGAACACCTCCACGGCTTCCGATCAGCACAAAGTCGTATTCTTCTTTATTAGCAACACGAATTATTCGTTTCTGAGAATCGTTCGATATATCGTATACTGCATTAATATCTTTGCCTATTCGCTTTGCTTCCGAAAGAATTGGAGCAAAAACAGCATCCTCTTCGTCCTCTACATTATATTGATGAAGAAAGCTCCCTTCGGTAGCATGCAACATGGTTACTTCTGAATCGGCAGGTCTACGCTTCGATATGAAGTCGGCAATACGCAGCAAGCGTTTACCAGTCTCGGGACTGGCAAAGGGTACCAAAACACGAAATTTCTTACTTGTATTTTCTTCAGCTTTAATCTCTTTACGGAATATCTTATTGATAAAGCTCAGACTTGGCGATGTCATAAACGTTGTAGCCAGAGCCATAATGACCATCATTGCAAATATTTCAGGACTAAGAATCCCTAAATCCAATCCGATATTCAGAACTACAAGTTCCATCAACCCTCTGGTATTCATCAGAGTACCTATCACACAGCTATCTTTCCAGCTCAACCCGACAAAACGAGCAGCAAATGCACTACCACAGAATTTACCTACTACGGCAACTAGCGTTATCATTCCACAAACGATCCACAGATGAGTCGTATTGAGTAGACCAATCTCGGTTCTAAGTCCTGTGTAAACGAAGAATAAAGGAAGTAAAACTATTAATGATACATACTCGATCTTTTCAATCAGGAGATTTCTGAATTTAACATCGGTAGGCATCATCACTCCGGCCATAAATGCACCAAATAATGCATGAATACCAATCAATTCGGTGATATATGACGAAATGAAGAGTACTATAAAAAACGTTGCAGCTACGGGTTTAGAGATATTCCTGCGCGAATGATGCGAGTTTACAACCCGCTTCAGAACAGGACGTACAACCTTGAACATCACTATAACATACATCACGGCAGCAAGGATAACAAACACAGAGCTAGCCAATGATCCTGCTTTCACAATAGCAATCACTGCTGCCAGCAGACACCATGCTGTTATATCATCTATTGCTGCACATGTGACAACAACGGGACCAATTGGCTGTTTATTTATCCCTCGTTCCTGAATAATACGGGCCAATACGGGAAAGGCTGTGATACTCATGGCAATCCCCATAAATAAGGCAAACGAAAGAAAATTGACATGAGCATGTGTAAATTCCTCGTACAAAAAATAGGCTAAGAATATACCTAAACTGAAGGGAAATATGATACTGGCATGGCTGATAATAACAGCATTCTCTGCACGATTCTTAACCGTTTTCAGATCCAGCTCCATACCTACAATAAACATAAACAGCACAAGACCTATCTGACTGAGTAAGCCTATGTTACCTAATGAGCTAACGGGGAATAAAAATTCGGATATTTGGGGAAAATAATGACCTAAGAATGAAGGGCCTAATACCACACCGGCGAAAATTTCGCCAATTACAGCTGTCTGGCCAATTAATTTACACAACCATCCGAACAATTTAACAACAATCAATATTACAATCAGCTGCCCTAACAATACGATGGTAGGTGTAGCTATACTATCCAGCAGATTATAAAGAAAGACAGACCAAGCTGAACCTTCAACCGAATCTGTAAGAATAGTCTGAGCCGAAGGAATCTCTAGATTGGTTTTACCTGCATCTAACGTCAAGAAAATCAATATAAAGAAAACCCCAATGGTAGTCAGGTAAAATATTAGGTTTCTATATTTTTTCATGAATAGTCGATATTCTGCAATTAATAGCGAAATATAGTACAAAGCTAACACTTTTTTCTTAAAAAACCGCTCAGGCAAACATTCTTCTAATCTTCTCAGCAGCAATACTTTTTTGTCATTTTAACACATAAGAATTAAAAAAAACATTATCTTAGGAAAAGTTTCACAAAATTAAAACGACCTTAAAACGAGTAGTACTATGACTAGAATTACAGAAAGCCAGATTATAGATTGGGCCAAGGATTTTTTGATTAAGGCCGAACAAGAACTAAGCCCTGAGGAAGTTAAGGAACAAAAGAAATTTGCATCCCTTATTCGCAACCCCAACAACAAAATACTTTTATGTAAAATGCTTGACGAGTCTTCACAAATTCGCGATTCGAAAAAACTGGCATTGCGCATGAAACATTTTATCAGTATTTACGGTGTACCAGACTTTTTCAGCTCGTTCGATCAATTCCAGCTGAAACTATTCACCGGAATAGGCTACTTGTTTGACGGCATCTCGATACCTCTTTTCAAGAATAGATTAAGACAAGAAACCGATAAAATAATTATTTCGGAAGAAAGGCCTGCACTTACCCGCCATCTGGCAGCTAGAAAGCAAGCCAATATAGGTCAGAATGTAAACCTTCTGGGCGAAGTTGTACTTGGCGACCAGGAAGCAAAAAACCGCTACGAACATTATCTGGAAGCCCTGAAAGAGCCGGATATAAACTATATTTCGATCAAATTATCTGGTATTTATGCACAGATAAAGTCCTTAAGCTACGAGCAGAACAAAAAAGAGTTATGCGAATTGGTAGCAAACATCTATCGTCAGGCAATCAAATATCCGTACACTGACAATCAGGGAGTTATTGCTCCAAAGTTTGTCAATCTGGATATGGAAGAATACAAAGATGCTCATTTGACATTAGACGTATTCGAAGAGGTACTCAGTCGTCCCGAATTCAAAGACTATACAGCAGGTATCGTTATTCAGGCTTATTTGGCTGATGCCGGTTTATTCCAAGAGAGATTACTCAATTTCGCGAAGAAACGTTATACCGAAGGTGGTGCACCATTGAAGATGCGACTCGTTAAAGGAGCAAATCTGCAGATGGAAAGTATCATATCGTCGCTCAAAGGCTGGGCAAATCCGGTTCTTCCTACGAAAGTACAAGTTGATGCCAACTATTTGCATCTTCTGGATATCGCTCTGCAACCCGAAAATGCCAAAGCGTTGCATGTAGGTGTGGCTTCGCACAATTTCTTTTCACTGGGATATGCTTATCTCCTTTCGGAACAAAACGGTGTTGCCGACTGCGTAACCTTCGAGATGCTGGAAGGTATGGCAAACCATTTGCCTCGTGTAGTTCGCAAATTGAACAAGCAAATTATACTATACACACCGGTTGTGAAGAAAGAAAATTTCTTGAATGCAGTTTCGTATCTAGTACGTCGTCTGGATGAAAATACGGGAAAAGAAAACTTCCTTCGTTACTCTTTCAGCCTGAAACTCGACTCTCAGGAATGGAAATATCTGGTAAATCAGTTTAACGAAGCTTATCAACTGAAAGATAGTATGAAAGCTCATGCTACTCGCACGCAAGATAGAACTAAACCAGCAGCCAAAGTAGAAGATATCAATACATTCCAGAACGAACCCGATACGGATCTTGATCTTCCGGTAAACAGAGAATGGGCACTGAAAGCATTGGAGAAATGGTCGACAGAGGTCAACAAAGATAATTTTAAGATTCCGGTTCAAATCGGAGATAAGGAGACTACGTCGGAACACACAAAAAGGTACTACGACCGCAGTCGCAACGATGAAGTTTGTTTCTGCGAAGTCAATCTGGCTACACAAGATCAAGTTGAAGAAATGGTCAGCATAGCTGAGACTGACAAGTCAGGATGGAGAAAAACTCCTTTGGCTGAAAGAAATAGAATTCTGCATCAGGTCGCAGAAAACCTAGCCAACAAGCGAGGTGATCTGATAGGCTGCATGGCTGCTATTACGGGTAAAACATTTACCGAAGGAGATGTTGAAGTATCGGAAGCTATCGATTTCTGCAGATTCTATCCTATTAGTATGAACGAATTTGAGAATCTGGAGACTGTTTCATACAAACCAAAAGGTATCATCATGGTCATTCCACCTTGGAACTTTCCATTGGCTATTCCGGTAGGAGGTGTGGCATCAGCTCTGGCAGGAGGTAATTCGGTCATACTGAAACCTGCTACAGTTGCCTATCCTATTGCTTGGGAATTTGTCAAATGCTTCTGGGAAGCAGGAGTTCCGAAAGATGCGCTGCAGATAGTCTGTACAGCTGAACGCAAATCGCTCGATTATCTGACATCTCACCCATCAATAAAACACATTATTCTCACGGGAGGAACAGATACAGCATTCCGTCTACTCGAAAAAAATCCTCGTAAACCACTAAGTGCTGAAACGGGGGGTAAAAATGCAATTATTCTGACAAGCAATGGCGACCAGGATCATGCAATATTGAATGTCGTTGCTTCTGCATTTGGCAATGCAGGACAAAAATGTTCGGCTTGTTCGTTGTTATTGGTCGACAGAAAAACTTACAATGATCCGCATTTCAAAGCTAAATTACGTGATGCAGCAATTAGTCTGCGCACCGGAAGTACCTGGGATACAATGAACTTCGTTGGCCCGATGATTGACAATACCAACGAAAAATTGATGCATGCCATCACTCATCTCGAACCGGGCGAAGAGTGGCTTGTAGCTCCTGAATTTGCAGATGCTAAGAAGTATATATTGAAGCCTACAATAAAATGGGGTGTGCGACCTGGAAGCTTTACGTTCGAAAATGAACTCTTTGCACCATTACTATCAGTGGTTTGTATAGATAATCTGGAGCAAGGTATCGAATTTGCAAATAAATCGGCATACGGATTGACTTCAGGATTGCAGAGTCTTGATGAGAGCGAGCAAGCTCTTTGGACAGATCAGATAGAAGCAGGTAACTTGTACATCAATCGTGGAATAACCGGTGCAATCGTACGTCGCCAGCCTTTTGGCGGGATGAAACTTTCTGCTTTTGGCGGTGGACTGAAAGCCGGTGGACCAAACTATGTATCTAGCTTTGTCGAATTTGAAGAAAATCCGAATACACCTGCAACCAAATCAGTTTCAGCATTCAATGCTCTAGTTCAGGAAGAGGCAGAGAAACTACGATTAAACTATGCTTCGGAAAGTTACCGCAGATGGTGGATCGAAGAATTCTCTCAAACACGAGACGTATGCCAACTTTATGGTGAAAGTAATTTCTTCCGTTATCGTCCTTTGAAATCCGTAGGATTCAGAATAACGGAATCGGATTGTCTGGCAAATGTATTACTTGTTATCATGGCTTGCAAAGAAACTCCAACTCCACTAGTCATCAGTATAGACCCGAACGACAGTAAGGATAAAGTATTAAGCGCTTTGGGCGGAATAAACCTTGTCAGCGAAAGCGAGCAACAATTCATCGATAAGATGCATACATTCGAACGCATAAGAGTTTGTTCAAATCTTATTTCTGACGATATATACAAAAAAGCTGCCGAACTTGGTAAACATATTGCCTCGGAAACTCCTACAGTAGAAGGACGTTTAGAATTACTTCATTATCTGAAAGAACAAAGTATTACGAACGAATATCATCGTTACGGAAGTATCTTTGACGAGGACAAATAGTAAAACAGTATTTGCAATTCGAATAGCATAGAGTTTCTAGTGAGATTCTATGCTATTTTGTTAAACAAAAATTTATTAGGCTACTCTTTTACACAGCGTACAGATAGCCCCCAAGCCTTATCTAATTCGCTAATTTGCTTAGCTGTAGTCCTATTGATGTAAAATGTATAAGATTTTACTCCTGAAGCAACGGAGGCAGACCATACGTAGCCAACATTACTCGACAGATTTCCGGTACTATAATTCCGATTCCCAGCAAAAGGATATATACCAAAATTTTCCCATTGTCGTGCATTATTCCCTACACTTATTTCTACGGCCCCATTTATTAATTCTTTCCATGGATTCTCATCTTTAATTGCTTCCATATTCTGATTATAGTCATGCGTAGGCACTTTCCAGCCTTTGGGACAAGGGTCCAATGGGCTTTTATGAAAACAACCATTATCGGTCCTACCCCAACGCTCATTCCAACGGCCATCATTTTCCACGGATGGATTGTACCAATCGCCAGAAGTGGTAGAAGTTTTCTTTATAAAACTCAAAGGGTATGCTATGCTATTTTTGAAATTTATCTGAGTCGTATTATCATTAGTCTTAGACTTGTCAATAGCAGCAGCTACTTCACCATGAGTACTTTGTAATATTAAATCATCATTACTCCATCCCTGAGATGCAGGAAAAGGATCTTTTCGTCCCCATTGATATAACAAGCCCTTTATAGCTACATCTGCCGGATCGGTAGTTGTTGCACCAAGATTACGATCCATCCATGTATATCCACCACCATCAAGACCAGCTTTCGTCGGATCATCTGTAACCCAGATATGCCAACTCCAACGGATTGTGCCGCTGCTGTCTTGTAATCCAATAACTGCATTACCTTTTACTGTACCCCCAGCCAAATTTACTGTAATTATCCCTTTGCGATCATTCGAACTAATGCTCAGTGAGCCGGAAGATGGTACAATCACAGCATCCTGCCAGTAAAGCACCGGAGTCAAAATACCTGTCACCGATTCGGAAGGCAATCTATTTTCACCGTCAGCACTCCCGAAATATTCCCATATACGAAAAGCTTTTTCAACGGGTATCTGAACTTTAGTGGTTCCAGGAGCAACCATATAAGTGTTCGGCTGATAAAGCGCATCTCTTTCGTATTGATTCTGGTTAGATAAACTTTCCCATTTATCACCTTTCCAGACATAAAGGCCTTCGCCACTTTTGTCAATACATCCATTCATGTTATAGACTAAAAGCCCAGTATGTTTTTCCCATGCCATGTTTTCATTCTCTATGACATTATCTCCCATTGTCAGTTTATTCAAATCTTTGAGCATAACACGAGGCATTCCTAAACCTCGGATGGTAGAACCTTCTTCTTTCAAATCTAAGATTGCTCCTCTATTAGGCTCTTGCAGGCTACCTATTGTCACCTGAGCATTAGTTTGCATTATTGGAAGAACTAGAAAAAAATACAACACTACAAGTAACAAAGTATGTTTATTATTCATATCCAGAATTAATAACTTATAATAACATCTGAAAATCTAAATATCAATTTTAAATTGATAAAGGAGCAGAATATCCCAATAAGATAACGTCCTAATCTCAGAAAAAACAATTACAGAATGACTAAAATAATTTACATATATAACGCAAAGAGGCACAAATAGTTTAAAGAGAAAACAAAAAAATTATCTATACAAAAAAAACTATGGCAAAATACAGCAAAAAACTTGTAGAGATAATTTCGGAATTATTGGAGAATGATATGTCGGTAACTGATGTTTGCAATTCGGTTGGAATTAATCGTAAGACATTTTATGAGTGGATAAAAACTAAGCCAGAATTTGCTCAAGCTGTCGAAGAAGCACGCGATCGTGCTTATGACGAATTGCTAGCTTTGGCCAGACAAACTCTTCGCGAACGGATAGCAGGTTACACTGTTGAAGAAACTACATATACTTACGAACCTTCTTCGTATGACGATTCGGAGATGATATTAAAAAAGAAAGTTGTAAAAACCAAACAACGGGAACCGAGTATCACTTCTCTCAATAATCTGATTCAAAATGCTAAGACTAGGAAATCTGAGAGAAATCCAAGTCTTGAGGCAACTAACAAAATCAAAAAAGGAGGAATGATTACCCCTCGTAATAGCGAGGAAGCAATGACTTTGGCTCGCTTCTATCAAAAAATTCATCAAGAGTCACGAATTCAGAACAAATAAAATCTGTAGTAAAGTGTTACTTTTTCCGAAAGACCGTCTTTTATACTAACTTTGCATGATCAACAGACAGATTCAGAATGAAAACGGTTCTAACAACGCTCAACGCCAAGTATATACATACTTCCCTGGCTCTTAGATGGTTATACGTAGCTAATAAAGATCGATTCGACATTTCGTTTCGTGAATACACAATCAAAGAGAAGATTCCGACAATAGTGGATGAACTTTTAGCTACCGATTGCGACATATTGGGTATAAGTGTTTCTATCTGGAACGTCAATCATACCAAAGAATTAATCGACAAACTGAAAGAGCAACGACCTGAACTCATCGTCATAGTAGGTGGCCCGGAAGTAAGTTACGAACCCGATTTCTTTATCGATAACTGGAGGATAGATTACGTTATCAGTGGTGAAGGCGAGTTTGTTCTGGGAGATCTGATTCAAGCGATCGAGAATGACACATCTACCGAGATCGACGGAGTTTCGTCTCGCAATTTCATTAGCCGTAAGATTGCACAAGCTAATATAGTAGCTTTGTCGAAGCTCGATTCGCCGTATCAGTTGGAAGAAGATAAAGAGAATCTGAAGAACCGAATGGTTTATTTTGAATCATCACGCGGTTGCCCGTATCAATGTCAGTATTGTCTTTCGTCGTTAGAGAAAGGAGTCAGGTATTTCCCAAATGAGTATATTACTGAGAATCTGGGATACCTGATCAAAAACGGAGCCAAACAAATCAAATTCCTTGACCGAACATTCAATCTGAATAAAAACCATACGACGAATGTTTTCGACTATCTAATTGTGAATCACAGACCGAATCTGAGCTGTCAATTTGAGATATACGCAGACTTGCTTACAGATGAAATGATCGACTATCTGAACAAAAATCTGCCGAAGAATTACTTTCGATTCGAAGTTGGTATACAATCTACTTATGAGCCAACAAATTTGGCTGTAAAGCGTAAGCAGGATTTTCCGCTGCTATATTCGAATGTACAGAAGCTGATGGACGGTGGTAAAATTGATCTGCATCTCGATTTAATTGCCGGTCTTCCTTACGAGACATTTGATCGCTTTGCGAAGTCGTTTAACGACGTTTTCGCGCTTCGAGCTAAAGAAGTTCAACTTGGATTCTTGAAAATGCTCAGAGGCACTAATTTGAGACGATTCGCAGATAAATACGGATATAAGTATGATGAACAAGCACCTTATGAGATTATATGCAACAATGATATCACTCGTAAAGAATTGGATCGTATACATAAAGCAGAACATGCATTAGAGAAGTTTTGGAATAGCGGTCGCTTTCAGCTGACAATGAATAGTTTGATTGAGAATCAATACAGAGGCAGATATTTCGAACTATTCGATGAAATAGCGCATTTCTATGAGCAAAATAATTATCCTCACCGAGGATATCAACTCGAAGACTTATTCCGTTACTTGAATGCTTTCATTGAGTCAAGAGGTATTGATCTATTCGAAGAACTAAGAGCTGATTATTATAGCTGCTTTAATAATCGCCCACATGGATTCTGGAAAGAGACTTTGGACAAGAAAAAACGTAAGCAACTACTCTATCAGATTGGGCAAGATAAGGCTTTCTTAGAACAACATAATCTGAATAGAAAAATCGTAGAGAAACAAACAGCTATAGACCCTATTTCTGATGAAGACTATCTACTTACTATATTCCTAGAGGGACAGCGATTAACAATTAAATATAATACTAAAAATATCCAATAAAGTTTAGGGCTGATTATCTATGTAGAAAAGGGAATGTTCTTTGAAATATTTTGCGGTAGGTCTTTGAAACGAAAAAGAGCTATAAACCGTTTGATTTATAGCTCTTATCTTATTCATTTCATCTTTCTATTTGTGTTGTAGTCCCAGGCAGATTTGAACTGCCGACCTCTACATTATCAGTGTAGCGCTCTAACCAACTGAGCTATAGGACTGGCATTACATCTTTCTATTCAAATCTTTACTGTTAGTTACTACAGCTTCAA
>NZ_OEPV01000023.1 GCF_900240225.1 Dysgonomonas massiliensis | reverse complement strand
TGTAGTCCCAGGCAGATTTGAACTGCCGACCTCTACATTATCAGTGTAGCGCTCTAACCAACTGAGCTATAGGACTGGCATTACATCTTTCTATTCAAATCTTTACTGTTAGTTACTACAGCTTCAAGATGTATATATTTATAGTCATAAGTCTTTTTATTAAATACAATACTTAGCGTGTAGTCCGTATTACTATCAGGCGATCCTTAGATCATTTCCTTTATATTACGAACCATCTCCAGAAAGGAGGTGTTCCAGCCGCACCTTCCGGTACGGCTACCTTGTTACGACTTAGCCCCAGTCACTAGTTTTACCCTAGTACGCTCCTTGCGGTTACGTACTTCAGATACCCCCAGCTTCCATGGCTTGACGGGCGGTGTGTACAAGGCCCGGGAACGTATTCACCGCGCCATGGCTGATGCGCGATTACTAGCGAATCCAGCTTCATGGAGTCGAGTTGCAGACTCCAATCCGAACTGGGAATGGGTTTGGAGATTAGCATCCTGTCGCCAGGTAGCTTCCCGCTGTCCCATCCATTGTAACACGTGTGTCGCCCCGGACGTAAGGGCCGTGCTGATTTGACGTCATCCCCACCTTCCTCACATCTTACGATGGCAGTCTCGCTAGAGTCCTCAGCTTAACCTGTTAGTAACTAACGATGAGGGTTGCGCTCGTTATGGCACTTAAGCCGACACCTCACGGCACGAGCTGACGACAACCATGCAGCACCTACATACCTGCTATTGCTAGAAAACCTCTTTCAAGGTCGGTCAGGTATATTTCAAGCCCGGGTAAGGTTCCTCGCGTATCATCGAATTAAACCACATGTTCCTCCGCTTGTGCGGGCCCCCGTCAATTCCTTTGAGTTTCACCGTTGCCGGCGTACTCCCCAGGTGGATTACTTATCGCTTTCGCTTAGTTACTTACGGTCTATCGCAAACAACTAGTAATCATAGTTTACGGCGTGGACTACCAGGGTATCTAATCCTGTTTGATACCCACGCTTTCGTGCCTGAGCGTCAGTTATGGCTTAGTAAGCTGCCTACGCAATTGGAGTTCCTCGTTATATCTAAGCATTTCACCGCTACACAACGAATTCCGCCTACTTCATCCATACTCAAGATCTGCAGTTTCAACGGCAGGTTCCAGGTTGAGCCTGGAGATTTCACCGCTGACTTACAAATCCGCCTGCGCACCCTTTAAACCCAATAAATCCGGATAACGCTCGCATCCTCCGTATTACCGCGGCTGCTGGCACGGAGTTAGCCGATGCTTATTCATAGGATACTTGCAATACATTACACGTAATGTTTTTTACTCTCCTATAAAAGAAGTTTACAACCCATAGGGCAGTCTTCCTTCACGCGACTTGGCTGGTTCAGGCTCTCGCCCATTGACCAATATTCCTCACTGCTGCCTCCCGTAGGAGTCTGGTCCGTGTCTCAGTTCCAGTGTGGGGGATAAACCTCTCAGTTCCCCTATCCATCGTTGCTTTGGTGAGCCGTTACCTCACCAACTGGCTAATGGAACGCATGCCCATCTACTACCGATAAATCTTTAACAAATATCACCATGCGGTGCCCCTGTATTATGCGGTATTAGTCCGAATTTCTCCGGGTTATTCCCCTGTAGTAGGTAGGTTGCATACGCGTTACTCACCCGTGCGCCGGTCGTCATCAGTTGTAGCAAGCTACGCCCATGTTACCCCTCGACTTGCATGTGTTAGGCCTGTCGCTAGCGTTCATCCTGAGCCAGGATCAAACTCTTCTTTGTATATCTTTTTATTAAATCCTTCGTGGCTCGTTATTACCTTGCTTCAATCCAAAAGATCAAAGCCGGGTAGGAATTGATATGTAATACTTATATGTACTACACGCTTTGTATGTATCTATATTTTCTTATAACTATGTCAATGATCTCTTTGTTTT
>NZ_OEPV01000024.1 GCF_900240225.1 Dysgonomonas massiliensis | reverse complement strand
GTAGATAAATGGTCTACCATCTGTAAGAAAGGTTCACACTACTCGGTTCCAGACACCCTGGTAGGTAAAATGGTTGAAGTCAAAGTCTACTCTGAGAAGTTGGTTGTTGTCTATAACAAGGAGAAGCAGGCTGTACATGAACGTATTTATGGAACGCCCGGATGGAGTGTCAAGTTGGAACACTATCTCAGGACATTGCTTCGTAAACCGGGAGCTGTTCATGGCTCACTGGCTCTCAGACAGATGCCAAAGCAGATCCAAGAACTCTTTAACAGACAATTTGCCGACAAGCCCAAAGATTTTGTCTTCCTGCTACAATATGCACACGATCATGGCTTTACCGATCAGGATATATTAATGGCTTATCAGGACTTGAGAAAGCGAGGATTGCGAAGTGTATCGGCTGATCAGATTAAAACGCTGATGCATGCCCTGACAGAATCTGAGCCTGATAGCGGCACTGTGCAGCATCCACAAATCAGAGAGGAACAATCTTCTGATATTGAAGAGGGAGCCTTTAAGATACTAATGGATCTATCGCAGATCATGGATAATCAGGGAACGTTTAATAATAACACGTATAAGCATTAATTTAAACAATCAAAAATGGAAAATCTATCTGAAAAAGAATTAACCATCGAGTATGCAAGAGAGCTCAAGATGCTTGTCATGCGGGATGAACTCGATGATTTTATTACATTGGGAACCGAGCAGAACTGGACTTACCGTACGCTGATCTACCAAATACTGGCTAAAGAGGTCGAAGTTCGTACCGAAAACAGACGCAAGCAACGTGTCAGAAGAGCGGGATTCCCTGAACTAAAGTACTTACAAGAGCTTGTAAGGGAGGAACTACCCAGAGATGCACAAACAGCTTTGCCGGAACTCGAAACGCTGGATTTTATCAAGGAAGGACGTAATATCGTCTTCTGTGGAAATCCGGGAACAGGAAAAACTCATTTATCCATAGGCTTAGGTATAAAAGCATGTCTGGATGGATATACTGTCTTTTTTACCTCTGTCCCACATCTGCTGACCCAAATCAGGGAATGCCGCTCACAGAAGAGTCTCAGACAGCTGGAAATACGATTCCAGAGATATGACATGGTCATCTGTGATGAGTTCGGATATGTCAGTTGTGATAAAGAAGGTGGGGAACTCTTATTTAATCATTTATCCCTGAGAGCCGGAAAGAAAGCTACCATCATCACTACAAATCTGGCGTTCAACAGATGGGGAGAAATAGTCAAAGACAAAGTCCTTGTAGCAGCAATGGTTGATAGGTTAACTCATAAAGCTTATCTGATCAATATGAATGGGCAGTCCTATAGAGTTAAAGAAACTGAAAAAATGTTAGCAAGAGAGACTAACATATAACTCTTTTACGTTCTTTGAAAATCCTTCCTTACCGGTATACTTTTCAAATCCATTGTGGTATACTTTTCATTTATTATATACA
>NZ_OEPV01000025.1 GCF_900240225.1 Dysgonomonas massiliensis | reverse complement strand
AACGTGAGTTCGACATAAGATAAGTTCTTAATAACTAGCATAATAGAAGAAAGTTGATTAACTTTAAGTCTCTAACATTCAAAGTTTTAAATCAAAAAACATTCTATTATGCTAAGTCTTTGTGAAGTTACAGATATTTTCTATTTATGTGATGAATTTACCTCAGATTTTGAAGTTTATTATCCAAAACATGCTTTGCGTGAAAACAATGGTAAAAAGTATCGCAATAAACCTAAGCGTTTATCGGATAGTGAAGTAATGACTATCCTGATAGCTTTTCATTTAAGCGGAATGAGAAATCTGAAAGCTTATTATTTGTTTTATGTTTGCAAACATATGAGCAGCGAATTCCCCCAATTAGTTTCTTATAATCGCTTTGTAGAACTTCAACAACGAGTCCTTCTGCCTCTGGTGTTATTCTTGAAAACTTGTCGCATGGGAAAATGCACAGGTATCAGTTTTGTAGACTCAACAACATTGGATGTCTGCAATATTAAACGGGAATGGCAACATAAAGTATTTGACGGCATTGCCTGCAAAGGTAAAAGTACGATGGGTTGGTTCTTTGGATTTAAGCTACACTTGATAATCAACGACAGAGGTGAGATATTAAGCTTTTTGATTACCAGAGGCAATGTGGATGATAGAGAACCGCTAGAGATGGAAAGCTTTGTCAAGAATATTTTTGGGAAACTCTATGCAGATAGAGGCTATATCTCTCAAAGATTGGCTGATATATTATTTGTCGATGGGATTCATCTGGTTTATAAGCTAAGAAACAACATGAGAGGAGAATTACCTCTTAAAGACAGGATAATGCTTCGTAAAAGAGCTATTATTGAGTCGGTGAACGATGAGTTGAAAAACATCTGTCAGATAGAACATACAAGACACCGTTCGTTTGCAAACTTCTTGACCAATCTGATTGCCGGATTATTAGCATATAGTTTCTTACCGAAAAAGCCTTCGATTAGGGTAGATATAATAGAAGATAGCCAATTGACTATCTTCTAAAATCATTTTCTTATATCGAACTCACGTTA
>NZ_OEPV01000026.1 GCF_900240225.1 Dysgonomonas massiliensis | reverse complement strand
TTGCGGAGTATGAAGCTACCTTAGAAAGCTCAGATCAGGAAGCTTCTCTGGAAACACTTCTTAGTTGTGCTCCTCGTTACGACAGTTCCGGGCGTAAGCGCAGAGTTATCACAGGTGTTCTCAAAGATCTTATTGATGATTGTCTTCAGAAGAATGCACAAAAGCGCTCTATTGGTCTTAAAAAGCAATGTATGCTGGGTAAAGATATTTATGAGTTCGTTCTTGACAAAGGTTTTAAAGTCAGCTACTCGGGCGTTTGTAAATACATCAAAGAGTCCAATAGTTTAAAGAAGGATCAAGGCGGTGAGGCTTTTGTTCGGGGTTATTACCCTCCGGGAGAAGCCTGTGAGTTTGACTGGGGAGAAGTTAAGCTTTATCTTGGGGGGAAGCTCCAACGACTGTATATGGCTGTCTTCACCTTCAGCCACAGTAATGGACGTTATGGCTGGCTCTTTCGACATCAGGATACCTTGGCCTTTATGGAATCTCACCGCAACTTCTTCGCCCGAGTGTCCGGTGTACCTGCGGTGATGGTCTATGATAATATGCGGGTAGCTATCAAAGAGTTCGTTGGAGCAGAGAAAAAGCCTACCGATGCCTTGCTTCGCCTAAGCAACTTCTATCGCTACCATTATCGCTTCTGTAATATCCGTGCCGGATGGGAGAAAGGACACGTGGAACGCTCGGTGGAGTATGTCCGGCGCAAGGCGTTCTGTGTTAACTTACGATTCAATACCCTGGAAGATGCTCAAGAACAGCTGATGGCTACCTGTGAGCGAATGAATAAGGAAGTGGGCAGTCCTTCTACCAGCGACAAACAAGTGAGTCTGGCTGCTGATCTGGCTGCATTAACTTACTGTAGCAATGAGATGGGGTGCTTTGAGTGGGAAACCTTTAAGGTAGATAAATGGTCTACCATCTGTAAGAAAGGTTCACACTACTCGGTTCCAGACACCCTGGTAGGTAAAATGGTTGAAGTCAAAGTCTACTCTGAGAAGTTGGTTGTTGTCTATAACAAGGAGAAGC